>CAVYJM010000001.1:0-8129 GCA_963768855.1 uncultured Thermoplasmata archaeon
CTGCGATACATACGAAAGGTTAAGCAGACGACCGGTGGCTCTCGCCACTGTAGGGGTTTCAACGTCGGAGGCAGCAAGACCCATTGCAAAGAACCCCGCACGGCGCGGGCACGCGGACTCGCGGTTCATCGGCGTCACCCGTTTGGCGCATTCGCAATTGCGGTGGTTTTCGTCTTCGCCGGCACGCTGGGAGGTCTTCGGCATCGCGGGATCTTGGCCCGGCAGTACCGTGTTCAGCCAGTGGACCCGGGCGACAGACTGGTCGTAGACTCGAGTGGTAATTCCACATGGTGATCACGAATGGTTCGGTCCTGTACGCAACCAACTCGCGCGGAACTTGGACCGTAGCTCCGCTCGATCAAGTCAACTGGGTCACGCAGGCGGGTCTCGCAAAGGATTCGAAAGACGATCTCCATGTTGTGGAAGCTGCGGTTCCGCCCCGCAGGGATATTGGCGAGCTCGCATTGATCGGGTACCTGACCAACGCAGGAGGATCCTGGTCTGCGACAACCCTTGATGACGACGCGCTCGATCCGCGATAACCGTCGACAGGTCCGATCATGTCCACGTGGCATACCTCTGGACGAACGGGTCCGTCACGGACGTTCGATATGCAACGAACGCGCAGGAGCCTGGATGAATACGACCGTGTTCTCCACGAACGGGGATCTGACGGGTGGCAGTGTTCTAGCGATTGCGGCGTCGCCTCAGGTGGCGTCCCATCTCGCTGGCGTTCGGCCTGTATTCATCCGTTACATTACGAATTCGGGCGGAACCTGGACCGCTTCGTGGTTGTCCTACATCCCTTCCTCCGGCGGGATGTACAGTCCTGCACCGATAGCACTCGATTCCCGCGGTCGCGTCCACACGGCCCATACCTCCTACAATGAGTCCACTAACACAACCTACGTCGTTCATGCCACGAACGTGAGCGGAACCTGGACACAGGAGCTCGTGGCCCAGGTGGGGGGGCTATTGCCTGTTCCCTGGTCCTTGATACAAGCGGGAACGTCCATCTCAGTTACATCGACTACCAGAGCGGACTCGTCATGTATGCGACGAACGCCGGGGGGTCATGGTCGCGACGCGCCGTCGCAACGCAAGCATCCCTCGACGCGGGCACCTCGATAGGGCTTCAGCCTGCGGGAGGCGTCGTCATTGCCTACGGACAAGTCGTGGGCATTGGCTCTTCATCAACGCAGTATTCTCTTCGGGTTGTGGGGAGCGCGTGGGGATCGTGGAACATTGCCGACGTGTTCGGCATGGCGATGCTGTATGTGCTCGGAGAGTTCATTCTTGTCGGGGTTGTGGTATGGGTCTTGGCGGATCCTCGTCACCGACGTCGACACGAGACTCAGTAGTTGCGTCACGCAAGAACGAGGAGCGCACAGACCGCGAGGGCTCTCGCAACGCAATCGCTGGGGCCTAAGGAGAGGGACATGTTCAGCGTGACGATTGCCGCGAACGGGCAGCACCTTCCAGGCCACATCCGGACTTTTCCGTGGCAGTGGCATGTTGATGGCAGTCTGCTGGGTTCGACGGCCGGGCTGACCTGTGAGGCCGGGAGCGAGGCGCGGCCCAGCGACCGGAGGAAGAGGAGTAAGATGCCCGCCCCACTGCGAGAGCTGCCGCCGGCCGGGACCGAGGGCGCTCTCCCCTTGGCCATCCGCTAACGGTCTCGCCATCCTTGATATACTTGCTTGAGAAGCCACTCTGCGGCGTGACCTGGGTTTCGGATCCCATCTTGAATTCTGGCACGGCATCGGGATGGCGGCTCCCGCCCCGTCCGTTCCCAAGGATGAGAGCTTTCAAGGTCGAGTCCAGTTATAAGGGTGGCCCTCTATGATGTCATCGTGGTGCGCGGGCGGTCACAAGGACATCGAAGAGACCTCGTTGAGATACACGGCCACATCCCCGCGCCAGTGCTCCGGATTTGTGCTGCAGAACGGCGTCATGCAGCCCTGCGACTGCAGCTGTCATTCCGGGTCGCTCGTGCTCGGACGCTAGCCACGGCCGAGGACTGGGCCTGCCCTTGGCGTGGTCGGGCAAGGCGGCTTGGAGCCTGCATGCCTGGAGCCCCCGGAGCCCCGCGGCGTGTCCTCGACGCCAACGCGCGATCGGTTCGAGTCTAAGCAACGGGCGGAAGTCCCGCCGGATGTGCAGGACCACCTCATTTTCGTCTCCGTGCGCGTGAATGGGCCTCGCGCCTTGCGGTTCACCTTAGTCCCAGGGGCCGGGACCACCTACGTCAACCGCAGCAGTGCGGCAGAACTCGGACTGAGCGCCACGAACCATCGAGAGGTCCGGGGAATCGACGCAAGGCATGGTCTACCGAACATCGACCTTCAGGGGCGTTTTTGCGCGGTGTCTGCTGTCTCGGCGTCCTTCCACGCCGGGTTGCTACGGGGCTTTTGAAGTCTCCGCGATCTTTTTGTCGATTGCGGAGTCCATCCACTGCGTATACTCACGCGTCTCCCTGAGGACCAGGAGTTTCACGTCCATCATGCCTTCGATCCTTCTTGCCCTAATCAGATTGTCCTCCGTCTCGGCAAGCGTCCGCCCCGCGAGGGCCAGCATGGAGTTCCCTTCGGAGGACGTGTTGACAAGGAAAGAGGCGTCCCCGAAATCCTTCATTGCCTTCTCCATCACCTCCTTGCGCCTGGCCGGCGATGGGTACATCAACATCACATAGGTGATCGTGTCAGCGATCTCGGCCGGATTTACGAGGGGCACTACGAATATTGCGTTGTGCTGAGCCATCCTTTCGAATCGCCGGCGGACGGTCTGTGCGGTCAGCCCGAGCTCCTCGGCCACCTTCGATACAGGCTTGAAGGCATTGTATCTCAGAGCCTTGATGATCCGCCAATCCGCGTTCGACAGCTCCACGTCCACTTGTGGCATGAAGCGATCGTAGAATTTCTCGGGTGAATCGCAGCGGGTCAACCTACGTAGTAATTCCAGCCTACGCCCCTCGTCCCTACTGTCCTCGTAGGTAAAGTCGATGCAAATGTCGGTTCCGATGAAATTGTGGATCTCCATTACGCCGTCGACGAGCGAGCACTTATCAATCGTTTCGTATTTCTCCAGGACGTCGTTCACGTGAAAGAGATACGCGGCTCCATTCGTCCCCAGCAGGCGGTAGTTTGGGTATATCTGGAAGTACTTGATGAAACCGCTCTTCTTCATCTTGTTCAGGCGGAGTTTGACCGTGTTCCCGTCGGCTCCTACCTTCTTTGCTATGACCCAGGGATTCAACCTTGACAGGTCGCCGGCATTTGGACCGAAGGGTCGGTAGCCTAGCGATTTGAATATCTTGAAGTCGAGCTGGTCCAAAGTCTCTGTCTCCCCAAAACCGTAATGCCACAGCGGAAATGGTGATTAATAAGCCTTTAGGCCACCCGAAAACTGAACGCAGTTGTCCGAGGCCTTAAGCACCAACGGATGATGGGCACGAATCGGTGTCAAGAAGCATGGCCAACAACAAACTGATCTTTATGTGTACCCATGGAAAGGAGAACCCAGAGCGCGCGTCGCTTCCCTTCGTCGCAGCCAACGTCGCCGCCACCGCCGGCCAAGAAGCCATCGTCTTTTGCACGGTTGAGGGAGTCTGGCTCGGGACGAAGAACGGAACGCAGGGGATCGAATCACACGGGCTCGCGCCCCTGTCCAAGACCTATGCCGACTTTGTCGCAGCCGGAGGAAAGGTGTGGCTGTGCGGGGCCTGTACGAAACCCCGAGGCATCACGGACGAACAGTTGGCGCAGGGCGCCACGATCGTCGGCGCAGCCAAGCTTGTCGAAGAACTCGCGGCCGGAGCCAGCTCGGTAAACCTCGCGTAACTAGGAGGGACGAGAACATGGAGACCACGCAAACCACCCCGGTGACAGCGACGGCAAGTGATGGCATTTCAACTGGCGAGGCCTTCGTTGCCGCGCTGGCCGATCGCGACTTTGAGAAACTCGAGGCCCTCTTTCACCCTCAGGTGCGGTTTCGCGCCCTGGTACCGCCGGGGCTCAGGGAGCGCAACGGATCGGCAGCCGCCGCAGCCCAGCTGCAAGCCTGGTTTTCCGGAGCGGACCGCATGGAACTCCTCCGGAAGGAAGTCTATTCCGTTTCGGAGCGCGTCCACATTAGCTACCGCTTCCGAGAACACTATTCCGACGGCGAGACGGAGGTCATCGAGCAAAACGCGTTCTGCGATATTCGCGACGGGTTGATGGAATCGATGGATCTTCTCTGCTCCGGCTTTCTCCCCGAAACCGAGAGGTGATACCGCGGCCGATCTTCCCCACCACCGCTACGACTCGGGAGACTTGGGCTGCGGAAGCGGATTGCCCCAGGAGTTCCGCCGCCAGGTCAGTGCCATTCCCGTTGGTCACGTGCTGGAAGTCGTGGCGCGAGATCCCTCGGCCAAGGAGGACCTACCCGCTCTCGCACGCCTCCTGGGTCACGAGGTGCTTTCGATCGAAACGGCTGCGGACGGAAGCGTCGTCATTGCCGTGAAACGCGGGCGCTAGACCGCGCCAGTCGTTTCTCCCTTCTCCCGACGGTGTGCGGACTCGGTCGGCCGAAACTCCCGTGACCACCCTGCAGCCCGCGCGAGCCGCTGGCGATGTCGAAAGTACGCCTTCCGGTGATGATCGCCCGAGAGGCGAACATCTCCTTGACCCCGAGCTGCTGGGCGCGGGGGTCTACGCCGTCGGCACGTTCGGTAGGATGATGAACGTGCCCACCCCGTGCCCGACCAAGCGACCTTCACCGTCTTCGAGGCGCATCTCTGCGATGGCCTGTCGCTTTCCGACCTTCACGAGGCGACCCACGGAACGGAGGGAGCTGCGCCGAACGGGCTGGAGCAAATGGACCGAGAACTCAGAGGTGGCGACCCAGCAGGAGCGGTCCGTCGTCGCGGCCACCGTGAACCACCCGGCCGTATCCAGCATCGTCGCGTACACGCCACCGTGGATGCCTCCGAGCGCATGGTCGAGGTTCGGATTGTACGGAAGATCGACAACCGCGCCTCCATCCTCGTTGTAGGAGAGCTGCATTCCGAACAACCGAGCGATGGGCGCTCGCTCTCTGAACAGTCGTAGCAATTCGGTCGTCCGCTTGGCGCTGGCCATCTTGTCCCCCACCGTCTCGCTCCCAGATGACGGTGTCTTCTTTCAAAGTGACGGTCCCACCAATCCATCTGGGAATCCCGTTGAGCTCGTTGGGCCCGATCCTGATCAGGGACATGGCAGCCGACCTTGAACCGGCGGGCGATCGAGCGAATAGGCAGGTTAACGACCCGGTTCCGACCTGCGTTCCGCCGAGAGGTATATCGGAAAAAGAGAAACCCCCTCGAAGGCTTCCCGTCCGGGGTGATCTCATCGCCTTCCCACGCCTGCGCGTCCTGGACGCGGCGGACATCGATGCCATCAACGGGGCAACCCGAACGCTGCTCGCTCAGACCGGCGTCGACGTCCATAGCACATCCGCACGGAAGGTCCTTCAGATGGCGGGCGCCCACGCGGTCGGGAACACCGCTCGGGTCCGCATCCCCGAGGCCGTTCTAGCCGAGAGCCTGCGGAAGGCTCCACGCGAGATCCTCCTCGCCTCCCGCGACGGAAAGCGGGACATCCGCGTGCCCGATGGTCACACGTACGTCTCGACGGACGGGTGCGGCGTGAACGTCCTGGACTTCGAGACGGGGGAGCGGCGCGCGAGCACGACGAGGGACCTCGCGGACCTCACCCGCGTGGGCGACGCGCTCGAGCCCTTGGACTACCAGTGGCCCATGTCCGTCGCCGGGGACGTCCCAAATGAAATCCACGGCCTCGTCGAGGCCGCCACCGCCCTCGAGAACACGACGAAGCACATCCAGCACGAGGCCCTCTCCGCGCAAGAGGCGGAGGGAATGATTTCCATGGCCGCGGAGATCGTGGGCGGGCGCGAGGAGCTGCATCGCCGTCCGATCATCTCGTCGATCCAGTGCCCCGTCAGCCCGCTCGTCCTCGAAGAGGGCTCGACGGAGGCGATGATGCGCTTCGGCCACGCCGGTGTGCCGGTCGCCCCGATGTCCATGGTCCTCCTTGGCGGGAGCAGCCCGGTCGACCTGGCGAGCGCCCTGGTTGTCAGCAACGCAGAGATCCTCGCCTCCGTGGTCGTCGCCGAGGTCGCGAACCCGGGGGCACCGATGTTCTGGAGCATCGCCTCGGGTCCAATCGACATGCGCTCGGGATCGTTCGGAGCGGGCTCGCCCGAGATGGCGGTCCTCAGCGCGGCGGGCACGGAGCTCGCCCGGCACTATCACCTCCCATCCCTCATCGCCTCGCTGGGCTGCGACGCGGACACTCCCGGCTTCCAGGCCGGCGTGGAGAAGATGGGCACGGGCATGGCCTCCCTTCTCGCGGGTCCTGACACGGTGTCTGGAATCGGCGGGCTCGACACGGACAACACGATGAGCGTGGAGCAGCTCGTCCTCGACGCGGAGATTGTGGACTACATCCAGCGCGTGATGCGCGCCTTCCGCGTGGACGCGGACTCCATTCATCTGGATATGCTCGAACGCGTGGGCCCCGCGGGCAACTACCTGAAGGAGAAGCACACGCTCCTCCATTTCCGCGAGGCGCTGTGGTCCTCGAACATCCTCCTGCGGGATGGATTCGTCGAAGGCCACCCGGCCGAGGAACGCGTCCGGGAGCGCGCACGGGCCCGGGTACGGGAGATCTTGACCCAGCACGAGCCGACGCCTCTGGACCGCGACGTCCGAAAAGAGGTCTGGGCGATCGCGAGGCACGAGACACCTAGCTGAACGGGCCACTCCGGCAGGGGTGGATCAGCCCGCGGGCGCTCCCCCGAGCACCTCGCGAAGGCGGTCCGCCGTCGGGAAGCGTCCGCTGCGCTCCGTCTCGTGCACGAGCTCCACCACGAGCGCGTTGTTCGGAGTCGGGACCCCGAGCTGGGCGCCTAGACGCACGACCTCCCCGTTGAGGTAGTCGATCTCCGTGGGCCGGCCGCGCCGGAGGCTCTGGAGGGTTGAGCCCAGGATGGGCCACTCGCCTCCGAGCCGAGCCACCCTCGAGCCGAACATCCGCCCGGCCCAAGGCGCGGGGAGGCGCGTGAGCAGGCGTACCGCCCTAATCGAGACGCCGTCGAGGGGCTCCAACGCGACGCCGCCGCGATCCGCGACGCGGACTCCCTCACGCATGAGGCGCACCGCGAGCGTCCGCAGGAACGGATCCGCGGACAGCTCCCGAAGCGGCCGGTTCGTCAACGCGGGCAGGGCGTTGTTCAGGTTCATGATGAGTTTGAGCCAGTGCGCCCCGACGAGGTTGTCCGAGATCGAGGTCGGCACGGCCGCGCTCAGGATCGGGGCGATCTCGTCGACCAGCGCATCATGTGGGGCGCGAGGGCGACCGAGGAGGAGATGCCCTCGTTCGACGAGGGTCACGCGGCCCGGCGCGAGGTACGTGGCGGTCACCAGGACCACGGCGCTCAGGAGGGAGTCGGGCGGGAGGAGACGGGCCACGATCTCGTCGCTCCGCACGCCGTTCTGGAGGGTGACGAGCGGCACGCCGCGCAGGAACGGAGCGCTCTGCATCACGGCGGCCTCCACGTCCTGCGTCTTGACCGCGAGCAGGGCGAGATCGGGACGCGTGTCCAGCGCCTCCGTGGCGCGGACCTTCGCCCCGAAGGATCCGAGGCAACCTTCGATCTGGAGACCGGAGGTCCGGATCGCGCGAACCTGCTCGGACCTCCCGACGAGGGTCACGTCATGCCCGTTCTCGGCAAGGAGGGCGCCGACCGCGCCGCCGATAGCACCCGCGCCGAGGACTGCGACGCGCATCCCCCACTCCATCTTCCGGTCGAACTTACCCCTTTCGCTTTCCGCCGGCCGAGAGTCAATAAAGCGGGAACGCCTTGCCCGCCTCGATGACGGAACCGCGCACGGCGCTCGTGACGGGGGCTTCGAGCGGCATCGGACGGGCGATCGCGCTGCGCCTTGGCGCGAAGGGTATGCGAGTCGGTCTGGTCGCGCGCCGAACGGATCGGCTGGAGGAAGTAGCCAAGGCAGTCAAGGAGAAGGGCGGGGAGACGATGACCTTCGCCGGAGACGTCCGCGACCCGAAGCTCTCATCCGCTGCGGT
>CAVYJM010000002.1:0-19496 GCA_963768855.1 uncultured Thermoplasmata archaeon
CGAAGGGGGCCCTCGACCGGCTCGAAGGGTTCGACAAGAAGTCCCTGAGCCACGGAAAGCGGATCGACTACGGCGTCCTCCGCAACGCGCTCCGCCTCTGGATCTTCCAGAACGAGACCCTCCGGATCTGGGAGTCGCGGCCGAGCGGCGTGGAGGACCTCGGCAACGGGATTTTCCTCCTCTTCATGCGCAACTTCGCGCCCCTGCCCGACCGGATGGTGAGCATCACCGGCCGCCTCGAGCGCGCGCCCCGGTACCTGCGGGAGACGAAGACCCGAATCCGGAAGCCGACTCGTCTGTGGGCCGAGATGGGGCTCGAATCCACGCAGCAGACACCCGGTTTCCTCCAGATCATCGAGGCCACCGGGAAGGAGAGCCTCGCCGCCCCGGACTTCACCCACCTTCAAGAGGCGGTGGCCAAGGCGAACGAGGCGCTGGCCGACCAGGAACGGTGGATCCGCGGCGAGCTGCTTCCGAAGGCGGAGGGCCGCGTGGGCATCGGGGCTGCGAAGTTCCGGAGGCTCCTCGCCCTCCGTGAACTCGGCCTGACCGTCGACGAGGTCTACGCGCTGGGGAAGCGGTACCTCCGGGAGAGCCGGCGAGAGCTCGAGCGGCTCGCGGGGGCGATCAAGAAAGGCGCCACTGTGCAGCAGGCCAAGGAAGCGGTCAAGGGAGACCATCCCGCGGACTGGAAGGGTGCCCTCGAATACACCGCGAAGGCGATGAACGACGCGAAGGGGTTCATCCTGGAGAACGACCTCGCGACAATCCCCACGAACGAGGTCCTCCGGGTCATCGAGACGCCCGCCTATCTGAGGCACGTGCTCCCTTATGCGGCGTACAACTCCCCCGGGCATTTTGACCCGGTCCAGGAGGGGCTCTACATGGTCACGCCCTACGAGGACAAGCCCGAGATGCTCAAGGAGAACTCCTACGCGGGCACCCGGAACACCGCGGTCCACGAGGGCTACCCGGGACACCACCTGCAGCTCTCCTGCGCGAACCTGAATCCGTCCCTCGCCCGGCTCATGTCCTTCGGCGCCGTCGAATCGGTCGAGGGCTGGGCCCACTACTGCGAGTCGATGATGAAGGAGAATGGATTCGGGGACGACCCCGCGACGCGGTTCGCGCAGATGCTCGACCAGCTCTGGCGGGCGGCGCGCATCCTGATCGACGTCGACCTGCACTGCGGGCGCATGACCTTCGACGAGGCGGTGGACTTCCTCGTGAGCGAGTGCGGCTTCGAGCGCCCGGGGGCGGTCGCCGAGGTGAAGCGGTACTCCTACACCCCCGCCTATCCGCTCTCCTACCTCACGGGCAAGTACCTGATCCTGCAGTTGCGCAAGGACGTGAAGAAGGGACTGGGCAGGCAGTACTCGGACAAGTTCTTCCACGACACATACCTGTACGCGGGATCGATCCCGATGCGGTACATGCGGCAGCTATTCGAGTACAAGGTCCGTGAACTGAGGAAGCTGCGGCAGAAAGGCCTGTAAAGAGGAAGGGCGGGGCGGCCGGCCCCGCCGGGTGAGGCTCAGTCCATCATCGGGCAGTCGCCGTACGTGTAGTTGTGGTCGTACATGTACTGCTGGCAGTACTGGTAGTTGCCCTGGTACGGACAGCTGCCGCCGCCCATCATGCCGCCGGTCTGGCCGCCCATCATGCCGCCGCCGTTCATCATGCCGCCGTAGCTGCCTCCCATGCCACCCTGCGCGCTCGCGTAGGTCGCATGAGGTGCCGCGAGGACCGCTGTCGCCGCGACCGCTACGCCGACGAGGGCCAAGGCCGCCACGGCCACGAGGATTCCTGTCTTCATTTCTGAAACCTCCTGGCACGTGATGGGCTGAAACAGCCCTTGAGAGGTTCGTGAAACGGCCTGAAACCGATTTCAGGAACCTGGAACGACCGCCCCGCAGGTCACTTCGCCGGCTGGGAGACGAGCCGCACGAGGTTCGTCATCCCGTGGGCCTCGCGCACCACGAGCCCCTTGGCCTCGAGCTTGTCCAGGACCCGCGTCACCTTCGCCTTCGAGAAGGTCCCGAGGGCCACGAGGTCGCGCTGGTACATCTGGCCGCCGTGGTCTCGCAGTTCGAGGTACATGCGGCGCTCGTCCTCGTCGAGGAGCCTCACAAGCGTGGGCTCGGCAATCGACGAGACGGAGTGCGGGGAAGCTGGTGAGGGTTCGACCGCGGCCGGTCCGGCCAACCGGGCGACTTCCATCCTCGGTGCCGCGGCGGGCGTGGCGGCGGGCGGGGTCAGCACGGGTGTGGCCGACTCCGGTGCGCGGCGCCGGAGCAAGAAGATGACCGCGAGCCCGAAGAACCCGGCCGAAAGGAGCAGGACGGTCCATTCGAACGCGCCCGGCCCGGACGTCCCTGCGGGACTCCCGGAGCCCATCATTCCGCCGCCTCCGCCCATCACACCGCCCATGGACTGCTGGGTCACGAAGCTCGCGGCGGAGAGCCCCAGCCCGATCACCGCGACGAGCGCGACGATGACGAGGAGGTAGAGAGTCGTGTCGTCCTCGGCCATGGCGACCTTCCACGGAGGCTGCCGCGGCTTAAGGATTTAGGTCGTACCCTTTTGACCGTCCCGGCTTTCGGAGCCGCCCGGTCCTCACGATTAGGGTGGGGGCGGGGGTCCCTGGGGCGGCGCATAGCCCGGGGGAGGTCCGTATACGGGGGGCGGGTAGTACGGCATCGACGCGGGGGCGGGTCGCGTGGGCGGGAGGATCAGACCGACCACGAGGAGCACGATGCCCGCGAGCCCGAGGACGCCGCCGAGCGCCTCGATTCCCTGATACAGCCACAGCGAACCCATCGCGTCCGCGCAGGCGCTCGGAAACCCGAACGTCGGGTTCGAGGGGAATCCGTTGAGACAATTCCCGAGGTCGCTCGCAGCCTGGCCAGCCCCCACCGCAGCGATCGCGAACACGACGACGCCGAGGACGAGCAACGTCGCACCCCCGAAGACGACTCCTTTGCGCAAGGCCAATCCCTCCGGGTCTCCGCATGGATGACGGAGGCCTTCTTTGTATCGAACCGAGTGGCTGTATCGGGCGTACGTGGGTCCTCCAGCGAGGCCACGCAACCGCCATGACGATAGCTTAATATTGAAGTCGCCGCATCGCGCGCGTCGAAGGGAGAGGGAATGAAGAGCATCGATGCGATCGCGAAGAAGGCCCTCGAATACAAGGAGAAGGGCCTCTCGGAGAAGGAGATCGCGGACGAGCTGCACCTGTCCACCGAGACGGTCACGTGGCTCGTCACTCGCGGGGTGAAGGGCGGGCAGCCGCCGAAGGACGTGAAGATCGGGTGGCGCTCCCTCGGGGTCTTCGGGAACCGGATCGGCTTCGTGGGCGCGGCCATGACGGACATCATCCTCGAGGAGCTCGAGAAGCGATCGATTGATGCGGATGCGGTCGTCGGCATCGCGATCAACGGGATTCCCCTGGCCACCGTCATCAGCGAGGAGCTCGGCAAGGAGCTCGTGATCTATCGGCCCAGCCAGGAGCGTCACGGCAAGGGCGGAGCCTTCTCCTCGAATTACGCGAGCGTCGAGGGCAAGAAGGTCGTGCTCGTCGACGACGTCATCTCCACGGGCGAAACGCTCAAGGCGACCCTCGCGGACGTCCACGCAGCCGGGGGCACGCCGGTCCTCGCGGTCGTGCTCGTCAACAAGACCGGCCACGACGATCTGGACGGGACCCCGCTCCGCGCCCTGATCCGCGCTCGGGCCATCGCCTAGATGTTGCATGGGTCGGCTGACCCGATCCCAGGTCCGCGCACGCACGATCGTTCTGGTCGTCCTGAGCGTCGCGACCCCGATCTTGGTGCTCCTGGGCATGATGTCGGCGGGCGGGAGCGAGTGGTTCTGGCTGCTTCTCTTCTTCATCGACGTCCCGGGGGCGGTGATCCTGGGGCTTGCTGAATGGATCGACCGCTCCGCTGCCTGTCGTGAGGGGAGACCCCAAACCTTTATGCCGGGTCTCCTCTCCATGCCCTTGGGTCGATTGCCCTGACGCACTGGTACGACGAGCTTTTCCTCGACGCGAAGGCCTACGTCGGGGAGAAGAAGGATCTCGTGATCAACGGTGGGCTCAGCGTCAGCGGGCTGCAGCACGTCGGCCGCCTCCGTGGCGAGATCACGCTGGCCCAGCTCCTCACGCGCAGCTTCCGCGATGAGGGCCGCAAGGCGACCCAGAGCCTCGTTCTCTACACGCAGGACGAGTGGAAGTCGAAGGAGGGCCAGCTCTCCCAGTTCGCCGGCGACGAGGGCAAGAAGTACATCGGCCGCCGGCTCATCGACGTCCCGGACCCGAAGGGTTGTCACAAGAACTGGGTCGAGCACTACTGGGTCGACTTCGGCGGCGTCCTGGACCGGTTCACGCCGGACATCCGCATCGTGACGACGACGGAGGCGTACCGGAACCCGGAGATGCAGGCCGTTGTGCGAGACCTCGTGTCCCGGCCCGACGCGGTCCGCGCGATCATCAACAAGTACCGGGAGCGCCACCCGTACCCGGCGGGCTGGCTGCCGTTCGAGGCGTTCTGCGAGCACTGTGGCAAGATCGGCGCGAAGACCGTCGCGCTGAACGGGAACGTGGCGGAGTACGACTGCCCGAAGTGCGGGAACCGCGGCACGTCCCCCCTGGAGAAGGGCAAGCTCAACTGGCGCCTGGAGTGGGCCGCCCTCTGGAAGGTCTACAAGGTGGACATCGAGCCGTTCGGGAAGGACCATGCGACGCCCGGCGGCTCCCGCGACTCCTGTAAGGAGGTCTGCGAGACGCTGCTGAAGACGCGCGCCCCGATGGGCATCCCGTACGAGTGGGTGGGGCAGGCGGACCGCGGCAAGGAGTTGGGCGACATGGGTTCGTCCGACTTCGTCGGCTTCACCCCGCGTGCGTGGCTTGAGATCGGCGATCCGGAGGTCCTCCGGTACGTCTATGCGTTCAACCCGATCCAGCGCCGGATTGTCTTGGACCTGTCTCGCGTCGACGGCATGCACGACACGTACGACCGGGCGGAACAGCTCCGGTTCGCGGATGAGCGCGAGGGCGACGAGGACGACCAGGCGCGGTCCTACGAACTGGCGCAGCTCGCCCCGATTCCCAAGGAGGAGCCCTTCCAGCTTTCCTACCGCCACGCGTCCTTCCTGGCCCAGATCAGCCCCGAGGATGGCCGCCTTGAGTGGTGTCTCCGGCGGATGCGGGACACCGGACTTCTGGACGTCGAGCTGAGCGAGTGGGAGACGGCCCGGGTCGCCCGACGCCTCGAGCAGTCGCGCGCATGGGTCGAGAAGTACGTGCCCGAGAACAAGGTCGCCCTCCTCGAGTCCCTGACCCCTGCGGTGGAGGCGGCGCTCGAGGACCGCGACCGCGCCGCCCTGAGGGCGTACCTCGAGCGTGCGACGAAGGCCGAGTGGACGGAGGAGGCGATCAAGGAGTCCATGGTTTCCCTGACGAAGGTCGGCAAGCTGCCCGTGGACACGAGCCGCTTCTTCCGCGACTTGTACCTCGTCCTCCTGGGCCAGGAGCGCGGCCCGCGTGCGGCTCCGTTCCTCGCGGTGCTCGAAAAGGACTGGGTCTTGAACCGTCTGCGCGAGAGCGTTCAGTAGGAAAAGTCAAAATACGACCTCCCTGTTGAATCAAATTTGCAGCCCCGTGGTCTAGCGGCCAATGATTCGAGGCTCTGGATCGGACCCTTGCGGGTCCGAGGGGAGACCTCGCGACGGCAGTTCGAATCTGCCCGGGGCTATCCGCCTTTTTCGGGTTCAGTCCACGAGCCGGATGGCCCGCGGAAGGATCTCGAACCGTTGCGCATGCCGCCCGACGTACTCGCCGTCCAGGTCGATCATCTCCTCCCCGGTGTGCGTCACGAGTTGCTTGGCGCGGAACCAGGTGATGTACGGCAGATCGAGGTGCTTGCCCTCGCGAAGAAGGGAGAGGTTCTTGCGGGTGGTCTTGAAGTCGATGTCGCCGATCAGGACGACGTCGAACCGTCCGTCCTCGAGGTCCGCCTTCGGAGCGGGCTGGAGGCCGCCGCCGAAGAAGCGGCCGTTCGCCACGACGAGGTCGTTGAGGACCTTCTCCGTCCGCGGCCCGCCGTCCGCCTCGTAGGCGATGCGAGTGTTCCGATACCTGGGGAGCGTGCGGAGGATCGCGATCAGGAAACTCGTCTTCCCGCCGAGGATCTTGGTCGTGCGGTTGACCCGGTCCACCACCGCGCCTCCCGAGCCGACTTCCGCGACGTTGATGAAATAGCGGGACCGCGGGGCGCCGGCTTCCGTGTATTGGCAGAGGCCCGCGTCGATGACCCGGACCCGGTCCTCCTTGAGCCGCTGGACGAGGTCCTCGGGCTTGCGGCTCTCTCCGAGGGTCTTGATGAAATCCGATCCAGTGCCGAGGGAGAGCACGGCGAGACGGGCCTCGGGGTTCCACGGCCTTCCCGTGCCGTCGAGGAATCCGTTCGTCACCTCGTTCAGGGTCCCGTCGCCGCCGACGCTCACCACGGTCGTGGCCCCGTTCGCGAGCGCATCCTGGGTCAGGCGGGTCGCGTGGCCCGGCGCCTTCGTGATGCGGGTCTCGAGGTCGCGGCCCAGATGCCTTCGGAAGAACGCCTCGTACCCGCGCCAGTGGCGTCCCGTGCTCCCGTTCCCGGAGACCGGGTTCACGACGAAGACCGTGTCAGCGACCATGGCCCTCCCGGTACCGTCGGTGGTCCGCGACGAGCTCGCGGTAGAGACGGAGCTCGCTCTCCTTGCGGGCCGCGTTCCAGCCGAGGTGTGCGCCCATGCGATCGGCGACGGCGGGGGCCGCGGAGGTTCCCTGATCCGGCGACTCATAGAAGAGCCCGAGGCGGCGGACCATCACATCCTCGAGGGTCATCGCCATCTCGTGCTCGACCGCGAGGCTCACCTCGATCCACAGGTACGGAAGGTCCGGCTCGATCCGGTCCTCCATGGAAGGCTTTCCCAGCCAGGGGCGGAGATCCTCAATCGGATGGCGGGAGGCCAGGAAGCCCGCGAAAGCCTCGTCGATGCCGAGGGCGCGAAGTTCCTGCGCCCCGCCCGAACCTGGACCGAGCGCGGCGGCCGCCGTGGAGCACTCGCCTTTCCGCCCGAGCCGGGCGCAGACCCGGTCGACCACCTCGCGCGCCATCGTGCGGTGCGTGGTGAGCTTGCCTCCCGCGACGGAAATCAGGCCGTCGGGATCCTCGAAGAGCTCATGCTCACGGGAGATGTCGGATTCCTTCATTGGCTTCCCTTCTTGGAGCAGGGGCCGCAGGCCTGCATACGTGCTGACCACATCATCGATGCCGACGTGCGCCTCCGGGAAAGCGGCATTGACCGACTCGAGGAGGTAGGCGACGTCCTCGGCCTCGGGGACGACACGGTCCGTGTCCCCGGAGTAGTCCGTGTCCGTCGTGCCGACCAGGGTCAGGTGGCCCCACGGCAGCACGAACAGCATCCGGCCGTCGCGCTTCGCGCTCAGGACGACCGCCTCCCGGTTCCCGACCTTCTTCCGCGGCAGGAAGATGTGGATCCCCTTCGTGGGTCGCAGTGTCGAGGAGCCGAGCGGCCGCGATCGCAGACCATCGAGCCAGACGCCCGTCGCGTTGACCACCGCCGCGGCTCGCGTTTCGAACGCGTCCCCGCTCAGACGGTCGCGGAGGGAGGCCCCGCGCACGCGCCCGTCCTCGCGCACCAGTGCCGTGGCCTCCGCGTAGGTGGCGGGAGCGGCCCCCGCCTCGGCGGCGGCCCGGACGACCGCGAGCACGAGGCGCGCATCGTTCGTGAGGGCGTCGTGGTAGAGTCCGCCCCCGCCGAGTCCCTGCTCGGCAAGATTCGGTTCGCGGCCCCGGACTTTCTGAGGCGTCAGCCACTGCCTCCTCGGAAGGATCTTGTCCCGCGAGAGGAAGTCGTAGACCCAGAGGCCGAAACGCAGGGTGGTCCGGCCCATCCCTCGCCCCTCGTAGGCGGGGATCGTGAAGGCGAGCGGCGTTACGAGGGACGGTGCGTTCTCGAGGAGGAGGTCCCGCTCCCGGACCGCCTGCCGGACAAGTCCGACCTTGAAGTTCTTCAGGTAGCGGAGGCCGCCGTGGACGAGCCGAGACGTCTTGCTACTGGTCCCGCTCGCGAAGTCGCCTCGTTCGACGAGGGCGGTCTTCAGCCCGCGCATCGCCGCGTCCCGAGCGATCCCGGCGCCGACGATCCCGCCGCCGATCACGAGGAGGTCGAACGCCTCGGATCGCATCCGTTGCAGGTTCGACGCCCGCCCTCGCGGCGAGAGATCCGCGCTCATCGCGCCCCCACGAGCTTCCCCGGGTTCATGATCCCCTCGGGATCGAGCTCCCGCTTGAGTGCGCGGAGGACGAGGAGGCCGTCCTCGCCGATGACACGGCCCAGATAGGGGGCGTGGTCCGCCCCGATTCCATGGTGGTGGCTGAGGGCGCCGCCCGCATCGAGGATTGCGCGGGTGACCGCATCCTTGATCGCCTCCCACTGAGCGACTTCTTGGCCCTCTCGCGCGACCCCGTACACCGTGAAGTACAGAGAGGCGCCGTCCGGGTAAACGTGGGACACGTGACACAGTACGAGCCCCGCGCCTCCGTGCTCCCAGAGCGCGAGTTGGAGGGCTTTGGCTCCTGCGTGGTACACCTTCAGCACGTTGGACCACGATGCAGCGGTCTCGACCGTGTCGACGAGGATGCCATGGTCCAGGAAGGAATCTCGGACGTAGGGGATTTCGAAACGTTCCGCGTACCAGCGTTTCGCCGATCCCGCGCCAAGGCTGGCCGCTGGGCGCGCAAGGCGGAGGGCGCGACGGCGCTGGTGGGCGACGCGGTCCCGCGCTCCTTCGAATCCCATCAGGAGGAGACTGCCCTGTTCGATCAGATAGCCCCGGAGTCCAAGGAGCTTGAGCGCGAGGCCCGCGGCCCCGCCGGCTCCTCCGGGGCCGATGCCCCTCCCGGCTGCCATGAACCGGGTCTCCTCCTCGTCGCTCAGGTACGTCATGTCCGGGAGTGCGTCCTCGCGCGCCATGGACCGGAGTGCCGCGAGGCCCTCTTCGAAGGACCGGAACAGGCGCGAGGCGAACCTCCGGGCGGCCGGCAGAGGGTGGGCGCGGACAGTGACCTCCGTGATCACTCCGAGGATTCCCTCGGAACCGAGTACAATCTCCTTCAGGTCGGGGCCGTGGTCCTGGCCGGGCAAGGCGCGCACATCGAGCAACCGCGCGGGGGCGACCAGGCGCAGCCCCACGACCAGATCGTCGATGCGGCCATATCGATTCGAGAGACCTCCCGCCGCGCGCGTCGCGATCCAACCACCCAGGGTGGAGAACTCCCAGGATTGCGGGAAGTGACCCAGGGTCAAGGACTTCGCCGCAAGTGCCTCCTCCAGGAGCGGCCCGCGGATGCCGGGCTCTGCAACGACGAGGCCGGACTGCTCGTCGATCGCCTTCACGCGATGCATGCGTCGGAGGTCGAGAGTCAGGGAGGCGGCGTAGGTCCCGTCGGCGAGTGGCTCAACGCCCCCCACGACACCGGTCCCGCCTCCGAAGGGAACAATGGCGTATCTCCGACGACGGGCGAACTCGAGCACCGCGCGGATCGCCCCCTCGTCCTCGGGGAAGAGGACCGCATCCGGCGCCCGGAGCAGGGTGCCCGTCCTCAGGCGGACCAGGTCCTTGTAGCTCCGTCCGACCGCGTGGGAGACGCGGTCCCGCGGCTCCAGAGAGAGGTTCCCCTCGCCCACGAGCTTCTCGAGTTCGGCGATCTCATCGGGCGACAGGAGCGATGGCGGGATCTGGACCGCGCCGATCGGCGGCACGGAGCGCCGGATGTGAGGGTCGATCTTGAGCCGCTGCTGCAGGTAGGTCCACAGCACGGGGAATCCTTCGATCGGACGCGACTGGTCGTCCCAGCCCCAGCCCCACCACTTGACCTCCCGTGTCTGCATCCGCGCCGCGAAACGGGTCTGCCGATAAAGACGTTACCGGACCCACCCGGCGATTCTCCCGGGGCATCGCCCTAGTAATAAGGCCTATTACTCACGGCCGACGGTGGCCCCGCCTATGCCGATTCACGCGACGATGACTGGCAGCTGGTTCCGACCGCCCGAGATCGTGGCCGCCCTCGCCCGCAGTCCGACCGGAGAACTCGGACCCGAGCATCGTAAGGCGGTCGAGGACGCGGAGCGGGCCGCGATCCGCGAGCAGCTCCATCCGCATGGGAGCCCGGACGGGCTGTACGCGGTCAGCAACGGAGAGCAGCGCAAGGCCGGATATACGAGCTTCCTCCCGAACCGCTTCGACGGGTTCTCCAAGACGGAGCGGGTCGCGATGCAGTTCCCCGACGCCCTCGTGCAGGAGTTCCAGGAGTCCAACCCTGCGCTCCTCCAAGCGCTCGCGTCCCAGCAGGGGGGTCCGTTCCAGGCGCCTGCGATCGAAAGTCCTCTCACATACCGTGGGGAGGCGCTCGCGAAGGAGGAGGCGAGCCAGGCGGCCCGCCTTGCCAAGGAGGAGAAGGCGCCCCGGATCTTCGTCCCTTCGCCCTCGCCCGGCGTCACGACGATCTTCTTCCCGCGAGGCAAGGCCTATGCGACCCACCGGGACTACCTCTTCGATCTCGCGAAGGAGCTGCGCAAGGAGTACCGCGCGATCCTGTCCGTGGACGGCGTCGACCTCCAGATCGATGCGCCCGACCTCGCGATGGGCCGGAACACGGCGGCGTGGGGCAAGGACTACTACGAGCTGCTCCCGCTCCATGTGGACGCGGTGAACGAGGCGATTGCGGGCCTCCCCGCCGAGCGGATTCGGGTGCACTACTGCTACGGGAACTACCTCGCGTCCCATCGCAACGATCCGGAGCTTTCGAGGGTCCTCCCGCAGCTCCTCCGGCTCAAGGCCGGCACGGTCGTCGGGGAGGCGGCGAACCCGCGGCACGAGGGCGATGCCCTGGCGGTGGAGGCTCATGTCAAGGAACACTCCTGGCCGAAGGGCCTCCGGTTCGCGGTCGGGGTCGTAGACGTGAAGACGCCCTTCGTGGAGACGCCGGAAACGATCGCGGCCCGCCTCGAGCGGTTCGGCCGGATCGAGGGGTTCGATCCCCGCAATCTCCTCGGAGGCACGGACTGCGGCTTCGAGACCTTCCTGGGGTTCGACAACGTGACCCATGAGGTCGCACTCCACAAGCTCGAATCCCTCGCGAAGGGCGCGGCGCTCGCCTCTCGGCGGCTTGGCGTGAGTTGAACCCCCCTGACGAGTTGCGCCCGGTCCCCGCATCGACGAGCGGCAACGCTACGATCGAGCAGAGGATCATGCCGCCGAGCAGATGCTTCGCGCCGATCGTCTTCGTCCGAGGCTCCGCGACCCGCGCCCCGAGCGGCCCCTGGCTCGCCGTCTTCGGGTTCCGAGGAACCCGGACCTTTCCCTTTTCCGCCTCCGGCTCGGGAGCCATCCGGGCCGCCGCAAAGGATTAAGGACGCTCGGCCCATCCCATCTCCGTTGGGTGGGCCATGATCGACCGCGAGGCCATCGTGGAGGTCCTTGAAGGTTACGACCCCTCCCGGATCTGCATCGCCACTATTGGGTCGCACTCTGCGCTCGACGTGTGCGACGGGGCGGTGGAGGAAGGCTTCCGGACGATCGCCGTCTGCGAGGAGAAGCGCGAGGCGCCGTACGCGCGCTACTTCCGCGCGATCCGCGGCGTGGACGGCCGCCTCCAGCGCGGCATGGTGGACGAGGCGCTCGTCCTGCCGAAGTTCAAGGACGTCCTCTCGGCCAAGATCCAAGACCGGCTTCGAAAGGCGAACGCGATTTTCGTCCCGAACCGTTCCTTCACCTCCTACTGCGACCTGTCCGCGATCGAGGACGAGTTCCGGGTCCCGCTGTTCGGCAGCCGAAATCTCCTGAGGACCGAGGAACGCGACGAGGAGCGGAGCTACTACTGGCTCCTCGAGAAGGCGAGGCTTCCGTTCCCCGAGAAGGTCGAGGATCCGGAGGACATCGATGGCCTCGTCATCGTGAAGCTCCACCACAAGGTCAAGAAGCTGGAGCGCGGCTTCTTCACGGCCGCGAGCCACAAGGAGTACAAGGAGAAGTCGGACAAGCTCCTGCGCCAGGGCGTCATCTCGAAGGAAGATCTGGCGACCGCCCGCATCGAGCAGTACATCATCGGGCCGATCTTCAACTTCGACTTCTTCTACTCGCCCATCGAGGAGCAGGGAGAGCGGATCGAGCTCCTCGGGATCGACTGGCGGTTCGAGACCTCCCTCGACGGGCATGTGCGACTGCCCGCGGAACAGCAGCTCACGCTCGACGAGGACCAGCGGATCCCGGAGTACACGGTCGTGGGGCACAACAGCGCGACGCTGCGCGAGTCGAGCCTCCGGGAGGCGTTCGGCCTCGCGGAGAAGTACGTGAAGGCGGCCCAGGAGCACTACGCTCCGGGGATCATCGGGCCCTTCACGCTCCAGACCGCGGTGGACAAGGACCTTCACTTCTACATCTACGACGTGGCCCCGCGCATCGGCGGTGGGACGAACGTCCATGTCTCCGTGGGCCATCCGTACGGGAACAGCCTGTGGCGGCGGCCTATGAGCACAGGGCGCCGGGTCGCGATGGAGATCCGCCGCGGCATCGAGAACGGGCGGCTCGCGGACCTCGTCACCTGAGGTCCTTGGCCCGCATTCGCCCGGACGACGCCGTCCTGCGGTAGCTCCTGAAGCCCGCCGAACCCGCCCTGCGGTACCTGGCCTCGCGAGGCCGTCCTGCCCATAAGCCTCGGCCCTTTGCCCTGGCGGATTGTCAATCCGGGGAGGGCCCCGGACGAACCTTCATATCGCGTGACACCGTCTACGCCGCCGCCAGAAGGGATCGGACAGCGGATGCTCCTGGGCTCTCTCGCGCTCTGGCTGGGCGCCATCACAATCGGCTTCCTCGTCCTGAACCAGGGAGCGAAGTTCCTCACGGACAACGCGGCCAAGCTCTCCAAGAAGATCGGGCGGAGCCGGTTCGTGATCGGCGCCCTCCTCGTGTCCACGCTGTCCGCGATGCCCGAGCTCCTCGTGAGTGGCATCGCCGTGAAGGAAGGGAGCCCCGACCTCGCCCTCGGCAACGCCCTCGCGTCCAACGTCGTGACGATCGCGTTCGTCATCGGCCTGAGCGCGGTCGTCAAGCCCATCAAGGCGACGAAGGAGATCGTCCTGCGGGACGCCGTCTTCCTCGCAGTCGTCAGCCTCGTCGCCGCGACCCTCCTCCTCGATGGGGACTTCACGATCTTCAAGGGGATCGCCCTCATCGCGCTCTTCGTCCCGTACACGCTGAACCTCCTCGTGTCGCAGAAGACGAGCCCCGAGGCGGAGATCGAGAACCGCATCGAGAACATGCGGATCGAGATGGAACTCACCGGCTGGCTCTTCGGCCGCAAGGTCGAGGTCCGCGCCGGGGTGAAGTGGCTCGTCTTCGGCGTCCTGTGGTCCGTGATGGGCGCGGAGTTCCTCGTGCAGGGCGCCATCGGCCTCTCCGAGGCGAGCGGGCTGAGCCCGTGGCTCCTCGGCATCACCGTCGTCGCGGTCGCCACCTCCCTGCCGGACATCGCGGCCGCCTTCCACGCGACCCGCCAGGGTTACACGGACCTCGTCCTCGGAGAGGGCATCGGGGCGAGCGTCGTCACGACCCTGCTCACCCTGGGGTTGATCGGGATCGTGAGCCCAGGCCCGCACAGCGTCTCGATGCTCCTGCCTGTGCTCGCGGCGATGGTCATCTCGTCGTTCCTGCTCCTCACCCTGATGTTCGGCGAGTGGCGCATCAGCTCGAGGAGCGGCGCGGTCCTCGTGGCGAGCTACTTCGGAATGGTCCTGTTCAACATCGTCTGGCTGCAGGCCGGCCTGATTTGATCAGTAGACCGTGCCACACCGGACGCACGTGAGGTGGCCGTCTCCGCGCGCGACGAGCTGTCCACCGCAGGCCGTGCAGAACTTCATCTCCGGCTTGAGCTGCCCCTGCTCGTCCCACTGGTGCTGGGGCCAGGAGCTCTGGGGAGGTGCCTGCCCGGGCCATACGCCCGCCTGCTGCGGCCAGCCGCCCGGAGGCGGGGCCTGCTGTCCGGCGGGAGGGGCCGGAGGCGCCTGCGGGCCCGCCGGGGGCGGGTACGAGCCCGGGGGCGGCGGCGTCGGGTGGGGCGGCACGTGCTGCATCATCCGGAACTGCTCCTCCATGTACGCCTGCTGGTCGACCCGCGTGACCGTCGTGTGGGCCACCCGGTCCATGTAGCGCTGGCGGGGGTCACCCGGCGTCAGGGCGCCCAGGAGCAGGTCCACGAGGAAGAAGAGCCAGTACACCTTCGAGACGTTGCGGATCATGGCCCGCGGGAGGTCCATGAGCCCGTCCGTGGCCACGACCTGCAGGGACACGAGCTTCTTCCCGAGGGTGGCTCCGATCGCGCCTTCGAAGAGCATCGAGTAGACCCACCACACGACCCCCGCGAACAGGGGCCAGATGAAGAATCCCCAGAGGAACACCGCGAAGGCGAAGTTGAAGATGAACACGACGATGGAGATCAGGATGCCGTCGATGAACGCGGCAATCAGGCGGCGGATCCAGTGCTCCTGCAACGCGGCGTTGTGACCGATCAAGTCGAACGCGGTGGGCATGTCTCACGCTCCTTCAGGATGCGGCGATATCGACCGAACCCTGATAAAGATATTGAATCGAAAGTCCCCCCGTCGAATGGCGTGTCAGCCCGGAGGCGTGTCCGTCCCCTCGGCCGGAGGCAGCTCCTCCTCCACGCGCTGGGAGCGTTTCAGGAACTCGCCGGGGACCTCCTTCGTCGTGTAGACGGTCTTGCCGGCCTTCATGATCACGGTGCCCGCGGCCCGGGCCCCCTTCGCGTCGATCTCCAGGATCACGGGGGTCTGGATCCGAACGCGGCCAGCCTCCATCGCCGCCGCGAAGGTCGAGCTCAGGTGGACCATCTTGCGGTCCGAGGGGCGCAGTCCAGCCTCGAGGAGCAGATGGGACTCATCCTCCGTCGTCGGGTAGAAGAGAACGTCTGGGATCCCTTCCGTCGGCAGGTCCAGATCGATCTCCACCGAGTGTCCGTAGGTCGCCCGGATCTTGCCGTCCTCGAACTGGTACCGTCCCTTCGGGTCCGTCTCGATCAGGCCGATCACATGGTGGGGCCGGAGGAACTTGAACCGCTTGTTGCGGATCTGTGCCGCGGTCAGGAAATCGCGCAGGTCGACCCATCCGTGCGGGTCCATCTCGAGGCCGTACCGCTCCGGGAAGTGGCGCAGGACGCCCGCCATGGTCCGGCCGAGGCTCTCGACCTCTTCGTCGTTCAGGAGGAACTTGCCCTCGTCGCCGCAGAGCGGGCACACCTCCGCGCGGAAATAGCCGTGGGAACGGCACTCCTTCAACATCGGGTTTCTCCCCCGGAATGCCGTGGTATTCTCCTGTGCGTTATCAACCTTTGTCCTCCCAAGGAGGCAGGTCCGCCTCGTGGACGACGCGGAGCCCGCGTGCGGCGAGGCGGGTCTCCAGATCGCGCGCCTCCGGCTTGCCGAGGCTCTTGCGGTGCAGGTACGCGAGGCTCGCGCCCGGCGTGCGCTGGACGGCCTGCCCTAGGACCTCGTCCGGAAGTCCCTCCATGACGAGGCTGGGGATCAGGTGACCGAAGGCGATGCGGCGGGTCATGACGAGGTCCGTGTGCCGGGGGGCGTAGTGGCCGCCTCCGATCCCGACCGCGACCGGCACGTCCAGCGGCCCGATCCCGAGGAGCGTCCGCGCGATGGCCTTGGACGCCTCGAGGTCGGCCCACTCCCGCTCCGTGCTCCCCTGTTCGATGTAGAACGTCGGCGTCTCGAGATAGGGACCGTGGTGGGTGGCCTCGAACGTGACCTGGTACGGCAGGCCGCTCGCTTCCGTCCGGAGACGGCGGAGGGCAGCAGTCATCCAGAGCGGGGACGAAGGGACGAGCGATTGGGGATGTCCGCCGAACTCCGCCTTCCCCGGGTTGCCCACCGGGTGGACGGTGAGGCTCGGGATGCGGCTCTCGGAGCGGTGCTTCGAGAGGTAGACCACGACTTCCGGCGGCGCCCCGAAGAAGTCGGTGAGGTCCCGGTCTAGGTGGTCACGATACAGGTGATCCTCGCGGATCGAGACGAGGACCATGTCCCCAACGCGGTGCGTCGGCGTGCCCTCGAAGGGGCGCTCCTCGGTCCAGGGGGCGAGGGTCCGCAAAGCCGTGCGTTGGTTCACGCTCGCTTCGTCAGCGTCGGATGCGACCAGGATCCGCACGGCCTCCGGCAAGGAGTGCCAGTCCAAGAGGGTTCGCCTGGGCCCGGCGCACAAACTTTATGACCCCTCCAAGGGTACCGCGGCCGACGAGCATGATGGAGATCGTTTTCCTCTCGTCCGTCCAGGGGTATCAGACGACCCGCGAGCGGGAGATCGCGGACCGGCTGAAGGCAGAGCGCCCGGACGTCAGCGTGCGCCTGGTGTCGCCCCAGGAGAGCGGTCCGCTCCTCACGAAGTACAAGCTGAAGTTCGGTCCCGCGGTCCTCATCAACAACCGCCTGGAGTTCGTCGGCGTTCCGAGGTACCGGATGCTCCTGGAACGGATCGAGATCTCGAAGCGCCGAGCTCTCGCGCCGCAGCCCACGGCCGCCGGCCCGGCGCCCGCGGCGACCCCGCCCGCTCCGAAACCCCCCGCGCCTGCGAAGCCGGCTGGACCCGGCGGCTAGACCGGAAGTGTCGGTACAAAGTTGAAATCCGTGGCCGGGATTCATCGGACCGGAGAATCGTTTGGAAGGCCCGTTCGCCGTGGGGAGGTCCAGCGGCACCGCTTGTTCTTCCGTGCCCCTTCTGGAAAGTTCTTCCACCACGAAAACTATAAGACCGAACCCATCCATCGAATGTTCAGGGTTCGTGACTTCTCGAGGAGGACCGCGACCCCGGGGTCTAAGCGCAGAAGCATTGGACGGGCTCCATGAGCACTGAAGACGAGTTCGAGGAGACGCGGCGCGCGATTCACCGCATGCTGAAGGACGCCTTCGAGGGCAAGCTCGGCGTGTTCCGCGAGCCGTTCATCTACGGGTTCACCGCGCGTTCCCGGGAGAACCGCCTCGAGCCGTCGCGCCCCGCGGTAGAGAATCCGGAGGTCATCACCCGCGACCCCCTCGTCGACGTCATGCTCACGGAATCCGCAATCTACCTGACCGCGGAAATGTCCGGGGTGACGGGGGACGACGTGCGCGTCGGGTTCGACCAAGGGAAACTGACGATCCACGGCGAAGGGGAGCGGCGATACTTCTCCTCCGTCGACCTGCCTGCGGACGTGGACCCCGACACCCTAAAGCACACGTTCAAGAATGGGGTCCTCGATATCGTCATCGCGCGCAGGCGCTCCGCGCTGCCGTGAGGAGGACGAGCCCATCGATGCTCTTCACAAGGTCGACCAGAAGTTGCACCACCTTCGCCGCGTCGAGGCCGGATACCGGAAAACGATTCACAACGCCCGCGAGGCGATGAAGGAAAACTCGGCGGACCCGGTCAAGGCGGAGAAGAAGTTCAAGAAGGTCAAGGCGAAATACGAGCGGAAGCTCGAGAAGCTCCAGCCGAAGGTCAAGCAGCTCACGAGCCGTCGCGAGGAGCTCAAGGATCGCCACCCCGCGAAAGGCTAAGCCCCGGTAGCCCGTTCGCGGGACCGTGGTCCTCTCCGAGGCGGAGTGGCAGCAAGCCCTCGAGGCGACTGCGACGACGATTCGCGGGTGCACTCGCTGCCGTCTCCATGCGAACCGCACGAACGCGGTCCCGGGGGACGGCGCGGTGGGCGCGGCCGTCCTCCTCCTCGGCGAGGCGCCCGGTCGGGACGAGGACGCCTCGGGGCGACCGTTCGTCGGGCGCGCGGGCCGGATCCTGGACGCGGCCCTGAAATCCGCCCGCCTTCCCAGGGAGTCCGTCTTCATCACGAACGTCGTCAAGTGCCGACCTCCGGACAACCGCCGGCCCAAGCCCGATGAGGTCGCGGCCTGCCGGTCGTTCCTGATGGGCCAGATCGCGTGCGTGCGGCCGCGGGTGATCGTCACGCTCGGGGCGACCGCCTTGCGGGGATTGATGGGACCCGGCTACGGGCTCAAGGCGGCCCGCGGCAAGCCCCTCCGGTTCGGGGAGCTGCCCGTCGTGGCGACCTACCACCCCGCGGCGGTTCTCTACAACCGAACTCTGGAGCGGCCCCTGCGCCGCGACCTGAGGAAGGTCGCGCGGGCGGTCGCCGATTCTTCCAGGCCGTCGGGGGCGAAGGGAAAGCCTAGCGGAAGAAGGTCTTGACCCGATCCAGCGGCCAGGCGTTCACGACGTCCGCGGCCGTCAGCCAGCCGCGCCTCGCCGTGCCGACGCCGAATCGCATCGAGGCGAGTTCCGCAGTCGAATGCGCGTCCGTGTCGACCGCGAGGACGCACCCGGCGGCCTTCGCGGCGCGGGCCTGGGAGCCCGTGAGGTCCATCCGGAGCGGTCCGGCATTGACCTCAATCGCAGTGCCGGTCCGCGCGCAGGCGGCGAACACCTCGTCGAAGTCGATCTGGATGGGCTCCCGCGATCCGAGGAGGCGGGCCATCGGATGGGCCAGGACGCTGACGAACGGGTTCTCCACCGCCGACACGACGCGCTCGGTCATCTCCTTCCGCGGCAGCGTGAACTTCGAGTGGATCGAGGCCAGGACGTAATCGCGGCGGCGGCCGTACTGGTCACCGTAGCCGCCCTGCTGGTCGTGTACCGGCTGGAGGACGTCGACCTGTCGCAGGCGTGGTTCTACACCGCGCACACCTTCCTGGACAGCACCCCGGATTCGTGGCTCTCGCCGGAGTGCCAGGCAAATCCCACCGAGAACTGCCGCGAAGCGGATGGATTGGCGTATTTCGGGCCGGCGAACCTGCGCGATGGGGTGTTCGCACTGGCAATGAACCACCCGTTGACGACGGTGGCGAAATCAGCGCGCAGCGCGTGGGACAACGCCTGGATCCTGATTGGACCGAATCTCTCGACGTTTCCGGGCAGCGTCCCGTTCATCGTCCTGGTGCTGGCATTCGTGCAACCTGCGCGCGAGATGTACAGACGAATCCCGGCGGCGGTGTGGCTGGTGATCGTGGCGATTGCGCTTGAAAGTGTGCTGCCGCCATTGACCTGGGCGCCGCCGCATCCGCAGTACCACGTGGCGCTGGTCTTATCCATCACCTTGTTGCTGGTGCCGGTGCTGGTGGCGCTGGTGCGCACGCCGCGCGGTCGGCTGGTGGCGCTCGGCTTCATGGGTGCCAACATCGGACTGAGCGCATTCCGCTACACGCGGTATCCGGGCATTAGGCGAATGCTCCGACGGTCCTGGTTGGTCGTTCTCTTCGCGGTCCTCGCGTTCGCACAAACACTCGCCTATTACCTCTATTTGCGGGACGATCCTGGCAATTACAGCAATACGTAGACTGGTACCAAGTAGAGGACA
>CAVYJM010000003.1:0-26786 GCA_963768855.1 uncultured Thermoplasmata archaeon
CCGCGAGCTTTATGGCGGGACCCCCCGTTGGAGGCCGCGCCCATGATCGAGGTCCGAGGACTCACGAAGGTCTACACCCGCGCGCGCGGGCAGGGCGCCAAGGCCCTGGACGGCGCGACCTTCACGGTCCCGGACAGGAGCATCTTCGGATTCCTCGGGCCGAACGGCGCGGGGAAGACGACGACGATCCGGATTCTGGCGACGATCCTCGAGCCGACGGAGGGCACCGCGATCGTCGAGGGCCACGACGTGCGCACAGATCCGCTCGCGGTCAAGGGCGCGATCGGCTACATGCCCGAATACCCCGGCTACTATCCCACGATGACCGCGGAGGAGCACCTCGACTACTGGGGCCGTTTCTACCACATGCCGAAGGCGGAACGGGCCAAGCGGGGCAAGGAGCTCCTCGACCTCGTGGGCCTGGGCCAGGAGCGCGCGAAGAAGGTGAAGGCCTACAGCCATGGGATGCTCAAACGCCTCGGCCTGGCGCAGGCGCTCCTCCATGACCCGCGCGTCTTGATCCTGGACGAACCCGCGGGCGGGCTCGACCCGTACGGGATCATCTTCTTCCGCAAGCTGATGAAGGACCTGAACCGCGAGGGGAAGACGATCCTCCTCGCCTCCCACATCCTCTCCGAGGTCGCCCAGACCTGCACCCACGTCGGCGTGATCGACAAGGGGAAGATCGTCGCGGTCGACACGACCGAGGCGCTCCTGTCCCGCATCGGCGGCGCAGGGGTGCGCTGCCTCATCGAGGCGCCGAGCGTCCCGGACGCGGCCCTGCGCGGCCTCCTCGACATCAGCCACGTGAAGGATGTGGTTCGCACGGACTGGGGCCTCATCGTCACGATGGACAAGGACGCCCGGGCCGCGGTCAACGCGTTCCTCGTCGGCCTCGGCGTGCCCGTGGTAGGCGTGAAGCTCGCGGAGGTCACGCTCGAGGACGCCTTCCTCTCGCTCACGGGAGGCGGGCCGACGTGAGCTTCGACCCGCGGGATGTGTTCCGCGGATCGCTCATCGTCGCGGGGCGCGACCTTCGCTCGAACGCGCGCGGCCTCAAGGTATGGATCATCTCAGGGCTCACCCTCCTGGCGATCCTCGGAGCGGCGTTCGGGATCGGTGGGCTCACGTCAGGGGGTCCGTCCGTCACCTCGCAGTACGTCCTCTGGGCATCTGCCTACTGGCCGGCGAACAACTCGACGGGAGGCGTCGTCGTGTGGGTGAGCGACTATCTCGGCGCCCCGCGCGCGGGACAGGTCGTCCTCCTGGGAGAGCCGTACTCGCCCGCTGCTCAGAACACGAGCTTCGTGGAACGCGCGCGACTCACGACGAACGCGACGGGATGGGGCACGTTCGCCAACCTGACTGCGGGTACCTGGCCCCTCCGGATCACCGTGGGCGTGCTGAACATCCCCGGAGCTGTCGGCATCCCGCCTCAACGGCCCGCCGAGAACCTGACCGTGACGGTCCAGCAGTTCGACCTCATCGGCGACGGTGCGGGGCGGGATGTGAGCCTCCACGCGATGTGGGCGGACGGGACGCCCGCCCGGGATGCCCAGGTCGCGGCGAACGGGACTGGCGTGGGCGTCACGGATCGCAACGGCTTCCTGTACAAACGATTCGGCGACGGCAACTGGGGGTTGACGGTTACCGCCCGTGGCGAGAGCTGGGGACAGTCGGTAGCGGTCCACCCGTCCCCTCTCGCGATCCTTCCGTTCCTCCAGGGACCCGACGCGCTCCTCCTCTTTCTCGGGGTCGCGCTGATGGGTCTGTTCGCGCCGATCATCGCGATCGCCATGTCCTACGACGCGGTCGCAAAGGAGCGGATGCAGGGCAGCCTTGAGCTCCTCCTCGCGCGCCCCGCCTCCCGAGCGGG
The DNA here is from genome assembly GCA_963768855.1 of uncultured Thermoplasmata archaeon. Classification (GTDB taxonomy): domain Archaea; phylum Thermoplasmatota; class Thermoplasmata; order RBG-16-68-12; family RBG-16-68-12; genus RBG-16-68-12. Next base: position 1,877 of record CAVYJM010000003.1, read on the forward strand.
AATCGCGATCGGGAAGTTCATCGGGTCGTTCCTCTCCGTCGGACTGCCGATGCTCGGCGTCCTGCTCGGAGCCGTGGTCGGCGTCGCAGGGGTTTCGGGGAAGTGGCCCGACGTGGTCTTCGTCGCCGCCTTCGTCGTCGGGACCCTGGGCCTGATCGCGGTCTACGTGCTGATCATGCAGATCTTCTCGACCCTCGCGAAGTCCGCGGGCACGGCGATCCTCTCGGCCCTCGTCGTCTGGATCGTGTTCAACATCGTGTGGAACCTCGTGTTCCTGGCGGTGGAGTCGGCCTTCCGGATCGAGGGCGGGACGCCGGCCGCCTTTACGCTCAGCACGATCACGACCCTGTTCAACCCGAACGGGGTGTACCAGCTCCTGGTCACCACGTTCGTGCCCGCGTCCGCGCTGGGCCTCTTCGGCACGACGGGAGGCGGGAGCCTGCCGGACTGGGTCGGGCCGGTCGCCATGGTCGTCTGGATTGCCGTCCTGCTCGTCCTCGCCGTCCTCGTGTTCCGCAAGCGGATCGTCTGAGCGACCGCCCGGGCGGATGTGGGCCATCCGACCTCGAGATTCGGGCGTGAATTGGGATTACTATCTTAATAGTATTCCGCCGATTGTGTGACTATCACTTCGCGAAGTGTACAATGACCCTTAAGAAGCACGGAGGTGCAAGTCGGTGTACAAGGAGACCCCGCGGTTGACGATGGAAGGCCGTTCTGTCGCGCAGCGCCGCTTTGCCAACCGCTTCTTCGTCCTGGTCTTCGCCATCTGGATCGGCGCCGTTGCCATCTTCGCCGGCACGACGGTGAACTTCCGCTCCTGGATCAGCGTCCTCCAGTTCGGGCTGATGGTGTTCTTCCTGTTCAGCTTCGCAATCGTGTTCTCGAAGCGCGTCGTCTCCCTCTTCGTGAAGCCGTACCCGCTCCCCAAGCTCGACTCCCTCGCGAGGCAGCCGCGCGTCGCCCTCCTCTACACGACCATGAACGACGTTGTCCCGGACTGCGTGGAGGCGATCCGCCAGACGTACCCGGTGGACGTCTACATGCTGGACGACTCCTCGGACCCGTACAGGCGAGCCACCGTCGACGACCTGGCGCGCAAGCATGGGTTCCGGATCCTCCGCCGCCCCGAGCGCAAGGGGTTCAAGGCGGGCGCAATCAACGGCTGGCTCCGGCAGTTCGGCGCGCAGTACGACTACTTCGTCCTCTTGGACGCGGACTCGATCCTCCCGCCCGACTGGGTCGCGGAGGCCCTGAAGTACGCGGAGCATCCGGAGAACCGGGACCTCGCGATCTTCCAGGGTCTCATCAACATCTGGAACACGGACCGCCCGTTCCCCCGCGCGCTCGCTGCGACGACCCTCCTCGGCCAGGACGAGTGGGAGCGTCGGGTCAGCGGCTACGTGGGCGCGGTGTTCTGCTACGGGCACAACGTCATGCTGCGGACGAAGCCGGTCCTGGAGATCGGCGGGTTCGTCGAGGACTATGTGTCCGAGGACTTCGCGACGGCCGTGAAGCTCGCGTCGGCGGGCCACGGCTCCGTGTTCGTGCCCCTCCACACCTGGGAGGCCATGCCCGAGAACGTCCGCGGGTTCGTGAAGCGGCAGACCAAGTGGACGCGCGGGTCGATGGAGTTCTGGTCGTTCGTGCCCCCGGCCCGGCTGCCGTGGTGGAAGAAGGTCTTCCTCTACACGACCCCGATGAATCACGTGGCCTATATCACGATCATGTTCGCGATGGTCGCGGCCGTATTCGGCCGCGTCTCGACGCCCGGGGCGTTCTTCGCGTTCGGCCAGAACCTCCTCGTCGAGCCGATCGCGTACATCTGGTCGATCAACCTCTTCCGTTTCATCATCGTCATGTCCCTCATCACGTCCGTCTTCACGGTCGCGAAGCTCGTCCAGGTGCGGCTGGGCTTCTGGCGGTACTACCGGGCCCGGACCCTGAGCAAGGCGATCGGGGCGATCATGCTGCCCCACGAGATCCGGGCGATGCTCATGTACCTCGTCGACCCGCGGAGGAAGTTCCCCGTGACGCCCAAGGACGAGCCGCCGATGACGATGCGGGAGATCCTCCACGTCGGCCGCGGGACCGTCGCGCTCGTCGCCGTCATGGCCCTCGGCCTCACGATGTGGAACCCCGTCGGGCTGTGGTACAACGCCCTCTGGTTCCTGTCGTTCATCACCGCCCCCTTCGTCCTCTACTACTACTGCGGCCCGCTGACCCGGCCCGCGGACCCGACGGGACAGGGACCGCGGGACCTGCTTGCCGACCCGAGGATCCGGACGAGCGTGGACGGCGCCGTTTCAAGGATTTGAGGTTCGGTCGGCCTCAAATCGTCCGGTTCGGGAAGGCCGTGCTCCCATCCGTCTCGATGGGAGCCATTTGCAAATCCGGCAATCACCTTTGACATTCGAAGCGCCAGTCGTATCTCCCTGGAGCCCCCGTGGCCCCTGCCGAATGCGACCCATCCTCCGGAGCGATGACAGCGCGGTGGCCTCGGCGGTCGCCACGATGCTCGTGTTTCTCGTAGTCGTGGTAATCCTCCAAACCGTCGTGATTGGGGCGGTCCCCGCCCAGCAGTACTCGGCCGAGTGGGTCACGTCCAAGCACGATCTCCAGCAGTTCGATCGGATGCGAGCCATGGCAGCTGGACCCGCGGTCGCCGGCACGATGTTCACGATTCCGTTCAACCTGGGAACGCCAGCCGTCTCCCCGTTCGCAACGACGAGCACCGGGACGCTCTCGTACTCCGCGAACGACTCGTACGCCCTGTCGATCTCGTACACGTTCGTTCCACACTTCCGCCAGGCGAGCGTGACGAAGGTCAACCAGGACGTCATCCTGCTCATGGACAACTCCGGGTCGATGGCGTGGAATGACCCGCAGAACCTCCGGATCACCGGCGCCCAGGAGTACGTTGGCCGCCTGGCAACGCCTGACTGTGTGGCAATCGTGGCCTTCAACGGTCGTTCGTATCTGACGCAGGCGAACATCGGCGGAACGCCCCACCACCTCTATTATCCGGGGATGTGCGGCGTCCCGGACTACACCCAGCCGCAAGCCGACTTGGGGACGATCAGCGACATCGACAGCACGAACATCGGTCTTGCGATTCAGACGGGGAACAACGAGCTCATCGCGAACGGCCACAAGGGCAAGGCCTGGATCGAGATCCTCCTGACGGACGGCCAGAATGAGTGCAGCGGGAGCCAGCCTCCCTGCGGGAACACGTTCACGATCCAGCAGGCTCAGATCGCGAAGGCGAACAACATCACGATTTTCACGATCGGCCTGAGCAGCGCAGCCGATGCGAACCTGCTCGGGCAGATTGCGTCGATTACGGGGGGCACGTACTATCCCGCGCCAACCGCTTCCTCGATCCGATGGATCTACTATGAGATCAGCATGCGCTACCAGAGCTCGGTGCAGTGTGGCAGCCTCGTCACGTCCGAGGTCTACGGTGGCGCGCTGTCCCTCGAACTCCAGACGAGTCAGTACCCGTCTCAAACCATCCGGTTCGAGTCCGGCGGGATCTCCCTCATCCAGACCGCGGGCTCGACCATGTACGAGGGCCTGCCCTTCACATACTCGAGGACCGGTGGCGGTGGGGGAGACCTGTCCGTGGCGCTCGTCCTCATCACGGGCACGCCGTTCGGGTTCTCGGGGAGCGACACCCGGGTGGTCCAAGCGAACGTCCTGGGCCGTCAAGTCGTGGACCAGTCCAGCATCCGGATCGACCTCGGGACGGAGACCTCGGCGGTGGGGAACCTTTCCGCGAGCATGACATACTGGGCCAATCAGGGAGCCCTCACGCCTGCGGCGGCGGCGGCCGTGAACGCCCCGCTCGACGCGGCTCAGTCCGAGCTCAGCTTCGCCGCATGGAACGCGACCTCGGGCGATATCAGCGGCGCGAGGTTCGGCGTGGATCGGGCCCAGACGGACCTCTCCATCGCGATCAATGTGACCGAGGCCCAGCGAAAGGCGAATGCGATGCAGGCATGGCTCGCCCAGCAGACCCGGGACTCGATCCGCCTCGAGCAGTGTCGCGTCGCCCAGTGGGGGAACTGGTACGACGGTCTCACAGTCACGGTGACCTCCCCAGCGGCCGCCGCCTGGGCCTCCTGGTTCAACGCGACTTTCCTCGCCCTGAATGTGCCGTTCTCGCTAGGCCTCTCGGGTAACGTGGCTGTCGTCACCATTCATGCGCTGGACCAGATCACGACCGACCGTCGAGTCCTATCCCTGACGGGCACGTGAGCAGCTAGAACCTCACACTCATCCGGCGCAAACCGTTCCCCGACGTACCGTTGGGGGGAATGGCCGACGCGGCTCACTCCGCTTCTATAGCGTGGACGGAACTCATCTGGAGAAGGAGGTACGCGCGCGCGAGCTCGTCCTTGTCTTCGTCCGAGAGGCGAGGGTCTTCCATGTACTGCTCGTACAGGGGCTCGACGTCCCCGTGGGCGAGGCAGGTCACGGCCATGTTGAGAACATACTCCGTGAGGACCCGCTGGACGGCCTGTCGCACATCGACGACCGCCCCTGCCGGCGTGGTTGTGGAGCCGAGGAGCGACTTGATCGATTTCATCGGGGTCACGGCGTGGACATACATGGGAGTCCCTCGTACCTAACGGCTTGCGCCTGGTTATCATGCATGGTCATTCTGGCGCCCGGGTCGCCGACTCAGGGTCCCTTCCCCGGATAATTGCCGTCTGTGATAGTGAGGTCCATTCCCTTTTGAAGCGGGAATGCACCATCCTATCCGGAGTGCGATGGATTCCCTCCGGATGGTCCCCGCCGACTTCTTCGCTGAGCTCGTGCCGAACGGCCGGATCGAGATGGCGATGCTCCTGAAGCGGAACGGCCGCATGCTCGCCGCGTGGGCGCGCTCGCCGGTGGCGTGGGAGGTCGTGTCCATCATGGCGGCGACCACGCTCGGGTCCCTCGAGACGATGCTCGAGACGATCCACGCCCCCTCGCCGGAGGTGGTGGGGATCGTCGCGTGCGGCAACCGGATCCACGTCCAGAAGGTCGACCCGCAGGGGATGCTCGTCCTCGTGGCGAAGGACGTCGTGACGGAGGCCTACCTCCGGGACACGGCGCGTCGAATCCTCGCGAAGCTCCCGCTGGCCACGAAGGACGACCCCCCGCGGCGGGTGACGTTGGGCCCGAATTTCCGCTGAATGCTGTGCTGAGTTGTCCTCCCGCTATACGGGCCGACTACTTCTCGGCAATCCCATGACGATTTCCCTCATTCTAGCGCCCGATACCGAGGGAAGAACGCTTAAGCCGGGCGCGATTTCATTAGTGGCTCCCCTCTTCAGTCCTGGGCGAGGGACGCGGGCGATGGAGCACGAGAACCTCAAGACCAAGATCTGCCTCGTCGGCGACAACGGCGTCGGCAAGACGTCGCTGATCCGGCGATACGTCCTCGACATGTTCGAGGACAAGTACCTGACCACCCTGGGCACGAAGGTCTCCAAGAGAGAGATCGAGGTCTCGTTCCCCAAGGAGAACCTGGTCGCCAAGGTCGACATGCTCATCTGGGACATCATGGGCCAGCACGGGTTCCAGGAGCTGCTCAAGGAGGCGTACTTCTACGGCGCGCGCGGCATCCTCGCCGTGGTCGACGTCACGCGCCGATCGACGCTCGCAGGGCTCGACGACTGGATCGCGTGCGTCGAGGAGGTCGCGGGGCACCTGCCCACCCTCATCGCGGTGAACAAGACGGACCTCGCGGACAAGGCCGAGTTCGGCCTCCCGGAGATCACGGAGCGCTGCGACGCGCTCGGTTGCGGCTACTTCTGGACGAGCGCCAAGACGGGCGAGAACGTGGAGCCGTCGTTCCAGCGCCTCGCCGCGATCGTCGCGGAGCAGCAGATCTGGGGCACCCAGTTCTGACGCGCCGTCAATCCTAAGTGCGCGGACGCCCTCGCCGGATGCGATGCGGACCACCGCTGTGGAATTGCGGAAGGTGCTGCTGCCGGAGGGCCTCGCCGAGGCCGAGCTCGCATCGAAGCCCTCGTCCGCCGTGATGGTCCTCCTGCGGCCTGCGGGCGACGGCCTCGAGGTCCTCCTCGGCCGCCGCATCCGGCGCTCCGGCGATCCGTGGTCCGGCCAGGTCTCCTTCCCCGGGGGCCACCACCACCGCGACGACGGATCCCTCCTCGAGACCGCCCTGCGGGAGACCCGGGAGGAGGTGAACCTAGACCTCCGCGGGAGCGCCGAGATCCTCGGACACCTTGCGCCCCGCTCTCCTGGCAACGTCCCTGAAATGCTCGTCGTCCCCTTCGTCGCCTTCGCACATGGTCCGCTCCGACCCCAGCCCGGGCCGGAGATGAAAGAGACGTTCTGGGCCCCCCTCGCCGAGCTTCCCGCCTCCTGGGGCCAGACGGTCGTGTCGACCCGGGTCGGGGAGCTCAAGGTGCCCGCGTTCCTGTGGAAGGACCGGATCGTGTGGGGGCTGACCTACCGCATCCTCGAGGAGCTCCTCGTCCTGGTCGGGATCAGCCGCTGACGCCCGCTGCCGGAGGGCGCACTACGCGGGCCCCTTCGGGCGACGCTCCGCGGGGTCGCGGATGCCGCCCCGCGAGTCCAGCTGCCGCAGGATGCGCTCGAACTCCTCGACCGGCACGGGCGCGTTCTCGATGTCGCCCGGCAGCCGAAGCTCGTTCGGTCGGGGTCCGGCGAGGCTCTTCTGCGCGGACTGGCGCGCCTCGTCGATCGCCTTGCGCAGCATGACCGCGGCGAGGATTTCCTTCTCCGTGGGTCGCGGGGTGAGCCCGGTCCGGGCGTGCCGCGCGACCGCGCCGGACGACGCCGGGTCCAGGGCGCGGCCGCATTCCTCGCAGACGACCACCTGCGGGCGGGCGCGCGGATAGTAGAGTCCCGCGACGACGAAGATCATGCGGAGGAAAAGATAGAGAATGGCCGTGACCAGGAGGAATCCCTCCAGGTTCAGCGACCGTCCAGCGCTGCCCGGCGAGAGGTAGAGCGACCCGTGGATGAAGAAGAGGAAGGCGCCCACGGCCGCGACAGCTAGGACGGCGAACTCCCTCGCAGTGGTCCGGGCGAACTCGCTTTCGCGCAGCTCCATGCCTGATCACGTGGGACGGCATCGCCGCGCCTTGCGGCGAGGTCCCCTCCTCCGCGACTCCGAACCGCTCCTCCCCGGATAAATCCTCCTTCCCGCCGCTCCGGCTGGACGGAACCAGTATCAAAAACGAGAAGGAGGGGGTAGGGTATATCCGGCCCCAGACAGGGTCGGTGTCCCAATGGTCTCGGAACGAGTCTTTCGACCGCGCACGTTGTCGGCCATCTTCGGCGTGTACTTCCTCGTGATGGCGATCATCGCATGGTACAGCGGCGAGACCCTGGGCTATCACTACACGGTCGACATCACCCGCTTCACGTTCACGATCTACCTGGTCGCCGGCGCCGTGTTCCTCATCGGCGTCCTCCTCGCGGCAGTCCTCGGCGCACGCTCCCTCGACGCTCGCATCGAGAAGCTCGAGCGGACGGCGGAGCCCGATGGTGAGGTCGTCGAGGAGGTCGTCCTCGAAGAGGAGGCGACCGACGCCGTCCCTCCCCCGCTCGAGGAGACGGCGGGCCCGAGCGGCGACCACGTGGATCGCGACATCGACGAGCTGCTCGTGAGCCTCCAGGAGATGGAGCAGGACGCCGGGACCTCGGACGCGGACGAGGAGGTCGTGACGCCGTCCCGCGAGGAGCTGCCGGCGTCGCGGGCAACCCGTTCGAGCCCCGTGGCCCCGTCCTCCGATTCCAGACGCCTCGCGATGCTGAGGAAGAAGCGCAACGGCCTCATCGGATACGTCGTGGGACCCGCGCTCGCCTCGATCGGAGCGATAGGCATCAGCGCGGCGATGCTGCCTGGCTCCGACGCGTTCCTCCAGACGTACTACCAGCTCAACACCTCCCTCCTCCTCGGGCTGGGCTACAGCTTCGTCGGGGTGGCCGCCTACGTCGCGGCGTCCCTCCTGACGCTCCTCCGCTCGAAATAGGCGGATTGGAGCCCGTTTCTATGGAGGAAAGACCCAATATGGCGCCCCGTTATCGAGGTCAAGGCCTGCGCACGGTACCTTTATATCCTCGGAGCGTCCAATGCCCATTCTCAAGGGAAACGCCATGATCACCACCGTCGTGACTGTTACATCGACCTTCCTCGCGGGCTCGTTCGGAGCCGCCGCGGTAGTGTCTCTGATTCTCCTGTTGATCATGCGCGAGCTCTCCAGCGCACACGCGGAAGAGTCCGGGAACCTGAAGTCCAAGATCCTCTCCCACACGCTCCTGGTCCCGATCTCGCCGCTGCTCGTCGTCTTCGCCTTCATCGTCGCGGTGAAGGTGCTCGAAGTCCTCTGAAGGCCGAGCCCCGTTTCGGTCTGTCCATTCCTCGCGCGGGAGCCCTAGGGCCCGATGGGCGGAAGGACCGCCGCGAGCAGGAAGGGCGCGATGAGGTACAGGATCACGTTGCCGAGGGTGTGGCTCATGATTGCCCCCCAGAGGCTCTTCGTCTTCACGACGACGACGGCGTAGAGTAGGCCGACGAGGAAGACGAAGGTCAGGTCGAACGCGTTGCGGAAGAAGATGTGCATCGCGGAGAACACGAGCGTGACGAACAGGACGCCGACCTTGTTCCCCAGGACCGCCATCGCGCGTCGCAGCATGATCCCACGGAAGATGAGCTCCTCTGCGAGCCCCGTCGCGAAGAAGATCACGGCGCCGCCGAACAGCACCTCCGTGATCGTCTCGCCCGTGATCCAGGCCTGTTCGCGCAGGATCGTGTACTCGACGAAGCCGAGCGGGATGCCCGTGAGCCCGATCAGGACCTGGACCCAGAGCTCCTTCCACGACCGGATTGCGAGGCCCAGGAGCCACGGGCTGAGTTGCTGGACGTAGGCCACCGCCGCGGCGGCCGTCAGGAGCGGGATGCCAACGACCGCGAGCCAGGGCAGCGTGGCGGTCGGCGCCGTGCCCCAGAAGCGGGGCATGGACAGGGAGAAGATCCGGATGAGCGGCGCGAGGCTCAGGGCCATCAGGAAAACGGAGAGCTCGACGTCCCGGTCCTGGATCGTCACGGCATGGAACAGGAGGGCAAACACCAGGAGGATGTGCAGGGTGAGCCCGTACTGCTGGAAGGGGAAGACCGTCGGATTCGACGGGTCCTGGATGGCGATCAGGGCCTCTGCGAGGATCAGGACGCTGAGGTAGATCGCCCCGATGGCCCACCGCGGGAGGCGGAAGGTCCGGGCGGCGTGGGCGGTTTCCGTCGCCATCCCGCACCCCCTCACAGCTCGATCGGCGTCGGCTCGAGCGGTTCGAGCGGCTCCGTCTCGAACGACTTCCGCGCGACGAACCAGTAGTAGGGCGTCTGTGCGACAGTCGCGATGACGTAGGCGATCGAGAGACCGGTGATGCCGCTCGTCGTCAGGAGGCTGTAGCCGAGGCCCAGCATGACCGCGGAGGAGATTGCGGCTCCCACGATGAGCGGCAGGGTGCGGCGGCGCACGCGGACCCGCGTCGCGAGCAGGTTGTTGGCGACCGCAGGGATCGAGGCGAGTGTCAGGATCCGGAGAGGCTCCGTCGCCGCGTCGGCGTACGAGGTCGTCGCGCCCCCGAAGAGCTCGAGGACCAAGTGGGCGAAGATCCAGAACACGATGATCGCCGGTGTGAGGAGCGCCAGCGTCAGCAGGAGGGCGCGCCGCTCGTCCCGGTGGCGGTCCGCGCTCCGGTAGCTGGCCTCCGCGTAGAACGAGGTGAACGCGGCACCCGAGATGACCGTCAGCAGGCCGGCGACCGCGCTCGCCACGTAGAAGTACGCCGCGTTGTCCGGGCCCGCCGGACCCAGTGCGTTCAGGATGAGCAGGGGGAGGAGGGCGGTCCCCGCCCCCCCGACGATGCTGGCCGCATAATTGCCGTTGCTGAAGCGCATCATCGGACGCAGCCGGGCGAAGTGGGCGCGGAGGCGCGGGCGGTAGCCCTCCAGAATCCGCGGGAGGAGCCAGAGGCCCTCGAGGAGCACGCTCGCGGCCATCGCCGCCACGAGGGCGAGAAACACACCGAAGCGCCCGACGCCCAGGGAAACGCTGAGCGTCAGGGCGATGGCGACCGCGATCGGGATCTTCATGATGCCCAGGGCCACGGTCCGCCACATGGGGATGTCGGACCGGCGGAGCGCGACCGCCGCGTTGTCCAGGATGGGGCCGAGGGCGCACGCGAGGCATCCGATGACGATCAGGATGGGGTAGGCGGGGTTCTCCAGCACGAAGGAGAGGTCCAGCCCGACCAGGGCGATCACCAGGAGGAACCCGAGGCTCAGGAGGATGGATGCCGCGCCGACGAGGGTGAGGGAAGTGTTCACCAGGTCGTTCTTGTCCTCCGCCTCGGGGAGGTAGCGGATGATCGCGATGTTCTGCCCGAGCAGGCTGAGGGAGGCGACGAAGCTCACCGTCGAGAACAAGGCGACGGCGAACCCGATGTCGCTGCGCTGATAGACGCGTGTGACGACGGCCCAGAAGAAGAACCCGAGGCCCTGCCCGACGACGCTGTTGGCCATGAGGAAGATCGCGTTGCGGTACAGGGACGTCTTCGCCTCGCCCCAGAGCCTTCCGATCGTTCGCTTCGTCCCGCCGAGGCTGTCTCCCACACGTCACGCGTCCTGGGGCCTGCTTCTGCGAAGAAAATTACCTCTGAGGGATAAAGCCTTCGTCCTCCCTATCTTTCCGAAACCAGACGCCGCCCGGCCGGGCGGATCGTCACTTCTTCGGCTCGAGGCGGCCGTCCGCGAGGAGGTACTCCGAGGTCGCCATGGACCGCACCTCGCTATCGTGCGCGGCCACGACCACGGCAGCGCCGAAGCCGGTCCGCGCAAGGCGGAACGCCTCGAGGACCGCTGCCGTCCCCTTCGAGTCGAGGGAGGCGGTCGGCTCGTCCGCCAGGAGCACCTTGGGTCCGTTGGCAAGGGCGCGGGCGACAGCGACGCGCTGCGATTCCCCCACGGAGACTTCCCCCGGTTTGCGCGATGCGAGTTTTGTCAACGCGAACGCCTCGAGGAGTTCGTCGACTCGCGACTCGGAGCGCCGCTTCGCGAGGCGCAGCGGGAGGGCGATGTTGTCTGCGATCGTCAGATCTTCGATGAGGTGATGGGTCTGGAAGACGAAACCGATTTCCAGGAGGCGCACCCGTGCGAGTGCGGTCTCCTTGAGCCCGGTGATCTCCCGGCCGCCGAGATCCACGCGCCCCCGCGTCGGCGCATCGAGCCCGCCGAGGATCGAGAGGAGCGTCGTCTTGCCACTCCCGTTCTCGCCCCATACGAGCACGGTCTGCCCCGGGTCGACGGTGATTTCGGCACCCCTCAGGACATCCGTGCGCCCGTCGAAGGACTTCCAGAGGTCGAGCGCGCGGAGCGCGGGTTCCGCCATCGCACCGAGCATGCGACCCCTTCATGAAAAACGTTCGCGCGCCGTTCGCGCGGGCGCGCGGCCGCGCCCGCGGGTGCATCGCGGCTTCCTCGTTGACGAAAGTTTCAAGTGGCGAACCCTGCATCGAGGCCGCGTCGGAAGGGATTGTGCAATGCGCACTCAGCGAGCAACAGGCAAGGTAGCGATTGCGTTGGTTCTGGTCCTGGCGATGCTGGGCATCTCCCTGGTCGCCACCGCACCGGTGGCCCGGGCGGACCATGACACCATCGCGTGGAGTGGTCCAACTACCGTCGCGTCGTCTGCGAACTTCGCTTACTCCAATTCATGGATTGTCGCGGACGGCCACGGCTCCATCTACGTGTTCTACGCGGCGACCAACACCTTGGCGTCGACAACCAACGTCAACGTCACGAAGTATGCTGCCGTCGGCCTGGGGGGCAATCCCCAGAAGCTGTTCGACAAGCAGGTGAACGATGTTTCGAACGTCGTCACCAGCAATTACCCGATCTCCGCAGTGATCGACTCGAGCGGGAACCTGTATGTGGCGTGGACCCGCAACCCGGTCTCCGGGAACAACCAGGTGTACGTCAGCAAATCTGCGAACGGCGGGGTGACCTGGCAGGCGGCCAAGGAAGCCAGCTCCTCGACCAGCGGCACCAGCAACTTCTGGGGGAACATCGTGGCCGCGCCGGACGGGACCGTCTACGTCTCCTGGCTCTCGGAGTCGGGCAGCGCGGAGGCCGTAACCGTGGCCAAGAGCACGGACGGTGGATCGACGTTCTCCGCCGGGACCAACGCGACCACCGCTCTCTCCGTCGGTATCAACTCGATTGCCGTCGACTCCGCAGGACGGGTGTATGTGGCCGACAGCTTCACTCCTTCGGGCTCTTCGACTTCCGTCGTGGATGTAACGTGGTCGGACAACGGCGTGACATGGTCCCCGCACCAGAAGGTCTCGAACCCGACGTCGTCCACGCTCTTCCCGGCGCTCTTCGTAGACTCCGGGGGTCTAGTCCATCTGGCCTGGTACAACGTGGTGCCGAGCGGCTATGCAATTGACTATGTTCAGAGCCGGGACCGCGGGGCCACCTGGTCCGAACCCCTGGCGATCACGCCGGGCTTCACCGGCGGTTACATTGGATACATGGCGGGCGAAGGCGACACCTTGATGTTCGTCCGGGGCGACTTTGACGTGACGGGCTTCGGTTTCACCTTGAGCGCGGACCACGGAGTCACCTGGTACCCAGACGCGACCCTGAACACCGGGGCCACGAGCCTGTCCGCGGTCGCCGCTGACCAGAACGGAACCTTCTGGGCCACGTCTCTGGACGCGAGCGCCCACCTGACCCTCCGGCCCTGGTACGGACCTCCGTCCCGGCCCGTGATCGACAGCGTAGTCGCGAGCGGCTCGAACGGCCTCACGATCACCTGGACGCCCTCGCCGGAGCAGAACGTAGTGGACTACCGGATCTGGCGCAGCGCGGATGGCACGAACTACCAGGCCGTCGGCCTGGTCGGCGGGAGCGTCACGAGCTTCACGGACTCCGGCCTCGCGAACGGCACGTACTACTACATCGTGACGGCCATCAACATCTATGGAACCCCGAGCCACGCTTCCACGGGAGCCAGCGGGACCGTCGGAACGACGACCGCGCAGCTAATCGCGGACCTGCAGAGCCAGATCAACGCCCTCGAGAACGAGCTCTCCCAGGCCAACGCGAGCACCGCGGCCGCGATTGCGGCGGCCCAGGCTCAGATCACGTCCCTGCAGAATCAGCTGACGAGCCTGCAGAACTCCCAGACCTCGGCCAACGCGGCGACTGCGGCGCAGCTGGCCCAGCTCCAGGCGAATCTCACGAGGCTGCAGGACCAGCTGAACACCCTCCAGGGACAGCAGGCGACGCAGACGATCTCCTATGCGAACCTGGCGTTCGAGATCATCGTGGTCGTCCTGCTCGTCGTGCTCCTCCTGAACCAGATGCGCAAGCCGAAGAGCCCGCAGATGATGATGGCGCAACCAGGTCACGCGGAGCCGAAGAAGCCGGAAGACGACCTCTAGGCGCAAGAACGGAGGGCCGAGGAGGCCCTCCTCTTTCCCAATTTTCCGAGTCCCGCTGGCCTACGGCTTCGAGACCAGACCTTTGTGATAGGCGAGGGTGCGCTCGATTCCCTCGCGCAGCGACGTCCGGGGGACGAAAGTGAGTCCGGCCATCGCTTTCGAGATGTCGGCCCGCGAGTGACGCACGTCCCCGGGGCGGAGCTCCTTGCGCGTCGCCTTCACGGGGCTCGCGGTGACCTCGGAGAGCAGGCGCGCCACCTCCGCGACCGTCGTCGCGGACCCGGACCCGATGTTGAAGACCTGGCCGGCGACGGGGCGCTCGCCTGCGAGCTCCATCGCCTCTGCGGCATCTGCGGCATAGAGGAAGTCCCGGGTCTGGTCACCGTCCCCGTAGATCTCGACGCCCTTGCCCGCGGCCACCGCGGAGCAGAACTTCGCTACGACGCCGGCGTAGGGCGCGTTCGGGTCCTGCCGCGGACCGTAGCTGTTGAACAGCCGCAGGACCACGGTCTCGATCGACTTGAGCTGGGAGATCTCCTCGCATGCGAACTCCCCGACCATCTTCGTCGTCGCGTACGGGGAGGCGGGCTCGGGCCGCATCGTCTCGACCTTCGGCACGACCTCGGACGAGCCGTACACCGCGGCGCTCGAGATGAAGACGACGCGCTTCACCCCGGCGTCCACGGACGTCTTCAGCACGTTGAGGGTGCCCTCGACGTTCGTCCGCCAGTACTCCTCCGGCTTCTCCGTGCTCTCCGGGACCGAAGTCTTCGCAGCGAGGTGGTACACGAGGTCGCGGCCCTCGAGGGCCTTCGCGAGCTGCTTCGGCTGAAGGATCGAGGCGCGATGGAGGCGAACCTCCTCTTTCGCGGCCTCGAGGTTCCTCAGGGAGCCTGTGGACAGGTCGTCGAAGACGGTGACCTCGTTGTGCAGGCTCAACCGCTCCACGAGGTGCGACCCGATGAACCCCGCGCCCCCCGTGACGAGGACCTTCTTGTCCTGCATGGGCCCGCGACGGACGGGAGCGGACGCGCTTAAGCGTTCCGGTGACGCGACGTTCGAGAACTGGCGGGCCCTCCCTTCCGGGCGAGGTCCTCGAGCGCCCAGTTCGTCGACAGCCACGTCATCTCCGGCGGCCGCAGGTCATCCTGCCAGAGCATCGCGATGATCTCCCCCGTGTGGTGGGCCTGCTCCAACGTCACCTGCATGAGGGCGTCCGCCACGGTGCACGCCTTGGGCTGCCATTCCGCCCTCACGATCCTGCCGAGCTCGCGGTCCGTCAGCCCCTTCATGTACGCATCGATCTTCGTCCAAGTCTTCTCCAGCGACTCGCGGACCTCCTCCATCGACTCGAGGGACGACCAGGTCCGACGCATCATGGTGGGATCGGCGAGGTCCCCCTGGACGACGTAGTTCAGCCAGGCGTCGTACACGCGGAGGATGTGGTTGAACGTGCCCGCGATCGAGTGCCATCCGGCCTCCCGCTCCCGGGACACGACCTTCCACGGGAGCCGTTCGAGCTTCTTGCAGTAGACCTCGAGGACGCGCCGGTTGTAGGCCAGGATCCGGCGGTAGTCATCGGCGGTGACCATGCGGACAGCATTCCGCCGGCGGCCTTCAGCTTGCCGCCTTCGTGTCGCGGCTCCGCGAGGACGCCATCCGAGCGGTGCGGCAGGGGTACTTCTTCGCCCCGGTGAGATTCTTCCCGGGGGCTTTAAGTCCCCCAAGGTCGAGCGCCCTCCTGCCATGGCGTCCTCGCCCCCGCCCTCGAACCGCCGCCTCATCCTGTACTTCGTCCTCCTCGCGGCGCTCCTCCCGGAGGCGATCACGGGATCCACCCCGCCGCAGGGCTGGCTCAACCCGATCCAGGCCCTGCTGAACGTCTGGCTGTACGGCACGGGCGTCCTGGTGGTCCGCGAGGTCTCCCTGCGCTGGAAGGCGGGCTGGCCCGGGATTCTGCTCCTCGGCATGGCCTACGGGATCGTCGAGGAGGGCCTCGCCGTCACCACGTTCTTCAACCCGACCCTCCCCCAGCTCGGGACGCTCGGATGGTACGGCCGCGACCTCGGCGTGAACTGGCTCTGGGCGGTGTGGCTCACCACGTTCCACGCGATCGTCTCCATCGCGATTCCCATCTTCCTGATCGAGTGGCACTGGCCCGCCCTGAAGGGGAAGGCGATCCTCTCGCACCGTGGCCTCTATGCCACGATCGCCCTGCTCGGCCTCGCGGCCCTCACGATCAACGCCCTCGTGCACGCCGCGAATCCGTACCAGGAAGCCGGGCCCGAGTATGTGGCGGCCTTCGTCGCCATCGCGCTGCTGGCCTACGCGGCGAAACGCTGGGCGGCGGCGTGGTGGAACCGCGTCCCCGTGACCGGCCCCGCCTACACCGTTCGGGCCTGCTTCGTCGTCGGCTTCGCCTTCATCGGCGCGTCGTTCCTGGTCTACGCCGGCGGCCCGGCCCTCGGGGGTCTCCCCGGGATCTCCCTCGCCGAGGGGCTGCTCGTCGCCTTCCTCGCGCTCCTCGTGATGCGCCGGGTCGTGGGCCGGCCCGGTTCCGAGGTCCGGGTCTTCGCCTTCGCAGCCGGCGTGATCGGTTTCTTTTGCGTCTTCGATCTCATCCTCGTGCCGGGCAATCCGCTCATGGTCATCCCACCCGTCGCCTTCGGCTACTTGCTCGTGCGCCTGTGGCGGGAGCGCCCAATTTCGCTCGCCGCGGCCGCGCATGCCTAGGGACCCGCCGGTCCCCGCTCCGACGAGGCTCGACGGAAGGGAGTCGTTTTCCTTTCGGCCACCCTAAACGCGATAATTCACGCAAACGATACTGCGGCAGAAACGGCTAAATCAGGGTGCTTCAACTCGTCCTTCCATTCATGGTCGAGCCCGCGGACTGGTACTCCCTGATCTCGGTCTCCACCTCGGCCGTCGCCCTGGGCCTCGCCGCCTACGTCCTCAAGAAGATCCCCAACCGCCGCGCGGGCGACACGTTCGTCCTCGCCATGACCTTCTTCCTCCTCGCCGCCGTCTCCGCGTACCTCCTCCGGATCTCCGATCCCTGGGGCGAGGACACGTCCCTCGTCCTGGCCCACATGTTCTACTTCTTCCACATGCTCGCGGTCGGGTTCACGGCCGCGTTCGTCGGCTCGTACTTCTACGGCTTCAAGGTCATGGGTCGGCGGGCCGTGGTCCTGTTCCTCCAGATCTCGCTCTTCGCGTCCGCATTCGTGGTCTCGACCCTCGTGACGGCGGTGGAATCCTATCCGGGATACGGCGTCGTGGTTGACAGCGCGAACGCGACCCTGGCCCTCGCCGTACTGGCCACGGCCTTCATGAGCACGGCCCTGGGCGTCCTCGCCCGCACGCTCTACGTGAACAAGGATCCGATCGTCCGGAAACAGGCGCTCGTCATGACCCTCGGCATCCTGGCCCACGGCGCTGGGGCGGAGTCGTATGCGTACCTGAGGATCGGGCTCGACTCGTATCCGCCACCGTTCCTCACGATCACCGCGCTCGCGATGGCCGCCACGTTCGGCCTTGCGGTCCTCCGGTACAAGATGTTCGTCGTTACGCCGCGCAAGGAAGCATCCCTGGATCTTCCCGTGAAGTTCCCGATCCGGGCCGGGCACGCCTACGTCGTCGAGGAGGCGGCTCCCGAGCTTCTCCTGCGAGCCTTCGACGAGGCCGTCCACCGCGGCGAGAGCGGCCTCCTCGTGACCCGACGCAACCCCACCGCGGTCCGCGAGGACACGGGATTGGCCGAGACGCCCGTCCTCTGGCTCACGGACACGCCGGGACTGAACCGCGTCGCCCCGGGAAACCCGGCGATGCTCGAGCGGCTCGTCGAGTCGTTCGTGGAGAAGGCTCCCTCGGCGGTCGTCGGGCTCGACGGCTTCGAGTCTCTCGCGCGCGAGGCCGGCACCGAGCGCGCGATCCAGTGCGTGCAGCGGATGAAGGACCAGATCCTGTCCGCAGGGGGCGCGTTCCTCGTGAGCGTGGCGGGAATGGCGCTCGGCGCGGAGAGCATCTCGTTCTTCGAGCGAGAGTTCGAGCGTCTCCCCGTGCCGGAGCCCGCCGCCGCGACGATCGAGGATCTGTTCGTCATCGAGGCGAACACGGGCATCCTCCTGGCACGGAGGGCCCGGCCGACGAGCGAGGAGCTCGACGCGGACCTCATGGCCGGCATGCTTACTGCGATCATGGACTTCGCGAAGGCCTCCTTCGCCCGGGGCAACGACCAATTGCGGGATCTCACCCTCGGGGAACGGAAGGTGGCCCTCGAGCGCGGATCGCGGATGATCGTGGCCGCGGTCTTCCATGGGCGCGACCCGCCCGATGTGCACTCGGAGATGCGGGCCTTCGTGATTCGAGCGGAGACGGCCTATGGCCCCACGCTCGCGAAGTGGAGCGGCGACATGACGGAGATGCGCGGCCTCGAGGTCATGGCGGGGCGGCTGTTCCTCTAGACGCCCGCGAGGGCACGAGCCGACCGTCGCGGAGGAACTGCCGGAGGACGGCCCATTTGTACAGGCCGTAGTACCACGCGACGGCGATGAGGATGGCCCCGCCGACGATCTCGCCGAACTGGACGTACGGGTCCGTGAGCAGGATCTGAAAGTATCCCTCGAAGCTCTGGTCGCCCGGGGGGAACGCGGTCCCCAGGAGAGGCCACAGGGCCACGACGGGCTGCTGCCAGATCAGGTCCACGAGGAGATGCACGGCGTCCCCGAAGCCGACCCACCGCAGGTTCTTGAGCGCGGGCGCGAGGCTCGCGGCGAGGAGGGCCGCGAGGAAGAGGAGCGAGTGGGCCCAAAGTCGTGCCTCGAGGTGGAGGATCGCGCCCAGAGGTTTGTCGATCAGATCCGGGAGGATGGAGCCGAGGAGGACGAATCGAAAATCAAGCCCGGCACGGATGCGATAGGACACGGCCCAAGCGAAGGCCAAGCCAATCCCGAGCTCCCCGAGCGTGAACATTCGTCGTGGGTCGAAGCGTCGCGCGGAGATGACGATTGCGGTCCGCGCAGAAGGCTTAATCCCAGCGCGCCATACAGCGGAGGAGGGACGCATGGGACGGCCGGTTCTCCGCCTCGCGACTCGCATCAACCGCCGCACGCGGTGGACCGCGTGGGCCATCGCGTTCGCCTGCATGGTCCTCGTCGGCTCCTTGAGCCTCGTCGATGGCTTGTCCGCGGGGGTCGATTCCGTCACCGCGCGGTTCTCGACGGGCCCCACCGTGTATCTCCATGGCGACGACCTGCTCACGAGCTCGATCGATGCGAATTCCCTCGTCGCCCCCCTTGCGGACTATGCGGTCCTCCGCGTGCATCGGGGCACGCTCTCGCTCAACGGCACGTCCCTCCCTGTCGTCGTGGCCTCGCTGACCCAGGTCCACGCCGGCAACGCGAGCGATCCCTTCCCGAGAGGCGCGCAGGACGTCGCGATCGACTCGGGCCTGCGGGCGCAGATCGTCGCGACGAGCGGCCCTCTCGGCCCGACCGTCAACTTGACCCTCTTCGGCCTCCCGCCCCAGGCCCTCGCGGTGGCTCCCGCTCCCGCTGCCCGTCCGGCCTTCCTCCCGGACACGTGGGCGTGGGTGCGGTCCGAGTTCCTCCTGGCGTTGGACCCGGCCCAGGGCGGACCCGTCCAGGCCGTGGTCACGCCCGCCCCGCTGGACCCGACGCTCGCGGCGCGGCTCGGCCTCAGCCCGCTGCAGACCGTCGGCGCGATCGGCTTCACCCGGGCGAGCATCTCCGAGGCTCGCTCCGTCCTCCTGAGTCTCGCGCCCGTCCTCGCCGTGGTCATCGGCCTCCTCGTGTTCAGCGCGATGGGACTTGAAGTCGCTCAGCGGCGGGAGGAGATCCGGACCCTGCGCAGCCTCGGGGCCGCCCCTGCGACGGTCGTCGCGGTGTACGAAGGCCAGGCGCTGTTGCTCGCGATCCTCGGAGCGACCCTGGGCTCCGCGCTCGGGATCGTCGTCGCGCACGCGGTCGTTTCCTTCGCGCCTCTGGCCGGACTGCCCAACCTGGTCCTCCTCGGTCCCCCGCTCGTCCCCGTGGCCCTGGCGTACGGCCTCGCGCTCGCCGCGGCGTGCCTCGCCGGACTCGGGCCTGCCCTCCGTGCGATGCGCCTGGCCCGCGGGACGCCGGAGGTGAGACCGTCCTGACGAACCGCCGCGCGTTCGCGGGCCTCCTGCTGTGCGCGTTCCTCCTCGGGCTCACGTGGCCCCTGCTGTCGGCGCTGCCGGCCGTGCCCAATGCGGTGCTCGGAGGGAACGTGTACGTGATCACGCAGGGGACGGGTGCCTACTCGATCAACGACAGCCTTGTGCAGAACCTCTCCGCCCAGGGGTGGGCCCGCACGGTGAGCCCGGAGATCTTCTCCCTGGGCACGCTCTTCGGCTTGCCCGTCGTCGTCCGCGGCGTCGACCCCGTCGCGTTCCTGCGCATCGAGGGCGCGACGGCGCCACCGCCCGGGTCGCTGTCCCTCTCGTGGGCCCTCGCGGGCTCCGGTCTCGAGGACCGCGCCGGCCTGGCCTCGGGGGAAGAGCTGACTCTGGTGGGGTCGTCGATCTCGCGGCTGGGCGTGGTCCCGCTCGCCGGTGTGTTCCGCACCGCGACCGCGGCGAACGACGAACTCCTGGTCGACTTCGGCACCGCCCGCTTCCTGACGGGCGTAGGCGCGAACGTCTATCATACGATCCGCGTGCAGACGGACGATCCCTCCGCGCTGCTCGCGTTCCTCCAGGCGCGGGGCGCGAGCGCCCATGTCACCGGACCGTCCGGCAACGTCGGCGGGGCGAACACCGCGCCGCTCCCGACGGATCCGCGGATCATCAACCTCTTCCTGCGCTACGGGCTCGGCCCCCTGCCCGGGGACTACGTGGCGGAGGGGATCGCGGAGGCCACGAACTCCGTGCAGGTTGTCGCCTGGGGGCTCGAGGTCCTCGTCCTGCTCCTGGTGACGATGGGCCTGCATGCGGTCCAGGCGCGCGCGTTCGCGGATCGGGAGGCGACCGTGGGCGTGCTCCGCGCGCTCGGCGCCCCGAACGGCTGGATGTACCTCCGGGCTCTGCGGGAGACCGTGCCCTTGGCCACCGGGGCAGGGCTCTTGGGATCCCTCTTGGGCTTCGCGGCCGCCCTCCTCCTTCCCTCCAGCGCTGCGATTGCGGTCTTCGGTCACGCGGTCCGCGTCGCCTTCGACCCGCTCGGCATCCTCCTCGTCGCGGCCGCGGTCCTCGTCGTCTCGCTCGCCTCGGCGCTCCGGCTCGTGCGGCGGGCGATGCAGGAACGGCCCGCGGAGGCGATTCGCGGGACGCCCGCCCTCACGCCGCCTCCGTCTCTGGAGGTGGTCCTGCGCGAATGAAGGGGCACCTCGCCCTGGTCGGGTCGCTCTACTGCCTCGCCCTGGCCTTGCGTCTCGTGCCCCTGACGTTCTCGCCGCTACCGTACAACATCGACGGGTTCCCGCTCGCGCACATCGCGGCCCAGATCACGTCGACGGGTTCGTGGCAGATCCACCCGCAGGACCCGAACGCGTACAACGAGATGATGCCCGTCTACTCCCTCGTCTGGTCGTCCGCCTCCCAGCTGGCCGGCCTCGACCCGCTCGCGTACCTCCAGACGGTCCTCCCGCTCGTCCTCGCGACGGTGGTCCTCCCCGCGTACCTCCTCGGCGTGAAGGCGACCGGCCATCCGGCGGCCGGCTTCGCGGCGGGCCTGTTCATCGCGTCGTTCGGGAGCTTCCTCTCCGTCACGACCATGGGGATGAAGGAGTCCGTGGCCCTCGTCCTCCTGCCCACCGTGGTCCTCCTCTTCTCGGAGCGGCGCGACCCGCGCAAACGCGGGCTGGCCTTCCTCCTCCTGCTCCTCCTGCCGTTCCTCCACCAGCTCTCCGACTTCCTGATCCTCGGGATGGTCGCCGCGCTCGTCGTGCTCACGCACGCGCGCGCGGTCCAGCGGGGCCGGTTCTCCGTGCGGTCCCTCCTCCTGGACATCGCGACGGGTCCAGGTCCCGCGGTCGTCGCCTACGTCTACTATGTGACCGTGGACATGCCCGACCTGAGCGCGGTCACCTCGCCGGACGCGCTCGCCCTGTTCCTCGGCGTGACCCTCCTGCTGTCCGCCCTCCTGGTCCACATGACCCGCCCGGCGTCCGTGCGGACCGGCGCGCGGCTCGTGCGCCCGGCCGGCCCGATCCTGTTCGTGCCCGTCGTCGCGTTCGCGGCGCTCTTGGTCAACGCCCGCATGGACCTCTTCGCGGGCGTGCTCGAGACGCAACCCGCCCTCGAGCCGATCATGGTCGCCGTCGTCGCGCTCGTCGCGTTCGCGTTCCTCGGATACCAGCTCCTCCGGCGGACGGCCAACCGCTTCTCCGACCTCGTGATCGCGATGGGCATCGCTCCCGTCGCGCTGGTCCTCTTCGCCTTCCTCCGCGGACTCGACGGCCTGAGCCAGGTCCTCGTGTATCGGAGCTTCGACTTCCTGGACTACGGGCTCGCGGTGGCCGTCGGCGCGGGGTTCGCGCTCGTATGGCGGCGCCTGCGGCGGCGGGACGCGGCGCGGCTCCTCCTGGCCGCGGGCTTCCTCGGCATCCTGCTCGCCACGACGCCCATCGCCTGGAACACCCAGGCCGTGTTCGGCGTGGACAACGTCACGACACCCTCCGAGTACCAGGCCCTCGCCGTCCTCGCCTCCCTGCATGCGGGGAACGTCACGACGGACCAGCGGCTCGCAGACGTCGGGCGAATGTGGTTCGGGCTCTCCACGGATCCGAACCTGCCCTTCGTCCTTCAGGGAAACCGGACCGTCTCGGGCCCTGCCTTCGCCCTCGTCATGGACCGGTGGACGACGGTCGGCGCGCAGATCCATCCGCAACCGAACGTCGTGCTGTCCGTCCCCGCGTTGGTGGCGTTCCTGAGTGCGAACCGGATCGTCTACGTCGCGGGATCCGTCGGGGATCGGATCTACGTCGTCCAGCTCGCGGGATTGGGATAGACCGACTCTCTGGGCAAGGGCTAATATGGACGCTTTCCCTACATCGAGACCGGTCTCGGAGGTTGAGGCTCGCGCGGGTTGTTCTGGTCGCGATGACGATCGTGATCGCCTCGCTGGCCCTCCCGTTGACTCCTGCCCGCGCATCCCCCGCCGCGACGACCGTCCGCTCCCTGCAGCCTCACCTGCCCATCGACATCGAGGGCGATGCCGGCTTCACCTCGTCCAACGGGGTCGTGGGAGGCCAGGGGACCCTCGCAGACCCGTATCTCATTGCGGACTGGGCAATCACGTCGCCTCCTGCGCTCGGCGTGCAGGTCCGGAACACCCGCCTCCATGCGGTGTTCCAGAACGTGTCCGTCTCGAATGCGCCCATCGACGCGTTCTACTTCTTCAACGCGACCAATGTCACCCTGTCGAACGTGACGGCCTATGTGAACGAGGGGGAGGGCATCCGGTTCGAGGAATCCCATGCGTTCTCGATCGTCGAGAGCAACCTCACGGCGAACCTGGCCGGCCTCGTCCTGATCAACTCCGCGGATGGGATCGTCCGCGGCACGAGCTTCACCGCGAACTCGGGGGACGGCGTCGCGATCACCGGATCCCCGAACGTCACGCTGGAGGACAACGACTTCCTCTACAACGGCTTCAGCGGGGCGGGCCACGGGATCGACTTGACCTTCACCACGGGTGACGTGGTCCGCGCGAACCGCTTCATCGCGAACGGGGTCGTTCTCGCCGGCGACAGTTTGCCGTTCTTCGACTCCCACACGATCACGCCGGACAACCTCGTCGCGGGGCTCCCCATCCTGTACGAGAAGGACTGCAGCGGGCTCACCCTGGCCGAGATGACCCTTGGGCAGCTCCTCCTGGCGGGCTGCCGCCACGTCCGCATCTCGAACCTCACCGTGACCGGAGGGGACGTCGGCGTCGAGATCGCATTCGGTACCGATGCCGTCCTGGGCCCGGGCGTTCTCGTTTCCGGCGCAGCCATCGGAGTCGAGCTCCTGCAAACCTCCGCGGTCCAAGTCATGGGCGTGCAGATCCTCAACACCGGGGTCGGCATCGAAATCGACGCCTCGACCGACGTGCGGGTCTCCGCCTCGAAGATCTCGGCCCCGTTCGCCAACGCGGATCCGAACGACGGCGTGATCATCCGGGACTCCGACCGAGTGAACGTCACGGGCAACGTGATCCGTCGTCACCGCAACGCCATCTTCGTCAGCGGCTCGGGGAACCTGAGCCTCGTCGACAACCTTGCGGGCCGGAGCGTCCTCGGCCTCAACGCGTCCGGATCTCGCGATTTCCAGGTGTCGGGGAACCTCATTGTCCAGGACTCCGCGGGACTGCGTCTTGAAAACGTGACGAACGCGACGTTCGCGCAAAACGCACTCCTGGGCATCGCGACGACGGGCGCGAACCTCTCGGCCTCATCCGGGGTCGAGTTCGTCCACAACCTCTTCGGCGGATCGGTCGACAACGCCTACGACGCACAGGGGAGCCGTGACGCCTGGGATGGAGGCTATCCGGCCGGGGGGAACTCGTGGGGGAATTACGGGGGCGTCGACGTGTTCCAGGGCGTCGGGCAGAATCTCTCCGGCGCTGACGGGATCGGGGACACGCCGTACATGTTCGACGTGAACGCGGTCGACCACTACCCGCTCATGTCCCCGCCGGTGACCGCGGATGTCCCCCCGGAGGCCCTGTTCCTTGTCGGGTTCCCGGAGGGGTATCCCATCACCCCCTTCCACGTGACCGCGAACCTCTCGTCGGATCTGGAGGATCCACTGGGAGTCCTCCAGGTGCGGTGGTTCTGGGACGACGACGCGGGAACCCCGTGGACGGCCACGAAGGACGCGACCCACGTGTTCGGAACGACCGGGGTCCACTCGATCCGCCTCGAGGTGAAGGATTCGGCGGGCCTCACCGACAACTGGACGACCCCGATCCTCGTTCTCCCGAAGCCCGACGCCCTCCCGCCCGTCATCCGTTCCGCGCCCCCCGCGAGTGCGGAGGTGGGCCAGCCCATCCCGATCACCGCGAACGTCACGGACGCGAGCGCGATCGCGAACGTGACCCTCCTGTACCAAGGCGTTGACGGTGGACCGTTCCGCTCCATCCCGATGCAAATCGAGGACAACGGGGCGAACTTCACGGCGACGATTCCCGCGCAGCCGCGCACGGGGACGGTCGTGTACGTGGTCGTCGCGAACGACTCCTGAGGGAACTCCGCGAGGGCCCCGGTCGCGGGGTCCTCGCCCGTGCGGATCGTGGACACGTTCACGCCGCTCGTGATCGCTTCGGTGCTCGTCGCGGTTTTCGTCTCCGCCGTCGCGGTCGCGTTCCTCCTCCTGCGGCGAAGGCGAACACGAGCTCAAGGAGAGCCGCCGCCGACGCGTCCCGCGAGCCCACCGGGCAAGCCT
>CAVYJM010000004.1:0-26549 GCA_963768855.1 uncultured Thermoplasmata archaeon
TTCGGGGTCTGGACCGTCTACGTCCGGCGGCGGCGGGTTGATTAGACCCGTCTCCCATGAGCAGGGTCCATGAAGACCGCCGTGGAGATCGACAAGGCCATCGCGGAGCTGCGCGTCGCGATCGAGCGGGCCGAGGCCGAGATCCGTCCCCGGACGAAGGCAGCCACGGTTTACGCGTACTGGTTGCCCCCACCCCCGGACGTGCCCCGCCTCAGGGCGATCCTCGATGCCCTTCTTTGGGTCCGCGCCTGACGCCGACAGGCGCCTCCACAAAGCCTCCCCCAAGCAGGATGCCCTGGTCGGACGTCGAGCCCGCTCTGTAAGGCTGAACCTTGCGAGATACTCCAGAGGTTACTTGCGCCGCGAATAGGACCGAAACCTTTCAATCCTCCCGGGCGCCTGACCCGGCTGGAAGGGTGCTGCGTGGCGGTTTGCCCGTCGTGTGGGAACAAGCGTTTCGGCCTCACTTTCATAACGTGTTCCACGTGCGGCCGCCAGGGCTGCGAAAGGTGCGTAGCGGTACCCGTGGGCATGAGCTTCCCGGACCAGGAAGGCCGCCAGACGCCCGCGTACTCATGCACGTGGGCCTGTTACGAACACGCCGCCCAGTACCATCTATCACGAGGTCAGATGATCACGCAGTGGGGCGGTGGCTACACGTTCCTGGGAAGGATTCTCAGCCCCGAGGCCGCGTGGCGGGCGAACCGGATTCATGTGGAGCACCTCGTGGTAGCTGGCCGGTACGAGGACGCCGCGGTGCTCTACGAGAAACTGGGCATGTGGAAGGAAGCGGGGGACTTGAGAAACCGGGGACGTCAACAGTACATTACCCAGGTCCATGTCAATGTGAACGACTTGCTACAGCAGCTCAGGGCCATGGGCGTCTCGGCAAGCTACACTTGCCCCGTTTGTCGTAGTCCTTCCACGATCACGGGAACGACGTCTCCGGATGCCCTCGCCAAGTGCCAGTATTGCGGAGCGGTCGCGCGCCCGACCGATGTGGTCGAGGCCATCACGAAGGTTCTCGGCTCTCGGTAGCATGCACGCGCAACAGAGTCCCGACGAACATCGGTTTCGAGGTCGTCCTCCGCTGCGAAACGAAAAGAGGGAAAAGGTGCTCGCGGCCCTCATTCCCGACGCCAGAAAGGTTATGCCTCGCCTCGGCAGATGTGTCGCGGTAATCAGGACGAAACCGCCGTTCGTTATCCGTCAGATCGAACGAGGCGACGCCACCGCGATCTTGGCGCTCGCTCAGACTCTCGAGAAGTGGTTTGGGTCGGTCGGCCTTGCCCAAATCGCTCGCGATCTCGAATCTCACCAAGGGTACGTTGCAACTCGCGAGAGCCGACTCTTGGGCTTCGTGACGTGGACCCCCGTCGACGAGACGATGGCGGAGCTCTCCTGGATTGGGGTTGCGGAGGATCTGCAGCACGCCGGCGTTGGTACCGCGCTCCTCTCGGCCCTCACTTCGAGGCTGAGGCGGGAGGGTTTCCACGTTCTTACCGTGTCCACGATTGCCGACAGCTTCGACTTCGAACCCTATGCAGAGACCCGGCGCTTCTACCGGGCCCGAGGCTTTAGGGACTATCGAGTCGACCCCCGCTATTGGGTCGAAGGCGACGCCCGATACGACCGTCTCGTGTTGCGGCTGGACTTGACCCACTGACAGGTACTACGACAGCGCGGCCCGTCCCGTCGCGCCCCCGAGCGGCCGGAAGGGCTATGCCGGGACGGGTCGATGAGCCGCTGCCATACTGAGGCGACAGGCAGGCATGGCGAAGGAAACGAGGTACTACCCGAGCAGCCCCGAGCGGCTCGCGAACGCCTGTCGGGAGGCGTTCCGCGCATGCGGGTTCAAACTCTACGAAGATGGCCTTCCCGACCGTGGCCTGAGGGGCCATGTGAGCGCCACGTTGACGACGTGGGGCGAGTCCATCTACGTGACGCTCGACACGCTCGACGTGAGGGCCGAAACCACGGCGGTCACGTTCGAAGCCGTTCCGGACGCGCTACTCTGGAGCCGGGACAAATCCCCCGAAGACCTCCGAGCCTTCTTCGAAGCCCTTGAGCGGGCACTGGGGTAGGTCCCGGCGTGCGTCGGGTGACCGCGAGCCGGTGACTCGGACGCGTCCCCGAGCGGCCGGAAGGGCTATGTCGGGATCACGGTGCAACGGCCCGTCCCTTGGTCACGAGCTTGGGTTGTGAGGCCGTCCTCCGCCGCGAAACTGAAGAAGGCAGGGTGCTCGGCCCCTACGCCTCGCTGAGGGAACCCCACGCAAGGGTTGTATCACAGAACCTGCCTACCTAGGGACGGCATCCTCTGTGTTCCGTGACCGGGAAGTCAAGATTAAGGAGGAGCGTGTGCCGAACGGGCCCAAAGTGCCCCTCGCGCGATTCACGGCCCGCTTCGCGCTAGTCCTCGCCGCAATCCTAGTTGCAGAGTCCCTGGTCGCAGTCATCGTGGGTCTGGTCAACGGAGGACGCTTCGCATCCCTGCTAGGCCAGCTGCTGCTCTGGACAGGGTTCAGCGCAATCGGATTCTCGGTGTTGCTGGCACTGAGCGCAGGCTTGGCGGGAAAGAGCGCCTATGTGGTGCTGAGCCTGGGGAGAGGCGCGCCCACCTCGGCCCTCTGGCGAATGCCAGAATGGCCTCCGACGAGAGGCTTTGAGGACATCTACGCCCTCCTCCTCGTGTTCGGCGCAGGCGTCATCCTGTCTGTCCTCGGCTTCTTGGTCTTCTCGTGAATTCGATCCGCGCCTCTTTGGCGCGATGCATCGGGGGAAGGTGCATGCCCTCGGGGGGCAGGCGTGCGTGGGGAACGACGGTCAACATAATCCGAACAAAAGGGGGCGTTTGTGCTCACCCAATGCTAGCAAAGGCACCCAACGGCTATGAGTGCTGAAACGCCTGCGCGAGGATTGCGCGGGGGGCCGCCGGTGCGGAAACCCGACCCGGGGGTCCCGGAATCACCCGTGATACCCGTCCGGGAAGGTCTTTCCCCGAGAACCCTAGTCGTGCGCCCCGAGGCCATCCCAATGGGTTCCCCGACTCGATTGCATGCCTCCGTCGCGATCGCTATTACCTGTGCCCTCGTGCTCGGAGCATTCCTGGCGGTCGTCCCGCGAGCCCGCGCGGGTGCAGCAATCATCTTCAGCGACGGTTTCGAGACCGGCGGTCTGAGCCCGCGATGGGCCACGAACGACTCCAACCTGGCGTCCGGAATCGACGACTGGGGCGTGTCGACGTTCCGGCCGCACAGCGGCAACTACAGCGCCTGGTGCGCCGAGGTGGGGAACCAGTCCGCAGGTCCCTACGTCGGCCAGAACAACTCCGATGTCCACGAGTACGACGACAACATGCAAGCCGACTTCTCGTTGAACCTGTCCGTGAACGGGTATGACAGTCTCTTCCTGTCGTTCTACTACTGGGTGCGCACGGAGAACGGCGGCGGCGACTGGCTGCAGGCCGCGTACGTGGCAGGCGGAGTCACGGCCATCCTCTTCCAGGAGGGCGGCTCATCGGGGAACGCCTGGCAGCCCGCGAACGTGTCGGTCCCGACCAACATCGAGCAGCTCATCTTCCGCTTCCACAGCGACACGGCGAACCACGGCTTCGAAGGAGCGTACGTGGACGACATTGTCCTCACCGGGATCGAGAACGTGCCGCCTGCCTCGGCCGTATCGGCCCTGCCCGCGTACACGAACCAAGACCCGTATGCGATCCCCTATGTGGCGGAGGACAATGCGAACGCGAGCGGGGTGGCCTACGTCCAGATGTGGTACCGCACGGGGACCACCGGGGCGTACACCGAGTATGTCACGACCCAGAACCCTCTGGGTCACTGGACGAGCCCGACGATTCCCTTTGACGCGAGATCGGCGGCGGGGGATTCCTACTACGAGTTCTACACGGTTGCGGTGGACCGGGCGGGGAACGTCGAGCCGGTGCCGACCGCCTCCGATGCGAACATCACGATTGACACGACGCCGCCGACGCTGGCAATCAACGATCCCGCGGCGGGTGCCCTCGTGAACGCCTCGAGCGTGACGATCGCTTGGCAGGCCACGGATGCGGTCTCCGGCCTCGCGGGATACGCCACGAGCCTCGATGCCGGTTCGTTCGTGCCGACGACGGGCGGCGGCTCCGCCATCCTGAGCGGACTCAGCGACGGTGTGCACCGCGTGACCGTCCGAGCGACGGACCATGCAGGCAACGTCGCGGAGCAGAACGTCAGCTTCACGGTGGACACGGAGGCTCCGGTCCTGACCGTCACGGACCCGAGCGGAGGCACGTATCTCCACAGCACCGGTTACCGGTTCGTCTGGGCGGCGTATGACAACACGACGGGCATCGACCACTACGTGGCCTGGCTCGATGACGGGACCGCGTACACGATCACGGAGTCCGAGATTGCCATCCCGGCGATCCCGGAAGGCGCCCACACGTTCCATGTCCAGGCGGTCGACCGAGCGGGCAAT
Organism: uncultured Thermoplasmata archaeon; assembly: GCA_963768855.1. GTDB lineage: Archaea > Thermoplasmatota > Thermoplasmata > RBG-16-68-12 > RBG-16-68-12 > RBG-16-68-12. The sequence continues at coordinate 4,480 of CAVYJM010000004.1, forward strand.
ATCGCGACGGCCTCGGTCTCCTTCAGCGTCGATCGGAACCCCTTCAGCCTGACGGGCCCGTACGACGGGATCCCGCTCTTCGTTCTGATCGGTCTGATCCTCGCGCTCCTCCTGTTCCTGCTGTTCCTCTGGCGCCGCCGCAAGGAGGACGAGGACGAGCGGGCCGCCCTGGATGCCGCGGCGAAGAAGACGCCCGAGCCGCCCGCGACGCCGGCGCCGCTCGATTCGGCCAGCCCGAAGTCTCCGGGTGGCGGCTGAAGAGCCGACTCCGGTCAAAAGGGAAAGAGTGGCCCCCGCATGGGGGCCACGTTCGCCGTTTCACTGGGTCCACGTGACGCCCGACATGTCTGCGGCGTTCGCGTAGACAGCGGGGTCCTGGCCGAAGACCGCTGCGGGAGAGTTCGAGTTCCCGTTCAGCGCTCCGTTCGACCGCTGGACCCCGGCCCACCACGGGGCCAGGTACGTCGAGCCGCCGCAGGTCACGACGAGATCGCCCCAGAAGGCGCCCGTCCCGAGGGACCGGCCGCCGTTCAGGGTGATCGTCACCGTCGCGGTCCCGTCCGCTGCCAGGCTGATCGAGCTCGCGGACAGGGTGATCGTCGCGCCCGTCGGAGTGCCCGTGACACTAAGCGAGCACGCCTGGGCCGCGCCCGTCTCCTCCATGAACGTGATCGCCACGGAGGACATGGCCGGTGCGCTGCCCGTGAAGGCGCCGAAGCTCACGGAGGCCGGGTCCAGGGTCACGCCCGCGTTCGCGGCGCGCTCGATGTTGATCCGTCCGCCGCCGCGTGCGATCGGTCCGAGGACGCTTGCTCCGGAGACCGGGCGGTCCGCGTTGTCCACGAGGGCCGACTTGATCTCCGTAGGAGACCATGTCGGGTGGAGTGCCTTCAGCAGGACGACCGCGCCCGTCGTGTGGGGCGTCGCCATCGAGGTGCCCTGGAAGAAGTCCCAGAGCTGGTTCAGCGTCCCGTCCGGGTTCTTCGTGAACACGCTCGAGAGCACGTTCACGCCCGGCGCCGTGACATCCGGCTTGAGCCGGAAGTCGTAGGGCGTTGGGCCGATGCTCGAGAAGCTCGCGAGGATGTCCGCATTCGCCGTGACGACGTCCTCGAACTGGGTGCCGTCGACCTTCGTGCTGATTCCGAGGTTCGCCTTCAGGACCGTGCCGTCCGCCAGGGAGACCATCGCCGCCGGGATCGTCGGGAAGTGGACTCCGTCCCCTCCCATCACGATCGGGTCGCCCACGGCGTTGTTCACGATCAGGACGCCGACCGCGCCCGCCGCCTGGGCATTGCTGATCTTCGTGCTGAAGGTGCACACGCCTCGGTCGATGACCGCGAGCTTCCCGGTCAGGTCCTGCGAGATCGCCGTGCAGCCGTCGGCCGGCGTCGTCGCTGACGTCAGGGCGGTGACCATGGGGTCGAAGCCCGTGAACTCACCCTCGAGCGCGGTGATGTGGTGGATCCCGAAGTCCACGGGGATGCCCGCGTAGTGCGGGTCCGAGGTGGCGCCCGCCGTGATCGCGTTCGCCGCGTTCCCCGGCGACTCGATGGTCAGGATGCCCGGTCCCGAGTTGCCCGCTGCGATGACCGAGATCGTGCCCGCGTCGACGGCCGAGTTGATGGCCTCCGCGAGCGTGTCGTGCGGTCCCTGGACGTTGCCGCCCAGGCTCAGGTTGATCACGTCCATGCCGTCCGCAACGGCCTTCTCGACCGCTGCGATGATGTCGTGGCTGAAGGCCCCGCCACCATGGTGGATGAACGCCGAGCCGAACCCGGGGAAGACATCGTAGTCATGGAGCGTCACGCCAGGCGCGATCCCACTGATCGGGGCCGCGAGGGTGAACGGGTAGCCGTTCGCCAGGGTGACCGTCCCGGTCCTCGGGCATCCGCCGATCGTCCCGGAGACGTGCGTGCCGTGAGTGTTCTCGATGACCTGGCTCGGGTCGTAGAGTCCCGCGCCGCTGAAGAACACGTCGTGCACGATGCTGCCCGGGGCGCGGCAGGACGCGATGAAGGGATGGCTGTCGTCAATCCCGGTGTCGATGACTCCGACCTTGATCCCGCCGTAGTTCGGCAGGGTGCCGCCGAAGGGATTCGCCCCCAGCATGGCCCAGACCTGGGGTGCATGTACGAGGGGCACGGAGACGTCCATGCTCGGGTAGTAGATCGAGTCCGGCGTGACTGCCACGACGTCCGGCCCGTTCGCGAGGCTGTTCCACGACTGCCCGTTCAGGGCGACCGCCACGCCATTCAGCGTGAGGTCGTAGTCCTGGATCGCCTGCATCGCGGGTGCGTTCGAGTGGAGCCACGCCTTGAAGTTCGCGTGCTCCGCGCCGAGCAGTCCGCGGTACTTCGTGACCGGGGCCGAGGTCGTTTCGAGCTTCTGACCGTGGACCGGCTCGGTCGCGGGGTATCCCGCGATTCCGCCCGTGTAGTCGGCGGTCGCGCTCAGCTTGAATTCGACGATCACATACTGCGAATTGTCGTTTCCGTTCGATCCGTTTCCGCCCGCCGCCGCTGAGGCCACCGGAACCATGGCCGTCAGCAGGAGGCCCGCGCAGACTGCAATCGCACAGGCTATCGCCCAACGTCTGTTCACAATCAAACCCTCCTATCATGCGCGGGTTTCCCCAACCCAACCGCGCAAGGGGCCGGACGGTCCACATCGCGCAAATAGGTTTCCGTATTCTCAGGAGGCGGAATGAACCGAATACGTGTTTCTGCGCATCGACGCGCCCGCCGGGGTCGGACTCATTCGGTCTCGAGTTCGGCGGAATGGATGCGGCGGATCTCCACGACGACACCGGGGGCGCCGTAGTCCTTCGACGCTTGAATCTCGATGACCTGGCTGTCGTCCGCGAACACCACATAGGTCAGCGCATCGAGGACCGCGCGAGTGAGCTTGTCCAGATCGGGCCGCTTGTCCGGCCACACGCGCTTCCTCTTCGGGGCCGATTTCGGCTTAGGGAGTCCGAAGTGCAGCTCGATGCCGACGGGTCCCTCCCACGGTTCCTTCGGCGCGAAGTTCTGGGCGACGTCCGCCACGAGGCGCCGCCACGTCGAGAGCCCCTTCGCCGAGCTCGTGATGATCGGCTTGCCATGAACGACCCAGGCGCGTGTGGAGCCCTGGGGGATCGGGAGGCCGTGGACCTGGAAGCTGATCACGTTGTCCGTGCGGATCTCGCGCGTCTCCAAGATGGTCTCAGGAGGGGCGCGCAGTTCCTCTCGAGGCGCCGGAACGGCCCGTGCGCTCCTCCGAGTTACAGCCATCGTCCCATCCCGTTGCGTCTCCGCTGACAGATGTCCGACAACGCGATGTCGCCTCTTAACCTTAAGCGTCGGTGGCTTTGCGTCGCTCCGCGGAGGGTCGGGGGGGATATGGTCCCTCCTGGGAGGTGCCCGAAAGTGCGGGCCGCGTTTCATTTCAGCGCGGCCTTCGCCTTCTCCATGTCGTCGACGACGAGGGCGATCTCCGTCCGGCCGTTCTTCGACCCGAGGATGTAGATCGAGTGCACGTCGATGGAAGCCCGCGCCAGGCGACGCGAGACCTTGGCGAGTTCGCCCGGTCGGTCGAGGAGCTCGAGGTTCAGGATCTCGTTGAGTTCGTACTTCATGCCCGCGTTCGTGAGGGCCTTCTCGGTCGTCGCGACGTCCTGCGTCACTACGCGCAGGAAGGAGGCGTCGTGCTTCGACTCGCTCGCGATTGCGCGGATGTTCACCGCGGCCGCGGAAAGGGCTTCCGTAACGCGCGCCAGTTCACCCGGATGGTCGGCCACGAAAACTCGGAACTCCTTCATCTCGGTCTCCCCACCACGTCGGAGGGTGCAAGGCGCGGCGGCTTACTAAACCTTGCTTGACGATGTCACGGGACGAGCCTCGCCCGGTCGCGCGGGAAGAGGATGGCCTCGCGGATGTTCGGCAGATCGAGGAGCTTCTGGACGAACCGGTCGACCCCGAACCCCCAGCCGCCATGGGGCGGCATCCCGTAGCGGAACGCCTTGAGATAGAACTCGAAGCCCTCCGGGTTCAGCCCCTTCTCCCGCATCTTCGCCACGAGCACGTCGTAGCGGTGCTCCCTCTGGCCGCCCGACGCCATCTCGTCGCCCTTGTACTCAAGGTCGAAGGAGAACGAGTACTCCGGCTCCGCCGGCTTCGACATGACGTAGAACGGCTTGATTGAACTCGGATACTCCGTGAGGAAGTACAGCTCGTGCCCCTCCTCGTCCATCGTGGATCCGAGGACCTTCTCGCCCTCCGTGTCGATGTCGTCGCCGTCCCGCACGCGCTTGCCGCGGTTCCTCAGGATCTCCAGGGCCTCCGCGTACGGCATGCGCCGCAGCGGGAGGGACGGCACCTTCGGGTCGGCGTGGAGCAGGTCGAGCTCGCGTTTCGCCTCGCCGCGGACGCGCTCGATCGCGTGGGCGACCGCGACCTCCAGGAGGCGGAAGACGTCCTCCTGGCTCTCGATCCAGGCAACTTCCGCGTCGAACGAGGTGAACTCGGTGACGTGCCGGACCGTGTCGGAGGGCTCCGCACGGAACGCGGGGGCGATCTCGAAAACCCGGTCGAGGCCCGTGGACATGAGCATCTGCTTGTACAGCTGGGGGCTCTGGCTCAGGAAGGCCTTCCGCCCGAAGTAGTCGGTGTCGAAGAGCGTTGCGCCGCCTTCGGCTCCCGCGCCGGCGAGCTTGGGAGTGTGGACCTCGACGAACCCCTGGCCGGAGAGGGATTCCCGCAGCGCCGCTAGGACAATCCCGCGGACGAGGAAGATCGCGCGCCGTTCCGGCTTGCGGAGGTCGAGCGTGCGGTTGTCGAAGCGCGTGTCCATCTCCGCGCCCACTTTGTCGGCGACAGGGAGCGGGAGGGGTGCGGCCGCCGCGCTCAGCACGTCGACCGTGGCCGCCAGCAGCTCCCAGCCGTTGCGCACCTGAGCGTTCGGCTGGATGGTACCGGTGACCGCGACGACGCTCTCGCGCACAATCCTGGCGACGGCGTCGAAGAGGGACTCGTTCCCCTTCTTCTTCACGGTCGCCTGGAAAGTGCCCTCGCGTTGGCGGACGATGAGGAACGCGATCCCCCCGAGGTTCCGGAGGTCCTCAACCCAGCCCGCGAGGGTCACGGTCTTCCCGTGGTCCTCGGGGCCGATGGACGCGAAGGATCGGGAGAGGGGCGGCATCGGGCCGCGGAGACCGCAGGGTCGGTATAAAGGATGCGGTGTTCAGCGGGCCGTAGGGATGGGCGGGGCGGTCGGGATGGCCGTCGGTGGTGCCGTGAGCCGGATGTCCGGCCGCTCGCCGGATCGCTCCAGGATGTCCTTGACGAGCTGGGTGCGGTACCGGCTCCGTTCGAAGACGGGGCAGAAGTAGACAAGGGTCAGGTCGACGCCGGCGTCCCGCACGTTCCAGAGGACCGTCGGCTCCTCCGTCACGTACTCGCGCAGGTCCTCGAACTCGTACTTGTTCCGGATGCGGGCCGTGCTCTGGCGCATCATCGGGCCGACGATCTCTTCGGCGGCGTTCAGGAGGATCGACTCCGCGGCCTTCGCGTCGCTTTGATACGGCACCGTGATCGTGAGCTGGTCCCACACGAACGGCGTGTCCTTCGTCGCGTTGAAGATGTTCCCGCGGACCGCTTGGCTGTTCGGAATCGTCACGTAGCGGCCCGTATGGATGTCCCCCGCGAGGGAGCCCCCGAATTCGCGGATCGTCGTGTTCAGGGGCGTGATCCCGACGACGTAGCCGCGGGTGTTGCTCACCTCGATTCGGTCGCCGAGCTTGTAGAGGCGCATCGTGACGATGACCATCCAGCCGACGAAGGAGAGGAGCGGCTCCCCCAGCACGTAGACCAGGGCGGCAGACACGAGGCCGATGCTGAGCCCGAGGTTCTGGGACATCCCCGTCCCCGCCAGGCTCCAGATCACGAGGAGGAGGGCCGTCGCCCAGACCACATAGGAGACGACCTTGAAGTGGGCGAAGATGTCCGCCTCGTATCGCACGTGGCTGCGGAGCGCCGCGCGGAACACCGGGCGGAGGACCTCGAGGAGCGCCTTCGTCGCGAGGAGGATCAGGATCGCGAAGACCCATGGCTGGTACGCCTGGAGGCTCACCTGGCCTACCGGCACGCCGGGGATCTGGACTGCGCCGGTGAGGACGAGCAGGACGAGGATGAACCCGAGCGTGACGAGGACCCAGAGGAGGGCTCGCGCTTTCTTCCAGCTCTCCTGGTTCACGGAGCCGTCCGAGCCGACTTCGTCCCTATAAGTCCCGCGACCTCATTATCGCCCCTGAAAGGGGACGGGGTTCAACGGCGCAGACGACCGTTCGGGGGGCCGACGAGGTCGCCCCGAGGCCGCCGGATGTGGAGCCCGCCCTCGCGGATACCCTCCTCCGCGAGTTTCTTCTCCCAGGCGCGGTTGATATCTCCGCGGGAAAGGTAGCCCACGGGCCGACCCTGATCGTCCACGACGGGCAGATGGCCCACATGTTTCCAGACCATCTTCTGGAGCGCGGCGTAGATCGAGTCGTTCGGATGCACCACGACGGGATCCTTCGTGCCTACGTCGAGGACCGTCTTCCCCTCGAGGCGGTTCCGCTCCCGGAAGAGGTCGTGCCGCGTGACCACCGCAACGATGTTCCCGGCCGCGTCGGCGACTGGGAAGCTGCGCATGTGGTACTCCGGTCGCTCGATGTCCGCAATGAGGGTGTGGAGCTCGAGTGCGGGCATCGTGGCGGGAAGGATGCGGGGGTTCTTCGACATGACGTCCGAGACGGGGACCATTTCCAAGAGGTTCGCCTCGTACTCGTGGCGGACTTTTAGTCCCCGTCGTGCGAGCTTCTCGGTCATGATTGTCGTGTCGCCGACGAGGAGGATCATCACAGCGTCCGCGATGACGCAGGCTACGGCGATGGGCACGAGCGCGGACACGTTACCGACCGTGTAGATTCCGGTGACTTCCGCCCCGAAGACGATGGAGGCGAGGGTGGCCCGTGACGCGGCTGCGAAGACCGCCGTCATCCCGATAATCGCGCACGCGCTGACGGTGAGCCCGAGCCCGGGGTCTGCGGCATTGAACAGGAGTCCGACAAGCGCGCCGAAGGTGCCCCCCATCATGAAGATGGGAGCCAGGGTCCCGCCGCTTGACCCCGCCGACAGGGCGATCGTCCAGGCGAGGGCCTTCAGGACCAGGAGGGCGAGGAGGAAGAGCAGGGAGCCCACGAGGACGTTCGCCGCGTAGGGGGTGCTCAAGACCTCCTGGATCAGGTCGTAACCTGTGCCAAGTACGGAAGGGTCCGCGAACCCGATCACGCCCACGACCGCACCGCCGACTACGGGGACGAAGAACTCCGGCACCGGGAGGCGGCGGAAGGCGTCCTCGAGCTGGTACAGGAGCTTCGTGAGGTACGATCCGACGACGCCGCACAGGAGGCCCAGCACCGCCACGAGCGGCAGACCGCCGAGGCCGAAGTACGGTCCGAACCCGAGGAGCGTCGGGTCGACGGCGAAGAGGGGCGCGGGCGCGAAGAGGAGGTAGTGCATGAGGGTGCCGACCGCGCTCGCGATCGCCACGGGGATGAACGAGCGGGGCCGGAACTCGAAGAGCAAGAGCTCGATGACGAACAGGATGGCCGCAAGCGGTGTGCCCAAGATCGCCGCCATCCCGGCCGCCGCGCCGCAGGCCAGGAGGATCTTGCGCTCCGTCGTTGTGACCCGCAGGATCTGGCCGATGAGGCTCCCGGCCGCGCCCCCGGTCTGGATGATTGGTCCCTCCGCACCGAACGGGCCTCCAGACCCGACCGAGACGGCCGCGGAGATCGGCTTCAGGATCCCTACTTTGGGCTGGATCCGGCTGCGGCTCGTGAGGATCGCCTCGATCGTCTCGGGCTCTCCATGCCCGGAGATCTTCGTGCTGCCATAGCGGATCATGACCGCGATGAGGAGGCCCCCGAGCGCGGGGATCAGGATGACGAGGAACCGCCATGGCGTCTGCAGGAACGGCGCGTCGAACGGGTTCACGAAATCGATCGACAGGCGGCCGTAGAAGAGGAGGTTCGTGACGAGGCCGATCATGTGGAAAAGGAGGTAGGCGACCGCGCCCCCGGCGAACCCGAGGAAAACCGCCATGACGGATAGGAACGCGACCTGCCGAAGGACCTGGAGCCGTCCCAACCCATGCTCCGCCTCCATCCTATGCGCCCTTCGGGCGCTCCCAGTGTGGCGCTCTATTTACGCCTTTCTGGGTAGGATGCGGCTTTCCCTGTTTCCTGAGGACGCCCGAAATGAGAGCCTCGTATCGATTCTAGCCTGAGAGTGCTTTGAGGATGCGCTCCCGGAGGGTTGGGATGTCCGCGTCCGCGGTGCCGACGCCCAGCGTGGCGGCCGCGGCGGTCACCTTCTCGTCGGAGACTTTGTCGATTGCGCGCGCGATGTCGATCTTGAGCTGGACATCGCTTCGCCCGGTCGTCGGGAGGCCGAGGACTGCCGCGACACGCTCCTCCTGGCTCCGCGCGTTCGTTGGGGTCTCCGCGAATTGTCCGCGGATTTCCCGTTCGATTTCCATTCGACCCCTCTGGAACTCGCCCATCGCCCGGCCGAACCCGCGAGCGAGTTCCGGCAGTTTCGACGGACCGAACAGGAAGAGCGCCGCGACGATGACGAGAAGGATGATCCACTCGATGCCCTCGATCTGCGCGGTGAGATTGAACAGCTCTGCCAGAGTCATGAACCGTCCCCTTCGCTTCTCCCAGACGTCCACTACGTGGGCTCCCGGATAAGGGTTTGCAGAGATGGCGAGTCGACCCGGTCCTGCGCGGCGGATCCGGGCCTCAAATGAACTCGGCGAACTTCTCGACGAGGCCGGGGTTGTGCTCCTTGAGCACTTTCAGGATCGCGCGGACGCTCAGCTTGTGCACGCCGACATCGGCGAGGATCTTCACGATGTCGTCGAACTCCTTGTCCGTCAGGGTGACGAGCTTATTCTTTGCGAGCCAGTTCCGGTAGAGGTTCTCCTCCATCTTCGCCCGCCATGTCTTCTCGTAGGGCTGGAGGGCCGTCTCCGAGAAATCGCCCTTCTCGTTGCAGTCCCCAAGGACCTGGCCCAGGCACATCCCCGCATACATCCCGTTCCCGATGCCGCCACCCGTGATCGGGTCGATCATCCGCGCGGAGTCTCCGACGAGGGCGATGCCGTTCCCGATCGTCTTCTTGATGGGAGCGCAGGTCGAGACGCCTCCGGTGACCATGTCCAGGGGCTGGGCGTGCTTCATCCGCGGCTGCGAGGCGATCCAGCGGTCCAGGAAGCCTTTGATGTCCTGTCGGCTGTGGAGCCGGTCCAGGGAGATGCCGATGCCCACGTTGGCCGTGGTGTCGTCCTTCGGGAAGACCCAGATGTAGCCCGCGGGGGCGATCGACCCGAGCCAGAACTCGCAGTAGTCCGGGAAGCCGTAGCCCTCCCCGATGTTCGTCATGCGGTACTGGAGCGTCCCGGTCACGTCGCCGGCCTTCAGGAGCGTCCGGAAGCCCGCCCAGCGTCCGACCTGGCTCTCGTAGCCGTCCGCCGCGACGACGCATTTCGCGTGGATGTTGAACTCGTCCTCGAGCTGCTTCACGCGCACGCCCGCAATCTTGCCGTCGTCCTTCAGGACGGCCGTCGCGGTCGTCTTGAGCAGGATCTTCGCACCCGCCTTCGCGGCCTCGATCGCCACGTGCTTGTCGAACTGGTCGCGCTCGAGCACGATGCCGACCTCGTTGCCCGCGGACGCCTCCTCGATCGTCAGCTCCGTGCCGTTCGGCGAGAAGATCTTCGCGCCCTTGACCTCGGCCGCGACCCACTTCTTGTTGTAGGGGAGCTTCGTATCCTCGACGAAGTGTCGCGCGAGGCCTTCGCCGCAGCGGACGGGCGAGCCGATCTCCTGGCGCTTCTCGATCAGGATCGTGTCGCAGCCGTTCATCGCCGCGTAGCGGGCCGTCATCGATCCGGCGGGGCCGGCGCCGACGACCACGATGTCGCACTTCAGGTCGGCCATGGCGAACCCGGCGTACCCATCAGCAGGAGATATAAGAAAGTACCGAGAAAGGGGAAAGGGAGCCCCGGGGAGGGCTCACTTCATCGTGTGGAGCTTGTGGCCCCGCGGATAGTCGATCGCGCCGACCGGGCAGACCTTCACGCACATGCCGCACGTCGTGCAGTCCTCGTTGAAGGTCAGGAAGACCTCGTTGAGGAAGATCGCGTTCGTCGGGCACGTGCCCACGCACGCCCCGCAGTGCATGCAGAGCATGTCGTCGATGGCCATGATGCCGTTGTCCCGGACGGAGGGACGGATGGCGATCGCGGCGGCTTCAGGCATGGCGGGCCCGCCACTCTTCCATCGGGACGGCGAACTTCTTCTCGATCTCCTCGCGGAAGTTCGGGCCCGTGTTGTACGCGCAGAACGGGATGACCTTTCCATCCGGCGTGGCGTAGTGGATCACGCACCGCTTGACGCGCTCGATGTCGTAGTTGTAGTTGTCCTGGAAGTGCATGCCGCCAATGTACATCGTGGACCAGGAGAACTCCGCGGCGCCCTTCTTGTCGCCCTTCGTGAACATGTTGTCCAGGATCTTGAGCATCTTGGTCAGGCCCATGCCCTCGGGGGCTTCCTCGGGCTTGAAGTGCCGCTTCAGGAGCTGGAGCGCCTTCAGCTTCGAGGTGAACTTGATCTTCTTGCCCTTCGTGTCCTGGGCCAGGAGCCACATGTCCTCCATGAGCCCCTCGACGTCGATGAACCGGGTGATGGGCACGGGGTCCCTTCCGTTCTCGAGGAACAGGTAGGACGCGAGCCCGCACGCCGGGTGGGACGTGAAGGACGGCTTGGCCGTGTCCGTGAGGACGCTGACCAGCTCGGAGATCGGGGCGACGAAGGGCACCGGGTACCAGTCATCGCGCGTGAGGTAGCCCGTCTGCTCCTCGAGGTCGTACGCGAGGTCGGACAAGGTGTACCGGAGCTTCCGGCGGTCCTCCTCCGGGATGCGGCCCGTGAGGGAGACAGGCTGGTAGTTCACGCCCTTCACGACGTCGCGGTTCTGGATCGCGAAGTTCAGGATTTCGCCCGCCTGGTCGTCGTTGAAGGAGTTGACCATCGTCGGCACGAGGCAGATCGTCGGCGTGACCTTGCCCGCCTTCCCGCGCTCGCGGATCCTCTCGATCGCGCGGAGCTTGATGTCCATCAGCGGGCGGCCGCGGGCCTTGATGTAGTTCTCCTCGCGGAGACCGTCGAACTGCAGGTAGATCGTGTTCATCCCGGCCTCGGAGATCTTGTCGAGGAAGCCCTCCTCGGTCGCGATCCGGATGCCGTTCGTGGCCACCTGGATCTGCGGGAAGCCCATGTCATGGGCCGCCTGCACGATCTCCGGGAACTGCGGGTGGATCGTCGGCTCGCCGCCGGCGAACTGGATCGCGGGGACGGGGATCGGGCGCTGGGCGCGCAGGACCGCGAATTCGTAGACGAGTTGGTCGAAGGTCGGCTCGAACACGTAGCCCGCGGCGTTCGCGTTCGCGAAGCAAATCGGGCACTTGAGGTTGCAGCGGTTCGTCGTGTCGATGTTGCAGAGGGACGTGGCCGAGTAGTGGAGGTTGCACAGGCCGCACTCGTAGGGGCAGACCTTGGCGTCCACGATCTGCGGGTTCTGGAGCCCGACGCCGTCGAAGGCCCAGTTCTCTGCTTTGAGGTACATCTCCGCGTCAGACCAGCATACCTCGTCGAACTCGCCGTGCTCCTTGCAGGTCTTCTTCATCTTGAGAGCACCGTCGCCGATGTAGAGCGTGGCGGGGATGACCTTCAGGCATTCCGGACACAGGGAACCCGTGCGCCGGGGCAAGCCCTTCTGGAGCTTGGACGGCATGACGACCATTGCGTTGTCTTGCCGCGACTCCTGGTACATGTTACGGACTGCGCCGATCGCATAGTCAGTGCCGCAAAGAGACATGTGTTTGGCACCTCTTGTCCCCGGATGTAGAACCGGGACTACTTTAAATCCTTTGTAGTGTGCGCTACTACAAAGGAACAGTCCCGTGCGCCCGCGGGAGGGATTGGGTTTAGGGTGTCCGAAATTGCCGCGGTTCCCCGACTCGCTCCGTGGCGTGAAACGCCGGTTCCCGCTTTAAGGCCTCCCTCGCGCCTCGCGTCGCTCCAGGGTCGCGACGAGCCCGCGCAGGTTCTCATAGGTGCCTGCGGGCAACCGCTCCAGGAACGCGGACGCATGCGCCCGGCGTTCGGCGGTCACATCGACGACCTTCCAGCCGTGGTCCCGCAACAAGGCGTCCCGATCCGCGGGGAACCGCACATCCGGCGCGAGGATCTCGGCCAGGGAGTCCAGTCCGACGGAGCCCGTCGCGGGCGGGAACGACCCGGTCCGCCGGAACGTGAGGAACCGCGCCGCGTCCTTGTACATGCGGACCCCGTGGAACGCGTACGCGACCGTCTTCGCGTCCCCGCGGGCGCGGTCGATCCCACGAAGCTCGTCGTCGTCGAGCTCGTACAGGTTGTGGGCGCCCTTGCCGAAGACCCGCGTGTACACCGTTTCGTCCTCGATCCGGGGCGCGGCCCGCGAGAGGTCGACGACGTCCAGCACCCCAAGATCCTCGAAAGCGCGGCGGACGGCCGGAGGGAGGGGGCCCTGCGCGTGGCCGCGTGCCTCGAGCCCCACGCGCGTACCGTCTGGCACCATCGCGGCGAATTCCCGCAGGCCATCGAGCTCCGGCTCCCCGAGCCGCAGGGAGCCTGGAGTCTCGAGGATGAGGAAGGGGGCCCGCAAGATCCGAGCAACGCGGGAGTCGCGCGCCATGGAGGCCCTCGCGCCTGCGGTGGGGCGGAGGTGCGCTTGGTGCGTCACCTCGCGGTGGACCTTGACCGCGAAGGTGAAGTCGTCCGGCACGGAAGCGCGCCAGCGCCGCGCCGTCGCGTCCGAGACGTGACGATAGAACGTGGCGTTGACCTCGGCGAAGCGGAACGCCCGGGCATAGGAATGCAGCCCTCCGGCGAAGTATCCCCATCCCCCCGCACCGATCCACGTCCGCGGCACGCCGCCTCGGATGCCCTCCCAGGTTTAAGCTCGGGCGGGAGGGACCTGCGAAAGTGCATTGCGGGATACGCTCATGTATCGCGCGCGCGATACAGTCGGTCCCATGGCCCGACTGCGCTTCGGATGCAGCGGATGGGACTACCAGGAGTGGATCGGTCCCTTCTACCGCAACGCGAGCGAGTCCAAGCTCGCGGCGTATGCGCGGGTGTTCGACACGGCGGAGATCAACTCGACCTTCTACCGGGCCCCGTCCCCCGGCATGGTCATCGGCTGGGGCAAGTACACGCCCGACGAATTCATGTTCGCCGCAAAGGTGCCGCAGACCGTCACCCATGACCGTTTGCTTGACGTCGCCCGCGGCGCCGACATGGACCTGAAGGCGTACTGCGAGCTCATGCGGCCCCTCCTGGACCAGGGGAAGCTCGGGCCGCTCCTCCTCCAGCTCCCGCCGCGCTTGCGGTTCGAGGAGCCCCCCATCCGGCGCTTCCTCGACTCCCTGCCGCGCGGTTTCACGTTCGCGCTCGAGCCGAGGAACCGGAGCTGGATGACGCTCGAGGCGTTCGACCTCCTGCGGGACACGGGCGTCTCGTACACGATCGTGGACGAGCCGCTCCTGCCGCCCGATCTCCACGTGACCGCCCCGGTCGCCTACATCCGGTGGCACGGGCACGGCCAGGAGCCCTGGTACAACTATCACTACCCGGAGGACCAGCTCAGGGAGTGGGTGCCGCGCGTCGAGCAGGTCGCATCCCAGGCCGAGACGGTGTTCGGGTTCTTCAACAACCACTACCACGGGTACGCGCCGGAGAACAGCCTCCAGATCCTGCGGATGCTCGGCGTGGAGGACGAGGCGAAGGCGCGCGCCCTGGGGCGGATCGAGAATTTCCGCAAGCGCACCTCGGCGGAGGCGGTCAAGATGAGGCGGACGACCCTCGAGGACTTCGGCGCCGACCCGCATGCGGAGGCCCACTTCCAGGAACTGCTCGCGACCTTCGTCGACCCGGGCCGCCTGGAGCGGGCCAAGGCGATCGATCCCGCGGACGTCGAGATTACGCGAGACGGGGCGACCGTCCTCGCCCGGGTGAAGGACTACCGGGTCGAGCTCGACCGCACCGCGAGGCGCCTCGCCCACGACTGCGAGGACTGGGAGAAGACTGGGCCGGCCCGCGACTTCTGCAAGCACGTCGCGAAGTTCTTCCTGAGCCTCCCGCGTGAGGAGGCGGTCCTCGACCTCGAGGCGATTCGGGCGGACCGCGAGGGCTGGACCTTCGAGGTCCTCAGTAGAGCAGCGACCCACCGTTGACGTGGAGCACCTGGCCGGTGATGTACGCCGCATCGGGCGAGGCCAGGAACGCGACCGCCGCGGCGATCTCCTCCGGCCGGCCGACCCGCCCCAGGGGGATTGTCCGCACGCGGCGCGCACGTTCCTCGGGGCTGTCTCCCGCCAGGATGTCCGTGTCGATGCTGCCCGGGGCCACCGCGTTCACGAGGATGTGATCCTTCGCGAGCTCGAGGGCGAGGGCCTTCGTGAGCCCGACGATCCCGGCCTTCGCCGCGACGTAGTCCGCGCCGTGCGTCGTCCCCCGGTACGCGAGCTGACTCGTGACGCTGATGATCCGGCCGCCGCCCGCCTTCCTCATCTCGGGCACGGCGGCCTTCGCGGCGTAGAAGCAGGAGGAAAGGTTCGTCGCGAGCCGGCGGTCCCATGCTTCCGGCGTCGTGTCGTCGAAGAACGCCCGCTCGTACACGCCTGCGTTGTTCACGAGGACGTCAAGGCGGCCGAGTCCCGCGACCGTCTCCATGACCATGCGCCGGACGTCGGTGACCTGGCACACGTCGGCCTGGACCGCCATCCCCCGGCGACCCGCATCGTCGATCGCCTTCACCGTTCGGAGAGCGCCCTCCTTGCGCGAGGCGTAGTTCACGGCCACGTCGAAGCCATCCCGGGCGAGCCGGACCGCGGTAGCGGCCCCGATGCCGCGGGAGGCGCCTGTGACGAGAGCGACACGCGTTTCCATGGTAGCGCTCGTCTCGAACCCCCCGGGGGAGAAATAGTTAACGCGTCCAGTCGATTCGCGTCCGTCATGGGCGTGAACCTCACGCCGGTGGTCGTTCGACACGAGACGAGCCTCGAGGCGCTCCGGGGCCGCACCGTGGCCGTCGACGGGAACCTCGAGCTTTACCAGTTCCTCTCGATCATGCGGACGCGGGACGGGCGTCCGCTCATGGACTCCCACGGCCGCGTCACGTCCCACCTGAACGGCCTCATGTTCCGCACGACCCGCTTCCTCGCGGATTACGCAATCCATCCCGTGTTCGTCTTCGACGGGCCCCCGCCGGATCTGAAGCGGACGGAGATTGAGAAGCGGCGAGCGGCTCGGGCGAGGGCGCAGCAGGAATACGAAGCCGCCGTGGCGTCGGGCGACGCGACCAGGGCGTGGTCGAAGGCCGTCAGCTCGACCCGGCTCACGCGGGCGATGATCGAGGATGCGAAGACCCTGCTCTCGTTCCTGGGGATCCCGTGCATCCAAGCGCCGAGCGAAGGCGAAGCGCAGGCCGCCTACCTCGCCCAGCGCGGCGACGTGTGGGCCGCGAGCTCCAAGGATTACGACGCAATGCTCTTTGGCACCCCGCGACTCATCCGGTTCCTGGCCGTGTCCTCCACGGAATTCCTGCCGACCCGCGGGCGTTCGCGTGCGGTGCCCCCGGAGATTCTCGACCTGGAGGAGAACCTCCGAACCCTCGGAGTCACCCGCGAGCAACTCGTCGACGTCGCGATCCTTGTCGGAACGGATTTCAACGGCGGCGTGAAAGGAGTCGGCCCGAAGACCGCCGTGAAGCGGATTCGCGAATGGGGTTCCTTGGACCGTGCGCCGGCGGAGGTCCGCGAGCAGATCCCGGAGGACGTCGACGCGATTCGCGCGTTCTTCCTACATCCTCCGGTCGAGTCCCATGTGGACCTTCGCGGGCGGCCGCCGCAGCCGGAGGCGGTCCGCCGCTTCCTTTGTGATGAACGCGAGTTCTCCCGAGAGCGGATTGACGCCGCCCTGGGTCGGTTGCGGCGATCGGTGAATCTTAGGACAAAGCTCGAAGACTTCGACCGTGGAGGCCTCTAGGAATAAAAGTCGATGTGTAACGGTTAACTACGGTTCGTTCAATATCCCCCCCGTCCGGCCCGTCGATGGGTGGGGCTGGTCGCTGGAGGAGCAAGAATGCAAAAGCGGACACTCTATGTGTTAATAGCCGTAATTGTGGCGGTCGTCATCGTGGGTGCTGCGGCTGCGATCATCTTTACCGCACCGCCGAAGAAGCTCACGATCGACCTCTGGTACAACAGCGACGGGCATTACGGAGACACCGAGCCGGCCGTCGCCCAGGTGATCAAGTCCTCTCTGGAGGCGACGGGGAAGCTCACCGTCAACCTGAAGTCCGAGCCGTGGGCCACCTACACCGACGACTTCGGGAACGGGCGCCTTCCGTTCTTCCTCCTGGGCTGGTATCCGGACTACTTCGACTCCGACGATTACGTCTCGCCCTTCTTGTCGACCTCCGGAGGACAGTCGCTCGGATCGAACTACAGCTCGGCCCAGATGGATACCTGGCTCGGCCAGGAGGCCGCGACCGCGAGCGAGACGACCCGGACGAGCCTCTTCGGGAGCATTCAGGACCAGCTCGCGAGCGACGTGCCCTACATCCCGCTGTGGCAGGGAAACGCCCACGTGGTCTACAAGACGAGCGTGAGCGGCGTGTACCTGCATCCCGTGACGTTCAAGTGGTTCGTTGTGAACAAGACGAGCTCGACCTCGCTGACCGTCGGGACCACGGACCGGGTGGTGTCCTTCGATCCCGCGAAGGAGTACGACTACTTCTCGGGAGAGATCGTGAACCAGGTCTTCGACACGTTGCTGGTCTACGACACGCAGACGACGACGCTCATGCCCGGATTGGCGACGAGGGTCCCCACGATCGCGAACGGCGACATCTCGGCGGATGGACTGAACTACACCTTCCACCTCCGGACCGGGGTCACCTTCCAAGACGGCAGTGCGTTCAACGCGACCGTGATGAAGTGGTCCATCGAGCGCGCGATCCACCTCGACCTGTCCGGGAGCCCTGCGTTCCTCCTGTACGATGTCGGGAACCTGTCCAAGAACCCGGACTCGCGGATCACGACCCCGGATGACAACACGATCGTGTTCCACCTGCAGCACCCGGTCGGGTTCTTCAACAGCCTGATGGCCTTCACGATCTCGGCCCCGGTCTCCATGTTGGCCTACAACAACACGGGCCAGCAGTCGGACCAGCTGGGCAAGGTCGTCGGCACGGGACCCTACGAGCTCACGGGATACACTCCGAACAACCAGATCATCCTGACCAAGTTCGCGAACTACTACAACCCCGGCCTGTACGCGAGCAAGGGCATCCCGACGATTCCCGTTCTGAACACCGTGACGATCACGCTGTACAGCTCGGCGACGAACCTGAAGAACGACATCTCGACTGGCGCGATCGACGTCGCCTATCGGACGTTGAATCCCACAGACCTGACGAGTCTGCAGAGTCAGGCGTCCACCCTGGGGATCAAGGTGGACATCGGCTCGAGCCCGCAGATCCGGTACCTGGTGATCAACGTCAAGACGCCGCCGTTCAACGACGTGCGGCTGCGGCAGGCCATCGCCTATGCGGTCAACCGCACGGCAATTGCCAACACGGTCTTCAGCAGCCTCGTGACGCCGATCTACAGCATGGTCCCGCCGAGCATGCCCTACTCCAAGCCGGTGTTCCAGACCACGTACGGCTCGACACCGAACCTGAGCCAGGCCAACAGCCTGCTGGGTCAAATGGGCTATACCCTGTTCCGGACGAACGAGATGGCACGAATCCGGTCCTGAGCGGACCGGACCCTTTCCTTTTTTGTTTCCCACCCCCTTTCCCCCCGAGGGCCAATGCCGAAGAGGGCGTCGCTCACCGCCTACGCAGTGTCCCGTCTCGTCCTCGCATTGCCCATGCTCTTGATCCTGCTCAGCGTGGTCTTCCTCGTCTTGCGAATCCTGCCAGGAGATCCGATCGCGGCCCTGTATGGGGGGCGAGCGCCCCCGGCCGTCCTGGCAGCCGCACGAGCGCGCTACGGCCTCGACCAACCCTGGTGGACCCAGTACGGGATCTACCTGCGGCAGATCTTCACCGGAGACTTCGGCACGTCCCTGGGTGAGATCTACCGCGGGAACAGCGTGCTCGGCACGATCCTCCTGAAGCTGCCCGCGACCATCGAGCTTGCAATCGGCGCGATGATTGTGGCCACGGTCGTTGGCCTAGGCACGGGGGTCCTCGGCGGGGTGAACCGGGACAAGCCCGTCGATGTGGCGGTCCGGCTCTACGGCACGATCGTCTGGGTGATCCCGATCTTCTGGCTCGGTCTGATGTTCCAGCTCGTGTTCGCGGTGGAACTACGGTGGCTCCCGGCGAGCCTGCGTTGGGACCCGGGGATCCCCTTCCCGAGGAAGATCACCGGCCTCCTTACGCTCGACAGCCTGATTGAGGGGAACTTCGGAGATTTCATCATTGCCCTGCGCCACTTGGTCCTGCCCTGCCTCACGCTGGGGCTCGTCCTGAGCGGGTTCTTCACGAAGACCGTGCGCGCGAACCTGCTGCGCACGGCCAACTCGGACTACGTGGAGGCGGCGCGCGCCCGAGGGGTGCGGAACCGTTCGATCGTCTACCGGTACGCGTTCAAGAACGCCCTCATCCCAGTCGTCACGATCTTGGGCCTCCAGTTCGCGATCCTGTTCGCGGGGGCCGTGCTCACGGAGCGGACGTTCTCCTGGGACGGTATGGGGACGCTGCTCCTCGACTCGATCAACTCGAAGGACTACCCGATGATCCAGGGGACCATCGTCATCTATGCGTTCATCATCATCGTGATCTCCGTCCTCATCGACATCGTCAACGGGCTCATCGACCCGCGCCTGAGGTACTAGGATGTCGACCGCCACGGGAGGCTCCGAGCAGGTCACGTGGGAATCCATCTTCGGTCCGCGGACCTTCCTCGGCCGGTTCATCCACCCGATGCTGGAACAGCGCAAGACCCTCGCGGGCCGCCTCACTTGGTTCGGGCTCATCCTCCTCCTCGCGTTCATTGTCATCGCGATTTTCTCGCCCTTCTTCTCCCCCTACGACCCCACCCTGATCGTCCCGACCCAGATCAACCAGGCCCCGAGCGCGGCGCACTGGATGGGGACCGACGATCTGGGACGCGACGTGTTCAGCCGGGTCCTCTGGGGCGCTCGGACGTCGCTAGAGATCATGGTGATCGGGGTCTTCCTCGCCCTGGTCATCGGCTTCCCGGTCGGCCTGTATTCGGGATATCACGGCGGCTATCTGGACCGCGTGCTCGTCCTCGTGATGGACTCCGTGTACGCCTTCCCCGGCCTGCTGCTCGCGGCGCTCGTGGCCCTGTTCCTCGGAAAGGGCGTAGTGAACATCGGCATCGCGATCACGGTGATCTACATCCCCCTGTACTACCGCGTGACGCGGAACCACGTGCTTTCGATCAAGCAGGAGACCTACGTCGAGGCCGCGCGGGCCCTGGGCGCCAAGCCTCGCACCGTGATGTGGTCCTACATCGCCTCGAACGTCCTCGTCTCCATCCCCGTCATCTTCTCCCTGAACGCAGCGGATGCGATCCTCACGGCCGCCGGCCTAAGCTTCCTAGGCTTCGGCCTCGAACGCCCGACCCCGGACTGGGGCCTCGATCTCAGCGACGCCCAGCGCTTCCTGGGGAACGGCGTCTGGTGGACCTCGGTCTTCCCCGGGATCATGATCATCATCCTCACCGTCGGCCTGAGCTTCCTCGGGGAAGGGCTCAACGACCTCGTGAATCCCCTCCTCAAGAAGGAGCGCTAACCGATGGAAGAGCTCCTCCAGCTCGAGGACCTCTCGGTTCACTACAAGACCCTGCGCGGCGAGGTCCGGGCCATCGAGGGCGTCTCCTTGGAGATCCCGGAGGGGGAGACGCTCGGGGTCGTCGGCGAGACGGGTTGCGGGAAGTCCACGCTCGGGAAAGCGGTCCTCGGGGTGCTCCCCCCCGGAACGCGCGTGAAGGGCCACGTGCGGTTCCGCGGGCAGGACCTCCTGACCCTCGAGGAAGAGGCATTGCGCGAGCTGCGAGGGAGGGACTTGGCCCTCATCTTCCAGGATCCCATGACCCGCCTCAACCCGCTCATGACGATCGACCGGCATTTCGTCGAGACGATCCGCGCCCACGAGGACGTGTCCGAGGACGAGGCGCGGGAACGTGCGCGCGTCGCCCTGACCGCCATGGGCATCCCCGAATCGCGGATGAAGAACTTCCCGCACGAGTTCTCGGGCGGCATGCGGCAGCGGATCATGATCGCCCTCGCCCTGGTGCTCCGACCCTCCCTGCTCGTGGCCGACGAGCCGACGACCTCGCTGGACGTGATCGTGGAGGCCGGGATCCTCGAGATCCTCGAGGACCTGAAGCGCGCCTACAAGATGTCCCTCCTCCTCATCACGCACAACCTCGGCATTGTCGCGGAGGTGTGCGACCGCGTCGCGGTGCTCTACGCGGGGCGCCTCGTGGAAATCGGGTCCGTGTGGGACATCTTCGCCCGGCCGATCCATCCGTACACGCAAGCCCTCCTGAAGTCCGTCATCCATCTGGAGACGAAGGAGCTCTACTCCATCGACGGCAGCCCGCCCGACCTGTACAAGCCGCCGACCGGGTGCCGTTTCCACCCTAGGTGCCCCTACGCGAAGGACATCTGCCAGTCCGAGGATCCGCCTCTCGTCCAGTTCCGCCCGGGGCAGTTCGCGGCGTGCCACTTCGGAGGGGAATTCCTGTAATGCTCACCGAGACGAAGCCTGTGGCGTCCACGGAGTCTCTCCTCGAGGTCCGCAATCTCAAGGTTCACTATTCCGTGAAGATGCCCGTCCTCCAGAGGTTGCTCCTCCGGGAGAAGCCCGTCGTCCACGCCGTCGACGGTGTTGACTTCACATTGCGGCGGGGCGAGATCTTCGGGCTCGTCGGCGAGAGCGGATGCGGGAAGACGACCGTGGGGCGGACGATCCTGCGCCTCGTCGAACCGACGTCGGGGACGATTGAGTTCGAAGGGCATGAGATCACGCACCTGAAGGAAAAGCAGCTCGAGGGCTTCCGGCGGCAAGCCCAGATCGTCTTCCAGGACCCCCACGCGGCGCTGAACCCCGCCATGTCCATCGGGCGTGCGATCGGCCATCCCCTCGAGATCCATGGGATCACGCCGGAATCGTCCGTGGCCAAGGGGATCGTGGGGGGATCCATCCATCCCGCGCAGGGGTCGCCGGTGCGCGCGACCGAGGTGGAAGAGCGGGACGCGGTCCTCGCGATCATGCGGGAGGTCGGACTCACCCCGGAGGAGCAGCTGTACGAGAAGTACCCCGCCGACCTGAGCGGTGGCCAGAAGCAGCGCGCGGTGATTGCGCGGGCGATGATCCTGCGACCCAAGCTCATCGTGGCGGATGAGCCGGTCGCGATGCTCGACATGTCGATCCGAGCGAAGGTGCTCGAGCTGATGATCGACCTGAAGACCCGATACGGGCTGACGTACCTGTTCATCACCCACGACCTGGCGACCGCGAAGTTCATCTGCGACCGGATCGCGATCATGTACCTCGGCCGCATTGTCGAGATGGGCTCTGCGAGGGAGATCTACGACGACCCGAAGCACCCGTACACGAAAGCGCTCCTGTCCGCAATCCCCGTGCCCGACCCTACGAAGCGCGCGCGGAAGGAGCTGCCCAAGGGGGAGGTGCCCGACGCCGTCTACCCGCCCGCGGGCTGCCGCTTCCACCCGCGGTGCTCCGCCGCGCTCCCGACCTGCGGCTGGGAGGGGCGGGACCTGCTGGACTTCTTGGAGCAGCGCTGGCTCGCTCCCGACGTCGCGACGCGAGAGGCCGCCCTCGGACCCGTCGAGGTCTGGTCCGCGGAAGGGCTCGAGGCGTGGAGGCTGG
>CAVYJM010000005.1:0-15490 GCA_963768855.1 uncultured Thermoplasmata archaeon
TCCAGCCGCGTGAGAAAGAGGAACGTGTCCCGGATCACAGGCCGCTCAAAGTTCAGGTAGTTCCATCCCGGCTTCGACGGGTCGTCCGATCCGTCGTAGTTCGCGTGCAGCGCGTACGGACCCCACTCCTCATACTTGCGCTCGAAATCAGCGAGCTCCCGCTCCGCATAATCCGGCACGATGACGGAGATGCCCGGAGCATACGGCTTCATGCCCAGCGGGACGAAGTCGAGGTACGCCTTCGCGTCTCCGACCTCGATCAGCTCGAGCGACGGCCCGTCCTCGAAGTCCACGAAGCGGCAGACCTGGGTTCCGGCATAGTGCGAGACCTGGGGACGGACCGTGAAGCCTGCGTGCTTGAGTTCCGCGAGCTTCGCCGGGTCGAACCCGTGTCCGTAGACATTGCCGATCTCGAGCATGCGGTCCTCGACGACCAAGAGCACGTGGGCGGCCCGGTGTCGCGACCGACCCGCCTCCGTCCGAGCGCGCGGACGCGCGGGAGAGCGCTAAGAATCCACCGCACTTACCGTATGCGGCGGGAGAGCGACGCTCCCCCTGCGGGAGCTCGTGGCGAGGCGTGGGCTCCGTCCCTTTGGGGCGTTACTCGTCCGAGCCGTTCCGATGGTTGCTTCGCTTCACGGTGCGACGGCAGGGGGCGAGACCGCGCGGGAGCCCAGGGTGGATTCCAGGGTGGCGAACGCCTCTCGGAGGTTCTTCTCCATGCCCGTCCCGCGTGCGTGGATCACCGTGTTCTCGCCCACCGGATAGTACCACAGGTGGAGCCGGTTCGGCTCCCCCAGTTTCGCCGCGCCCGTCTTGGCGCCCGAGCGACCGAATTCGAGCAGGCCGCCCTCGGACCGGTGCGCCATGGAGCCGTACGTCATCCCGATCTTGACCTTCTGGTGCAACGCGACGCCCGAGTAGGGCGCGCCCTCGAGGGAGGCGTCCTCCTCCTCGACCGAGAACCCGCTCTGGCTCATCGATGCGTTCACCGCGCTCCGAAGTTCGTTCACGTTTCCCTGGACACGCCATTCCTTCTCTTGGACCAGCGGTTTCATCAGACCCATGGGCATCCCGCCCACCTCCACTCGCGATCGCGGCCGGAACCTCCCGCGATGTCGTCCTGAATCCTTCTACCTTCTCCACGCGCGCAAGCGACGAGGACGACCTTCGTCCCCCCTCCGCGAAATGCGTCGGGCGAGCGAAGGCGACCCGTCGACTCGGAGGGCGGCGCGGGCACCATTGCCGGAGGAATCTCAGTCTCGACGCACTCCCCGTTCACGGACTCATCGGAACGAGGATCCCCGCTCCCCGCGGCCGGAGCAGCCCCCAGCCGGCACGGATGAAGTGGACGCCCGTGTAGCCCATGACGATGTGCATCGTCAGGGTCAGGATCACGGCACCGACCTGGACCAGGCTCCCGCCTCCGAACGGGTCGCCGCAGTTGCTGCCCGTGCAGCCCCCTTGATTGTTCCCGCCGTTGTTGCCCCCGCCGACAGGTCCCGCGTTCCCGCTCGCGTTCGAGGGGATCTGGATCGTGGTCTCGGCGCGGTTCGTGAGCTGGTCCGCATCCCGGACGGTCAGGGAGATCGTGTACGTCCCAGCCTGCACGTACGTGTAGGGCGAGATCGACTGGCCATACCCGACGCCGCGTCCGTCCCCGGCGTTCCAGGTCCAATTCACGATCACCGCGCCGCCGGACTGGGAGAGGTCCTTCACAGACAGCGTGGAACCACTCGTCTGCCAGCTGAACGCGGCGGTGGGCCCGCTCGCCTGCGACCCGACCGGAACCGCCTGGCTGCCCTGCGGGCGGAGGAAGCTGTTCGGGTTCGTCGCGATTGAGATGAAGCTGTAGACCGTGAACACGACGAGCGCGATGCCGAGGACCAGCACGACGATCCCGAGGATGAGGGAGAGGGTGTCCCGGTCGCGTTTCATGATCCCGTCGCCGTCCCCGTTCGCCTGAGACCTATATTAACCCGGGAGGGCGGATTCGCAGGGTGATAACAGGAACCCGCGGGGGCGTACGGCCTTGGGCGTCCTGGAACGCGATCCCCGCGATAAGAGCGCAGATTCCTTCAAGTCCCCCCTGGGCCCTTCCCCCGGGGAGGGAATCGCATGGAACCCCCAGCCCCCTCGTGGGACCCCGTCCACCAGTCCAGAGAGCTGAACGCCTGGCAGCGGCACCAGGAGGCGAGCCTCACCCTCTCCGGGGCGGCCCTCGCCCTCGTCAACGCGCTCCTGGCCTTCGAGGTCCTGAGCGTGAACGAGGACACGAACACGTTCCTCGTCCTCGGCGCGCTGAACCTCGCGATGATCCTGAGCTGGGTGATCATCGCGCGCCGCGCGGCCGCGCGCACGGCGCGCTGGGCGATGAAGGCGCGGCGGATCGAGCGGGAGATTCTGCGCGTCCCGGACCGGCTCTCCCTGTGGAACGAGGCGCCGGAGGGCGGCCTCCCCGCGTGGATCGCGGTCGGCGGGGTACTCGTCGGCTTCGCGGTCCTGTGGGTCGGGCTCATGGGATACGCGTTCTGGGTCACGTACCTGCACGGGTAGCGGCCTCCCCGGGACCGCCCTCGAGGCCGGCTCTGACGGGCGTCTCGTTCGCTGGACAGGGGCACAATGGGCCCAGCATTTCCTTAGGCCCTGCCCCGATGCCTTGCTGACCTGGCCGTTCGACCCTCAGGTGACCGGACGGATCGCAGCGATTGTGCTCGCCGGGATCGTGGTCATCCTGCGGCGGGCGGCTGTGCATGTGTTCCCAGGTCGGTCACCTCGCCCGGCGGCCTTCCCGAGATTCTCAGCGGACACTCACCTGGAAGGGAATGCATGGAGGATGCAAGGCTCGCGGGCGAGGCGGTTTAGGGACGTTCGGCGGAGCGGGCCGCGAGGACCTTCTCGATGAAGTCGAGCTGGGTGGGGATGTACCCAGCCACGAGGGTCCGGGCCTTCATGCCCGCTGCCTCGCGAACACGCGTCCGCAACACCGGGTCGGCGAGGAGCTTCCGGATGGCCTCCGCCAGGCCCTCGGGCTCACCTGCCTTCACGAACAAGATGTCGATGCCGTCAACGAACTGGTCCGGCAGGGAGCCGACCGGTGTCGCGATCACCGGGACCCCTGCAAGCATCGCCTCGTACACGACGGTCGGACTCCCCTCCGTGTACGAGGGGAGGAGCAGGAGGTCCGTCGACGCGAGGAGCGCGGGGACGTCGTCATGCGGGACGGGTCCGCGGATCGAGACCCGGGGCGCGAGGGAGCGCCGCGCGATTTCCGCCCGGAGCTCAGACTCCTGGCTTCCGCCTCCCACGTACTCGAGTCCGATCCGGGGCGAGCCGGAGCGCGGGAGCCGCTCCATCGCGTCGAGTATGTCGAAGATTCCCTTCTCGCGCTCGAGGCGGCCAAGGTAGCGGACCATCCAGGATGCCCGATCTCGCTGGCCGGACTCGCCGACCGCGCGGGGTGGGAACCGTCCGGCGTCCACGAAGGAGGTCGATGTCTCGATGAGCTTGGCCCCGCCCTCTCGGGCCGAGGAGGCAAGAGCGCGGTTCACCGCCAGGACGCCGTCCGCGGCTCGGAACACCCGCCCCTCAAGCCACCGCACGGCATGGCGCGTTGCTCCGGCCGCGGTCGACCCCCGTAGCTTCTGACCAACGGTCTCCTCGATGGACCCGGCGAGGAACACGAAGACCGGGATCCCTGTGAGCTTGCCAGCGACGACGGTCGGGAGGCCGGTGACGACCGTGTCGTCCGCGCGGAGGATGTCGACGCGATCGCGGCGGAGGGCCCGCAGGAGCGCCAGGTACAAGGCCGCCATTTCGAAGCCCATGCGAAGCGGACGGTCCAGACGGTTCACTCCTCGCGGGAGAGGGATGCGGTGCAGGCGCAGCTCCTTCGAGGCGACCGAGGCCTCATGGAGGGCGACCCCGTGCGGCGCGAAGACGAATACGTCGACGCTCCTGAGGTTCTCGATCAGCCGTCGTGCCTCATCGAGGACGACGCCTGGGAACGAACCAGACGGCGAGATCGAGCTCGTGCCGGCGATGCCCAGCGCGCGCCCGCGGGCCCGCGACTCCAGCCGGTTTCGCTCGGAAGGATCGGGTGGGGACGCCGTGGTCTCACCCCCCGGCGTTGCGCGGCGCGGCCCGGACGGTCTCGTATGCGCCCGCGGCGACCTTCGCGATCCGGGACCAGGAGTACTCCCGCGCGAGGAAGGCGAGCCCGTTCGACGCTCTTCTCATCCGGAGCGTCTCGTCCGTGAGCAGGCTACGAAGCGTGGCCGCAATCTCCTTCGGATCGTCGCGGACGCAGCGCCCCATGTCCTCCCGAGCCAGGTCCTCGGCCCACGAGCCCGATCCGGTCGCGACGACCGGCAAGCCCGCCGCAAGATAGTCGTACATCTTCCCGGGGACGGCGTAGGTGCGTGAGGCGGAGTCCGCCCAGGGTACGATCCCGACGTGGCAGGTGGCCAGGAACCGGAAATACTCCGTGTCGGTGGGGAACCAGAAGAATTCGAGACGTACCCCCCGCTCGTGGGCGAGGCGCCGCAGCCGGCGGCGTCCGGGTCCGCGGCCCGTTGCGAGCAGCACGGTCTCAATGCCGCTCCCCCGGAGGAGGGCGCAGGCGTCGAGGAACGGTTCGAGCCGCACCCATGAGGTGACGATGCCCGAGTACACGAGCCGGAAGGGAGGCGGCGGCGACGAAGGGCCGGAGACCCGGGCCGTCGCCCCGGTCGGGACGACCCAGGTCCGCGTGTGGTCGGCGCCGAGTTGCTCGACAAAGTAGTCGCGCATCTCCCGGTCCGGTACGAGGATGCCGTCGGCGTCCGCCGCGATCCGCGCGTCGAGGTCGCGGGCTTGGTGCTCCACCGCCGATCCGGCAGAGGCCAGCCCGTCCTCCACGAGCTCGGCGGCCCAGACGTTGTGCAGGTCCGCCACGACCGGCATCCCGAGCTCCTGCTTCACGGAGCACGCTGCCGCGGCGGCCACCTGCTGCTCGGCTTGGAGGAGGTCGAGGTGCAACCCGCCCGCGCGGGCAACGACCTTGCGTGCCAGCCCCTGGATCTCGGCTTGGAGCCGCGCCGGATTCCGAAGGGCGAGGCGGCGCACCGACTTCCACCGGTAGAACGCATCGACCGCGATGCGCCGCGCGGTGCTCGAGACCCGCTGTCCGGGGGAGGTCGCGAGGGATGCGAACTCCCCCGAATCCCACCACGCGGGTCGGCCCGGGTAGGGGGAAAGGAGGACGGAGTCCACGGAGTTCGTTCGCAGGCCCCGCGCGAGGCCCACCACCCGCTTCGTCGTCCCCAGGCTCTGACCCGGCGGATGCGTTGTGAGAATCCCGATCCGGGTCATGACTTGTCACCGCCGTCCCCGGCGAGCCGCGGCGCCAGCATTCCCCATTGGTTTAAGCGTATCGCTCGACGGCGCCTCATGGGTTCGAGGCGGCATCCCGGAGGCGGGCGATGACCATCACGTTCTGGCTCGCATCCGGCACGCGGATGAATCGTTCGTCGAGGCGTGCCTGGATCCTCGCGCACCACGACGCAAGCCAGCCGATGCCCCGCCAGCGCGCGACGACCTCGAGCTCGGAGAGATAGGGCAGTGAGAAGCCCACGCCATGGACCGTCTCCACCTCGAACCCGTGCGATCGCAAGGTCTCAACCAGGTACGTCGTCGTGTAGAGCCGGTGCGGGACGTTCCCGTGATAGAGCCGGTAGTCGTAGTATCGCAGGCCCCGGGCCTTGGCGACTCCGATCGCGAGGTAGAACGGCAGGAGCGGTATCTCCGACCATCGCGCGGCTCGCTGGGCCGCCTTCACCACGCGCCGGGCATGGCGGGGCTCGCGTTTCGCCCACCTCTGGACCCGCTCCGAACCGAGCGCGAGGATGAACGGGGGATAGCGGAGTGCGGGGACCGTGATGATGTAGCGCCGCGCGGCGAGACGTTCCAGTTCGGAGAGCGCCTTCGCTTCGTCCGGGACGTGCTCCACGACCTCCGTCGCGACGACCGTGTCGATCGCGTGCGCTCGCAACGGGAGATGTTCCGCGTCCGCTTGCAGGAGGCCCACGGACTCGGATGGCACGGTCGCGCGATCGATCCGCCGGAGTTTCGTGCGGTTCAGGTCGCAGCCGACGATCCGCTCGAACCGGGCGGAGGAACCGGCCATCTCGCGTTCGAGGTTCCCCTCCCCGCATCCGAGATCGAGGAGGCTCCGCGCCCCGAGTTGGTCCAACGCCCTCAGGATAGCGGCATACCGTCTCCGGTGCGTCTCCTCGAGGAGCATCGTCGCGTGCGTCGGCTCGCAGTCGTCCACGTAGGAGCGCTTAATTCGGTCCGCTTCGGCGGATCGCGGGGGAGGAAGCAGCAAGGAGTGCATCCGAGAGCCGC
This sequence comes from uncultured Thermoplasmata archaeon, assembly GCA_963768855.1. Classification (GTDB taxonomy): domain Archaea; phylum Thermoplasmatota; class Thermoplasmata; order RBG-16-68-12; family RBG-16-68-12; genus RBG-16-68-12. The sequence goes on from CAVYJM010000005.1 coordinate 6,388, forward strand.
GTTCCCGGAATGAACATTGCGGCACCGCCAACGGTCCCCGGCTCCCATGGAGGCCGGGGGCGAAACCTCTATGCCGGGCATGGGGGTTCCGTGCGCGTTCATGCCCGAGGATGCAACCGACCTGCTGGCCTTCGTGTCCAGCTTCTCCCACTTCGCCGGGCCGAACAACCCCGTCCTCGACCTGGGGAACCATCTGGTCTCGGCGATGGGGGTCCGGTTCGCCGTCGTCACGACGCGCAACCCGGTGGACCCGGAGTTCGCGCGGCGCGTGAGGTTCCCCGTGTACCGCGACCTCTCCGGTACCTCGAGCTCCATGGGTGGACGCCTGCTCCGCGGTCCCACGAACGTCCATCGTGCGAGGGCTTCCCTGGCTCAACACCGGCCCAGGCGGACAATCGTCTTCTCGAGCCTGGACACCGCGTTCGAGGTGTCGCGAGCGGCGCGAGGTCCCGTCCTCCTGGGGTACAACGTCCTCGGCAACATCCCCCACGGGTCGTGGGGGCGGCGATTCGGTCTACGGTATTGGCGTCCGGCGAGCTGGCGCAACCCGGTGTACGAGGGTCTCGACCGCCTCGCTGCACGAACCGTCGTCTCGGGCATCCTCGCGCACAGCCGCTACCAGGAGAGCCTGTACCGAGCGATGGGGATCCCTGCCGAACGGATCCGCGTCGTGCCCCACACCATCGACTTCGCGCGGCTGGATGCGGAGGCGGCCACTGCTCCCCCGGGTCCGTCGTCCTCCGACGAAGGCCGGCCGACCGTCCTCTTCATCGGACGGCTCGAGCCCGACAAGGGCGTCGTTGAGTTGCTGCGAGCCGCCGAGCTCGCCTCGAGGGAGGTGCCGCTCACGTTGCAGATCATCGGCACGGGCCGGCTCGCCCGCGCGGTCGCCGAGGCCCGGGCGCGTGCGCCCTCCACGCTCCGGGTCGAGACGTCGCACGACGTTCCCGTGACGGAGCTCCTGGGGCGGATTCGAGCTGCCGCCGTCGTCGTGATGCCCTCCTGGGTCGAGTTGTTCGGGATGGTCGCCCTCGAGGCGATGGGGCTCGGGAGGCCCTTGATGGCTTCCCGCCACGGTGGGGTCTCCGAGATCATCCGGGACGGCGTGGACGGGTTGCTCATCGAGCCGTTCGACACGGACGGGTTCGCGGCGTCCCTGCGTAGGGTGCTTGGAGACCCCGCGCTGCGCGAGCGACTCGGAAACCGAGCTCGAGAGCGGGTCGCGGCGGAGTACGAAGTCCATGTCGTGGCCCCCCGGTTCCTTCGGGCCTTGGAGGAATTGGCGTGAAGCCCCTGCGGCCGGAGGCGGTGACCGCCGCGCTGAGTCTGGCGGTGTGCCTCGCCTTCCTCGGCTCGCTGGCCACCCCAGGCTTCGGAATTGTCCGCGCCCTCGCAGGGGCGCTGATCCTCACGTACCTCTCGGGTCTCTCGATCCGAGCGTTCCTCCGAGTCGCCTTCCCGCCGAAGGTATCTCGCCCCCTGTGGACTCCCGCGGGGATCGCCTTGGACTTCATCACGAGCTTCGCGCTCCTGGTCATCCTGTCCATGGCGCTCGCCCTCACTTTCCTCTTCTGGGCGTCCACGCTGACCGGCCTGGTCGTCGCTCCCTGTATGGCGCTCGATGTCGGGACGATCGTGTGCTCGAGGCTCCGTCCTGCGGCGACCTCGACGCACCGGCCTTCTCGCGGAATACCCGTTGCGGTCGCGGCCCTCGTCGGCGCCTCGGGAATCCTTTTCGTCCTGTTCCGGTGGCCCAACCCGTACCCGTCGATCAGCGGGTGGGACCTGAACCCGGCTCTGGCCTCGGTCGGCTGGACCCTCAATCATCACGGGTTTGGCTTCGTCCTCTGGCCTCCGTTCCCCGCTTCGGCGCTCGTCCCGTACCCCGCCTCCTTCAACGACTTCATCGCGGGCTACAGCCTCGTCCTCGGAGTCGACCCTCTCTCCATCTTCTACTACGGCGTCCTCGTACTGCTCCTAGCCTACAGTCTCGGCTTCTTCGCGATCGCGTACCGCCTTTCGAGCCGCGTGGATTCCGCGCTTCTCGCGACCTTGGCGATCCTGTATATAGGGACCGCCCTCCCGGAGACGGTCCGGACCCCGCTCTTCGTCACGATCGACATGCTCGGCCAGCTCGTCTTCCTCGGCCTCTTCCTCTTCTTCCTTGACGATGAGGGGAGCCTGGGCCGGCGCCGCGCGATCCTCCTGCTCGGCTCCGTGTTCCTCGTGTACTGGTACTTCTACGAGCTCGTCGTAGTGACCCCGTTCCTCGCGTTCATGCTGGGCGGCTCGTTGCGGTCGGCCCACGCCCAGCGTCCGGTCCGTTGGTTCCGGGGGACCCTGGTGATCGTCCTCCTCGGGGTCGTCGGCGTCTCACTCGCCGCGACGGTGTTCGTGCCGTCCCTGGAAGCAAACCTGTCCGCGGGCTTCCAGTTCGTGCCCAAGGTCTTCGCCCTCGTGGTGATGTACTCACCCGTCGCGCTCGTCCTTGGGTTCCTCGTCGTGTTCAATCGAGCGCACGTCCCGGAGGACCCCCCGGTGAGGGGATTCCGCGCACGGTACCTCCTCGAGTACGTTTGCGTGTACCTGATCATCTACCTGCTACCCCTCTCGGCGACCTACCGAGTCGAGTTCTACCTCCGGGCCGCCTTGGCGTTCTACCTCGCCTCGCTCCGCTTTCCCACGACGCGGGAAATGCGCGAAGCGTTCCGCGCGGTCCGCGCTCTGCTCGCGCGGCGGCGGGCCCCCCGTCCGTGGCACCCTCTTGCGCTCCAGCGTCTCGCGGCGCTCGCGGTACTCGCACTCGTGGTGTTCATGGCGGTCCTCCTGCCGTTCCAGGTCACTCAGCCGGAGCCCCACATGTCCGTGGACGAGTACCACGCCTCGGTCTGGATTCGGGACCACACCCCGGCGGACGCGTACATCGTGACGGATCCCGGGACCGGGTACGTCATCCGCGGTTTGTCGCTGCGCAATGCGTCGCTCTCCTTCCTGCTTCCGGATGGACGCGCCCCCGATGATTCGTCTCCCCTGTATTCTTACTTGCGGACGTCTCTGCACTCCATTTTCGATTCCTACTTCACCGCGCAGGCCCAGGCCCAGATCCTCGTCCTCGACTTCCCGCACGTCTACGTTGTGATCAGCACGCGGACGGTCCTCTGGGCGAGCACTCCGGCCGTATCCATCTTCGACCATCCGATCCCGGACCTGTCCCCCGCGAGCCTCCTGCCGGTCTTCGCGCCCCCCGCGTTCCAGCCCCTCTTCGTGTCGCCGACGGTGGTCGTCCTGAGCGTCAGCACGTGACGGACCCGAACCGCATCGCGCGGGCCCGAGGCCGGTTCACACGAGGTTCTCGTACAGGTTCTCGGTCAGCTGCCCGATGCGCGCCCAGCTGTACGAATCCTCGATGAGGCGGCGTCCCGCGGCACCCATCCGGCGCCTCATCCCTTCGTCCCTGAGGAGGGCGACGACCCTCTCGGCGAACGCGGCGAAGTCGTGGGCGGGGCGCAGGAATCCGGTCTTGCCCTCGATGACGACCTCGGACGTCCCCCCCGTGTCCGCGGCGACCACCGGGACGCCGCAGGCCAGGGCCTCGAGGCACACGGTCGGCAGTCCCTCGATGAACGACGGGAGGACGAGGACGGAGGTCGATCGGAGAATGTCCGCCACGCGGCTGTGTTCGACCTCGCCGATGAACCGCACGTTGCCGTTGAGGTCCGCCGCGGCGGCCCGCATTCCACCCAGCATCGAGCCCGTCCCGACGACCTGAAAGATCGCTTCGGGAACCTCGCGCCGCACGAGGCGCGCGATGTCGAGGAAGGAGCCTGCGCCCTTCCACTGCTCGAGCCGGCCCACGTACGTGACGACGGGTGGGTCCGGCGCGTCTCCGTCGCGGGGCCGGAATTCCTCCGGATCCACCGCGTTCGGAATCAGGTGGAGCTTGTCCTCTTCCACGTCGAAGACCTCGCGGCACTGCCGCAGGTCGAACTCGGAGACCGCCGCGATCGCGTCCGCGCTCTCGATCGTCCAGCGGCCGAGGGTGCGGTCGTAGAGCTTCTCCTTGAGGTAGAGCGCCGACGAGGTCTTGCGGTCCATCTCGGCGTATCGCGAGTAGGTCGCGCCGTGGATGTGGAGGACGAACGGTCTGCCCGTGATGCGGGATACGAGGGCGGCCTGGTTCGAAGTCGTGTAGACGTACGAATGCGCGTGCAGAACGTCCGCGTCGCTCTTGGCCAGCTCACGCGTCAGGAACGTGAGCGGGTTGACGCCGAACATCAGGCCGTAGCAGCGGGTGGTGTGGATCGGAATGTGGTCGCCCATGAACTTGCGGTGGCCGTTCGGCGGGAAGTTCGGAGCGTAGAAATCGACGTCGTGGCCCCGCTTCTCGAGTTCGACCGCGAGGTTCGAGGAGTAGACCACCGAGCCGCCCGGCCGCTCGGGAAGGAACGGGGCGATTTGGGCGATTTTCATGGTGTGCCTTCTGGGGCCGATGGGGGCCTCGGACGGAGTTCACGTGGGACTAGCGTGCGCCGAAGCGAACCTTGAAGGTTGCAGGTCTGAACCCCAGTGTGCGGCACGACGGTAGCACCCCTCACTGTATTATGCATTCAAGTACCCCCTAATAAGCCCTCGGATGTGGTATTGGGACCTCCGATTACGCGGGGTTATCTAAGAGTTTCTTGAACAATTATCGAACCAAGCGGATTTTTCTTGGCGATATCCGGTTTCGAGCCACTCGGAAGAAGACGACACCGGGTCGGAGGTCCCGGCCCGTGTCGACGAGGTCGGGCGAACCACCTGACCGCGATCGCGGAGTTCCGCTTCGAGGCGGCCTTTCGGGACGCTTCCGATCCGCACGGCCTTACGCTGATCTCGATCCCCGCGGGCACCTTAGGAACGATGTATCGCTGGCGCGCCGTGTAACGGCGGAATCGCGCCGCGAGCTTTATGGCGGGACCGCCCTTTGGAGGCCGCGCCCATGATCGAGGTCCGGGGACTCACGAAGGTCTATACCCGCGGGCGCGGGCAGGGCGCCAAGGCCTTGGACGGCGCGACCTTCACGGTCCCCGACAAGAGCATCTTCGGGTTCCTCGGGCCGAACGGCGCGGGGAAGACGACGACGATCCGGATCCTGGCCACGATCCTCGAGCCGACCGAGGGCACCGCGACGGTCGAGGGCCACGACGTGCGCACGGATCCGCTCGCGGTCAAGGGCGCGATCGGCTACATGCCCGAATACCCCGGCTACTATCCCACGATGACCGCGGAGGAGCACCTCGATTACTGGGGCCGGTTCTACCACATGCCGAAGGCGGAACGGGCGAAGCGAGGCAAGGAGCTCCTCGACCTCGTCGGCCTGGGCCAGGAGCGCGCGAAGAAGGTGAAGGCCTACAGCCACGGGATGCTCAAACGCCTCGGCCTGGCGCAGGCGCTCCTTCATGACCCGCGCGTCCTGATCCTGGACGAACCCGCGGGCGGGCTCGACCCGTACGGGATCATCTTCTTCCGCAAGCTGATGAAGGACCTGAATCGCGAGGGGAAGACGATCCTCCTCGCCTCCCACATCCTCTCCGAGGTCGCCCAGACCTGCACCCACGTCGGCGTGATCGACAAGGGGAAGATCGTCGCGGTCGACACGACCGAGGCGCTCCTGTCCCGCATCGGCGGCGGAGGCGTGCGCTGCCTGATCGAGGCGCCGAGCGTCCCGGACGCGGCCCTGCGCGGCCTCCTCGACATCAGCCACGTGAAGGATGTGGTTCGCACGGACTGGGGCCTCATCGTCACGATGGACAAGGACGCCCGGGCCGCGGTCAATGCGTTCCTCGTCGGCCTCGGCGTGCCCGTGGTGGGCGTGAAGCTCGCGGAGGTCACGCTCGAAGACGCCTTCCTCTCGCTCACGGGAGGCGGGCCGACGTGAGCTTCGACCCGCGGGACGTGTTCCGCGGATCGCTCATCGTCGCGGGGCGCGACCTGCGCTCGAACGCGCGCGGGCTCAAGGTCTGGATCATCTCGGGGCTCACCCTCCTGGCGATCCTCGGAGCGGCGTTCGGGATCGGCGGGCTCACGTCACAGGGACCGTCCATCGCCACCCAGTACATCCTCTGGGGGTCGGCCTACTGGACCGCGAACAACTCCACGACAGGCATCGTGGTCTGGGTCAGCGACTACCTCGGGTCACCCCGGGCCGGGCAGACCGTCGTGTTGGGGGAGCCGTTCTCGCTGGGGCAGTTCAATTCGACCTTCGTCGAACGCGCCATGATCGCGACGAACGCAACGGGATGGGCCCAGTTTTCGAACCTGACCGCGGGAAAAGTCTGGCCCGTGCGGATCACCGCGGGCGTCCTGACCTTCACCGACGGCTTCGTGATCCCGTCCCAGCGACCCACACAGAACCTGTCCGTGACGGTCAAACGGTTCGATCTCCTCGGGGACGGAGCCGCGCGGGACGTGAGCATCCACGCCATGTGGGCAAACGGGACACCCGCAGAGGGTGCGCAGGTGGCGGTCAACGGGACCGCCGTCGGCACAACGGACCGCAATGGATTCCTCTACCACCGACTCGACGACGGGACGTGGGGACTCACGGTCGCCCTCCGCGGGGAGACCTTCCCTGATACCGAGGTGGTCCAGCGGTCCCCGCTCGCGATCCTCCCGTTCTTCCAGGGGCCGGACGCGCTCTTGCTGTTCTTGGGGGTCGCGCTGATGGGCCTGTTCGCGCCGATCATCGCGATCGCCATGTCCTACGACGCGGTCGCAAAGGAGCGGATGCAGGGCAGCCTTGAGCTCCTCCTCGCGCGCCCCGCCTCCCGAGCGGGAATCGCGATCGGGAAGTTCATCGGGTCGTTCCTCTCCGTCGGACTCCCGATGCTCGGCGTCCTGCTCGGAGCCGTGGTCGGCGTCGCGGGGGTTTCGGGGAGGTGGCCCGACGTGGTCTTCGTCGCCGCCTTCGTCGTCGGGACCCTGGGCCTGATCGCGGTCTACGTGCTCATCATGCAGATCTTCTCGACCCTCGCAAAGTCCGCGGGCACGGCGATCCTCTCAGCCCTCGTCGTCTGGATCGTGTTCAACATCGTGTGGAACCTCGTGTTCCTCGCGGTGGAGTCGGCCTTCCGGATCGAGGGCGGGACGCCTGCGGCCTTCACGCTCAGCACGATCACGACCCTGTTCAACCCGAACGGCGTGTACCAGCTCATGGTCACCACGTTCGTGCCCGCGTCCGCGCTGGGGCTCTTCGGCACGACGGGAGGTGGGAGCCTGCCGGACTGGGCCGGACCGGTCGCCATGGTCGTCTGGATTGCCGTCCTGCTCGTCCTCGCCGTCCTCGTGTTCCGCAAGCGGATCGTCTGAGCGACCGCCCGGACCGATGTCGGCCGTCCGACTTCGAGATTCGGGCCTGAATTGGGATTACTATCTTAATAGTATTCTGCCGATTATGGACCTATCGCTTCGTGAAGCGTACAATGACCCTTAAGAAGCACGGAGGCGCAAGTCGGTGTACCAGGAGACCCCGCGATTGACGATGGAAGGCCGTTCTGTCGCGCAGCGCCGCTTTGCCAACCGCTTCTTCGTGCTGGTGCTCGCTATATGGATCGGCGCCGTTGCCATCTTCGCCGGCACGACGGTGAACTTCCGCTCCTGGATCAGCGTCCTCCAGTTCGGGCTGATGGTGTTCTTCCTGTTCAGCTTCGCAATCGTGTTCTCGAAGCGCGTCGTCTCCCTGTTCGTGAAGCCGTACCCGCTCCCCAAGCTCGACTCCCTCGCGAGGCAGCCGCGCGTCGCCCTCCTCTACACGACCATGAACGACGTTGTCCCGGACTGCGTGGAGGCGATTCGCCAGACGTACCCGGTGGACGTCTACATGCTGGATGACTCCTCGGACCCGTACAAGCGGGCCACCGTCGACGACCTGGCGCGCAAGCACGCGTTCCGGATCCTCCGCCGCCCCGAGCGCAAGGGGTTCAAGGCGGGCGCAATCAACGGCTGGCTCCGGCAGTTCGGCGTGCAATACGACTACTTCGTCCTCCTGGACGCGGACTCGATCCTCCCGCCCGACTGGGTCGCGGAGGCATTGAAGTACGCGGAGCATCCGGAGAACCGGGACCTCGCGATCTTCCAGGGCCTCATCAACATCTGGAACACGGACCGCCCGTTCCCCCGCGCGCTCGCTGCGACGACCCTCCTCGGCCAGGACGAGTGGGAGCGTCGGGTCAGCGGTTACGTGGGCGCGGTGTTCTGCTACGGGCACAACGTCATGCTGCGCACGAAGCCGGTCCTAGAGATCGGTGGGTTCGTCGAGGACTACGTGTCCGAGGACTTCGCGACGGCCGTGAAGCTCGCGTCGGCGGGCCACGGCTCCGTGTTCGTGCCCCTCCACACCTGGGAGGCCATGCCCGAGAACGTCCGCGGGTTCGTGAAGCGGCAGACGAAGTGGACGCGCGGGTCGATGGAGTTCTGGTCGTTCGTGCCCCCGGCCCGGCTGCCGTGGCGGAAGAAGGTCTTCCTCTACACGACCCCGATGAATCACGTGGCCTACATCACGATCATGTTCGCGATGGTCGCGGCCGTATTCGGCCGCGTCTCGACGCCCGGGGCGTTCTTCGCGTTCGGCCAGAACCTCCTCGTCGCGCCGATCGCGTACATCTGGTCGATCAACCTCTTCCGCTTCATCATCGTCATGTCCCTCATCACGTCCGTCTTCACGGTCGCGAAGCTCGTCCAGGTGCGGCTGGGCTTCTGGCGGTACTACCGCGCCCGGACCCTGAGCAAGGCGATTGGGGCGATCATGCTCCCCCACGAGCTCCGGGCGATGCTCATGTACCTCGTCGACCCGCGGAGGAAGTTCCCCGTGACGCCCAAGGACGAGCCGCCGATGACGATGCGGGAGATCCTCCACGTCGGCCGCGGGACCGTCGCGCTCGTCGCGGTCATGGCGGTCGGCCTCACGATGTGGAACCCCGTCGGGCTGTGGTACAACGCCCTCTGGTTCCTGTCGTTCATCACCGCCCCCTTCGTCCTCTACTACTACTGCGGCCCGCTGACCCGGCCCGCGACCGCGGCGGGCGAGGGCTCGCGCGATCTGCTTGCGGACCCGAGGATCCGGACG
>CAVYJM010000006.1:0-1127194 GCA_963768855.1 uncultured Thermoplasmata archaeon
TCCGGTTGATCAGTTCGGATTGGCAGGCTTTGGCCACCAATGGGATCCGGCCCGGCCTTTGACGATGCCGGGCTGGCTGGCAAGGGTGACGCATTGGCTAGCGACGATAGCGTCCAGTTCTTCGATTGTGCCGATGTGCTTGTGACAACGGGCTCATCAACAAGGACCCACAGCGTTTCTGCCGGTTGCAGCTCCGGCGAGTAGGGCGGTAGAAAAACCAACCTTATGCCTTCCGGGACATTCAGTCCCGCCTCGGTATGCCAGCCGGCATTATCGAGAACAAGCACGATGGTCCGGTGCACACCCGCGCCAGCTTCGCGCGCGAACACTTTGAGCATCTCCTCGAAGAACGGCTTCGACACACCGTTGGAGATGTACCAAAAGGTCTCGCCTGTTGCTGGCGAGACGAAGGCGGTGACATAGAGCCACTCGAAACGATGATGGCCAAGTGCGATTGGCCGTTCGCCGATGGGCGCCCAGACGCGCCGCGTGACCGGCTTCAAACCGAGCCGGTGCTCGTCGCTGGCAAAGACCTCGACCGGCCGGCTGGGATGTTTGGCGGCTTCTTCGGCGACGGCATCTTCGAGTTTTTTTTAAATGCTTCCGCTTCTTCAGGCGTCGCGGATTTCGGGTTTTTGGGGCGCGGTGTCTGAATGGACATTCTGCATGCCTTCAGCGCTTCCCAGCCGCGTTGGACGGCCACACTTTCAAGCCCAAGCTCGCGGGCGATAAAGGCCGCAGCCTTCGCGCTTGTCCATAAGCCGCCCCCGTCCGGCGGCGTTTTCAAGCGGGTGCGAAGCTTCCCGATAACGCCGGGCGTCAAAAGGCTCGGCGGTGCCCCGTTGCGCCGGCGTAAATCGCCCAGAGCCTCAGGGCCTTCCGCGTTATAGCGTGCTACGAGCTGCTCGACCCAGCGCTGGCCGAAGGAGGTCATCCCAGCGACTTCGCCGATGCTGTGTCCCTTGGCGAGCAGCCAAATCGTCTGGAAATGCCGCGCCTCGCGCGCATTCGAACTCGAAACATACCGCTCACGCAACGCCTCGGCGCTCAAATGCGCTGCTATCGCCGCCATGCCCCGCTCCCTTCGCAATTCATGACGCCATAACCTAACTGCTTCGCGCGCCCCAGGGAATCCCAAGTCAATCAACCGGAAACCGTATCAGGCCAAGCTTGAGAAAGGCCCATAAGACCTCAAACGGAGAGCCAGCCTCGTGAAGAGCGGTCTTTGGGGGCTCTGTTACCACCGTCATTGGGGGCCTTCCTTTACTCCGGTCAGCGCGCTGGTGCTTTAGACGTAGTTGAACAGCGCCATGAAGCCGAAATCCATGTGCAGCTGCTGGTGACAATGGAACAGCGTCAGGCCCGGGATTGTCGGCCACGAAGTCGAACTCGACTTCCTGAAAGCCGCCCAGCATCACCACGTCCTTGATCACGCCGGCGGTCGGCTTGCCGCCGACGCGCGTCAGCTCGAAGCTGTGCCGGTGCAGGTGCAGCGGATGGATGTCGTCGCTGGCGTTGCGGAATTTGAGCCGGTAGCGGCGCCCCTCGTGCACCGTGTAGCATCGGCTTCATCGTCTCCATCGAAAAGGCCTCGCCGTTGAGCGTCCACTGATTGAAGCCGTCGAGCGCGGCGTTGTGCTTGACGATCGTCATCTCGATCGTCTCGTCGGGCGCCGCCGGGCGCGTGCCTGCGGCTTGCCGAACTGCGTGTAATCCCAGCGGAACGGCTTCGGCTTCGTCCATTGCGGCTTGCCCGTTGGCCCGGCGTATTCGACGACGATGCCCATGCCGTGGCCGCGGTCGTCGTCGGCGAGATCGCCCATCACCCACACGCCCGGATGGTTCATCTCGACGATCGCCGAGACGCGCTCGGCGGTGCCGAGCCAGAGCACCGGCACGTCGGCCGGCGTCGGCACCGGATTGCCGTCGAGCGCGACGACGCGGAAGCACGTGGCCGGGCAGCGCGAGGCTGCGGATCTCGGTCGCGCTCGCGTTGAGCACGTGGAACAGCACGCGCTCGCCCTGCTTCACGCGGATCGGCTCGCCGTGGCCGAGCATCCGGCCGTTGATGCCGAACAGCTCGTAGCCGACTTCGTAGCCCTTGGGCTGCCCTTGCGCTTCTTCGTCCGGCCTTCTCGCCGATCTCTTGCAGCGCCTTGATCGGCGCGCCGGCCAGCACGTCCATCGCCATGTCGCCGCCGCGGCTGAAGGACGGCTCGAACTCCTTCAGCACCAGGAAGACTTCGCGGTCGTAGGCGCCGGGATTGTTCTTCGGCTCGATGTAGACCGGCCCCGCCTGGCCGGTGTAGGTGCCGCGGTTGAGATCGCCGCCGGCCACGACATGCGTGTGATAGAAGCGGAAGCCCGCGGTCTTCGGCACGAAGGCGATGCGGCGCATGCCGTGCGCCGGGACGAAGGGCGTGCCTTCCTCCGCGGCGCCGTCGACGTCGCTCGGAATCATCTGGCCGTGCCAGTGCACCAGTTCCGGCGTGTCGGTGTCGTTGTAGATATCGACGACGACCCGCTGTCCTTCCTTGAAGCGCAGCAGCGGGCCCGGAAACTGGCCGTTGTAGAGCGTGGTCGAGACGATGTGGTCCGGCGCCAGCTCGACCAGCCCGGTGGCGATGCGCAGCGTGTAGTCCGCCTTTTCGTTGGTTTCGGGTCCGGCAGCCCAGTGCGCGCGGCGCCGCGCCAATGAGAGAAGCGGCGCCCGCGGCCTTGAGCAGGGAGCGGCGATCGATGGTCACAGCTTCAATCCTCCCGGTGTTGTTCTCTTCTGCGGATTAGCAAGGCGTCGATCGACCAAGCACCGGCGCCTGCGATCAGCAGGTAGAGCGAGCCCAGCAGCATGTCGAAGTCCGTCGCGCGCTTCGTGCAGCATGCTCCAGAAGCCGTAGCGCGAGAGCTTGGGCAGGTGAAAGATCCAGAAATCGTGACCAAGCAGGATCGGCACCTTGGTCGAGACGATCGCCACGATCATGATGACGATCAAGCGGAATCGCGGCGAGCCGCGTGAACAGGCCAAGAATGATGAGTGCGCCGCAGACGATCTCGACGACGCCGACGAACGGCCCCATCACCTCGGGATAGGGGATGCCGATATTCGCGAACCGGCCGGCCCCGAGGATATCCGGGAAGATCAGCTTCTGAATGCCTTCCGGGAAGAACACGACAAGGCCGACGAGAAGGCGGACGAGAATCGACCAGCCCGGCGCCGCAGTGGCGAAAAGCGATGCCGGTCTGTAAGCGGGTTGCTGACTACTCATGATTTGAAGCTCTCCTCGTCTTCGAACAGTTCACCGAATAGCTCCCGCACTTTGGCTTTGGCGGCGGAGAGTGCGTTGCGTCCCGCCGCGGTCGCCCGGTAAACGCGGCGTTCCGTGCCGCCCGCCCGCTCTCTCGCCGAGGTGAGCAACCCTTTGCGCTCAAGCCCGTGCAGGATCGGATAAAGCGTACCGGCGCTCAGTTCGTAGCCATGGCGCCGGAGTTCCTCGATCATGGCGAAGCCATAGACCGGCTCTTTGACAGCGTGGTGCAGCACGTGAAGCCGGATGAGACCCGTGTAGAGGCTGCGATGATCCACCTCCGGCCGTGGCTTTTCGGAGCGCTGGCGCGGCACCTTCGTCCTCCGTGGGGCATGAAAGCCCGTATCGGGAGATTTACGTTATCGGAAAGCGCTATCGAAAGCCGATATAACTAGCCATTGGCCGCACGTCAACGAAGTGGATGCGGCAAGTTACAATGGCCTGTTAGGAGCTGCCAGATTCCCCAGCAGTTGGTTGCCTATCCTCAACGGAAAAGCACATGCAGCAGGTGCTGCCAGCGTGCTTTAGCATGTCCAGCTGCTTTGGCTCCGACCGCCAATTGGTAGCCACTTCCGGCTTGGTCCGCTGAGGGATCTAAAAGCGGGCGCATTGATCTAACGCAATATTTAGCGCCGCTTCGTCCGTAGAGGGTCGGTTTGAGAAAAACTATATGTCTCTTAAGCTGCGCCCCCGGACGCCCGCTTGTGGCCCAGGGCCGAAATCACGCTGTCAAGCGAGCCGGCGCGGCGGCACCGGATTTAGCGGAAGTTCTTACTTCAGCAGGACATTCAGCTTCGGACGCGATCCCTGCGAACGGGATGGTCCGGACACGGCCTGAACCGCCCCTTGAAGTGCTTAGCTGCTCCGGCGGATGCCCGCCCCACCACAAGGTGGAGGCGGCGCTTTTCCGGGGCGGCGCACCGGGCCGGCAGAAATGCAGGCCCACTCTTGCAAATTTAGGCATTTGGCACTATACACGCCTCATCTCACACGCGGGATTATGTTGGATGGGCCCTCAGCGGCCCTTTTTGACATTCCGGTGATGGCATCGCCATTGACCCCCGCGGAGGATCGAACCGGAAAAAGGACTACACCATGCTGCCACAATTCACGATGCGCCAGCTCCTTGAGGCTGGCGTCCATTTCGGCCACCAAACGCACCGCTGGAACCCGAAGATGCAGGACTACCTGTTCGGGACCCGCAACAAGATCCACATCATCGACCTGTCGAAAACGGTGCCGCTGCTGCATCAGGCGGTGGTCATCGCGAGCGACGTGGTCGCGCAGGGAGGCCGCATCCTGTTTGTCGGGACCAAGCGCCAAGCCTCCGACTCAATCGCCGACGCGGCCAAGCGCTGCGCGCAATATTATGTGAACCACCGCTGGCTGGGCGGCATGCTCACCAACTGGAAGACCATCACCAACTCGATCAAGCGCTTGCGCTATCTGGACGATCTGGTGTCGGGCGAGGGCCAGGGCTTCACCAAGAAGGAGCTGCTGCACCTCACGCGCGAGCGCGACCGGCTTGAGCAGGAGCTGGGCGGCATCAAGGACATGGGCGGCGTGCCCGACCTTCTGTTCGTGATCGACACGAACAAGGAGGCGATTGCCATCGCCGAAGCGAAAAAGCTCAAGATCCCGGTCATCGCCATTATCGACAGCAACAGCAATCCCGACGGCGTTAACTATCCCGTTCCCGGCAACGACGACGCGGGCCGCGCCATCACGCTCTACTGCGACCTGATCGCAAGGGCGGCGATTGACGGCATCGGGCGCGCCCAGGGTGTCGCGGGCATCGACATCGGCGAGGCCGAGGAAGTCACCGAAGCCGCGCTTGAAGACGCCGCCGCCGAGGCGCCGCTTGCGAATGGCAAGGCCGGAGAGCCCGAGCCCGCGCCGGAGAAGAAAAAGGCCGCCAAGGGCAAGGCCAAGCCGGAAGCTAAGGCTAAAGAGGAAGAGCCTGCTGCTGCTGCTGCTGCTGCGGGGGCTGGAGGAGGCCACCACGCTTGAAGGGCTTGCCGAGCCTCAAGGCGAGAAGGACGACCTCAAGAAAATTCGCGGGATCACCAAGGCCCACGAGAAGAAGCTCAATGACCGCGGCATTTTCCATTTTTGGCAGGTTGCCGCCTTCACCCAGGACAACCTCGATGAAATCGACCGCTTGCTGCATGGCAACGGCCAGATTGCAAAGGGCGATTGGGTCGATCAGGCGCGCGAGCTGACAGCGTAGCATTAGGCCGCGCGAAAAGCGCGGCCTCAGCACAAACTAATAAGAGGTAGCACATGGCTGAGATCACGGCCGGCATGGTTAAGAGCCTCCGCGACAAGACCGGCGCTGGCATGATGGATTGCAAGACGGCGCTGGCTGAGTCCAATGGCGAGATGGAAGCCGCGATCGATTGGCTCCGCGCGAAAGGGCTCTCCAAGGCCGCGAAGAAGGCAGACAGGGTCGCCGCCGAAGGGTTGATCGGCGTCGCCTCCGCCGCCAAGGCGGGCGCGCTCGTCGAGGTCAACTCCGAGACGGACTTCGTTGCCCGCAACGCCGAATTCCAGAAGACCGTGGGCGAAATCGCCAAGCTCGCGCTGAAAGCCGGCGGCGATCTGGAGAAGCTCTCGGCGATGCCTTACCCGAAAAAGAAGATGCCGGTAAGCGATCATCTGAAAGAGCTGATCGGAACCATCGGCGAGAACATGTCGCTGCGCCGCACTGCCGCCCTCAAGGTCGAGGACGGCGTGGTTGCAACCTACATCCACAATCAGGCCACGCCCGGCATGGGCAAGATCGGCGTGCTTGTTGCCCTGGAATCGGCTGGCGACAAAGACAAGCTGAACGAGATTGGCCGCCAGGTGGCGATGCATATCGCCGCCACCAATCCGCTGGCGCTCAAGGACGAGGACATCGATCCCGAGACGGTCGAGCGCGAGCGCGCGATCTTTGCCGAGCAGGCGAAGGAAAGCGGCAAGCCTGAAAAGGTCGTCAAGCAGATGATCGAGGGCCGGATCAAGAAGTTCTATCAAGAGGTCGTGCTCTTGAAGCAGGCTTTCGTGATCAATCCCGACCTGACGGTCGAGAAGGCCGTGACGGAGGCCGAGAAGGCCGTTGGCGCACCGATTACGATCGCGGCGTTCGTCCGGTATGAGCTCGGCGAGGGCATCAAGGTGGACAAAGGCGATTTCGCGGCTGAAGTAGCGGCGGCTGCCGGTAAGTAGCAGCTGCTACTGTCTTGTGTGTCTGTGCGGGCGCCCGGGCGTCCGCACCGCATACGCCCTGCTGCGGAGGAAATCATGCCGCCACTGCCCTACACGCGTCCGCTGATTAAGATCTCGGGCGAGGCTCTTATGGGAAGAGAGCGCTACGGTATCGACATCGCAACGCTCGATGCCATAGCAGCCGATATCGCCGAGGTCTGCCGGCAGGGTATCCGCCCCGCCGTCGTTGTCGGCGGCGGGAATATCTTCCGGGGGCTGGCGGGTGCTGCCGGCGGCATGGATCGCGTGAAGGGCGATTTCATGGGTATGCTGGCCACGGTCATGAACGGCCTTGCCTTGGAGCAAACCCTGAAGCGCCTGGGCCAGCCCGCGGCGATCTACTCGGGCTTGCCGGTTCCCACTGTTTGCAAGACCTTCTCGCGCGACGAAGCCAGCAGAGATCTCGATGCCGGCAGTGTGGTGGTGCTGGCGGGCGGCACTGGCAATCCGTTCTTCACAACGGACACAACCGCCGCGCTCAGGGCCGCGGAGCTTGGCTGCGATGCCATTCTCAAGGCAACGCAAGTCGATGGGATCTATTCCGAGGACCCAAAGATCAACCCGAATGCGGAGCGTTTCGAGCGTCTGACGTTTTCAGAAGTCTTGAGCCGCGACCTCAAAGTCATGGATGCGGCGGCCATAGCGCTCGCGCGGGATAACGGAATTCCAATAGTCGTGTTTTCCTTACATCAAGCTGGGGCTATCGCAAAAGTAATGCGCGGCGAGGCAGTTTGCAGCGTTGCCGGAAGCGATGCCGCAGCCTAAATCTTCTGCAGATCGACGAGCCAACGCAACAAAAAAAGGGGACGGAGATGGCAGCCGGCAACTTCGATAACCACGAAATTGAAAAGCGCATGAAGGGGGCTGTGAACTCCCTGAAGGGGGAGTTTGGCGGCCTGCGCACTGGACGCGCGAGCACGACCCTTCTCGACCCCCTGATGGTCAACACGTCCTACGGGGCGAAGATGCCGATCAACCAGGTGGCATCGATCAACACGCCCGAGCCGCGCCTGATTACGGTGCAGGTCTGGGACAAGAGCAACCTTTCGGGCGTTGAAAAGGCGATCCGTGAGTCCGATCTCGGGCTGAACCCAGTGATCGATGGACTCACCCTTCGCTTGCCTATTCCTGAGCTTAACCAGGAACGGCGCAACGAACTCGTGAAGATCGCGAAGAAATACACCGAGCAGGCTCGCGTCGCCGTCCGGAATGTCCGCAAGGACGGTATGGACCAGATCAAGAAGCTGGAAAAAGACGGAAAGATCAGCGAGGACGAGAGCGGCAAGCTGCACACCAAGGTTCAGGATCTCACCGACAAGACGATCAAAGAGATAGACGCGCTCTTTGCCACCAAAGAGCAGGAAATTATGCAGGTGTAGCACGAGTATCATCGCCTGCCCGGGCTTAAGCATAAAAAGTTGGCTCGCCTCCAACGGCGGGCTTGACCTCCGCGCCGGGGAAGCAGAAACGTTTCCCATGGAGTTCTGCTCGCTTCCAAGCGCAGCTCTGGGGAACGCGGCCGGGCGGCGAGCGAGAGGTATAGGTGGCTGAGCTGTGAGTTTGCAAGAACACGCCGTCGCGCTCGATAAGGAGCGTCCGTGCCCAAAACACGTTGCCATAATCATGGATGGCAATGGCCGCTGGGCCGCTCAGCGGGGCTTGCCGCGAACCGAGGGGCACCGCCGGGGCGTGGAAAGCACAAAAGAGTGTGTGCGCGCCGCGGCCGATGCCGGCATCTCCTATCTCACCCTCTTCAGCTTCTCGTCGGAAAATTGGAAGCGCCCGCCCATGGAGGTGACGTACCTCATGGGGCTTTTGAAGCGCTTTATCCGCCGCGATCTGGCCGAGATTCACGAGAATAATGTAAAGCTCCGGGTGATCGGCTCGGAGGAGAAGGTGCCACCGGAGCTTGTGAAGATGCTTCGCGAGGCGGTCGCGCTGACCAGCGGAAATACCGGCCTTCAGCTCGTTATCGCCTTCAACTATGGCGCGAGGGACGAGATCGTCCGTGCAGCTAAGCGCTTGGCGGAACAAGTAAAAGCTGGCGAGCTTGCGGTTGAGGATATCACGCAGGAGCGCTTTGCGGAACATTTCGACACCGCAGGCATTCCCGACCCGGATCTCATCATCCGCACGAGTGGCGAGCACCGCATCAGCAACTTTCTCCTTTGGCAATGCGCCTACTCGGAATTTTTATTCGTTGATAATTTCTGGCCGGACTTTACAAGACAAACCCTCGAAAGTGCGATAGCGGCTTACCGGCAGCGCGAACGCCGTTTTGGCGGCCTTGCGGGTTAGCGGATGTACCAGCCCAAGACGGACTTATCGGGCAAGGAAAAAATGGTAAAGCCTATAAGTTCAGAGCTGGTACTTAGGTTCAATTCCGCCCTTATTCTCGCGGCGATCAGTCTCACCGCCACCTATGCCGGGCCGCAGACCTTCGGCCTCTTCATTCTTTGCGCATCGGTCTTGATGAGCTGGGAATGGTGCCGGGTTGTACGCGGCCGTAACTTCGACGCGATTTTCCTGCTGCAGATCGCGGCCGTTATCAGCGCCGGCTTCCTCACGCTCCATGGCTCGGCCGGCCACTGCCATCGGCGTGATCGCCGGCGCGGCCTGGGTATCCTTCTGGGTGCAGGATCGGCTGGGGCTTAAAAGCGACCCCTGGTGGTCGGCAGCGGGCTTCTATTACGCAGGGCTGCCTTCAATCGCGTTGATTGCGATCCGCCAGGACCCGGATTACGGTTTCCACGCAATCCTTTATCTGTTTCTTGTAGTCTGGTCGGCCGATACGGGGGCGTTCTTCACGGGAAGGCTGATCGGGGGGCCGAAGCTTGCCCCCGTCATTTCTCCGAATAAGACTTGGTCAGGCTTCATCGGCGGCGCGCTGGCTGCTGGGTGCGCAGGCACGCTTTTCGCCATTTGGCTTGGCCACACCTCGGTGCCCATGCTGGCCCTCGTCAGCATCATCCTTGCGATTGTCTCTCAGGCCGGCGATCTTGGGGAATCCTTCCTGAAACGCGCATTCGGGGTGAAGAATTCGAGCGGTTTGATCCCCGGGCACGGCGGAGTGCTGGACCGGCTGGACGGCCTTGTATTGGCGGCGATGGGGGCGGGACTTATCGCGGTGATGTACGATCGCTTGGCTCCCGGCCGGGCGCTGTTGATTTGGTGACTTGGTGCCCCGTCAGGGGAGTGTGGAGCGACAATGCATAAAAACGGGCATGCTTCCGCCGATGCGGCGCAGGCAGGAAAGAAAAAGCGCGTTAGCGTGTTGGGCGCCACGGGCACGATCGGGCTGAACACGGCCGAGCTTCTTGCGCTCAATCCAGACCGTTTCCAAACCGTTGCCCTGGCCGCGAACCGTAACGCCGCCAAGCTTGCCGAGCTTGCTGTCACGCTTAAAGCGGAATACGCCGCGCTCGCGGACGGGCGCCAGGAGAGCGAACTGAGACGCCTGCTCGAAGGCACGGGGATCGAATGCGGCGCGGGGCCGGAAGCGCTCCTTGAGGCAGCAAATCGGCCCGCCGACATCGTGATGGCCGCGATTGTGGGAGCGGCCAGGCCTCGCACCGACCTTGGCGGCGTTGCGCCAGGGAACGGTCATCGCGCTGGCCAACAAGGAGTGCCTCGTATCTGCGGGCCCGCTGTTCATGAGCGAGGCCGCGCGGCATGGGGCAACGCTTCTGCCCGTCAATTCCGAGCATTCAGCCGTTTTTCAAGCCTTGGACGAGCCCGGCTCCAAGCATGTGGAACGGATCGTCCTTACCGCCTCTGGCGGACCCTTCCGCACATGGACGCGCGAACAGATCGCGGCGGCGCGGCCGGAAGATGCGCTCAAGCACCCCAACTGGACGATGGGGCAAAAGATCACCATCGACAGCGCCACGATGATGAATAAGGGCCTGGAACTGATTGAGGCCTTTCATCTTTTCGGCGTGCGCGCCGACCAGCTTTCCGCGATCATCCACCCGCAGTCCATCATCCACGCGCTTGTCTACTACTGCGACGGCTCCGTCATCGCTCAGGCAAGCGTCCCCGATATGCGGACGCCCATAGCCTACAGTCTGGCTTGGCCCGCCCGCCTGCCCGCCGATGTCATCAAGCGGCTCGATCTCGCGGCTGCCGGGAGTTTGACCTTCGAGGAGCCGGATGAAACGCGCTTCCCCGCTTTGAGGATTGCAAAGGAAGTGTTGAAGTCCGGCGGAGCAGCGGCAACCGTCCTCAACGCCGCGAATGAGGTTGCCGTGGAGGCATTTCTCGGCCGCGCCATCGCTTTCCCCGCCATCGCGGCGACCGTCGAGCAAACCCTGGAAAGGGCAGTGTCCGAGCTTGCGGGGGTTGTCCCGGATAACCTCGATTCCGTGATGTATCTCGACGCCCAAGCACGGCAAATCGCCCGCTCGATCGCCGGCGAGCATCATTTCTCGCCCGTTGCCGCTGTAAGTGCCGGTTCTAGCTCCTAAATATGCAGTATGCCGGCTTCAGCACAGGCTATCGCAGCTGCAAAATGGAAACGCATTTGCCAAAGATGGCGGCGCGCTTGGGTGAGCCGCCGCGGCTTACCGCGCGGGAAGGTTTTTTGAAATGATGCCTCAACTCTTATCCTCTGCGATCGGGCAGGTTTTTTGGTGGACGGTTCCATTCCTGCTCGTGCTAGGGGTGGTGGTCATCGTCCACGAACTCGGACACTTTCTAGCCGCGCGCGCGCTCGGCATAACCGTCGAAACGTTTTCGGTGGGCTTTGGCCCCGAAATCGCCGGCTTCCACGATAGGCACGGCACGCGCTGGCGCATAGCCTGGATTCCACTCGGCGGCTACGTGAAGTTCAAGGGCGACGAAAGCGTTGCCAGCCTTCCTTCGGCGGAAGACCTCGACAAACTCACGCCAAGCCAGCGCCAGGGGAATTTCCACACGGCGGCGCTTTGGCGGCGGACGCTCATTGTGCTGGCGGGGCCGGCTGCAAATTTCCTTTTGAGTCTCGCGATTTTCACCGGGATGGTGCTCTGGACCGGCATCGTTTTTCAACAGGCGGAAATCATATGCGTGGAGCCTGGCACCCCCGCGGCGAAGGCCGGGTTCAAGGAAGGGGACAAAATCCTCTCGGTCGGCGGGCAGGCCGTTAGAAGTTTTGAGGATTTTAGCTCCTACGTGGTGCTCAACGCGCGCTCTCCAATCGACATCGCGGTCGAGCGCGACGGAAAAACTGTGGATTTGACAGCGACCCCGGAGCTTACCGAGGGCGAGTGCATCGGCAGGATCGGCGTTGTGGGCACTACGAACCCCGCAAATGCGAAAATCGTAAGCGCCGGTTTGCTCGCGGCGACGGCGGACGGCTTCCGGCGCACTTGGCGTATCGTTGAGGGTCCCTTCCAGTTTCTAAGCCAGCTTTCCAGGGGCAATGCCTGCGCGAGTTCGCTCGGCGGCCCTGTAAAAATCGCTGAAGTTTCAAAGACATTTGCAACTCAAGGTTTTATTAACTTGATACCGCTAATAGCGTTCATCTCGGTAAGCGTTGGGCTTTTCAACCTCTTCCCGATCCCGGTCTTGGATGGCGGCCACCTTTTGTTCTATGGCGCAGAAGCCATACTCGGCCGCCCATTGAGTCAAAGAGCGCAAGAAGCGGGTTTTCAGTTTGGATTCGCTCTGCTTCTCATGCTAATGGTTTTTGTGACGTGGAATAACGTTGCTGAGCTTACGAGAGGCAAGCCGCAAGCGCCGAAAGTCGCAAGTGTCTGTCATAAGTAAGTGGCAAGTTCTGGGGGTACCTTAGTGGCTGCGTGATGCCGGGGGGCAACAGGCGGTCTGCGAAGTTGGGTAATGGGTGGGGTAAGGCCACCAAGGCGTCACAAAGTGCTAGTCACTTCCCGTGTGGCGTGCTGAGTTGGCAACCGGCGTTAGAGGGGCAATTAATCAATGCTGCGCAAGAGCATAATTCGAAGGGTTCATGCGGCCCTCACAATTCTTGCGGCTGTAGTCGCTGTGACACTCACAGCCGCGACTGTGCAGCCGATGGAGGCGTTTGCTCAGAACGGAACGGTCGTTCGCGACATCCGGGTCCAGGGCAACAATCGCATAGAGCCGGAAACCGTCCGCTCCTATTTGAAATTTACCGTAGGCGAGAAATACGACGGCTACAAAGCCGACGAGAGCCTGCGCGCCCTGTTTGGGACCGGCCTGTTCCAGGACGTGCACCTGAACCTGCAGGGGGGCACTGTGGTTGTATCGGTTGTGGAAAATCCGATCATCAACCGGGTTGCCTTCGAGGGAAACAGCGAGGTCAAGACCGATACGCTGAGCGCCGAAGTGCAGCTCAAGTCCCGT
This sequence comes from uncultured Thermoplasmata archaeon, assembly GCA_963768855.1. Lineage (GTDB taxonomy): Archaea > Thermoplasmatota > Thermoplasmata > RBG-16-68-12 > RBG-16-68-12 > RBG-16-68-12. The sequence continues at coordinate 12,879 of CAVYJM010000006.1, forward strand.
GCGCTGTATTCCCGTGCCCGCGTGCAGGCCGACGTTCAGCGCATTCTCGACGTCTACCGCCGGCAAGGCTATTACGCGACTCAGGTGGATGCCCAGATCATCCAGCTCGACCATAACCGGATCGACCTCGTGTTCGAGGTTCGCGAAGGGCCTGAGACCAAGGTGGCGGGCATCAACTTCATCGGAAACCAATCCTTCTCCGACACCGAGCTTCGCGGCGTTATCACGACGACCGAGTCGAGCATCATGGACTTCCTGAAGCCGACGTCGGTCTACGATCCGGACCGGTTCAATCTCGACCGTGAGCTTCTGCGCCGTTATTACGTTAAGAACGGCTATGCCGATATGCGGGTCGTCTCCGCGGTTGCGGACGTGGACCGCGAGGGCAAGGGCTTTTTCCTCACCTTTACGGTTGACGAAGGGGCACACTACGACTTCGGCACAGTCAACGTCGAAACGACGCTTCCTGAGTTCAACACTGGCGACGCTCGTGGCAAGCTTCAGAGCAAATCTGGCGACACCTACAACGCGGAGGCTGTTGACAAGACGGTTGAGGCGCTGACTGTCGCCGTCGCCCAGCAAGGCTACGCATTCGGGCAAGTGCGGACGAGAATCAATCGCGATCCAGTTTCCCGGACGATCGGTGTGACTTACGTGGTCGAGCAAGGTCCGCGCGTTTATATCGAACGCATCAACGTTGTGGGTAATTTCCGGACTGAGGATTACGTCATCCGCCGTGAATTCCGGGTCGCGGAAGGCGATGCCTACAACAAGGTTATGGTGGATCAAGCCCGCATGCGGCTTATGGGCCTCGGCTTCTTCAAGGACGTGAAGATCAATAAAGAACCTGGGACTGCTGGCGATCGCGTCGTCCTCAATCTCAACGTCGAAGAGCAATCCACTGGTGAGCTGTCGTTCTCCGCGGGCTACTCCACGGCAGAGGGCGTCATCGGCGACATCAGCTACAGCGAACGCAACTTCATGGGCACCGGCCAGTTCGTGCAGGTTAAGCTGTCGGGCAGCCAGGTGAGCTATGGCGTCGATACCAGCTGGACCGAGCCGCGCTTCCTCGACCGGAACCTCTCGCTCGGCGTCGATGCTTTCGTCCGCAACGCCGATTACAAGTCGAATACCGGCTATACCACGGCGGGCTACGAGGACTTCAAGACCGGCGGCAGCCTGCGCTTCGGCTTTGGCCTTCTCGACAATGTGTGGCTGAATACCAACTACACCCTGATGTACGAGAATATCTACAACCTCGATCGTGGGTGCTCCGCTGGCCGTGTATGAGGTTGAGGGACCGTCGGTCGTGTCCTCGGTCGGTTACTCTCTGATCTGGGATACCCGCAACAATCGCAAGAACCCAACACGCGGCTTCTACTTCTCGGCTGGGCAGGATTTCGCTGGTGTGGGCGGCGACGTCGACTACGTCCGCTCCGTTGGCGAGGTGAGGGGCTACTATCCGCTTACCAAGGACTTCACCCTCGTTGGGCGTGGCTTGGCCGGTAACATCTTCGACTGGAACAGCGGTGGATATATCCGCACGGCGGACGACTTCTACAAAGGCGGCGAATGCGTTCGCGGCTTCGCTCCAGCGGGTCTTGGGCCACGCGATCCTTCGACAGGAGACTCGCTCGGCGGCAAGAACTTCTACTGCGCCACTGCGGAGGTACGCTTCCCGATCCCCTTCATTCCCGAGGATATGGGCTTCGGCGGTGCCGTGTTCGCCGATGCCGGCTCGGTCTGGGGTACCGATGCAATTGCGCTTGGCAATCGCTTATTTGGCAGCAGTCATGTCCTTCTAGTGCAACCTGTTCGCCAACAGGTCGAAGACTCGGCCAATCGTCCGGGCATCCGTTGGTGGCAGCTTGATCTGGAACTCCCCAATTGGACCGCTGCGTGCTGACTTCGGTTATGCTCTCCTGAAGGAACAGTTCGACCAAACGCAGGTCTTCAGGTTCGGCGCGGCGACCAGGTTCTAAGCACAGGCAGCCTCCGGTTGCCGGACAAGACGGTAACTTTCAAAAGGAATGCTAAGCGGGCACAAGCCCGCTTAGCATTTTCAGCGTAACGCTCATGGATCATCAAGGCTTTTGGGCCCCAGCCGGGCCATTCGCTCTTTCGGAGCTTGCTGCTTACGCAGGCGCGGAAATCCCCGAACGCTTCTCAGCCAAGGCTGCTACGCCGATAAAGGCGGTGAAGGCGCTCGACGACGCGGGGAGCGACGACCTATCGTTTTTCGAGAACCGGAAATATTTGGCAGCGCTCAAGGAAACCCGGGCCGCAGCCGTATTCGTTGCACCTAGCTTTGCGGAACGCGTGCCGGAGTGCACCGTGCCCCTTATTTCCAAGGACCCTTACCGCTCCTTCGCAAAATCGCTTGAGCTTTTCTTTCCGGATGCGGGACATCCCAAGGTTGGGAGCGCGGGCTCCGGGCTCGGCGACGCAAGCGCGAAGATCGAGGATGGAGCGATTATCGAGGCCGGTGCGATGATCGGACCCGAAGCGCAAATCGGCCGGGGCACGCGGATCGCCGCCGGTGCGGTGGTCGGCTTCCGCGTCGCCATAGGCCGCGATTGCTTCGTGGGGCCGGGCGCGTCAGTCACGCATGCGCTTATCGGCAACCGGGTGATCGTTCATGCGGGCGCGCGCATAGGCCAAGACGGCTTCGGATTCGCCATGGGGCCAAACGGCCATTATAAAGTCCGGCAAATCGGCCGCGTCATAATCCAAGACGGCGTCGAGATCGGTGCGAACACGACCATCGACAGGGGGGCGCTCAAGGATACGGTCATTGGCGAGGGCACAAAGCTCGACAACCTCGTGCAGATTGCGCATAACGTGGTGATCGGCAGGCACTGTGTTATAGCTGCACAAACCGGTATATCCGGCAGCACTGTCTTGGAAGATTTCGTCGCCATGGGCGGGCAATGCGGAACGGTCGGGCATATTCGCATTGGCGCAGGCGCCCAGATTGCCGCGCAAAGCGGGATATCTTGCGATATTCCGCGCGGCGAGGTTTGGGGCGGCTATCCTGCGAAGCCGATAACCTCCTGGAAGCGGGAGGTGGCTTTGCTCAAGCGGCTCGTGCGGCGCAGGGGTTCGAGTGAAAAAAACAAAGATGAAGCGGCCGATTAGTAGTGGCGATGTGGGATAGACCGGTGACCGGCAACGAAAGCGAAATGAAGACTAAGCCGAGGGAACTGGGCACGGCGGATATTGCGCGCATCATGAAATTGCTGCCGCATCGCTATCCGTTTCTCCTCGTCGACAAGATCGTGGAGATGGACGGGGACAATTCCGCGGTTGGCATCAAGAATGTCACCATCAATGAGCCGTTCTTTCAGGGCCATTTCCCAAACTTTCCGGTCATGCCCGGCGTTCTTCTTATAGAAGGCATGGCGCAGACCGCGGGCGCGCTTTGCGTGGCGACAATGGCGGCGAATTACGAGCCGCAGCTCGTGTATTTCATGTCGATCGACCGCGCGCGCTTCCGCCGGCCGGTTGTGCCAGGGGATACCGTCCATTATCACATGTCCAAGCGGCGCAACCGCGGGCGGGTCTGGCGTTTCGATGGAAAAGCCACGGTGAATGGCCAGCTCGTGGCCGAAGCCGAGATCAGCGCCATGATTGTGGACCCAACCAAGCAGGCAGATCAGACCGGGGATAGCGAGTAGCGCGATATGGCTGAGGCAGCTGTGCATCCCCTAGCGGCGGTCGATCCGAACGCAAAACTGGGCAGCGGCGTCGAGATTGGCCCCTTTGCGGTCATCGGCCCCAATGTCACCCTTGGCGATCGCGTCAAGATACATTCGCACGCCATCGTCACTGGCAATACCGAAGTCGGCGAGGGCTGCGAAATCCACCCCTTCGCCGTGCTAGGCGGCCCGCCGCAGGACAAAAAATATCGCGGCGAGGAGAGCCGGCTCATCGTGGGCCCGTTCAACACGATGCGCGAGCACGTCACCATGAACAGCGGCACCGAAGGCGGCGGCTATATAACCCGCGTCGGCGCCCACGGCCTCTTTCTCACCGCGGCCCATGTCGCTCACGATTGCCAGGTCGGCGATCACGTCATCTTCTCAAACAACGCGACGCTTGCGGGGCACGTCACGGTCGAAGATCACGCCATCCTTGGCGGGCTGTGCGCGGTGCATCAATTCGTGCGCATAGGCGCGCATGCCTTTATCGGCGGCATGTCCGGCATTGAGAACGACGTGATCCCGTTCGGCATGGCGCTCGGCAACCGCGCAACGCTGGCCGGCCTCAACATCGTCGGCCTCAAGCGCCACGGCTTCGAGCGGGAGCAGATCCACGCGCTGCGGCAAGCCTACCGGCTCTTGTTCTCCCAGGAGGGTACGCTGCAAGAGCGGCTCGATGACGTCGATAAGATGTTCCCGGACCATGCTGCGGTTCAACGGATCGTTGGATTCATGCGGGCCAAGGCGGACCGGTCCTTCTGCGTGCCTAGAAGCCAATCGTAGTGAGCGTGCCCGCGCCCCAAACCACACAAGCTGAGCGCGCTGGACACAGTCGCACGGGCCGGATCGGGATCATCGCGGGCTGGGGCTCGCTTCCCGCCACAGTGGCGGAGGAGGCACAAAGCGCTGGCCATAACCCGTTTATCGTAGGCTTGGCGGGAAACGCCGAAGCCAGCATCGAGCGTTTTCCGCACGCTTACGTCCATATCGGCCAAGCCGGGCGTATGTTGCGCGTTCTGCGCGGCGAGGGCTGCACCCGGCTTGTGTTCATTGGCGGCCTGCGCCGGCCGAACCTTTTCCGTATCCGGATCGACGCGGGCTTAATCAGGCATTTGCCCCGGCTGTTGCGGCTCTTGAATAGCGGCGACGACACCATGCTCAGGGGCATCGCGCGCTTTTTCGAGGATCTAGGCTTCGAGGTGCTCGCCGCTCAAGAGGTGGCACCACGCCTTCTCGCTCCCGAGGGGCCATTCTCCAGGCTGTTGCCCCGCGCGCAGGATTTGGAGGACATAAAGCTTGGCTTCAAGGTGACGCACGGCCTCGGCCTTCTCGACATCGGCCAGGCCGCCGTGGTGGCGCGCGGCTATGTGCTCGCCGTGGAGGCCGCGGAGGGGACCGACGCCATGCTAAGCCGGTGCCCTGGCCTGAACCGCTGGGGCTTAGGGGCGCGGAACGGCGTACTGGTGAAACGGCCGAAGCCCGGGCAGGACCGGCGTCTCGATTTGCCCGGCATCGGACCGCGAACGGTGGAGCTTGCTGCCGAAGCGGGCCTCGCCGGCATAGCCGTGGAGGCCGGCGCGGTTCTCCTGGCCGGCGTGGACGAACTCGTGGAAAAGGCGAACAAGTCCGGCCTATTTCTCTATGGCGTCCCGCCGGTGGATGCGGAAAGTTAGTAGGCAATTCTAACCGCATCGTCGTCCCCGCGCAGGCGGGGACCCATCTAAGATCTTGTTTTGGCGTCTGAAATGGATTCTCGCCTTCGCGGGAATGACGCTGCGGAAACATCGGGAAGCCGGTTCCAGGCCGGCGCGGGCGCGGTACTTGGGGGCAAGCTCATGTCTCAACCGAAGCGAATCTTTGTGGTGGCGGGCGAGCATTCGGGCGATGTGCTCGGCGGCAAGCTCATGGAGGCGCTGAAGGCGAAGGCCGGCCCGCAAGCCTTTGAGTTTGCTGGGGTTGGCGGCGAGCACATGGAAGCCGCGGGGCTGCGCTCGATCTTTCCGCTGTCGGACGTGGCGGTCATGGGGCTGGCCGCGATCCTTGCTCGCCTCCCCACGCTCGTGCGGAGGGTCTACCAGACCGCCGATGCGGCGCTTGCCTTCAATCCGGATGCGCTCATCATCATCGACAGCCCGGAGTTCACCCACCCAATCGCGAAGCGGGTGCGCAAGCGCCGGCCCGAAATCCCCATCGTGGATTATGTGAGCCCGACCGTTTGGGCTTGGCGCCCAGGCCGCGCCCGCAAGATGCGGCCCTATGTGGACCACCTGCTCGCGCTGTTGCCCTTCGAGCCGGAAGCGCATGCGCGGCTCGGCGGCCCAGCTTGCACTTATGTGGGCCATCCGCTCATTGAGAGGGCGGCCTGGATCGACGGGCTCGACACTGAAAAGTTGCGCGCGCGCTTGGGCCTGAAGCCCGGCCTTCCAGTGCTCGTGGTTCTGCCGGGCAGCCGCACGAGCGAAGTTTCGCGGCTCATGCAGCCGTTCGGCGAGACCATCGCCCTGCTGCAGCGGCAGATCGGGCCGGTGGAGCTTATAGTGCCGGCGGTGCCCTGGGTGCGCCCGCTGATCGAGGCTGGCTTGGCCGCTTGGCCGCAACGGCCCCACCTTGTCGAGGGCGAGGAGGATAAATTCACGGCGTTCAAGCTGGCCCAGGCGGCGCTTGCCGCATCGGGCACGGTGACGCTGGAGCTGGCGGTCGCGGGTACGCCGATGGTGGTGGCCTATCGCGCGGACCGGCTGGTGGCGCAGCTGCGCTTTCTCGTGAAGGTCCATTCGGTCGTTCTTGCCAACCTGGTTCTGGGCGAGAATGCCTTCCCGGAATTGCTCCAGGAAGATTGCACCCCCGAAAAGCTCAGCGCCGCCCTTGGCCCGCTGCTTGCGGATAGCCCGGAGCGGAGCGCCCAGCTTTCCGCGCTTGGCAAAATCCGCGAGAAGATGTTCCTGCCGGAAGGGACGCCCAGCGGCAAGGCGGCGGAAGTAGTTCTTGCGGTGCTGGACAAGGCCGGCGCAGATCTTCGTGCAAAAACGGCCGCGTAGGAACAAGTTGTCCGCCTAAAGTTTTCAGTCGATGCTGCATCTCAGGCAAAATTGCTTGCAATTGAGCGCTGGCTGGGCCGGGGGGCGACGCTGTAAAGAACGCAAATAGCTCTCAGCTATCGGCCGTCCTGGCGAAAATAATACAATGTTGCCGTATGACGAATAGCGCCTGGCACTCTTACGTATCGCCGCCGCAAGGCAATGGCAGTGAACAAGTCTTCGCTACAGAAGGACTTGCAGCACGCGAGCGCTCTGGCCTCATGATCAAATGTCTTGTTCCGATTGTTAGGTTTGCTGAGTGGATAAATCTTAGATATTCAAAAGTTGGCAATCCTCCCGTTTACGAGAACTCCGTCTTTCCGTGGGCGGCCGGAATAGAGCGCGAATGGCGAACCATCCGCCGGGAGCTTGAGGCGGTGCTGACGCGCAAGGACGAGCTGCCGGACTTCCATGAGATCGCCGCCGATGTCGCTTCGATCAGCAGCGGGCCAGGCTGGAAAACCTTCCTGCTTGCCGGCTACGGCAGCGAATCCCGCCAGAACATCGCCCTTTGCCCCGAAACCTGGCGCATCCTCAAGAAGGTGCCCGGCCTCAAGACCGCGATGTTCTCGATCTTCGACCCCGGCAAGCACCTGCCGCCGCACAGGGGGCCATATAACGGGCTGCTGCGCTTCCACCTCGGCCTGATCGTGCCGGAGCCAAGGGACCAGGTTGCGATCCGCGTGGCCGGCCGTGTCTGCCATTGGGAGGAAGGCCGCGCGCTCATTTTCGACGATGCCTACGAGCACGAAGCCTGGAACAAGACGGACAAGGTGCGCGTGGTCCTGTTTGTGGATTTCGTGAAGCCGCTGCGCTTCCCCGCCAACCTCGTGAACTGGCTCATTTTGAACGTCGCCACGTTCACGCCCTACATCCGGGAGGGCTATAACAAACACCGCAAATGGGAGCGCGCGTTTCATAGGGGCAGGTGATATCCGTTCGACGCTTTTGGGGGCGGCAAGCAACTGTTAACCACGTTATTGCGGGTTTCTTGCTCCAAAATCCCGCAATCCTTCCGGCTTCCTTCATGGCGCCATTATAGCAGCGGTATCTGTTTGAATTCTTAAGCGCTGGTCAGCGTATTGATATCGCAAGGGAAAATATCGTCACTGCGCGCCGATCGCCCGCGCCGGATGCATCGTTTTATGGTTAATATTAAATCTGCGACTATATTTAAACGGATTTTGGAAACGTGGAATCGGGCCAAAAATGGCAAAAGATTCGCAAAAAGCGGCGGGCGGAAAATGGGAAATCCGCGCGTTTACTATACCAGAATTAACTACGATAGTGCTGTACGCGAAACTAATGGTTCATTAATACCTGATGTTTCTCCGAGCTTGCGCGAAGAGTGCTTGGAATCTGCGATCCATACAACGGGCATTACCCCTCACCCCAGCCCTCTCCCAATGGGAGAGGGAGTCCCGTCGCGGCCGTTGAGAAGGCGTCCCCTCTCCCAATGGGCTACGGCATGCACACATCTGGTAACGCGCATCCTTGCATTTGGCAGGGAGGGCTGATTCTCTTTGGATGTGATTCGTTTTCCAGGAGGGGTGGATGGAGTTGGGGCTGGGCCATTTCGGCGACAAGCGGCTACAAAAAGGGGGGCTTTCTGCTCCGCCGGCTTACCGCTCATGGCGGTAAGGGGGTCAGCGTCAAGCTGCTTGGCGGCAAGCGTTCGGACGAGATACGGATTGGCCGGTTTTTGCACAATCCCAAGGTAACCGAGACGGAGATGGTGGCCACGGCCAAGGCGCGGACCTGTGCCCGGGCCGCGGGCCGCCATGTGCTTGCGATCCAGGACACCACCGCGCTCAGGGTGGACGAGAAGGGCCTCGGCCTTTTGCTTCATCCTGTCATCGCCGTGGATGCGGACGATGGGGCGATGCTGGGCCTCATCGGCAATACTTTCCTGACCCGTGAAGGCGGCGGACGCAGCACCCGCAAACTGCGCGGCATCGAGGAAAAAGAGAGCAAGCGATGGCCCGTGGGGGCTGGGAGCGCCGCCGCCTTGGTGCAGGCTGGAGCTGCCAGCGTGACCGTGGTCGAGGACCGCGAAGGCGATATCTACGAGAGCTTCGCGCTCAAGCCCACTGGCGTCGAGCTTTTGATACGGGCGGCGCAGGACCGTGCCCTGGCTGATAAGACAATGCTTTTCGCCAAGGCGGATGGCTGGGCCGAAGCCGGACGCATGGGCGTGGATCTGCCCGCCATCTCCGGCCGCAAGGCCCGCAAAGCACAGCTCAGCCTGCGCTTCGGAACGGTTGAGATCCCAAGGCCGCGCCGCCGCAAGCGGGGGGTGATGCTGCTGCCCAAAACCGTGACGCTGAGCTTTGTCGATGTGCGCGAGATCGATCCGCCGGAGGGCGGAGAGGCGGCGCATTGGCGGCTTTTGACCACCCACAAAGTGGAGGATTTCGAGGCCGCCCAGCGGATTGCCGGTTTCTACCGCAAGCGCTGGACCATCGAGCAGCTGTTCCGGACCATGAAGACCAAGGGGTTCCAGATCGAGGCCCTGCGCCAGCAAGAGGGACCCTTGAAAAAGCTGGTGACGGCCATTCTGATCGCCGCCATCGTTACGATGCAACTCGTGGCGGAGCGCGATGGCGCCGCCGGCCGGCCGCTGGAAGATGCCTTCGATCCCGAAGACGAGCCCATGCTCGAACAGGTCTGCAAGAGCCTTGAAGGAGACACCCAAAAACAGAAGAACCCGCATCCTAAAGGCTCCCTTGCCTACGCCGCCTGGGTTCTCGCAAGGCTCGGCGGCTGGACCGGATACTACGGAAAACCCGGTCCAATCGTCATGCTCAGAGGGCTCACGGAGTTCCATGCAATTAAACATGGATGCAAACTCCGCGATGTGTGAATCTCGTAGCCCATGGGGAGAGGGACAGGGTGAGGGGTAATGCCCGCTGTATGGATCGCTTGACGCGGAGCTATTTCGCCTGTGGCTTGGCGAACTGTCGCAGGGCGGCCAGCGTCTCCGCGCTGACGTGGTGCTCGATGCCTTCGGCGTCCTTGCGGGCCGTTTCCTCGCTCACGCCAATCGAAAGCAGGAACGCTACCACCACGCTGTGCCGCTCGCGGGCACCGGCGGCGAGCACCCGTCCCTTGCCGGTCAGGACCACGCCCTTATAGTGCTGCTGCAGCACCAGCCCCTCATCCGCAAGCCGCTTCAGCATCTTCGCGACGGTGGGCTGCGCAACGCCAAGACGCCCGGCGATATCCATCTGCTTCGCGTGCCCCTGGGCCGCGATCAAATCGTCGATAAGCTCGACGTAATCCTCCATGAGCTCCAGCCGGTGCGCCTGGCGCGTTTGGCGGAAGCTCTCCGATTGGATGTCGGGCGCGATAAGGGTATCGGTTGCGCTTTTCTTCTCTGAAGTCATCGCCGCGAAAAACCCAATTTCATGCGCCCCAGCCGGTGGCAGCCTAGCAGATTGCGCCGCGGGTCTCAGCAAAATCGAATTTAGTTATCCTGGTGTTTCCGAATGAACTGAGGAATCGCCCCTCACCCCAGCCCTCTCCCCATGGGAGAGGGAGTCCCGCTGCGCCCGTTGTTAGGGCGTCCCCTCTCCCATGGGGAGAGGGACAGGGTGAGGGGCGATTCCTCAGTTCATTCGGAAACACCAGGCAATCGAGAAACCGGATGACAAGGAGTTTACCAAAGCGGCCTTCAACGGGGCTGGCGGAAAATTATAGCTTAGGCTATATATAGCACAGGCTATATTCGCTCCGGGTGAGGCACTTAATGGCTTACGATGCATCGATACGCGTGGAAACCGCGCCCCTGACGGCGGGCGGCACCGCCGCCGCCTTGCGCGAAGCCCTTGCCGGCCGGCGCGGCAGGCTGGCCACGGGATGGCTCTTTACCGGCCCCGCCGTCGTCGCTTCGATTGCTTATATCGATCCAGGCAATTTCGCCACCAACATCCAGGCCGGCGCCAAATACGGCTACGGCCTTTTATGGGTGGTGCTCGTTGCGAACCTGGTTGCGATGCTGTTTCAGGCATTGTCGGCCAAGCTCGGCATTGTGACCGGCCAGAACCTGGCCGAGCTGTCGCGCGACCGCTTTCCGCATCCGGTGCCGTTCCTCATGTGGATCGCAAGCGAAGTCGCTGCCATGGCAACGGATCTGGCGGAGTTTCTCGGCGGTGCCATCGGCCTGTCGCTGCTGACCGGCGTCTCGCTTCTCTCAGGCATGGCAGCAACCGCGATCGTCACCTATGGAATCCTCATGTTCGGAGGTGCCAACTTCCGGCGGATAGAGGTCTGCATAGGCGCCTTCGTGGCCGTGATCGGCATCTGCTATCTGATCGAGCTTTTCATCGCGCCGGTGAGCTGGGGCGCGGCCGTCCATGGCATGCTGACGCCGCGGATTGCCGATAACGAGGCCCTGATGATAGCGGTTGGTATTGTCGGCGCCACCGTGATGCCGCACGCTATTTACCTTCATTCGTCGCTCACCCAATCGCGCACCTTGCTGCTTTCGGACGCGCAGAGGGCGCGGGTGCTGCGATTTTCCAACCGGGAGGTAATCGCCGCGCTGAGCGTTGCCGGCGCCATCAACATGGCGATGGTGATGATGGCAGCCGGGGCTTTCAACGCGGGCTATCCCGATGTGGGCGAGATAGAAACCGCCTACCACACGCTGACGCCGCTGCTTGGCGCGGCCGCCGCTGCCGCCTTCCTCGTTTCGCTGATCGCGTCGGGAATTTCGAGCTCGGTCGTGGGCACCATGGCCGGTCAGGTGATTTTGCAGGGGTTCTTCCGGCGCAAGATCCCTATCTGGCTGCGGCGGCTCGTAACCATGGCTCCAGCCTTCGTTGTGGCAGGGCTCGGAGTGAGTGCAACGAAAGCGCTCGTCCTCAGCCAGGTGATCCTAAGCCTTGCCCTGCCCGTGCCTCTGATCGCGGTTCTGGTCTTGTCGAGCGACCGGCGGATCATGCGGCAGTTTGCCAATACCGCCGCAACCAAGGTGCTTGGCGCGATGGCCGCGGCAGCCGTGCTGATCTTAAACGGCGTGCTTCTGTACGAGGCGCTGGCCGCGCTTTGAATGCCCATTCGATTTTGATCGAAAACGAGAAAGACCCCCTCATCCTGTCCTTCTCCCCAAGGGGAGAAGGGACGCCTGAAATGCCCGCTACCTTGTGGATAGGACCGCATCCTGCTCCCTCTCCCCTTGGGGAGAGGGCCGGGGTGAGGGGGTCTTCTACAGCAGTTCAGCGAACCTTCAATTATGCCTTGACGAATGCCCGCGGCTTGGTTGTCTATAGGGCCGATGCGCGTGTAGCTCAGCGGTAGAGCATCCGGTTTACACCCGGACGGTCGGGAGTTCGATCCTCTCCGCGCGCACCACGCCCAAGCGCTGCGATCGCAAGCAGCGCCGGCGCAACGTAAAGTTGTTCGGCGGTTTTACCGCAAATATAGATTGTATTTTTACTGTTCACGCAAACTTGAATTGCAAGAAACCTGTTAGAAATGCGGTCTTAGTGCGGCGTGTTTTTGGCCGCACATCCAGGGATATCTGAAAAAGCAGAGCCTATGCAGCGCAAAATGCTCTTGTGAACGGCGGCCGTGTGGCGCTATGCTCAAGATAATGTGTATGCAGGGGCCGGGAGTGGGGTGCGCTCGCCTACCAGAATATGAAGTGGGTGACAAAAGGAGCATGTTGCTGGTTCCTTTTCGCAAGAAGGGAACCGTGAGTAGTTAAGGTCGGACGGGGCAACTATACAATGACACCTGAACAAACACGGTTACTGGCCGAAAGTTTCGGAAAGCTCGAGAACCGGCTTTATGATCTGGGCTCGCTGGTTTATCAAAAGCTGTTCGAGCTACACCCTGAATCCCGGCGCCTCTTCAGAGGCGACATGGAGGAGCAGAAGCTGAAGCTCGCGCGCGTTTTCGCCGAGTTCGTCCGCGTGAAAACGCGGTCTCAGCATTTCCTGCCCGTGACGAAGAAAGGCGGGGAAGCCGTTATTCCCGGCGTTGGAGCCCTGGGCACGCGCCATGAGGAAAATTATGGCGTCGGCTGCAAGCACTACGGCGTATATGCGCGAAGCGCTGCTCTACGCCATTTCGACCCTGCTTGGAAGAGAGTACAACGACGAGATCGGCCGGGCTTGGTCGGAGACCTTCGACATGCTCGCCGAAGCCATGCAGAAGCACGCTGGCGGAAACCCGGAAGCGGTGGCGTTCGCAAGGCTGTTCCACCGGAGAGGGCCAGAGACCGCGGTGCCGCAGCAGCAGGCATCGGCCGACGGGTATTTCAACTCCGGATCGGGGTCTGGATCTGGAACCGGGTCCGGAAAAGACCAGCTCAGCAACTTCCTCAACAACCACCGCGTTTAGCGGTCCGCACAACGCGCATTACCCCTCACCCCATGGGAGAGGGAGTTCGCTCGCAGCCGTTGTTCGGGCGTCCCCTCTCCCCCATCCGCATTCGCTCGCGAATGCGGACGCTATAAGTTGCAAGCTCGCCAAGGCGAGCTTGCTGAGAGGGACAGGGTGAGGGGTAACGCCCTATGAGCATGAACTCAATCTGCCGGCTCAAAGCGATAAGAGTGCGGTGCCATGAAGCGTGTTTTGCTGACGGGAGCGGGCGGGGCGATCGGGACGCGGCTGCGGAAGCTGTTGGCGGCGCATTACGAGCTTGTCCTCACCGATCTCGCTCCGCCTTCCGGCCTTGAGCCGCAAGAAGCGTTCATCGCCGCGGATCTGGCGGACGCAGGCTCCATCGAACGCGCCGTCGCCGGGGCGGAGGGGATTGTGCATCTCGGCGGGCAATCCGTCGAAGCCCCCTGGGAGACAATTCTTCACTCCAATATCGCGGGCACTTACAATCTCTTCGAGGCAGCCCGGAAGCACGGCGTCAAACGCGTGGTCTTCGCCTCCTCGAACCATGTCGGCGGCTTCTATCCGCGCGAGCAAACCATCGGCACGGAGGTTCTGCCGCTGCCTGACACGCGCTACGGGGTCAGCAAGGCTTTCGGCGAGGCGCTCGGCGCGCTCTATGCTCACAAATACGGCCTCGGCGTGCTGTGCATCCGCATCGGCAATGTCGCCGATGTCCCGGCGGACGAGCGGCGGCTTGCCATCTGGCTGAAGCCGGAAGACCTGGTTTCCCTCATCCGCATTGGCCTCGAACGCGAGGGCCTCGTTTACGAGGTGGTCTACGGCATGTCCGATAATGCGCGGGCATGGTGGGACAATTCGCGGGCGCGCGAGCTTGGCTACAGCCCCGAGGGGCGCTCGGAGGAGTTCGCGGCGGAAGCGCTCGCGGCCCAGGCGAAGCTGCCGCCCGATGAGGTAGGCGCGGCCTTTCAGGGCGGGGACTTCTGCTCGCAAGAATTTGAAGGCCAGTTGAGCCGCATTCTGCGCAAGTCCTAGCGCATTTTCATTCAACGTTCAGTCGCCAGTTGTCATGCCCGCGTCTGCCAGCGTCCATATAAGGGCTTGTTCCGCCAATGTTATTATGGATACCGCGCCTCGCGGGAATGACGATCTTAGGCTCAAGCCCGGTCTAAAACTCTTTAGGCCCCAATCGTCCGCATTGTGACTTTTCATGCCAAAGGCCGGCTATCCAAGCGCCTTTGCGCTGTGTCATATTGGCGCGGTTCCGGGTAGCGCCCCAATCAAACTCATTACAAGAACGGCGCGCCCGCGAGTTTCGTGAACATTGGAGGAACGCACACATGCCGGAAATTACCATGGTGGTGAACGGCAAGCCTGTTCGCGCGGATGTGCCGCCGAACATGCTGCTGGCCGAATTCTTACGGCAGAATCTGGGGTTGACCGGAACGCATGTTGGCTGCGACACGTCGCAATGCGGCGCATGCACCGTCCATATGAACGGCAACTCCGTTAAGTCTTGCACCACGCTGGCCGTCCAGGCCGATGGCGCACACGTCACCACCATCGAAGGGCTTTCCTCCGGCACGGACCTGCATCCGGTGCAAGCCGCGTTCCGCGAGGCCCACGGCCTGCAATGCGGCTTCTGTACGCCGGGCATGATTATGTCCTCGGCCGACCTGCTGCAGAAAAATCCCAATCCCAGCGAGCCCGAGATACGCACCTGGCTCAAGGGCAACATCTGCCGCTGCACCGGCTACCATAACATCGTGAAGGCCGTGGAGATGGCCGCCGATGCGATGAGCAGCGTGCGCAAGGCGGCGGAATAGGGGCGGGAGGACAACATGACGGTTCAAGGAATAGGCGCCCCGGTAAAAAGGCGCGAAGACTTCCGCTTTATCAAGGGCCTCGGGAAATACACGGACGATATCAATCTTCCGAACCAGGTTCATTGCTACATCCTGCGCTCTTCTCTGGCGCACGCCCGCATCGTGTCGATAGACACGTCGGCCGCGAAAGCGGCTCCGGGCGTGGTTGCGGTTTTTACGCATGAGGAAATCGACGCTTCAGGTGCTGGCGGCGTGCCATGCGGCTGGCTGATAACGGATCGCCACGGGCAGCCGATGAAGGAGCCCAAGCATCCGATCCTGGCGGCAGGCAAGGTGCGGCACGTGGGCGACCCCATCGTTGCGATCATCGCCGAGACCCTTGAGCAAGCCAAGGAAGCCGCCGAGCTTGTGAAGCTCGATCTGGAGGAGTTGCCCGCCGTTGTGAACATGCCGCGCGCCATCCAGGGCGGCGGTGCGGCGGTGCATGACGAAGCGCCGGACAACCTCTGCTACGACTGGGAGCTTGGCGACAAGGCCGCGACGGATGCAGCCTTCGCGCGCGCGGCGCACGTCACCAAGATCGACCTCATCAATAACCGGCTTGTGGCGAATGCCATGGAGCCCCGCGCGGCCATCGGCCAGTACGATCTCGCCACAGGCGATTACACGCTCTACACCACGAGCCAGAATCCGCATGTGATCCGGCTCTTGATGGGCGCTTTCGTGCTCAGCATTCCGGAGCACAAGCTCAGGGTCTACGCGCCGGACGTCGGCGGCGGCTTCGGCTCGAAGATCTTCCACTACGCGGAGGAAGCGTTCGTAACCTGGGCAAGCGCCCGCGTTGGCCGGCCTATCAAGTGGGTTGCCGAGCGGACCGAGTCCTTCATGTCGGACGCCCACGGCCGCGATCACGTGACCCACGCGGAGATGGCGTTCGACGCGAACGGCAAGGTGCTCGCACTGAAGGCCGAAACGCTCGCCAATATGGGCGCCTATCTTTCAACCTTCGCGCCCTGCGTTCCGACCTGGCTGCACGGCACGCTGCTGGCCGGCCAGTACACGACGCCAGCGGTCTACTGCAATGTGAAGGCCGTGTTCACCAACACCGTGCCAGTCGATGCCTATCGCGGCGCCGGCCTGGCCCGAGGCGACCTACATCCTCGAACGGCTGATGAGCAAGGCCGCGCAAGAAATGGGCGTCGATCAAGCCGAGCTGCGCCGGAAGAACTTCATCCAGCCGAACCAGTTCCCGTATCAGACGCCGGTCGCGGTGGTCTACGACACGGGGGACTACGAGACGGCGCTGAATGAAGCGCTCAAGCTCGCGGATTACGCGGCGTTTCCGCAGCGCCGGGCAGCAGCCAAGGCGAAGGGTAAGCTCAGGGGCATCGGCGTCGCGAGCTATATCGAAGCTTGCGGCATCGCGCCTTCGAGCCTGGTGGGTGCACTCGGCGCCCGCGCGGGCCTCTACGAAGCGGCCACGGTCCGGGTCAATCCCACGGGCAGCGTGACCGTGCTCACCGGCAGCCACAGCCATGGGCAAGGCCACGAGACGACGTTCGCGCAGGTGGTGGCCGATAAGCTCGGCATCGACGCGGGCCAAGTCGATATCGTGCATGGCGACACGGCCAAAGTGCCGTTCGGCATGGGCACCTACGGCTCGCGCTCGCTCGCGGTCGGCGGCTCGGCAATCGTGAAGGCGCTCGACAAGATCATCGAGAAGGGCCGCAAGATTGCCTCGCATCTTCTCGAAGCCTCCGAAGGCGACATCGTGTTCGAGAACGGCGCTTACACAGTGAAGGGCACCGACAGGCAGAAGGCGTTCGGCGAGATCGCGCTCACCGCCTATGTGCCGCATAAATACCCAATCGAGACCCTCGAACCGGGCCTCGAAGAAACCGCCTTCTACGATCCGAAAAACTTCACCTACCCCGCTGGCACCTATATCTGCGAGGTGGAGATCGACCCGGCCACCGGCATGACGGACATCGTGTCCTTCACGGCGGCGGACGACTTCGGCAACGTCGTCAATCCGATGATCGTCGAGGGCCAGGTGCATGGCGGCCTGGCGCAAGGCATCGGCCAGGCGCTGCTTGAGAACACCGTCTATGACGAGAACGGCCAGCTTCTGACCGGCTCCTTCATGGACTACTGCATGCCGCGTGCCGACGACCTGCCCAAGTTCAACGTGCATACGCTCAAAGGCACGCCCTGCACGCACAATCCGCTTGGCGTGAAGGGCTGCGGCGAGGCGGGCGCCATCGGTTCGCCGCCCGCGGTCATCAACGCCATCGTCGACGCCCTTAAAGAGTTCGGCGTCGATCACATGGATATGCCCGCCACGCCGGAGAAGGTCTGGCGCGCCATCAATACCGGCATGAAAAAAGCGGCTGAGTAAGGAGAAGGACCATGAACAACTTCGACTATGTACGTCCTTCATCCGTCGCCGCCGCCGCGCAGGCTCTCTCCGCGGCGAACGCAACGGCTCTCGCGGGCGGTCACACGCTGATACCGACGATGAAGCAGCGGCTTGCCAAGCCGTCCATGCTCGTCGATCTCGGCGGCATCGCTGAGCTGAAGGGCATCCGCCGGGAGAACGGCACGCTCGTCATCGGCGCCACAACCACCCATGCGGAGGTGGCGTCGAGCCAGGAGGTGCGCAAAGCCATCCCGGCGCTTGCCAAGCTCGCCGATGGCATCGGCGACGCCCAGGTCCGCCATCGCGGCACCATCGGCGGCTCGGTCGCGAACAACGATCCAGCCGCGGATTATCCCGCCGCGGTGCTGGGGCTGGGCGCGACCATCGTCACCAACAAGCGCCAGATCGAAGCGGATAAATACTTCACGGGCCTGTTCTCCACGGCGCTGATGCCGGGCGAGATCATCGTCTCGATCCGCTTCCCCATCCCCGAGCGCGCCGGCTACGCGAAGTTCGAGCAGCGGGCCTCGCGCTACTGCCTGGTGAGCGTGTTCGTGGCGAAGGGCAAGGGCGGCTTGTTCTCCTCGGGCGAGGTGCGCGCCGCCGTCTCGGGCGCTGGCTCCAATGGCGTGTTCCGCGTTCCGGCGATGGAGCAGGCGCTGAAGGGCAACTTCTCGGCCGATGCCTTGCGCGGCGTGAGCGTTCCGGCCGCGGGGCTGATGAGCGACATGCACGGCAGCGCCGATTACCGGGCCTCTCTCATCGGTGTCATGGCTCAGCGGGCTGTATCGGCGGCATGACGGAGGCAGTTCCAAATAGCGTTGCAGAAACGTCCCGCTTACTGGCCAAGGGAGGCTACCTGCCCAGCGACGCCCTGGCAGCCTCCGTGTTCCTCGCCCTCAAGCTGCAACGACCCCTGCTGCTTGAGGGCGAGGCGGGCGTCGGCAAAACCGAAGTAGCCAAGGTGCTGGCGGCCGTGCTTGGCCGGCCGCTGGTGCGTCTGCAATGCTATGAGGGGCTGGACCTTTCGACCGCCGCTTACGAGTGGAACTACAGCCGGCAGCTTCTGCATATCCGCGCGTCGGAGGCTGCCGGGCATGTTAGCACCGCAAGCTTGGAGCGCGATCTTTATAGCGAGAGCTATCTGCTCAAGCGTCCTTTGCTGCGGGCGCTTGAGCTATCGGCGGAAGGCAAGGCGCCAATTCTGTTGATCGACGAACTCGACCGCGCGGACGAGCCGTTCGAGGCGTTTTTGCTGGAGGTGCTCGCCGATTACCAGATCACGATCCCCGAGCTTGGCACGATCCGCGCCGCTGAGCCTCCCATCACGATCCTGACCTCCAACAGGACGCGGGAAGTTCACGACGCGGTTCGGCGCCGCTGCTTCTATTGCTGGATCGATTACCCTTCGGCCGCGCGCGAAGCCGAGATCCTGCGGCTCAAGCTCCCGGAGGCGCCCGCGGCGCTCACGGCGCAGATCGTGGGCTTTGTGCAGTCGATCCGCCAGATGGACCTCTACAAGAGTCCCGGCATTGCGGAGACCATCAATTGGGCGCAGGCGCTGACCTCGCTCGACTGCGTGGCGCTCGATCTTGAGGCGGTGAATTCGACGCTCGGCACGCTCTTGAAATATCAAGACGATATCGTCCGCATCCAAGGCAGCGAGGCGGCGCGGCTGTTGGAGCAGGTGAAATCGCGCGCGCGGGAGGCGGCGTTTGCGGCGGAGGGGGATTCCGCTTAAATATAGAGGTTGGGATCGCAGCCGGCGTCATCCCGGAACCGCCAGAGGCGGTATCCGGGATCGTTACAAGCGCCGGCATGTGTTACGATCCCGGATAAGCGCTAAAGCGCTTTCCGGGATGACGCAAACAGGTGCAATCGGGATCGCGAAAATGGACCGGGCCACAATCGTCGAGCGCATCAAGTCCAAGGAGGCGGCCATCCGCAAGGAAGGCGCCACGCACCTCTATTTGTTCGGCTCGCGTGCGCGCGGGGACAATAAGCCAACCAGCGATTTGGATGTGCTATGTGGATTACGATTCATCAGGCAAGTTTAGCATCCTTGATCTAGTCGGCATAAAGCTGTTGTTGGAGGATGAACTTAGCCTAGACGTTCATATCACCACAAAAAATAGCCTGCATCCGAAGTTAAAAAACGATATAGAGGCGCAATCCATTTGCGTGTTTTGAATGCAACGTGATATCAGTGTCGTCCTTGGGGAAATCGTTGAAGCTATCGATATTGCAATCTCTATCTGTTCGAAGCTGAATTTAGATCAGTTCCGCAGTAGCAAAGTTGAAAAGCTGGCAGTCCAAAGAACGATTGAAATAATTTCCGAAGCTGCACGGCATCTTCCCCAGGAAGAGCTGGAAAAATATCCAACTGTTCCTTGGCGGCAGGTGAAGGCCATGGGCAACGTTTTGCGTCACGAATACCATCATTTGAACGACAAGATTATCTGGGATGTAGTCCGCGACGAGCTGCCAGACCTGATAGCAAAAATTCTGGAAGGAAACCCGCAGCTTCGAGAGGGCTGAGGCGATGGCTAGGCCGCTCGACGCAAATATCGTGACCGCGCAGGCCGATGGCGGGCGCATCGCCGCAAACATCCTGGGCTTCGCGCGGGTGCTGCGCTCGGCCGGGATGCCAATCGGCACGCAAAAGGCGCTTGAGGCCGTGGATGCGGTGGTCGCGGCCGGCCTCACCGACCCGAAGATCTTCTACTGGACTTTGCACGCCGTTTTCGTGAGCCGTCCCAACGAACGCGAGATCTTCAACCAAGCCTTCCACCTGATCTGGCGCGATCCGGGCTACATCCAGCAGCTTCTGTCGGTGATGGTGCCGAATTTGCGCAATTCGGGCGCGCCGCGTGACGCCATGGCGCGGCGGCTGGCGGACAGCCTGTTCCTCCGCCAGGGGGCCGAGCACGCCGTCGAGCGCGATGAAATGCAGATCGATGCGAGCGGCTCGGCAAGCGAGCTTGAGGTGCTCGCCTCGAAGGACTTCGAGCAGATGACCGCGGATGAGCTTCGGCTTGCCCGTGCCGCCATGGCGGATTTGGCGCAGCGTCTCGCCAAGCGCAACACGCGCCGGTTCTCGCTGGGCGGCACCGGCGGCGGAAGGCGGCTGGACCTGCGGCGCATGTTGCGGCAGGCCGGCTCGCGCGGCCCGGAGGCCATGCTGCCCCTGTTCAAGGAACGGCAGCGGCGCGCGCCCCCGCTCGTGGTGATGTGCGATATCTCCGGCTCGATGGACAGCTACGCCCGCGTGTTCCTGCATTTTCTCTACGCGCTTATCAACGGCGGCGAGCGCGTGCACGCCTTCCTGTTCGGAACGCGGCTCACCAACGTGACGCGCATCTTGCGCGACCGCGATCCCGACACCGCGATGGCCAAGGCGACCGGCACGGTTCACGACTGGTCCGGCGGCACGCGCATCGGCGAAAGCCTCCACACCTTCAACAAAATCTGGGCGCGGCGGGTGCTCGGACAGAACGCCACCGTGCTGCTGTTCACCGATGGCCTCGACCGCTCCGGCGGCGAAGGCATTTCGCGCGAGGCCCGGCGGCTCAGCGCTTCCTGCCGGCGCCTCATCTGGGTCAATCCGCTGTTGCGCTACGACGGCTACGCGCCGTTGGCCGCCGGCGCCGCCGAACTCGACCGCTATGTGAGCGAGATGCGTCCCTGCCACAATTTGAAGAGCGTCGCGGGCCTTGCCGCCGCCCTGGCCGGTTAAGGGATCGAGACCAATCCGCATCGTCATCCCGGAAACGCCGAAGGCGCTATCCGGGATCTTTAAAGCGGCGCTTTTTGCGATCCGCGTCTGCGCACCAGCATTTCATGCTGCAACGCGCACGGGATGACACCGGCGGATCGGCGCCCGCGCCTGCAAATGGCTTATCGCCTCTCCCTCTGAGTAATAATTAGCGCCAGATGCCGGGCATTTGAGCCGTCGCGTTAGCGGATATCTTAGGCTTGACCACTCATTATGCTCGCGGATTAATCTTCCGGCACCAAGCAAGACGGCCAAGATGAAAATGGCGGCAATTCAAGGCGATGACAGCACTGTCCTGGACAAGGAAGTTCCATTTCGATTTGGCGAGCTGTTCTTTTCGAGGACGGACGAAAGAGGGCGTATACTTTCCGGCAATAGTGTCTTTCAAAAGATAAGCCATTACTCCTGGGACGAATTAATCGATAAGCCGCATAACATCATCCGGCATCCGGACATGCCGAGAGCGGTCTTCTGGCTTTTGTGGGACACCATTAAGCGAGGCGAGCCCATAGGCGCCTACGTCAAGAATAGAGCGAAGGACGGCCGGTATTATTGGGTTTTCGCTATCGTGACCCCGGACGAAGGCGGTTATCTTTCGGTCCGCCTGAAACCCAGCAGTCCAGTGTTTGAGCTTGTCGAGCAGGAATACCGGGCGCTTGCCGAAGCGGAAGCCGGCGGGCAGCTCAAGCCCGCGGCCAGCGGGAAGATTTTGCTCGACAGGATCGTTCAACTTGGCTTCCGCGATTATGCCGCGTTTATGTCAGCCGCGCTGGCACAGGAAATTCAGGCGCGCGACCGGCACCTCGATAGAGTGCCCGATCCGGCAATCCCCCGCTTCGAAGCGCTCGGAAGCGCGGCGCAGAACTTATTGAAACAAGCGGAAATTATATCCGATAACTACGCCATGAGCCGGTATATTCCGCTGAACCTTCGCGTTCAGGCGGCCCAGCTCGGAGAGACGGCCGCCACTATCGGCGTTATTTCCGTTAATTACAGTATTATCTCTGCCGAAATAAAGACCTTGATGGATGAGCTTGTGGCTTCGGCGCAGAAGGTGGCGGATGCCGTTAGCAAGGGGCTGTTTCTGTTCTGTACCGCGCGGTTGCAACAGGAAACCGTGGGGTTTTTCCGGGCAGAGTCGTCGTCTGGCGGCGAGACTTTTCAAAATGAAATGGTTCATCTTGAGCGGCAATGCAAAGCCTATTCGCAAAGTGCGGCCGATGGACTTCGCATCATGGCCGAGCAGTCTGAACGTTTCCATCAATCCTGCGCTGAAATGCAAAAGCTGGCCGCCGGTTTGGAGGTCACGCGGGTCATGGCGAACATAGAAAGCGCCCGGCTGAGTGCGGCTCACGGTGGTTTGAACGCCTTATCGGCCAGCCTTGCACAATTCCAGGCGTCGATATCGAGCGGCTTGAGCGAGATCGCCAGCCAGAGCCGGTTTATCCAGGTAAATACTCAAAAGCTCATCGATTTCGCAGGGCACGGAGATTGTGGCGCGGACTGAGCGGTAATCGGTGCATTACGCCAAATCCCGGTTGAATGGTTCGGCAAAAGACCCCCTCACTCTGTCTCTCTCCCCGCCAGCTCGCAAAGGCGAGCTGGCATCTCAGCGTGGCCGCATCCGCAAGCGGATGCGGCTGGGAGAGAGGACCCCAGAATATCCGCAGCGGACAATTCTGGCGTCCCTTCTCCGTCCGCATCCTCAAGCGGGCGATACTAGAGAGGAGCTCGCCAGGCGACTGCTGGAGGGCGGTGCGTTTTGCGAACCATTCAACCGGGATCTGGCAATTGGCGCCAATAGCCTTGATCTTGCGTCAGAATAGCTCGATGTCCGCACTTGATGTGCTCTTCGACGCCGTCAGGCCCTCAAGCTGCATCGCGGCCGCGAAACGGTCGCGCATTTCGCCCAGGGAGAAGGTGCCCGCCACCTCGCGAAGGAGGCCATCCCCCGCCTGCGAAGCGGCAGATCCAGCCGGGGACGGCATCCGCGACGCGATCGAAGCGGAGGAGTGCCCGAGGACGGCAAGGGCTCCGTTAACGTTTTGGATGCGCTGCATCACCCTGTCCTGGAACTGCATGCCGACGATGGCGCCGCTGACCGCTTGCTCCATTTCTTGCGAGGAGTTTGCGGTCTTGTTCAAGGCGTCCGCGATGGTCGCATTTTGATCCACAAGGCAGCTCATCATGGCCTTGATGCGGGCTTGCGCGTTCACGTTCTCCTCCGACATCTCGATCGTCGAGATCTCCTTGAGAAGATTGCCGCCGCGCTGGACCCCGTCGGATACGGTTAGAATCTGCTTCTTCACCGTGTCCGAGAGTGTGTTGACCGCGCCGGCCAGATCGCCGATCTCGGTCGCCACCACGGCAAAGCCGCGGCCCGCGGCGCCTGCGCGTGCCGCTTCGATTTTCGCGTTGAGAGAAAGCAACTTCGTCTGCTTGTTGATTCTTTCGATTTGGGTGATCGAAGCGTGCATGGACCTGATCTCGGCCTGCACATCTCCCAGCGCATGGCTCATGGCGACGCTGCGGGTGGTAAGCTGGTTGATCTTTTCCACGAGTTCCGTGAGCGTTTGGGACAGGCTGGCCGAAAGGTCCGCGAGGGGAATGCTTTCGCCGTCGAGTTCGATCTTTTGAACGGACGACATCAACCCTTGCACCGTTTCGGTCTGCGCCCGTGCCGCCGCGGCCATATTTTGAAACTTGGCGGCAAGCTCGTGGATGTGCGTCTCTATGTCATGCGAGGTAAGGGTGAGTTCGCCAGACAGCGTTTCGATAGCCCTGCTCTGTGCGATGGCAAGTCCAGCACAATCGGGGGTGAGAGCATCCGGCACGGAAATACTTTGTGAAAGGCCGCCTCTGTCCGCCTTCCCAAACACATTTTTCAGCATTGCATTCATTGGCGGCTTCTTCTTTTCGTTTGACTAAGCGCACATTCGCTGGCTGCCCGGCGAATGTGCGCTCAAAATCCTATGTTTTCGCAAAGTTTTTCTCCTAAAACCGGCGGCCATCCCGTTTTCACGGGGACAGGCTTTTGGGGAAACTCTGCTTGGGAAGGGAGGTTTTTGGCGTCCCTTCCCGCCGGTTAAATCCGGGTCGCCCGCTTGCCGCCATCCGCGGTAAGGTTCAAGATTTCCTGAGCCATTTTGGTAAGTGGCACCTCGGCTTCGACCGCGCCAAGCTCCTGCGCCGCCTTCGGCATGCCGTAGACCACGCAGCTGGGTTCATCCTGGCCGAGTGTGTGGGCGCCGCTCTTGCGCATGGCGAGCAGGCCGCCGGCGCCGTCCTTGCCCATTCCGGTCAAGATGACGCCAATGGCGTTCTTTCCGGCCGATTCCGCCGCCGAGTGAAACAGCACGTCGACCGAAGGGCAATGGCCGCTCACACGCTCGGTCCCTTTCACGGTGCAAACATAGTTTGCGCCGGAGCGGCCGAGGCGAAGATGCTTGTCTCCCGGGGCGATGTAGGCATGACCCGGCAACACCCGCTCCCCGTCCCGGGCTTCCGAGACCCGGATCGCCGCCGTATTGTCCAGCCGCCGGGCGAAGCTTGCCGTGAATTGCTCCGGCATATGCTGTGTAACGAGGATCGCGGGGCTGTCCGAAGGCATATGAAGGATCACTTCGTTGAGGGCTTCCACGCCGCCAGTGGAAGCGCCGATCACGATCACCTTCTCGGTCGAGGAATAACTGGGAGGCCGTTTTGCCATGGCGCCTCCTTCCGCCGGTAGCTGAGCCCGCCTGTGCACATGCGCATGGGCGGCGGACTTCACCTTTGCGACAATTTCCGCCTGCTTTGCCAGTAAGCCGGACTGCAAGTTTATCGCTGGCTTGGCGATGAAATCCACGGCGCCTAGTTCGAGCGCCCGCAGCGTGGCCTCCGCGCCTTCCTGGGTCAGCGAGGAAATCATGACCACGGGCATCGGGCGCAGCGCCATGAGCTTTTCGAGAAAGGAAATACCGTCCATGCGCGGCATCTCGATGTCGAGGGTGAGCACGTCCGGGTTCAGCTGCTTGATCTTATCGCGCGCGACGATCGGGTCGGGGACCGCGCCCACAACCTCGATTTCGGGGTCGGAGGACAGCATGCTGCTGATCAGCTCCCGCATCAGGGCGGAATTGTCGGCTATGAGAACGCGGATTGGCTTCTGACTCACTTGGTGACCCTCAATCGAAAAGCTGAATGGAGCCTTCTTCCGGCACCGCCCGCAGTGATGCCTGGTACCGGCGCTCCTCCTCCTCGGCGCGCTTTTCACTCGCCCCAATGAGAAATAACCGCCTAACCTTACCGCTAGCTGGGTGATAATGGATGCGGCGGCCATACCCGCCGCCAAGATCGGCGGCGACGACCCGCAAGCCCTCGTTGGCCAGGTAGCGCAGAACGAAATCGCTGTTCTTCTTGCCAATCATGGCCGGTCCCTGGGTAAAGTTGGCGCCGCCGAAGAGCTTGATCTCCAGACGCGAACGCGGACAACCCATGCCCAGAACCGAGTTGATTAGCATTTCCATCGCGAAATTGCCGTAGAGCGTCGCGGAGCTGCACGGGTTGGTGTTCGACAGGCCGGTCTCGCTTTCGGGCAGCATGAAATGGTTCATGCCTCCCACCCCTGTGAAGGGGTCCCGGACACAGGCGGCGATGCAGGAGCCGAGGATGGTGACGATCGTTTCCTTGGGATCGTCCGTCGTATGGGTTTCGCCCGGCAGCAGGCGGGTCATGAAGTCGCCGGTTTCCTTGTTGTAAAGTCGCCGCGACAGGGCAGCCGGTCCGAGTTCGTGCGGCAATACCGCTTTTCTGCGGAGCGATGTCATGCGCCGGTCTTCCGATAGATGGTGTGCCCGCTCAGCTGGAAGCGGTGGTATTGATCGAGAAGCGATTCGGAGTGGCCCACATAGAGCCAGCCGCCGCTCTTGAGCATTGAATGAAGGCGTTCGATGAGCTTGGCCTTCGTGTCGGCGTCGAAGTAGATCATCACGTTCCGGCAGAAGATCGCGTCGAACGGCCCCTTCATCGGCCACGATCCAAGCAGATTGAGCTGCTTGAACGTGACCAGGGCCTGAACGGCCGGTGCGAGGCGGACGCCGCCGGCGCTGGATTCGAAGCTGGACTCGCGCATCGCTGCCGGCACTTCTCCAAGCCCGGAAGACGGATATTGGCCCGTCATGGCCTTATGCAGCACCGAAGTGTCGAGATCGGTGGCAAGCACCCGGAAATCCCACTCGCGGCCGGCTTCCCGCCGGGAGGCCATGGCCGTCATCGCGATGGAGTATGGCTCCTCTCCGGTGGAGCATGCCGCGGACCAAATCCTGACACGCGGCTTTTCCGCCCGCGCGGTTTTCCAGATGTCCGCAAGCACGGTCTTCTGAAGGTGCTCGAAATGATGGGACTCGCGGAAGAATTTCGTGAGGTTGGTGGTGATGGCGTTGATCAAGGAGCCGATTTCATCCGCTCCCGAAGCGTCGTTCAGCAACGCGCAATATTCACGGAAGGAGCCAAGCCGCAAGGCGCGCAGGCGCCTCGTAAGCCGCGAGTAAACCATGTGGCGCTTGTGCGGGCCAAGGACGATGCCGCTGCGCTCGTAAACGAGTGCGGCTATGATCTTGAACTCCGCTTCGCTGAACGGAAACTCAAGGTCGCCGCTGGGGTCTGGCGTAGAGGCTTGCAGGGACATGGACGTCACACTCATCGCAGGGGAAGAGGAGAAACTTTCGTTTCCCCGAACAGGCATCTATCCGATCTGGACGGGAGCGGCTTAAGACCCCCTCACCCTGTCCCTCTCCCCGTTGGGGCGAGGGGACGCCAGAATGGTCCTCTCACCTTGGATGAAGGGCCGCAGCCTGACTCCCTCTCCCATCCATATCCGCTAGCGGATATGGATGGGAGAGGGCTGGGGTGAGGGGGACTTCCCGCGATTCCAGAAGCTCTGGACAAACTCTAAAACTCCTTCCAGTCGTGTTCCGGCTCGCCCTTCGCTACGAAGGCGGCTGCCGGGACGGCCATGCCATTGCGGCCGCTCGAAGTGCGCCCTCCGTTGGACTTGGGAGCCGCCGCGGCGATGGGCTTCCTGGCCTGGGCGCCTTGAGCCGGGCGCTTGGCCGGCGCGGGCTTCTCCGCGGAGGCCGCTTCCTCGTCGATCTCGAAGGCGGACATCTTCTCGTACATGCCCTGCGCTTCGTCCTGGAGGGTCCGGCTCGCGGCAGCGCTTTCCTCGACAAGGGCGCCGTTCTGCTGCGTCATCTGATCCATCTGCGTAACGGCTCTGTTGATCTCCTCAACGCCGGCCGCTTGCTCTTTGCTTGCCGCCGCGATCTCCGCCACGATGTCGGCGACGCGGTTGATGGAGGTGACGATCTCGCCAAGCGAGGACGCCGGCATTACCGACGAGCTTGACGCCTTCCTTGACCTGGCGTCCGCTCTCGCCGATCAAGCCCTTGATGTCTTTCGCCGCAACCGAGGTCCGCTGTGCGAGCGAGCGCACTTCGGAGGCAACCACGGTGAAGCCCTTGCCGGCATCGCCCGCTCGCGCCGCTTCGACCGCGGCGTTGAGCGCCAGGAGGTTCGTCTGGAAGGCGATCTCGTCGATCACGCTGATGATCTCCGAAATCTTGTCGGAGGACCGCTCGATGCGCTCCATCGCTTCCACGGCTCTGCTGACGACCGAGCCGCCGTCCGTCGCAACGGAGCGGGCGTTGACGGCAAGCTGATTGGCCTGCTGCGCATTGTCGGCGTTCTGCTTCACGGTGGCGGCCATCTCCTCCATGGACGCGGCGGTTTCCTCCAGGTTGGAGGCTTGCTGCTCGGTCCTCTGGGCGAGGTCGTTGGTCCCGCTTGCAATTTCGGCGGCGGCTGAGGACACGGTCGCCGAGGACTGCATCATCATTCCAACCACGCCCGACATCGTATCGAGAAGGCCGTTCACGCCGGTGCACAGTTTCTCGATGTCGCCTGTCTTGCCCTCCATCGGGATGCGCTGGGTGAGGTTGTTTTGCTGTGCCGCTTCGACTGCCTCCTGGGTCTGCTGCACCGCCTGCTGCAGCTCTGCCTGTGCCCGCAGCTCGGCTTCCTTCTGCACCGTGATGTCGGTCGCGTATTTGATGACCTTATAGGGGGTGCCATTTACATCGAAGATCGGGTTATAGCTCGCCTGCAGCCATACCTCGCGGCCTCCCTTGGCGATACGCTTGTATTGGCCCGCATCGAACTCGCCGCGCCCGAGCTTGTCCCAGAACTGGCGATATTCGGGCGAGTTCCTGAAGGAATGCCTCCGCGAACATGCTATGGTGCTTGCCCTTGATCTCATTCAAGGAATAGCCCATGGCGCTGAGGAAATTCTCGTTCGCGGTAATAATGGTGCCGTCGAGCTTGAATTCGATGACCGCCTGCGTCCTGTGGATCGCGTCGATCTCGCCCTTCGCCTTGACGTTCGCTTCCTCAAGCTCAAGCTCGGCCAGCTTCTGCGCTGTGATGTCGGTCGCGTACTTGATGACCTTGTAAGGCTTGCCGTTTCCATCGAAGATGGGATTGTAGCTCGCCTGAAGCCAAACCTCGCGGCCGCCCCTGGCGATGCGCTTGTATTGGCCGGCATCGAACTCGCCGCGGCCGAGCTTGTCCCAGAACATGCGGTATTCGGGCGAATTCCTGAAGGAAGGCTCCACGAACATGCTGTGGTGCTGACCACCGATCTCGTTCAGGGTGTATCCCAGGGAATGGAGGAAATTCTCGTTCGCTGTAATAATGGTGCCGTCGAGCTTGAACTCGATGACGGCTTGCGCCCTGTCGATGGCGTCGATCACGCCCTTGGCATTGGTGGTGAGTTCGCGCAGCTCGGTGACATCGTGCCACTCGAAAACGTTGCCGTTATAGACGCCGTTCGCGTCGTAGGTCGCGCTCGCGCAAAGAGCGAAGGTCAGCGGACCCAAATGAATGTCGGCGCGGTGCGGGAGGTTGGAGGGATCGGCAAGAATTCGGCGCTGCTTGGAAGGGTCTTTGTGGAAGACATCGATGCAGACGCCGATCAAATTATCGGGGTCGAAATCCCGGGTCAGCTTCTGGAAATGCTCGCGGTGCTTTTTCAAAAGGGCCGTGGCTGCCTCGTTTGCATAGGTGATCTTGAGGTCCCGGTCGATTAGCATGGTCGGGCTCGACGCGACATCGAGGGCCCTGCGCAGCTGCTCGTTGAACTGGCGCGTTTTGGCGTCCGCCGAGCCGTTTTGTGCGGCCTTTGCCGCGGGCTTGCGCACTGGAGCTTTCGCCGGGCTGCCTTGCGCGGCCTTTGCCGCGGGTTTGCGCACTGGAGCGTCTGGCGAGCCGGTTTGCGCGGCCTTGGTCTGTGGCTTGCGCGCTTTTGGTGCAGATTGAGACATGTTCGGTCCTTTGTTTCTTTAGCGCTAGGTTTTCGGAGTACTGCGGTACAATTATCAGGTGTCAGGTCTTGTCTTTGTTGTTCTGAAGGATGTCAGACCGCAGTCATGCAGCTTGCTGCACCTCGCTCAACTGCGAGGCAGACTCGCCGCGCCCGCGCGCAAGCAACTCATCGAGGGCCAGGATCACCACCATGGTTTCGTTGACGGGGATGATGCCCGAGAGGAAATCCGCCGAATGGCCGCATTCGGCCTCGGGAACGGGGCAGATCTGGCTGCTGTCGATGGTGAGGATGTCCGACACCGCATCGACCAGGAGGCCCGCCATGCGGTCCTGCGCGGCCACGATGATGATGGCGTGCGAGCGGGAGGCCTCGGTGAGCCCCATGCCGAACCGGCAGCGCAGATCGTAGACCGGGACGATGATCCCGCGCAGGTTCATCACGCCCAGGATGTAGTCCGGCTGGTTCGGCAGCGGCGTCGTGTCCGTCCACCCTTTGATTTCGCGGACGGCCATGATGTCGATGGCGTAACCTTCTTCGCCGATCTTGAAACTGATGAACTGCTTGATGCCGCCGTTTTTTGCTGTAACCAGCCCTGCTGGCGGCGCTTCCGCGGATTGAACCGCTAGAGTTGTTGTCATTGCTGTCTCCATCCGGGATTAATTAGGCTGACGCGTGGACTTCCTCTGCCGTGGGTGCACGCGCTCTTTTTGAATAGCTTCTGGACTTGCCTGGCATCGGCCCGTCATCCGCCGGCGCGGCGGCTTCGGGCACGGGCTCGCACACGGTTTCCTCCGCCCACTGCCGCTCCGGCAGTCTGCAAAGCCCGTCAAGATCGAGTATGAGCGCCACCCGGCCATCGCCCAGGATGGTTGCGCCCGAGATGCCGCGGACGGCATCGA
The DNA here is from genome assembly GCA_963768855.1 of uncultured Thermoplasmata archaeon. Classification (GTDB taxonomy): domain Archaea; phylum Thermoplasmatota; class Thermoplasmata; order RBG-16-68-12; family RBG-16-68-12; genus RBG-16-68-12. Next base: position 43,289 of record CAVYJM010000006.1, read on the forward strand.
AGTTTTCCAAGAGGCTTTTGACCACGACTTGCTGCTGGCCGATCAGTTCGTCGACGACGAGCCCCGCCTTGGAGCCGTTCTCGCTTTCGATGACCACCACCAGGGCTTTCCACGGGTCGGGAACCTTGCCCTGAACATTCAGGACGCGATGCAGCGAAATGAGGCGGATGTATTCGCCGCGGATCGCCGCGACCTTGGTTCCGCCCGAAAGGGTGCGGACCTGGTTCTTGTCGGGGCGGATGCTCTCAACGATGCTGCTGAGGGGAAGGATATATTTCTCCTCGCCGGCCGCGACGAGCATCCCGTCCAGCACCGCCAGCGTGAGCGGGATCACCAGCGTGAAGCGCGTGCCTTTTCCGGGCGCCGTTTGGATTTGGATGCGGCCGCCGATATTGGTGATGTTGCGCCGGACGACATCCATGCCGACGCCGCGCCCAGAGATTTCGGTGACCTTTTCCGCCGTCGAAAAGCCTGGAGCGAAAAGCAGATTGTAAACTTCGTCGTCGCTGAGCTTCTGGTCCTCGCGGACGATGCCCTTGGCGATGGCGCTCCTGAGCACCTTCGCGCGGTCGATGCCCGCGCCGTCGTCGGCGATGGTGATGAGGATATTGCTGGCGCGCTGCGACGCGGAAAGCTCGATGGTCGCTTCCTCGGGCTTGCCGGCGGCGCGCCTTACCTCATCGTCCTCGATGCCATGGTCGATGGCATTACGGATCATGTGCGTAATAGGGTCCGCAAGCTCCTCGATGACGGTCTTGTCCACCTCGGTTTGATCGCCGGAGGTGACGAGCCGCACTTTCTTGCCAAGCTTCGATGAAATATCGCGGACCAGCCGCGGCATGCGCGCGAACACGGAGCGGACCGGCTGCATGCGGATCGCCATCACGCATTCCTGCAATTGCCTGGTCTGGGCCGCCAGCTCCTCGCTGCCCTTGCTCCATTGATGACGCTGCCCGCCGCCGCTCTCGGAGAGTTGCTGCGCGAGCATGGCTTGCGTGATGACGAGTTCGCCAACCATGTTCACGAGCCGGTCGACGCGCGCCAAATCGACCCTGATGGATGTCGAGCCCTTGGACGCGGGGATGCCGCCGCCATGCAGATCGGGGTTGGCAGGGTCTGGCGCGGCTGCCCCTTTCTCGTGCCCGCTTGCGGCTTCGTGCTTGACGCCCGCCTCTTCTATTTGGAGGAGGCATTCCTCATCGACGAACTCAAATACCTCGGCCACGGCGGATTTGGGTGCCTTCGTGGTGAGGTGAAAGACGAAAGACAGGTAAGCGGCCTCGGGATCGAGATGGGTCAAGTCGGGCAATTTGGATGTGTCGCATTCGACCTGCAGCTTGCCCAAGTGCTTGAGCTCCCGGATGAGCAAAAGCGGCTCGTTTGCGTGGCGGAAAAGCTCGCGGTGCGGCTCGAAGACGATCCGGTAGGTATGAGTGCGTTCCGCGGCTTCGCGATGAGCCTTCGCCGGAGCGCTTCCGGCCGGCGTCTCCGGCGTGCCAAGCAGCTCATGAAGCTCCGACATGACGCTGTCGCCGAAATCGGAAGGCAGGGCGCGCGAGGACCGCGCGGCGTCCACCAGCTCCGCCAAAAGGTCCGCGCCGCGCACGACCGCACTGAAAACCTGCGCGTTCCGCTGAATGCGATTGCTGCGCAGCCGGTCCAGCAACGCCTCGAAGACATGCGCGAACTTTACAAGCTGGGTGAAATTGAATGCCGCGGCGCCCGCCTTGATCGAATGGACCACGCGGAAAACCGCATTCAAACCCTCGCTGTCGATGTTTCCCGCCTGCAAGGAAGGCAGGCGCTCTTCGAGATCCTGCAGAAGTTCGGTGCACTCCTCGAAAAATGTCGCTTGGAAGCGCTCCGTATCGGCTAACGTCGGTGCAGTGGCGGACATGTTGGCGGCTTTCAATGGATTTTAGGGGCAGACCTTGTTGACGACCTGAAGCAGCTTGTCGGGCGCGAAAGGCTTGACGATCCAGCCGGTGGCGCCGGCCTGCTTGCCCGCCTGCTTCTTGTCGTCGCCGCCCTCGGTGGTCAGGATCAGTATCGGAATGGCTTTGAATTTCGCCTGCGCGCGGAGCTGCTTGACCAGCGTGACGCCGTCCATGTTCGGCATGTTGATGTCGGTGATGATCGCGTCGACGCTCGTCTTGCCAAGCAGGGCGAGCGCCTTGACGCCGTCCTCGGCTTCGAAGACTTCGAAGCCCGCGCCCTTCAGCGTGAAGGCAACCATGTCCCGCATGGTCTTCGAATCGTCGACGGTCAGTATCCGCTTAGCCATTCGCCGCTCTCCACTCGCTTAACTGGTTTGGAAGGCCGAGGCTCTCGAACGCTTCCTGCAGGGCCGGCGAAGGACTGGTAAGAATGAGCTTGCCGCCGCTGGCTAGCGCGCTTTGCGAGGCCGCAAGCAGAACTTGCACGCCCGGCGTCGATACCTGGTTGATTTTGGAGCCGTTCAGCCGCAGCACGGGGCTTTGCTCAAGGGCGCCCGCGAGGCTGTCCTGCAGTTCCTGCACATTACCGATATCCAGAATCGCCGGTAGCGTGAGCGCCTTGGCCCGCTGCCGTGGTGCCGCCTTCATGCCGAAGCCTCATTGCTTGCAATATTCCGCCAGCCGCAGGCAGATGGTATGCCATCCGCACTTGCAACCTTCAGTATATGTAGCGGGCAATGTTTAACCGCAGGTTTCGGTGGAAACTAAAGGACTTGGCATACGCACGGTTTCTCAAGCCCGGATCAAGGCACGCCAGTCAAATCAGCAAAATGTGCGAGGCGTCACGGCTTTACTTCGGAGGGGACCGTAAATATTACTCGGCGTTAACCATTTGGCGCGGCCGAAATAGCACGCTTGGCTGGCCGTCAAGGCCGGGCTGGCGGCGGTGGGATATCACCGTGGCGGCGTGGAATCAGATGGACATGGGCGTGCAGGATCTTCTGCCCCGCTGCTTCGCCGATATTCGAGCCAAAATTAAATCCCGCGACGCTTGGATCGAGCCGCTCGATCTCTTGGCGGCATTGCTGGGCAATCGCGTGGATGGCCTCTCGTTCTTCTTCGCTGGCCGCGAAAATATCGGTGACATGCCGCTTGGGGATTATGAGAGTGTGGAGCGGCTTAATGGGAAACTTGTCGCGAACCGCAAACGCCAGCCGGTTTTCCGCGATAACTGTTAGCGCCCGGAAGTCGCAGAATGTGCAATCACGCTGGGGCATCTTGGCTGCTCCCTATCTCCAAAAGCCGGCAGCGGCGCCAGGCCGCTGAAATGAGAATTACTCAAACCGTGCCGGTCTGTATAGAGGTAGGCGATATTGAAGGGTGTGGGGCGCATGTTTGGAAGGATGCTCGCCGTATGCGCGGCGCTGTTTTTCGGGCTCGGCCCGGCGTAGCCCGGCCGGGTGGCGCTCGTCATCGGCCAGAACGCCGCCTATTGCCGCGGCGCAAATTTAGCAATCGTTGGCTGCGAGTTCTGCGCGGCAGGCCTCGTAGAGTAATGGCAGGTCGTGCCTGACCACGTGCCAAAGCACATCGTAGGCAACGCGTTCGTAATCGTGCCGGATGATGTTGCCGATACCTGCCACTTTCGGCCAGGGGATTTGCGGGTGGCGCTGCTTGAGACCGGCGTCGAGATGGCGGCTTGCTTCGGAAATAATCTCGATACCGCGTTCAACCAGCCAGCGTTTGCGCATATCGGTTGCGAAGGCTTGGAGAGTAACCTCAGCCATTTCGCCATCGATGAGCTCGATAGCGTCCACGATATCGGCCAAGCGAAGATTTTGAGACCGTTCGCCCATCAGAATATCTGGAGGGCCGAGGCTTCTATACGCTGTTTCAGCCGCGGATGCAGGCTGCGGCGCGTCATGATATCGGTTTTGCAACCCAGAAAACGCGCCGCGGCGGCCTTAACGTCCATCAATTGAAAGAGCCCAAGAGACCCTTCCGGATGATCGAAAAACAGGTCCACGTCCGAGTCCTCGCGGGCCTCGCCGCGCACCGTGGAGCCGAACAGGTACAGATGCTCGACGCCCAGCTGTTTAAGGTCGGGCTCGTGCTGCTTCAATCGTGAAATGACTTCGTCGCGCGTCATGACTAACTTTAGCATGATCGCGGGCCGTTTTGCTACGGGGCGGATGCGCCGGCTTCGGCGAGCGCCGCGAAGCCGCGTTCGAGGTCGCGCTTCAGGTCTCCCACGTCCTCCAGGCCGATGTGCAGGCGCAGCGCGGGGCCTTCCGCCTTCCAAGCGGTGGCGGTGCGCGCGGCGGTGCAGTCGAACGGCACGATAAGGCTCTCGAACCCGCCCCAGGAATAGCCCATGCCGAAGATTTCGAGCGCGTTCAGCATGCGCTGGACGGCCTGCTTCGAGCACGGCCTCAGGATGATCGAGAACAGGCCGGCCGCGCCCTTGAAGTCGCGTTTCCAAAGCTCGTGGCCGGGAGCGCCGGGCAACGCAGGATGCAGGACTTCCGCGACCTCCGGCCGGGCGCGCAGCCACGCCGCGATATCGAGCCCCGACCGCCAATGCCGCTCCAGGCGCACCGCCAGCGTCCGCAAGCCGCGCAGCGCCAGGAAGCAATCCTCGCCATTGGCGCACAGCCCGTATGCCTCATGCGTCGAGGCGATGGCCGCCGCGGCCGGCTCGTCGCAGATGATGGCGCCGAGCAGCGCGTCGGCGTGGCCCACGATGTATTTCGTGCACGACTGGATCGAGATGTTCACCCCGTGCTCGAAGGCCGGGAAATAAAGCGGCGTGCCCCAGGTGTTGTCGATGGCCACGGGCACGCCCTTAGCCCGGGCCGCCTTGCAGATCGCGGGGATGTCCTGGACCTCGAAGGTTTGCGAGCCGGGCAATTCCGTGAGGACCAGCTTTGTGTTGGCGCGAAGAAGCGCGGCGATGCCAGCGCCGGCCAGCGGATCGTAATATTCGACCTCAACGCCCATCCGCTTGAGCACGCGCCCTGCAAAGCGCCGCGTCGGATAATAGACGCTATCGGCGATCAGCATATGGCCGCCGGCTTCGGCGAAGGTCAGCAGCGTTGTCGAAATGGCGCTGAGCCCGGAGGGCGTGAGAAAGGTCCGCGCGCCCCCTTCGAGTGTTGCGAGCGCCGTTTCGAGCGCGCGCGTGGTGGGATTCGACGGGCGGCCATAGGTATACTCGACCTCGCGCGAACTCGAGCGTTTCCGCATCGGGGAACAGCACGGTCGAGCCCCGGAACACGGGCGTGTTGACGAACCCATGATAGGCGCTGGGCTTGCGGCCGAGCCGCGTCAGCGCTGTTTCAACATCGAAGCCGCCCGCGTCTGCCTTGTCATCGCTTCCCATGCCCGGCCTTCCAAAAGAATCGTGTTTGCGTTGCGGTGCATGATACCGGTCTTGGATTGGCCGTGCACCCCTGCTTTCGCCTTTGCCGCGCCAGCCAGCCGGCCGGTTTCATCCACAGTTGCCGGCGATTGCCGTTTGCCGCGCCCCAGCTTGCCGCTTATGCTTGGCTTTCCCGCGGAAATAGCAGAGAGAGGGAGCGATGGACCCGGACTTGGTGCGCGAGCAGGCCGAAGCCGAACGCGAAGCCTTGGCGCTGCTACGGAAAAAGCCGGCTGGGCCTGCGCCTGCAAATGCTGCCTCTATTCCGTATGCGATCCTGGCAGACGCCGTTCAAGACGCAGCGCCGCCTCCGCATGAAGAACCGGCGGCCATCCCCGCCATGACGGCGCTTCAGGCGCCTGCCGCCGCCTTGCCAGACGCGCAGCCGCCTGAGCCGCAAGCAGCGCCTGCTCCCCGGCGCGAGGGGCTTTCCATGGCGGCACGGCTTGGGCGGTTCATTTCGTTCGGCCTTGCCGGCGCAATGCTCGGCGGCGGGCTTGGCATCGTGGCGGCGAACTACATGCAGCTTCCGGCGGATTTGGCGAAGCTCGCGATCTTCGGCCCCGCCGCAGTTCTTGCGGGGGCCTGCGCCATCGCGTCTCTCTTTGCGGAGGCGTCTTACGAATAGTGGCAGGCGCGAGGATGCGGGAACCTTACACCAAGCCGCAGTATGCGTGGCTTACCCCTCACCCTGTCCCTCTCCCGGCAAGCTCGCCTTGGCGAGCTTGCAACTCAACGTGGCCGCATCCGCAAGCGGATGCGGCGGGGAGAGGGGACGCCTTCTCAACGGGCACACCTTCCCCTCTCCCCTCGCGGGAGAGGGCTGGGGTGAGGGGGCTTTTTCCTGCTAAGGCCGTGCGTCGAGCGGCACGTAATCGCGCAACGTCTCGCCGATATAGAGCTGGCGCGGCCGGCCGATCTTTTGCTCCGGATCGGCGATCATTTCCTTCCACTGGGCGATCCAGCCCACCGTGCGCGCGATGGCGAACAGCACCGTGAACATCGAGGTCGGGAAGCCCAGCGCCTTCAGCGTGATGCCGGAATAGAAGTCGATGTTCGGATAGAGCTTCTTCTCGATGAAGTATTCGTCCTCAAGCGCGATGCGCTCAAGCTCCATCGCCACCTGCAGAGAGCGGGTCGTTCTTGATGCCGACGATCTCAAGCACTTCCTTGCAGGTCTTCTGCATCACCCGCGCGCGCGGATCGTAGTTCTTGTAAACTCGGTGCCCGAAGCCGCTCAGGCGGAAGTTGTCGTTCTTGTCCTTCGCGCGCTTGATGAACTCGGGGATGCGGTCGACCGTGCCGATCTCCATCAGCATCTTGAGCGCGGCTTCGTTCGCGCCGCCGTGCGCCGGGCCCCACAGGCAGGCGATGCCGGCCGCGATGCAGGCGAACGGGTTGGCGCCGGAGGAGCCCGCCAGCCGCACCGTCGAGGTGGAGGCGTTTTGCTCGTGATCGGCGTGCAGGATCGAAGATGCGGTCCATCGCCCGGCTCAGCACCGGGTTGACCTTATATTCCTCGCTCGGCACCGCGAACGTCATGTAGAGGAAGTTCGAGGCGTAATCGAGTTCGTTCCGCGGATAGATGAACGGCTGCCCGATGGAATATTTGTAGGCCATCGCGGCGATGGTCGGCATCTTGGCGATCATGCGGATCGAGGCGATGTCGCGCTGCACCGGATCGGTGATGTCGATGGAGTCGTGATAGAAGGCCGACAGCGCGCCGACCGTGCCGATCATGACGGCCATCGGATGCGCGTCGCGGCGGAACCCGGAGAAGAACCGGTTCATCTGCTCGTGCGTCATCGTGTGGTAGGTGACGCGGTTCTTGAAGTCCAGATATTGCTGCTTGCTCGGCAGGTCGCCGTACAAGCAGGATGTGGCAGGTTTCGAGGAAGTTGCCTTGCTCGGCAAGCTGCTCGATGGGGTAGCCGCGATAGAGCAGGACGCCCTTGTCGCCGTCGATGTAGGTGATGTCGGATTTGCACGCGGCCGTCGACGTGAAGCCGGGGTCGTAGGTGAACGCGCCGGATTGGCCATAGAGCTTCGATATATCGAGGACATCGGGGCCGACGCTGCCGGAGAATACCGGAAGCTCGTACTGCTTGTTGTGCAGCGTGAGCGTCGCGGAACCGGTCTGCTTAGCCGCCTCTTGCTTATGCGACGTGTTAGGATCGATGGAGCTCATGCCCTTCTCCTAGTGGAATGCAGAGGGCGCGGCATAGGCGCGCACACGGGCGGAAATTGACACGGCTTGTGCCAAATTTGCTAGTCCAATTTTGCAGTGCACTATAAATGTGCAACTGCACAAGTTCGTGTGCCGCCGGCCCTGGCGTGGCGTGTGGAAATCCCCCCTCGCTCTGTCTCTCCCCGCGCAAGCACGCCTTGGCGTGCCTGCAACTCAACGTGTCCGCATCCGCAAGCGGTTGCCGAGAGGGTACGTGCCCTATCCGCAAGGTAGAGCGTAATTCTGGGGTTCCTTCTCCCCTTGCGGGAGAAGGACAGGATGAGGGGTAGGCCCCATACGATGCCTACTAAGACGCCCTATAGCCGCAATATAGTTAATATTTGCATGGTAAACGCGCGCGCGGCATAATTTCCGCCGCCGTAAAGATCGTGATTTTTTCCATTTTTACCCCCAAATCTGCAATTCAGAAAATCCGGTTAAACATAGATTATTGCGCGCGTTAACTATAATGCGCCATCTACGATTGCAACGTAAGCCATTGCAACTCTTGCCGTTGCTTGGCTTTGTCAGACTTTATCTCGCTCAATCAGCAACTTAGCGCAATTAAAGCTTCCGCAAGGCGCATTCGCTTATAATGCACCATGAAACAAGCCGCTTCATCCGGCGCTAAACTAATTAGATATATCCAGTAAATGCGGTTAATCGGTGCTTAAAGCGCGATGGCTCTCAAGCGACCAACTCGGCGAAAAGGCGCGCGGTGCTGGCGTAGGTGTCCCGCAGCCGCGCCTCCAGCCGGCTGGCATCCGGCTCGCCGGTTATTTGCAGCAGAAGGCGGGTCAAATCCTTGGGCGCGGTCTTGGGGTCGAACCCGCCCTCGGTGCAGAGCCGCAGGATTTGCGCCACGTCCTGATAAAGCTCCACCGCGCGCAACAGCGTGTTGCCGTCGGCCCGGCTCAGAATGCCGGCGTGGATCAGGTTCCGCAGCGCCTGCGCCGTGTTCGGGCTCAAGACCGCCGGTTCGTCCGCCGCGTGCACAATCAGGAGGAACTGCGTGATGAATTCCGCGTCGATGAGCCCGCCCTTATGCGTTTTCGTCCGCCAGATGTCGGCCGTGCCCTTCTCCGGCCTCGATCCGGACCCGCATTTCGCGCACGTCGGTGGCGGTTTTGTCCCGGTCGCGCCGCATGGTGAGCACCTGATGGATATCCTCAGCCAGCCGCGCCCGCAGCGCCGCCGGTCCCGCGATCGCCCGCGCCCGGGTCAGCGCCAGATGCTCCCACGTCCAGGCTTCCTTCAGCTGATAGGCGAGGAAGCCGTCGAGGCGCACGGCCACCGGCCCGGCCTTGCCGGAGGGCCTGAGCCGCATATCGACCGGATAAAGCAGGCCCTCCGGCGTTGGCGCCGAGATCGCCGCGATCAGCCGCTGCGTCATCCGTGCATAATGATGCGAGGCCTGCGGCGCTGCATCGGGCGGCGTGTCGTAGACCACGATCAAATCCAGATCGGAGGAGGCGGCCATTTCGCGCCCGCCGAGCTTGCCCATGCCGATCACCGCCGGCGCGGGAAAGCCGCCGCCATATTGCGCTTGCACCGCGTCGAGCAGGCTTTCGATCACCGCCTCCGCGACCAGCGAATAATCCTCGCCTGCCTCGGCTGGCGCGAGCTGCCGCGACAGCAGCCGCACGCCGATGGCGAAGGCTTGCTCCTGGCCCGTGATGCGCGCGCGGTCCAGCCGCTCCTCGTAGGACGCTGGCCTCGAAAATCTCACGCCGGATCAGCGCCTTGAGATCCTCCTCGGAGGGCCTTTCGCCGATATAGCCTGGGTCGAGAATCGCGTCCATCAGGCGCCGGCGGCGGCCCAGGATGTGGGCGAGCCGGGGCGCGGACCCCATGATTTGAGCGATGAGCCGCAAAAGATGCGGATTGGCCCGCAGCATGGAAAACAGCTGCAAGGCGCTGGGCGCCTCTTTCAAGAAGGCGTCGAAGGTTCCCAACGCCAGGTCCGGGTCGCTGGTATCGCCGAGCGCTTCCAGGAGCGCGGGCGTGAACTCGGTGAGGATCTCCCGCGCGCGCTCGCTTCGCATCGCTTTGTAGCGGCCGTAATGCCAGCCTTTCACGGTGGCGATGGCCGTGGACGGGCTCTTGAAGCCGAGCTTCTCCAGCGTATCCACGGTTCCCGGATCGTCGGCATCGCCGGTGAAGGCGAGATTGCCCGCGACGCGCTGGGGCGTCAGCTCGGGCGTGCTCTCGAACAGCGCGGCGTAATGCGCCTCCACGTTCTGCATATGCCAGCGCAGTTCGCTCTTGAAGCGGTCCAGGCTCGCATAGCCGGCAAAGCGGGCGAATTTGGCCAGCTCCTCTTCGCTCGCGGGAAGCGTATGCGTCTGCTGGTCCGCCATCATTTGCAGACGGTGCTCCAAGCGCCGCAAATAGCGGTAGGCGGCCGAAAGATCGTCGCGGACGGGCGCGCCGATCCAGTCGAATTTCGCAAGCAGCGTCAGCCCGGTAAGCGTCTCCCGCGCGCGCAGCGCGGGCTGCCGGCCTCCAGCGATAAGCTGCTGGGATTGCACGAAAAACTCAATCTCGCGGATGCCGCCCCGCCCTAGCTTCAGATTATGCCCGGCAATCGCGATCCGCTGATGCCCCTTGGCGGCATGGATCTGGCGCTTCATCGCGTGAATGTCGGAGATGGCGTTAAAGTCGAGGTATTTCCGCCAGATATAGGGCTCAAGCGCCTTGAGAAACGCATTCCCTGCCGCGATGTCGCCGGCCACCGGGCGCGCCTTGACAAGCGCCGCGCGCTCCCAATTCTGGCCCAGGCTTTCGTAATAGCGGAAGGCGGCTTCGGTCGAGATCGCTGCCTGCGTCGAGCCTGGATCGGGGCGCAGCCGCAGATCGGTGCGGAAGACATAGCCGTCAGCCGTGCGCTCCTGCAGGATGTGGACGAGATCGCGGGTGAGTTGAACGAAAAACGTGGCGGGTTCGGTACCTGGGCCAAGCGGCGCGCAGTCGCGGCAGTAAAAGACGATCAGGTCGATGTCGCTCGAATAATTGAGTTCATGCGCGCCGTATTTGCCCATGCCGAGGATGACAAGGCCGCTGCCTTTCTCGGGATTTGCGGGATCGCGAGGCACATATTTCCCCGCACGCGCGGCCCGGCGCAGCAGAAAGCGGATGGCAGCGCCCACGAACAGATCGGCGGCTTCGCTCAGCCTGCGCGTGACCTCGTCCACGGTCCAAATGCCGGCCAGGTCGGCGAATGCGATCAGAAAGGCGATTTCCGTCTTGCCTTGCCTCAAGATGCGCATGATATCGCGCTGCGCCTCCGCCGCCGCGGCTTCGCGGCTGGTGCGCGACAGGATTTCGTCGAAATGGGTTTCCGGGGCCGTGTAGAGCGTTGAGGTGAGGAGCAGCGGAGACTTTTCCGCCAAGCCCGCGAGGTAGGAAGAGCCCGCGAAGACGCCGCCCAGAAAAGCTGGCAATGCGGTCCGGGAATGCTGGCAGCGGCGGCTTCAGGGCAGCGCAAACCCGTTCGAGCCAGCGGCGGCCGTTGCCGGATTCATCGGCGGCGGGCCCTTCGATCAGGCGTCCGGAAAAGGGACCCGAGCTAATCGGCATGGCTAAGCACGGGTTGAAGCTGGACGCTGGTTGCCGCGCCTTCAGCCGGCAGGTTTTTCTTGAGCGAGAGGCGGACTTTAAGGCCCGGCCGGTTATCCTCAAGCGAGATCGAGCCGCCATGCAGCCGGGCAACCGCGGCCACCAGGCTAAGCCCTAAGCCGCTGCCCGGAATGGAGCGGCTGGGCTGGAGGCGCACAAAGCGTTGCAGGACGCGCTCCCGGTCGCTCTGCGGAATGCCGGGACCCCGGTCGGCGATCGCAATGTCCACGGTATCTCCCTTGTCCTCAAGGCCGATATCCACTGTGAGCGGCGAGCCGCCCTGCTGGATCGCGGCCTCCGCGAGCGGACCCGCATATTTGATCGCATTGTCCAGGAGGTTGGCCAGCGCTTGCCCGATCAGGTTCTTTTCGCCGCACATCATAACATCGCCCACGCAAGAAAGCCGCAAGGCAAGCCCGCGCTCCTCGGCGGCAGGCTCGTATAGCTCGGCTACATCGCGGGTCAACGTACAGACATTGAGTGGTCCGAAGCTTTCGGAGCGCGAGCCGGCCTCCAGGCGCGCGATGCTCAGGAGCGAGTCGAAGGTCTGGATCAGCGCGTCCGCCTCCTCGATGACCGAGCCCAGGGCCTCGGCCAGATTTTCCGGCGAGCGGCTCGTTTGCAGCGCGCGCTCCGCCCGCGTGCGCAACCGGTGCAGCGGCGTTTTGAGGTCGTGCGCGATATTGTCCGAAACGTCCTTGAGCCCGGTCATGAGGTCCTGGATGCGGTCGAGCATGGCATTCAGGTTGCGGGCCTGGCGGTCGAACTCGTCGTTCCGGCCCGTAACCGGAATGCGCTGGGCCATATTGCCTTGCATGATGGCCCGCGCCGTATTCGAGGCCGCATCCACGCGCCCCAAAATCCTGCGGCTCACCATGACGCCCCCGGCAATCCCAATGACAACAATGAACGCATAGCCCAAGAAAAAGGCCTGCCGGAGCACGCGCTTGAGCGCCTCCTGGCTTTCGATATTCCGCGCAACGATCAAGTGCAGATCGCCCGGGAGCCGGGCAACGAGCCCCCAAGCCTCGCTTAACTGGCCGTCATCGCGCTTGCGGTAGACGAACTGCGCGGCGTCCTGGGTATTCCAGAGGTCCGTTGCCACCATGTCGAGATTGCCCGCAAGCCGTCTGCGGTCGCTGCCGGTGAGAAGGTAAAGCGCGTTGCTCGATGAGGCCGAACGCTCGGAAATCGCTGCCACGAGAGATGGCACCCCGCCCTCCCGGTAGCGCGTTGCTAGAGCCTCGAAATCGGCCTGCACCGCCGCTTCCGCCTCGTGGCTGAGAAAGCCCTGCATTTCGTGGTTGACGTAAATGAAGGTGCCGGCGACTGCCGCGCAAAATAGCGAGATGTAGATGGCAAAAAGCCGGAACGGCGTTGCGAAGACAACGCGCGGAACGAGCTTTTCGAGTTTAATTGCGGTCATTGCGGATCATGTAGCCCGCCCCGCGCACCGTTTCCAGCAGCGGTTTGTCCTGCCCCTTGTCGATCTTGCTGCGTAGCCTGGAGATATGAACGTCGATCACATTGGTCTGCGGATCGAAGTGGTAGTCCCAAACGTTTTCGAGGAGCATCGTTCGCGTGACCACTTGGCCTGCGTGCCGCATGAGGTATTCGAGGAGGCGGTATTCGCGCGGCTGCAGCAGGATCGTTTCGCCGCCGCGCGTGACTTTGTGCGACAGCCGGTCCAGGACGAGATCGCCCACGGCGTAGGTCGTGACCGCGCCCTCGGAAGGCCCGCGCCGCGTCAAGGCTTCAACCCGCGCCACCAATTCCACGAGGGAATAAGGCTTGGGCAAGTAGTCGTCGCCGCCGGCGCGCAGCCCCTTGACCCGGTCGTCGACCGCGCCGAGAGCGCTCAGAATCAGCACGGGCGTGCGGTCGCCGCGCGCCCTGAGCCGCTCAACCAGCGTCAAACCGTCGAGCTTGGGGAGCATGCGGTCGACGATCAGCACTCCGAAGGTTTGGGTGCTCGCGAGTTCGAAGCCCGCTTCGCCGTCGCTTGCGATCTCTGTCTGATAGCCGGCCTCGCCGAGCGCTTTTGCAAGGAAATCGGCCGCCGTGCGGTCGTCTTCAACGATCAAAACTCGCATTTTGGCACCCTTGGCGAGAGTGGGAATGTACCCTTAAGAAATAGGCTGAGGAAAAAGGGAAGACGAGGGGGAGCCCCCTCGTCTTCTGGTTGGAATTTAGTGCTTGCCGTTATCTTTGTCTTTATCTTTGTCATCGCCGCCGCGGCTGGGCTTCGGATCCAGCGGAAGCGCCAGGAAGCGGGATTGCTTGTCGCGGCCGCGGATCTGCAGGAGCACCACACGCTTGCCCTTCTCACGGGCGTCGCGGATGCCGGCGCTCACATCCTCCACGGTCGAAACCGCCTTGCTGTTAAGCTCAAGGATGATATCGCCGCGCTTGATGCCTTGATCGGCGGCCTTCGAGTTCGGATCGACAGCCGCTACCGCAACGCCTTCCTTCGACTTGCTGCCTGGCAGGTCGGGCGCGGGGACGAGCGTCAGGCCAAGGTCTTCGACTTCCTTGCCGGCGTCTTCATCGTTGCCGCCGCCCATGAAGGCAACCTTCTCGGTATCCGGATACTCGCCGAGCAGCACGTTGACGTCGCGCTCAGCGCCATTGCGGAAGATGTGCAGATGAGCGTCGGTGCCTGGGCTCAGCGCCGCGATCGTCCGGGCAAGCTCGCGGGAGTTGGAGACGGGCTTGCCGTTGACCTGCAGGATGACGTCCTGCATCTTGAGTTCGGACTTGGACGCGGGGCCATCGGCCAAGATCTTCGCGATGAGAGCGCCCTTCCCGTCCTTCAGGCCAAGCCCTTCGGCGAGGTTATCGTCGACATTCTGAATCTGAACGCCGAGCCAGCCGCTGCTGACCTTGCCCTTGTCCTTGAGCTTCTGCACGACGTCGCGCGCCGTGGCCGAGGGGATCGCGAACGCGATGCCGACGCTGCCGCCGCTTGGGCTATAAATCGCGGTGTTCACGCCAATGACCTTGCCGTCGAGATTGACGGAGGGGCCGCCGGAATTTCCGCGGTTCACAGCTGCGTCGATCTGCAGGAAGTCGTAGGGGCCGGAGCCGATGTCGCGGCCCTGGGCCGAGACGATGCCGGCCGTAACCGTGCCACCGAGGCCGAACGGATTGCCGACGGCCAGGACCCAGTCGCCAACGCGCGGTGTGGAATCGGCGAATTCAAGGTAATGATCGAACTTCTTTTTGCTCTCGATCTTCAGGAGAGCGATATCGGTGCGGGCATCGCTGCCGACGACCTTGGCCTTGTACTTCTCTTCGTTCTCGAAGGTGATCTCGATTTCGTCGGCCTTCTCGGCGACGTGATGGTTCGTCACCACATAGCCGTCCGCGGAGATAAGGAAGCCCGAGCCCTGTGCGCGCATTGGATGCCGCTCGGGCTGATTGCGCTTGAACTGGTCGAAGAAGTCGCGGAAATCCTGCGGCAAATCCGGTATCGGCACATCCTTGCCTGAAGTTTCGCCCACCGTGCCGGCGGACTTCACGTTGACGCTGACGACGGCGGGCCGGACTTTGTCGGCCAGATCGGCGAAGCTCGGCGGGCGCTGATCCTGCGCGGCGGCGGCGGTTACGAACGCGGTTTGCGGGATTACCGCCAGGAGGGTGGCGCCCAGCAGGCCCGCCCCCGCAATCGCACTCAGCGGCCTCAGCCGCCGGCGCGAGAAGAAATTGCCCGTATCGTCGTGGATTTGTCCGGACGCCATTGGCTTCCCACTCCCCTGTGTAATTAATCGTCAAGTTGATATAGGCGTCCTTAGGTTACAAGCCGCTTGCCGCTAGATTAAAAAGTGTTAAGGCGGGCGGGCGTCCTGAAAAATCCAGCAAGGAATAATCGCGCCGCTCACAGCAGCGCGCAGGCCGGACATGGCGTGAACCATGTGGCAAAGGGGCAATTCGTGGCATCGGGTGTGCAGTAAGCTCAGGCTTGGCAGTCTTGCTGCTTCCAAGGTCTTGAATTCAAAACGAAAGGCGTTGCTGAAACTCACCCTGGCAAACGAGTGTTCCTAAAACGATTGTGCGCCTTGAGTAACATAAGTGCATCAATCCACGCACAAGATGTCATATTAAGATCACAATTCAACTCATGGATGTTGACGCTTGTCTTTTTGCACTCTCAAAATAGGGGCGCAATGTTGCGTCCAAGTTTGGCGTCTTGAGGCGTAGCCAAGAAGGAGTTGGAATGAAGTTACGTCCGATCAATTTTCTAATAGCGATATTCGCTGTTTTTGTTTCAGTAATTGCAACGGCCTATGGGGCAAGCAAGTCCTGGCACCCGGAATCGGTCGCGGCGCGGGAAATGGAGCTTGCCAAAGAGTTCGAGGGAAAGGGCCTGAAGCTAGGCTCGCCGGTCTTCGTCCGCGTGTACAAGCAGACTTCCGAGATGGAGCTTTGGGTCCAGCAGGGGCCGCGCTACGTACTTTTCAAGGTCTACAGAATCTGCCGCTGGTCCGGTGGCTTAGGCCCGAAATTCTACGAGGGCGACAGGCAGTCGCCTGAGGGGCTTTACCGGATCACAACGTCCGATCTCATCGTGAACCGGCGCTGGGACCGGGCGATGAACATCAATTATCCGAATACTTTCGACCAGATGAACGGCAGGTCCGGCTCCAGCATCCTCATTCATGGCGGCTGCGGCTCCATTGGCTGCTTTGCGATCCAAAACGAAAATGTGGAGGAGGTTTACGGGGCGGTGCGCGCCGCGCTGCGCTATGGCCAAAGCTATGTGCCGGTGCTGGCTTTGCCATTCCGTTACTCCGCCATGGCGCCAGAGCGGGAAGACACGCTGCACATGAGCGAGTTCTGGACCGATTTGCGGCGCGCGGATCTGCTCTTCGAAAGGGATAAGCTTCCGCCCGCCGCCTGGATTTGCGACGGCCGCTATTATTTCGCCGACCGGCGCGGCGACAGGCGCCGCCATGCGGTGCACCTGCCGGGCTGCAGGCCGCTCGACAATTCCACCGGCATGCGGGATGCCAAGAACCGTCCCGAGCCGGAAAAGCCCGTTGTGGATGCCTCCGCGGAGGACACGCAAAAGGCGGACGGCGCGCGGCAAGCCGTGGAGAGCCTCCAAAAGGCGGTTGAGAATGAACCGCAGGCTGGCAAGCGGAAAAGCATGCCTGCCGGGCTGACGCACGCCGCGCTCAAGGCCCCGGCCGCCTGCCCCCGGAAATATCCCCGCTGCCGCTTCTTCGTCGGGGCGGAGCCGAAGCGGGCGCGATCCGCGAGCAGGAAAAGCAACGTCCTCCACGTGAAGCACCACCCCGGCCGGGCCGGCAAGTTCAGGCGGCTATAGCCCCTGATCGCTTCGCCATCCGGTGGCCGTCATCGCGGATAACGCCTCCGGCGTTTCCGGGATGACGTTGCAGACCGCGGGATTTCGGAAGGCACTCCAATTCAGGCGACGCGCCAAAGCTTCGCGGCGTGGAGCATGAAGAGCTTGGGCTCCGATTTGTGCAGCGAGCGGATGGCTTTGGAACGGCATGAGAGCCCGCCGGCATAGGCGCCGAAGGCTGGCATGATGAGCAGATCCTCCGAAACGCAGAAGCAAGGGCCGGAAAAGCGGTAGCCGCCTGCCGGCACGCTGGCCTTCGGATGGAGATGGCCCACAATCTGCGGGGTTGCGCGGGCGGCGGCCGGTTCGTGGCGCAGGATCGCGCCGCCAATCTCAATTTCGGTGCGGGTTTCGCCGCCGCAAAACGCAGGCGTTTCCGGATCGTGATTGCCGCCAAGCCATATCCATTCGTCAACGGATGCGCAAAGCGAGGATAGCTCGTCCTTATCCGCGGCCGCCATGCGCTCGCCCGCGAAGCAGTCGTCGAAGCTGTCGCCAAGGCAGATAACGCGCTCCGGCCGGTAGGCTTCGAGGACGCGTTTCAGCCGGTGGAGCGTATCGCGGCTGTCGAGCGCCGGCAGGAGGCGGCCCTTGGACGCGGCGCGCGATCCCTTTTCGAGATGGAGATCCGCAATGATGAGCGTGTCCCGCGCGCGCATATAGGCGGCGCCGGATGCGTCGAGCGTAAGGGCCAGCCCCGCGAACTCGATCTGAATTGCAGGCTTGCCGGTACCCGGCACCTGCCCCGGCAGCGCGTCTGTTCCTTGCGATCTCATGCCAAATCCGCTTGATTGCTTCACGAAGTCCCCCCTCATCCTGTCCTTCTCCCCGAGGGGAGAAGGAACCCTCGAACTGTCCGCAGAGGATGTTCTAGGGTCCTCTCTCCCCTTGGGGAGAGAGACAGAGTGAGGGGGTCTTTCGCCGAAGCCATGAAGCAATCAACCGGTTTTGTCATCGCTCCTTTTCGCGTCTCTTCAAAGGCACATCAGGATAGTGTCACCGGCATCACCCACCAGCCGGAATGCTCGCGGCCAACGGCTTCGGCGGCCAATTTCGCGGCCTCCTGCGTAGGAAACAGGCCAAAGCAGGTCGGGCCGCTGCCGGAAAGCCGGGCGAGCAGGCAGCCCTCTTGCCGCCGGATTGCTTCGAGCGCGCGCTCGACGGCGGGCTCGATTGCCACGGCGGGCGGCTCCAGGTCGTTGCGGCCATGCATGAGCGAGGCCGCGGCCTTTTCAGGGCTCGAAAAGTCCGCCCCGGGGAGCGGGGATGCCGGAATTTCGTCCGGCCGGTATGGGGCCGCGTTCAGACGTTTGAAAACCTCGGCCGTGGAGACCTTTATTCGCGGATTGACGAGAATTGCAGGGAGCGCTGTCACATTCGCGGCAGGGGTAACGCGCTCGCCGAGGCCGCGCATCCATGCGGCGCGGTTATAAAGGCAGACCGGAACGTCCGCGCCGATGGCGGCGGCCTTCTCGATAAAGCTCTCCGCGCAGGCCGGATCGCCGTAAGCGCGCAGCAAAATCCGCAATGCGGCAGCGGCGTCCGAAGATCCGCCGCCCAACCCCGCCGCGACGGGGATGTGCTTGTCGAGGCGGAAATCGCCGTGAATTTCGCGGCCAAGCCAGCCCGAGACCGCGCGCTTGGCCTTCAGAATAAGGTTTTCGCCATCGACGGCTCCCGCAAAGGGGCCTTCCATGCTGAGGTGGTCGTCCGGCGCTGGCGTGAAGCTCAGCTCGTCGCAAAGGTCCGCGAACACGACCAGGCTATCCAGCTCGTGATAGCCGTCGGCCCGCTTGCCCAAGACATGGAGGGTGAGATTGACCTTGGCGCGGGCTTGCTCGCGGATGATAGCCGGAAGCGCGCCGTCATGCGCTGTTGCTGAAGGATGAGTCATAATCGAACCGTTTTGCCCCTCATGAGCGGCATTACCCCTCACCCTGTCCCCTCTCCCAATGGGAGAGGGGACGCCTTCCCAACGGCTGCGAGCGAGCCCCCTCTCCCATGGGGAGAGGGGCAGGGTGAGGGGTAACGCGCGTTGTGCGGATCACCGGCCTTGGGTACTAGACGGCGAAAGCGAATTTGTCGATGCTTCCGCCGCAAATCTAAAAGGCTGTTGCCCTTTGGGCGGGGCCTTTAGGGGGTCTTCGTCTCGGGCTGCGCCGCGGGAGCGGCAGGGGCAGCGGGCTGCTCCGCCGGAGGCTGTTTTTCCAGCTCCGCGCGCGGGCCGGCCTCATCCGCCAGCCCGGCCTCGATCTTTTTCTTGATCTTCGCCGCGTCCTCGGGCTCCGGGTTCAAGCTCAGCGCCTGCGTCCATTGAAACTTTGCCTCAAGCTTCCGGCCGAGCCGCCAATAAACGTCGCCCAAGTGATCGTTCAAAGTCGGGTCCTCGGGGCGCAGCTCGACTGCCTTATCGAGATGCTTGACCGCCTGCTGGTAATCCTTCTGGAGATAGTAAGCCCAGCCCAGGCTATCGATGATGTAGCCATCGTTGGGCCTGAGCTTGACCGCCTTTTTGATGAGATCGAAAGCTTCCGGGATATTCATATTCTGATCGAGCCATGAATAGCCGAGATAGTTCAGTACGGCGCCCTGCTCCGGATCGAGTTCAATCGCCTTCTTGAAGTCGGGCTCCGCTTTCGGCCACTGCTTCGTGCGCTCCAAGGCAATCGCGCGCGAATAGAACAATTGCCAGTCCTTCTTCTCCGGAGTGCCGATAAGCTTTATCGCCCGGTCGTAGTATGGAATGGCGCCCTCGTAGTTCTTGCGCGTGCTCTCGATTGCGGCAGCCGTCTGCAAAAGTTGCAGATTTTCCTTTTGCTTTTCCAGCAGGGCTGCCAGCAGGGCGGACGCCTCGGGGGCCTTTTGCATCGAGTTTAGATAGAGCGCCTTACGCATTTGGGCATTGACCCAGAATGGCGACGGCTCCTGGATCTTGTCGAGGACGGTAATCGCCTTTGCATAGTGCTCGACATTTCCATAAAGCTCGGCGAGCTCCAGCTTGGCAATGTCCGACTCGGGGTTCAGCAGGAGTGCCAGGCGAAAATAGACCTGTGCTGCGTCGACGCCGTTGTTGGCGGCGGCCACCTGTCCGATGCCGAGGAACGATTCCGCGAGCCCCTCTTCGGCATTCGAAACCATGAGCTTTGGCGTCTTGCCGGCCTTGAGCTCCTCCAGCAGCACCTTGCCCAGCGGCGTCTCTTGGGCTCCGGATTCCTGCAGGACAGCTAGCGCCTGCTCCCGGTCGCCCGACACGGCAAGATGCCGGGAAAACGCTTCGGCGATGCGTAAGTTCGGCGCCTTTTTGTCGTGGACGGACCGGTAGGCTTCCTCGCCCTGCGCCCAACTTTTGGCGACGTCCGCCATGAACGCCCGTTGAACCGTCTCAAAATGGACGGCCCAAGCAGTTTTGGGCGCAGCCTGCAGCGCGGCGATTGCCCGGTCCGCATGCCCAAGCGCAACGCCAGTCCACGCGCGCGACAGCCTTATCGTCGGATCTTCCGCCGTGGCGGCGTGTTGCGCGATTTTGAAGTGCTCGTCCGCCGTCTGGAAATCCTGGTGCTTGTAAGCATCGACGCCTAAAAAGATATGGGCGATGGAATTGTCCGGCTGCCGCCTGACCAAGCGCTGCGCCAGGCTTTTCGCTTCGGCGTAATTGCCGGACGCAAGCTCAAGCTGGAAAGCTTCGTCGAGAATGTCTTGGTTGCCGGGGTCCTTGGCGAGGGCGCGCCGGTAATAAAGCGCGGCGTTATCGCTGTCGCGTGTCGCTCGCGCCAGATGGCCCGCGAGGTAGCTGCCAAGCAGCGAGGTGCCGTCGAGGGTTTCGACTTGAGGAACTGGCCTGCTCTTGGCGCGGAGCGCTTGTGCCGTTGGCGCCGGTCCCGTCATAAGGAGAGCGAGTGCGATCAGGGGCACGGCCTTCTTCAGGGGGGAAAGACGGAAGGCTGGTGCTGTTACCATGTGGAGCATTTAGGGGGTCTGCCCTTTCGAATCTTCAATATTTGCAGCGCCGCCGCATTTAAGCTGGCCGAATTTGGCGCATGAGATAGGCGATTGCCGCCAGAGTGTCAAAAGTGAATAGGACGCCCGGCGCCGCCTGAACCTCCGGCAACATATAACAGCTTTTCCGCGCGGCATACGCCAATTCACACAATCCAGCTACAATGGGACGAAATCGCGGCCAGTATCTTCAAGTCTCCCCGGCCGGCTTATGCGAAATCTGGCCGATGGCTCGCCGCTTGTCATCCCGGAACGGCTCTTGCGCCGTATCCGGGACCTTGAAGGGCGCCTGCTTTCGTCACAATCCCGGATAAAGCCGCTGGCGTTTCGGGGATGACGGCTGCGAAACGCTCAACTGGCATTCGGATTATGCGGCTCACAGAGCTGTCATGGAACACGGAGACAAACCGCTTGTTCGTCACCTGAGCTAAGTCCGACAAGGAGAGGAGTACGGCCATGAGTTTTCTATATGCCCAGGGCGATTTGCTGATCGAACGTGTCGCCGACATCCCTGTATCCGGCGTTCCCATGGAGCCGGGGCCTGACGGCGCCGCCGTTCTGCTGGAAGGCGAGACGACCGGACACCGGCACGCGATCTACGACCGCGTGACCATGTTCCGGGACGACGCGCTCGCGCACGACATTCCGAACGGTCTCTATGTTGGCCACGTCCGGGTGGACGGCCCTTGTGCACGGATTCAGCACGACGAGCACGATGCCATCACCGTGCCAAAGGGGATCTATCGCATTCGCCGCCAACGTGAGCTTGAGCCTAAAGATGCACGGATCGTTGCAGACTAAGCTCAGGCGCCTGTCCCCGGAGCAACTGGCGTGCATCGCGGATCACCGGAAGCGGTGGGTCCAAATCAGGACCTCCACGGCGCCAGCGAACCGGGAGGAGGCGGAGCGCGGCATCGCCGCCGCCTACGGCGCGGCGGGCTGGCCAGAGCCCAGGCAGATCGTCTGGTGCTCAAGCCCGATGCAAATGGCGGCGCTCTGGGCGAAAACCCCGCACGAGCGTTCAGGCGCCAATCTTAAAGCCGCCATCGCGGACCAGGTCCGCAACCGGGCGTCTTTCGCCATTCAGCGCCGCGTCAGCGGCAGCGTGCTCGTAACCGTCGAAGAGCAGAGCGCGCAGGCGGGGGACGAGACGCTTGGCGATAGCGTCCGGGACGCAGTCTTGCGGGCTTCCCAGGCCATCCGTTCCGCGGCGCCCCACAAGCGGCCGTGGCTGTTTTGGCTGAGCAGGCGGCGTCCCTGGCTGCAATTGGAGGATGCCGGCTACGCTCCGCGCAGCCATGGCTGGCTTGAGCGGCACGACTATTTCCGCTCTGTGTGCGGGTTGACAAGCGAGACGGAGCCGCTCGCGGGCCTTCTGCTCATCGCCGCCCACGCGGATTGGATTATTCCGCACAAGCACATTTGCTGGGTATCCGAGCCCCCGCAAATCCTCAATACGGACGAGCGGGGCCGGCTTCATGGCGCTTCCGGGCCCGCCCTCCAATACCGCGACGGGTGGACCATTTACGCGTGGAAGGGCGTGGAGGTGCCCTCGCGCGTGATCGAGCGGCCCGGGCAGATCACCGCCGCCGATATCGACAGGGCCGTGGACATCCATGTCCGCCGCTGCATGATCGAGCGGATGACGCCGGAGCGGTTTATCGCGACCGGGGCCGCTTTCCGGATCTCGGAGGACGACACCGGAATCCTCTGGGAGAAGCGATGGCACGATGGCGACGCTTGGGCCGCCATAGAGGTCGTCAACGGCACCCCGGAACCCGATGGCACCCATAAGCGGTACTTCCTCCAGGTGCCGCCCAATATGCTGACCGCCCGCTCCGCCGTCGCCTGGACCTACGGGCTCACCGCGCGGCAATACCGGGGCCTGCTGATGCGCACCTGATGCGGAGCGGCACCGCATCCTTAAGAGAGGTCGATGGCGAAGCGCTTAAGGTCCTTCAGCGCCACGATCTCCAGCGCGCTTTCATGGGTTGCCGCCAGCACCACCTTCGGGGCCATGCCGGCCTCGAAGGCTTGCCGCCATCGCGCCGCGCACAGGCACCAGCGGCCGCCAGGCTTCAGGCCGGGAAAATCGAATTCCGGCATGGGGGTGGAAAGGTCGTTTCCGGCTTTCTTGGAAAACTCCAGAAACTCGGCGGTCATGACCGCGCAGACGGTGTGCGAGCCCAAATCTTCCGGCCCGGTATTGCAGCATCCGTCACGGAAAAAACCTGTCACGGGCGAATCGGAGCAGGTTTGCAGCGGCTCCCCGAACACATTCTTTTGGGGCGCGGGCTCATTTTCTAGCATGTCACGCAAGGCGTTTGGCTCCAGCTTTTTCATTTCTTGCAATAAGAGTGCCGGAATTTGCAGCGCCGGTCGAGAGCTTCCGCACGGCCTGCTTAAGCGCGCCTGACCGGGCGCCGCGGTCGCATCGGCCCGGCGAAACCGGGGCTGGGCCGGCTTTTCCTGCCGGGAGGGCGGGAAAGCTCTTGTTAACGTACTTTGCTAGCATTTTGCCGCGTTCCGCGCCGCTTTTCGATATTGAACTAATTTAGCAGATGCGCTTTGAGAAAACGTTAAGAGCGCAGTTCTGGCGCAAGTGTTTGATTTAAAGCGGCAAAATTTGCGAACGAAACGCCCCTAAACTGGACTTTCGGTTAATTCAGAAGTTGCGCGTATATTTAAACGGATTCTGAAATCGTAGAATTCGACCAGAAACACGAAAAGATTCGCAAAAACACGGCGGCGGAAAATATGAGTAACCGCGGTTAACCACGCCCGCATTAATCATGCTGCGCCCGTAGGGAAGCTTCATTATTTGTTAATGCTTTTAATTAGTCGCCAGAACTGTCCTCAAACTCTTCGTCAACGATCTCGCCGATGCCGAGGCTCCAGCCTTCGTATCCGGGCAGTGCGCGCGCTTCGGCCAAGGGGGACGGCGAAGGGATAGGGAGGCCCGCATCCAGAGCCGCATCGATCCACGCCGCCGCCGCTTCCTTCGCGGCCTCCATGGCTTCGTCCAGGGTATCGCCAGCCGAGAAGCAGCCCGGCAGATCGGGCACGGTGACGCCGAACGCCGCGTGCTCCGAGCCTTCTTCGATCAGGACGGGGTAACGCATCATAGACCTGCCTGTTTGCGGATCGCCGCTATGGTTCTTGATCGTTCGAAGCTATTGCCGCTTCGACTGCCGCCTTCAAAACCGGAATATCGTCCTGAACGATATTCCAAACAATCTGATTGTTTACAGTGTCGTATCCGTGACGGAGCCGATTTCCAATATCGGCAACATGACGCCAGGGAATTCCGGCATGCTTTTGCTTGAACTCCTCAGGCAGATGGCGGGATGTCTCGCTTATGATCTCCAGGCATCTTCGATGCCAAGCCGGAGAAACTTGTTCGCGACGAATTGCTCCCAGGTGAGGTCCCCGGTGTGCTGTTGAAGATAGCCGATCGCTTCAAGGATGTGCTCCAGCGCGGCCGTTCAGCGTCGCGCGCATCAGAAGACCGCAATTCGTCGTCCGCCATACGCCGGCGGAATTTTTCCGGCGTCGAGGAGCGAAGCACGACCTGCGTTTCTATTCCGATGGCGTCCTCAATGAGAAGGGCAACACCGGGAAGATTGATGAGGGAAAAGCGGCTTTCGGATCGACATCGATGAGCACGTCCAAATCGCAATCCGGCCGCTCGTCACCGCGCGCCCGGGAGCCGTAGATCGCCAGGCGCAAAACGCCCTCGGCGCGGATCGCGCTCTCGTTCTCCCTAATCTTGGCCAGGATTTGCTCGCGGGTCATGGCTGCATATTAGCTCTGTTCGTTTGTTGCGTCACCTGCCGTGGCGACGGCTCCAGCCGCCGGGTGAAATACCGCGGCATTCGAGCCGACCTGCCTCGCCAAGCTCGTCCACCATCCCGTTGAAGGTCTTGCTGGACAACGGCGTCAGATCATCCCGCGAGGCTCAGTCTTCAAAAAACCAATTGCAGGCCGCTCGACACTACTGCTAAACAGTAGTATGATCGATGACGATTTCGAATGGCATGCGGCAAAGGCCCGCAAGAATTACCGGGACCATGGCGTCACATTCGACACGGCAGAGAGAGCCTTTTCCGATCCGTTCGCGATTGCCATCATCGACGAGCGCGAGGACTATGGTGAGGAGCGGTACAATTTGCTTGGCATGGTTGAAGGCCAGCTCCTGAACGTCACTTACACCGAACGCTCAGGCCGTTACCGCTTGATTTCGGCGCGCCGCGCCACCAAGAAGGAGAAAGATGACTATTTCACGCAGAACGCGCAAAGCTGAACCCGATCTCCGGCCCATGCGGCCGATGACAGAGGCCGAGATCGAAGCCGCCGCCCGCGCCGATCCCGATGCGCAGCCTTGGACGGAGAAGCAGCTTGCCAAGGCCAAGCGTGTGCCGCGGGCCAAACTCATCCGCCGGGCGCTCGGATGCACGCAGGAACAGTTCGCCGCGCATTACCATATCCCGCTCGGGACGTTGAGGGATTGGGAGCAAGGCGCCGCCGAGCCGGACCAAGCTGCAAAGGCGTATCTGACCGTCATCGCCCGCGAACCCGAAATTGTACGCAAGGCGCTGGCGCAGCGGCCTGAGCCGGCGTAGCAATTCAACCGCTTGTGCACTGGCTGCCTAGATGACGGATCGCTTCTTCATTTCGCGGTTTTGAGCCGAGCGGCGTGATGAGCGCGAATCCGGGCGGAAACCGTCTCCACTGACAAGGCGCGGCCAGGATCGGCCTGCATTGCGTCGTACACAGGCGCCACTTCCTCGCGAAGCCATCGCTCGACAGCGCGATCGCGCTCCTGTAGCGCCCGCAGCCCAGCCCGCACGACCTCGCTCGCCGAGGCGTACTGCCCCGAACTCTACGAGCCCGTCAATGTAAGCGGCATGCTCTTCGGGCAAACTGATGGTGCGCTTTTCAATGTGGGACAAGGGCGGCTCCTTTCTTGCGATGATCGAGTATGACTCTTTCATACCGGCCGGGCAAGCAAAAGAAGCGGGGCGTTTCGCTGAGCCGTCAGTGCGTCTTAGGCGCCGGTCAGCATGCTCCGGCAGCGCTTGGCGCTGCCACAGGGCTCACACTGACGCGACGCTGGCGTTCAAGCATTTGCATCGGCCTGGTGTGTCGTCGCCAATGGCAAACGGCTTGAGATTTACTCTGCCGCGCTTGCTTGCGCGTAGCCGAGATGGGCGTTGAGCTTGCGCGAGCAGATCCGCCGCCGCCTCCGCGATATTGGTGCCCGGGCCGAAGATCGCCACCGCGCCCGCCTCGTAGAGCGCGGCGTAATCGTCCGGCGGGATGACGCCGCCCACCACGATCAGGATATCCGGCCGGCCCTGTTCCGCCAGCTCGGCCTTAAGCTCCGGCACGAGCGTCAGATGCCCCGCGGCCAGCGACGACACGCCAATCATATGCACGTCGTTCTCGACCGCCTGCCGCGCCACCTCGGCGGGCGTCGCGAACAGCGCGCCGATATCCACGTCGAAGCCCAGATCGGCAAACGCGGACGCGATCACCTTCTGCCCCCGGTCGTGCCCATCCTGGCCGACCTTGGCGACGAGAATGCGCGGGCGGCGGCCGTCGTTCTTCTCGAAGTCCTCGCACAGGGCGATGACGCGCCGCACCTTTTCGTCCATCTGCCCGATCTCCTGGCGGTAAACCCCCGAAATGGCCCGCGTCTCGGCGCGATGGCGGCCGTAGACCTTTTCGAGCGCGCTGGAAATTTCGCCGACGGTCGCCTTGGCGCGGGCGGCATTCACCGAAAGCTCCAGCAGGTTGCCGCCGCCGGCGCGCCGCATTGGTGAGCGCGGTAAGCGCCGCCTCCACCGCCGCCGGGTCGCGCTCGGCCCTGAGCCGCTCCAGCTTCTCGATCTGGCGCGCGCGCACCGCCGAATTGTCGACCTTCAGCACCTCGACCGGCGCTTCGTCGTTCACCTGATATTTGTTGACGCCGACAATCGTTTGCTTGCCGCCGTCGATCCGCGCCTGCGTGCGCGCGGCGGCTTCCTCGATGCGCAGCTTCGGCAGGCCCTGCCCGATGGCCTTCGCCATGCCGCCGAGCTTTTCGACCTCCTGGATGTGCTCCCAAGCCTTCTTGGCCAGCTCGTAGGTCAGGCGCTCGACATAATAGCTGCCGCCCCACGGGTCGATGACGCGCGTGGTGCCGGTTTCGTATTCGATGAACAGCTGCGTGTTGCGCGCGATGCGGGCGGAGAAGTCGGTCGGCAGGGCCAGCGCCTCGTCGAGTGCGTTGGTGTGCAGCGATTGCGTGCCGCCATGGGTCGCGGCGAAGGCTTCCACGCAGGTGCGCATGACATTGTTGTATACGTCCTGCGCGGTCAGCGACCAGCCGCTGGTCTGGCAATGCGCGCGCAGGCTCATCGACTTCGGATTTTTCGCGCCGAGGTCCCGCATGAGCCGCGCCCAGAGCGCGCGCGCGGCCCGCATCTTGGCGACTTCCATGAAGTAGTTCATGCCAATCGCCCAGAAGAACGAGAGGCGCGGCGCGAACGCGTCGATATCGAGGCCCGCCGCCATGCCGGAGCGCACATATTCGACGCCGTCCGCCAGCGTGTAGGCCAGCTCCAGGTCGGCGGTGGCACCCGCTTCCTGCATGTGGTAGCCGGAGATCGAGATCGAGTTGAACTTCGGCATCTTCTGGCTCGTATAGGCGAAGATGTCGGAGATGATGCGCATCGAGGGTTCGGGCGGATAGATGTAGGTGTTCCGCACCATGAACTCTTTCAGGATGTCGTTCTGGATCGTCCCCGAAAGCTGCGCGGGCGCAACGCCCTGCTCCTCGCCGGCCACGATGAACAGCGCCAGGATCGGCAGCACCGCGCCGTTCATGGTCATGGACACGCTCATGTCGGATAGCGGGATGCTATCGAACAAGGTGCGCATATCGTAGATGGAGTCGATGGCCACGCCCGCCATGCCGACGTCGCCGCGCACGCGGGGGTGGTCGCTGTCGTAGCCGCGGTGCGTGGCGAGATCGAAGGCGACCGAAAGCCCCTTCTGGCCCGCCGCGAGATTGCGCCGGTAGAAGGCGTTCGAATCCTCCGCCGTGGAGAAGCCCGCATATTGCCGGACGGTCCAGGGCTGCTGGACGTACATGGTGGGGTACGGCCCGCGCAGGAACGGCGGCAGGCCGGGATAGGTGTTCAGGAAATCGAGGCCCTCGGCATCGCTTGGGCCATATGCCGGCTTCAGCGCGATCCCCTCCGGCGTTTCGGCCGCGAAACCAGCCGCTTCCGCCGCAAGCGACGGCGCCTGCCACTCAACCTTCGAAAAATCCGGCAGTGGAGTATTCGTCATCTTATGCCCTCCGCCGTTAGCGGCACCATACAGCGCGCATTACCCCTCACCCTGTCCTTCTCCCAATGGGAGAGATCGCCCTAGCAACGGCTGCAACTGAGCCCTCTCCGCATCCGCATGCGAATGCGAATGCGGAGACAGAACGCTCTAACAACGGGCACAACGGAGCCCCCTCTCCCATGGGGAGAGGGTAATGCGGGTGAGCATGGCGCTCATCCTTCGGCAAAAATCGTACTAGCAGCATCCGCATCCGCAATCGTGGCTATGGGAGTGCATGTGAACCTCGAAGCCTTCCTCGGCTTCCTCTTCCTCGGCGGCGGCGGCGAGTTCTTCCACTTTCAAGGCGGCCTGCACCTCCTCCAGAATGGCGAGCGCGTTGCAGCCTTCGTGAATGAGGCGGTCGATCGCTATGGCGTCGGCCGGCTCGATCGTGTCCAAGAGCGAGGCCGGGCCGGCCAGATAGACCGCGACCGCTCCGGCCTTTTTCAGCGCCGAAGCCGCGCCCGGCATGGACGCATAGACCTTGTTGGATGAGCACAGGCAGGCAACCGGCGCCGGGCTTCGCTTGAAGGCCGCCGCGAGGGCTTCCACGCTCTCGAACCCCTGGTCCGGAACGATCGCCTCGATGCCGCCCACGGCGAAGAAGCTTTGCACCCAATTCGCGCGCGCCCGGTAGTCGTCCGCCTTGCCGAGCAGCGCCAGGAAGATAGGCGGCCTGGACCCGATCATCTCAAGGGCGATGTCGGCACGCCAGCGGAGGTTTTCGAAAGGCTCGGCATCGCGCATTGTTGCGTAAAGCGCGGGCGCAACGATGCTCGCGACACGGCGGGAGGCCATGCGCAATTCGCGAAGGCTGGCGCCCGCCCGGGCCGCCTCGATCAGGGCGGCAAAGCGCTCGCCCTTGCCCGCCGCGGGCAACGCCGGCACTTTCCCGGCAAAGGGATGGCTGATTTCATCGTCCGGGCTTGCCACGATGTCCGGGAGCGGCGCCTTTTCCGAAGCATTCGGGAAAACCGAGACGCCGGTGATCTTGTCCGCGCGGCAGGCCACGGCACGTTCGCGCTCGCTGGCCTTGCGCCGCAGCTCGTCCTCGACGAAACCGCATTCAATCGCCGCCGCGAGCCCGCCCTTGGCTTCCACCCGGCGGAACAGCGCCCACGCGGAGGCGGCGAGCCCGTTCGTCAGCGCTTCGAGATAGGCCGAGCCGGCGGCGGCATCGGCGACGGCGGACAGATAGCTTTCCTCTTGCAGAATGAGGCTTGTATTCCGTGCGAGCCGCCGCGGCAAAGCCGCCTCGCCGCCGCTTGCGCTGTCGAAGGGCAGAATCTCCACGCCGGTTGCGCCGCCAATCGCCGCGCCGAACGCCGCCGCGGTTCCGCGCAGCAAATTCACATGGCTGTCGTAGGCCGTCTGAATGCGCTCCGGCATTCTGGCAAGCAGCAGCAAATTGGCTTGCGGCTTCTCTCCCGCGGCCTCAAGCGCGCGCGCCCAGAGCAGGCGCAGGCTGCGGAATTTTGCGATGGTGAGGAAGATGTCCGCCGAGGCGGTCAGCGAAAAGCCGATGCAGCCGGCGCTTGCGGCAAGCGGCATGCCCGCCTCCGCCAGCGCGCGCCAATAGCTGACGCCAGCGGCCAGCGTGAAGGCCAGCTCCTCGGTGGCGGAGCCGCCGGCGCCGTCCCAGGCGCGGCCGCTCGCGAGGAACGGAACGAAGGACGGGAAGCGCTCCCGGATATGGAAAGCGGCGTCCACGTAATCGGCGAAGAGCGCGGCCTGTTGCGCCGGCCGCTCGCCGCTCACCGCAAAGGCCGTCAGCGGATCGAAGCCGGCCGAGCCTTCGATGCCGCTCTTTTCGTTCGCCGCGAGCACCAGGGCGGCATCCGCGAGCAGCCGATCCTGGCGCCAGGATGTAAGGCACATCCGAGCCAAGCAGATATTTGAGAGCCGTCGCAGTCTCGGCGTCCAAGCCCGCATCGAAATCGATGGATAGCGCGCCATCGCCGTGGAGGGCGTCAGCGAGTTGCGCTTCAGAGCTGGTAAGCGGCTGCACCGCGTACCAGCCCCGCGAACCGAAAAGCGGCGGCCTTGACTGGGCCTGCGTGTAGAGCGGCTCGGTTGTGAGCCCCTCGTGCAGTTCGGTTCGCAGCGTATCGAACGGTGCTTTGGCCAATGCCTTGTCTACAAGAGCAAGCCATTCGGCCTCTGAGGCTTGGGGAAAGCCGGCGGAAAGTGAAAAGTGATCCATGGTGCAAACGATACCTGAGCGGACGGAAGGCGTCCACAACCGGGCCGATGTTTGAAGCGTGTAGTGGCCTCACTCTTACCGTGACTGCAATAGCCGCGCTACAGTTTTTGCTGCCGCGCGGTTCAGTTATGCCGGCGGCCGAACAAAACACCGGGCTAGGGCGTAGGGTTCTAATCGCTTGATGTAGTAAGCTAATTTATACGGAAAGGCCACGGAACCATGTACCGTCTCGAACCTTTCTCATCCGCGTCGATAAAGTGTAGCGAGGACGAAATGGGTCTCTTGGACGGTCTGATCGGAGGCGCGGTGGGCGCCGAAATGATATCCGTTGTCAACGGCTTGATCGAAAAGCACGGCGGCGTTAAAGGTCTAGTCGCGCAATTCCAGCAACAGGGCCTTGGTCCAACCATACAATCCTGGGTTGGAAACGGCGAAAACCTGCCGATTTCGCCAGAACAGGTGCATCAGGCCCTGGGCTCCGATACGGTGCAGCAGCTCGCCGCGAAGCTCGGGATACCGCCCAGCGAACTGGCGGCGAAACTGTCGCAGGTCCTGCCGCAGGCGGTTGACAAAATGACACCGAATGGAGCGGCTTCATAAGCCCCCTGCCCGGCGATGCCGCCCACGCCGCGAAATAGGCCGGTGCGCTCTATGTACGGAACGGCTTCCGGCGCCCGTCCCGGACGTGAAGGATCGGCACTTCCTCGCCCGCGATGCGATAGAAGGCGATGTAGGGCGTGCGAGAAATTGGCATACGCCGGACGCCCGCAGCATTGAGGCGGCGCCCCATTCGCGGGTGCTCGCTCAACTTCTCGATGGATGTAACGATCAGGGACAG
This sequence comes from uncultured Thermoplasmata archaeon, assembly GCA_963768855.1. Classification (GTDB taxonomy): domain Archaea; phylum Thermoplasmatota; class Thermoplasmata; order RBG-16-68-12; family RBG-16-68-12; genus RBG-16-68-12. The sequence continues at coordinate 74,274 of CAVYJM010000006.1, forward strand.
CACCGCCTGCGCGGCGGAGGGGTTCTCATTTCGAATGTAGGCCGCAATGGCGTGCAAATCGCGGGTGGCGCGAGGCGCCAAAATCACTTTTGGCCATCCTATTTATAGAGCCATGAACGAGAAAATCGCAAACATCCTGAAGCAGGTGTGGGAGTTCCCGTTTGACACTTGAAGCGCGGCCGGCTTTCTTGATCGCCGTCGCCCTCCGCCAAAGCCCCGCCACAGTTCTCGTGCCTATGCCGTTTTGCCGCCAGCGCGCGGCGTCCCCTCAAGCTGTTGTTGAAACCCTGGCGGCTTCCTTTATAACGCCTCGAAACCCGAGCGCCCAATAATGCCCAGACGCACAGACATTGACTCCATCCTCATCATAGGGGCTGGCCCGATCGTGATCGGCCAGGCCTGCGAATTCGATTATTCCGGCACGCAAGCGTGCAAGGCTCTCAAGGCCGAGGGATACCGGATCGTTTTGATCAATTCCAATCCGGCGACGATCATGACCGACCCGGATCTGGCGGACTCGACCTATATCGAGCCGATCACGCCGGAAATCGTCGCCAAGGTCATCGAGCGCGAGCGCGCGGCCTTCCCCAACGAGCGCATGGCGCTCTTGCCCACGATGGGCGGGCAGACCGCGCTCAACACCTCGCTCAAGCTGTTCCATAACGGCACGCTGGAACGTTTCGGCGTCGAGATGATCGGCGCGAAGGCGCACGCCATCGACAAGGCCGAGGACCGGCTGCTGTTCCGCGAGGCGATGACCAAGATCGGGCTTGCGACGCCGCGCTCGAAGCTTGCGCACAATCTTGTGGAGGCGCAGGAAGCGCTCGAATATGTGCAACTGCCAGCGATTATCCGGCCGTCCTTTACGCTTGGCGGCACCGGCGGCGGCATCGCCTACAATCGCGAAGAATATATGCACATTGCCGAGCGCGGCCTCGAAGCCTCGCCCACGACGCAGATTCTGATCGAGGAATCCGTCATCGGCTGGAAAGAATACGAGATGGAGGTTGTCCGCGACACGAAGGACAACTGCATCATCGTCTGCTCCATCGAGAACGTCGACCCGATGGGCGTGCATACCGGCGACAGCATCACCGTCGCGCCGGCGCTGACGCTCACCGACCGCGAATACCAGCTGATGCGCAACGCCTCCATCGCGGTGCTGCGCGAGATCGGCGTGGAGACCGGCGGCTCGAACGTGCAATTCGCGGTGAACCCGAAGGACGGCAAGCTCGTCGTCATCGAGATGAACCCGCGCGTGTCGCGCTCGTCGGCCCTGGCTTCGAAAGCGACGGGTTTCCCCATCGCCAAGGTGGCGGCCAAGCTCGCCGTCGGCTACACGCTCGACGAACTCGACAACGACATCACCAAAGGCGCGACGCCCGCGTCCTTCGAGCCCACCATCGACTATGTGGTGACGAAGATCCCGCGCTTCGCCTTCGAGAAGTTCCCCGGCGCGCCGGTAACGCTGACCACCTCCATGAAATCGGTCGGCGAGGTGATGGCGATTGGCCGCACCTTCGAGGAAAGCCTGCAGAAAGCGCTGCGCTCGATGGAGACGGGGCTCACGGGGCTCGACGATTATGTGCTGGAAGGGCTCGGCCAGGGCGACGACAAGAACGTGATCCGTGCCGCGCTCGGCACGCCGTCGCCGGACCGGATTTTGAAGGTGGCCCAGGCGCTGCGGCTCGGCTTCGATCATCGAGCAGATCTATTCCTTCTGCCACATCGATCCGTGGTTCGTCTCGCGGCTGCAGGTCATCGTCGATGCCGAGGCGAAAGTCCGCGCGCATGGCCTCCCGGACACGGAGCGGGCATTCCGCGGGCTGAAGTCCATGGGCTTCTCGGATGCGAGGCTCGCCACGCTTAGCGGTCTCACCGAAGCCGAAGCGAGGACGAAGCGCCAGAGCCTCGGCGTGCTCCCGGTCTATAAGCGCATCGATACCTGCGCCGCGGAGTTCCCGTCGCCCACGGCCTATATGTACTCGACTTACGAAGAGCCGCTGGGCGGCAAGGTGAACTGCGAAGCCAATCCGAGCGACCGCGAAAAGATCGTCATCCTGGGCAGCGGCCCCAACCGCATCGGGCAGGGCATCGAGTTCGATTATTGCTGTTGCCACGCCGCCTTCTCGCTGTCGAAAGCCGGCTACGAGACCATCATGGTCAACTGCAACCCCGAGACGGTCTCAACGGATTACGACACATCCGACCGGCTTTATTTCGAGCCGCTGACGTCCGAGGACGTGCTTGCCATCATCGACAAGGAAAGCGCGAACGGCAAGCTCAAGGGCGTAATCGTGCAATTCGGCGGCCAGACGCCGCTCAAGCTCGCGCAGACGCTCGATGCTCACAACGTGCCCATTCTCGGCACCTCTCCGGACGCCATCGACCTCGCCGAGGACCGGGACCGCTTCAAAGTGCTGGTCGACAAGCTCAAACTCCGGCAGCCGAAAAACGGCATCGCCTATTCCATCGAGCAGGCGCTTCTCGCCAGCGAGGAGATCGGCTTCCCAATCGTGGTCAGGCCCTCCTACGTGCTTGGCGGCCGGGCCATGGCGATCATCCCCGATCAGGCCACGCTGAAGGACTATTTCGACACGACGCTCGCGGCGTTCGTGCCGCAGGATCTCCAGCACCGCTTCGCGGGCAACAGGCGCGCGCAGGTCAACGCCGTGCTGGCCAAGAACGCGCTGCTGCTGGATTCCTACGTTCGCGATGCCATCGAAGCCGACGTGGACGCCATTTGCGACGGCAAGGATGTCTTTATCGCCGGCGTGATGGAGCATATCGAGGAGGCGGGCGTCCATTCGGGCGACAGCGCCTGCTCGCTTCCGCCTCACTCTCTCTGCGCGGAAACCCTGGCCTTGCTGGAGCGTCAGACCGCTGAAATCGCGCGCGCCCTCAACGTCGTCGGCCTGATGAACGTGCAATACGCGATCAAGGGCAAGGACGTATACGTGCTGGAGGTCAATCCGCGCGCCAGCCGCACGGTGCCCTTCGTGGCCAAGGTCATCGGCCATCCGGTGGCGTCCATCGCCGCGCGGGTCATGGCCGGCGAGAAGCTTGCGAGCTTCAACCTGACACGGCGCACGCCCCAGCACGTCGGGGTCAAGGAAGCCGTTTTCCCGTTCGAGCGCTTTCCCGAGATCGATCCCGTTCTCGGCCCCGAGATGCGGTCGACCGGCGAGGTCATGGGCATCGACCGCAGCTTCGATTTGGCCTTCGCGAAGAGCCAGCTTGCGAGCGGCAGCCGGCTGCCCACATCGGGAACCTTGTTCGTTTCGGTGAAAGAGGCCGACAAGCCCCGGATCGTCGAGCAGATAAGGGATCTGGCGAGCTTCGGTTTCAAGATACTTGCGACGCGCGGCACCGTTCGTTACCTTGAAGCGAATGGTATTGCATGCACCAAGGTGAACAAGGTGCTTGAGGGACGGCCCAACATCGTCGACTCCATGAAAAATCGCGAAGTAGATCTCGTTTTCAACACGACTGAAGGCGCGAAGGCGCTCGCCGACAGCTCGACGATCCGGCGCGCGGCGCTGATCTACAAGATTCCGTACTACACAACGATCGCAGGCGCGCTCGCGGCCACCGAAGCCATCAAAGCAATGCGCGCAGGCATCCTTGAAGTTCAGCCCCTGCAGAAATATATCGCCTAAAATCTGCGTGCCGGTGCCGGATTCGGCCCCAGGCGCGTAATGCTATTGCGACTTTCGCCAAAAACGCTTTGTCGAGTCCAGGACGTTATCTGGATCAGGGAGATTTGTATGACCGAGAAAGTGCCGATGACCGCTCAGGGGCATGCAGCGCTTGAGGCCGAGCTTAAAAGGCTAAGATCGGTCGAGCGCCCGCTCATCATCAAGGCGATCGCGGAGGCCCGGTCCCATGGCGATCTTTCCGAGAACGCCGAGTACCATGCCGCCAAGGAAGCCCAGGGCATGAACGAGGCGAAAGTCGCGGATTTGGAGGACAAGCTCTCGCGGGCAGAGGTCATCGATATCTCCAAGCTGTCCGGCGACACCGTGAAGTTCGGCGCCACCGTGACGCTCGTGGACGAGGACACCGAAGAGAAGGTGAAGTACCAGATCGTCGGCGATTTCGAGGCCGATGTCCGGCAGGGACGGATCTCCATCGGCTCGCCGATCGCCCGCGCGCTTATCGGCAAAAAGGCCGGCGAACTCGGTCGAGGTGAACACGCCCCGCGGCGCGAGGTCCTACGAGATCTTGAAGGTCGCCTTCAAAGCTTGATCGGGAGGGGTGCCGCACTAACGGCGTTACCCCTCACCCTGTCCCTCTCCCCATGGGAGAGGGGACGCCTTCTCAACGATTGCGAGCGAGTTCCCTCTCCCTATGGGAGAGGGTTAGGGTGAGGGGTAACGCCCTTTGCCTATGCCTCATCCCTCTGCCCCCCCAGCTTTAGTCCAGCGGGGCGCCTGGCTCGTGCTTGGCGGTCTTGATCGTGATGGCCGTCTTGACCGAGTTGACGTTCGGCGCGGCCGTCAGTTCACGGATGATGAAGTTCTGAAACGTCACGACATCGGGCGCGACGCACTTCAGCAGGAAATCGATATCCCCCGAGAGCATATGGGCCTCGCGGACGATATCCCAGTGGCGCGCCCGCGCTTCGAATGCCGAAAGGTCTGCCTCGGACTGGCTTTCGAGCTTCACATAAGCGAACGCCGTTAAGTGAAATCCTAGACGGTGCAAGTTGAACGCCGCATGATATCCGGAAATAACGCCGCAACGTTCCAACTCCCGGACGCGCCGGAGGCATGGCGGCGCGGAAAGGCCCACCCGGTTTGCAAGCTCAACGTTGGTGATGCGGCCGTTCTTTTGCAGTTCGGTCAGTATTCGCCAATCGGTTGTATCGAGTTTCGCGTTCACGTCGTTTGCTGTCCGGGTAAAGGCGCTGCTTACCATAAGGGTAAACATCTTCTAATATCCGTCTGCAGTAAAATAAAAAATGATTAAGATCAAAAAATGCAAATTATGAAGCATTGTTTCGCCAGGGCCGCAGGGCTGACGGAGCCCGCGCCTTGAAGCCGCGGCTTAAGCGCTCTTCTTGTAAAAACGGCTTGCAAGCCCACTTGTGCGGTGCAACACAGGGGACGGGGAGAAAAACGCGCCATGACAGAGCGTGATGCGAAACTCATAATTGTGGGGTCCGGTCCGGCAGGGTATACGGCGGCGATCTATGCGGCGCGCGCCATGCTGAAACCCGTGTTGATCGAGGGAATCCAGCCAGGCGGCCAGCTCACCATCACAACCGATGTCGAGAATTACCCAGGCTTCGCCGAGGCGATCCAGGGGCCGTGGCTCATGGAGCAAATGCGGGCCCAGGCGCTGCATGTGGGCGCGGAAATCGTTCAAGACCACATCATGTCGGTGGACTTCGCACATCGCCCTTTTGTGCTGCGCGGCGATTCCGGCACGGTCTATAGCGCAGACGTCCGTCATCATCTGCACGGGCGCCCAGGCCCGGTGGCTGGGGCTGCCGAGCGAGCAGAAATTCCAGGGCTACGGTGTGTCGGCCTGCGCGACCTGCGATGGCTTCTTTTATAAGGGCAAGGACGTCGCCGTGATCGGCGGTGGAAACTCCGCGGTCGAAGAGGCGCTGTTCCTGACCAATTTCGCACGCTCCGTCACCGTGATACACCGGCGGGATTCTTTCCGCTCCGAGAAGATTTTGCAGAACAGGCTGTTCGCGAACCCGAAGATAAAGGTCGTGTGGAATGCCGTGCTGGAGGAGGTGCTCGGTAGCGAGGACCCGAAAGGCGTGCACGGGGTGAGGCTGCGCGACCGGGGGACGGGCGCGATCAGCGAGCTTAGCGTGGATGGCGTGTTTATCGCCATTGGCCACGCGCCCGCGACCGCGATGTTCAAGGGACAAGTGGAGATGAGCGCCTCCGGCTACATCGTTACCGCCCCTAAATCGACGGCTACGAACGTACCGGGCGTTTTCGCCGCTGGAGACGTTACCGACGACATTTACCGCCAGGCCGTCACCGCCGCGGGCATGGGCTGCATGGCGGCCCTGGACGCCGAACGCTATCTGGCAAGCCTCGAAACACTGGCGCAGGCGGCGGAATAGGCGCGTGCAATCCCGGAGGCAAAAGCCGTGACCTTGGACTGGGACAAGCTGCGGATTTTTCACGCCGCCGCCGAGGCGGGGAGTTTCACCCACGCGGGCGAAACGCTGAGCATCAGCCAGTCCGCGGTCAGCCGTCATATTAGCGCGCTTGAACGGGATCTGAACGTTCCCCTGTTTCACAGGCATGCGCGCGGGCTTGTGCTGACGGAGCAGGGCGAGCTGCTTTACAGGACCGCGCAGGATGTGCTGAGCAAGCTTGCGACAGCGCAAATCCTGCTCGCCGATTCAAGGGGCAAGCCCAGCGGCGAGCTCAAAGTCACGACGACACAGGCGTTCGGAACGGGCTGGCTCGCGCCGCGCCTCAACGAGTTCATGAAGCTCTATCCGGATATCCAGCTCAACCTCCTGCTCGGCGACGAGACCCTGAGTCTCACCATGCGCGAGGCCGATGTCGCGATCTGGTTCGGCGCTCCCACGCAGCAGGACTTGGTGCGCCGGAAGTTGTTCACCGCGCATTATCACATCTATGCTTCGAGCGAGTATGTGAAGCGGTACGGCAAGCCGAAGTCGGCCGCCGATCTCGACAAGCATCGCATCCTGACTTACGGCGGCCCAGTGCCAAGCCCGTTCAAGGAGATGAACTGGCTTGAGACGGCAAACCGCGATGGCAAGGGGCCGCGGGAGCCCGCGCTCAGGATCAATAGCCTGGTGGCACTTCGCGAGGCGGTTGTGCACGGCATCGGCATCGCGGTCCTGCCGGACTATCTTGCCAAGGACTACCCCGGCCTTATCAACCTCCTGGAGGATATGGAAATGCCGGTATTCGACACATTTTTCGTATACCCGGAAGACTTGAAAGATACAAAGCGCGTCAATGCCTTCCGCGACTTCCTCGTCGCGAAATCGCGCGAGTGGGCGTTCTAAAGCAGCTTTCCAAGAACCTCGGCCGCGGACCGCCCGGCCCGTGCAGCCGCTAATTGTCTCCGCTTATAATGTGGTGCAATTGCGCAACGGGTGTGATGAATTTGAAGCAAGCTGCCGTCGCCGCCATTTTCGCGGGGCCAAAACTGTCTACAATCTATTAGTGCTGAGTGATTCGGCCGCAATTCTCATGGCCGAGAAGGATGGCGTGGTGCGTAGAGCGAGTTTCCCGAGGGGACAGGCTTAAGAGGCGCAATACGCCTCGAAGCCGATGCAGGCTTAACGAGGCGGTCCATGAAGCTCTTTCAAATCATCGCAAGCGCGCAAGGCAGCCGCGCATTTTCGAACATGGGACAGGCTTTCGGCTTCACCGATGAGCTGATGGCGCAAACCGTGCGGTATTTCATCCCGCCGATGGCGAAGGCCATCGAGAAGCGGGCGCAAACTCCAGAAGGTTTGCTGGCGGTCCTGGAGTTTTTGGGTTCGCGTCGCTACGACCGCTTTCTCGACGATCCGCGCATTTTCGGACACGCGCAGGTCTTGAAGGAAGGCGAGCGGGTGCTCGACTACCTTTTCGTGCGGGAAGCGCGCGTCAAGAAGATCATCGAGAACCGGGCCAACGTCTTGCAGATCGAGGCGGCGGCGCTGCAAAACATATTGCCCTATATCGCCGTCATGGTGATCGGCGCCATCGAGGTTAAGACCAGGCGTCCGCTTGGCGTCATCTGGCACCGCATCTCCAAGGGAGCACCCGGCGACCGCGCTCTTGCGAATCCCTATCTCGCTCTCGCGCAGCATCTCAAGAAGCAGGACCGCGAGCAGAAGGAGCAGCGGCGCCGGCGGTTCTTCTCCTTCCTTGGCGTTGGCGCTGCCCAGACGCCAGAAGTGCGGGATGAACCGGCTCTCGAAGCGCCCGGGCTTTTTCTGTCCGCCTAACACCCCGTTGGCGTTATCCCGTGCGCGGTGCGCCGCAGACGCGGGATCGTCGAGAACGCCGATGCCCTTTAAGATCCCGGATAGCGGCAGGCGGCTTCCGGGATGACGGCTCCTATTCGGCGTAAGGATTTGCCGCGGCGGCCGGGCTCCATCGGTCGATGACATGCAAAAAGGAGCCGGTGACGTTGCCGCGGCGCAGGCCGTGCGCGGGCACAGGTTCCCGATCCGCGTTTGTCACGCTTAGCAGCTTTTCGCCTTCCTCGGCGAGCACCGAGGAATAGTGAAACTCGTGGCCCGAAACCGTGCCGCCACGCTTCCCTAGAACGCACGAAACCAGAAGTTCCGCCCTCCGGTATCCCAAGTGAAGCTTGCGCGCCGCGAAGCTGGTCTCAAGCCGGAGAAGCCCCAGCATGGCATGCCGCTCGCCCTTCGCATCGATCAGGCCATCGCCCAGCACCATGTAGCCCCCGCACTCGCCGTGGACGGGTTTGCTTTCCGCGAATGAGCGCACGCCATTGAGGAAGTTGGTGTTCGAAGCGAGCCGCCCCGCATGAAGCTCGGGATAGCCGCCGGGTAGCCAAACCGCATCCGCCGAAGCGGACGGCGCCTTGATCCGCAAGCGGCGAGAAGGGCAGAATTCTCCGCCCCCGCCTGTCGCCAGCTTTTCAGGAGATGCGGATAAACGAAGGAGAATGCCGCATCTTGGGCAAGCGCGACGCGCTGGCCGGGAGGGGGCGAAGTCCCCCCTCACCCCAGCCCTCTCCCCAAGGGGAGAGGGAGCCGGCTGCGGCCCTTCGTTTGATGCAGGAGGACAATTCTGGCGTTCCCTCTCCCCCTGGGGAGAAGGACAGGATGAGGGGGTCTTCAGCAACCCCTCAATATCTACATGCGCCTCGGCCAGATCCGCCAGCGCATCGAGGCAGGCCGAAAGCCCGCTAAGCTCGCCGGCTTGAACAAGTCCCAGATGCCGCTCGGGCAGCTTGACGGCCTCATTGCGGGGAATCGCACCGAAAACCCGCATGCCGGTTTCATCGAAGCCGGCGCGTGCCAGGCGTTCGTGGCGAGGGCTGCCCACGCGATTCAGGATAACGCCCGCGATTTCGACACCCGGCCGGAAGCCCGCGAAGCCGCGCGCAACCGCCGCCGCTGTCTGCGACTGGCCGGAAATGTCGAGTACCAGGACAACGGGCAGGCCGGCGAGTGCTGCGATATCGGCGCTCGCTCCATTCCCCCATTGCCCGGCGGAAGCAACGCTGTCGAACAGCCCCATGAGCGCTTCGATAACAATGAAGTCCGCGCCCTCGGCCTCGCCCAGGAGCGCGAGCGCGGTTTCCTGCCGCATCGCCCAGCTGTCGAGGTTATAGCTTGGACGCCCGCAAGCCGCCTCGTGAAAGGCCGGATCGATATAGTCCGGGCCGCATTTGAAAGGCTGGACGCAGAGGCCGCGGCGCTTGAGCGCCCGCAAAAGCCCGAGCGTGACCATGGTTTTGCCCGAGCCGGAGCGCGGGGCAGCAATAAGAACGCCATGCGGCTTGCTGTGAAAAGGAAACATTGCTCTACATAACGCCTATGAGCGATAGCGGCAAACCCTCGCATTCCGAACCGGACGCAAAGCCAGGCGCAGCCCTGCGCCGCGGCTGGACGACCGGAACATGCGCTGCCGCCGCGGTGCGCGCCGCGTGCCAAGCGCTCTTTGGCGGCGGTTTTCCCGATCCAGTTGCCGTGACCCTTCCGAACGGCATGCGCCCAAGCTTCGCGCTTGGTTTGCAGGAAACAGGCGCCGGCTGGGCGCGCGCTGGCATCGTCAAGGACGCGGGCGACGACCCCGATGTGACGCATGGCGCGCTCATAGTTGCGTGCGTGTCGCGCGGGGCAGCCCGGAAGCGGCGTCACCTTCAGCGCCGGTCCGGGCGTGGGCACCGTGACGCGCGCCGGCCTTCCCATTCCGCCGGGCGAGCCCGCGATCAATCCCGTGCCGCGCGCGATGATCCGCGAAGCGGTGCGCGAGGCGGCGGAGCTGTTCGGCGAGCCTGTGGATATCGCTGTGGAAATCTCCATTCCGGGCGGAGAGAAGATCGCCGAGCGGACGCTGAACGCGCGCCTGGGCGTGATCGGCGGCCTTTCGATCCTCGGCACCACCGGCATCGTCGTCCCCTATTCCTGCGCCGCGTGGATCGACACCATCCATCGCGGCATCGATGTCGCGCGCGCCGCCGGGCTCACCCATATCGCCGGCGCCACGGGCGCGGCCTCGGAGGCGGCGGCCCAGCGCGAGTACGATCTGCCGGACATCGCGCTCATCGACATGGGCGGCTTCGTTGGCGGCATGCTCAAATACCTCAAGACGCATCCGGTGCCGCGCGTCACCATCGCGGGCGGCTTCGCGAAACTATCGAAGCTCGCGGGCGGACGGCTGGATCTGCATTCGAAGCGGGGGCTCGCCGACATTCCGCTGCTTGCGGGCTGGCTGCGCGAGCTGGGCGCGGATGATGCCACGGTGCAAGAGGCTGAGAAGTCGAAAACCGCGGCTGTCATCCTTGATCTGGCTGAGCGGGCAAACCTGCCGCTGGCGGACCATGTTGCACGCTTCGCCCTGCTAGAGGCGCGGAAAGTGCTGAACAATCCCAGCATCGCCGCCGATACGCTGATCGTCTCGCGCGACGGCCGGATTATCGGCCGGGCAGGTGCTTGAGCCGGCGTTTCTCCCGTTTCCGACGGTAGAAAAAAAAACGCTCTACTGGGCAGCCGAAGGCTCGAAGCTGATCTTGAGGCGGCTACCGGTAGCTGCGGCGAGACGCTCCAGCGTCCGCGTAGAGGGGAGCACCCGGCCGCTCTCCAGGCGCGCAATGACCGTGCGCGAGGTCCGCATGCGGGTGGCCAGTTCCTCCTGGGTCAGGCCAGCGCGGAGGCGTGCCTCGATCATTTGACGCGCCAGCTCGAACTCGGTTTCAAGCTCGTCATAAGCCTTGGCGTAATCGTCATCCTTCAGCCATTTCTCGTGCAGCTCGCTTATCCGGGTCATATCACTCCCTTCGCCCGTTTCAGGGCAAGCTCGATCTCTTGGCGCGGCGTTTTTTGGGTTTTCTTCACGAATACCCGGACAACCACTACCCTTTTGCCTCGCGCAGTCACATAAAGCGCCCGCGCGATACCTTCTTTCCCCTTAATGCGTATTTCCCATAACGGCCCCTCGATATGATCTATATGCGGTCCGCCTACTCGCCCCAAGCCGAGGCTCTCGATCAAGCCGGCGACGCGAACAAAATGCGCCCGCATGTCAGCTGGCAGCGCCTCTAACTCTGCATCGACGTCAGCGTCCAGGGTTTCGACGATCCACATGCCATCATGTAGCAAATTTGCTACCCTTTTGCAAATTGGCGATGCCGTCGCGGAGATTCGAACTCTGCTTGAGCCCGAGCCAGACGCCATCTAGTAGCCCGCACCGGAAGTTCTGCCCCCTATGTTGCGGCGTGCTCAGAACTTCCGGCCGGCTGCACTAGCCTCAATGAAAGTGGGAATAATTCTGGACACTGTCAGGCACCAAGACGGCCCACGCGTCTCCGTGGCTTCCTTCGGCTAGACTTGCGCAAGAGGTTGGCGGGCGGGCAATGAAAAAGGTAAACCCCTGGCGGCGCGGGGGTACCGCCAGGGGATGTGGCGCAATGACATTGCGCAACCTGGGTTATTTCTCGATATTGAACTGCGGGCGCCGGCGAACTGGAACGGCCATTTGGTCGTACCTATCGGCGAGCGCGCGTAGCAGGCGTCTGGTCTCAGGGTCCCTCACCTCCTCGGCGAAGGCGCGCGTTTGCCTGGCTGTTTCGTGGTGAATGCGGGCACTCGGGGATTCGCAGGCCGTTCCGCTCTCACAGGGCTGGATCGCGCCGTGCTCGAAAATATGCCTGCCGATTAGCGATAGGCCCTCTTCGCAGAGCGCCACAAGGGACCATCCTTCTTTCGCCAAGCCGAAAAACTTTTGAGATGGCATCAGACATTCCTACTAGATGCGCGCGTGAAATCGCTCGTATTGTTGACGATCATGCCACTAGGTGCGGCTGTTCCGCTTGAACAACGCAGGGTCTTGTAAGCGGCGCTTCAGCCGTTGAAGTGTACGCACCGCTTGAATTCGGCCGCCAGCAAGTCGAGCATGGCGGAGAAAGCAGCGCTTGAGCTTATGCCACCCTCAAGTGCTTGCTCATACGCTATAATAATTGCGCTCTTGAACTCGGTCCAACGCTTCAGAGGAAGCGTCGCATTCTTGAAATTCGTCAAAAACGGCCAGGGAAATCAGCCTCTTATCGTGGCTTAACATGCTACGTACCCGCCCTTACACAACACTTACGCAAACTGTGCACTTGTATTCTGTATGCAGGTTACATTTAAGGTTGCATTAAAGTCAAGAAATAAGTTAAATCGAATTTTACTAAAATAGCACGCGCGGCGGTATTCCTTAGTAAATATTTGTCAGCAGTGAAACAGGGCGTACTATATAATACGCGTTATATTGGTGTTAGTGGCTGGATTCTAAGCTTCGGTGCGGCTGCTGAACCTTCCGTTTCTTTTGTGGCTCGCTTGGATTTATTGGCTCCCGCCAGCGATACATGCGCACGATACCGAGGCCTCATGCAAGCGAACGCGCCATTGTCGCCGAAAAGGCATTTGACCTTATCTGTATGGTTAAATATCACGGAGGGGTTTGTGGCTACAACCAATCGCGGGTTGTGTTGTATTAGATGGTGCCACTTATGGGCGTAGGGACTGTTCGACCCCTCCGGGCCTGCGCAAACGCTTGGGCGCCTGACCGGGGTCTGGAAATGGACTGCTCCGGCTATCATGGTTAATGCGAGCATGGTAAACGCCGGGCGGGCATATTTTCGCCGCCGCATTTTTGCGAATCTTTTCTCGTTTTTGGCCAAATTCTGCGATTCCAGAATCCGTTTAAATATATTTGCAACGGCGAAATTAACCCTGAAACGGTGCATTCCGCGCCGCTCGCGCCCGGCGTCAAGCGCAACTTTCTGGCGCATAGTTAATGCCAAGGAGGTTTGGGGGGCGCTAAATGACAGAGGGGGCGGCGAGATTAGCACGCCCCCTCACCCCAGCCCTCTCCCGCGAGGGGAGAGGGGGCGGGCTGCGGCGCTTGCGAAGGCGTCCCCTCTCCCCTCGCGGGAGAGGGACAGGGTGAGGGGGCTTATCCCGCGCGTCAACACTCGCCCTGGCGCGAGCCGCGCGGGAAAAGCCGCAAACAACAGCTAGCCAAGCTCGAAAACCGCATGTATATCTGGCGGGACAATAATCTCGCATGGACCGTGCATCTCCGGGACGATGGCCCGTAGAGCCGCGCGGTCGTTGCATATTATCCGGAGTCCGACCTAAAATGGCAGTCCCCAAGAGAAAAACGTCGCCCATGAAGCGCGGTTTCCGCCGTTCCGCCGACGCACTCGCCGCGCCCACCTATGTCGAGGACAAGGAGTCGGGAGAGCTGCGCCGTCCGCATCACATCGACCTCAAGTCCGGCAAGTACGGCGGGCGTCAAGTGCTGAAGCCCAAAGAGGAAATCTAGCCGGCGGCAGCGTCATTGCGAGCTTGGCGAAGCAATCCAGGAGTCACAGACGCCTGCGTGGCGCAGCCATTCCTGGACGCCCGCGGCGCTACAGCGCGTCGCGATGACGAGATCTATATAGCCCGCGTTTTGCCCTAGCCCCGGGAGCCTCTTATCGCCTCCATCGAGCTGGACATACAAGCGCCCCCCGCTCCGGCGGAGAACGCCGTTGCGGTCGAGATCGGGCTGAATGCGGCCATCGTCTCCATGATCGCGGACGAGCCGCAAATCCTGACCATGCGTCCAGCTGGCGCCCGCTCCTCCAAATCGGCGCCCTCATTGCCGTTCGGGCTGTTCACGCCGCTCAAGCACCGCACACTCGAAATCGGCCTCCGCGACTGGGTGAAGGGGCAGACTGGCCTCGACCTCGGTTATGTCGAGCAGCTTTATACGTTCGGCGACCGCGGCCGGCACGCGCGGCCCGGCGACGATGGGCTGCATGTCGTCTCCATTGGCTATCTGGCCCTTACCAAGACAGAGGACGCGCCGCTTGCCAGCGGCGTCGAGTGGAGCGGCTGGTACGCGCATTTCCCATGGGAGGATTGGCGCGACGGCAAGCCGCCAATCTTGAGCGAGGAGATCGAGCCGCGCCTTGAGGAATGGGCGAGCCGGCCCGAGCCGCCGGGCACGCCGCGCCGGCCGCTGGCCCGCATGGACCGGCTGCGCATGAGTTTCGGCCATTCGGTGCCGTGGGACGACGAGCGGGTTCTGGAGCGCTATGAGCTGCTTTACGAGGCTGGGCTGCTCGCGGAGGCGGCGCGCGATGGGCGTCCTGCCGCGAAGGATTGGGCAAGTTTGCCGCCGCTTGGGCGCCCGATGATGTTCGATCACCGCCGGATTCTGGCGACCGCGATGAGCAGGCTTCGCGGTAAGCTTAAGTATCGTCCGGTGATTTTTGAACTGATGCCCGAAACCTTCACTTTATTTGACCTCCAGCGTGTGGTAGAAGCGATACTCGGAAGCTACCTCCACAAGCAAAATTTCCGCCGGCTTGTGGAAAGCGCCGGGCTCGTGGAGCCCGCGGGAGGCGTTGCAGCCCGGACAGGCGGACGGCCCGCAAGGGTATATCGATTCAGGCGCAGCGTTCTGCTGGAGCGGCCCGCGCCCGGATTCCGTGTGAAAGTTCACAATGTTGCGCGCACAACCTAACCGCGTTAACCGTTGCCCTGTTAACACTACCGATAAGAATCAACGCGTAATCCCCAGAATTGAACTTATTAACCGTTTTACAACCTTCTCAAAACCGGCGTATTTTGCTAATACTATGCCCATCAATGAGGTTAGCTTTACGCGCTCAAGTTGAGTCCATCGCTACGGCTAAGGACTGTCGCAGGTGCTATCACCTGCATAAAGATCATCATCCGGCATGGCTAGAACTGCCCCAGGCGGGGGGGCAGATTTAATTTCGGAACCTCATGCGCGAGAGCTTCGGCGGATTGAGATGATGGCCATTGAACCAAGTGAACGAAGAGTGAGAGCGAGTATGCCCGAGAAGAACAATTTAAAACAACGCTTCGGCTTCGAGACAAACGAATACGTTGTTTATCCGACGCATGGAGTGGGGCGTATCGTGGCGATCGAGGAGCAGGAGATCGCGGGGTGCAAGCTTGAGCTTTTTGTCATTAACTTTGAAAAAGATAAAATGACTTTGCGCGTCCCGACCTCGAAGACGCAAAGCGCCGGCATGCGCAAGCTCTCCGACGAATCGATCCTCACCCGCGCCCTCGACACCCTGCGCGGCCGAGCGCGCGTTAAGCGCACGATGTGGAGCAGGCGGGCCCAGGAATATGAGGCAAAGATCAATTCAGGCGATCTTATCACCATAGCTGAGGTGGTTCGCGACCTGTACCGCTCCGACACCCAGCCCGAGCAGTCCTATTCCGAGCGTCAGCTTTATGAGGCGGCGCTGGATCGCATGGCACGCGAAATAGCTGCTGCACAGGACGTCGACGAGTCGATTGCGGTCCAGAAGGTCGCCGAGGCCCTGACGAAGGGTGGCCGTATGCAGCGCAAGCAGGCTGAAGCTTCTGAAGGCGAGAAGAAGGCCGCAGCTTAGCCGCGGCCGCTATCCAGAAGAATTCATCGAAAGGCAACGGGGCAGCGAGCTTCCGTTGCCTGCGGCGGGTAGTAACGTTCGCCTGAAAATGATGAGTTCGGCCCTTATTGCAGTGTTTCTGAGCCGTGGCTGGGGGCTGCGCGGGCTTGCGGCAAAAACTCGATTTGCTCGGGCAAGATCACCGAGATGGCCGGTCCCCTTCTTTTCTCGATCCAGCCCCGGAGGCGGAGCGGGAGTTTTGCCCAGCTCTCTGGGGCTTGTTTATCGGCGAACGGCTTCTTTGCCGCTGGCTCGATTGTGGCTGTGACGCCATATCTGTTCGAAGCACCGAAGTGCAGGGTGATGCGGCCGCCACTTTCCGTAGCGTGATCGGTTGTGCCCTCTAGGATCTGGTAAGTCTCGACCAAATTGAGAATCGCGCGGGAATCGCTCGCTTTCAGTACCTTGAAGTAGGCGAGGCCCCAATGGCCGCTGTTCCCTTGCCGCGCGGCGGCCTCGGCGGCTAGGAGTTGCCGGGCGCAGGCGTGATTGCCGGTTTGCGGGACGGTTATGGCAAAGCCAGACCTAACCAGACCCTCCTGCAGCCAAACCGGCGGCTCACCCGCGACGTAGACGTGCCCCGTGTAGATCCCATAG
The DNA here is from genome assembly GCA_963768855.1 of uncultured Thermoplasmata archaeon. Lineage (GTDB taxonomy): Archaea > Thermoplasmatota > Thermoplasmata > RBG-16-68-12 > RBG-16-68-12 > RBG-16-68-12. The sequence continues at coordinate 90,516 of CAVYJM010000006.1, forward strand.
CGATCACGCTGCAAGCCACCAAATTTGACCTCGACTTTCCGGCCAAGGGCTGCCTGGCGCAGGTACGCCGCAGCCGCCGCGGACGGGTCGAAGCCAGCCGGAACCGGAGCGGGCACCTGGATCTCGGCTAACCGCACAAACCGGCCATCCGCAAGCCGCAGCGTTTGCGGTCCGGCCACAGCAACGGCCGTGCTCTCGCCGCCCGATTCCAACTGACAATCCGCGGCGGAACGATTTGGGGAAAGATACTGCGCCAGCGCGCGGTTTTGCGCGCACCCCGCAGCGCTAACGATAAGAGCAAGAGCGCAAGTTAGGAGGGGGTGCGGCAAGGGTATCGCGCTATTCGCTGGATGTGCTTCCGGTGGACTTGCCCGTGGCGCCGCGCTGCCGTTCGAACAGTTTCACCGCGAGAATCGAGAGTTCATAGAGTAGCAGCGTCGGGATGGCCAGGGCGACCATGCTCGGGACGTCCGGTGGAGCGAGAACCGCTGCAACCACAAAAATAAGAACGATGGCGTATCGCCACTGCTCGCGCAGCCACTGCGAGGTCACCATTCCCGCGCGCGCAAGCAAGGTGAGCAGCACCGGCAGTTGAAAGCAAAGGCCGAACGCCAGAATGAAAGTCATGGTGAGATGCAGATAATTGCCGACGTCGGGGAGTGCCTCGATCTCTATATCGCCGGTCTGCTGCATGGATAGGAAGAACCGCACGGCAAGCGGCATGACAACAAAGAACACGATCGCGCCGCCGAGCAAGAAGAGTACAGGCGAGGCAATCAAAAAGGGCAGAAAAGCCTTGCGCTCGTTCCGGTAAAGGCCAGGGGCCACGAACATGTAAATCTGGGAGGCGAGCACTGGGAAGGAGAGCGCGATCGCCCCAAAAAAGGCCACGCGCACATCGGTGACAAACTTTCCCTCCAGGGCTGTGTAGATCAGCTTTATGTGGGGGTTCTCGCCCCCTACGGCGAGCTTGTAGGGGATCAGCAGAAAATTATAAATGTGGTTGGAGAAGATGTAGCAAAAGACAAAGCCGATGCAGATCGCCGCGACGCTATAGATAAGCCTCCGCCGGAGCTCGATCAAATGCTCAAGCAGCGGCGCCTTCGTCTGGTCGATTTCTTCTTCGGGATTTGCCACAGCCATGTCTTAGCTCAGGCTACTGGTGCAGCATGTTCTGTTGAGGGCCCGGCCACCGCTCCCTGCCCGGCCGAAGCAGCTATTTCTCCCGCCTTATCGCTCAGCGGGTCGAGTTCAACTGCTGCCACCGTGGCCCCTCCCAATTCCGCCGCCGGCGTGACACTAGCCTGTGCCTGCGTAACACCCGCGAACGATGGCGGCACGGAAGCTTGCGTACCCGCGGGCTGCGGCTTCGGCGCGTAGCTCTGATTGATTGCACTATCGATGGTGGCGCGGAGCTGCGACGAAGGATTCAAAGACCGTAAGTCGTTGATATTCTTGTGCAGATCATCATAGCCTGCCTCGCGCATCGAATCCTCGAAATGGCGGCGGAATTCATCGGCGGAGCGCCGCAGCTTGGCAGTCACCTGGCCTAGCTTATGGAGAACGGCGGGCAGTTCCTTAGGGCCGATGAAAATCAGCGCAACGACTGCTATCAGCAGAATCTCGGACCACGAGAACATTCTAAGACCGCTGCCTCATGTGAGCCCGGCGCGCAACGCACCGCGAGCTTCTCAAACTCTTGTTCCAGATTCCGTGTTCGCGGGCGTACCGGCCTCGGTCTTTGCCTGTTGATTGTCGAGCGGCTTTGGTGCCGTTTGGGCAGTCGAAGCCGGGACCTCGTCCTCGGCCATCCCCTTCTTGAAGGCCTTGACGCCCTTTGCCACGTCTCCCATCAGGTCCGAAACCTTGCCCTTGCCAAACAGGAGAATAATCACCAGCAAGATCAGCCCCATTTGCCAGGGGTTACCAAGCATCATCAGGTTTTGGGGCATCGTATCCATGTTTACTCCATCCGACTCGCGCTGCCGGCGGGCAGGCACGCTCATCCATCCCGGTTGCTCAGAACGTGGCCGCACGCGCGTGGCATGTCAAGCACGCCGAAGTCTATAGAGCAAACCAAGCCAGATTTTGATCGATATTCAGAGGAATGCTTAACCGCGGCGGACGCGTTAACCGGCGGAAGCGGCACGCAACGGCGGGTCCGCCTCCTCTGCTTCCTCTGCTTCCTCTGCCTCTTCCGGCTCTTCGGATGCCAGCGGCTCTTCCTCCTCAGGCGCCTGCTCCCCCGAAGGGTCCTCGTCTTCTAGCGGCACCTCGTCCTCTCTCAAGATCACGGTATCGTCCGGCTCGGGAACGGCGAAACCTGGCGGCAGGTTGCTATCGAGAAGGCCGGCGCCCTTAAGCTCAGCAAGGCCGGGCAGGTCGCGGATGGAATCGAAGCCGAAATGTTCGAGGAACGCCTCGGTAGTGCCGTAGGTGACGGGCCTGCCTGGCGCCCGCCTGCGTCCGCGCAAACGCACCCAGCCGATTTCCAGAAGCACGTCGAGCGAGCCCTTGGAGGTGCTGACGCCGCGGATTTCCTCGATCTCCGCGCGCGTGACGGGCTGGTGATAGCCGATGATCGCCAGAGTTTCGAGCGCGGCCTTGGAAAGCTTCCGCTGCTCGACGGAATAGTGCTCCAGCAGGAACGACAAATCCTCGGCGGTGCGGAATGCCCACTTGCCCGCGACGTGGACTAGATTGACGCCGCGGCCTGAATAGAGGCTCTGCAGTTCGTCCAGAAGCAGCTTGACATCGTCCTTGGCGCCAAGATGCTTGGCGAGCGAAGCCTCATCGAGTGGCTCGGCCGCCGCAAAAAGCAGCGCTTCCAGGATGCGCAGTTTCTCGCGCCGGTCCGCCGACGGTAGCCGCGCGATGTTGGAAGGAAGCTGCAGCGGCAGGATGGGCGCGCGCCCGCTGCCACTTCCGCCGCCCGGTTTGTTGCCGTCCTTGCTTGCCATGGCAAACCTTCCGATATCCCCAACTTTATCAAAGGATAATTCGCCTGATTTGCGCAGGTTGCGCAAGGGGCCGTTTTGGCCGTTGGCTGGCCGGGAACGCCCCTGGGAACAGGCTTAATTTAGCGCCAGAAGTGGTACAACCAAGCTTAGATATTGGTAGTTCTTCCACAGTGCTTGAGGCCGCATTCCATTGTTCTGTGATCGAGTTTGAGGCACTTGGGTGAACAAATCCCTAACATTGATGCATGTATACCACTAGCGCGAGAAACTGTTCCGACGTTTCTCTGTAGGGTTGCGCGACGCTCGCGACTTTATTAGTGGTTGCGCCGTCTCTACTGTAAGCAACAGGCAAAATAAGGGTCCCTCGCCGCTCCGGGAACACCGGCAGCGAACGGTGACGTTTTTCCGAAAGACGGACAACATGCGCACCACACTCAAGTTCGCAGCGTTAGTTCTGTTGGCGAGTAGCGTAACGGCCGCGGCGGATGGCACTGGCGGCATGAAGGACCAGGCCGCCGCCACGGCAGTAAGCCCCAATTGGGACATCGCCTTTGGCGGCTACACCGCCTCGGATTACATTTTCCGCGGCATCACCCAGTCGGCGCATTGGCCGACGGTCTCCGGCTACTCCGAGCTGCGCTACAATCCGCTTAAGGATGTGCAGCTTTATGCGGGCTCTTCGACGGAAAGCATCGACTACCCGAATCGTGCGGCGGCCGAGGTCGATTTCTACGGCGGCGTCCGGCCCACCTTCGACAAGCTCGCCCTGGATTTCGGCTTTTGGTACTATTGGTATCCCGGCGGGCGCCTGTTTAATGGGCTCGGGCCGGATGGTCCCAATCCAAATTGCACAAACGGGTTCAAGCCGTTTCAAACGAGCGCCTGCAACGTCTACGAAGCCGACCTGAGCTTCTGGGAGGTTTACGGCAAGGCCACATACACCGTGAACGATACGGTGACGCTCGGCGCCAACGCCTATTACTCGCCGTCATGGCTCAGTGAAGGCGCGGACGGCCTGTGGGCGGCCGGCTCGGTGAAGCTCACAGCGCCTTCGGGCTGGATTCAACGGTGGTTCCTAAAGGAACGGGCGCATTTTTCCTGGGTGACGTAGGACACTACTGGTTCGGCCAGACCAACGCATTTTACGGCAATATCGATCTGCCCGATTACACCGGGTGGGATCTGGGCGTCACCTTCACCTACAAGGTGTTCAGCCTCGACTTCCGCTATTACGACACCGATCTCTCCAAAGCGGACTGCAACGTGCTGACCTCGGATCACACCGCGACGTTCAGCTCTGGCAACATCACGTCCACCAATCCGAGCGGGCTAGGCTCGAACTGGTGCGGCGCCGCTTTTGTGGTGAAGGCATCGTTCGACTTAACGGCCGAAACCAATTTGAAGTAGCAGCAGTTTGCACGCCGGCGCGGCATCGTCTGAGGCGGGCGATCAACGGGTCTGCGATCGCTCGATGACCGCCCGGTATGCCTCCCGGGCTCTATTATAGCGCCCAGCCAGCTGTGCTTTCACACCATCGGGCGCTCGCTCTGGACGCCCGCAATCGAACGGCGGAGCCGGGTCGTACTCAATGCTGAGCTGGATCGCCTGGGCTACCGCCTCACCTGCTATGTCCGCCACGATGCCGAGGCCGAAGTCGATACCCGAGGTGACGCCGCCGGCGGTGGTGACGTTGCCGTCTGTGACCACGCGAGCTTTCTCGTAAGTTGCGCCCACAAGGGGAAGCAGATCGGTGTAGGCCCAATGGGTTGTCGCGCGGCGGCCCTTCAACACGCCGGCCGCACCTAGCACGAACGCCCCTGTGCAAACCGACGTCACATACCTCGCCCCGCCAGCTTGGCGGCGCACAAAGTCAATCGTATCCATATCGGCGATGGCGCCAACAATACCGCTGCCGCCGGGAACGCAGATTAAATCCAGAGGCGGACAGGTTGCAAAGCTATGAGTTGGCAAAAGGCTTAGACCGCAGTCGCTCGGCACGGGGGCATCCGATTTGGCGACGACGTGTGTTGCGACTGACTGAGGCAACTGCGCCAAGACCTGCAACGGTCCCGTAAAGTCGAGTTGCGTCAACTCCGGGAAAATAACGAAGCCGATATTGAAGAGGGACATGGCTGGCTTCCGTGGGGTTTGCCGTTAGCTGCCTGCGTGACCGCTAAGCCGCACTTTCTTCACGCCCGCGGTTCATCCATTTAAGGTAGAGCGGGCCGAAGGGGGTGTACTGCTTGATTTCGAGATATCCCTCGCGCGCGAGTTCCAGCGTGGCGCCGAAGCTTGAGGCCGTCACGGTCTTGCCGAGCAAGGACTGGGGGCTGTATTCCTCAAGGAACTTGTCGAGCGCGGCCCAATCGGGCTCGCCGCCAAGCAGCGACGACAGGCGCTCGCGTGCCATCTTGATGGACCAGACCTCGCGCCCGCCCCATTTCACCTCGGTGACGGCGTTGCGCTGGCGCTGGTGGGCATAAGCCTTCAACAGATCGAAAATGCTGGCGGAATAGATGTTCGAGCGGACAACCCTGATGCCCTCGGGCATGCCGCGCGAGAATAGGTCGATGCCAAGCCGTTTGCGGCCCATCATGCTTGCAAGCGCCTCGCGCATGGCTTCGAGCCGTTTCAGGCGGAAAGCGAGCTGCGCGGCAAGCTCCTGCCCCGTGGGGCCGTCGTCCGCCTGCTCCTTCTCGGGCAGCAGCAGCTTCGATTTGAGATACGCGAGCCACGCCGCCATCACGAGATAATCGGCGGCGACCTCAAGGCGCAGCGCGCGGGCGGCCTCGATGTAGTCGAGATATTGCTCGGCGAGCCGGAGAATGGACAGCTTGGTCAGATCGACCTTCTGGCTGCGCGCCAGAACAAGCAGCAGGTCGAGCGGACCTTCGAAGCCGTCAAGCTCAAGAAGGAGAACGTCCTCGTCGCCATCCTCGGGCAGCCGCTCGGGCGCTTCCCACTCGCCGGGCGCCGCTTCCGCCTGCCTGCCGTCCACGTCCTGGCTCACGTCCGGTTCTCCGCTCGATACCAAATCCTGTCATCCCGCCTACGGCGTGCAGGCTCTTTCGACCGGAAACGCCGAAGGCGTTGTCCGGGATCGTTATGAACGCCGTGTACGATCCCGGATAGCCGCAAGCGGTTCCGGGATGACGATGACCACGCAGGTGCCGTTCCAGGATGACAACCGGAAACAGCTTGACACGCTGGCGCGCAGTTTGAGTGATTTACGCCATCGCGGCTAGTGCTTCCGCGCGGGCTTCCTCCGCTTCCTCGCGTGCGAACGCTTGCGGCTCTTCGCGCAGGGCGAGCGCGGCTTCGAAGCGCCGCAGCGCCGCCCTTCCAGCGGCGGCGAGGCCATGGCGACGGTGGTCATCTCCTCCATCTTGCCGTTGCAATGCAGCGCCAGATCGCAGCCGGCGGCGAGGCTCGCCCGCGTGCGCTCCTCAAGCGTGCCCGACAGCGCTTGCATGCTGAGGTCGTCCGACATCAGGAGCCCATCGAAGCCGATGAAGCCGCGGATCACCTCATCGATGGCCTTGGCTGAGACGGTCACGGGCGCGTCCGCATCGATGGCCGTGAATACCACATGCGCGGTCATCGCCATCGGCAGGTGCCTGAGCGCCCTGAACGGCGCGAAATCGGAGGCTTGCAGCTCATCGAGCGGCGTATCCACTACGGGCAGCGCGAGGTGGCTGTCGGCCATCGCGCGGCCATGCCCCGGAATATGCTTCATCACGGGCAGGATGCCGCCAGCCAGAAGGCCCTCCGCAACCGCGCCGCCAAGCTCGATCACGCTCTCAATGTTATCGCCGTAGGCCCTGTCGCCGATGATGTTGTCCGCGCCGGGCACCGGCACGTCGAGCACCGGCGCGCAGGTGGTGTTGAAGCCGAGCGCGTGCAGATCGTGCGCCATGGCGCGCGCGCACAGCCGGGCTGCCTGTTTCGCCCGCTCGCGATCCGCGTCCCGCAGCCGGGCGAAGGCGCGCGCGGCCGGATAGCGCGGCCAATGCGGTTCGGCAAGGCGCTGGACGCGCCCGCCTTCCTGATCGACCAGCACCAGAATCTCGCCTTGGGCTGCTTCGCGCGCCTCCCCGATGAGGCGCTTGACCTGCTCCGGGCTCTCGACATTGCGCGCGAACAGGATGATCCCGGCGGGCTTTGCCGCGGCAAGAAAATCCGCCTCGCCAAGCGAAGAGCGTTGGGCCGGATAACCCGCAAATGAAAGCGCGCTGGTTCACGCGGCCTCCTTCATGTCAGCATCTCAACGGCTTGCATTTACAGGGCCTCCACGCTTTTTACGCCTTGGAGCGGATTGAATTTTCGAGCTCGCCTGGTAGGCGCTGAGCGCATCGGCGCACGTCGCGCTCTGGGGGCGCAATCTGAGAATTCGTTTCGTTCACACGTATTTTTGCGACCTCTCGCTCCAGGAATGGAAGCGCGCTCCAGTGCCTGCAGAAGTGGACCGTGCTAGCCGGAAGTCGCCTATGGCGGCTCCCCATTGCCTAACGCGGCAGGTCAGCCCTGCCTGCATTTCCTCTGTATGGCTCGGCGGCCTCGCATACTCCCTCGGCGATCCATCCCAATGCGAGGAAGCCGTATCGAGGCGTAAACGTAGCCCAGCAAGATTGGTGCCACGAAAACGATAAGGGCAAGAGCGCGAAGCACTTTCGCTTTGGCATCTACCAGCAAAGACGCCACGAGGTAACAATACGCAGCGTATGCGGCGGCAAAGCATACTAAGTTTGCTTCGTTGGCGGTGAACCCTAGGCCCAGCCAGGCAAACAGGATGAACGAAAACAGGCATGCCGCACTGATGGCTGCGGCCCGCGGTTGAATGTTGGGCACCCTTTCCGTATGGAGAAAAACGCAACGAAGGAGACAAGGGGCGCGCCCGCAAGGCCAATCCATAGAATGAACAACCCGCCTGCGACGTGAAACGCCAAGGCACGATCTACGATGCGTCCATGCTTCGGCTCCAGATAGCCAGGCGGCCCTTACACGAATTACCGCCGCTCGAAAAGCCGCTCCAGCTCGGCGCGCGACAGCTCGACGTAAGTGGGCCGGCCGTGATTGCATTGCGCGGCGCTGGGCGTCGCTTCCATCTCCCGGAGCAGCGCGTTCATCTCGTCCAGGCGCATGGCCCGGCCCGCGCGCACGCTGCCGTGGCAGGCCATGGTGGCGCAAATCGCGTTGAGCCGCGCCTCCACACTGCCGGTTTCGCTTCTCGCCTAGCTCGTGGGCGAGATCGCGGACAAGCGATTGAAGATCGCATTGGCCGAGCAGCGCCGGAGCCTCGCGCACAATCACGGCGCCGGGGCCGAAGCTTTCGATAACGAGCCCGCTATCGGCGAGCTTGCCACCATACTCCACAAGCAGGGCCGCCTCGTCCTCCGCCATCTCGACGATTTCGGGGATGAGCAGAAGCTGCCGCGCGATGCGCCCGCCGGTCAGCGCCGCCTTCAGCTTCTCGTAGACGATGCGTTCGTGGGCGGCGTGCTGGTCCACGAGGACAATGCCATCCGCGGTTTCGGAAACGATGTAGGTCTTGTGAAGCTGCGCGCGCGCGGTGCCGAGCGGCTCTTCGGCCGGCTGTTCGGGCGTGGAGGCGGCAGTGTCCTCGAACGCGGTTTGAGGACGCTCGGCGAAGCCGTTCACTGACGCGGGCGTGGAGAAAGTCTGCGGTGGGCTGCGCAGAGGCGCGCGGTATTGGACGGCCGCCGGCCTGGGTTCGGCAGGCGGCGCGATTCGCGCGCCGATGGAGCCCGCCGGAACCGAAGCGCCGCGCCGCAGCGCTTCGTGCAAAGCCGAAACCAGGAGGCTGCGAACGAGGCTTGCCTCGCGGAAGCGCACCTCCGCCTTGGCGGGATGCACGTTCACGTCGACGGCCTCCACCGGCACGCTCAGGAACAGCGCGGCCAGCGGATAGCGCCCGCGCGGCATGAAGTCCTGATAGGCGCCGCGTATGGCGGAGAGCAGCAGCCGGTCTTTCACTGGCCGCCCGTTCACGAACAAATATTGCAGCGAGGCATCCGGGCGGTTGAGCGTGGGCCGGCCCGCGAAGCCCGATATCGAAAAGGCATCGCGCTCCAGGTGCACCGGCTCCGCATCCTCGGCAAACTCGCGCCCCATGATGCGGGAGAGCCGCTGCCGGATCGCGTTTTCGTCGTGCGGATCGGCGCGGGCAAGCGAGAGGGAGGCGCGCTCGCCAACGGTAAGCGAAAACCCGGTTCGCGGACAGGCTAGCGCCAGGCGCTTTACCACATCGGCGATGGCCGTGTTCTCCGCGCGCTCCGACTTCATGAATTTGAGGCGCGCCGGGGTGGCCGAGAACAGGCCGTGGACCTCGACAACCGTGCCGCCGCGCGCCGCCGCGGGCTTGATCGCGGATTTCTTGCCAGCCTCGACCGAGATTTCGAGGCCGCTCGCGGTGCCCTGCCGTTTCGTCACGATCCGCAACCGGCCCACCGAGCCCAGCGAAGGCAACGCCTCGCCCCGGAAGCCCAGCGTGCGGATATCCTGCAAATTCCCGGCCGCGAGCTTGGATGTGGCGTGGCGCTCCACGCAAAGCGCCAAATCCGCCTCGTCCATGCCGCAGCCGTCGTCGCTCACGCGCAACAGCGACAGCCCGCCATTTTGCGCGATCACCTCGATGGAGGAGGCGCCAGCGTCGATGGCGTTCTCAACCAGCTCCTTGACCGCGCTCGCGGGCCGCTCGATCACTTCGCCGGCGGCGATCCGGTTGATCTCGACCTGGCTTAGCTGGCGGATCGGCACCGTTTATCCCGCGAGATATTGGCGCGTGAGCTTCTTCCCGAGCTCCACGGCCGGCTGATCGAAGGGATCGACGCCCAGGAGATCGGCGGCAAGGATGGTCTCGATGAAGAAATGCATCATCAGCGCGCCGAGCGTGCGCTCGTCGAGCCGCTCCATATCCATGGTGCGCACGGGCCGCTTCGCTTCCGCCAGGGCGTCCACGATGGCTTTCTGCTGCGCTTGGACGAGTTCGCCGATGCTGCGCCCGGCCAGATAGGGCGCGCCCGCTTCCGCCGCGAGCGCAGGCGGGATCTGGAGCACGGCATCTTGGCCAGGTGCCCCCGTGACGCGCAGCACGGTCATGAAATGGACCCGCGGCCCATCCATGAAGAGCTGAAGCTGGCTATGCTGGTCCACGGGCCCGAGCGTCGCGATTGGCGTCGTGCCTTGCCCGCCCTTGCCCAGGCTTTCGGCCCAAAGCTGAACGTACCAAGCGCCAAAACGCTCAAGCCGGTCCGAATAGGGCATGATGACCGAGTTCGTGACGCCCAAATCCTTGGCGAGCGCGACGGCAGCGGCCGCGCCCACGGCGGCGGGATGCTCCTCCGGCGTGGTTGCGTCCATAAGCTGCCGCACCACGTCGAGCCCGCCGGCGCGGAAGGCGGCAACGTCGAGGCCGCGCGCGAGCGCCGGCAAAAGCCCCACATTGGTGAAGGCGGAATAGCGGCCGCCGATCTCCGTGCTGTGCGCCAGCATCGGGATGCCGCGCGCCGCAAACAGGCCCCGCAGGCCATTCGCAACGCCGGGCTTTTCCGGCTCGGTGACGCCAAGGAACAGCTTCGGGATAAGGTTCGCGTGGCCTGCATCCTCGATGTACTTGAATGCGGTCAGCACCTGCAACAGCGTTTCTCCGGTCGTGCCGGACTTGGAGATCGCGATGAAGCGGGTTTTCGGGATATCGAGGCTGCGCAGGCCCTGCATGAAGGAGCGCGCATCGAGATTATCGTAGAAGCGCAAATGCGGGGGCTGTTCGCCGCCCGGTATGGACCAGCCTCCGAGCTGAGCCAGCGCCTGCCCGCCGAGGCTCGATCCGCCGGTTCCGAGGATGACCACGGTTTCGGCGCCCTCGGAAAGCTTGGCGTAAGCGGCGGCGGCCTCCTCGATGTCGTCCTTCTCGCTCAAGATGCGGAAGTGGGCGAAGCTTTTGGCCTGGGCTGCCTCTTGCAGAGCCTTGAAGCGCGGTGTGAGGAGGGAGAGCCACTGCGCGAGCGGGCCCTCAGCCAAGCCCGCGCCCCCAATCTTGGTGGAAAGAGCGCCCTCAATCGATTGGCGATATGTCATGGTGCGAATCCTTTTCGCTTAAGTCTGAATTTCAGTGGCCCTTGCCAAGCCGCCGGGCAAGAGCCGGCTCATGCTTTCAACAGGTGAAAAAAACGCAAAATGAAAAAGCCCTGCATCCACGGCTCTGCCGATTGTGGGCCTCCGATAACGAAGCTCGCTCCCCTCACCCTGTCCCTCTCCCCATGGGAGAGGGGACGCTCTTTCAACGGCTGCGACCGGACTCCCTCTCCCATGGGGAGAGGGCTGGGGTGAGGGGAGCGAGCTAAGAAGGAGCCCTAAAGCCCGGCGTCGTGGATGCCTTCGGGCGCTCCCGCCACCGTGACGATCAGGTTTTTCGGCTCCATCAGGCGCTTGGCGATGCGCTTGATGTCCCCGGCCGTGACAGCCTCGACCTCGCTATTGCGCCTGTCGATATAGTCGATGCCGAGATTGTCCTGCTGGATCGCCAGAAGCTGCTGGGCAATCTTCGCGCTGGTGTCGAAGCGCAGCGCGAAAGATCCGATGAGGTAGTCCTTGGCGGTGCGGAGTTCCTGCTCGCTGAGGCCCTCTTCAGCCACGCGTTCAAGCTCGGCCTTGATGAGATCCATCGACTGCCCGACGGCCTTGTTCTCCGTTGCCACGCCGCCAACGAAAATGCCCGCATGATCGAGCGGGTAAAGGTAGGTGTAGACCGAATAGGCGAGGCCGCGCTTCTCGCGCACCTCTTGCATGAGCTTAGAGGAAAATCCGCCGCCGCCCACGACGTAGTTCAAGATATAGGCCGGGATGAAATCCGGGTCGTTGCGCTTCAGCCCCTCAAATCCGAACTGCACGACCGATTGCGGATTGGGCATCTGCACGACGCGCTGTTTGGACGCCTTGTCCCAGGCAACCTCGGGCACCGGCGCCCGGACGGATTTTTCGGGCAAAGCGCCAAAAATGAAGTCGAGCGTTTCAGCAAGCTGCTCCGCGCCGATATCGCCGACAACCGCGACGTTGAGGTTGTCGCGTGCGAAGTTCTTTTTCACATACTCGTGCAGGTCGGCGGGCGTGATGGCCGCAACGCTTTCAAGCGTGCCGTTCACGGGCTGGCCATAGGCGTGCGTGGCCAAAAGCCAGCTTGAACCATTCGTTCGAAGCAGCCTTGTTGGGGTCCTTCTCCTCCAGCCGCAGGTTTGCGACGATCTGCTCGCGGATGCGCTCCACGTCCTTGGCCTCGAAATGCGGTGAGGTGATCGCCGTCTGCAAGAGCTTGAGCGATTCCTCCCGGTTCAGGGTCAGCATCTGGAACGAGACCGTCATGTGATCGTGGGATGCGCTCACGCTGAATTTGGCGGCGAGGTCTTCGAGCCGGTTCTGAAAGGCTTCGGAATTGAGATTGCCCGAACCCTCGTCGAGCATCCCCGATACGAAGGTCGCAACCCCCGGCTTACCGTCAGGGTCCTGAGCGGCGCCGCCGGCAAAGGCGAATTGCATGCTCAAGATCGGCCTTGAATGGTCCTCAACGAGCCAAGCCTCGATGCCATTCTTGCTTGTGACTTTTTGTATCTTCATTGCGTTTGCTGGAAATGCTGCCAAAAAGAGGAGTGAAAGGGCTGCAAGCGGGGCCGCGGCGGCGAGCCGGAGGAGCTTGCCCCCAAGGATAGCGTGATTCATAGGGTGTTACTCAATCCTTAGTGGAAGGTTCCGGTCTCGCTCCCCTCGTGCGGCTGCACCTTGGCGAGCTGCGACGGGATGGGAATGAGATAGCCGGTCACGGAGCGCTTGCGGTCCAGATATTTCGCCGCCACCGCCTGAACCTGCTCCCGCGTTACGGCCATGAGCCGGTCTTGCCGCGTTTCGACATCGGCGATGGTGCGCCCGGTCGCGAGGTTCCAGCCATAGGTATGGGCAAGGCTCTGCTGGCTGTCGGAAGCGTAAATCAGGTTGGCGATCTCGCCTGTTTTCGCGCGCTCCAGCTCCTCGGGCGTCACGCCATTGCGGATGACATCCTCGATGACGCGGTCCATCGAGGCCTCGATGTCCTCCAGTTTCATATCGCCTGCCGCCACGGCGTAAAAGCCGAACCGGCCCATGTCGAGGGCAATGCCGCTGTACCAGGCGCTCGCGCTGGAAGCCTTCTTCTCGTCGCGGACGAGGGTGTTGTAGACGCGGCTGGTGGCGCTGCTGCCGATGATGCGCGCCAGGACTTGCAGGGCCTCCGGCTCGCCCTCGGCGCCGGTCGTGGCGCTGGGCGCCAGATAGTAGCGCTCGAAGGTTGCCTTGCCGACGCGGCCATCGCGCAGGATGACGCGCCGCTCGGTCAACGGCTCCGGCTCGGCTGGGCGCACGCGCAGGGCCCCAACCTCGGGGTTGGCCGGGATCTTGCCGTAGGTTTCCTTGGCAAGAGCCATGACCTCTTCCGGCGCAACGTCGCCGGTGACGACGAGAATGGCGTTATTGGGGGCGTAGAAGCGCTTGTAAAAGGCGAGCGCGTCCGCGCGTTCCAGCTTGCGGATCTCGGTTTCCCAGCCAATGACGGGGTTATGATAAGGGTGCGCCAAATAAAGCGAGGCCATGATCTGCTCTTGCAGGAGCGAGCCCGGATCGTTGTCCACCCGGCTGCGGCGCTCCTCCATGATAACCTTGCGCTCGGTCAGCACATCCTTCTCGTCGAGCCGGAGGTTGGCCATGCGGTCCGACTCCATTTCCATCACCTGTGGAAGCTTTTCCTTCGCGACCCGCTGGAAATAGGAGGTAATGTCCTGCGAGGTGAACGCATTATCCTGGCCGCCCAGGCGCGCGACGATCTTCGAGAACTCGCCCGGCGGGACTTTCTCCGTGCCTTTGAACATGAGATGCTCAAGGAAGTGGGCGATGCCCGATTTCCCCTGGGGCTCGTCCGCGGCGCCCACCCTGTACCACACCATATGTGTGACAACCGGCGCGCGCGTGTCCGGCACCACCACCACTTCGAGGCCATTATCGAGCTTGCCGTGGAAGGCGAGGTTCGAGGCCGGAGACGGCTGGGCCGCGTTGGCGGGAGATAGTGCAAGTGTCATAAGCAGGGCACCCAATAGTTGAATTTTCAGAATTCTGCCTGATCGGAAAGGACTTGAACAGGGCGCGGTTTGCCGGGCGTTGTGTAGGAACATGTAGGATTTGACCGTCCAAAGTGAAGCGCAGTCCCAGATATGGGCCTTTGGTTCGCTAGCCGCCACAATTCTTACGGCGATTTCATGGCGCGGCGGAAGCTGTGCCGGCAAGGTTGCCGGAATAGCCTCGCGCGGCACCGGTTTTCTTCAACGAGCAAGATTTCCTGAGCTCCCTCTTTTTGCAACATGCGGCGGCTTCCTTTTCCGTAAGCCGCTAGTAAGATAGCGATATGGCCAGTTGCCCTTATTTTCGCACAACCCAAGTGAAGCTTCGCATTTGTTGCTCGCTATTAAGTTCTCGTAATGCATTCTTGAGCAATGATCGGATTTTTTGCTGACGCCGATAGCCGGTTATGCTCTGGTCCATAAAATTGGCGTATTTACCTGATGCAGTTTCCATGAACTGGAACAAGCAGGAAGCCAGCCCAGGCCATGGCTCACACGACACACCTTTCGCCCTCCGATGTGCCGCGTACAGGCGGGCGGGCGGAGCGTTTTTCCCAACCGTTCAAGCCGCGGCTCTCGCTGGACCGCCTGCTTTGGGCCGACCGGTCCCTGGCTTTGAAGCTCTTGCCCGGCGTCGCCGCCACTGGCGCCACCGCGCTGCTGGGGATGCCTTTCCTCAGCGCAATGGAGCGAGGCTCCGCATTTTTCGCGTTCTTTCCAGCAATTATCCTGGCGTCGCTGCTCGGGCGCTTGGCGGGCGGAACGCTCGCCGCACTCCTATCCCTCCTACTCGTCGGCATGTGGATCGCCCCTTTTCAAGGTGTGCCAAATCCGGCCGAAGTGCTTCCCTTCCTTGGCGCATGCACCGCCGTCGTTTTGCTGGCCGGGGCGCTGCATCGCGTGCACGGCCGGGCTTTCGCCGCGGCGCGTGAGAGCGCGGAATTTCAGACCATGGCCGCGGCGCTTGCTGAGCGCGAGGCATGGCTCAACGCCGTGCTCGACGGGGTGGCGGATGGCATCGTGACCATCGACGAACGGGGAACGATCAAATCCATTAACCGCGCGGCGACTACGATTTTCGGATACGAGCCGGAAGAGGTGACGGGCTCCAGCGTCAACACGCTCATGCCCGAGTTCTGCCGCGAGGCGCATGATCGGTACCTCGCGGAACATGTGAAATCCGGCAAGGCGGAGAAGGCCAGCCGCCGGCGGCAGGTCGAAGGCCGCCGCAAGGACGGCTCCGTGTTCCCGATGGATTGCGGCGTGAGCGATATCCACTTGGACGGCAGGCGTATGTTCGTTGGTATCGTCCGCGACATTACGGAACGGATGCTGGCGGAGGAAGCTCTGCAAGCCAGCGCGGAGTTCTCGCGCACGGTGCTGGAGTTCGAGCGCCGATTGCA
Organism: uncultured Thermoplasmata archaeon; assembly: GCA_963768855.1. GTDB lineage: Archaea > Thermoplasmatota > Thermoplasmata > RBG-16-68-12 > RBG-16-68-12 > RBG-16-68-12. The sequence continues at coordinate 106,035 of CAVYJM010000006.1, forward strand.
TCGAGGTCATGGATCGCGCCGGGCGGATCGAATACGTCAACGGCCCGGGCCTGCGGCTCATGGAAGCCGGCAACTCCGCCAGCGTTACCGGCGGACTTTGGACGGATATGTGGCCGGAGATGGAGCGGCCCGCGGTGGAGACCGCCATCGCCATCGCCAACGCGGGAGAGACCTGCCGCTTCTCCGCCTACCATCCGACGGCGAAAGGCACGCCGAAATACTGGGACGTGCTCGTCGCTCCTGTCCGCGATAGCGAGGGCCGTATCCGCAAGCTCGTTGCCACCGCGCGCGACATCACCGAGGCGAAAGAGGCCGAGGACCAAATCAAGCTGCTCATGCACGAGGTCAATCATCGCTCCAAGAACTTGTTTGCGGTCGTGCAGGCCGTGACCCGTCAAATGGGGAGCGGGGACGAGGCGAAGGCTTTCGCCGGGCGCCTTGGCGAGCGGCTCGCCGCTCTCTCCAAGAGCTACGATCTTCTCGTGAAAAGCGAATGGCGCGGCGTGAACATCGGCGATCTCGTGCATTCCCAGCTCGGACATTTCAAAGACCTGATCGGTGAACGCGTATTCGTCGAAGGCCCGCCCGCGCAACTGACCCCCCCCGCGGCGCAGTCCATTGGCATGGCGCTACACGAGTTGGCGACCAATGCCAGCAAATACGGCGCGCTATCGAATGCGGAGGGCAAGGTCCGCGTCTCGTGGGTGGTCGCGCAATGCGGCGAGGAACGGTATTTTAGAATGAGATGGTCCGAGGAAGGCGGCCCGCCCGTGAAGAAGCCGGAGCGCCGCGGCTTCGGCCGCACCGTTCTCGTGAGGCTGGCCGGGCATGCACTCGGTGCGAAGATTATTCTGGACTTCCCGCCATCTGGCCTGGTTTGGATGCTCTCCGCGGAGGCAGGCAACGTCATCGAGGCGGATGAGCCGCATTGCTGAGGGGCGCTTCGTCCCCGTTTCCACACCGTCATTGCGAGCGAAGCAATCCGGAAGGCAAAAAACGTGGTGCCAGTTTCCGGATCGCCACGGCCGCCAAGGCGGCCTCGCGATGACGGGGAGTGTGCCGGAACGGTCAGGACTTTTGACGGTTGGTATTACACGTCGTTGAGCCAGCTCAGGATTGGCGGACGCGCCGACAGCACATCCACGATCTGATCCATCGCCGCGATATGATAATGGTGCCCATCCTTGTCGATGGCATCGGTCGCCTGAGCGTAGAACCATCTCGCATAGCGCGAGTTGTGCACGATGAAGATCGGCCAGGGATAGATGCTGTTCGCTTCGTATATGGTGCGCAGCAGGTATTTCTCCTGCGTACCGCGGTGGCATAGCGGCGCGTCGAATAGAATGCGCAGCTCCCTGAATTTAGGGTCCTGCGCTTTCAAAATGAGCCGGAAGCCCTCCCTGTCGTCGTGCATGGCGTCGAGAAACATCTTGGGCGCCAAGCCGTCGATGGGCTGCCATCGCTCGAACCGTTCTTCCTCTGCCATCTTGCGGAAAGTGCTTGTGTTCTTTACCCCGCCCCATAATACCAGAGTTTCGCGAGGCGCAAGAAATTCGTGCAAATACGGTAAGCGGCGGCGCGCTCCGCACCCTCGGCAAGGGCTCGCGGCGGCGTTGCCGGTAATACTCGAACATCCAGGGGCAACCCTCGGATTAATCGCGCCTTAACCTCGTTCGGGCAGCGAAACCGGCTTTTTTGTAAACGTGGCATCCAGCCAAAAACGCGAAAAGATTCGCAAAAAGCGGCGAGCGGCAGTTCCACCACGATGTCCATGGACGCCGGCATGCGGGGAAATTGGGTCTCTTTATTGTCGCGGCAGCCAGTGCGGGCATCCTGTGGAAGGCTCTGCTGCGCGCTCCCATGCTGTTGCTGCAAAGCCACCTTGTGGCGACCCGCTGCCGTGGCGATTCACCAAGGCAGCGGCCACTTGATCGCCGGTCGCATGGCCGGCGTGGGCGGCGTGTCCCACCGCACGTGGTAGATTTATCACGGTTTACGATCCATTAGATAAAATGTGGAAAAGATGAATTCTTAAATTGTAGCGAATCTCTTACAGCCCTACAGGCCACAACCTAAGCGTGCATATAGATTGCAGCTCGGGAGACGGCAACTGGAAACCATGCAACCGGGCGCCTAGTCACTGGGCGCAGAGGGAGACTATTAATGAAAATTATCAGCATACTGACGGCTGCCGCCGTTTCCGTGCTTCTTGCCGCGCCGGCGTTTGCAACCGGTACTGGCCACGCTGATTGTGAACATCAGAGTTCAAACCCCGACGTGCCACGGCACCTGCACGACTGGCGGCGCGACCGGTACCGCGACCGCCGCAGGTGACACAACGGCCATTGCTTACAGCCACCAGTTCTTCACCGGCACCTCGACAACCGATGCTAACAAGCAACACGTCAACCGTGGACGGTTCACTCCCATTCAAACGGAACCGCGGCGGGTGAAGACGGCATCGTTAGCGCGGGTGGCTCGGTTGTCGGCGGCAGCGGCGCCAGCTACCACGTTGGCGCCGAATAGGTTCAGGCGCTTGGGCTGCCAGCTCCGGGCTTTTCGCCGAAAGGCCGGAGCTGGGATGTATCTCTGAGCTGCTGCTGCTGCTGCGCAGGAACACGCACCTTGATGGAAGCATTCGATTTGACGGCGAGGGTGGGATGAGCGAATCGCGGAGACCTGTTTATTTCGGAGCCGCACTATTTGGGCTTGCAATGTTTGCGGCCGGTCCAGCTCTTGCCGGAGGCGGCAGCGGTTTCCAATTGCCGGATTTGGTGCCGGGCACGGAGCCGGTGCAAAGCTCCGGAGCAAGCGGCGCGTTGGGCACGGGCTTCGGAACAACTTATAGCTGGGCGGCCGAAACCGTCGATGTGCACTCCTCCAGCTATTCCTTTTACGGCACGGTCGAGGCCAACGGGGTGGCGAGCAACACCCCCGCTGGCGTGGGAAGCGCCGTGGCCGCTGGCGGTTACGGAGTTGCGGCGGAGAACGGAAACACCCCAATCAGCGTGACGAGCACAAATTTCTCGGAGACGTTTGCGAAGGGGGCCTTCAGCATCTCTCTGGGCGAGGCTTCTCTCTATGCGACGGTCACGGTGAACGGACGCCAGTATCTCGTCGCGAAGGAGCTAGCGGTAGCGCTGTCGCGCGGCACGCCATCGGGCACGTCGGCCTCCACCTATGTGAGCGCCACTTCTCCGGATGGCGGGTCTTATTCGACAACTCAGGTCATCGTCACAAAGAGCGGAAGCCACTGAGGCACGTCCGCCACGAGTAGCGGCGCGAAGCCGGAAGGCCGCGCCGGCGTCAACCTGGAAACGGCAGTGGCGTCGTCCCCGCGAAGGCGAGGACCCAGGGTAAACATATACAGAGACGGTATTTTTTGGCTGGCATGGATTCCCGCCCGCGCGGGAATGACGCGCGTGCGCCATGTCTGTCACCTTTCACCTGGCAGGTGAAAGGGGCAACAACCGCTAGCACGTTGTTTCGCCGGACATTCTCTTGTTCTGGCCAGTTCAACTGCCGGATTTGGGTATAACCAATGGGGGAGCAAATGGGGCGTTCGTTATTCGGCTTGACGGCGGCTTTGGCCGCGGCTTCGGCCTTGCAGCCGGCGGCAGCGCAAAATGCACAGCCCGCCAATGTTTACCAGCCGTGGGATGCCACGCTCTCCGCGTCATCGTATCCCGTCACGGCGGGACGATGGAATTCCGGGGTCGTGGGGCCATGGAATTCTGGGGCCATAGGGCCGTGGGCCACCAGCGCCAGCGAGATGTGGCGCACGCAAACCGAAGCGCCCGCACCCGTGGGATTCGAGCCGGTTCCCGGCATCACTTTCGTGCCGAAGGCATTCAGCGAGACTGGTTACGATACCAATCCCGCCCAGAGCCTGTCCGATGCGAAAGGGTCGGCATTCGGCCGCACCGGCGCGGGATTCAATTTGAGTTCGGTGAGTCCGGGCACGATTGCCTCGCTGAATGCCGCGGGCAGCTTCCTCGATTATCTCAACGATGCCGCGTTCGCCAATTCCACGCGCTACGCGGGCTCCGCAAATACGAGTATCACCTATCTCGTCCGGCCGGGTGTGACCGTGTCGTCCGGCGCGTTCATCACCTACGATGGCGAAAGCGCAAACAAGACCCAGTCGGATGGGGCAACTGCCGAGCTTGCCTATGGAGGCAGTCTCGTTGCCAGCAGTTTGCGTTTGTCCTTCAAGCAGGTGGAGTATCTTAACGGCGAGGGCGTGGCCAACGATCCGCTAGTTCTGAGTTCCGCCTACAATTACAGCCGCAGCGATATTACCTGGGTGGGCTTGCTTGGCCGCGGCTGGGCTGCCTCGCCCTATGTGGAGGTGAGCGGCGCGCGCGTCGATTATACGGACCAGAGCGACCCTGCCGCGGTGGACCGCAGCGCGAACGACTATCACGCCAAGGCGGGCCTGCGCTTGCACCTTTCCCCAGAGCTTACCACCGATGTTGGCTGGCGCGTCAATTGGCGCGACACCGAAGATCGGCAGGTGGGCAGCTACGACTTTAACGGTTTCGACGGCAGCTTGACTTGGCGGCCCTCGCCCTTCTTCAACCTTACCGCCGCCGCGGAAAGGTATATCGGCGAGCCGTCCACGAGCATGGGGGTTCTTGCCGATGTGCGCTCCTACAGCGTCAAGGCGGGCTATCTGCCAGTGCCCGGAGTGACGGTCAGCGCGGCGGCAGGCTGGCAGATCGCCACGGATATCGGCAGTGGCGCCGCCTATCGGATGGATTATGCCGGCGCTCAGTTTACATGGGATTACAGTAGTCACGTGCAATTCTACACGACGGCGAATTACCAAACCTACGATATCAAGTGGCAGGATTCCGGTTACAACGAACTGCGCGTCGCGTCGGGCGTGCGTATCATTCCCGATGGCCAGGCTTTGTTCACTGGCGAAAGCGTCCAAAGCTTGATTGAGCGGCTCGGTTTTCGCCAGGCACGCCCTCAGGCTCGCAGCTCAGCGTTTCAACCGGCTATTCCTGGTTCGGGCTGCCCGATATGAAGATGGTCACGGTTATGAGCCCGCCAGTGGCTGGCCCCGGCACGATGCCGAGCCAGGCCCTCCGGCAGCAGACGAACGCCAGCAACGCGGATGGCCTGCGGACGGACCTGCGCTTGGCCAATTTCGCGGAAGGGGCTTTGCCGGATGGACGCCTGCTGAGCTTCGGCCTGTCGGGCTTCTACGCCAATTACCAAAGCGGCACTCATACGCATTGCATGTACACGGTCACAACGGACTGCGCGATTGTGAATATCGTCGACTTCAGCTCCACGCAGCCTAATAACACGGGGCTTGGCGGCGAACTCAACGTAACGGTGCACAGGAACGTGGATTATTACGGAACCGCGGTGGATGTGCGCTGGGGCGACTGGGCGGGCGGCGGCCAGAAGGATGGCCCTCGGGCAGAAGCGCTTTCTCCGTTCAGGCTGGGCGTGGCGATGCGCGGCATCTCAGAGACGGCGAATTTGACCTCCGTCGATCCGCAGGTGAGCGCCCCGGCAAAGTACAAGGAAAGCCTGGACACGCAGTATTACGGCGGCTTTGCGGGGTTCGAGCACGAGCATAGGCTAGGCGATGGCTGGAGTGTCCACTTGGATGCCACCGCAGGCGTGTATTACACGACAGTCGACTATCAAGGCCGCTATACGGGCTACACGCTCTTGATCCCCACCGGTTACTTCGAGGAATATGGGAGCGTCAATTCCGGGCTTGAGCGGGCCTCGTTCATTGGCAGCGTCCGGCTGGATCTGAAGCAGCAGCTGGGCTGGGGCGCAATCGGACTATACGGCCAGGGCGAGTATTTGAGCTACGTTCCGCGCATCGCCTATAACAATAACGATCAGGCCAGCGGCTATCTGCTCGGCGGAGTTAACGGCACGCAGACCGGCACGCGGATTGCATCCGGCGATGCGTTCAACTTCACGGCGGGATTGAATGTTTCAGTGCCGGTGAATTAGAGCGCGGGTAACGCAAGCGCGGTATCTTGGCTCGAAGCTTGCAAAGACCGATATGTACTTGGCTAGAGCGGGATCGGCCGCGACGGAATTGCTTGGCATCGCCGGCCCGGAACCGGCTCTGCCGATATCCGGGCTGTTACCAACGCCGGCATGCGTTGCGATCCCGGATAGCGAGCATCACGTCCGATTATGCTTCAGGATGCCAGCGCGGTGAGTAAGTTGGAAAGCGGATCTCACATTAGCCTATCGGGCTCCCTCGGCGAAAACCTCCGGACGTGCCGCCATCGCGGCGGCATACCGGACGCCGGAGCCAGTTTGCGTGCCGCCGCTGATCGGGGAAGCGCGCATGGACCCCGCCGCATCGGCGAGCGTGGGGCGGCTTGCGGCCGGGCTGATAGCCAAAGTCCGCGGCGGGCGCACGCACATGTTTGGCGTCGAAGCGCTGATGAAGGAGTTCGCGCTTTCGAGCCAGGAAGGCGTGGCGCTGATGTGCCTGGCCGAGGCGCTGCTGCGCATCCCCGACGCGCATACGCGCGACCTTCTGATCCGCGACAAGATCAGCCACGGCGACTGGGGCGCGCATGTGGGCGCCAGCCCATCATGGTTCGTCAACGCGTCAGCCTGGGGCTTGCTCATCACCGGCAAGCTCGTCGCCACCCATAGCGAGGCGGGCATGGCGGCAGCGCTTGGCCGCGCGCTCGCCAGGGGCGGCGAGCCGGTGATCCGGCAGGCGTGGACATGGCGATGCGCCTGCTGGGCGAGCAGTTCGTGACCGGCCAGACCATCGAGGAGGCGCTGCAGCATGCGCGGCCGCTCGAGGCGCGCGGTTTCTGCTACTCCTACGACATGCTGGGCGAAGCGGCGATCACGGCGGAGGATGCCGCGCGTTACTGCGCGTCCTACGAGCACGCGATCCACGCCATCGGCGCATACCGGCGCGGCAGCGACGATATACGAGGCGCCCGGCATCTCGGTCAAGCTGTCGGCGCTGCATCCGCGCTACAGCTGCGCGCAAGCGAGGCCGGGTGATGGACGAGCTCTATCCGCGGCTCTTGAACGCTTGCGCTGCTCGCCAGCCGGTACGACATCGGCTTCAACATCGACGCCGAGGAGGCCGACCGGCTGGAGCTCTCGCTCGACCTGCTGGAAGCGCTGTGCGCCGATCCGGCGCTCGGCGGGCTGGAACGGCTCGGCTTCGTCGTGCAGGCCTACCAGAAGCGCGCGCCCTGCGTGATCGACTGTCTGATCGATCGCTGGCGCGAGCGCAAGCCGGCGGCTCATGGTCCGGCTGGTCAAGGGCGCCTATTGGGACAGCGAGATCAAGCGCGCGCAGGTCGACGGGCTGGACGGCTACCCGGTCTTCACGCGCAAGGCCTACACCGATGTGTCCTACCTCGCCTGCGCCAAGCGGCTGCTCGCCGCGCGCGACGCGGTCTTCCCGCAGTTCGCCACCCACAACGCGCAGACGCTGTCGGCCGTCTATCAGATGGCCGGAGCGGAACTTCTACGGCCGGCGAGTACGAGTTCCAGTGCCTGCACGGCATGGGCGAGCCGCTCTACGAGCAAGTCGTCGGCGCCGGGCAAGCTCGAACCGGCCCTGCCGCATCTACGCGCCGGTCGGCACGCACGAGACGCTGCTCGCCTATCTGGTGCGCCGGCTGCTGGAGAACGGCGCCAACACCTCCTTCGTTCATCAGCTCGCCGACGAGAAAACGCCCATCGCCGATCTCACCGCCGATCCGGCCCTGGAGGCGGCCAAATATGGGGGCGCGCCGCATCCAGCTATCGTGCTGCCGCACGATTTGTTCGGCGAAGAGCGCAGGAATTCGACGGGGCTCGATCTTTCCGATGCGCAAGTGCGCGAGAAGCTGGAACGCGCCATCGAGGACAGCCGGGCGGCGGATTTGGAAGCCGGGCCAATTATTTTCGCTCCGCTGCTGCCGGCGCCGCGGCCGAAAGGCAGGTCGTCAATCCAGCAAACCATGCCGACATCGTGGGCTATGTCTCGGATGCCAGCGCGCTTGGCATCGAGGACGCAATGGCTGCCGCAACGGCATCTGCCCCGAAATGGGCGCGGACTGCCGCCGCGGAGCGCGCCGCAATGCTGGAGCGGGGCGGCGGACCTGCTGGAGCATTCCATGGAGCGGCTTTGCGAGCTGATCGTGCGCGAGGCGGGCCAGACCATGCCCAACGCCATTTCGGAGGTGCGCGAGGCCGTCGACTTCCTGCGCTATTACGCAGGCCAGGCCCGCGCGCTAGAGCCGGGCCATGAGCCGCTTGGGCCGGTGGTCTGCATCAGCCCGTGGAACTTTCCGCTGGCGATCTTCACCGGCCAGATCGCGGCGGCGCTCGCGGCGGGAAACCCGGTGCTCGCCAAGCCGGCGGAGCAGACGCCGCTGATCGCCGCGCAAGCCGTGCGCCTGCTGCACGAGGCCGGCGTGCCGCGCGATGTCTTGCAGCTTCTTCCGGGAGCGGGAGAGGTCGGGGCGGCGCTCGTCGCCGATCCGGGCACGAAGGCCGTGCTGTTCACCGGCTCGACCGAGGTTGCGCGCCACATCCAGGCAGCGCTCGCCGGAGCGCGGCAACATTCCCTTCATCGCCGAGACCGGCGGCCAGAACGCGATGATCGTCGACTCCTCCGCACTGCCGGAGCAGGTGGTTGGCGACGTGCTGGCCTCCGCCTTCGACTCCGCCGGCCAGCGCTGCTCGGCGCTGCGCGTCCTCTGCCTGCAGGAAACAATCGCGGATCGCGTCATTGGCATGCTCAAGGGCGCGATGGCGGAGCTCTACGTTGGCGATCCGGCGAAGCTCGAAACGGATGTCGGGCCGGTGATCGATGCGGAGGCGCAGGCGGCGCTCAAGTCCTACATCGCCGCGCACAAGACGCATATTCTGTTTCAAGCGCCGCTTCCGGCGGAATGCGCGGGCGGGACATTCGTCGCGCCAACGCTGCTCGAAATCGGCTCCATCGGCGAGCTGAAACGCGAGGTGTTCGGGCCGATGCTGCATGTGCTTCGCTTCAAGCGCAGCGAGCTGGCGCGCCTCGTAAAGGAGATCGATGCCACCGGCTACGGCCTCACGCTCGGCATTCACTCGCGCATCGACGAAACCATCGATTTCATCGCGGCCCGCGCCAATGCCGGGAACATCTATGTGAACCGGAACATGATCGGCGCGGTGGTGGGCGTGCAGCCTTTCGGCGGCGAGGGGCTGTCGGGAACCGGGCCCAAGGCTGGCGGGCCGCTCACGCTGCACCGGCTGCTGCGGAAAGGTCCGCCGCCGAAGCTCCAGGGCGCGCGGGATGAGACGAAGCTCGATGCTCTGCGGATTTTCAAGGCGTGGATCGAGGCTGGCGCGGGCCGCCTGCTCAAGGCCGGCGAGCGCACCCGGCTTGGCGAGTTCCTCAGGCTTTACCTCGAAACCTCGCCCGCCGGCCTGGAAATGCTGCTGCCCGGCCCCGTGGGCGAGGAAAACCGGCTTCTTCTCCTGCCACGCGGCCGCGTGCTTGGGATCGCGGGCACGGCATTCGAGGCATTGCATCAGTTCGGCGCGGCGCTGGCCAGCGGAAACCGCTTTGTCCTGGCTGGCACCGAAGGCTTGCGCACCTTGCGCGAGCTGCTGCCCGCCGCCTTGCAGCCGCATATCGAATTCACGGGCGATTGGGAGAAAGCCGGATTCGATGCCGTTCTCCTCTCCGGTGATGCGAGGATTGGCGAGGTAGCGCGCGCGCTTGCCGGCCGTCCCGGCCCCATCGTCCAGATTGTGTGCGGCGCACCTGAGTTCCGCCTGTTCCGGCTCATCAAGGAGAAGTGCGTCTCCGTCAACACCGCCGCCGCCGGCGGCAATGCCAGCCTGATGACCATCGGCAAGTGAGGAAGTCCCCCTCACTCTGTCTCTCTCCCAGCGGGGAGAGACCCCAGAATTATCCACTCAACTTGACCGGAGGGCCGCAGCCAACTTCCTCTCCCATCCGCATCCGCTTGCGGGATACGTCAGCCGCACTTGCGTCTCCGCAGCATAAAATGCAACCAATAGTGTATGTCGCGAGTATTATATAAGAAAGTCCAAGCCAAACTCCGGATGACGGCATTAATTATTACACAATAATGCTTGTGTATGGTATATTCTTGGGCGTTTCAGCTGTACATTGTAGTTCCAGAGGGAACCCGGCGTACAAGGCTGAACTTAGTTCGCTTCCTTTCGTGAAGCGGGGAGATGTGGAATGAGTAGGTTGGGTGTAATGCTCTTCGCCATGGGTGCGGTTTCGCTGTCCCCGCTGGCAGGCACGGAGACGGCAAGCGCCGGGGTTTTTCGGCCCGCGATTGCGGCATTGGAAGCAGGTGCCGCGGATTCCGCTATAACGCAGGTGCAGTATTGGCGTGATGGCTACGGTGGTGGCGGCGGTCCCTGGGGCGGGGGGTATAACGGTTGGAACGGAGGCTGGGGGGAATAACGGCTGGAATGGAGGCTGGCGCGGCGGCTGGGGGAATAGCGGCTGGAACGGAGGCTGGCGCGGCGGCTGGGGATGGAACAACCCAGGTTATTATGGCGCCGGTTATGGCGGCGGGTTCCTCATGCGGCGGCTGCGGCGGCGGAGGATGCTGCGATCCGCTCCCGCCTCCTCCACCACCCCCTCCTTGCTGCGGCAACAACCAGCCGTTCATCGTGCCTGTTCCGGTCGCCACCCCCGTCCCGTACCCCATTCCCTACCCGGTGGCGGCCGCTCAAATAGCTTGGCTAAAGGTGCAGGCGCCAGCCGTCATCCGGTGTCTGCGCACTCGTCCTCCGCGGAATGGCACGTATGGCGCTAGACACCATATTGATACGTATGGTATCTAACGCCATATGAAGGCTAGGCGTATCTTCTACGACCGCATGGATTATTCCGATGGGGACATCCTGGAGATGACCATTTGGAAGCTTTCCGCGCCTGTCCAGGGGAGCGCACACCAGCTGAAATACAGCCTGTTTTACGGCCGGCCTGGCATGCGGCGTGGTGGGCTACGACAACGAGCGGGGGAAGGGCGATCATCGCCACTTCGAGGGCCGCGAGGAACCATACATTTTCACAACACCGGAGGCCCTTATCGAGGACTTCCTGGCGGATGTGAAGAAACTGCGAGGTGAATTATGAGCGAAAACGTCCGCGTCCACATTGGCACGCCCGGGGATATGGGGCAGCGCTTTGCCGATGCGTGGCACCGGGCCGAGCGTGGCGAGACGGTTGACGAAACCAATGTCACCTTCCGCGATCTGGAAACGATGCTTTCGGCATTAACGCCCAAACGCCTGCAACTGCTGCGTTACGTTCGCCGTCATGAGGTCCGTAACGTCAAGGCGCTGGCGGCCGGGCTGCAGCGGAATTACAAGAACGTCCATAAGGATGTGGAGGAGCTTTCGAAGCTGGGGCTCCTATCCCGGACGCCTGACCGGGTCGTGGCCCCCTATGCTGAGGTGGATGCCCGGTTTGTGCTTTAAACTTGGCTGAGTAGTTCCGTGACCGTCATCCCGAAACGGCGCTTGCGCCGTATCCGGGATCGTCACGAACGCCGGCGCCCTTTAAGATCCCATGTCCGCGCAGTGTCATTTCATGGCGCGGCGCGCACGGGATGACATCCGCGGAAGTGCGCGGCGGGAGGGGATTGCATGCGGAAACGTTTGCATCGGCCGCAAAACTTGCCCAAATCAGCGCAGGCAACAGGCAAACGCGCGGGCGCATGGGCATTCCTCTTCTCACACTGCAAAACGTGGCACTCACCTTCGGCGGTACGCCCCTTCTGGAGGACGCGGGCCTATCCGTGACCGAGGGCGACCGCATCTGCATCGTTGGGCGCAACGGCTCCGGCAAATCCACGCTCATGAAGATCGCGGCGGGGCTGATCGAGCCGGACAGAGGCACGCGTTTCGTGCACCCGGGCATCACGCTGCGCTACCTGCCGCAGGAGCCGGATTTCGGCGCGCATAAGACGGTGCGGGCTTATGTCGAAAGCGGGCTTGCCCCGGGTGACGATCCGCACCAGGTGCGCGTGATCCTGGAGGAGCTTGGGCTCACGGGGGAGGAAGAGCCCGGAAAGGTGTCCGGCGGCGAGGCGCGCCGCGCGGCGCTGGCAAAGACGCTCGCGCCGAACCCGGATGTGTTGCTGCTGGACGAGCCGACCAACCACCTGGACATCCGGGCCATCGAATGGCTGGAGAGGCGGCTGGGCGGCATGCGCTCGGCGCTGGTCCTCATCAGCCACGACCGCCGGTTCCTGTCCAATCTGTCGCGCGGCACCGTATGGGTGGATCGCGGCGTGACGCGCAGCATCGCCATCGGCTTCAGCACCTTCGAGGCTTGGCGCGACGAAGCGCTGGCGCAGGAGGAACTGGAGCGGCACAAGCTCGCGCGCAAGATCGAGCGCGAGGCGGATTGGCTGCGCTATGGCGTCACCGCGCGGCGGAAGCGCAATGTGCGCCGGCTGGGCGCGCTGCAGGCCATGCGGGAGGAGAAGCGGACCGCCAAGCGCGCGCCGGGCCAGGTCAAGCTGGAGGCGGCGGAGGGTACTGCTTCGGGCAAGCTTGTGATCGAGGCGAAGGCGATTTCGAAATCCTACGGCGCGGACCCCATCGTCGACAAATTCAGCATTCGCGTTAACCGCGGCGACCGCGTTGGCATCGCGGGTCCGAACGGCGCCGGCAAGACGACCCTCGTTAACATGTTGATTGGCAAGCTTGCTCCGGACGAGGGCACCGTGCGGCTTGGCGCAAACCTGGAAAGCGCTAGCCTGGAGCAGAACCGCGACAGCCTGAAGCCCGATTGGACGGTGGCGGATGCGCTTACGGGCGGCAGCGGCGACGTGATCGTCATCAACGGCGTGGCCAAGCACGTTGCCACCTACATGCAGGACTTCCTGTTCCTGCCCGAACAAATGCGGACGCCGGTGAAGGTTCTATCCGGCGGCGAGCGCGCGCGCCTCATGCTGGCCCGGTCGCTTGCGAAGCCTTCGAACCTGCTCGTGCTCGACGAACCGACCAACGATCTCGACCTCGAAACGCTCGACGTGCTTGAGGAGATGCTTGCCGATTATGCGGGCACGCTGATCCTCATCAGCCACGACCGCGATTTTCTCGACCGCGCCGTCACTTCCATCGTTGTGCCGGAGGGCAGCGGACGCTGGGTCGAATATGCGGGCGGCTGGTCGGACATGATCGTGCAACGCGGGAGCGCGCCGTTCTCCCCGCCGGGCACGGCCAAGCAGGCAAGGGCGGAGCGGAACGAGGCAAGGAAGAAGCCCGCGGATGCGGGCGAGGCGAAGCAGAAGCGCCGCCTGAGCTTTAACGAGAAGCATGCGCTGGAAACTCTGCCGGGCAGGATCGCGGGCCTGGAAAAGGAGATTTCGGATTTGCAAGCGCAACTGGACGATCCCCGCCTCTATGCCAAGGACCGTCAGGCGTTCGAGACGGTGAGCGCTGCGTTGGTCAAAGCGCAAGCCGGGCTTGCCGAGGCCGAGCATCGCTGGCTTGAGCTTGAAATGCTCCGTGAAGACATCGCATCCAATCCTTAAGTAATTGAGCGGGATAAGCGCAGGCCCATAGGCGCTTAACACCGGATGGCGCAATGAACTGGGGCATCTCCCCTCATCCTGTCCTTCTCCCCATGGGAGAAGGGACCCCTGAACAGTGCTTGGAGCGCGCAACAACGTCCCCTCTCCCGTGGGGAGAGGGACAGGGTGAGGGGAGAGACCGCTGTTATGTTCGCCGCCAGGCCGATTGGAAACACCCTAAGTACAAGCTCAATACTAATTCCACGAATTACGTAAAATTTTCGAGAGTCCAAACCTGAAAGCCGTAGTACTGCAGTCTTTACTCGGCTTATTAAGGAAAAATAGGCTCCGCATTGTGCGCGATGCCATGTGCTTAAATTTGCCGGAGATATTTCTGCAAGCCGGGCCTCTTTTTGAGGCGGCGTTAACTCAGCCGAAACCTGGCACCGTATAACTACAACGCAGGATTGCGCGCCGTTGCGGCTACTCTTATGGAGTGTGGGATGCGGTTATCGAGAATTTCAAAATTGGCGAGCGCGGCCGTCGTCGCGGGCTTCGCGCTGACCATCGGCGTCAGTCTTTACAGCTTGGGAGAGTTCAAGATTGGCGGGGCGCTATGCGACAAGATTATGCTGGGAAAGGATTTGGTTTCCGATATCTTGCCTCCTCCGGAATACATTATCGAGCCATATCTTGAGACGTCCCTGCTGGCAAAAGAACCTCAGTCCATATCTGAGCGTCGCAAACGGCTGACCGAGCTTAAAAAGGACTATGACAGCCGCCATGAATACTGGGCTGCGCAAGACATAGACGCGCAAGTAAAATCGCAGCTTCTGCAAAAAGCGAATGAGCCTGCCCAACGCTTTTGGCAAATCCTGGAAACGAGCTTCTATCCCGCCGTCGAGAAGAAGGATTTGAGGCGCCATCGAGGCGGCTTTTCAGAAACTGACCATCGCGTATGCGCAGCATAGGGCCGCAATCGAAGAAACGGTTGCCCTGGCAAATAAGAGCAATGACGGGATCGTTGCCGAGTCATTGCAATTTGCCCGGAATGTTAATCTTGTGCTTGTCTTCCTTTCGTGCGTGGTCTTGGCACTTGCCATTGCCATCGCTTGGGGAGTGCCGGCTTTGATCCTCAAGCCGCTCCACCAAATGTGCAACTCGATTCTGTCGCTGGCGAATGGCAGGCATGAACTGGCCATCCCCATGACCTCCAGGAAGGACGAGCTTGGCGATATCGCGCGCTCGGTCGAGGTTCTCCGGCAGAAAGCAATCGAGCACGAGACGCAGCAGGAGAGCATGAACGAAGCGAAGGAACGGGAGTTCCAAGGCCAGCGGAACCTCGCAGCCAAGGCCCAGCATTTCAGAAACATAATCACCAAGGTTGTCGACGGCTTGGGCGAGCAGGTGAGCCAATTGCAAGGAACCGCCGGAGCCCTGTCGGAGGCATCGGAAACCGCGACCTTCGAAGCGGCGAACGCCGCCAATGTTTCCGCCAGCGCCGCCGACAACTCCAACGCGGTGGCTGCGGCGACCGAGGAGCTGAGCTGCTCGATCCGGGAGATCTCGGATCAGGCGCACCGGACGAATGCGGTCGTCGAGGCCGCTGACAACGAGGCCAAGCGCACGAACCAGGATGTCGGGCGGCTTGCGAGCGCGGCCGAGGAGATCGGCTCCATCGTGGCGGTGATCCGCAGCATCGCCGATCAGACCAATCTTCTGGCGCTGAATGCCACCATCGAAGCGGCGCGTGCGGGCGAGTCGGGCCGCGGTTTCGCGGTGGTGGCCGCCGAGGTGAAGGAGCTTTCGGCGCAAACCGCCAAGGCAACCGACGCGATTGCCGAGCAAATCCACGCGATCCAGGATTCGACGAGCGCCGCGGTCGGCGCCATCCAGTCGGTTTCCGGCAAGGTGGGCGAGATCCAGGCATTCACCGGCGCGATCGCAGCCGCGGTCGAGCAGCAGACGGCTGCCGCGCAGGAGATCGCCAACAATGTGTCGCTCGCCGCCACGGCAAGCGAGAAGGCAGCGAGGAGTTCCAGCGAGGTCTCGCAATCGGCGACCCAGACCAAGCAGCAGGCGGCGTCGCTCTCCAAGGTCTCCACGCAGCTTTCCGGGCTTGCGTCTCAGCTTTCGGCGGCGTTGAAAGATTTTGGCGGCGGCAGCCAATTCCCGGACGGCTCCTTCAACTCTCCCATGGCGGCCGAAGAAGAAGGGGGCTTCGCTTTTCGCGCTGCTGCGTAAGGCTGCCGCGTAAACCGGAATCCGGCGGCGGCCCGCCTCCCCGGCGTATCGTTTTGCAAGCGCAAGGCTGTCCTGGGGTGGACTCTGCCGTAAGCTTTGGAGCCCTGGCAATACCAGCCCGGCCGATTGCCTGACGCGGATAGGGTGTAGCGGGTTCGATCTGTGAAATAGAAATATAGGCGGTCTTGTTTGCTGCCGGCTGTCCTCTAAATCAACGGGGGGCAATGCCCACTCTCTATGGAATGCGGCGATCATGGCTGATCCCTATAAAACGCTCGGGCTTACGAAGACTGCGACGGACGAAGAGATCCGCAAGGCTTACCGCAAGCTCGCCAAGGAGCACCATCCGGACTTGAACCCCGGCAACAAGGAAGCCGAGGCGCGGTTCAAGGACATTTCCGCCGCTTACACCCTGTTGAGCGACCCGGAAAAGCGCCGGGCCTTCGACGCCGGCGAGACGGACGCGTCCGGCCAGCCTCAGGCCGAGCGCCGGTTCTACCGCGATTATGCGGGCGCTGGCGGAGGCTTCCGCTACGAGCGCCCGGAGGATTTGGGCGGCTTCGCGGATTTGGGCGGTATTTTCGCCGATCTCATGCAAGGGCGGCGCGGGGGGCAGCGCGGCGGCCCTGGAACGCAGTTCCGCATGCGCGGCGGGGATGTGCACTACGCGCTTCCCGTGGAGTTCCTCGAAGCCGTGAACGGCGCCAAGAAGCGCATCGATATGCCGGACGGCAAGACGCTGGACATCGCCATCCCCGCGGGCGTCCAGGACGGCCAGACGTTGCGCCTCAAGGGGCAGGGCGCGCCGGGCTTGGGCGGCGGCCCGGCCGGCGATGCGCTCATCACGGTCACGGTGCGCCCGCATCCAGTCTTCCGCCGCGACGGCAACGATATCAAGTCCGTGCTGCCCATCACCTTGAACGAGGCGCTTTCCGGCGGCAGTGTTCCGGTCGAGACCATCACGGGGCCGGTGAGCCTCAAAATCCCCAAGCATTCCAACAGCGGCCGCATCTTGCGCCTGCGCGGCAAGGGCGTGCAGGGTAAAGTGAAAGGCGACCACCTGGTGGAGCTGCAGGTGACGATGCCGCCGCATCCGGATGAGGCCCTTGAAAAGGCCGTTGCCGAATGGGAGAGCCAGCACCCCTATAATCCGCGGGGAGGCGGGCGATGATCACGGAGGCAGAAATCGTTGCGCGCTTCGGCCGGCTTGAGGCGCATGTGCTGCAGCGCTGGATCGCGGCGGGCTGGGTCAAGCCGCGGGAGAGCGGGGCGGGGTTTCTGTTCGACGAGGCCGACGTGGCGCGCACGCACCTGCTTTGCGACCTGTCGTTCGATATGGAGCTGCACGACGAGGAACTGGCGATTGTGCTGTCGCTGATCGACCGGCTCAACGGGACGCGAACCATGCTGCAGGCGCTTACCGCCGCGGTGGAAAGCCAGCCTGAGCCGGTGCGCGACGCGATCCTGGCCGAGATGCGCGCGCTTTTGGGGGCGGGAGAGTAATACCAACCGTCATCGGTTTTGACCGGTCTTTCCCGATTGCGTGGGGCATCGCCCGAAGCCGCCTTCTCCTCCGCGCCGTTGCCTGCATCGCCATGGCGGCTCAGATTTTGGGCGGCCGGCATAAGCTTCCGGCGCATCTCCAGTCACCTCCTGTTAACCCAGTCCAGCGGCCCAACCCCTCGTTTCGAGCCGTCTTTTCAATTTGAGACAGTATAGCATGAGTGCTTTAATGTTTCGTTAAAAGCTCGCCGTCCACCGCAAGTCATTGATGTTTATCGGTAATATTCGTTGGCGCGCCCGCCCTCGGACCGCGCGATTGGTTAATTTGAAAGTTGCGCGTATATTTAAACGGATTCTGGAAGCGTAGAATTCGACCGAAAACGGCAAAAGATTCGCAGAAAGTGGCGGGCGAAAAATATGAAGATCCGCCGTTTACCATGCCGGCATTAAGCATATCGCGGCTGTAGGCGAAACAAACGATCCATTAACCCGGCGCGAAATCCGCGTCTGTTTCGTGCGGTTGCTTTCGGACGCCCACGCCTGCTTTGCCGCCTCGCGATGACGGCGGATTGCGCTGCCAGAACTCGCTAGAGCCTATCCGCTTTTGATGGAATCAAAAGCGGGCTCTAACTTTTTGTTTTGCCGTGCGTCTTTCGGAAAACCGCTTCACACTTTTCCGGACGCACGCTAAGGGACCGGCAAACCGCCACGCCGCGCGAGCACACGCAGATGCTCGATGGCCGCTAAGTATCGCAGGCGCAATGGACAGCAGCCTTTCGCGCGTCGAGAAGCATCTGGGTTTCGTTGAGGCTTAGACGGTCTCCGCCACCCGGCTTGCCAAACAGGCCAGCCTAAGCGCATATTTGCATCATGAACGAGCGCGTGAGACATATCGCCGAACAGGAGCGGCAATTGACGCCTGAGGAGCGGGCCGATCTTTGCGATCTGCTACTCGTCATGATGCACGCGGCCCCGCCGGGTTTGGGCGAAGACTGGGAAGAGGAAATAGAGCGCCGTGCCGCGGAAATCGATCGCGGCGAGGTTGTTCTGCAAGACTTCGATGAAGCGATGCGCGATTTGCGCGCTTCAGCATCAAACACTTCGCTAGATCAGCAAGCCCGCTCTCTGATCGCTTTGCGGACTACCAAGCATTCATGCTCCGGCACGAGGGGACCAGGTTATGGGTGGCGGTCTCGCTCCCAGCTCGGCTCCGTCCAGACCGAGGCGAGCGCCGCGGCCAGCTGCGTCCGGCTCTTCGGCAAGGTACTCCGGAATGAGGTGGTCAATGCAAACGTCATTCCAACGGATAGACTGCCGGTGGTAAAAGCACTTGAAATCATAAGCCGCCCACAGCGCATACTTCAGGCTTGGGCTGATTTTCTGTTGCGACATAAGAACAGGTGGACCGAAGTCGGTCGCCGAAGGCAAGTCTCACCCAACATGGACAAGATCAAGGCCAATCTCGAGTTCGTAGCCCGTGTTGCTGACGAGTTTAACGGAACGCTCAATGCATTTTCATCTCTCATCCGGGTTGAAATGTTGATCGATGATGCTGAGCGCGCTGCCCGTGCCTACGCGGTCTCTGCCGCCGGAAAGGCCATACGCTCACCGCGAATTCGAATTGGACATTGTGTCCTACTACTCTGTTGGTTTTGTCACCTCCTTGGAGTGGCACGCACGGTCGCGGCTCGCCGACCTGTTCACCTATGCGCCCGGTAGCATCGCCGACGACGACCTCACGAAGGACACCGGTACAAAGGTTCTGCGGCAGCTCATCGCCGTCAACGCCAGCATTCCCCAGTACCTCGCCGCCACTCGTAACTACTCGACCGCGTCCGCTTACCTGAGCGTCTTTACCCGGCTATTCAAAGCCCTCAACATCCGGCCCGACCCCAAACGCATCCTTCACGATGTGGATGTGCCTGGCACAATTCCCGGCACTACAGCCCTGGAAGCGTTCGAAGCGCTTTACGATTACAGGAACAGCCTCGTACATGAGATTACCGAGGAACACGTCGGCCACCCCATCCATCACAATGTATGGAACTGGGAGACCGCCATCGCCTACGGTCGCTTCGTCCTGAGTTTCATGAAGGCGCTCGAGGCGACGATAACCAACACTGGTCCGAGCGACTTCCCAAACAGGGTGATGGCCGACGGCGGGCCCGAAAACGTTGACGACCGCCTTGACAGCGAAATTGCCGGGCTACGAGCCGAAATTAACGCTAAGCTGAACAACTTCGCGCCCGCTCTCCGCGCGTCGCGCGCTGCCCTGGATGCCGAGCAAGAGATGCTGAACCACGCCCACATCTTTTATAGCCGGTGGTTCGACTTCAAAGCACCAGTGAGACGCGCGCTCCGGCGTGGGCGGCTCCTTTACCTGAAGGCGCTACGTGAAGCTGCTGAAGACTAAGAGGGTTCGCCACGGTACTCAGCTCATTTTGGCCCGCAAAACGGAAGCCGGAATACCACGCAACTTCCGCTTTCACCGCATCCCCGACCTTAGCATCAGGTGCGCCCAGAGCAGCGTCGGCTGAACGGCAGATTGCCATCGGTTCTTGGAAAGGACGGCAACTGGATCTGACAGCCGACCTAGTGCAATTGAGACTGCGAGAATATCGGGACGGCCGCTTTCGACCCAATCCGTTCATTAGCGCAAAGAGGTTGCCCTGAAGAATTCGATCACACTCATCCTTGGCGGCGCGCGGTCGGGCAAGAGCGCGTATGCGGAGCGGCTCGTCGGTGCACTGCCGCCGCCTTGGGTTTATTGTGCGACGGCCCAAGCGCTCGACGATGAGATGCGCGAGCGTATCGGCCATCACCAGAAGCGGCGCGGGGAGGGCTGGCGGACCGCCGAAGCGCCGCTCGATATTGCGCCGCTGCTTGAAGCTGAAACCCGGCCTATTCTGGTGGATTGTCTGACGCTTTGGCTGACGAATATCATGCTGGCCGGAATGGATGTGGACGCCGAAACCGCGAAGCTGATCGCCGCCGCGCGGACCTCGCGTGCGCCCATCGTGTTCGTCTCGAACGAGGTTGGTCTTGGCATCGTGCCCGATAACGCGCTGGCCCGCGAGTTCCGCGACCGCGCCGGCCGGCTCAATCAAGCGGTGGCCGCCATCGCGAACCGGGTGGTGTTCATGGTTGCGGGCCTGCCGATGGTGTTGAAAGATGAGTGATCCCGCCGCGCCGCAAGATGGCCTTCGCGCCACAGGGCGAAGATGGAAAAGCGCAAAGCCGTGCAGGATGCGGAGGTTGCGTCGAAAACTGCCGGCGGCGGGCTGCTGATGGTGCATACCGGGCCCGGCAAGGGCAAGTCCACGGCCGCCTGGGGGCTCGCGCTGCGGGCGCTGGGCCATGGCTGGCGTGTGGGCGTCGTGCAGTTCATCAAGGGCGCGTGGGAGACGGGCGAGCGTGCGGCCTTTGCACGTTTCGGCGATCAGGTGTCCTGGCACACGATGGGCGAGGGCTTCACCTGGGAGACGCAGGATAAGGCGCGCGACATGGCGGCGGCGCAAGCGGCGTGGGCCAAGGCGCGCGAGTTGATGGCGGACCCGGGCATCGGGCTCTTGGTCCTGGACGAGCTGAACATCGCGCTGCGCTACGATTATCTGCCGCTGGCCGATGTGATCGAGGCGCTGAAGGCCCGCCGTCCTGAGCTGACCGTGATCGTGACCGGCCGCAACGCCAAGCCGGAGCTTGTTGCCGCCGCCGATTGCGTGACGGAGATGGGCGCGGTGAAGCATCATTTCGCGGCGGGCTTCAAGGCACAGGAAGGCATCGAGTTCTAGAGCCTAACCGCTTTTGATGGAATCAAAAGCGGGCTCTAACTTTTTGTTTTGCCGTGCGTCTTTTCGGAAAACCGCTTCGCACTTTTCCGGACGCACTCTAAGCGAGGAGATAGGCTATGACCACGCCCGGCCCGAGATTGATCGCCTTCGAAATCCTGTTTGCCCTTGTCTATATTGGGCTCGCCATTCTTGGCTGGGGCGGCTTTGCGCCGTTCTTCTCCCATCCGCCGCTGATCGCGGTCACTGCAATATTCTTCGCGCTGCTGGGAGCCGCATTGTTCACAGCCGGAAATCTGAGCTCTGGAGAGCGCGAGGACCGCTCGAACCGCTGGGTGCTGCCGGTTTTCGGCGTTATCGGGTTCGCTAGCGCCTATTTGCCGGCCTACACGGACAGGATTGGGTTCTGGACGATTGACGGCGATAGCGTCCGCTGGCTCGGCGTATTTCTGTTCGCCGCTGGCGGGGCGTTGCGGATTGGGCCGGTCTTCATCCTGGGCCATCGGTTCAGCGGGCTGGTCGCGATCCAGCCGGGCCATACGCTGGTCACGGACGGCCTGTACGGCATCATCCGCCACCCGAGCTATCTGGGACTGCTCGTAGGCACCCTTGGCTGGGCGCTCGCCTTCCGGTCCGGTGTGGGCTTGGTTCTGACCGCGCTGCTTATCCCGCCGCTGCTCGCCCGCATCCGCGCCGAGGAAGCGTTGCTGCGCTCCGAATTCGGTGCTGAGTACGTTGCCTATCGCAGCCGCACGTGGCGGCTCGTTCCTGGACTGTTTTGATGCACTCCGCTGGCGCGTGCACCGGGGCCAAAGCAAATTGTGCTGTCATAATGCGCTGTGCGGGTCGCTTCGCCGTGTCACTTCATCGTTGCGATAACGGCCGGGATTTGGTATCGGATTGCAGCGGCTTTCTGAAAAATGGAAACCAAAGTGAGGCCACCGGTCTTTACGCCCAGTGGCAGGCTCTTAAAGTATTTTAAGAGTTTTCGAGTGGAGAGGTGCTAGAGTGGTTGAATAGGCCGGTCTCGAAAACCGGAATACGGGTAACCGTATCGAGGGTTCGAATCCCTCCCTCTCCGCCATCCCCTGTTTTTCTCCCTTGAAATAACAGGGGCTTGGCTGGAACTTTGGCTAACAATTTCGCACCTGTTAGCCAATTCTGAATCGCGCTTTTCCAATTCCGCACCCGCTTTTTGCGCCGTTTGCAGCGCGGCCATGGCGCTGTCCGCGAGCTTGGCGCGGTTCGCGGCCTTGGTGTAGCGTTCCACTTCCTTCAGCGTCTCGTGGCCGCTGACCGACATGATTTCGTGCGCCGAGCAACCGGCTTCGGCCAGACGGCGGCAGCAGGCTTTGCGCAGGCCATGCGGCGAGCGTCCCTTGGGAACACCGGCCTTGCGCGCCTTATCGGTGAACCAGTTGTAGAATCCGGTTTCGGTGAAGGCTTCGCCGAACTGCGTTTCGAGAAAGACGGTTTGCTTTGCAAGCGACGGCATCGCCGCAATTGCGGCTTCGAGCTGCGGCAGAAGCGGAATGTCGATTTCGGCCCCGGTCTTTCTTCTGGCGGTATACCAGCCGCCCGCCGACGATGTGCCCCGGCCCCAGCCGGACGGCATCGCTGCGGCGCGGGGCGGCGCAAAGCAGCAGCTCAAAGGCCAGACGCTCGCGCGTGCCTATGGCGTAGCAATCGGTGAACAGCTTGATTTCGGCGTCCGGCCAATCCTTGAAGCCCTTCACCTTGTAGCGGATCGGCTCAACCTCGGTCATCGGGTTGACCCGGATCATTTTGCGCTTCTTGGCGAGCTTCAAGATCGCGCGCAGCATGCGCCGCAGATTGTTCGCCGCCGCAGGCGTCGCCGCCTTCTTGTCGAGAATGGCGGTGATGTGCTGCTCTTCGAGCCGCGCCACGGGATGATCGCCGTAATCGGCGCGGAAGCGCTCCAGAATGCCGCGATAGGTTTGCCGCGTGGCATCGGAAAGCTGGATGAAGGCGGCGGTCTGGTAATAGATGGTGATGAGGTCGGAAACGCTGCCGGGCTTGATCCGGCTTTTGCCCAGCTCGATTTTCTGCCCGGCCATGGCCGCCTCATAGGCCGCCATGAAGTCCGGCGACCAGGGCAGGCCCGGCAACGGCACCTGTTTGTGCCCTGCCCGTCTCAGATACCAGCGCGGCTTGCCCCGGCAGTCGATATAGCCGTGGCAGTATTTTGGAGGCTGACGCATTAGCTGAGTACGCCGTCCCACGGATTTGCCCCTTCGTCCGGTTCGCTCACTTCACCCGCCAGAGCCAATGCCCCGGCTTCCTCTTTCATGCGGTCCCAATCGCCCGCGAGCGCGACCGCATCGAACAGCACCACGTTTTTGCGGACATGGTATGGCCTGTGCACTTTTCCTTCGACTACCCACTGGCGCAGCTGGCTTTCGCTGACGCCCAGCATGGCCGCCGCCTGAGCAGCGCGCAGCGCCAGTGGATAAAACGCGTCGCGAATTCGAGACATGACGCCTCACCCGCACTTGCCGGACATGCTCCGGTGCGAAACCGCTCTTTCGATCCTGCTTGCTGTATGATGTTGCGCGGTCCCTGCCCCGCGCCGTTTCGATCACGGCGCTTCGCGCCTTCGACCGATCATAGGTTTTCAGAAAAATTTGCCCCTAGCGTATAGTGCTTTAGTATAAAGTTTAGGGTCTAGAGTTGATGCAAAGGCAGATCATCAACGCTTGGTAGAACGCCTGGCAAGAGACGATGCACCGCAACAGCAGGCTATAGCGGGCGACGCCGTCCGTTTGCCTGCGACTGTTTATGCTAACGATAGCGCCGCGCGTTGAATGATTGCTTTAATGGCGATTTCGTAGTTTTCCCGTTCGGCTGGTGGGCGACGCAATATGTATGAGGGATGGCCGATAAAGTAGATAGAATGCCGTGTGTTTGAGGTGGCCGTCCTCATAGATTGTTTGACGATTTCAAAAGCCTTCCGGACATCCGAGCTTAACGCAATGACAACATCGGCTTCGCGCCAAATCCTGTGACTGCGGAGGGGGGCCACGAGCTGATTGGGCTTGGGATTACATTCCTGCCCGCTCGCGCCAAAAAATCCAGTCTCCAAGATGTTGTCGTATTCCACGCAAATGTTTTGCGGTGCCGCGTTTCCGACAATGCTTCTCAGGTATTTCCCGGAACGGGATCGTACTGAGAATGGCGGATGCAAGGTGCCGCTTGCGCGGTCAACCTTGCGGCAAGGGCCAAGAAACACAATCACTTTCGAGGTCATCGGGGACGTAGCTCGTTTTGTGTTTGCATGATGCGGACCACGGCCTGTTTTATTTCAGGCACGGGCACTTCGCCGAACTGGAGTCCCGTGGAGAAACTGAATTCGTCGCGGTCGGCCGGTGCCTGGCTTTCGGATTCCTGAGTGTAGTTAAGCAGCTTATCTTGCGCGAATCCGGCGGCGCGAAGGCGATTCCAATCGGTTGTGCCGGGATAGGGCCTGTAGGCAAAAATGCTGCACCGGAAGGCTCCGGGCATGGCTTCGGTTGTCTTCCACAAGCGTTTGATGAAAGCCTCGGTTTGCGCCTGCTCGTCACGGGTTTCTGTTGGCATGCCAAGGATGAAAAATCCTTTCACATCGACCGCCGGCGCGGCAAAGCTTGAGCACGGCGGCTTCGGCCTGGTGGCCGTGATGTTTTTGCCGATATGTCTCAGGAGCCTGTCGCTTCCAGATTCGATACCCAAAGCAATTTCGTGAGCGCCGCTTTCGCGCATGCCGTCAATGAGGCTGTTCGGGGCATTGGCGATGATGTTGGCCCGGCCGTTGGCATCCCATAGGAGCTGTGTGCGCGCTTCGGCGAAGGCATCGAAGATGCCGCGCATGATCTTCTGACTTGCAAGAAACAGGTCATCGACGAAACGAACCCGGCGAACGCCGAGGCCGTCCCTGAGCTGGCGCATTTCGTCAATGATGTTGCTGGCGGAACGCATACGGATTTTTCCGGTTGCGCTGGCGGCGGCTCCGCAAAACGAGCATTTGAATGGGCACCCGCGCGAAGCAACCATTGCAGATTCCACGATACCTGCATCGACGTAAGGGTCTTGAACAAGAAATTTCCGGTTCACGAAGGGCAAGGCGTTGATGTCGGGCACCAGCCAGTAGTCGTCACCTGACCCGCTTTTTGCCGTACCGTCCTGCTCACGCCAATAGACGTGGGGTAAGCTTTTTCGTGCCGATGTATCTTCCAGAAGCCGGACTACACGCGTTTCAGCTTCGCCAAGCACGAGGGCGTCGATTCGCGGTATGGCTTCGTCCTGAAGAACTTCGCCCGGCATCGCTTGGGCGTGATGGCCGCCCAGCATGATTTTTATGTCTGGGGAGAGGCCCTGCAAGATCGCAGTACTGATCTTGTATGTCGGGGATAGGAGATTGAGGCCCACCCATTTTGGGTTGAGATCATTGGCAATCTTTATAACCTGTGTAATGCTTAGTGCCCGTGCCTCGGCGTCTAGCACGTCTACGGAAAAGCCACTGCGCTCTGCGTTGGTTGCGATATAGGCCAGTCCAAGAGTAGGCAAAGTGAAGTCATTTATGCGCGTGGATACCCCATAATCTTTCAATGGTGAGTTTATAAGCAGCAGGTCAACATGGGACGGCATAATTTTAGCGCATGCAAAATGCATTGGAAACAGTATTTATAATAACGGCAAGCTTATAGCATGCCCATATCGAAATAATATTGCAAATTGGATGGGCGGTTTGTTATATTGAGAAGTCTACCTAATAGGCTGTCGTGTTATCCGACGAGATTGGTCCCCGTTTCGTGGGCACAAAGAGCCAGACGCCCTTGTCAAGCCAGGCGTATGAGGCCGAGAAGCAGGTAACGTGCTATCCAGGCCTTCCCAACAGTCTCCATCGCAAGCAAGTAATTGCGCCCTGGCAAAAATGCGTTCTGAACGGTATTATAGAAACGTAACCGGCCGGACCTAAAATCGCATGCTAAAAACCTCTAGGGCTCTGAGCCCGCTTCACTCCAAAGACCCAGCCGCCGCAGCCTGGAGAGCGGCACAAGCCCACGTCGATGCGGATATCGAAGGCCTGTCGCGCGATCCTGACGCTGACAGAATGGTGAGCGATATGCGCGCCCAAGGCATCGAACCCAGGGACCGTATCAAAGCCCTCATCAGCCACTTCAAGGCTCGTAGCACCCACACACCGGCGGAGCCGTGAGTTATCTCCGCACAGCCAATGAACGCGCCGCTTACCGGCGCATTTTTTATCCGGGCACGGAAACCTACGTTAACAAGCTTGGCATACGCGACCGGGAACTCCTTGAGCGAACCGAGCGCGCCCTCACGGCAAACCGTGCCGAAGAAGGTTTTCCGCCGAAAGCCAATCATAGGACCTACACCGGTTTTAAAGCCATTCACCGCCACTTGTTTCAGGATCTTTACGTCTGGGCCGGAAAGGAGCGCCGTTACACAACAGGGCGTGGAGCGACACCCTTTGCAGTGCCAGAATACATCACCTCATGGATGCAAGAACCAATTCGCTGAATTGAAACGCGACCGTTACTTGGTTGGCCGTTCCAAACGCGAATTTGCAACGTGCGCGGCGAAGTATGTCAATGAGATCAACGCCGCGCATCCTTTCGTTGATGGTAACGGACGGACGCAACGGTTCTGGCTGCGCATGCTTGCGGTGAACGCGGGTTTTGAGCTTACCCTTGGGACCGGCGATGCGAAGCGTTGGAACGAAGCTTCCCGCCTCGGTTTTGAAAAAGGCGATCACACGGCGATGGCACGCTTGCTTGAAAGGCGGCTGACGTTGCAGCCAGCGTAAGCTCGCGCCGCAATGATCGGGCGCAGCAGGGCCGTTTGCGCATTACGGTGCGGGTTTTCCCTTCGTGTAGCTCTTCACCCACCCGAGAAAGCGCGCGTCCTCGTTGCGCGCCGCTTCCTTGTCCTTGGCCCAAGCGGTGTAGATGTTTTCGAGCATGTATTTGTCCCAGCCGGGCGCGACGCTGTAGAGCTGCTCAATTGCTTGCGACGAAACCATGATCCGGCGTTCGCCGCTCTCAGCGGAAGCCTTCGGCACAGCAGCAAGCTTCGTATCCGCTTCCGCCCGTCGCCAAAACACCACCTGCTCCTCTTCGAGCGTCATGGTGTAATCGGGAAGATGGTTCGATTTCACAGTGTGGCGCACATGGCGGAGAAAGAAGCGGCGCTCCATGCGCGATCCGCATTTCTTTTGCAGCTTGTCCAGGCCGATGCGCCATTTACTGCTGCTGCCGCAATGCTTCCGCGCCAGCTCATACAGACGCCGGTCGAGCGGCCTCCTCAGCCGGAAATAATCCCGGCTAATCGGCACAACCTCGGCGCTTTCGATGGCCCTAAAAATCCAGTCGCAAAGCGTGATCTCCAGATAACGCAACCGGTCGGCATGCATGCTTCCCTTGCGGTTATATTCGTAGGAACTGATGAGCGAGAAGCCTTTGACGGTTTTTTCATCGCCGGTTTCAATCGTGGTTTGAATAACCGTTCCCGCTAGACGCTGCAATGCAGCTTCAAGGCGCTTGTAGCCATTGTCATTGGTTTGCTTGTTGGTCTGAACCAAGAGATCGTGCGTCGTCAACCGCACCGTCGACCCGATTTTCTGCCCGGCATTCCGCATCGCCATCAGTTTTGAAATGCAATAGATCAAGACATCCTTGTCATAGACCGTCGGCAGTCCGCGCGCGCCCGGTATAATCTCGATTTTTTGATCGTCATGCGCATAGGACAGTTCCCGCAAGTCGGGCCTGGAGGATAGCGAATAAATCGGATGCTCCATCGACGCCATGTCCGAGCGCGGGACCACATCCATAACATCGAGAACGAAAAAGTCGCGAACGGGGTGGCGATCAGGAAGAAGCGGCGAGGGCATAAGTCGAGGCTAACAATCTAGTTTGAGCTGAGCAAGTGATTTGCCCCTTCACTCACGCTTTCGCCCCTTCAATCACAAATCTTCGCCCCTTTGGTCACAAGACTTCGCCCCTTCGATCACAAATATTCGCCTCTTTACTCACAGTGGCATCTTGCATCAATATGATTTAGAACGATTATTCTACTTATACACAGCCCGTAACTATCTGGAATCTGATGTTAACTTATTTAACTCACTGGGATTTTGAATTTGGAAAAGAAAGAAGGGGCAAACGGATGCAGCCCCCCTTGCCCCAGATGCCCTTCATTCCACGAGAGAGAGTTCTGGCAAACAGTGCGCATCATAATAATCGGAGACTGTTTCGAAAGCCCGCCGCGCCGTTTGCCGTACTGCCGTCGAAGGAGCTGCCAGCTCACCGGTCAGCAAATCGGAAATCGAATTTACAAAGGGGATGGCTGGCAGGAGGATTTGCTCCGGAAAGGCGCGCGTGAGACCATCGATCAAATACAGGGCGGCTTGTGCGGCAAAGGCATTGGTAGGCCAGGCGCTCGGCCAAGCGAGTGCCTTTGGCATTGCCGCCAAAGATTGCCGCGGCGGTATCGATGTCTTCTTCAGAGGCCCGAAAAGGCAGGATCGTGAGCCCAACGTGCTTAGAGACTTCGATGTCGAACTCGGGCCGGTTGCCCCCGCCGTCGATGACAAGCCAGCCGTTCAGGTTGCTGCGGCTAGAGTTCAAAATGAGCGCCAGCTGCTCCGGCAGACGGCCATCGAGCACCGCATAAGGCCGCCCCTGCCCGCGCACTTTGCGCTTGGGATCGGTTAAGGCGTATGCAGCGGGAACCCCAGACAAGTAAGCGCCGAGGCAAATCAAATGCGAGGAAGCCGTCTTGGTGGTCCCGCCCTTGTCGCCAAGGATGGCAATGGTTTTCATGACGCCCCCGGACGGCCACGCTCCAGAACTTCGAGCATGATTTCCTGCGCCGAGACCACGCGCCGTTCGATCTTGGTGCGTTCGGCGGCTTCGAAGGTATAGTCATCCAAAAGGCTGCGATCCGGCCGCAAGGTGATTTGCACCGTGTCAGCGGCCTTCGCCTTGGCGGACCTTTTGACAGCCATAGGTTCGGCTTTCCCAGCCCGATCCGGTACAACGGGCTCTTGTTCCGGTTGCGGCAGGGGCAAGTGGAGTTTTCGCCGCACCGTCAGCGAAGCTGCCAGGGCAAGGGCGTCTCGGTTCGGCTTCACGGCGTTCCCCATTTTTCGAATGTTCAAATGTATAACTTTTTGATACTTAGAACTTAAGAGGTTAAAAACTGGTAAACACAAAGCTTTGCCGATTTATAACGTCATGCAAGCATGGTTGCAGCGAGTTTTAAATCTTTGAAACGGAAAAGCTGTAACTTTGCAAAACTAATACGTTACACAATCGCAGTGCCGCAAAGGCTAGAATTATCGGTCCTCTAACGCTGTGATGCCGGGCAATTCCAACTTCGTGAAGTTACAACGCCAGCCGGATAATCCAAGGGTAGCCAGCGAACGGATTTGGCAGACTTTTTTTCTGGCCTCGAAGGGGACTTTTTGTGATAGAATTACTTTATGAGCAATTTACTCGACCATGCCATTGATGCCGTTAAGCGGCTCCCCGAAGACCGGCAACATGTCGTCGCCGAGGCCATGCTGGCGCTCGCCGAAAATGAAGCGCCATCGCAGTTTACCTTAGAGCCTGCGGGAGAGGAGCCAACCGAGGAGCAAATCCTTGCACTCATACCGACGGTGATGCCTTCGGCCGTACCCAGCAAGGCCGAAGTTGCCGCATGGAATAGGCTTTCAGAAGACGAACAACTCCGCCGTTACCGGCAAGCCCTCAATCACCCCGATTGCGACCGCATCTCCCATCTAAGCATGGATGACATTCTTGCGCTCGCGCGCCAGGACGCAGCGCAGGCCGGGCATGCCTAAATTCCGGCTGACGGACGCGGCAGCGGCCAAGCTTCGCGTCATTCTCCGCGACTCCGAGCTGAAATTTGGGCGGCATCAAACGGACATCTACTACGCCGGTTTTATCAAAACCTTCGAGCTTCTTTGTCATTTTCCCGGCATAGCGCGCAGCGTCGACCATCTCCGTTCAGGCTACCGCCGGTACCGCTACGAGTCTCACATGATTTTTTTTACGGCCGAAAACGATGAGATTGTCATCCGCGATCTTTTTCACACCGCTCAGA
Organism: uncultured Thermoplasmata archaeon; assembly: GCA_963768855.1. GTDB lineage: Archaea > Thermoplasmatota > Thermoplasmata > RBG-16-68-12 > RBG-16-68-12 > RBG-16-68-12. Next base: position 136,213 of record CAVYJM010000006.1, read on the forward strand.
ATATCACGAAGGACATGCTTGGATAGGCTATCTATCGGCTAGCCCGAGGATATCCGGCTATGAGAGCGAAGGGCCAGCGACTTTCCAGAACGCTGGCCCCCGTGATTTTCATCACCTTGCACGGTCATCGGGACTCCTCCCTGTACCGTGCGCCGAGTTTAGCAACGAATCTCCGCCTGCGTCCATAGGCCAGGGCGAAACTTAAACCACGTACCACGGATCAGCCCAGAAACTCCGCGCCGCAAAAAAATCTTCTCCTGCCAGCGCACATCATCTTGCCAAAAAATACTCCACGGAGAGCGCGAGAGGTGTGAAACCTCTCGCATGGGGCGAGGCCCTCGGCCGAGCCCCCAAAATAACGGGTCGCGCGCTTTAGCGCGCGTCCACATTGCCGCACTTCGCCATTAGTCCGCAGCTGTAACGATTGTTACCGGCGCTTGCCACAAGCATCGCTGACCCGGCGAAGCCGAGCCGTTTTTTTTGAGCCGGAATGCCGGCGGCTTCGCCGCCACAAGCAGGCGCGGCGAAGCCGCGTCGCGCAAATTTTTCGGGTTCATCCATTCCGGCTTTGCAACGGCAAAACGTGGGCCGAGCCGCCGCGCGAAAATTCCGACCGCATGCGCAACGGGACTGCCGCCGGGCATCGGGACCATGTCTGTGCTGATGTTCAGTCTAGACGACACTAAGCCGCTGTTCCGGTGTCGTAATCTTTACGGGTTGTTAGCAGAATCTGCCGTGGAAGAAGGAGGCGCACTTATGGGTTTTCGTTCCGAAAACCGCAGGCGCATGGCGCGGGCACGGAACTTTATGGCGATTTATTCCTTCAACCACGATTCGTTCGGCAAGACAACAAACCGCGCAGGAGCCGCAGGGGACAACGCGGCCTACAATGCCCGCGAGAACGAAACGCGGCTGGTGAACGAGCAGACGCACGGCAAGTCCGCCGCGCGGCAATGCGGCCTACAACGCCCGCGAGGAAGCCACCTATGCGGTGAGGAGCCATGTCATCCCGCCGAACCCTAAAGAGGCCGAGGCCTGGTTCCGCGAACAGGAGAAGAGCGAGCGCAAGAACGCCCGCATGTCCGACCGCTTCATCGGGGCGCTGCCTCGTGAATTGACGCCGGAGCAGTGCATCACGGCGGTAGAAAGTTTTTGCCGCGAGGTGACGCAAGACCGGGTGCCGTGGCATTTTGCGCTGCATCTGGAGTTGGGTAAAAAGAACGAGCCCGACTGGAATCCGCACGCGCATATCATCTTCCGCGACCGCGACGTCGAAACGGGCCGCCGCGTCCTTTACACATCGGCGGGGCCGAAGGAGCGCGCCCATCTTGCCGCCAAGGGCATCGAACCCTGGACCACGCGCGACTTCCGCGAGGAGTGGGGAGGGCAGATGAACCGGGCGCTCGAACGGGCAGGCCACGACGCGCGCGTCGATCATCGCACGCTGAAAGAGCAGGGGATCGACCGCGCAGCCGCACAATCCATATTGGGCCGGGCAGCCAGAACGCGGCGCAAAAAGGGACATCAATTCGAAAGCCAGGACCGAACGCTCGCCGAGCGTACCATCCCATACAGTCTCCTCGACGAAGGCAGCCGCGCCGATCACAACGCAAGGATCGTCGAAGGCAATCAAGCACGCCAGCAGGAGAAGCGGCAGGCGACCCGCGACGCGATCAAGGCGAATGCGCAAATGACAAGGCACGGCGTCGCACCGGTAGCCCATCCCGCGTGCGCGCCGCTTCCGATACACCCGGCGGCGGATGAGGATCGCGAGCAGCAGCGCCTGCGTGAAGCCCAAACCCAAGACCGCCGCGTCCTGTACAAAGAGCAGAAACTCGACCGCGACGTGCTTCGGGCAGCCCAAACCGCCGAACTGAATCAACACAAAGCATGGGCCAAGGAGCTTTACGCCAGCGCGCGCAAGGCCGCGTTCGAGCAAGTGAAGGAGCGCACCTCAGACCGCTGGAAACAGGTGCGCGCCATCGACGACCCAGCGCGAGCGCGACAAGGCCGCCGAGGCGCTCAAGCTGGAGCGAAAAGCCCTCTACGCCAAAACGGCAGCTGTCCGCGTCGCCGAATTACGCCAGCAGAAAGAACGAAGCGTGGGAGGCGATGAACGGAAGCCCAAGCGAAAGAACGCCTCGATCTTCGCGGCGCGCACCGTGACGAATATACGGCGGCGCTGACGCAGACAGCACGCCGCCGAGAGGCATCGGCACGCAGCAACAACAGCGCGCGCACGAATTGCAACGCGACGCCAACAGCATCGCGGCGCGCGCACGTCCGGGCATCAAGGCATGGCGAACCAGCAAAAGGCGGCGTTGCAAACCATCCGCCTTAAGCACAACGCCCGGCAGGCTAGCCCAGGGGATAGCCAGGCGATAGCCTCGCAGAATCCCGCAGAGGCGATGAAAACCTTTATGAAGACGGCGATAGCCGAGCATGAGCGGCGCAGACAAAATCCGCGCGGGACTGAACGCCCAGCGCCAGAGCACACCGGCTGCGGGCAGCAACGTCCCAGCAGCTTACGCACGCAGGCGGGCCCGCCGCGCTCACCGGCCGAAGCCGCCCGCGCGCATTCAAAACCAGCACCCCGACGCGCAGACGCAGGTCCGGCAGGCGGCGCAGATCGGCAGGACGTTGAGCAAGCGAGGAACGGGCCAACGCCTCGTCGTGAACTGAGAGCACAAGCTCGACGCGCCACGACAAGGCCAGCCGTTCCTGGCATCGCGATAGCTTCTCCAGTCCCAACAGCAGAAGGGCGGCAAGGACAAGGGCCGCAGCGGAGGTGGCCGGGGCCGGTAACAGACGCGCAGCAGCGGCCGTCAACGCCGCGCGTCTACCTACCACAGGGCCTGAGCAACCCAAGCGAACCAATCGACGGTTTGTCAATGTTCCCCGTTCACCTATACCGGCCGCCGTCAATCCTCGCTCTGCCTTCAAACCCGATGCCCGGCTTGCCGATCCTCCCCGCGTTTCCAAACCGGCGGCCCCCACTCTTCGCGCGGCGTTCAAAACCGCCGCGCGCGCAGCAAACGCTGCCAGCGCCAAAACCAGCCCGGAAGAAAACAACCACAAGCGGCGGCAAGGGCGGCCCCTTCACCACCAGCGCCATCGCCGAAGATTATCTCAAGCTCTGCCGTGATCCCTTCAGCGATTTGCAACGCTGGATCGATGAAGATAAAAAGACAGGTAATAGAGTCCTCCCACCTCCAGCCACGGACAACGCCATGATTCACACGCCGCACGAACCACAACCTCAGAGCAACTTCTGCGTCAAACACTGCATGAAGTGTCAAGCCGGATGGACAAGATCGACAAGCCTCGGAGTGACCGTGGTGATTTGCCTGCTCAATCGGGAGCCGGTTCTCGCCAACATCACGGCCTGCAACAAGTTCAAGCCGATCGAAATCTAACCGGCCACACCCACGGGAGCGCCGAAGGCCACGTTGCCAACAGCAGCGAGGTCTCCGGCATTCACGGCTATTACGCCGCGCTCATGGCCGCCGCGCGCAGCTCGCTTTCACCGCGTAATGCCGCCGCCCTTATTCGCAATCTCAAAAATCAAAAAATCCTCGCCGTCCGCACCGCCAAGGACCGGCGCCGGGCCAGCATTCAAAACCGTAGAATGACAATCATGGCAAGTCCCGAGCGCCCCCGCAGCAGTTCGCCTTCGCTTTGCGTGCCGGGGCCGCCCAACAGCTGATATCCATAGAGTTGCACGACGCCAGCACCAGCGAGAGACGGTTCCCATAGCTTCGTTTTGCACCCCGATCTTGGGGTAGAACCAACATTCGTGTCACCAGAGGCCAAATTGGGTTCTTTTACTCAAAGGTACGTAAAACGACACGGCCAGGGGGGACGATCAACCTTCATGGCATTCAGCCCTCGCTAAAGCGACCTGCCCCATCTGCTCTGATATTTCCAGCCCGAGCGGTTCGAATATGGCGCGGCGTTGGATGGTTATAGGGTGAGTTCGGGTCGCCCTGCGCCTCGGCCAGTTCGCAGGTAATCCGGGTATTGCGGCCGTCCGGCATGGCGTGCAGGAGAACACGTCCGAGCGCGCCTAAAGCGCTGTGATGAAAGTCGTAGCACCAGCCGCCATCCGGCAGCGGTCGTTTCTTGAAGGTGATCTCGGGCGGCAGGCGGATCATGGTGAATTGTTTCTTGCGCGTTGGGCCGGTTCTGTCAAAAGGCGGCATCTGTCACATAAGCCGGCTTGATCGCGGTGGTGAATAAGGGGGATTTGGCCGCACCCCTCGCTAGCGAGGGGCCAGGCTCTAGCCGCCCGCTAGACGGGCGGCCGGAGCCACGCGCTTCGCGCGCGTCTCCGCACTTCGTGTGACGATCCCTCGCGGGGAGTCTGCTGCCAACGGCACGGCAAGGAATGGCGGTTGCGGCAGACCGGCGCGTGCAAAAAGAAAATTCACCTAAGCAAAAATACCTGCTCAAAGCCTTCACCACGAAGCAGCACCTCGAAAAGGCTGCTCCACGAACCCAGGCTTTCGCGGGGGCCGCTGGCGCTATGGGGCATACCCCCGCGAAATCCTGGCTCCGCGAAGCAGCCCGAACCGGCGGCGCGTGTCTGCCAAACCAACCCCCTCGAACAGGACCGGCCCGTTGCAAAACTCTTAATTAGATAGCCATTGACAGAAAGCCAGCATTTAGGGGTCATCGCAGAATCTTCCCCAAATCGTACGCTAAGCCTCGTCGAGGAAGGCTGAACGGGGATTTCTGAGGGGTCTAGAAGCCGTTTTCGAGCGGTTCTGTTGGCCAAACGTAATCGCCGTTAAAGGTAATGTGCTCCCAGCCGAGCGGAGCGATATGAGAAAGTAAATCATCGCCGATGACCTCACCTTGAGCGCGCAGATGAGCAACGGCACGGCCGAGATAAACAATGTTCCAAAGAATGATCGCAGCGACAACGAGATTTCAACCCGGATGCCCGGTAGCGCTGATTTTCGAAAGATCGGTCGCGGATTTCGCCGAGACGATGAAAAAATACTGCCCTGGCGAGCGCGTTGCGCGCCTCACCCTTGTTGAGCCCGGCATTGGCTCGCCGCCGCAGACCAGGATTGCTGATCCAATCGAGGGTGAAAAGGGTGCGTTCAAGCCGGCCAATCTCACGAAGCGTCTTTGAAAGCGCGTTCTGTCTGGGATAAGCCGCGAGCCGTCGTAGCATTGCCGACGGCATGGCAGTTCCCGCCTTGATCGACGCCACGAGGCGCAGGGTCTCATCCCAGTTTTCTCCGGAGAGCCGGAAATCAATGGTTCCCCCGATCATGGGGGCCAAGGCAGGATAGATTGCGCGCTTGTCCGCAACATAAAGTCGACGATCAGCAAGGTCGCGAATGCGCGGCGCGAAGCGAAACCCCAAAAGGTGGCACAGACCAAATACATGATCGATTGCGCCAGCAGTGTCGGTGTAATGCTCGCGGATTTGCAGAGAGCATTCGTGATGCATGAGGCCATCCAGAACATACGGTGCACTCGGCTCGGCGATTGGCCGCCATGATTTTGCTGTTGTACGGCCCGTACCGATCAGAGATATGTGTGTAGAATTTTACGCCGGGTTCGGAGCCATATTTGGCATTGTAATCGGCACGCGCCTCGCCATGCCCGCCCGCTTTGAAGAATTGTCCGTCCGACGATGACGTGTCGCCATCACCCCAGATTTTCGTAAAAGGGTTTGCGTGGATCGCATCAACTAAACATGCAAGGCCGGCCTGATAGGTTTCATCGCGGATGTGCCATTCGGCAATCCAGAGCAGCTTTGCATGGCTGAAAATCTTCGAGCTGCGGGCCATGCGCCCAAGCCCCAGATTGGTGGCGTCAGCAAGAAGCGCCGTCATCAAAGCCACGGTGTCCTCGGCAACAGCTCCGGTGCGCAAATGGCTAAACCGCTCGGCGAAGCCTGTCCATTCATGCACTTCGGCAAGAAGCTCGGTGATGCGTAGACGTGGCAACATGCCATAGAGCCAGGGCGTGTGATATTGTCGCATTCGAGGTTTTCATCCTTGCGGATCGGATCTGATCGAAAGCCCCTCCGCCGTGATGGCCGCTTCGACCAGCTCGCCGGCGGAAGCGAGTGCATCGACCTCGCGAAGCCGGGCATCCAGAAAGTCCACACGCTCGGCGCGCCATGTATCAAAGCAGTCAGGGACAGCGAGCCCCAAGTCGTTGTCCCGCCGCCTTGCGGCAAAAGTCTCTGGCGGCAGAAGATAATCATCGAACGCCCGAAATGCCCGGCTGCCTTCGACCCAGATGTCGCCTGCGCGCAAGCGGTCGCGCAGCGCCAGCATGATCGCAACCTGATAGGCGCGTCGATCGATGGCACTGCCGGTTCCAATCTGCTTGCGCCAGGCCCTGTTGGGAAACGCCGCAGGCGCGTACAAGAGTATCGTTCTGGCCCGTCGCGTAGAATTCCCGCAGCACTTCAAGCGCGGCAAGCAAGGGATCATCGATTTTCCATGCGCGGAACACGAAGGCATTGAGGAGAACTGGCGCCAGGCGTTCTCAGCACCGTGGGATATCGTTCGACGATCTCCGCCAGATTATCCTCGCGTGTTTCCGTGACGATCTTGTCGGTTTCGAGAAGCAGGCCGTTCAGGCGATCCCAACCCAGGGCGCGTTCCACGGTTTCGATCTGATCTTCGCCGCAAGCCTTGGCCGCCAGCATCGCTTTCGCCATGCCGAGCAGCGCTCGCGTCGAAGCATCGAGCGTCTTTGCCCGCTCAACGACGCGCAGCTTGTGCATCTGATCGGCGCGGCGAAAGATGCTGCCAAGCATCTTGTCGAAAATGACGAGCGCGGCGTCCGTGAGGATGGCTTCCATCTCTCGTGCAACAACGACCAGTGCCGCCAGCACGGCGGGTCTCGTCGAACCGCGAGAGATGCTGGGCACTGAGAATGGCCGTTTCCCTGGCAATGGCAGCATAGCGCGCGCGATGAACGCGCTGTTCGCGGTCCTGTCCGATGCCAAGCGCGCGGACGACCTGTAGGCGTTCGACGATTTCAACCAGGTTTTTCTCTGCCCGGCGCTTCCGGCCATTCGCGCAACCATGCCAGCGGCGTCCGGTCTTGATCGTCGCTGGTCAGAAGCAACGTTTCCAATCCGGCAATCTGCTCGGGCCCCATTCCCTCGATGAGGTTTTTGTGCGCCCGTTTTCGGGCGCGTGCGCGTGCGGCCAGGGCAATCTTTTCCAAAGTAACGGAGGCTGGAAGCAAAATGTTTTGGGCGCGCAAATGTCCAATCATCGCGGCGACAATGGCATCACCGCGATCCGTGCCTGTTGCTTCTTCAAGTGCAGCATTGGCAACGGCTCGATAATCCCCGCGCCGAAAGGCGCGAAGGCCAAGGTAGTCTTGCAAATTCCCCGAGATGCTCACGGCGCGTTTCTTCTCGGCTGGCATACTCGTTCAAGACTCCCGGTCTAATGCCGAGTTGCTGACCGATGAAGGAAAGAATGTCAGTGGACGGCACTTCGCCGACGCCAACCACGCGGCCGGGAAATTTCAAATACGCAAAGTGCACGGCAAACCCCAACCGATTGGCGTCCCGGCGTCGTTGCCGCATCAGCGCCATTTCCTCAGGCGAGAACGTGCAGTGCCGGATGATCGCCGTCGGGTCCGACGGTGGATAAAACAGCGTTGTGCGAGATTGAGGCGAAAGAATTTCGTGTTTCTTCATGGCCGCCCCCTTGTTGCGCAAATGATCGTTTGTGCAAGTATTCGCGATTGGCTTGAAATGGCCTGTTTTTGTATTGCAGAAATATATTGCAATGCGAAACATGAATGCAATAGAATTGTGCAATCATGTTGATAGGTTACGCGCGCATCTCCACAAGTGAACAAGACACCAAAATGCAGGTGGCTGCTCTTCAGTCTGCCGGGTGTGAATCAATCTATCGCGAGAGGGCCTCCGGCGGGCGCTGGGACCGGCCTGAGCTTCACAAACTACTGGATCATCTCCGTAAGGGCGACGTGGTCGTCGTCTGGAAACTCGATCGTCTGTCACGCTCGCTACGCGATGTGCTTACAATTATGGATCGGCTTCAGGAGCGGAAAGCAGGTTTTCGCAGCCTCACCGAGGCGGTTGATACAACGACGCCCGCCGGTCGGATGATGATGCAAATGGTCGGGGCGTTCGCAGAGTTCGAGCGCGCGATGCTGAAGCAGCGCACCAAGGCCGGCCTCGATGCAGCACGCAAGGAAGGCCGGATCGGCGGCCGACGGCCAAAGCTAAAGCCTCAACAGCAACAGGAAATCATGAAGCTCGTAAAAAGAGGCAAGAAGACCGCAGCCGATGCGGCGCGCCTGTTCGGCGTCCATCCGGCGACGGTGTCGCGGCTACTCCAGCGATTAAAGCTCTCCACGCCTGAAAAGGGTATCATATCGTGAACCTTATATTGCACAAGGCGGTGGAAACGGATGTCGATGCGATAACAGCTTGCGTTCGACGCGCTTATGAAAAATATGTACCGCTCATCGGGCGACTGCCCAACCCGATGACGACGAATTACAGTCGCGCGGTAAGTAAGGAGTTCAAGTTGTCGATTCTTACCAGTCATAGCGGACACTTGCAGGCTGTGCTGGAATTAGTTTCGGAGTCTGGCCATCTGCTGGTTGAGAATGTGGCCGTAAATACATCTTCAACGCCGAAGTTCTGGGGCATCGGCTGATGGATTTTGCTGAACAGGAAGCGCAGCGACAACGGTTCCCAGAAATTTGGCTCTACACCAACGAAAAATTTGTTGCGAACATTGCTTTCTATGCGGGGCGTGGTTACCACGAATTTAAGCGCGTACCATTCAAGGGTACCGATCTTGTTTTTATGTGTAAGCCCCTTAAAGACCATTTACGCCAGTTTTGCCTGGCTAACAAATGCGGTGCACATGTGCTGATCGGCTACGCGCGGGTTTCCACCCAACATCAGAATCTCGACCGGCAGCTCGGTGCCCTGCGCGCAGCACGCTGCAAACGTATCTTCGCGGAAAAGGCAACCGGCAAAACCGTCAAGGGGCGTCCGAAGCTAGAGAAGGCCATCGAGGAGCTTGGCACCGGCGACGTACTCCTGCTCGCCGAATGGGACCGCGCCACACGTTCGATGATTGACGGCATCGCCATCATGCAGCGCGTCGTGGCGCGCGGCGCCGTCATCAAGGTGCTCGACAAGCCGCACCTCGATCTCACCAGCAAAATCGGCCAAGGCATCCTCGCTTTTCTTTCGGCGCTTGCCGACGATGAGCGCGAGCGCATCGTCAAGCGCGCTGCGGATGGCCGGAGGGTCGCCAAGGCGAAAGGCGTTATGATGGGCCGTCCGCAAGCGCTGACAGAGCATCAAAGGGAAGAAGCGCGCCGGAGGTTTGCCAAAGGCGAAAGCTGCCGCTCCATTGCCAAGAGCTTCAACTGCCATCACAGCACGATTTCACGCTGCCAAAGATAGGCGGCCCGCGCAAGATTTAGGGCGCGGGAACACATCACAAAAATGACGCGACCTCGCCACGCATGTGGCTGATGGGACGCACCCGTCTCATCATCGCGAAGCTATCTAGTTTCCCCGATTGGCGGCGTGAGCTGGACCGGGTAGTTAAGAAGGAGACTTAATACTGATCGATAAAGTTGTGTTGTGTAGTGGTGTGGGGAGTGGTGACTCATGGGGCTGGGTCGCGTACTAGTTGTGCTGGCAAGTGCTGGCTTTTTTCAGGCTGCCTTCGCGCAGTCCTTGCCACCTATCGAAGGTCCTGGCCGCGAGCAGCAGCAATTTCGTGAAGCCCCTGCGCCCAAAGCGCAAACCTCTCCGCTTATCGCCATTCCAAGCACGATGCCCGCCGGACAGGCGGCAAAAATCAAGCTCGTGCTGAAACGGATCGAGGTCGAAGGCTCGACGGTCTATAAGACGTCCGATCTGGAGCCGCTCTGGGCCGGTTTGACCGGCAAGCAGCTCTCAGTCGCCGACATTTACGCGCTGCGCGACCGCATCCGTCAGAAATATAGCGACGATGGCTGGCTGCTCGCGATCCCGGTGATCGTGCCGCAGCAAGCGAGCCAGAAAGCGGCGGTGATCCGTATTAAAGTCATCGAAGCCTATATCGACCCCTGTGCGCGATCGTCGCGTGCTGGACCGGGCCCGCGGACAAGGCGAAGAAGGCTCTCGCTCCGCTGCTCGACTCGGCCAAGATCGTCGCGCAGCTGCTCGGGCCGATGCCTTACCCCGCGCTGAACGCCGCCTTCGACGGGCTCGTGCCGCCGGGGCTCCAGCACTACTGGAAGACCGCCTTCGTGAAGGAGCTCCCGGACGGGGCGATCGCGGCCCACATGGCCCATGGTCCTAAGCTGCCCGCGGTCAACTCGACCGTGCACATCTACCCGATCAATGGCGCTGTGCACGACGTGAAGCCGGACGCGACCGCCTTCGGACACCGGGACGCGAAGTACGCCACGGTCATCGCAGGCATGTGGCCCGACCCCGCGCAGAACGAGGCGAACATCCGCTGGGTGCGGGACTACTACAAGGCGATCGAGCCCTACTCGGAGAAGGGAGGCTACATCAACTTCGCGTCCGAGGACGACAAGGACAAGGCGTCGGTCAACTTCGGCCGCAGCTACCCGCGCCTCCGGAAGATCAAGGCGAAGTACGACAAGGGCAACGTCTTCCGGTTCAACCAGAACGTCGCTCCGGCGGCGTGAGGCTACTTCGGCTTCACGCGGTTCAGGTAGATCCCCGCGAGGACCGCGGCCGCCCCGAGGACCAAGGTCACCGTCAGGTGCTCCCCGAGCAGCAGGATGCCCATCCCGGACGCGAGGACCGGAACGGTGAGCTGGACGACCCCTCCCTGGGACGCGCGGATCCGCCGCAGGGTCGCGTTCCATAGGATGTAGCTCAGGGCCGTGCTGACCATGCCCATGAACAGGGCGAGCCCCAGGCCGTCCCATGTGAACGCGATCGAGAGGGCGTCCGGGGCCGTGACCCAGAGGATCGGAGCCAGGGCCAGGGAGAACGCGCCGACGACGAGGAACGTGGAGAACGTGTATCCCTGGGAATCGCGCGCGCCTCGGCCGTGGACGGAGTAGAGGCCCCATGAGGTCCCCGTGGCGGCCATCAGGGCCACCCCGGGAAGGGTCACATCCCGGATTCCGCCGAAGGTGATGATCCCCACCCCGAGGACGGCGAGGGCGGGTCCCGCAACGGCCCGCGGCGTCGGCCGGTCTCCATCGTGCGCAACGCCAAAGAGGGCCATCGTCAACACGACGAACGCGTAGAACACGAGGGTGCCCGCCGCGGCGGGGATGAAGGCGTAGCCGAAGGAGATCGCGAACGCATAGGCGCCGAGGTAGACGCCTCCGAGGAGGTCGCGGCGGGAGCCGACCCGGAGCGCTCTCCCGCCCGGCACGGCCGCCCTCACGAGGAGGAGCATCGCGAACCCGCTCGCGAAGCGCACCGTGGTCAGGAGGTAGGGCGTCGCGAGGCCTCCGACGATCAGGTGGCGGGTGATCACGCTGTTCCCCGCGAAGCAGAGCATGATGAACGCGATCGCGAGCGGGATCTCCCACCGTTGGGCTGCCTGCCTGGGCGCCGCGGGCATTCGGCGCCCCGAATCGTGCCGAGCGGATAAGGGTGCGGAGGCCGCACGGGGACGGGGCTCCGCGCACTCGCCCTACCGCGGGTATTAAGTGCGGCGACTCGCTAGGTAGACCCGGAGAGGATCTCAGGCGGTCCATGGAGCATGGGGATGCCTGGCGCAACGGACTCTCGGTCCACGGCCGAGGAGGAACGCGTCTGCCCGGAGTGCGGCAGCTCTCACCTCGTCCGGGACTACGACCGCGGTGAAGTGGTCTGCGTTGCCTGCGGCCTCGTCCTCACCGATCGCGCGATCGACCAGGGTCCTGAATGGGTCGCTTACTCCATGGAAGAGGCGGAGCGGCTCGCGCGCACGGGACCGCCGCGGAAAGCCCTGACGGGGGCCTCGGGCCTGACGACCGTCGTCCCGTACCCGACCCGGGACATCCGGGGCCACCAGATCCCGGAGCAGGCCCGGAAGATGTTCTACCGCCTGCGGAGGCTCCAAGTGACCTCCGCACAGTATGCGCGCGGGGAACGGAGCTCTGCGGCGATGGCACGCGCGCTGGACCGGATCGTCTCCCAACTGGGCCTCCCGGATTCCGTGAAGGATGAGGCGGGCCTCATCTGCCGGAGGGCGATTGAGAGCGGGGTCATGCGGGGTCGCTCCATGTCGGCCGTGGTTGCCGCTGCCGTGTACGCGGCCTGCCGTGTCGACGGTGTCCCGCGCACCTTGGGCGAGATCGAGCGCGTGACGGGGATCGAGAGGAAGACGATCGCCCGGCACTATCGGGACCTCGTCCGGGCCCGGGCCGTCCGGTCCGTGCCGCTCCCGCGCCCTCAGGACTACGTAGGCCGCTTCTGCGCCGAACTCAAGCTGAGCAGTCGGACGCAGCTCGAGACCATGCGCATCCTCAAGGATTGGGACCGGACCGGGATCTCGAGGTCCTTGTCGCCCGTCGGGACGGCCGCGACGGCGATCTACCTGGCGGCCGGGTCCTGCGGCGAGCGCAGGCGCCAGAACGAAATCGCCAAGGTCAGCGGCGTGACGGAGGTGACGCTCCGGAGTCGCTTGGCCATCGCGAGGGGCTCCACGAAGCGGTTCGCCGGGGCTAGCGGACATGCGCCGAACCCCCGCATGTGGGCGCCTCTCTCCCTGTGAACGAGGCGGAATGCCGCATCGTCATCTCCTCATCATGCAGGCGGCCTTCCTCCTTCGAGGGCCACCCGCGCGGGACGGCGACGGCACCGACCTGAGCGGTCGGTGCCTCGGAAAGACCGTTGCGCGGCTGACCCAACTATATAAGGCTCCATTTGGCTTCCCTCCCAGCCGAGCGCCCTGGCGCGGACGCTTTCGACCCTCGGCGGTGCTTCCTTGGCCAAATACCGGATCGAGAACGTCGTCGCATCGACCTCCCTCGGGGAGGAGCTCGACCTCAAGGCGATCGCTCACGTCCTTGGCGGGGCGGAGTACGAGCCGGAACAGTTCCCCGGCCTCATCTACCGCATCAAGGACCCGAAGACCGCGACCCTGCTCTTCCGCAGCGGCAAGGTCGTGTGCACTGGGGCGAAGAGCCTCGAGCACGTGAAGATCGCGATCGACCTCGTGTCGAAGCAGATCCAGGCCGCGGGCATAACCGTGAAGAAGAACCCGGAGATCGAGGTCCAGAACATCGTCGCCACGTCGGACCTCGGCGCGCAGATCGACTTGAACGCGGTCGCGATCACTCTGGGCCTCGGTCAGGTCGAGTACGAACCGGAGCAGTTCCCCGGCCTCGTCTACCGCATCGAGAAGCCCGCGGTCGTCCTTCTCCTATTCGGCAGCGGGAAGCTCGTCTGCACGGGCGCCCGCAAGCCCTCCGATGTGGACGAGGCCGTCGAGAAGGTCACGGCCGAGCTCCGGGCCAACGGGCTCCTGCACTGAGCCATGTTACGGATGCGGGGATGCAGGAAGGCGTCCCTTGCTTCGCATGCGAAGCCCTTATAACGCAGGGGACCGTGGCACCGCGCGTATGGCGAAGGCCGAGGTAACCGGAACGGTCGTGGCGTTCCGCCAGAGCAAATTCAAGCAGGACAGCTACCAGACCGTCGTGGACCTCGCCCAGCCGGATCAGGCGGAGAAGCTCCTCGGAGCCCGGGTCGTCTGGGCCCGCGCGGACGGCCTCAAGATCCTGGGCCGCGTCGTCGCACGCCACGGCCGGAGAGGAGCGGTCCGGGTCCGGTGGGACCGCGGATTCCCGTCCCAGGCGTTGGGCACCCAGGTCAAGTTCGTCCCGTGACGGGACGAGATCGCCGACCGGCTCGCAGGTCGCCTTGCGCCTGCATCTCGCGTTCGTCCCGAATCCATCGTGGCTTCAGCTTTATGTCTTTGAGCGCTGTTCTCCGGCGGTGGAGAGGCGGTCCAACGGGAGCGCCTCACGGGAGAGAGGACGGTGAAGGAAACTTCGAAAGGCACGGGAGGGGGACTGCCGCCGGGCCAGAAGGCGCACCTCGCCTCCCTCGTTTCGTACCAGGAGGGCTCGGTGGTGAGCCGCACGCTCCTCGAGGACAAGGCCGGCACGGTCACCCTGTTCGCCTTCGACGCGGGCCAGGGGCTGAGCGAGCACACGGCTCCCTACGACGCCCTGCTGCAGCTCCTCGAGGGCGAGGCAGAGGTCACGGTCGCGGGGAACGAGAGCCGTCTCGAGGCCGGCGAGGCGATCCTCCTTCCTGCGGGGAAACCGCATGCCGTGCGGGCCTCCGCGCGGTTCAAAATGCTCCTCACGATGATTCGTTCCGCCCGCAAGGCGTGATCCCGGCGGCTTGAAGCAAGAGCGGGCTGGCGGGCAGCTAGCCGAGCCATTGAGGAAAGGCGTGGGTCGAGTCGAAGTCGCGCGTCGTCTTGTAGCGTTCGAACCGTCCGGCCCGCGCGGCCTCCGCGGTCCTCGCCAGGAGGGCCTCGACTTCATTTGGCGTCATGGGCCGGAACCCCCGTGCGGCGGTCAGCGCCTGCTCCAGGATTCGCATCGAGTCGCATCCCGTGATCACGACGCTCGTCGGGAGGCTCAGCGCATAGCGCAGGCATTCGGTTGGGGTCGCCGCCTTGCTCTCCAGGACCTGGCCGTCCCCGATCGGCTTCATCCCGAGCACGCCGATGTTCTCCTTCACCAAGACCGGCAGGACGCGCTTCTCGAAGCTCTCGAAGTGCGCGTCCAGTACGTTCAGCGGCATCTGGACCGTGTCGAAGCGGAAGCCATGCGCCGCGGCGACCTCGAGCATCTTCAGGTGGACGTCGGGGCTCTTGTGACCCGTGAAGCCGATGTACCGGACCTTCCCCGCGTCCTTCGCCTCGAGGGCCCCCTCGATCGCGCCGCCCTGGCCGAAGATGCGCTCCGGATCCCCCATCCGGATGATCTCATGGAACTGGAGCAGGTCGAGGTGGTCCGTCTCGAGCCGCTGAAGGCACTCCTCGATCTGCTGCGCCGCTGACTCCTTCGTCTGCCCGTCGATCTTGGTCATCAGGAAAGCCCGTTCGCGGTAGCCATCCCGGAGCGCCTTCCCCATCCGGACCTCGCTCCGCCCCTCGTTGTAGTCCCAGCAGTTGTCCAGGAAGTTGATCCCCTCGTCGATCGCCCGCCGGACGATGCGGACGGCGTCCGACTCGGGGAGATCCGGCCTGCCGAGGTGCCACCCGCCCAGCCCGATCGCGGACACTCGCTCCCCCGTGCGGCCGAGCGTGCGGGAGGGGATCTGTCCCTCGGTCGTTTCCCCGCGCGCAGACGATCGGATGTCCATCATGATCGATGCGCCTCCGGATTGCCGAGAGCCCGGATGCCACCGCCGAGCTTCCTTCTTTGGTCTTCTCCCCCTCGCGCCCTCGGGGGCCGTTACCGTCCCCTCACTTCCGGGATCGCCGGGGAGCCCGGATTTGCTCCATCAGATCCTCGACGTGACTTGCGGCCCACCGCTCGACGATCTTGCCCCGGCGAATCCGCCAGATCACGATCCCGCTCATCCGGACCTTCTTGCCGGTCGCCGGGATTCCGCGGTACGTCCCCTCGTGCGTGCCGTACCCAGTCACTCGGGCCACGACCTTGTCCCCTTCCGCGATGAGCTCGTCCACCCTGTGATATCCCGGAAGGGCGGCGAGCGAGGAGAGGAACGACTGTTTCAGTCCCTCTCGGTCGGGGGATTGGCCGGGAGACGCATCATGGTCGACGAACGCGGGAGAGACGTACCGTTCCAGGACACTCACATCTCCCGTGTCGATCGCCTTGAAGTATCGGCGAATCAGGGCTTTGTTCGACTTCGTGGACATCCGAATTCCTCCGCGTGGCGTGCCAGGGAGCGCCGGTGAGCGGATAACGCGCGTGCCCGGATAGTCCTTCTCCGGCTTCCCCCGGGAAGACGGTCCATGATCATCCTCGGATTCACGAGAGCGGGGCACGCCCGAGCGGAGACGTGTTCCGTCCACGCCGGCGTCAAGTATAAGTCTCGCCGGCGGACGTCAAGAACCATGGAATTCGACCGCTTCTCCGTCGTGCTGCTGCTCCTGCGCGACGACGCCCCCAAGCTCGACGATGCCGCGCTGGACGCATTGCAGGACGCGCATCTGGCCCATCTCGCGAAGCTCCATGAAGCCGGGGTCCTCGTGGCGGCCGGCCCCACCGTGGGCCCATCGGACCGGAGGCTTCGTGGGTTCAGCCTTCTCAATGTCGATGCGGAGAAGGCCCGCGCGCTCCAAGACGAGGACCCGGCGGTCCGTGCCGGTCGGTTCGCGTTCGAAGTCCACACGTGGATGGTCCCCCGCGGCGCGATGCATTTCTCGCCCGCCCGATTCCCCCATTCCGCGGCCGAGGCGGCGGGCCCTTGATCGGGCCCATTCGACGCGGGTCCTCCGTGCCCGCAGCCGCCAAGTACCCGGACCATTCTCGAACGGGGACGGAAACGGAGAGGCGGATGCCATGGCCGAGATGAACCGGGTCTCGAGGTTCTTCGTGAACACGTTCAACGCGCGGCGGAACGCGCGCCTCTACGGCTGGCTGATGCGCAACGCGTCCCTCCCCGCCGGAGCGGAGTGCCTGGAGATCGGATGCGGGAACGGGGACATGGCGGCGCGGGTGGTGGACAGCCTGACGCCCGCGAGGTACGTGGCCACGGACCTCGACCCGCATCAGCTCGAATCGGCGAAGCGGCATCTTGCGACCCGCTATCCGCAGGGGATCCCGCCCGCCCTGGAGCTGCGCGCCGCGGACATGCTCCACCTCCCCTTCGCCGACGGGTCCTTCGACGCGGTCCTCGCCTTCGTGGCGATCCACCACGCGAGCCCGAACCACCACGACCCCGCGAACGTGCCGGACGCCCTCGCGGAAATCCATCGGGTCTTGCGGCCGAAGGGCGTCCTGGCCTACGAGGAGATCCTGCACAAGGACCGTATCCGGGCGTGGCTCGTCGACCGAGGATACGTCCTTTCCGGCGTCGAGCGCGGGTGGAAGCGAGAGTCGGTCGTGGCCACGAAGAAAGCCCCCTAGCACGGTCGGGACCGTCCTCGTCTCTCGCAACGGATCGGACGGACCGCCTCCCGATGCATTCAGGTGCGACTCGCAGTCCCGAGCAGGTTCCTCGTTCCTGCGCGGACCGCTTGAATCTGGGTGCAATAGGGGCATACGATTAACTAGCGTCGCGCGGGGATGGGGCGCCCGGAAGAAAGGTCTCGGATGCGAGGCGGGTTTCCATGTCGGTCCACCTGAGAAAGGCGAGTCGTGTCGTGTTTGCACTGGCGGCCGTTGCGTTCCTCTTGTCGTTGGCCCCGGCCGCCGCGGCGGCGTCCCCGAACATGTACTCGGTCACACCCCTCGTCTCGAACAACGGGGTGCCGGGGACGACCGTCGACGTCAACCTGACGAATGGGTGGGGCCTCGTCGCGGGGCCTACGACCCCGTGGTGGGTCTCTGATAACGGAGCGAATCTGTCGACGCTCTACACCGCTGCAGGCGCGAAGGTCGCGCTCCAGGTCGGAGTGGCCGGAGCGCCGACCGGCGTCGTCTTCAACGGCGAACCGGGGAGCTTCCCCGTCGGCGCGACGAACGTGACCGGACGATTCATCTTCGCGACGGAGAGCGGCACGATCGCCGGCTGGACGCCGGGCTTGACCTCCGCCGAGGTCAGGGTCAACTCGTCCGCCGCGGGCGCGATCTACAAGGGGCTCGCGATCATCTCGACCGCGACCGGAGGGCAGCTCTACGCGACGGACTTCCACAACGGCCGCGTCGACGTCTTCAACCGCACCTGGAAGGCCGTGCAGACCCCGGGTGGCTTCATGGATCCGATGTTGCCCGCCGGCTACGCGCCGTTCGGCATCCAGACGATCGGCACACGGATCTTCGTCACCTTCGCGAAGCAGGGCGAGGGCGCGGACGAGCTCCACGGCCAGGGACTCGGCTTCGTCGACGCGTTCGACGCGGCCGGGAACCTGCTCGTGCGCGTCGCGCAGCGCGGGATGCTGAACGCCCCCTGGGGCCTGGCATGGGCCCCTGCGAGCTTCGGCGTCTTCGGCGGCGACCTCCTCGTCGGCAACTTCGGCGACGGCCACGTCAACGCGTACCAGGAGCTGGCGAACGGCCGGTTCGTCTACCGCGGGGCCCTCCAGTTGGGGAACGGGCAGATGATCGCCATCGACGGGCTCTGGGCCCTCCAGTTCGGGCACGATTCCGCGAACAACGGGCCGTCGACCACGTTGTTCTTCACCGCGGGCCCGAACGACGAGGCGGACGGGCTCTTCGGCACGATCACGGCCGGATGAGCCGGAGGAGATCACCCATCCGGAGGATTCCCTCGACTCGTCGAAACGTCGCGGACCGCCTACGGCCGGGCGGTCCGCTTTTTCGCTTTCGCCTTCTTCGGGGGCATGGCGGCCACCCACTCGACGGACCGCTCCACCCAGCCGCGGACCTTCTCCGGGTCGTTCATCCAGGCTCTCGGCACCGTCGCGTATCCGGCCATGGCGTGGCCCCTGACGGGCTCGAACGGCCCTCCCCCGGGTTCCTTTAGGAGGCCCTGAAGCTCCGGATCCGGGAGGCGAAGGAACATTCGGTCCCCGAGGGCGCCCGCGAACATGTTCCCGTCCACGAAGCTCCCGAGTCCGCCGAACATGGACTTCGTCCGGATCCGTTCATCCTCCGGGAGGACGGCCTCATAGAATCGCCGGGTCGCCGCTTCGAGCCGGGGGAGTTTCACGCTCCAAGGAATCGGACGCGCGGACGTAAGGGTTGCGCCGGAGCCGACCGGGAAGGCGATCGCGGGCTTCCGGCCACAAGTTCATATATCGCTTATCCGATATCGAATAATCGATACGAGGCAGAGCATGTTTGGTGTGCACCGGCGGCGGGGGCTCCGGATGTGGGCCCTCTCCATTGTCGCCCGCGGCCCGAAGAACGGGGCGGAGATCATGAACGCGATCGAGGAGATGAGTCAGGGCTGGTGGCGCCCCTCGCCCGGCTCGATCTACCCGCTCCTCGACTCCCTCGTCCAGGAAGGCCTCGTCCGGAAGCGCGCGGACGGACGCTACGAGCTCTCCGCGCAGGGTCGACAGGCCATGGAGATGCCTTGGGGCCCGTGGGGTCCGTGGGGCATGCGCGGGCCGCAGCCGCCCGGCGTCGAGGGCGTGCTCGGCGAACTGAACGGATACGTCTCCTACCTGGAGGACGTGAACCGCAGCGACCGGCCCGGCATCGACCGGAACCGGGATCGCATCAAGGACCTCGCGGACCGGCTGTCCGCGTTGCTCAGCCCATAACGGAGGCAACCCATGTACAATGAACCTCGGCGGAACGCGCGGCACTGGATCGGTCTCGGATTCCTCGTGATCTTCGCGGTGTTCGTGGCGGCGATGATCTACTTCATGCTCTTCGTCTTCCCGAACACCGCGCCGGCGGGATACTATCCGATGATGCCGTTCGGCTTCGGGTGGATCTGGCTCTTCTTCGGGTTCTTCCTGTTCTTCGGCCTCCTGCGGTGGCTGTTCTTCCCGTGGCACTGGGGCGGGTACTACCGCCGCTACGGCTACGGGTACGGCTACGGCCGCGGGGATGATGCGACCCTCATCCTGCGGGAGCGCTACGCCCGCGGGGAGATCACGAAGGACCAGTACGACGCGATGATGCGGGACCTCTCCCAACAGCAGGCACCGCCCCGCCCGTGATTCGAAGGCCGGTCGTCCCATGGCAGAGGATCCCATCGCAGTCCACGACCTCGGCAAGGACTACGGTAAGTTCACGGCCCTGAACGGGCTCCAGCTGACAATCCCGAAGGGCACGTGCTTCGGATACCTCGGGCCGAACGGCGCGGGCAAGAGCACAACGATCAAGATCCTGACGAACCTGATCCGTCCTTCGCGGGGTCACGCGGAGCTCTTCGGGATCGACGTGCAGCGCCGCCCGCGGGAGGCGCTTCAGCGAGTCGGCGCGGTCATCGAGACGCCCGAGTTCTACGGCTATCTCAGTCCGCGGGAGACCCTCGCCTACGCGGGGCGGCTGCGCGGCATGGCCCGCTCGGACCTCGGCGCGCGCTCGGAGGAGGTCCTGAAGACGGTCAAGCTCGCGGACTGGACCGACGAGCGGATCGAGACGTTCTCGAAGGGGATGAAGCAGCGCCTCGCGATCGCGCAGGCGCTCCTCCATGAGCCCGACCTCCTGATCCTCGACGAGCCCACCTCGGGTCTGGACCCGCGCGGCATGGCCGAGGTCCGGGACATCGTGAAGGACCTCAAGCGTGGCGGCCACACGATCTTCATGAGCTCCCACCTCCTCGCGGAGGTCCAGGAGGTCTGCGACGCCGCCGCCCTGATCGACAAGGGCAAGCTCGTCCTGCAAGGCAACCTCGCGGACCTCTCCGCGCGCGCGGAGGCGAGCGCCTTCCGGCCACGTTCCTCACTGCGCCCACCGCGGACGACGTCGCGTTCATGCAGGGCCTCCCCGGCGTCCGGGGCGTCGTCGCCTCTGGGAACGGCGGCGTCGAGCTCCGCGTCCACGGAGGCCCGGACGTCCAGGCGACGATCCTGAAGGCCCTCGTGTCCCGCGGCCTCCCGGTGACCTCGTTCCGCCTCGTCGGCACCGCGCTCGAGCAGCTCTACCTCGAGAACATCCGGGAGACGAGCCAATGATGGACCGCAAGGATCTCTCCCAGGCGTGGATCGTCGCCGTCTACGAGATCCGCAAGTACCTCCGCGGACGCCGGCTCCTCGGCATGCTCGTCCTTGTGGCGCTCATCGTCGGCTTGCTCCTCGGCCTGCCGCCGGTCCTCGGCGCGTCCTACGCCACCACCCCGGACGCCTTCGTCGCGACCTTCACGGAGTTCGCGGGCATCCTGATCGTCCTCTGCGGCGCGCTCTTTGCCGCGGACGCCCTGAGCTCGGAGCACGAGAAGCGCACGGGCTACTTCCTCTTCCCGAACCCGGTGCGGCGCGAGACGATCGTCGCGGGGAAGTTCCTCGCCAGCCTGGCGGCGTCCGGCTTCATCGTCCTACTGTATTACGCGGCCGCCTCGATCTCCGCGTGGGCGATCACGGGCGGCGTAACGGTCGACATCGCCCTGTCCGCGCTCTACGCCCTCGCGTACACCGTCTGCGTGATCAGTGTCGCCTTTCTGCTTTCCGCCCTTCTCAAGGGGACGGTGACGGCGACCGTGCTCACGTTCTTCCTCTTCACTCTCGTATTCACTCTGATCGAGGGCCTCTTGCGCGCCGCCTCCGTCTCCCCGTGGTTCCTGCCCAGCGCCGCGTCGGGGATCATCGGGGATGTCTTGGCGCCGCCGACCGCCCTCCCGGGACCCGCGGGTCGATTCACCGCAGGCTTCGTGCCGGATGTGCCGACGTCGCTCGCCGTCTTCGGCGGGTACTTCCTCGCGAGCCTCGTGGTCGCGATCCTGCTATTCCGGAGACGGGAGCTCAAGAGCTGAGACGACCGACCGCCTCGCCTCCAACGTCGCGACGGCAAGCTCTTAGACCGTGAGCCCGGTGCCGGCGCGGAGCGACGGAGGCCCCCGATGTTGACGGCCGAGGAGACCCGGGTCCTGGAGCGGATTGAGGAGGGGCGGGGCGATCTCGTGGCCCTCCTCGGGAGCCTCGTGCGCTTCCGCACGGTCTCCCCTCTCCTTGGGGAGCGGGCGGAGGGTCCGGACTACCGCAATCTGCAAGCCTTCGTCTCAGCACGCCTCGAACGGCTCGGGTTCGACGTCGAGACGTGGGAGGCGGACGCGGCCTCCCTCGAATCTTTTCCCGGCTCCGGCGTCGTGAAGGACCGTGACTTGGGCAACATGCCCATCCTCGTCGGGCGGCGCGCGGGTCGCGGTCGTTCCCTCCTGCTGAACGCCCATTACGATGTTGTCCCGCCGGGCGTGCTGGAGAACTGGCGCCATCCGCCCTTCGAGGGCGTCGTCGAGGATGGGCGGATTTACGGGCGGGGGACCTGCGACATGAAGGGCGGCATCGCCGCGATGCTCCACGCACTCGAGTGCATTCTCACCGCGGATGCGGCGATCCCTGGCCCGCTCATCTTCGAATCGGTCCCGGACGAGGAGCAGACCTCCATGGGCACGCTCGCCTGTTGCCAGCGCGGCATCCGCGCGGACGCCGCGATCATCCCCGAGCCCACGGACCTCCAGGTGCTCGTCGCGGTCCGCGGCTCCTTCAGCGGCAAGATCGTTGTTACGGGCCGCGCTGGCCACTCCGAAATTGCCCAGCCTCCCTGGCAGGAGGGCGGCGCTGTGAACGCGATCGAGATGGCGATGAAGGTCGTGCAGGCCCTCGAGTCGCTCAACGAGGAATGGAAGGCGAAGCCGGAGAAGCATCACAAGTTCCTCGACCCGGACGTCATCGTGCCGACGATGATCCGCGGGGGCGAGTGGGAGGTCATGTATCCCGAGCGCGTTGAGATCACGTTCACGTCGGACTTCGTGCCCGCCACGAAGGACATCCGCGGCGAGATCCAGGCTATGCTCGATCGCGTGGCGCAGTCCGATCCCTGGATGCGGGAGCATCCGCCCTTCCTGGACGCGGGCGACTACCTGTATGCCGCCGAGGTCCGCGAGGACGAGCCGATCGTCCGGACCGCGTCGATCGCGCTCGAAGACCTGGGGATTCCGCCGAAGCCGGTCGGCTTCGGCAGCCTGACGGACATGATCCACCTGGTGAACTACTCGAAGGTCCCGACCACCTCGATCGGGCCGTCGTACCGCACGGCGCACAGGGCGGACGAGAACGTCACGATCGACGAGCTCGTCGCGACGGCGAAGGCCCTCGCCCTGACGATCCTCCGTTGGAGCGGCCCGCCCCAGTGATCAGGGTCCCTCGATCCCCGGTCGCTTGTTCAGCGCCGCACGCTCGATTACCCGGCGGATGCGCCGTTCGCGCGTCTCCGGTTTCTTCGCGTCCATGACCCAGAAGATGTAGCTCGCCTGGAACGAGCCGCCCCAGGCGCGGAAGTTCTTCCAGGCGGCCGGGTTCGCGCGCAGGGCGCTTCCGAGGTAGGACGGCATCCGCGGTTTGCGGCTCGGCCGACGGGCGCGGACCCACTGTCCGTTCGCCTTCGCCGCTTCGATGGTCGCGAGGCCCGCAGGGTGACCTTCCCCTCGCGGATCAGGCGCGTCATGCGTCCCCGGTTCGACTCGGACCAGATGCTATCCGCCTTCCTCGGAGAAAAGCGCAGCAGGAAGGTCGTCGCGTCGTGGGCCCTGAGCTTCCCGTCGATCCAGCCAAAGCAGAGCGCCTCCTCGAGGGCCTCTTCGTAGTGCAGGCCGCCGGGCACGGCCTTCTTCGCCAGAACGAGCACCACCTCCGTCGTGCCGGCGTGGTTCGCTTCGAGCCACGCATGCCACGCCCCGCGCCCCGAGAACCGGAGTGGCTCGGATGCTCATCCGTTGCCCGGATACCGCGTCGCCGAATCAAGCTTCTCGGCGTACTGCTGACGCCCTCCCGTTCCCTTTCCAAGCCCGAAGCCTTCTTAAACCACCGGCCCTTCCGCGGTCCGTCATGGCCCGCTTCCCGGAAGCCGAGCGGCGTCTGCTGCTCAAGAAGATCTGCATGCAGTGCTACGCGCGCAATGCGCCGCGGGCCACGCGCTGCCGGAAGTGCGGGAGCACGGAGCTCCGCCCGAAGGCCAAGGAAGCGCGGAAGGAGTAGGCGTTCGCCTGCGGTCGCGATCCCAACCCGGCCCGCGTGGCGAATGCGTTCTTGAAGTCGTCCCCCGGACAGGCTTAACTATCTGGTCGGTTTCAGCGGATTCGCCCTACGGAGGAAGAAGAGATGGCAGAACCCGAACCGGGAAGCTTTGTGCACATCGAGTTCGCATCGACGGATCCGCGGCGGACCCGCAAGTTCTTCGAGGACGTGTTCGGCTGGGAGTTCCAGTCCATGCCCGGGATGGAGTACCATGTGTACGCGACGCCTCGGGGTCCCGGGGGCGCCGTGATGGGCCCGACCGAGGAACGGCCCTCGGGTGTGCTCAACTATCTCCTGTCCCGCGACATCGAGGCCGACGTGAGGCGGATTGAAGCGGCGGGTGGCCGGATCCTCGTGCCGAAGAAGGAGGTCCCCGGCGTGGGATGGTGGGCGTTGTTCGAGGAGCCTACGGGGATCGTCCTCGCGCTATTCCAGAGCCTGTCCCCGGATCGAGGTCCGGAGGCTCGTTATCGCGGCGGCTCCGCGCGACGAAGGGGTCCCGCGGGGAGCGGCAAGCCGAGCAGAAGACGCCCGGGCTTATAGCCCTCCGTTTCTTTAGGCGCTCCTCAGCCATGAGCTCGCGAGCGGGGTCCGTCGCCGGACTGGGGAAGCAGCGCGTCGAGTCGCTCACGGACGGCATTTTTGGCACCGTGATGACGATCCTGGGACTCAGCCTCATCGTCCCCTACGTGACCGCCCCCGCAGACCAGCCTCTCCCCTCCCTCGGCGACATCCTCCCTGGCGTGCTCATCTACGCGCTCAGCTTCGTGATCATGGGCGTGTTCTGGGTCGGCCACCATGTCGTCTTCCACTACATCCGCCGCACGGATCGCACGCTGATCTGGCTGAACAACGCGTTCCTCCTTTTCGTCGGCCTGCTTCCGCTCACGACCGCGCTCCTGGGCCGGCACGACCTCGTGCAGGCGGCGCTCGTCGCCTACGGCCTCAATCTGATCGCGGTCCAGGCCGCGCTGTACGCGACGTTCTGGTATGCCACGGTCCACCACCATCTCGTCGACCTCGACTTGGGGCCGGAGATCATCCGGTCCGGCCGCCGTCGGATCCTCCTCGGGCCCTGCGTCTCCTCGATCGCGATCCTGCTCACGTTCGTCGACCCTTACCTGAGCCTGGGGATCTTCGTCCTCTTCCCGGTCGTGTTCATCCTCCCCGGCCGGATCGACGTTTTCTTCCGGCGGCAGGAGCACCCATAGCGGGAGGAGGGCCAGGATGCCTTCGGCCTCGACGATCGCGTGTTTCTTCGACGGTGCCTGCAAGGGAAACCAGTTTGCGTCGAAGGGACCGATGTGGGTCGCGTACGTCATCGGGAAGGAGGAGCACGTCCACGAGATCCCGGACCTCCCGATGCCGCAGGGCACGCTCCGGAGCAACAACATCGCGGAATATGCCGCGCTCATCCGCCTCCTTCGCCGCGCGAGCGAGCTCGACGCCCGGCGTCCCGGGACCCGGTACCTGGTCCACGGTGACTCGCAGCTCGTCGTCTACCAGATGCAGGGGCGGTACCGGGTGCGGGAACCGCACCTCGTGCCGCTCCATGCGGAGGCGCGACGCCTCGCGGCGGGTCTGGCCGTCACCTTCCGCTGGGTCCCGCGCGACCAGAACCGGGCCGGGCACTTGCTCGAGGCCCTCTGATCAGATCGGCGACGCGCCGAGCGTGTAGCCTCCCGAGAGCGCCGCCTTGGGCGAATCCCGCAGGATCCAGTAGAGCCGCAGGCTCCCGCGACGCCGGGGCACGATCTTCGTGCCGTCCTGCTCGCGGATTGGGATGAATTCGAGCTTCATGGAGATCCTCTCCTCGGGGAATGGAAAAAAGGATGCGGATGGGGTCGTGAGGTCACAGGGACTTCACGAGGCCCCATGCCGCGCCCACGAGGACGACGAGGCCCGTCAGGAATCCCGCCGCCCCGCCCGCCAGGATGAGCAGGGCCAACCCCGCGACCCCGGCGACGAGGACGCCGTTCCGCATGCTCTTGCGCGAGACCCCGTACGCCACGAAGCCCAGCAGCCCGAAGACGACCAGATAGATCGCTCCGAGCGGCACGACCGCGGCCGAGGACTCGGTCAGGGCCCGCACCACGTAGGTCACGATGCCCGCGAGCACCGCGATGGCACTCCCCAGGACGATGGGGACCTGGTAGGTCTCCATGTGCTCGAGGGCGCGCCACGAGCGGTTCACGCGATCGGACACGTTGCTTGTTTCGGTTGCCATGAGTGCGTTCACCTCGGCTCCCCCTCTTCCAGCACCCTACTTAACCGTGATTGGACGTCCGTCGAACCGCGTATGAAGGTGTTGTCGTGGTCCCGACGACCCGATTCCGAGCCACGCGTCCGACCCCGGGAAGGGCCTCCGGCACTTTCGCCGTCCTCCCCCGGGACAAGGGGGAAATACCCCGGCCGCGCATGCGGGGTCCCCCTGGTGGGGGAGGAAGGATGACCACGGCCATCGACAAGCCCGGCAGTTTCGTGCATATCGAGATTGCATCGACCGATCCGGAGAGGACCCGGAAGTTCTTCGAGGACGTCTTCGACTGGGAGTTCAACGCGATTCCAGAGATGAACTACACGACGTACGAGGCGCCGAGTGGGCCCGGCGGCGGACTCATGACCCCGATGGAGAACCAGCAGCCCGGGATCTTGAACTACCTGTTGTCTCACGACCTCGACGCGGATGTCAAGAAGATCGAACAGGCGGGCGGCCGGATCCTCATGCCCAAGACGGAAATCCCTGGCATGGGGTGGTGGATCGTCTTCCAGGAGCCCACGGGCCTCGTCCTCGCCCTGTATCAGGGGCGCCAGCAGGCACGCCCTCCTCCCCGTCGCCCGGCCCGGAAGCCCGCGAGCCGCGCGCGCAAGTCCGCAGGCCGGTCGAAGGGACGGGGCCGCAAGAAGTAAGCCCGTCCCCCACGCGGGGCGAAACAGAACAATCCTAGCAAGGGACAATGCCCCCCTCCCCCGATTACCCCGCCGGAGGTGGGTAGTTGTACGTCCCCACGATCTCGACCGCCGGTGTCCCGAAGCCGCCGAACTAGCGACGGCTGCGCTGCGTAGGCGCCGAGCGCAGAATCTGGAGATCGGACTCGATCTTCGAAAGCAGCTCGCGATTTCCGACTCGGCCCGCAATCTCGCGGGCCTCCAGGAGATAGGATTGACTTTCTCCCCTCTTGTCCTGTTCGGAGTAGAAGCCCGCGACCTCGCGGAGGACGAGGGCCAGGTCCGCGGGGCTTCCATGGACCCTCAGATCCGCGATCCCTTCCTGCCACGCATGGGTGGCTCTTGACCAGTGCCCCAGGCGCAGCTCCAGTTCTCCCTCGTACGTCTTCAGGAAACCCAAGGTGTCCTTCTCCTCGAGGATCTCAAAGTAGTCCATCGCGAGGCGGAGCGTTACACCCGCTTCCTCGTAGCGGTGCAGTTGGAGCAGCGCATTCGTCTGGTTCATCGTGGCATAGGCCATGAGTCGGAGATTCCCCAGCAACCGAGCGGTCTCGAATCCGTCCGCATAGTGTCGGAGGCTTTCGGCACCCCTTCCCGCTCCCGTGAGGGTCGCCCCCACGACGATGTGCGCGTGGGCCACCTCCGTGAGGTTGCCGGAACGTTCCGCCACGCGTAGCCCTTCAAGATTGGACTCGAGTCCTTGATCCACGTGCCCCCGCTGTAACTGAAGGCTGCCGAGCGCGAGCAGCGTGCGCGACAGAGCGGCGCGATCCGACGATTCCGTGGCCAAGTCCACGGCCTCGCTCAGGTGACGGGCCGCCTGATCGATGTTTCCGAGGGCCTGTTCGGCCAAGGCCATCTCCCGTAGGACCTCCGTCATCTCGGCGGAGTTGTTCATCTCGAGCAGTCGGGCGCGGGACTCCACCAGATACCCGAGCGCCTTGGGATACGCGTTCCGGCATCGTTCCAGGAAAGCCATCTTCCGGAGGAGCCTCGGGACTCGTTCGAACCGGCGCGCGCTCTCCGAGAGCTTTCGGGCGTGCCCGTACTGGAACAGGGCGGGGCCCACATGACCGCGGACACGGAGGCTGTCTCCCAAGACCTCGGCAAAGACGCAATACGTGCCCGCCTGGGTTTCGTCAAGAGTGAGTCCGTGAACCAGGGAGGCGATGTCTTCCGCGGCGACACAGTCCAGGAGAGGACTGCCCTCTGAGTCGAGGAGCATGGCGGCCTCGGCGGACTGGCCCGCTTCGAGCAAGTGGTAGACGCCCTCCCAGCGCTCGCGGGAGTCGGCCGCCCGCAAGAGGCGTTCCGCTGCCCGGGCGTGGAGAGCCCGCCGCCTCGCGCCGGGAACTTGGGCTGTCACGAACCCCCTCACCAGGTCGTGCATCAGGTATCCGCCCGCAATGGTCCTCTCGAGCAGATTGCGCTCGGTGAGGCTCTCCAATGCGGGATGGTCTGTCTCGGCGACCTCCTCGAGGATGTGTTCGCTCACCGGTCGCCGGAAAACGGACGCGGCCTGCAGGACGGATCGGTCGGTGTCCGAGAGGGAGCCCCACACCTCTTCCTCAAGGTACCGTTGCACCGCCGCACCCCGCCCGGTCCCCGTGGACGCGGCGAGGTGGAGAAGAAGAGGGTGCCCCCGCGTGGTCCGGACGATCTCCTGTGCGGTACTGGAATCCGGCCCTAGCCCACGGCTCCGAAGGAGAGCCATCGAGGCCCCGGGGTCGAGACCGCGCAGGTGAAGGATCTCAGGCTCTCGCGCTCCTTCGGTCGACGCGTCCAGCCACCGCGGGAGCCGGCGCCCGAGCAGGACCACTTTGACTCGGAGATCTCGACTCATGCGGAGGAATAGGCCGCTGATGAGTTTGGTGACGTCCCGCGACGCCTGATCCACATTGTCGAGGACCACCAAAGTCCGCCCGTCGGCCAAGTCGCGCTCCAAGAGGCGGGAGACGAAGGCCAGGTCGAGGGGAACGCCCTGTGCGAGATGTGCGGCCAGTCCGGGTTTCCCCTGGGCGGCTAGGAAGCCCCCGAAGTCCGCAAGGAGCCCCGCGGCCGTGGACGAGGGACGCGTCTCGAACCCGTACACAGGGACCCGCACTTGACGTCCCTGGATCCAAGCCGCCACGAGCGCGCTCTTCCCGATCCCCGCGAGGCCGGTGACGAACAGGACGGGCGAATCGGACGTCCACCAGGCGTCGAGGGTCTTCAGCTCCCCCGTCCTCCCGATGAACCGATCCACGCGCCGCAATCCGCTGCCCCACACGACGGGTCCACGATTCCGGGCGGCAGCGGCGGTGCGCGTGAGGTCCAGGCGGCCCTTCCGTACGGACGACAGGGCGCCGGTGAGGTCGATCCGGGTCGACGCGAGGGTTCGGCACTTCGACGACGCGCACGGTGAGCGATCCGACGTTCGGAGCGCGGACTGTGACCACCTGGGAACCGAGTCTCTCGCGCAGGGCCACGGCAGCCTTCCACCCCGTCTCGCTCAGGTGGTATTCGTACTTCGGCAGTGAATGACCGGCGAGGCGGATCCGGTCCCGGGTGACGAGCCCATTCGCGCTCGAGCCGGTCCAGCCACTTCGTGAGCGTGCTCCGGCCGGAGCGGGTCGCGGTCGCGATCCCGTCCTGCGTCTGCTCTTCCGGCCGCAAGGCCTCGGAGGAGAGGTGGACCAGGACGCGGTCCGACGTCACGAACGTGCGCTTCCGGACGTACTGGCGGACCAGGGAGAAGCCTCGCGGAGGGTATGCGCGGGGCAAAATAGAACATTTCGGCCTCTGGTTTTAAGTCTATCCTCGTCTCTGAGCGTCGTCCGCAAAGCCTATGGCATCCCCCCAGGCCAACGGCGAGCGAGCGTGGAACGCCTCGCCGTGGCTGCCCTTCGTGTACGCGGAAGTCATCCGCAGTCCGGAGACCTTCGGAGTCGTGATTCTCGGCGACAAGGACCGCGACCCCCTCCTCGTCACGCACGGCGTGATCCGCGACGAGATGTGGAAGTTCCATCACAGCCCGCGCTCCGCGGCGAGCGGCGCGCTCTTCTTCCGCTACGTCGAGACGGCCCTGGAGGGGGAGGCGGAACGCCTCGCCCACATCGTCCAGGAGGAGCTGGCGAAGCTCGCGGACCACCCGATCCTATGGGGGGACTTTCCCCCGCTGGCCCCGTCGGGTGCGCTGGAAGCCGTCGCGGTCAAGAGGTCCCCGACTTCCTGATCGGACGGCCAAACGGATCCGGGGGACGCCGGCCTCGACCTCGGCCGTATGGCGTCCCTCGGCTGGAGATCCGACTCCGGATCAGACGAAGCGGACGAGGTAGGCCGCCTTGATGAGGAGGGCCGCCTTGATCGCGAGCGCCGCCTTCACGGCGAGCGCGGCGCAAGCGAACGAGGCCAGGACCCAGGGAACTGCGAACGTGGTCTTCACCTCCCTTCGAATTCGGGATTGAGCCCCCTGTCGGCCGCTCCGGCGGAGGATCGGAGGACCCCGCGCAGGAGCTGTGCGGTTCGGGAGAGGACGGAGCCGCCTTGCGAGCCGTCCTCCCGGGTTCGTTGCTTCCGCGGCGGCCAGCCGGCGTAGCCGTCCAGGTCGTCCCGTCGGAACGTCCGGACGCCCGCGGCTCCCATCGCCGCGAACGCCATCACGCGCCTCCGGGTGCGGTGAGGGCCGCGGAGAGGGCCTCCGAGATCTTGGTCAGAGCCCGGACGACCGTCCCGACCTTCCCTCCGTTCATCCGCGCGCGGCCCGCCCGGCGCGCGCGCAGGATCGCGGCAGTCACGGCCGCGCCGTCTCCGGCGTACTCGGCGCTCACCCACGCCCGCAGGTCCGCGGGGATCTGGGGGGCGTCCGTTCGCATCCGGCTCACAAGACTCGCTTGGGTTACGGGCAGCATTTTTTGCCTCCAGAGACGGTCCACGACCCGGAGGGTCAAGAGGGAAGCGCAGGAGTCCCGAGGGGACTCCTATGCCGAGGCGGGAAAACGTACTTAGGGCCACATTCCGTTGACCCGAGGTTGCGAGGGAGCTTATCGCGGTCCGCCTCACGGCCAAGGAACGCGTCCTTCTCCACCTCTTGGACTACGTGAGGTTCCGCGAGGGGCTCGAGGTCCCCCCGGAGATGACCCAGGAGGGCGTCGCCGCCGCCGCATGGGTCGAGCTGCGCCACGTGAGTCAGTACCTCCGCCCGCTCCTCGCGGACGAGCTCGTCCGGGAACGCACGTGCCATGTGAAAGGGGTCCGCCAGCGGCGCAAGGTGTACGACCTCACGGAGGCGGGGCAGCACGCCGCGTTTCGGTTGCGAGACCGCGTGAAGGCGGAGACCGTCCGGGTCCAGGATGGAGGCGGCGTGCACGAGGAGACCGTCGGGGTCGTGCTCGAGTCCCTCCGGGACCGAGTCCCCCTCCTCGAGCTCGCGCGGCGTTCGATGAGGGATGGGAAGATCGACCTCGAGGCCCTGCGCGCCGGACCCCCGTCGCCCTTCGTCGAGATGATCGCGGAAGCCCCGCGGCTGGACCGGTTCGTCGGCCGAAAGGCGGAGCTCGGGGCGATCCTGGCGGACGACGCGGGCCCGAAGATCTTCGTCGTCCGGGGGGTGGCGGGTATCGGCAAGTCCAGCATCGCGGCCAAGGCCTGCGAGATGCTCCACGGCAAGCGCAACCTGTTCTGGCACACCCTGCGCGCCTGGGACACCCGGATTTCCGTCCTTTCGGCCCTGGGCGCCTTCCTCGCGTCCGTGGGCCGGCCCGGCCTCCGGGCCGTCCTGTCCCGCGGGGACGTTGGCCAGGCCGCGGACGTCCTCCGCGACGATCTGCCCGGGACCGCGGCGTTCCTCGTGTTCGACGATGCCCACGAGGCCGGAGGCGACGTGCTCGCCCTCTTCCGGTTCCTGAAGGACGCGTTGGCCGGGACCCCGGATGCGCGGGCCCTCATCCTCACGCGGCGTGCGTTGGCCTTCTACGACCGGCGCGACGTGTCGCTCACGGGGATCGTGCGGGAGATCGACCTGGCCGGCCTGACGACCGAGGACATCGCGACGTTCCTCTCTCCGGATCTGGACGTCGCGGTGGGGAACCTGGGGCGGAGGCTCGGGGGGCACCCCCTGTTCCTCCAGCTCGTGCAGTCGTCTCCTCATGCGCCGGTCCATGAGGGCGCGCTGCGGAACATGCGCCGGTTCCTGGAAGAGGAGGTCTACGTGGACCTCTCGGAGCCCGAGAGGAAGGCCCTGAAGACCGCGGCCCTCTACCGCGTGCCGGTCCCGTGGCAAGCGTTGCATTGTGACCCGTCGGTCACCCACGACGTCATCCTCGCGCTGAGCAACCGATCCCTCCTTCGTTTCGTCGGGCCCGATGCCATCGAGGTACACGACACGATCCGGAGCTTCTTCGCGGAGATCCTCACGCCCACGGAGGCGGACACCCTGGGGATTTTCGCGGCGACGGAGCTCGGCGTCCTTGCCTCGCAGGCCCACGCCTCGGGGGATCTTGTCGGGTGCATCGCGTATCTCTCGAACGCGCTGCGGCTGCCGGTCAAAGACGAGTCTCGCGCCGCGTTGTTCGAGGCGCTGGGCGACGCGAACGAGCGGATCGGGGACTTCCCCGCCACGTTGACGGCCTACAAGGAGGCCATGCGGGTCACCGACACGCCGGACGTCCACGCCCGTCTTCATCGGAAGACCGCGGCGGCCCTCGAGGCGCGAGGGGAGGTCAAGGCGGCGACGCGGGAGCTTGAGGCGACCCGGCGCATCCTCGGAGACAACGTGACGGTCGAGCGGGGGTGGGTCGATCTCATCCAGAGCCGCGCGGCGAGTCGGATCGAGGATCCGGAGAAGGCACGCGAGGCTGCCCAATCCGCCTTGGATGTCTTTGAGACCTTCGGAGAGACCGCGGCCGTCGTGCGCACCCTGTACGAGCTCGGGTACATTGAGATGGAGTCCCACCCCGGAGATCTCCGCGCCGCGGAGCGATACTTCCAGAAAGCTCTCACGTTGGCTCAGGGGTTGGGCGATCGAGCCCTCATCGCCAAGGTCCACACGGCTCTCGCGAACCTCTACGCGGGCCGCCTCGGCGACGTCGATCAGGGGTTGACGCACATCGCCGCGGTTGAGGCGGATTCGGAGGCCCTTCAGGACCTGCAGGTGCGGAGGTCGTTCCGCATGCTCCAAGGCTGGTTCCAGCTCGACATCCGGGCGGACTTCCCCGCGGCGGAGCGTGCCTTCGCGGAAGCCGCGGACCTCGCGCGGAAGCTCCACTTCGCTCCCTCGCTGGCGTTCACCCAGTCCGCCTTCGCACTGAGCCATTACTACCAGGGGAAGGTCGCCGACGCGCGCCGCGAATTCGAGGAATACGGGAGGGAGATTCTCGCCCAGGGGTTCCCCGCCTACGCGGTCGAGGCGTTCCTCCTGGTGGCGGAGTGCGATCTCCGCCTCGGGGACCTCGCCGGCTTCCATCAGGTGTCGGAGGAGATTGGACGGCCCGAGCTCGCAGAGGGCCGCAGGGCCCGCCCCGTTCGCGTGAAGGTCCTCCAGGCGATTCGTTGTCTACTGGAAGACGATCTGGAAGGAGCGCGGAACGCCTTCGATGCGGCGCTGCGGCTCGCCGGATCCGGCGACATGATCGAGGAAGCGCTCCTCCTCCACACGGTCCACTTCTACTGCGGCCTGGCCCTTCGCGTGTGCGGTAAACGGGAGGAGGGAGAGCAGCATCTTCGCGAGTCCCGGGAGTTCCTGGAGCGGTATCACCTCAAGGCCCGCCTCTCGATTCTGCCCGAGGCGGAGCGCGAGCTGGCTGAGACCCTCGCTCGCGGGATCCGGTCCGTCGGCCACGTCTAGTCGTCGGGTGGTGCTTCCGCAGGAGGCAGATCCTGCGCAACCAGCGCGGCATCCTCCGCGAGCCGTTGCTGCCAGTAGTAGATCGCTGCCAGCTTCCGTTCCGTGGAGGGTTTCTTCTCGTCCAGTTTGGCCGTGATTCCCGCATAGGCCGTCTTGATGTTCGTCCACCCTGTTGGCACCGGGACCTTGCTCTTGACCACGTTCCTCCCCCGACCCGCATCCGAGGGGGACGCTAAAGGGATTACGGCCCCTCGCTCCTGCGCAATCTGCGGATTCACCGCCCGTGGAGGGTCCGGAAGGCCGTGTCACTCGTCCATCGGCGCACCGTGAATCGGGATGATTGCGCCCTTCACGAAGCGCGCCTCCTCCGTGCAGAGCCAAGCGACGAGTTCCGCGATGTCCTGGGGGGTGCCGTGCTTCCGGTTCGTCCAGGTCGGTCCACGACGCAGCGCGTCGAGCGCCTGCTGGAACGTGAAGGTCGGGATGTAGCCCGGAGCCACAGCGTTGATCGTGACGCCATGCGGCATCTCCACCTCGGAGAGGATGCGCGTCAGCCCGTGTCGCGCGATCTTGCCGACCGTGTAGTCGTAGGGCGGTTCCATGAACTCCTCCGAACGTTCCATGCCGAGGTTCACGATGCGTCCCCATCTGCGGCGCCGCATGTCGGGGAGCGCGGCCTTGATCGTGTGGAACATGCCGTCAATCTCCGCACGCAGGACGGCCTGCCAAAAGTCATCGGCGACCTTGGTGAGATCCGGTCGTGGATCCCAGCGCCCGCCCGCGTTGTTGACGAGGATGTCCACCGGGCCGAGCTCCCGTTTCGCTTCCGCGAACAGGTCCCGCACGGCCCGGCCGTCCTGGGTGCTCGCCTCGAGCAGGATCGCGCGCACGCCGAGCGACTCGACGGCTTTCAGGAGCCGCTGGTTGCCCGCCTCCCGGGTCCGGCGGTTCGTGCCTGTGTTCAGCACGATGTCGGCGCCCTCCCGCGCGAGCGTCAGGGCCGTGCTCCGGCCCATGCCGTTCCCGGTGCTCCCTGTGACGAGGGCGACGCGGCCCTGCAGCGGCGCGGTCATGCCGCCGCGAACGGCAGACGCCGCCATGTACCCTGCGGTCGCCCGGGGGGCCCGCTCTCGCCGGACCGCCTCCGCATCGGAGGCGTGGGTGTCCGTCGCAAGTAGCGGCTCAGGCGGACAGCCGCAGGGTCTTGGTCGGAGAACGGCGGACCGCTTGCCAGGGTGCCGGGAGAGGGGAGGGCTTGCGTGTCGAGGGCCCAGGCTTCCCGTCCGCGCGGGGTTCCTTCACGATCAGGAAGACCCGCACGGTCTCGGGGTGGAGGGGGAGGAGTTCCGAGGCCCCCGATTCCGACACCGTGACGAACTGTAGCTTCACGGTCCGCCTCGGTCTCCCCCTTGGTCCCGACCCTACTAAACCGTTCTTGCACGTCCATCGAACGCTACTTGAATCTGTTGTCGTTCGTCCGGGGACAAGCCGCTCCCGTGGCGGCCGTCGAGACGGATGCCCGGACCGGGCGTCCGCGGCACGCACGGGGAAAGCTTATTCCGCCTCTCCGATACCCGGCCGATGGCTCGTTTCGAGGGTCAGGTCGTCCTGGTGACGGGCGGCTCCTCGGGCATCGGCTATGCGACCGCGAAAGCGTTCCTCGAGGAGGGCGCGAAGGTCGCGATCACCGGGCGGAACGTGGTCCGACTCCAGCGGGCGGAGAAGGAGCTCGGCCGCTTCGGCACGGTCCTCGCGATCCGCGGGGACGTGTCGAGGGCCGCGGACGCGAAACGCATGGTGTCGGAGACCGCGAAGAAGCTGGGCCCGCTCGATGTCCTCGTGAACAACGCGGGCATCTACCTCAACAAGCCGGTCGAGGCGTTCTCGGAACGCGAGTACGACGCGGTCATGGACATCAACATGAAGGGCGCGTTCCTCTGCACGAAGTTCGCGGTCCCCGGGATGGTCAAGCGGAAGCGCGGCGCGATCGTGAACGTGGCCTCGGATAGCGGCCTGGTCGGCACCGCGGGCTCGTCCGTGTACTGCGCGTCGAAGGGCGCGATGGTCCTGTTCACGAAGGCGGTCGCCCTCGACCATGCGAAGGACAACCTCCGCGTGAACGTGGTCTGCCCGGGCGAGGTCAAGACCCCGATGATGGAGAAGGACGCCGCGGAATCGGGCCGCGGCTTCGACGAGTACTACCAGCGGGTCGTCGCTCCCATCCCGATGAAGCGCGCGGCCACGGCGGAGGAGATCGCCCGCTCGATCCTGTTCCTGGCGAGCGACGAGGCCTCGTTCATGACGGGGGCCGCGCTCTCCGTGGACGGCGGTTCGACCGCGCTCTAGCGGTCGGGGTCCGAGGTCGGGGCCTCCTGGGCGATCCGCCGCCGGATTGTGAATCCCGCGATGCACAGGAGGACGCCGACGATCAAGGCGGGGATGCCCAGGTACGGGTTCGCGAACGCGAAGAAGATCGATGAGAAGCCCGCCAGGAAGATGCCGATCTGAAGGAGCCGCTCGCGTGGGCTCGCCCGGAGCACGTCGCTCTCGATTTCCTTCCAGAACCGGAGGAGGAGCGCGATGAGGATGATGACGACCGCCGCGGCGACGAAGAAGTCGAACGTCAGCGTGGAATAGTAGTCGCCGAAGGTGAGGAACAGGCCGACCTCGTCCCCGACGAAGCCCGCGCCGAGACCGAAGACGACCGCGTAGATGCGGTTGTACCGCACGTCGTTCTCCGCGATGCCGAGCCACCCGGCGATTCCCATCATCGCGAGCCCGTACCAGAAGTGGTGGAAGTGGATCCCCTGGGCGACGATGACGATGTCCGGGAAGACGGTGTGGAAGATTCTCGCGCCGAAGAAGCCCGCGGTGAAGGCGAGCGTGGCGAGGAACGACAGTCCGTGTTTGTGCTGCGGAGGCTGCGGCGATGCCATCGCATTCTCCCTCATGTGCAAGAATGAGATAAGGGTGGCGCGGGCCGGACGGCGTGTGGCGCCCCGGGGTCGCAGGGCGTCCCTCAGAGGACCGTGGCCACCCAGGACAGGACGCCGCCCGCGATGACGAGCATCGCGTCGAGGCCGAAGCCCAGGATGAACAGGATGACTCCTGCGGCGGTCGTCAGGAAGCCCGCGAAGGAGAGGCGGGCCCGCGGGAACAGGAGCGCCCGGCCGCCCCGGTAGATCCACCACGCGCCCAGCAGGGCGCCGAGGCCGAGGAGGATGCCGAACAGCCCGACGAGGGCCCCTGCGCCGATGGAGCCCACGAGGACCAGCACGCCGCCGAGGAACGCCAGAAGCGCCGCGACGGTGCTGATCATCCGGCGGACGAGCCGAGCCCGGAAGAAGCCCCTGCCGAACATGATGTTTTCCGGTGCGGGATTCCTTATCCCCTTTGCCCTTTGCAGGTGTCCCTCTCCGTACACTCGTGGCCGGTTCTTGCACGGCGGTGCGCAGTCGCGCGGGCCGCGGCGCGGGATTCACCTAGCGCCGGGTCGTCCGCTTCCTCGTCCGGGTGGCCGTCCTCGTGCGGGCAGGCTCGGGCATCCCCGGGAGACGGGGCAGGTAACGTTTGGGGAGGACCATCTTGCACGTGCGGTGCGGGTCGACGTCCTGGCTGATGCGCAGGTCGGCCACGAGGGACGCGAGCATGTACGCGTCCTCCCACGCCAACCCGCGACCGCGGGCCAGCAGGTCGACGGCGTCCGACGTGACGAGCCGCGCAGCCTCGTCCAGATCGGGCGCGCTCGCGAGGGCATACCAGGCGTCCCGCGTCTCCACCACGGGCCGGTGCAGGTCGAGCCCCTTCAGCAGGTCGACGCGGAGCCTCGCGACCCCATCGATCTCGATCCCCGTGACGCAGACCTCGCCGTCCGCCATGAGAGCGTGGACGTCGCCGAGGGCGAGCATCGCCCCGGGCTGGAAGACGGGCAGGTAGACCGCGTGGCCCGCGCGGATCTCGCGGGTGTCGAGGTTGCCGCCGTGGTCGCCGGGGTAGAAGGTCGAGAGGCTCTCCCGCGCGGTCGCCACGCCAATCGTGCCGATGTGCGGCTCGATCGGGAGGCGGATCTCCTCCGAGAACCGCGCGACGTCGTTCCGGATGGGCAGGATCCGGGTCTTCCCCACGCTCACCCGGTCCCCGAGGACGCCGAGCTTGGGTTCGGTGCCCACGTAGCCCACCTTGCCGACCTTGAGGCTGAGGATGGAGACCCGCAGGACGTCTCCCGGCTGGGCGCCGGAGACCTCGATCGGACCCGTCGCCCCGTTCACGTGGTCGAGGTCGATCTTGGACAGGAGGTCCGCCTCGGAGCGGATCTGGCCGCCGCAGGAGTCCTGGCATTCGACCTCGAACGTGTCGCCCGGATGGACGGACGCCTTGGG
This sequence comes from uncultured Thermoplasmata archaeon, assembly GCA_963768855.1. GTDB lineage: Archaea > Thermoplasmatota > Thermoplasmata > RBG-16-68-12 > RBG-16-68-12 > RBG-16-68-12. The sequence continues at coordinate 174,117 of CAVYJM010000006.1, forward strand.
CTGGAGGTCCGGCGTGAAGGCGAAGATCTGGCCGTCGGAGACGCGCACGCGTTGCATCGCAACCCCGGCCCGGGCAGGGCCGACCCTCTACATAACCCCGAGGCGGACAGGTTATCTGCGGTCCCCGCGATGCCCGGTCGTGCGGCTCACCGTCGACCCCGGACTACGCGAATCCTTCCCGGGACTGGACGCCCATCTCGTCCAGGTGGGCGGGCTCCGCGTCCAGGAGCGGGACGGGCGTCTCGATGCGTTCGTCCCCGTGCTGGTGCGTGAGTTCCGGGCGCGCCTGAGGCTCGAGACGTTGAAGGACGAGCCGAGCCTGCGGTCGTATCGGGATTTCTACTGGCGGGTCGGGATCGACCCCACGAAGATCCGCCCCGCCTCCGAGGCGCTCCTACGCCGCGTGCTCCAGGGGAAGGAGCTCCCGCGGATCAACACCCTCGTGGATGCGTACAACCTCGCGTCGATGCAGACGCGGATCGCGATCGCCGCGTTCGACGCGGCGAACACGCACGGGGACGTTCGGATGAGGCTGGCGCGGGAGGGCGAGTCCTTCCTGGGGATCGGCATGGACGCGCCGGTGGTCCTCAAGGGGGTCGAGGTGGTTTGCGAGGATGACGAGGGCCTCGTGGCGATCTACCCTTACCGGGACTCGCACCGCACCCGCGTGACGACCGCGACGACGGACACGGTCTTCATGACCTGCGGCGTGCCGGGGATCGAGCGCGTCACGCTCCTCCAAGCCGCGGAGACCACGAAGGAGTTCGTCGAGCGATTCTGTCGCTGATTCCGCGGGCGAAGTCCCTTATTGCGCGGGCGAATAGACGGGCCGTATGGCCGGGACAGAGCGGGTGGTCTTCGCGATTCGCGGGCTCGAGTGCGCGAGCTGCGCGATCGATGTGGGCCGCGCCCTGCGCAAGGTCCCGGGGATCGTGGAGATCAACATCAACTACATGATCAACAAGGGCTACGCGGAGTTCGACCCCGAGCGGATCACCTGGGAGGCGGTCTCCAAGGCCCTGACGGACCGCGGGTACACGATCGTCAAGACGCGGTGAGGGCGAACCCTTAATCCCCCGGGCGGAATGGGCGGAGCGGACCATGGACGCGTTCTTCGACCAGCGCCTGATCGGCCAGATGCGGAACTTCGGGTATCTCCTCGGCGATCCGACGAAGAAGGTCGCCGCCGTGATCGACCCGAGCTTCGACGCGCGCATCCTTCAGCAGGTCGCCCGCGAGAACGGCTACTCGATCGATATCATCTTCAACACGCACCACCACCCCGACCACATCTTCGACAACGAGCGCCTGGCGGACGAGACGGGCGGGAAGGTCGCGGCCCACGAGCTGAGCATGGCCCGCAAGGACGTCATCCTCCACGACGGCGACATCGTGAAGGTCGGAGAGCTGAAGGTGAAGGTCGTGCACACGCCGGGCCATTCGCCGGATTCGTGCTGCTTCATCGTCGCGGGCCGGGTCTTCACCGGGGACTGCCTGTTCGTCGGGGATTGCGGCCGCACGGACCTACCCGGATCGGACGTCCGGCAGATGTACGAATCCCTGTTCAACAAGGTCCGGAAGATGGACGACGATCTCGTCGTCTGCCCGGGACATCACTACGGCAAGACGCCGACGTCGACGATCGGCCGGGAGAAGAAGACGAACTACGTGCTCCAGCCGCGGAGCGTGGACGAGTTCGTCGAGTTTATGCAGACGCCTTAGCCGGACGCGATTTCCGCCTCAACAGGCGGTGCTTCGGTCTTCTTCTTTCGGGCGGGGGCCCTCTTCCTAGCAGGCTTCTTCGGCGCGCCCCCCGCCGGTTTCGAGGCGGCCTTCTTCCGCTTTCCGTTCTTCGCGGGACACTCCATGTTCAGGCACAGGATCCACGGCGGGCGGCCGCGCATGATGACCTTGACGACGGGGTGGCCGCAGGCCTTGCACCGGTCTGGCGTCGGAAGGATGAGGCCGCGGGACGGAAGCGGATACGAGTTCTTGCAGTCCGGGTAGCTCGTGCAGCCGACGAACCGCTTGCCGTAGGAACCGTGCCGGATGGTCAGTTCACCGGTGCCGCACTTGTCGCACTTGCCGATGAAGTTCTTTTCCCGCACGGTCGGGCAGTCCGAGGCGACGCAGAGCAGCGTCTCCCGCCCGCGGTCCGTGAGCTTGATCATCGGCGAGCCGCACTCGGGGCAGATCTGCGCAGCGCTCTCGAGGAGGCCCATCTGCGGGAGCGGGTGCGTGTTGCGGCACAGGGGGTAGCGGTCGCAGCCGAGGAATCGCGTGCCCCGCCGCGAGCGGATGACCACGAGGTTGCCCTCCTTGCAGACGTTGCACTTCCCGATGTAGTTCTGCTCGCGCAGGGCGGAGGCGATCTCCTGGCCGATCGCCTCGCGGTTCTTCTCGAGGGTCTCGAGGATCTCCGTGAGCATCTCCTGGGAGTTCTGGACGACGACTCTGGGCTCGAGGACGCCGCGGGCGATGCTCTCCATCTCCGCCTCGAGGTGGGCCGTCATCTCTGGCTGGGTGATGCGCGCCGCATGGTCCTCAAGAGCCTGGATCACCGCGCGCCCGCCGATCGTCGGCTTGGGGTATTTGCCCTCGATGAACTTGCGGTCGTAGAGCTTTTTGATGATCTCGTGCCGCGTCGACTTCGTGCCGAGGCCGAGCCTCTCCATCTCCTGGATCAGGCTGCCTTCCGAATATCGGGCGGGAGGCTTCGTGCGGTCCGCGTGGACGTCCACGGGTCCGACCCGATCGAGCTGCTCCTGGACCACGAGGGTGGGCAGGGATGCCTCGCGCACCTGCCAGTAGGGATAGTACTTGCGCCAGCCCAGGGACCGCATCACGTAGCCCTGGGCCTTGAACGCCTGCCCCGCGAGGTCGATCCTCGCCTCCGACGCCAAGGCGACCGCGTTCGGCGCGACCGTCGCGAAGAAGCGGCGGACGACGAGCTCGTAGATCCGCCAGTGGTCGTCGCGCTTGACCTTCTCCCGCGTGGCGCCCGCCACCGGGTAGATGGGCGGGTGGTCCGTGGCCTGCGTGCGTCCGCGGCTCGGGCGGATGTGCTCCTGAGCGGCGAGCTCGCGCGCCTCCGCGGCGAACGGCGACTCGGCGAGCTTCTCGAGGACGGAGCGCAGGTTGACCGTCGAGGGATAGACGGTGTTGTCCGTGCGGGGATAGGAGATGTAGCCGCCCTGGTAGAGGTCCTCCGCGATCTTCATCGCCTGGGCGGCGCCGAAGCCGAGCCGGTTCGCCTCCGCCACGAACATCGTCGTGTTGAAGGGCGGCGGGGGATGCTCCTCGCGCTCGTTCTGGATGTACTCGAGGACGGTGCCCTTGGACGCGGTCTCGGCCTGCGCCTTGGCCGCCTCGGCCTCCTTATGCGCCCAGTACGGCCCATGCTCGTGGTCCGCCTCGAACTCGGCGGGCTTGCCCTCGACCGTCTTGGAGAACTTGGCGTGGAGCGTCCAGTAGTCCTCCGGGACGAAGTCCTCGATCACCCGCTCGCGGTCCACGACGAGGGCGAGCGTCGGGCTCTGGACGCGGCCGACGGACAGGAAGTCCTTCCCGACCTGCTTCGAGGCGAGGGACAGGAACCGCGTGAGGACGGCGCCCCAGGCGAGGTCGAGAGACTGCCGAGACTCCGCGGCGGCCGCAAGAGGGAAGTCGACCTCGGCGAGCTCGTTGAACGCGCGCTCGATGTCCCACTTCGTGAGGGCGCTGAACCGTGCGCGCTTGACGGCGACCTTCGGATTCGCGGAGCGGATGATCTCGAGGGCCTCGACCCCGATCAGTTCGCCTTCTCGGTCGAAGTCCGTCGCGATGATGACCTCGTCCGCCTGGGATCCGAGGGTCTTGAGTGCCGCGGCGATCTTCCCCGCGGTCACGACCTTCTCCTGGTCGGCCCAGATCAGTTCCTTGAGGTCCGTCCGCTGCCAGTCGTTGAGGGCCGCGGGATAGTCCAGGTTGATGATGTGTCCGCGGAGGCCGACGACCTGGTACCGGTCGTCCCCCTTGGGCCACTCGAAGACCGTGGCGCCGTCCACGTAGGCGCGTTTTGCCTTCCCGTCGCTGAGGATGGTGGCGATGCGCACCGCTGCGTTGAACTTCTCCGTCACGATGAGTTGCCGCACGACTCTCGTCGCACGCGGGGGGACTTATTTAACGATTTGGGGGTGAGTCGCGGACCTCGCTGCTCTCCATGTGCGGAAGCGTTTCTCCACGCGCGCACGCGCGTTTTTGCCGCGCGCTCACGAGGCCTTGGTCGTGAGCAGGAACGCGTCCATCGCAAGGGCCGCGCGCTTGCCCGCCGCCATCGCGTGCACGACGCTCGCGCCGCCGCCCGCGTAGACGCCGGGGCGCTTCGTCGCGCCCGTCTCGGGATCGGCTTGGAGGGTGCCGTCCTTCGCGAGCTTGACCTCCAGGTCCTTCGGCAGGATCTCGAGGTCCGCCTCTTGGCTCACGGCCAGGATCGCGGCATCGCACTTCACGGTGATCGGCGGCGTGTTCGTCGGCACGGGCCGGCGTCGTCCGCTTTCGTCGGGCGGTCCGAGCTCCATCTGCTGGAGTTCGATCCCTTCGAGACGCTTCGTGCCGAGGAAGCGCTTCGGCGCGACGAGGAACTGGAACTTCACGCCCTCGTCCATGGCCTCCTTGACCTCCTGGTCGTCCGCGGGCATCTCCTCGCGGCTCCGGCGGTACAGGATCGTGACCTCCTCCGCGCCATGGCGGAAGGCGGAGCGCGCGGAGTCCATCGCGACGTCGCCGCCCCCGATGACGACGACCTTGGGCCGGATCGACTTGCGCTCGCCGCGCTTGGATTCCTTGAGGTACTTCAGCGCGGAGTACACGCCGTCGAGGTCCTCGCCGGGGATGCCCAGGCCGCGGGACTTGTGCGTCCCGATGCTCACGAAGACGGCATCGAACTCGAGGAGCAGGTCGTCCAGGTTGAGCTCACTCGGGAACTCGGCGTGGAAGACGAAGTGAACGGGGAGGTTCGCGAACCGCGCCATGTCCTCCTGGAACGTCTCGTCCGTGAGGCGATAGGCGGGGATCGTCCCGGACATCAGGCCGCCGAGGCGGTCCGAGGACTCGAAGACGGTCACGTCGTAACCGCGCTGGCCGAGGACCCATGCGTTCATCAGGCCCGCGGGGCCGCCCCCAATCACCCCGATCTTCATCCCGTTCGTCGGGACGACGGGCGCGTACGGTTTCGCGGGGTCTGCGTACATCATCGCGGCCTGCTTGAGATGGCGGACCGCGATCGCCTCGCCGCGCTTCACGATGGGGCAGACGCGCTCGCAGTAGTGGTAGCAGACGTCGCCGAGGCACGAGGCCAGGGGGTTGTCTCGCAGGATCAGGTCGCGGGCGCCGTTGAAGTCCTCGGCGGCCATGAGCTTGATGTAGCCGCGCGCGTCCTGGTGGATCGGGCACTCCTCCATGCACCACGGCTTGCCGCACTGGATGCATCGCTGGGCCTCGATGAGGGCCTCCTCGCGGGTGTAGGGGATGAGGGCCTCGATGAACGCGCCGCGCCGCTCCATCGGATCGTTCTCGTGGATGGGCGTGCGCTTCGGGTTCAGTGGCTTCTTCTTGGGGGGCGCCTGCTCGGGCATGGAAATCGTCTCCCTGTCGGCCCGAGGGACCCATGAACACTCCGAAAGGAGAGTAATAACAATGCGGACTCGTGCAGGCCGACCCCACCGTTACCGTTCCGCGCTTCCCGAGCCGCTACGCGGACCGTCCCTTCTCGAACGCGTCGCGGAGTTCCTCCGCGGCGTGTCGCGGGTCCGGTGCGTCCATGATCGCCGAGACCACTGCGACGCCGGCGATGCCGTGCCGCGCGAGCTGCCGCGCTCGCTCCTCGGTGATGCCGCCGATCGCGAATACGGGCAGGCGGGTGCGACGCACCACCAGGTCGAGGAGATGCAGGGGGAACTCGGGCTCCTCGGGCTTCGTCGGGCTCGGGAAGAATGGTCCGATTCCGAGGTAGTCCGCGCCGGCGGCCTCCGCGCTCTGCTCCTCCCCGGGCTTTCCGTAGACCGTGACCCCCACCAATGCCGCAGGTCCCAGGAGCGCGCGCGCGATTCGCGGCGAGGGGTCGTCCCGGCCCACATGCACGCCGTCCGCCGCTAGGCGCTTCGCGAGCTGCGGGTCATCGTTCACGAGGAGAGGCACATTGCGCTGGTGGCAGAGATCCTTCAGCGCGTTGCACACGTCCTGCCGTTCCGCGTCGGAGTACTGGCCCTTGTCGCGGAACTGGACGAGGGAGACCCCGCCTTCGAGCGCGGCCTCCACCGTGGACACGAGGGCGGACACGGGCCGTTTCGGCGACGTCACGAGGTAGACGCCGCTCAGCTTCCACTTCTCGCGTCGACCCGGCTCCGCGCTCAGACGATCTCCCCAGACAGGGCCCGGCTGAAGGCGACCCAGAAGGGATCTCGCTCCGCCGGCCCGAAGGCCGCGCCCCGGTCCCTGCACGGGCCGCCCCGCTTCGTGAAGGCCCCGACGTCCACGGCAAGGATTCCCTTGCGCTTCAACCTCGCGATGACCCGCTCGCTCGAGTCCGGATGGACCGCCAGGAGGAGCGTGCCCTCGCTGATCGCGTCGAGCGGCTCCATGCCGAAGACCCGGCAGACCTCGACCACGGCTGGGTCGATGGGCACCTTGGTCAGGTCCACGTCGACCCCCAAGCGCGACGCCTGGGACATCTCCCAGACCGCGTTCCGCACGCCGCCTTCCGTGGCGTCGTGCATCGCCCAGACGCCGTCGTTGCGGAGGCCTGCGGCGGCGACGGCGGTGAGCGCGTCGTCGACGGTGCTCATCGAGTCGAAGAGGGCCTTCGCCTGCGCGGTCCTCTCCGGGGAGAGGTGCCGCGAGGTAATCTCACCGAACGTGTTCGCGAGGATGGCGGTGGCCTCGAGAGCCGCGGTCTTCGTGACGAGGAGGCGGTTTCCCGGCCGTGCCATGTCCGAGGTCACCCAGCCGTCCTTCGCGGCGATCGCGAGGAACGTGGCCCCGCCGACCATGGGGTAGTTGCAGCCTTCATACCGCCCCGTGTGCCCCGTCACGATTGCGGTGCCATACTTCCTTGCCTCGCGGTCCATGACCTTCAGCATCGCCTCGATCTGGTCGTCCTCGATGTCCATCGGGAGGTTCCAGTCCATCGTCGCGTACTGTGGCGCCACGCCCGAGGTCGCGAGGTCGGATGCCAGGATGTGGAAGGCGAACCAGGCGGCCCGCTCCCAGCCGTACGGCGGGACGATGTAGATCGGGTCCGTCGTCGAGATGAGCGCCCGGCCGTCCGGGAGACGCACAACCCCCACGTCGACGCCGTTCGCGGGCCCCTTCGCGATGTCCTTGCGCCTCGCCCCGAGCCGATGGGAGATCACGTTCTCGAAGAAGGCGCGGCTGATCTTGCCCATGGGATACTTGGGCTTCGGCACGTCCGTCATGGTCCGGGAGACTCCTCAGGGTCCCCGGGCTGAAAAGCTCCTGGTGTTCCCTACGCCCGCATGACCGGGATCAGGTTCCAAGGGTCTATCCCTCACTCGGGATACTCTCAGCCCTTCTGGGCTCCCCGAGAGAAGCATGCCGGAGGGCTACTTGAACGTTCCCCGCATCGGAGCCTAGGCATGCGGGCGGTTCACGTCCGTCATACAGACCTTACGGAAAGTACCTAAGTCGCCAGCTAGATTTCGGTGGCCGAGGGATGTCTGTGGAGGATGTCACCGCCTATCGGATGAGGCATCGGCTTCGGGCTTGGACGCGGCAGCGCCGGAGGTGGCTGGCCGTGGCGGTCGTGATGGTGGCCGTCGTCCTCGCTGGAGCATTTGTTTTCGAGGTGACGCAGCAACCACAAGTGGCGATCGATTCCTCTGCGAGCCAAGCGAACGCCAACATCTATGGCGTGGCCTACATTACGGTGTGGTTCACCCTCACAAACTCGGGGCAGGTGGACGGGATTGCGACCGTCAACTTGGTTGTGGTGAAGGACACACTGCACTCAGTGGTCGCTCAAGAGCGCTATCTCGTGCCTGCTCACGCGAGCATGGACTTCCAGCTTTCAGTACCCTGGCCTTTCTATCTCGGCTCGACCTCCGACCTTGGGTCCCCCTACGCCGATCTGGTATCCGTGGTCAAGGCCTGAGCAGGGTCGGACCTCAAGTCGTGGCCAGTAACTTCGCGATGTTCACCGGATAGTCCGCCACGGGCACGCCCGCGTCGTTGAAGGCCTTCACCTTGGACTCCGCGGTGCCCATATTGCCCTGGATGATCGCGCCCGCATGCCCCATCCGCTTCCCCGGCGGCGCGGTGCGACCGGCCACGTAGGCCACCACGGGCTTCGTGACGTTCCGTTGGATGTACGCGGCCGCCTCCTCCTCGGCGGTGCCGCCAATCTCGCCCACGACGACGATGCGCTTCGTCTTCCGGTCTCCCTGGAACAGCTCGAGGGCCTCGTGGGTGTTCGTCCCGATGATCGGATCCCCGCCGATCCCGACGCAGGTGGACTGCCCGAACCCCGCCTGGGTCATCGCATTGACGATTTCATAGGTCAGGGTGCCGCTGCGGCTGATCACGCCGCAGTCGCCGGGCTTGAAGATGTGGCTGGGCATGATTCCCAGCTTCGACTCCGCGGGCGTGATGATCCCGGGGCAGTTCGGCCCGATCACGACGGCGCCCTTCGTCCGCGCGTAGGGGATGAACTCGAGGGTGTCGTGGAACGGGATGCGCTCCGTGATGATCACGACGAGCTTGAGGCCCGCCTCCATCGCCTCGATCGCCGCGTCCTTCGTGAACGGTGCGGGGACGAAGATGATCGACGCGTTCGCTCGCTTCTTGTCCACGGCCTGCTGCACGCTGTCGAAGACCGGGACGCCCTCGACCTTCGTCCCGCCCTTTCCCGGAGAGCATCCGGCCACGACCTTCGTGCCGAAGTCGAGCATCGCGCGGGTGTGGAACTGGCCCTGGTGGCCCGTGATGCCCTGTACGACGACGCGCGAGCGCTTCGTGAGGAGGACGGCCATCTCAGCTCCCCCCTTTCTTGACTTTGACGGCGAGCTCCGCGGCCTCCTCCATCGTCTCCGCGGGATACATCCCGACGCCCCGCAGGATCTCCTTGGCCTGGTCCTCGTTCACGCCCTTGATCCGCGCGACGACGGGCACGTCCGCGTGCATGACCTCCAACGCCTTCTTCACGCCGAGGGCGACCGTGTCCGCCTTCGTGATGCCGCCGAAGATGTTCAGCAGGATGACGGAGGGGTGGGCCTTGAGCAGGATCTCGAACGCCTGCGCGACCTTCTCCGGGTCGTCCGTGCCGCCGAGGTCCAGGAACGTGCCGCCCTTCCCGCCCTTCAGGTTCAGGACGTCCAGCGTCGCCATCGTCAGCCCGGCGCCGTTCGCGATCACGCCGATGTCCCCGTCGAGCTGGATGAACGTGATCCCCTTCTCGTGCGCCTCCTCTTCGAGGGGGGTCCGGTCCTGGTCCAGCTTCGCGTACTCCAGGTGACGGAACTCCGCGTTGTCGTCGACGACGAGCTTCGCGTCCCCGGCCACGACCTTCCCGCCCTTCGTGACGACGAGCGGGTTGATCTCGACGAGCTCCGCGTCCTCCTTGCGGAAGAGCTCGTACGCCTTGCGCGCGATGTCCTCGACCTGGTCCCCGACGTGGTCCGCGAGGCCGAGCTTCGTCACGAGCGTCCGCAGGACGTACGGCTGGAGGCCGATCAGGGTGGGGATGTGCTGCATGAAGAGCTGGTCGTGCGGGACGCTCTCGATCTCCACCCCGCCCATCGCGCTGGCGATCATGAGCGGCTCTCGCGCGGAGCGGTCGATCGTGAAGCTGAGGTAGAGTTCCTTGTCGATGTCGAGGCGCTCCTCGAGGTAGACCATCTTCACCTTGTAGCCCTTGATGTCCATGCCGAGGATCTGCGAGGCGACGGAATGGGCTTCCTCGATCGTCTCCGCGGGTTTGATGCCGCCCGCCTTGCCCCGTCCGCCGATGAGGACCTGGGCCTTGACCATGCACGGGAGGGACGGGTGGTGAATCTCCTCGGGCCGCCCCGCGACGACGCCCCGCGGGATCGGGATGCCGTACTTCGCGTAGATGGCCTTCGCCTTGTACTCGAGGAACTTCATGGGAGACCGGCCGGCCCATGGCTCCGGCGTGATTAAGCTTTGGCGTGGGCCGCGCAGGGGGGCTCCGGACAGGTAGGATTTTGACCCTCTCGGTCCTCCCGCCGCACGACCATGGAACGGGGGACCTCGGATTCCGACCGGCCGGCCGCGCCTCGAGCCCGGCTCGTCTTCGCCTGGCTGTTCGTCGGCTCGACCGCCGCGTCGTACGGCGTCTTCCTCCTTGCCCTCCTCTCCTTCCTCGTCGTCTCGGGCCTCGGGTTCACCGAGGCGACGCTCGGCGCGGCGATGGCGGCCCTGGACATCGGCGGATTCGCGAGTCCCTTCATCGCGGGGATCTTCGCGGACCGGGCAGGTTTGAAGCCGGTCAGCCTGGCCGGACTCGGATGCGTCGCTGCGGGCGCCTTCCTGTCCGGAATCTCCCCCACGGTCCTCCCCTTCATCGCGGGCCAGTTCCTGCTCGGGGCGGGCCTCGCGATGTTCGGCGTCATGGCGTATGCCTGGATCAACGAGAGCCTGGGCGAGCGGAGGGGAGCCTTCCTCGGGGTCTACGTCGTGTCCATCGCCCTCGGCCTCGGAGTCGCGGGCCTCACGGTCGCGTTCCTCCTCCCCCTGGCGCCCTCCTGGAGGACGTACTACCTCCTCGCGGCCATCCTGGCGATCGTCCCGATGGGCGCCCTGGCCGTCTTCCTCCCGCGGGGCATGGGCGTCCCGCTGCGGCCCAAGGACATCCGGAAGGCCCTGCGGAATCGGGACGTTCAGTGGATCGCGGGACTCCAGTTCCTCGTGGGCTTCGGCTGGAGTGCCTACAGCTGGCTGCCCTTCTTCCTCGCGGTGGTCCAGGGGCTCGACCTGAGGGTCGCGGTCCTCCTCTTCGTCGGGAGCGCGGCCGTGTGGGCCGCTTCCGGCGTGCTCTTTGGCCGGATCGCGGACCGCGGATGGTCCCGCTCCCTGATCGTCCTCGGCGGGCTGGCCACGGGGATCGCCTACGCGGGCGTCTTTGTCGCCAGGGACCTCACGCTCTCCGCCGTCTGTCTCCTCGTCTTCGCGTTCTTCTGGCCCTGCGGCTCCCTGATCCCGATCACGTTCCTGGGACAGCGCCTGGGCCCGAAGGCGCAGCGGACGGAGGTAGGGCTCCAGGAGAACATGTTCCTCTCGGGGGAGGGCGTCGGCGCGGCGCTCGCCGGCGTCCTGGCGGGAGTCTGGGGTCTCACCGCGGCCCTCTTCGTCGTCTCGACCTCGGGGACCCTCCTGGCGGCCCTCCTCTTCTTCGTGGCCTTCGGGATCGGGAGGGACGGGACGACCACGGCGGTCTCGTGATGGAGTTCGATCCGGTCCGGCGCAGAGGCGGCGAGTACGTACCAACGATTTTAGAGGTCGGGAGCGAGTGGGCCGCGCATGACCTTCCGACGCGTGTCCATCTCGACCCGGGTCTTCTCGAGGCGCAGCTCCGTCCTGACGTGGATCAACCGCCGTCCCGTCCTCGTGGCCAAAGTCGGGGACGAGATCTACGCGATGGATGCGGTCTGCGCCCACATGGGTTGCGCTCTCCTTACTGAGGTGAGTGGCCCGCAGGTCACGTGCCCCGCCCATGAGGCGGTCTGGGACGTCCGAACGGGGGCGTTGGTCTCCGAGCCGAAGATCAAGCCCGAGATGCCCTGCGAGGAGGAAGGTCTCAAGGCCCCTCTGCGGACGTATCCGGCTCGCGAGCACGACGGCTTCGTCGAAATCGACATCTGACGGACGGGAGAGACGCTCGCCTCGGGCTACCGGCTCAGATCGGCGTGCCCGTGCTGGTCACGAGCTCCCGGTACGCCTTCATGAGCGCCTTCGTCTGCGACCCTGGCTTGCCGTCGCCGATCTGCCGGCCGTCCACCTCGACCACGGGACCGATCTCCGCGGCCGTGCCCGTGATGAACGCCTCTTCCGAGGCCCAGACATCGTACAAGGTGAAGAGCCGCTCCTCCGACTTCAGCCCGATCTGGGGCGCGAGCTCGAGGATCGTCTCCCGCGTGACGCCCGGCAGGTTCGTCGAAGACCAGGGCGTGGTCACGGTGTGGTTGCGGACGATGAAGAAATTGTCCGCGGTCGCCTCGGAGACATAGCCGTGGATGTCGAGCATGAGGGCCTCGTCGGCCCCGTACTGGTTCGCCTCGACGCGGGCCATGATGTTGTTCAGGTAGTTGAGCGACTTGATCGAGGGGCTCAGGCTCTGCGGGGGGACGCGGCGGTACGAGGAGGTCACGACCTTCATGCCCCGCTCGTAGACCTTGCCGTACAGGCTGATCTGGGGCTGGGCGATGATGACGACGCTCGATCCCTTCTTGCACTTGCGCGGGTCGAGTCCCAGGTCCCCCGGGCCGCGCGTCACGACGGGACGGATGTAGCCGTCGTGGATGTCGTTCTTGCGGCACGCCTCGACGATGAGCGCCGCCATCTCCTCCTTCGTATGCGGGATCTTGAGGTCGATGGCCTTCGCGCTGTTGAAGAGCCGGTCCATATGGCGGTCGAGCTTGAAGATCCGCCCGTTGTACGCGCGGATCCCCTCGAAGACGCCGTCCCCATAGAGGAGACCGTGGTCGAAGACGCTGATCTTCGCCTCCGACTGAGGGTAGAACTTGCCGTCGACGTAGACCATGAGTTCCAAGGCTGGAGCCCCCAACGGGCCTCGATAACAACGCACCCGCTAAAAGCGTTTTGCGGGAATCGGACGTCTCACCGGAACCGCTCGCCCGTGAGCCGCTCGAACAGCCCGACGTACAGGTCCGAGACTTGTCTTACGACGTCGTCCGGGAGGGCGGGGATGTCCGGCTCCGGCTTCTTCCCCGCGCGGGCGTCCATGAGCGCCTGGTGGTACCCGGTCTTCCGGTAGTACTGGCGGACGAACTCCTTGCTGAGCTCGACGTGCTCCCCCTTCGCGTACGCCTCGGCGTCCCACCATCGGTCCTCGTCGGCGGTGCCGAACGTGTCGATCAACATGAGCGCGCGTTCCCTGTCCATCGCGAACTCCTTCTTCCCGTCCACATGGATCAGGCCGCGCCTCTTCACGTCCGCGTTGATCTTCGCGTCGATCTTGAGGACCGCCGACACGAGGTCGTCGTACTCGCGCTCGGAGAGCTTCGAGATCTCGAGGGCCTCCTCCCTTGTGAGCTCGCGGTCCACCTTCTCCAGTTTCGTCGTGACCTCGACGAACGGCTCGGGGAACGGCTCTCCGTAGGCGGGCACGTGTCCCTTCGGGAAACCGACGTCCTCCGGGCGCACCTTGCCCGATTTCAGGCGGTCGTGCATCGAGCCCGCGACGTAGTAGCGCGCGATGACCTCGAGCGGGATGAGGAAGTTCCTCGTCGTCGGGGTGATCCGGTCGTAGTCCGGGATGACCTGGACGCGCTTCACGCGCATCTTGTTGGGCCCGCTCACCCGCAGAAAGTGGGTGCGGAGGCCCAGGTCCTTCACCACCTGGAACCAGTGGGCCGACGTGCGGCAGAGAGTCTCTCCCTTGTACGGGATCAGGCTGGGGATGACCTTGTCGAAGACGCTGATCTGGTCTGTGAAGACGAACTCGAGTTCGTCGGCGGCGACCTCGTAGACTTCCTTGACCTTGCCCTTCCGTAGGAACTTCATCGGCTCCACCCCGGCGCGGCAGATGGAGCCGTCGTTTTTAGGGCTTGTGGTATTCGATGCGGGCTGCGACCTCGTCCGCGAGCTGACCGTCGAAGTACTTCCTCAGCAGATGGAGTCCGAGGTCTATCGACGCGGTCACGCCCCCGGACGTTGTGACGAGGCCGTCCTCCACGACGCGATCCTCGACGACCGTTGCCACGTCCCGCAGCTCGTCGCGCGCGGTGTGGTGGGTCGTGACCCGGCGGCCCGCGAGCAGGCCAGCCGCCTTTAGGATGACCGCCCCTGTGCAGACGCTCGCGATGGGCTTCTCCGTGCCGAAGGCGAGGAGTTCGTCCAGGAGGCCGGGGTCCTTCATGACCTCCTTGTAACCGAGGCCGCCAGGCACGACGAGGAGGTCCAGATCGTCGAAATCCGCGCGGACGTCGTGGGCGAGCATTTTCATCCCGAGGGCCGCGGTAATCGTCTCCTTCCGCGCCCGAGTGCGGACGATCAGGTCGAGCTGCGGATGGAGTTGCTTCGCCTTCGCGAGGACCTCGTAGACGCCCATCGCGTCGAGCTCCTCGACGCCATCGAAGAGGAGGATGCCCACCCGCATGCGGACCGTGGTTGGCGGGAAGCCTACTTAGTCCTTTTCATCCGCTTTCGTTGCGTGCAACGCACCCTTGTCGACGAGCCACTGCCGCGCGTCGACGTAGTCGCGGGGCTCGAAGTCCACGTGGTCCCGCAGCTTGCCGTTCGAGTTGATCCCCATCCGGACGCCAGCCTCCCTCAGGAGCGGCACGTCCATGAGGCCGTCGCCGAAGGCGAGGATGTCCTCCTTGGGGACGCTCCACCGCGACGCGAGCCCGCGGACGATATCGCCCTTCAGCCGTGGGCTCACCTGCACGCGCACGTCGCCGGTGAATGTGCCCGCCTCGTACACGAACTCGTTGCTGAAGATCGCGTCCGCCTCGAAGAGGACCATCGCGGCCTCCGCGACCTCTCGCGGACCGCCCGTCACGATCGCCACCTTGTTCCCTTGAGAGCGGAGCCAGTGGACGAACTCCTGGGCCCCCGGAACGGGACGCAGATGGCGCGCGGCGCGCAGGACCTGCGACTGGCTGAGCCCGCCGAGCAACTGGGCGCGCAGGCGGAACCCCTGCTCCCAGTCGATCCGGCCGTCGATCCCCGCCCGCGTGATCTCCGCGACCTCGTCCTCCTTTCCTAGCAAAGAGGCAAGTTCCGGCAGGAATTCATTGAAAATCAATGTATTTTCGAGGTCAAATACAACGAGTTTCACGACGACGGCCTTCGGCTCCCTGAGACAACCGGTCCTATAAATGCCCTCCGGGTCCGGAGAGCTCCTCGATTTCGGCTGGCTTAAACGTGGCGCCTCGGTCCGCAGGAGGTCAGAAGACCTCCATGTCCCCGTGGACCTCGAGGCCCTGGTCCGTTATGCTGTAGGGCTTGATGGATCGCGGGTGCTGGAGCCGCCGCATCTTCATGACCTGGATGACCAGCTGGACGTCGCCGTTCTCACGCTCGTTGAACCGGAGGCCGATCACGCCGTCCGAGACGTACTCGACGAGGCCGTCCCGGCTGCTCCGAGGGTTGTCGTCCTTCACCTCGGCGGTGAAGATGCAGGTCGCCCCCGTGGTCTTGAGCTGTTGGCACAGGCCGAACAGGCGCGCGCGCCTCTCGTTGTCGTCCCCGAACATCATGTTCAGGAGGCTGACCGAGTCGACGACCACGCGGGTCGCGTTGAACTTCTTGATGAACTCCGGGAGCTCGGAGCGGACGCGAGTGACCGTCGCCTTGGCGTCGGCGGGCTCGAGCTTGATGATGGCCAGTTTCTTGTCCTTCAGGTGGGGCCGGAGGTCCCAGCCGAACGAGGCGGCGTTCGCCGTGATCGATTCGACGTCCTCCTCCAGGGAGATGAAGATGCCCTTCTCCCCGTTGATCAGACCCTGCATGAGGAACTGCATCCCGAAGGTCGTCTTGCCCGTCCCGAAGGAGCCCATGACCGTGATGATGTGCCCGCGGGGCACGCCCCCGCCGAGCATCTCGTCCAGGCCGTCGATCCCCGTGAGCACGAGGTCTACGCCGGTCGTCGCCGTCTCCGCGTCCTTCTGGGGTGCCGCTTCCGTCTCGGTCATCTGATCACCTCACGAGATGCGCTCCATGTAGACGACGACCAGCCCCTGGTTCGCCGAGATCATCGTCGGGAACCGCGCGATCTTGTCGCGGGGCAGATGGGGCAGGACGCCCGTGAACTTCTCCAGGTACATGTACCGCTGCCGGGTCGAGGACCGCTGGGACGTCTTCCACTCGAACACGAGGCAGCCGTCCGTCGAGTCCATGAGCATCTGTTCGTACCGCGGCTCCAGGATCCCGTTCGTGAGGAGCAGGTACACGAGGCCATCCCACTTCTTCGCCGCGCGCTGGAGGCCCTTGACCGTCGTCACGAGGTCCCGCATCTCGACCGCTTCGGAGACCGCGAGGTCCGTGATCGAGTCGATGACGACCATGGAGCCCTGGCCTTCCTCTTCGAGGAAGGTGACGAGCTCCTCTAGGATGTTCGTCGACGGCAGGTCGAAGGCGTCCTGGTGCGTCCAGCTCTGGGGCACGACGGAATGACGGTAGTACGTGGAGGAGAAGTCCTTGAAGATCGTCCGGTCACGGAAGGCGTAGAAGTACTCCGAGTTGAAGGAGGTCGCCAGCTCCGTGAGGACCGTCTCGCGGGACCGGGAGAACGTCACGTAGGCGATCTTG
This sequence comes from uncultured Thermoplasmata archaeon, assembly GCA_963768855.1. Lineage (GTDB taxonomy): Archaea > Thermoplasmatota > Thermoplasmata > RBG-16-68-12 > RBG-16-68-12 > RBG-16-68-12. The sequence goes on from CAVYJM010000006.1 coordinate 190,623, forward strand.
GAGGGCAGGTCGGACGTGTCGCAGTGGTCGCCGAGGTAGTAATGCCAGGAGCTCGGGCGCTCGTTCACGATCGCGATCTTGGACGCGGCCGTGTACGCGAACTCCTGCATCCCTGCGCCGATGTCCCCCTTCAAGAGGACCGTGGAGCCGCTGGGGAACCCGCCGTCCACGATACTGTCCAGGTCCGCGATGCCCGTCGGGACCTTGCGGATTACGATCGGTTCGTCCCTCGTCTCCTCGGACGGGAGAGTGCTCGAGCTAGTCCAAGACTCATCTTCCGTTAGAGTCATCCCACTCGAGTCTCGCGAAGCGGTTCGTCGACATAAAGGCTTTTTGTAAAGGGTAGGAACGCAGTGGATCGGCATCGTCGCGGACCTACCTCGGTGCCCCCTCGACTTTCATCTGTCACGTGCGATAATATCTCAAGAACCCGCGCGCGAGCGCGCGTGGGTCGGGGCGTTGTGGCCCGGAAAAATCCGAGAAACCTTATGACCGAGGTCGCCCTAGGCGCCCGGGACCCGGATGGAAAGGGCCGCTTCTTTGTCAAACATCACGCGGTTCGCGCGGGTGGTGGACCAGCCCGAGTCGTCCCTCGACCTCGGGGAGGCCGCCCTGCTCATCGCGGAGGACGCACACCCGGGCCTCGACATCGCCGGCTACCTGAAGCGGCTCGACGAGCTCGCGGAGCCCCTCCGGGACCGCGTGCGTCCGCGGACGTCCCTCTGGGAGCGGGTCCAGACGCTGAACGGCCATCTCTTCGGGGAGCTCGGGTTCCGTGGCAACGTCGAGGACTACTACGATCCGCGGAACTCGTACCTGAACGAGGTGCTCGACCGGCGCCTTGGCATCCCGATCACGCTGAGCGTCCTCTACATCGAGGCCGCCCGCCGGATCGGGCTGACCGTCGTCGGGATCGGCCTCCCGGGGCACTTCATCGTCGAGGCCCGCCGGGACACCTCCTCCGTCCTCTTGGACCCCTTCCAGGGCGGGGAGGCGCTGACCCTGGAGGATTGCGAGCGCCTCGTCCAGGACGTCTACGGTAGCAGCGTCCCGTTCTCCGAGGAGCAGCTCGCCCCGGTCCGGAAGCGGCAGATCCTCACGCGGATGCTGAACAATCTGAAGAAGAACTACCTGGCCGAGGACGACCCGGGCCGCGCCTGGCCCGTCGTCGAGAAGATGCTCTACCTCGACCCGGACAGCGCGCTGGACCACCGGGACCGTGGTCTCCTCGCATACCGGATGAACCGCTTCGCGGAGGCGCGGAGCGACCTGCGCTTCTACCTCGAGCGGTGCCCGGACGCCCCGGACCGGGTCGCCATCCGGGCCTCCCTGTCTGCGATCGAGGCCATCCTCCAGATGATGGCTTGAGCGCTCCGGATCGTGATTATCAGGTCGTGATAGCGACGACGTCAGCTACTTGAAGGCAACCCGGGGTTGGAGGCCCGGGTCGCCCCATGGCCTCGACATCCATCCGCAACCCCCTCGCGGGATTCATGCTGGCCGTCCTCGCGTCGCTCGTCCTGACCGCCGTGGCGGGCTTCGCGAGCACGTTCATCCCCTATCTCGAGTTCCGGCTCTTCTTCCTCGGCTTCGCCCTCTTCGGAGCGGGAGCCTTCGCCGGACGGAAGACGTACCTGGGCTCCCTCGGCTTCGTGGGGTCGTACCTCGGGGCGTTCCTCGGGTTCTACCTCGTCGAGCAGCTCTTCTGGGTCAACCCCTGGATGGAGCTGCTTGCCCTCGGTCTGGCCGTCTCGGCCGGCCTGGGCGGGTTCATGATGGGGAAGATTGGCGTGCACCGTCTCGAGCGGCAGCAGCGCGTCACCCCGGCCCTCCGCCGGTGCAGCCGCTGCGGAGCGCGCGTCGGCCTCTCGGCCCGCAAGTGCTGGTCCTGCAAGGCCTTCCTGACGTACTGAGCGCGGGGTTTATGGCCCGCGGCCGCGTCGGCGGGCCATGGCGCGCATCGAGAAGAGCGTGATGATCGCGGCGGACCCCGAGACGGTCTGGTCCCTGGCCTCCGCGCTGGACCGGGAGCCGGAGATCTGGAAGGGCACGAAGTCCGTGCGCACGCTCTCGTCGGACGGGAACGTGCTGGAGCGCGAAGTGACCCTCGCCTTCCGGGACCGGGTCGAACGGGAGCGGGTCCGACTCGAACCCCCGAACCGAGTCGTCCACGAGCTCTTGGCGGGGCCCATGCGGGGGACGAAGACGGTCTCCGTGACCCCGAAGGGCGACGGGCAGACGGAGCTCACCGCCGTCTACGACGTGAAGCTCGCGGGTCTGCTCAAGCTCGGGACCGGGCCGTTCACGAAGCATGCCGCCGAAGGCGTCGAACACGCTCTGCAGCGGATCAAAGACATGGCGGAGGGCCGGACGCCCTCCGCCTGAGGTTCAGATCTTCTTCATGCGCCCCAGGATCGGCTCGTAGATCAGTCCCTTGTCCAGGAGGCTGTTGATCGACTCCTCGAGCTTGTCCTTCGAGACGCCCGCCTTGCCCGCGGAGTCGAGGATGCCCTCCCAGGGGGCGCCCTTGCCGTCCTTGTCGAGGGACGTGATCACCTCGAGGACCTTGTCCTCGTCCGCGGTCGGCTCCTCGGGCTCCTTCGGCTCCGCCCTCGGGGCGGCCTCCGTCACGGTCGGCTCGGCCTCCTCCGGACGGCCCTCGCGGTACTCCGGCAGGAGGTACCGCAGGGCCTCCGCGAGCATCGCGGTGTACCGCGAGAGGTCCGCCTTCCCGTAGTGGCCGGTCGCCTGGACGATCCCGTCGGCCAGGGCCTGCTTGACCCCGACCTGGGCGAGGGCTTCCTTCGTGAGGGGGTCCATCTTCTGGGCCTCCGACATCGCGTCGAGGCGCTTCCGCAGGGAGCGACAGGCCTCCAGGATCCAGAAGTCCCGCACGCGCTCGTCGACGGCCTTGATGACCTCGGGGCGGACCGACGTGTACACGGTCCCCGGCTCGGGCGAGTAGACGCGGCTCTTGCCCACGATCGCGCCGAAGACGGGCGGCTTGAGCTTCGAGAGGGCCGCGGCGGCCTCGGGCTGGTACTGGCCCGCGTACACGTGGAACGTTCCCGTCGGGTCCGAGACCCGGGCGCGCCACATGGGCTGCATGTCCGTGCCCACGTTCTCGACGTCCGTGATCACGCCGACGACAAAGATGCGGTTCACCTTCGCGCCGAGGGGCGTGATGACGTAGGAGGGCGCGCGCTCGCCGGTCCCCTCGACCTCGAGGGTGGCGTCGTTGTACTCGCCGGCGAAGAGCCGCCAGGCGACCTCGCGCATCATGCGGGTCCCTCCATCTGCTCGAGCATCTCACGAGCCTCTGTCTGCACGTCCACGCGGAGCATCTTCGCCGTGTCGACGATCATCATGAGCCCGTAGTCGTCCGAGGTGACGTTCCCCCGCGCCTCGATGGGCTGGGCCACGAGGAGGTCGGAGAGTTCGTCCCGTACCACGTCGACGGACATGGCCTCCTTCGCCTGGGCGATCGCCGTGTCGATCGTCTTGTCGAGGAGGGCCTCCGTGAGCTCGCGGTTGAAGACCGCGGTCAGCGCGCCGCTGCCGTCGTCCAGGACGGCCTTCACGCGCAGGTCCGCCTCGCCCTTCACCTCGCCGTGGATCCGGCACGCGCCCTTCCGCAGGACCCGGCGGCACTCGGGGCAGCGGTACACGAGCCCGGAGCCCTCGCGCAGGTCGATCAGGATGCCGCGCACGGTGACGTCCACGCCCCCGCCGCGTTCCGCGAGGTCCTCGATCCACATCCGCGGGCTCTCGCCCACCTTGGCGGACGGCGGCAGGGCGTCGTCTTTGAGCTTTGTGACCGTCGCGCGGTCATCGAAACTGAGCTGGGGGATGCCCCGCCACGATTTGACGTAGGCGCCCTCGATGCGCAGGACGTCGTCCTCCTGGAGGCCGAAGTCCTTCCACGCGCTGAATTGGCTCTTGCCCGTCTCGTCGGCCAGGACGCCGCTGTGGACGGCCTTCTTCGCGCCGTCCACCTCGACCTCCCGCGTCTCGACGGACAGGACGCGCGCCGTCACGGCCACGTTCGACGCGCCCTCGCGCAGGTCGACGACCTTCATCTCCGTCGGCTTGCCGAGGTAGGGCATGCCGCCTCCGGCCGAGGGCTTGTACTCGGGCAGGGCGTCCGGCTTCTCCTTGGTGACCGCCGTGCGCACCCCGAAGTTGACCTGGACCTGGCCGCGGTACTCCTTCGTGTAGGCGTTCTGCACGCGGATCACGTCGCCCTTGGTCAGGGTCATGTTCAGCGGCTCCCAGGCCGTGAAGGGCACTGTGGCGGAGGGGTCCCCGAGGATGCCGTACAGGATCCGCTTCGTGCCGCTGTCCACGGTCACGTCCTTCTCGTTCACGCTCACGATCCGCGCCAGGAGGTTCACGGACTGCTCCCCCGGCGCGAGCTCGCGGATCGTCTTGTTGATGCCGACCGCGAGGCCGGACGGGTTCCCGCCGTGCTTCTTGACGATGGACCGCTTCGCCGTGTCCAGGGAGACGCGATACACGTTGAGGTAGCTGGACAGCTCCTTCTCGATCTCCGATTCGCTCACTTTTCCGCCGAGCGCCCGGGTGATGTCCTGAACATGGGGCGCTAGTTCTTCTCTCGTAGAATCACGTTCCCGAGGCGTGTCGATTTCTCGCCTCGTTTCTGGGTACACCCCGGCGGTATAAAGGGTCTCGTCGGGGTGGGTGAAAGTGCATCCTCCGCGGCGCGAAATCCTATTAACCCCCGGTGGTCTCGGCCGGACGGATCGGATGAAGCTCAGCCGCGACGCCAAGTTCTGGATCGTGGTCGCCCTGGCGTTCATCGCCCTCGGCATCCTGCTGGACCTCTTCGTCGGCTTCTAGGGCTCACCGCAAAGCTTCATCTCGGCCCTCCCCTTCGTCGGGCCCGTGGACACCCAGGAACTCCTGCGGGCCTGCCTGAGCTTCGAGCGGACTTGGGCGGAGACCGGGTCCGTCGTCCGGAAGACGCCGTATGGGGTCACGGTCCGGAACGACCGCTTCCCCCGGATCTACATGGCGAACCTGGCCTGGGTCGAGCGCCTCCCGAGCGGCGGGGTCGACGAGGTCCTCGCGGACCTCGAGGAGGCCTTCCAAGGCAGCTCGGTGCGCCACCGCAACGTCGTGTTCGAGGATGCCCAGGTGGCCTTCGAGAACCAGGAAGCCTTCGCCTCCCGCGGCTTCCAGCCGCTCGCGGAGCTCGCCATGGCGCGCCTCGGCCTTCCCGCCTGCGTGACGAACCCGGACGTGGAGGTCCGCGAGGTGGGCCACGCCGCGCCGGAGGACGACTACCGCCGGCTGCGGATGCGAGTGTTCGAGGGCCTCGAGTATGCTCCGGACGAATCCGAGCAGCTGTACGCGATCGCCCGCGACCACGCCGGCCTCCACGGCGAGCGGCACTACGTCGGGTACGTCGAAGGGACCCCCGCCGCGACGATCTCCCTCTGGGCGCGCGGGCGGTTCGCCTGCATCGGCGACGTGGCCACGATGCCCGAGTTCCGGAACCGCGGCGTCGCCCGGACGCTCGTGTTCGACGTCTCGAAGCGCGCCCTCGCGGCCGGATGCGAGTACAGCGTGCTGTTCGCGGACCTCTTCGACTCGCCCCAGGCCATGTACAAGACGCTCGGCTACCAGCCCGTCGGCGAGGTGCGGAGCTTCCTGAGGGTGGCGCCTCCCGCCCCGGCGTGAGGCCGCGCGAAGCTTCAAGGGACGGAGCGACGGTGGGTGTTCCATGGACCTTGGACTGAAGAGCAAGGTCGCCCTCGTGGCCGCCGCGAGCCAGGGAATGGGTCGGGCCGTCGCCCTCAACCTCGCGAGGGAGGGCTGCCAGGTCGCGATCTGCGCCCGGAACGCCGGGCCGCTCAAGGAGGCCGCTCGGGCGATCCACGACGAGACGGGCGCCGACGTCCTGAGCGTCGCGGCGGACGTCTCGAAGCTGGCCGACGCGACCGCGTTCGTGGACAAGGCGCGGGCCGCCTTCGGGGGCGTTGACATCCTCGTCGTGAACGCGGGCGGGCCGCCCACGGGACGGTTCGAGACCCTCACGGAGGAGCAGTGGGCGAAGGCCTACGACCTCACGTTGATGAGCGCCGTCCGGCTCATCCGGGCGACGGTCCCGGCGATGCGTCCCCGGGGAGGTGGCTCGATCGTGGCGATCACATCCCTGACCGTGAAGCAGCCCCTGGACAACCTCCTCCTGTCGAACGCGATGCGGGCCGCGGTGATCGGCCTCGTGAAGACACTCTCCCGCGAGCTCGGCCCCGACAAGATCCGCGTGAACGCGGTCGCGCCCGGGTTCGTGGCCACGGAGCGCCTCCTCGAGATCCAGCGGGTCCGCGCCGAGCACGAGAAGCGGGTCCTCGAGGACGTCCAGACGGAGGAGACTCGCGCGATCCCCCTGGGCCGATACGGCCGTCCGGAGGAGGTCGCGGACCTAGTGACCTACCTCGTCTCGGACCGCGCGTCCTACGTCACGGGGAACGTCATCCAGGTGGATGGCGGGATGTACCGCGGCGTGCACTGACGCCCCGGTCACCCCGCGCCGTGTTCGTTCAATTCTCGACGGTGACCGTCCCGACCATGCCCATCATGTCGTGGAGCCCGCAGATGTACGAGTAGGTCCCCGCCGCCGTGAAGGTCACGTTGAACATGTTGCCCCACGGAAGGAAGGACAGCAGGAATCCCGAGCTCAGGTTGAACGAGCCGTCGTAGGACGTGGCGCTGTCGAACGGGAAGCTCCGGTTCGCCGGGGCGACGAGTCCCGCGTCCCCGCCCAGGGGTTCGGCCCCGAAGGTCACGGTGTGGGGGGTGAACGGGTCTCGGTTCACGAAGTGGACCGTATCCCCCACGTGGACCGTCAGGTCGGAGGAGAAGAACCGCATGACCGTGGACACGCCGTTGCCGCCGCCGACCGCGACCTCGATGCCAGTGCCCCCGATGTCAGCCGCCGTCGCCGCAGCCTCGATGGAAGCCTCTTCGATGTCCCGGGCATGGGCGATGTCGACGGTCATCCGGGCGTGGGCCTGCTTCTGGTACTGTGCGTCCGTCTTGGGCAGCTTCTGGGCGTCGGGGACGACCGTGATCGTCCCGTTCATCAGCGGATGGAGGGCGCATTGGACCGTGTACGTGCCAGGCCCGACGTCCATCGTGACGGCGATGCTGTTGCCGAAGGGCCCTTCGGGGACCAGGATTCCGGAGTTCACGATTCCTGTGTTGTCGAACGTGGCCGTTCCAGGCCCCGTGAGGTTCTGCGGCGCGAAGAACGCGAACGGGTCGGCGACCGGGCCGGTGAGACCGAAGGTGACCGTGTGAGGCTCGATGAGGTTGTTCGTGAACACAATCACGTCGCCCCGGTGGACCGTGATGGCGTTCGGGTAGTACGCCATCCCCATCAGGGACATGTCCGCGTTGGCCGCTCCCAGGGTCACGTGGAAGGTGGCCGGCGGGGCCGCCCGGCTGGACGGCAACGCCGCAACCCCCGTAAACGCCAGGGCGAGGACAAGCAGCGCGATCACACTACGAGCACCGAATCTGAAGGTTCTGCGACTCACAAAATTCACTCCGAACGTTATGGCCTAGGGCCCCCCTAGATTTCGGTTGGACTAAAAGCATGTGGTACATTTTTTGACCTCACGTCGATTTCCGGCCCGGCCCGTCGAGCCCGCGACGCGCGGTCGCTGACGGCGATTCAGGCCTGCCGCTTCGGCTGCTTCGTCGGTGCGTTGGAGCAGGACCAGCAGGTGTGGCGGGTCGAGCCGTTCCAGGCACCGCATCGTCCGCAGCGCCACGTGTCGGCGGCCATGGGCCCCATCTCGGGGAAGAAGCGGTTCACGGAGATCGCCGCGCCGCAGTCCCAGCAGACCGTGCGCTCGGCCTCGTTCATGAGGTCGCAGTGGGGGCAATCCCAGCTCGGGGCGACGTTCCCGCCGAGCCTCTTCCTCCGGAAGCGCCAGTCGAGCGTGGTGAAGGCAAACGTGGCGAGGAACAGGAAGAGGAGTGCGGTCGGGAGAAGGTCGTCCACGACGGTCTCGATGCGGGGACGCGGGGCATATAGCCTGTGCAGTGGAAATCAGGTCCGATATTTGTTGTGTCGCGCGAGGCTCACTGGTTGAACGTCTCGACCTTCTCGTACGTCTGCTTGAGGTACTTGATCAGGATGTCGCGGTTCCGGCGGAGGTGGCTCTCGTACCAGACCTTGACGAGTTCGGCGAGGATCTTGTGCAGGTCGTCCAGGCTCACGCGGTCGATCGCGACGTCGTACAGGGTGTGGATCGTCCAGATCCGCTTCCAGCCGCTGTACTTGTAGTAGTGCTCCCCTTCGGAGTACTCGAACGCCATCTTGAGGTGGATTTTGCCCTCGACCTCGACGTAGTTGATCTTGACCGCGTCGCCGACACGGCCTTCGTCCATGGAGCGGTCGAGGAGCTGGACGGACTGCACCGCGGCGGGGTTGAAGCCGGGCCGCCACTTCCAGTCCCCCTCGGGGAACGTGTCCGTGAAGACACCCCAGTTGCTGTACGAGGGCTCCATCGTGAAGTGGACGTTGATCTTGTTGAACCGCTTCCAGACCTTCCAGAAATCCTCGATGAGCGCCCGGTTCAGCTCGAGGCGGACCTCGTTCTGCTCGCCGACGTCCTCGATGATCTCCTTCGTCTTCTTCTCAAGTTCCGCGTCGAGGGATGAGAACCAGTCATCCCCCTTGTCCGCGGCCTTCTTCGCGGCCATGGCCAAGTCCCTTCTCACCGACAGCGAATCAAGTCAAGTGTTATATAGGTTCTCGTGTCGAACGCTCACTCCTCCGACGACAGGTGCATGCAGGCGTAGAAGATCCGGAAGGCCGCCCGGAAGTCCTCGGCCGAGAACTCGACCCGGGTGCCGCCGACCCGGGTCACGAGCGGCTCGAGCTCCGCGCGGTCTGCGGCCTCCGTCCCCTTGAAGTCGATGGCCATGGCCACGGGCTTCGCCGCGACCAGCGGCTCGATCTCCGCGGCCTCCCGCACGGCCTTCTCGGCCTCGGTCCGAATCCGGTCGCACGCTCTGCGAGGATGGAGGTGCTTCGCTGCGTGCGTGTTGATCGCCTCCTTGACCGCGACCGTGTGCACACCGCGCAGGAGGGCCTGCGCCTCCGCGGCCAACGAGGTGTCTCCGGTAACCAGGACGACCGGCACGCCGAACTCGCCCGCCACGTAGGCGTTCAGCCCGGTCTCGCCGACCGCGCGGCCGTTTACCTCGACGCTCCGGATTCGTCCGGTGAAGGTGTGGTCGATGATCGCGCGGGGTGTGCCCGCCATCGCGTGGTAGCCGACGAACAGGGCGGCGTCGAACGAGCCGTCGAGGTCCTGGACCATGGAGAATGGGCGCGGGCTGCCGCGTAGCAGGGTGGCGGCCTCGTGCAACTCCTCCGGGATCAGGTTGTCGAAGTTCCAGTGGGAGTCTGCGACGAGGACCTCAGTCGCCCCCGCCTTGAGGGCGCCTTCGATTGCGGCGTTCGCTTCCGCGGTCATCCGGTGGCAGTTTGCCTGGTAGGCCTCGCCACCGTTCTCGGGATCTGTTTCCTTCTCGCCGACGACGCCGCAGATTCCCTCCATGTCCACGGAAAGGAAGACCTTCAACCCATGTGCCCCCAGACCCCGAGAAGGAATGCATCGCCTTAACGATTCGTGAGGTGCGTGTGTCGCCGCGGACGTGCGGATTCCCCGCCACACATTTATGAACTGATGGTTCATGGGAAGGCTCACGTGAAATGGGGTCTGCCCCCCGGAGGAGTTAGACCCTGACCATGGCGAAGAAGGCTGCGAAGAAGACGAAGAAGGGCAAGCACAACTAATCGCGCTTGCGCCTCCGATGTTGTGGAGGTCTCTCAGTTCTTTTCTTTCTTTTCTTCCTGAATTCTCTTCTGTAGCCGTGTGCGGACGACGTCGCTCACGACCTTCCCGTCCGCGCGCCCCCGGAGCTTCTCCATGGCGCGGCCCATGATCCCCTTCTCCGCGGCGGCTCCGCGGGAGCGGATGAGGTCCTCCGAGGCGTCCAGGACCTCGTCGACCGTCCTCTCGACCTCCTCGCGACCGAGCCCCTGGACGCCGACCGCCTTCAGGGCGTCCGATGCGCGGCCCCCGGTCGTTGCCATGTGCCGCAGGAGATCCGGGATCGCCTCCTTGGCGAACCGCCCCGCTTTCAGGAGGGAGAACAGCTCCCGCAGGTGGTCTTCCGGGATTCCGTCGACGTCCAGGCCTTCCCGCCGCAGCTCGGAATAGTGGTAGAGGAGGACCGTGGCCACGAGCGTGGCCTCGCCGAACTCCTTCGCGATGAGCTCGAAGAGGTCGTCGCTGCCTTCCTGCACGAGCTGTCGCGCCTGCTGCTCGTGGATCGCGTAGGCCTGCACGAGTCGCGGGACCTTCGCCTCGGGCCGCTCAGGGAGGTGCTCGCGGATCCGCTTCAGGCGGTCTTCGTGGACGCGCAGCGGCGGCACGTCCGTCTCCGGATACATGCGCGCTTTCCCGGGCAAGGGGCGGCTGTAGACCGAGGTCCCGTCGGGACGTGGATCGCGCGTCTCCTCAGGGACGCCCTGGACCGCGTAGCGTGCGCGGGGGAGCATCTCCTCGATCGCGTGGAGCCCCTTCGCCTCCTCGTCCGCCACCAGGACGAAGGCGTCGGCGTCCCCGAGCTTCAGCACCTTCCGGACCGCATCGACCTCCGCCTGGGTCACGCCGTAGGCGGGAAGCTCGTCCGAATGGAAGATGCCGCCGACCCCAGCGACCCGGGCATGCGCCGCCAGTTCGGGCCCGAGCTTCCCTTTCAGGAGTCCCGCGAACTTCGGCAAGGGCCATCCGATCACCCTTCCCCCCTTCTTGAGGGCAGCCTGGATGACCTTGGACAGGGAGGCAGTGAAGGCGGCGGTGAGGTCGACTCCCGCCTCGGGCACCGCCCCGCCGCCGCGCCGCGCGAGCTCCTTCGCGACATCGATGAGCATGAGCTGCCGCTCCGCCTCCTTCTGCACGAACGTCTCGATGAGGCGCAGCTCCTGGACGCCCTTGATCTCGATGCGCGCCCCGCCGCGGATGGAAATGTTGACGTCCTCGCGGATCGTGCCGATCCCACGGACCACCCGGCGCGTCGCGCGCAGGAGGGACCCGATCGCCAGGGCGACCTCACGCGCCTCTTCGGGGGTGGCGATGTCCGGGGTCGTGGAGACCTCTGCGAGCGGGATGCCGAGGCGGTCGAGGCGGTAGAAGATCTCGTCGACCTTCTCGCCCACCTTGCGGGCCGCGTCCTCCTCGAGGAGGATCGTCGGGACGCCGATCCGCTTCCCATTCACCTCGATCGCGCCGTCCATCGACACGAGGGCGGACCGCTGGAAGCCCGCCGTGTTCGAGCCGTCGATGACGATCTTGCGCATGAAGTCGACTTCCCGCACGGGCTTGGCGCCGAGCAGGAGGGAGATTTCCAGGGCGATGTCGAGGGCCTCCTCGTTCGGGTGGTGCGGCGGTTCCTCGTCCGCCTCGACGAGGCACGTGTTCGGTGTGGCCTCGTAGACGAATGTGAGATGGCGTCGCGCCTCCTCGATCGCGGCGGCGTCCACTTCGCCGAGTTCGCTCTGCGTGGGCCGCAGACGGCGCTGGAACCGGATGCCGTCGTCCTCCTCGGAGAGGCGGGAGGCGCAGTTGCAGAACAGCTTGTGGGTGAGGAGCTGCTGGTGAATCTCGAGCCCGACCTTCAACCCCAGGGCCTTGTAGTCCATTTGCCTCGGAAAGGCCGGGGGGCTCGAATAAGGCTTTCGTGGTCCGCGTCCCGCGCGATTCCGCCCGTCGCCCCCTACGCCCCCTCGCCCGGTGGCCGCTCCAGCCTCGCCTCGAGCTCCTCGATGCGGGCCGCGGCGTTCTTCAGCTCGCCCCAGAGGATGTGGTGCCTCCGCGCCGCACGGTATTCGCGCAGGGCCTCGGGGTCCGCCGGCTCCGCCTCGCCGTCCGTGGACAGGATGTTCTTCACGTAGAATTCCCGGTCCAGCTCCGGGAGGGCGGACACGCGGCGGATCAGGTGCGCGGGATAGTCCGGCCGAAGCGTCGACGCGTCGCGGAGGGCCATCATGATTGCATACTCGGCGCAGCAGTTCATGTCTCCCTGGGGAGGCTCATGGCTGCCGTGCGCCTTTCGGTGGGCCTCCACGAGCATGTCCCACACCTGACCGTACTCTTCGGGGACGGACATCGATCTCGCCGTCCGAGACAACCGGACGGGGCGTATCAAGCTGCGCGGAAACACTCAGGCCTGGCGCCGGCGGTCCTCGGGCTTGTACGGGGACTCGAGCGTGCCCTCTTCCCGCATCTCCCGGTGCTCCTTCTCCTTCTTGAGCCATGCCAGCAGACGGGCGGCCGCGCCGAAGGGACGGAACTCGAAGATGACCTTCCCGTGCTCCGCGTCCTGCGTGTGGAGGAGCACGCGGCGCTTCTTATGGACGACGTCCGTGGCCTCCTCGAAGGGGATCTCGTGGTATCGCTTGCCCTTCTTCCCTCCAGGCAGGTCGAGCCACGCGTCGTCGAGGAGCAGGATCCGCTGCCGCGTCTGCCACGCCCACCCGTGGCGGCGCTCGACCAGGGAGCGTTTCGTGAAGGCGCCCCCCTTGTAGATCTCGTAGTTCAGGGCGCGGAACCCGATGACCTGGTCCTTCTCCTTCAGGACGGGCTCGTTCGCCGCGGTCATGACGACGCCGACCTCTCCGACCTGGTCGATCTTCATCCGGGCCCGTTGCGCGTCAACCCCTGGCCGCGCATAAGCTTAACGAAAGGTCCCCGCGATCCTGGCGTCAGTCCGAGAACTCGTCGAGGCCGATGCGCGGGTTCAGCTCGCCCGCGAGGTTCGTCCCCATTGCCTTCGCCACGTCGGCGGGCTCGCGGGTGTGGCCCAGGACCCACATCAGCTTGACGTAGGCCACCTCCGGGAGCATGTCCTCGCCGCTGATGACCCCCGCCTTGATCAGGTCGCGGCCCGTGTCGTAGACGCGCATCGACACGCGTCCCTGGAGGGTCTGGGTCGTCATGACGATGGGGATGCCGTCCCGGGTCGCGCGGTGGACCGCCGGGATGAGGTCGTGGGCCGTGTGCCCCAATCCCGTTCCGGCGAGGACGACCCCGTGCGCCTCCTTCAGGCAGTTCTCGAGGGCCGCGGGCTTCATCCCCGGGAAGAAGTGGATCAGGGCGACGTCCAGGTCGAGCCGGCTGTCGACCTTCACGGGTCCCTTGGCCCGCGGCTGGACGGGCTCGGTGAACTCGACGGGTCCCTCGGGGCGGACCGTCCCCAGGGGTGTGGCGTTCATGGAGCGGAACGCATCGCGCCGCGAGGAGTGCATCTTCCGGACCTTCGTCCCGCGGTGGATCCAGTCATACGAGTCCGAGGTCTCGGCGTGCATGACCGCCACGACCTCCCCGAAGTCCGCGGTGGCCGTCCGCGCGCCGCAGATCAGGTTGGAGGCCGCATCGGAGGACGGTCGGTCCGAGGAGCGCTGGGATCCGACGACGACCACGGGCCCGGTCAGGTCGCGCAGCATGAACGACAGGGCCGCGGTCGTGAAGTGCAGCGTGTCCGTCCCGTGCGGGATGAGGATGCCCGCGGCGCCCGCGTTCAGCTCCTTCCCCGTCTCCTGCGCGAGGTGCTGCCAGTTCTCCGGCTTCAGGTCCTCGCTGTAAATGCTGTAGATCACCCGCGCCCGTACGTTGCAGACCTCGAGGAGCTCGGGGACACTGAAGACGAGCTCCTCTGCGGTGACCGCGGGGTGCACGGCCCCCGTGCGGTAGTCCACGTACGACGCAATCGTGCCCCCGGTTCCCAGGACCGCGATCGTGGGCTTCGCTTTCGAGGAAGGCGGGAGGTTCCGGTCCACCCCGTGGGCGGCGTGCTTCGCCGTGACCTCCACGGACTCGACGTCTTCCACGGCAATCCCGATGTTGTAACCGCTCCCCAGCTTGACCGTGAGGATGTCCTCGCCGCTGAAGCTCGTGTGGGGCATGAGGACGCCTTCAAAGGTCTCTCCACGAGCCTTCACGCGCAGCGCGTCGCCCTGGACCGCCTTGGCCTTCTCCAGGAGGGCGTGGATCCTCGGCGGGTACTCCATCGGGCCACGGAACGGGGTCACCCGATAAGGGCTTTGTGGAGCGAGGGCCATTCCCGCCCCGCGATGCGGACCGCCCGGGACGTCCTCAACGAACTGCGCTGGAGGAAGGGCCGCAGCCTCAAGCGGGCTGAGATCTGGGTCGCGGACCGGACCTCGCCGGAGGGCGGTCGCGTCCTCTCCGGCGCCGAGATCACGGAGCTGGGTCACCGTTACTTCTCGACGGTCCGAGCCACGATCCCCTTCTACAAGATCGTGAAGATCACGTGCGGGGGCGAGGTGCTCTTCGAACGTCCCGTACCCCACGCGCGTCCGTGAACGGATGACAGGCGGATCGGCTTGGCCGGAGGCCGCCACGTCGTTGCGCCATCGAGCTGCAAGGCAACCTTGTTTAAGGTTGACTTGGAGCGGGCCCAACCCTTTTCGCGCGGCCCGGCATCTCGCCCGTGGTCCCCATGTCCAGTTTCCCCGACGAGGTCCTCACGCGCACGAAGAAGGGCGAGATCGAGGTGCGTTCCCTGATCGATCGCGGTCGGTTTGTCCGGTACAACTACCTCCATCCGGAGACGGGCGAGCCCATGGAGGGCGGCAAGGTGAAGCTCGTCCTGATCTCGGAAGGCGGTCGCGCCGAGGAGTTCTTCATCATCCCGACGAAGTCGAAGCGCGATCTGCTCATCCCCGCCGCGGAGAAGGGTGCGCGGAAGATCTGGGACGGCAAGCAGCCCGTCGACCTGTGACAACCGAGCCACGGAGCTGGGTGCGCCCGCACGCCGTCGCGGGCGACGCGAGTGGACGCGTCAGCGCCCCGCCGGAGTCGTGAACTTGTCCAGGGTCGTGTGGTGCACCGCAAGCCCGAGGAGGACACTCGCGTCCTGCGCGAACTCGCCGAGGTCGTGGGCGGCGGCTTCCACGGCCTGTTGTTCCTCGGGAAGGAGGGGCCATTCCTCCACGCGCAACAGGTGTCCTTTCCCGACCACGGCGGGCGCCCCGAGCGCGAGGTCCCGCACGCCGAATTCGCCTTGGAGGACGACCGAGGCCGGCACGGTCGAGGGCCGCGGGGAGACCAAGGCGTGCAGGAGGCTCGCCGTCGCGCCCGCGGGTCCGTACGCGGTCCCGCCCTTCCCCTGGATGATCTTCGTGCTGACGGCTCGGAGATCCTCGAGGATCGTTGTCTTCTCCTCCGCGCTGAGCTCGACGGGCCGCCCCTGGATTCGGACGCGGCTGAACAGGGGCACGACCCGCTCGCCATGCTCCCCGAGGACGAGGGCCTCCACCTGGGAGGGATTGACCCGGAATCGGTCCGCGAGCAGGCAGCGGAGCCGGACCGAATCGAGCAGCGCCCCGGACCCGAGGACCCGGTCCCTCGTCAGGCCCGAGGCCTCCCAGGCGATCGTCGTCAGGACGTCGACCGGGTTCGTGAGGACGACGAGGGTCGCGCGCGGGGCCACGGCCACGATCTGGCGGCTCAGGTCCCGGACGAGGGGTGCGTTCGCATGGAGCAGGTCGAGCCGCGTCATCCCTGGTTTGCGGCCCTGGCCCGCGACCAGCAGGATCACGTCGGAGCCGGCCAGGTCCTCGAGGGCGCCCGCCCGGACGATGCTGTCGGACCGCTCCGCGATCCCGCTCCGGATGTCCTCCGCCTGGGCCCAGGCGAGTCCCTCGACGACGTCATAGAGGACGATCTCGTCCCACGTCCCGTCGCGGGCGACGGCGAAGGCGATTTCGCCTCCGAGCTTCCCCACGCCGACGACGCCGACCTTCATCCGGACCGCCCGGTGCACGACACGGATGGAGGCCTATAAGCCATGTTGCGCACGGATTCCGCTGGACCACGCGGGTTCAGGCGGGCTGCAGCTCGTAGGAGATGCGGTCCGTCTCCTTCCCCTTGGACCGTTTCTCGAGGATGTGGATCCGGCCGATCTCCCTCGTGTTCTTCAGGTGCGTGCCCCCGCACGGGCAGTAGTCCGCGGGCCCGATCTCGATGACCCGCAGCCGCCGGATGCTCTGCGGGATCAGGTCCAGGAGCGAGCGGTCCTCGACCTTGTTCTGCACGACGACGCGGTCCTCCTCGAAGATCCGCACGTCGAGGGCGGCCTCTACGACCGCGTTGCACTCCTCCTCGATGCGCTCCAGGTCCTCCGGCGAGAAGTTCGCGGGTTGGAAGTCGACGCGGCTGAAGTCCGCGTGGATCTGGTTCCCGACGGTCCGCGCGGCGTAGATCCGGAACACGAGCCCGGACATCAGGTGCTGGGACGTGTGCATCCGCATGTGCTTGTACCGCCGGTCCCAGTCGATCACGCCGTGCACGTCGTCCGACTCGGGCATGCGCTCCACGTGGTGCTTGACGACGCCCTTCTCCTTCGTTACCCGCAGGACCTTCGCCTCGTCTCCGGGCCACCGCAGGAGCCCGTGGTCGTCCGGCTGTCCGCCCCCCTCGGCGTAGAACAGGGTCTGGTCGAGGACCACGTAGTCGGGGCCGCGCTCCGTTATCTTGGCATCGAACTCGCGGCGATAGCAGGGGTCCGGATCCTGCCCCTTCCTCTCTTCCATGTACAGGACGCGGGTGGACATCCTGGCCGGGAAACCGCGACGGACCATAAAGGGTTCGCGTCAGCGGCCGGCCGCAGGTTCATTCCGTCCGCGGGAACCGTCTTATCGGGGGTCCCCCTTCCCCGCCGCGATGGTCGCTCGGCTCGCATCCCCGAAGGAGAAATATGGGCCGCTCGAGGTCTTCCCAGTCCGCGGGTCGCCCCGGCAGGTCGGCGAGGCGCTCGGAGAGCGATTCGCCCACGAGGCGGACCGGGCCGTCGAGATCTTCCGGAAGGAGCTCACCTGGGAGAAGGGCGCCACGGTGGAGGGCGCGAAGCGGTACGCCCGCAAGGTCCTCCCGCGGATTGAGGCGTGGGTCCCCGACTTCATCGAGGAGATGCGGGGATACGCCGCTGGCAGCGGCGTCCCCTTCGATGTGCTCCTGGCGCAGTGGTCGGGTCACAGCCCGTCCGCCGGCCTGAAGGGCTGCACGGACGTCGCCGCGGGGCCGGAGCAGACCGCGGACGGGAGCGTGCTCGTCGCCCACAACGAGGACTACACGCCGGACTACGACGGCCTCGTCGTGCCCGTCCACGTCGCGGTCGAGGGCAAGCCCGCGTTCTTCGCGATGTCCTACCAAGGGCTCTTCCCGACGATGGGCTTCAATGACGCGGGGATCAGCCTGACCGGGAACGCGGTGAGCCCGAACGACGTCCGGATCGGGATCCCGAAGATGTTCGCCCCCCGCCGCGTCCTCGAGTCCAGCACGTTGAAGGAAGCCCTCGAGTCCGCGATGCCGGCGGGACGCGGGTCCAGCTTCAACAACATCGTCTGCTCGAGGGAGGGTGAGCTCTATTCCGTCGAGGGCTCCGCCACGGACTTCGAGGCCCTCTACGGCGACGGCGGCTGGCTCGTCCACACGAATCACTACGTGGGCGAGCGGATGTTGAAGTACGAGCGGGATCCGCAGGAGAAGTTCTGCTCCATCCTGCGCTACAACCGGGCGCGGAAGCTCATGGAGGCCACGCTGGGCCACGTGACCCCCGAGACGATCGTGCGGATCCAGCGGGACCATCTCTCCCGCCCGGACTCGATCTGCCGCCATGAGAACCCGAAGGACCCCGAGGCGGATCGCGTGAAGACCCTCTTCGGGTCGATCGTGAATCTCACCACGGGAGACGTCTACATCAGCGGATCGACCCCGTGCGAGACGGAGTACCGCGTCTTCCGGCTGACCGGCTGATCCCGCTCACTTGCCGAGCAGGGATCGCGCGATGACCATCCGCTGCACCTCGGACGTCCCTTCGTACAGCTCCGTGATCTTCTGGTCACGATACAGCTTCTCGACGACGTAGTCCTTGATGAAGCCGTAGCCGCCGTGGATCTGGACCGCGGCGTCGACCGCGCGGTGCGCCGCCTCCGAGGCGAACAGTTTCGCGACGCTCGACTCGTACGTGTGCTTCTGGCCCACGTCCTTGAGACGCGCGACCTTGTACGTGAGGAGGCGGGCCGCTTCGATCTCCGTGGCCATATCGGCGAGCTTCCACTGGATCGCCTCGAATTCGGCGATCTTCGCTCCGAAGGCCTCGCGCTCCTTCGCGTACTTCAGGGACTCCTCGAGAGCGCGCTGGGCGATGCCGAGGGCCTGCGCCGCGATCCCGATCCGGCCCCCATCCAGCGTGGCGAGGGCGATGTTGAACCCCTTCCCCTCCTGACCCAGGAGGTTCTCCTTCGGGATCCGCATGCCGTCAAGACCTACCAGCATCGTGTCGCTTGCGCGGATCCCCATCTTGTTCTCTTTCCGGAGGAGCTTGTAGCCGGGTGCGTCCGTGGGCACGATGAAGCCCGAGATGTCGTACTTCTTCTCCCCCGTGCGCGCATACGTCACGAGGACCTTGGCCGCGGAGGCGTTCGTGATGAACGCCTTCGTGCCGTCGAGGACCCACTCGTCCCCCTCGAGGCGGGCGGTCGCACGCATCGCGGCGGCGTCCGAGCCGCTTCCGGGCTCCGTGAGGGCGTACGCCCCGACCCACTCCCCCTTCGCGAGCGGCACGAGATACTTCTGCTTCTGCTCCTCCGTCCCCCAGCGCAGGATCGGCTCGCATGCGAGGCCGTTGCAGACTGCGGCGATCACGGAGGCGCTCGCGTCCCCGCGGGCGAGCTCCTCGATCGCGATCGCGTAGCAGACCGTGTCGAGTCCGGAGCCGCCATACTTCTCCGGGACGAAGATGCCCAGGAGGCCAAGCTCGCCCATCTTCGTCGCCCAGTGGCCCGGGAACTCCTGGCTCTCATCGTACTTCATCGACTCGGGGATGATCTCCTGCTCGACGAAGTCCCGGACCATCTTCCGGGTCATTGCCTGCGTCTCGCTGAGCTCGAAGTCCATCGCCCGGAGGTAGGCCCCGCCAGAGGATAAAATTTCGGCCGTCCGGAAAGGTTCAAGCCGGCCGTCCCGTTCGCCGCTCCCGTGGCCGCGCTCCGCCTCGAGCCCTTGCAGACGTTGGACGCGCAGGAGTACTGGCGCATCTATGTCGAGGGCCGCACCGACCTGCCGACGCGCTCCGTGCCCGCGCACGTCGAGCGCTACCTCGCGCTGCCGAAGGACGAGCAGCGCACGCACTACGCGATCCGCCAGGGAGAGGCGATGATCGGGACCGTGCGCCTCCTCCCCGACACGATCACGGGCTTCTCGCTCGAGCCGGCCCACGCGGGCGAGGCGCGCGCGGCGATTATCCGGGCGCTGGATCTCCTCCGGTCCGGCGGCGCGGGAGCCATCACGGCCTCGTTCGACGAGGCGTACGAAAGGGACTTTGAGGCCCTCGGGTTCCGCCGGGCCTTCGCGAGGATGCGGATGGAGGCGCCCACGGAGCGACGTCCGCCCCCCGCGGTCCCCCTCAAGCCGCCGGAGGAGGCTGAGGTCCCCGGCCTCGCGCGGTTCTTCATGGACGTGTACGCCGGTCATGTGGAACAGCAGTATGGCATGCACGTTGGCTCCGAGGAGGACTGGCGCGGCTACATCTCCGGGGTCCTCCGGGGCGAGGCGGGCCGCTTCATGCCCGAGGCGTCCTTCGTGTCGCTGGAGGAGGGGCGTCTCGCGGGAGCGATCCTCGTGAGCCACTGGATGGGGTCCCCGCTGGTCGCTGAGCTGGGCGTGGCCGCGGATCGCCGGCGCCGCGGGATCGCCCGCGCGCTCGTGTCCGCCGCGTCGACGCGCCTCGCCGGCCTCGAGGAGACCCGGTGGGCGCTCTACGTTACGCTCGGCAACGATCCTGCGATTACGCTGTACCGCGGGCTCGGCTTCGCCCCGTCGGGCGGAGAGACCGTTACGGCGCGGCTCGATGCGCCGCCCGGGTGACGATTCTCAGGGCTGAGATTGAAGGGCCTACCCTTAAGGCCCGCCGCCCCAGCATGGCGGGGAGGCGAGCCTATGATTCTCCTCGAGAGCTTCGTCGTGCTCCTCCTGAGCATCCTGTGCGGCGTGCTGGGGGCGTTCCTGCTGGCCCACCGCGGCGTGCGGATGATGCGCGGCGGTCTTCTGTACCGCTTGAGCGTCGGCCTCGCGGCCGTGGGGATCGCTCTGAGCCTGAGCGCGGCGGCCCGCGTGATCGGGCTGGACGTGATCGTCTCGGACGGGTTCCAGGTCGTCGCCCTCGTCGTCCTGTTCTTCATCGGCTACAGCGCGTGGCTGAGCGCGCACACGATGCAGTCCGAGGCATGATCCGCGTGGGCGTGCAGGCAGCGTACGAGCGCATCGCGGAGGACCTGCGGTCCATCTGGGGAGACATGGCCCTCGCCATGCTCCGCAAGCGCATCCGCGACGTGCACGCCGACCCGAACGCCCTCACGAGGCAGGACCTGGAGCAGATCGTGGACCTCCTGCGCGCGAAGACGCTCCCGTCCGTCCTCGGCGAGGACGGCGCCGAGGCGAAGGCCCGCCAGTACCTCGCGTGGGTCGCGAGCTCGGCCTGACGCCTCACCGCGCCGTGTCGTGGGAGGCTTTCACGAGTCGGACGACCTTGTACATCTCGAGCTCGGAACGGGACCACGGGTGCAGATCCTCCGGGAGGGGCGCGTCGATCGCCTCCGTGCGCACGAGGTGGCTGCCCTTCTCCAGCGTGGCGTCGTCCGCCAGATGCGCCTCGAACTCAAAGGTGAGCACCCAGTCGCCTCCCATCGCGGATCGCACCCCCACCAGGCGGATCGTCCTCGGAGTCTCCCCCGTCTGCTCCCTCAGGAAGCGGGTCGCGCACAGGCGGGGATGCACCCCGTAGTTGAGGACGCCTCCGGGCAGGGTCCATGAATCGCCGAACACGGGGTCTTTGTGCTGGCGGATGAGGACGAGCCGGTCGCGGTGGTGCGCGAAGATCACGCAGCGGAGCTCGAGCCCGCCCGCCGCGGTTCCGGCCCCGACCGGGAACAGAGCCTTCTCGACTTCCTCCATGACCCCGCAATCGGTCAGGGGTGACGGACCCGATAAGTGTTCCGTGCCGAGGGAGGATCCGCGGGATCGTGATCTCGCGAGCCGGTTCACGCCGCGGGGAAGCTGATCGTGTGGCCTTCCGCTTGCCGGCGCGTCTTCGCGGGCTGCCGGATCCGGAAGCCGCGGTCCTCGCCGTAGCGGCGCATGATCTGCAGGATATAGCGGCCTCCGAGGCGGCCCGTGGCCACGACCATCGCCCGGAGGGGCAGCGGGAGCTTCGTGAGATCCCAGAGGAGCGAGTCCATCTCGAGAACCTCATGGCGCCACGCACGGTATGCGATGTTGAAGCGCGCCTCGTCGATCATCTCGTCGATGCTGTAGAACTCCTCCCCGCGGAGTGCGCCGACCGGCACGAAGGTGAGCGGGGCGGTCACGAAGTGGCTGTTCGGGATCTGCTCCATCCGGTCGATCAGGTCCACGGTCAGCCACGCGTCCTCGGGGGTCTCGCCGGGCAGGCCCATGATGATTGTGTACGCGGGAAACCAGTAGTTCCGGTTCAGGATCTCCGTCCCCTCGATTACCACATCGGGCCACTCTTCCGCGCTGAACGGGGCGGCCTTGCGGTTCAGCACGGCCTTGGAGAGCTTCGGGCTTCCCGTCTCGATGCCGCTCTGGACTCCGATCCACTTGTCCGGTCCCGCGTGGACGATCTTGGAGAGATCCTCAATGAGACCCGGGTTCGTCACGGCTGCACTGACCGTGCCGTGGGTCGGATAGCAGTGCGAGACGCCGGGCTGCTTCATCACGTGCTCGAAGAGGCCCTTCACCGCGTCCTCATTGGGCTCGAAGGTCTTCCAGTTCTCCAGCTGGTACAGGAAGATGTCGTCCGAGTGAAGCTGGATCGAGCTTCCGTTCGGCGCGCGGGCGTTGACGGCGACCTCGTCTGCAATGAAGTCGAGAGGGAAGTATCTCGGACGGCGGAGCGTGACCTCGCAGAACTCGCAGCCGCGGCCGCATCCGCGCATGACCTCGACCATGTTGTGCATGACGGGCCCGAGGATCTTCGGGACTTCCTCGACGCGGGGCGCGGTCCGGTTGTTGAACCGCAGGACGGGCGGCGCGCTCCCGCTCCGCACTTGGTCGAAAACGTCCGCGATGAAATGGTCGCATTCCCCGTAGACGATGTGGTCGATCCCCAGTTCCTCCTGGAGACCGGGGCGGTTGTCGAACTGCCACGCGCCGGGTCCGCCGAGGATGACCTTGTACTTCCGGTTGGGCTTCTGGCTCTGCGCGGCGAGCTCGAGGAACTTCGCCTTCGTGTAGGGCGTCAGGACGCCGCCCATCGTGAAGGACATGCTCACGGGCCCGAGGCCGAGCGGGTCCATCGTGTGCAGCCCGACGACCTCCGTGTCGTCCGTGATGTAGCGGTCGATCATCTGCGGCGGGGCCACGACGACCTGGTCCCGGCCGTACGCCTTCACGAGCCCCGCCTCCACCTTGCGCAGTCCGTACGGCGCGCGGATCGGCTGGCCCGTCGCGTCGAGCTGGGGCGGGTCCGCGAGGATACGGTACACGAGGCGGGAGTACCAGTAGTCCGTCGGGATGCAGCTGAAGAAGGTCGCAAGCGGGACGCCGCGGTAATCCGTCATCAGGGTGTAGTCCGCCGCCAGCACGACCTTGGCCATTCGATCCCCCACCTCGTC
Organism: uncultured Thermoplasmata archaeon; assembly: GCA_963768855.1. Lineage (GTDB taxonomy): Archaea > Thermoplasmatota > Thermoplasmata > RBG-16-68-12 > RBG-16-68-12 > RBG-16-68-12. Next base: position 213,391 of record CAVYJM010000006.1, read on the forward strand.
TCGAAACGTTCCTTCCGAAAGGTTCCGTCCGCGTGGATTGGTAGCCCAGTGATTCGACATCCACCATAGTTATACGTTTCGCATTCGGGCTCGCGACATCGCCGCTCGTCGCCGATCCATAGACCGTTCGGCTCTCCTCGGGATCCATCGCCCCGCCCTTCCCCGGACGCGGCGTGCCTGGGGCGAATGCGAAAGGGTAAAGGGAATCTGGTCTCTGGGCGCCTCCGGTCGGGATCGACATGGTCGAGGTTGGACAGAGGGCCCCGGAGTTCACGATGCCGAGCGACGAAGGCAAGCCGGTTACGCTCTCGAAGGAGCTGGGCCAGGGCCCGGTCGTCCTGTCGTTCTACGTGTTCGACTTCACCGGCGTCTGCACGGGCCAGCTGTGCGCGATGCGGGATTCGATGGGGAACCTGCAGCAGCACGGCGCGAAGGTCTTCGGGATCAGCACCGACAGCGCCGCGAGCCACAAGGCGTTCCGCGCCGCGAACAACGGGAACCACCCGCTGCTCAGCGACTGGAACAAGACGGTCAGCAAGTCCTACGGCGTTCTGTACGACAAGTTCGGGGACTACCTCGGCGCCTCGAAGCGCTCCGTCTTCGTGCTCGACAAGGACGGCGTCGTGCGGTACAGGTGGGTCACGGAGGACTCGAAGATCCCTCCGGACGCGAAGCGCGTGCTCGAGGAAGTCAAGAAGCTGACGAAGTGAGGCCGAGCTCCCGCACGGCCGCGGCTACGCTGTCAACCGTCGGAATCGATCGAGACTCGGGTCGGTCGTCCCCTCGTCCGGCGCCCGTGTTCACGAGGACCACTTGGTCCTCGGACCGGATCACGCCTTCGTCGTACAAGCGCCGCAGCCCCGCCAAGGTCGCCGCGCCCTCCAGGCACGCCGAGACGCCCTCGAGGGCCGCCAGGTTCGCCGCGGCGAGGGCCATCGCCTCCTCCGTGACGGTCACCGCCGACGCCGTTCGTCTCTCGTAGGGCGCGTAGGACGATCCGATCCGCCAGGGTCGCCGGGACCCGTAGCCCCGCCGCGCGGGTCCTCGGATCCGGCCAGGGTTCCGCCCTCTCCCTCCGCTCCTTCCATGCGCGGACCAGCGGGGCGCAGCCTTCCGCCTGCACGAGCCCGATCCGGGGCCAGGGTCCCTCGTACCATCCGAGCTCCTGGAGCTCCTGGAGCGCCTTCCAGATTCCCGCCACACCCGTGCCACCCCCGGTCGGGAAGAGGATCCAGTCGGGCATGCCGTCCAGGTCCTCCCAGATCTCATAGAGCATTGTCTTCTTCCCCTCGACCCGGTACGGTTCTCGGAGCGTCGCCACATTGAACGCTTCCGTTGCGACGGCCACTTCCTGGGCGAGGCGCCCCGCCTGCGTGATGTCCCCGCGCACGTGAGCCACTTTCGCTCCGTGGTCGAGGGCCGCCCGGACCGCGTCCGCTGGCGCGTCCGGCGTCATGAGGATCGTGGCCTCGAGCCCGTACGTTGCAGCGTAGAGCGCCAGGGCCGCGCCTGCGTTCCCGGCGGTGGGTGCGACGAGGGATTTGGCGCCCAGGGACTTCGCCATGGGGACCGCCACGGCCATCCCGCGGGCTTTGAACGTCCGGGTGGGGTTGCCTCCCTCGTCTTTCACGTAGAGCGCCGCGAGCTTCAGCCGGGCCACGCGCCCTCTTGATCCAATCCGCTCGAGCCGGAGGAGCGGCGTTCCGCCTTCCCCCCGGGCTCGAATCTCCTCCTCCGGGAGTGGGAGCAAGGGCGCGTAGCGCCAGAGGTCCCGGCGGCGCAGGAGTTCCTCCCGCCGAACCGCGGAAAGGTCGTACCGCGCGAACAACGGAGCGCCGCATTCGCAGAGGTTCGCGAGCCGAGCCTCGCGGCGTCGACCGCAAGCTGTGCACTCGAGGAACTCCGGACGCATGGCCCCGCGATGGTCCGACCGCCGCATCACCGTTTGGCTTTGCGCATGTCTTTATCCGGGCGGATGCTTTGGCACGACGGATGTGCGCCGCGGTCTCGGAGGTCGACCTCGATCGAACGTATCGAGGTATGATCGAGGACATGAGGAAGCGCGGTCGGATCCTCGTCGCGTTCTCCGGAGGTGTCGACAGCGGTCTCATCGCGCGGATCGCCTTCGACGCGCTCGGCCCCGACGCGCTTGCCGTCCTCGCGGACGCAGAGTCCCTCTCTCGCCACGAGCTCGAGGAGGCGGTGGCCGAGGCCGCAGAGATCGGGATCCCGCTTCGGATCCTGCGGATGTCCGAGCTCATGAACGAGTCCTATGTCGCCAACCCGACGAACCGGTGCTACTTCTGCCGCAAGGAGCTTGGACGTAACCTGCGCCCTCTCGCCGCAGAGCTCGGGTTCGATGTGATCGCAGACGGTGTCAACGTCTCGGACCTAGGAGACCACCGCCCCGGGATCCAGGCCATGAACGAGGAGGGCTTCTGGCACCCCCTCGTCGAACATGGTCTCGGGAAGGCGGAGGTCCGTGCCCTCGCGCGGCAGCTCGGCCTCAGCTTCCACGACAAGCCGAGCAACGCATGTCTGTCATCTCGGATCGCCTACGGGGAGGTCATCACCGTGGAGAAGTTGCAGCAGGTCGACGTCGCAGAACAGGCTCTCCGGGTCCTGGGCTTCCCGGTCGTGCGGGTGCGTGCCCACGAAGGCATCGCGCGGATCGAGGTTCCGAAGGAGGACATCCCCCGCCTGACGGCGCCCGAGGTGTCCGAGAAGGCGCTGCAGGCCGTTCGGGACGCGGGCTTCGTCTACGTGACCGTGGACCTCCGCGGGTACCGGAGCGGATCGATGAACGAGGGCCTCTAGCGCTTCGCAACCAAGTACTTGCAATGGAGCTTCGTGAGGTCGTAGCAGTCCGGGCATGTCGCGGGCCAGTCGATCTCCTTCTGTAATCGCCGCGTCGTGTCGTCGCTCAGCACGTGCTCCATCTCGCAGGCTTCGTCGTGGTATTTGCCCTCGGGGACTCCGAGGTGGACCAGGAAGTATTCCATCGTGCAGTGCCGCCGCAGGATCTTCTGCGCGATGTCTTTGCCCTTCTTGGTCAGGGTCGCCCCTTGGTACTTCGCGTACTTGACGAGCTTCTCCTTCTGGAGCCGCTCGAGCATCTCCGTCACGCTCGAGGGCGCCACCTTCAGGTAGTGGGAGATCTCGCCGGTCTTGGCCGTGCTGTGGTTCTGCTCGGAGAGCAGGAAGATGTACTTCAGGTACATCTCGACGTTCTCCGTCAGCTCGGGTGCCTTCGCCATAGTTTCGGCTTTCCCAAACGGGCGACCCTCCATAAAGCCTCCAGCCGAACGGCTCCAGGCGGATATGTACTGTACTTGCGGTAGGCTTAGCCCGGTGGCGCAGCGGGCCCGGCGCGATTTAGGTTGTTCCGTGTTCTGTTTCGGCTGACCTAACCGTTAAATAATACAGTGTTATAGAGCGCGCTCGGACGAGGAATCGGTCGTGGCGACAGCAGGCATCGCACCGGGAGTGATCATCGGTCTGCGGGAGGGGGTCGAGGCCGCCCTCGTCGTGGGCATCATCCTGGGGTATCTCGTCAAGATCGATCGCCCCGGCCTTCGCCGGTACGTCTACGGGGGTACCGCGGCCGCGTTCGCCGCGAGCGCGGGACTCGCCGGAGCCCTGTTCCTCCTGGGCGCTGAGTTCGAGGGAAGCGCCGAGGCCGCCTTCGAAGGGTTCGCCCTCATCCTCGCGGTCGTCGTCCTGACCTCGATGGTCTTCTGGATGATGAAGGCGTCCAAGAGCCTCTCCGTCCACGTGCAGAAGCGGATCGACTCCTACCTGGACGGGAGCCACCTCTTCGGCCTCGTGGTCCTTTCGTTCCTCGTCGTCTTCCGGGAAGGGGTCGAGACGGCCCTCCTCATGTTCGGTGCAGGCGCGGAGACCTCCGCCGCGGATGCCACCCTCGGCGTCGGGATCGGTCTCCTGATCGCCGGCGTCATCGGTGTGGGCATCATGCGTCTATCGTGGCGAATCCCTCTCCACCGCTTCTTCCAGATCACGGGCGTGGCGCTCGTCGTGATCGGCGCGGGACTCTTCGCAACGGGAGTCAACGAGCTCCAGGAAGCGTTCGGTTGGACGGTCGGAAACGGCCTCGTGTACAACCTGCGTGCGGTCTTCTCGTCCGGCCCGGAGAACCCCCTGGGCTACCTGCTTCGCGGGATCGTCGGGTACAGCGACGCGCCGACCGTCCTCGAGTCGGTCGCCTACGTCGCCTACTGGATCTTCACGGGGCTCGTCTATCTCGGAATTCGGAGCGGCAAGATGTCGGTCGTGACCGATCCGCTCCGCAGGATGTGGAGATCCCTGGTGCCCCGCGCAGCGAAGGCGCCGCGCGAAACGGAATGAACGGGCCTCCAGCTGCGGTGTTGGATTCGACAGGTGTGACGCGCCCGTGGGCCCGGCGCGCCGCTCGTCTCGCCGGCTCTACGGGTTGATCTTGATGGCTTTCGTCGGGCACGCGGTCTCGCACGCCATGCAGTCGATGCAGTCCGACTCCCGGATGGGCTCGGACTTGTCCGTGCGATACTGGTTGTACTGCTCGCCGCCCTTTTCCATGACCAGGTCGTTCCCGGTGCCCTTCTTGCCCGGAGCAAAGTTCCACTCGAAGACGTCGACGGGGCAGACGTCCATGCAGACGCCGTCCGCGACGCAGGCTTCCCAGTCCACCGCGACGTGGGTCCCGTGGATCCCGAGCTTCGTCGGATAGGGATTGCCGTTCGCGTCCGTCCGCTGGACGCCCTCGCCCAGGATCTTGTGGTTGTTGTGGGTGCCCGTCTCCGGATACTCATCGGGCTTGTTCATGAAATCCGGATCAATCGGCTTCGGTGCATAGTCCACCTCACGCGACATCAGGGTACCTCCGAATGGTATGAGACCCGGTCCTTGGAGGGGCCGGGCGGCTTTGGAATACGCCTTCCCCTTTTGAGGATTCCGGTATTACCGCGATGAATCTCTCCCGATACGCCCTGATATGTGCTAGCAACGCACGGCGGCGCCGCGCCTCCGGGGAATCGGCGAAACCTATTTGCCCGCACCGGCGCTCGCGGACTCGTGGCGCGGCGGGAGCGGGGCAGAGCGACGCGGGCGATCCACGGTCGGCGTCGGAAAGGGTACGCTCCCCTCGTGACGCCGATTTACGCGAGCTCGACCTGGGCGCTCGACTCGGTCCGCCAGGGCGCGGACTTCTCCCACGCAACGGCGCCCGCGGCGTTCTACACGCGATGGGGCAACCCCACCCTGCGCGATCTCGAGGACGTGCTCGCGGATCTCGAGGGCGGATCCCGCGCCCTCGTCGCCGGATCAGGGATGGGCGCGATCGCCTCCGCGATCCTGTCTTGCGTGGACGCGGGCGACCACGTCGTCGCGGGGGCAAGCCTCTACACGGCCACGACGGAGATCTTCACGCGGCTCCTCCCGCGGTTCCAGGTCGGCACCACGTTCGTCGACCCGCGCGTCCCCGGGTCTTGGTCCGAGGCGGTGACGCCGGACACCCGGCTCGTCTACGTGGAGTCCCCCGCCAATCCGACCATGATGATCACGGACTTCCGGGAGGCCGTGAAGGCGGCCCGGTCCGTCGGAGCGACCGTCCTCGCCGACAACACCTTCGCAACCCCCATCAACCAACGCCCGCTCGAGTTCGGGGTGGACGGAGTCCTGCACAGCGCCACGAAGTATCTGGGCGGGCACAGCGACGTCGTGGCGGGCGCGTTCGTCGCGCGTTCCCCGCGGCTCTACAATCGCGTGTGGTTCAACTACAAGATGCTCGGCCCATCCCTGGGCCCGTTCGAAGGGTTCCTCGTGCGGCGCGGCGTGAAGTCCCTCCCGCTCCGCGTCCGCCAGCACAACGCGAACGCGCAGGCGCTCGCGGAGTTCCTCGAGGATCGGACCGCCGTGCGCGTCGTGCACTATCCCGGCCTACGGTCGTTCCCCCAGCACAGGCTCGCTCGTCAACAGATGGACGGCTTCGGGGCCATGCTCAGCTTCGAGCTGAAGGGCGGATACCGCGCGGGGAAGCGCTTCGTCGAGTCCGTCCGGGTGGCGACGCTCGCCGTGAGCCTGGGCGGGATGGAGACCCTCGTGCAGCATCCCGCCTCGATGACCCACGGTCCGCTCACGGACGCGGAGCGCAAGACGAGCGGAGTCACGGAGGGCCTGGTCCGCGTGAGCGTCGGGCTCGAGGACTTGGACGACCTCCTCGCGGACTTCGAGCAGGCGGTCAAAGCGGCCTCCCGCTGACCGAGCCGCCGGGCTACTTCAGCACGCCTTCGAAGCGGAGGAGTTTCTTCTTGTAGTCGAGGCCGCCCGTGAAGCCGCCCAGGCTGTCCGCCCCGACCACGCGGTGGCATGGGATGACGACGCCGATCGGATTCTTCCCTAGCGCGTTCCCCACCGCCCGTTGAGCGTTCGGGTGACCGATGGCCTTCGCAATCTGCCCGTACGTCGCGACCTTGCCGAAGGGGATCTGCCGCGTCGCCTCGTAGACGCGCCGCTCGAACGGCGTGGAGTCGCTCAGGTCGACAGGGATGGCCCGCAGATCTCGACGCCTCCCCTGGAAGTACTCCCGGATCTCTGCTTCGATGCGGTCCCCCCGGCCGTGTGTGGGTCGTTCGCGAGTGAAGCCCATTTCTCGAAGCCGGCCCGCCTCGGTCACGAGCCGGACGTTGCCGAGCGGGGTCGCCAGGACGCGCCGTTCCATGTTCGCACCGGGGCGGGGAAGGGCCGGGGCCGATATGGCGTTTGCCCCGGCGAACGCGGGCTCGCGCTCTGGCGGATCAGGACTTCGCTTCGACGCCGAGCTGCGCCGCGAGGACTTTCAACTCTTCTTCCTTCTTCCGGAGTTTCTCCTCGCGGTCCAGGAGATCGAGAGCCTTCTTCTGGATGATCTTCACGCGGTTCTCGATGTCGCGTTTCCATTCGTCCATGTCGATCGTGCTCTTGCCCGCCTTCTCGGCCTCGACCAGCTTCGCCCTGAGCTTGTCGTTCTCCTGCTTCGCCTTCTCGATGCGCGCGGTCAGCTCTTCCTTCTCCGAATCCATGGCGCGGTCCTTCTGGTCGAGGATCTGGGCCCGGGATTCCAGGAGGTGGCTCTGCTCGTCGACCTTGACCTCGCGTCCGCGGAGCTTCTCCTCGCGGTCGAGGACATCGAGCGCCTTCTTCTGGAGGAATCGCATGTTCTTCGCGACCTCGGCCTGCATGGCGTCCGCCTGGGTTTTGAGCTTCTCGGCGTCGGTCCGGATGCCCTCGGCGTCCTTTCGGGCCTCCGAGGCCACGCGGTGGTCCTCGTCGACCTGCGCGGCCCGGGCCTCGTGCTCGCGGCGCAGACGCTCGAGGGTCTGCATCCCTTCCCGGAGTTCGGCGTCCCGCTGCGAGAGCGTCGCCTCGCGCTTCGCGAGTTCCTGATCCCGGCCGGTGACCCCCTTCTCGCGCGTGACGAGCTCCGCCTCCTTGCGGTTCAGGTCCTCCATGAGGTTGTCCGCGCGCTGGAGCTCGGTGGACAGGACCTGCTCCCGCGTCGTCACGTCCACGAGCTTGGCCTCCACCGCGGCGTGACGGCTCTCGTCTTCCGCCTGGCGCTTGTCCAGCTGGGCGGCCAAGGCACCGATCCGCTCGGCCTCCTGGTCTAGGGCCGTCTTGCGTCCCTTGAGGCTTTCCGTGGTCTCGAGCGTCTTCTTCTCCGCGTCGCTCAGGCGGGCCTGGAGGGCCCCAAGCTCCTTCGCTCGGGAACCGAGCTCGATCTCCTGCTCGCCGAGCCGCTGGGCCGCGTCGCGGAGCTGCGCGTTTTGGGCCTCGAGGTCCTTCTCCGCCTTCTCAGCGTCCGCACGCCTCCGCTCGATGACCGTCTGGGCCGCGGCGAGCTCATCGCCCTGCCGCTTCGCGGCCTTCTCCGCCTCGGCTGCGACGTACGCGCGCCGCTGCGCTTCCTCGATGAGCCGCTCGGCTTGCTGGGTCTGTTCTCCGGCCGCGTCCCGCGTGGCCTCCAGCTGTTTCAGCTCCTCATTCCGGCGCGCGGACCATCCGGCCTTCTCGGACTCGAAGGTCTGGCGGGTCTTCAGGAGCTCGTCCTCCATCGCTTTCAGCTCGCCGAAGCGCTTGTCGGCGCGGGCCGCGGATGCATCGATCTCGGCCTGCTTCGCGCTCTGTCCCTTCGCCTGGTCCTCGAGCCGCGTCCGCTCGATCTGCGCCTGGGTGAGGGTCGCGTTCACGCTGCGTTCCCTCTGCTCGAGGTCCTCCATGCGCTTCCGAATCTCGGTCTGGCGGGTCTCCGTGCTGGCGGCGAGTTGGGCCTCTTGGGACTTCAGTGTAGCCTGGAGGTCCTTCCATTCTTGCTGACGCGCGATGGCCTCGGCTTCGAACTTCTGGACCGTCTCGTCGAACTGAGTCCGGCGAGCGTTTTGCTCTTGCTCGCCATGGGCCAGGGCCTGCTCTCGGGCGGCGATCTCGGCGGCCCGGGCCTCCGCCTGCCGCTCGCGGGACTCGATCTCGCGGATGCGGGTCTCGAGGTCCTGCTCCTCGGACCGCAGTTCCTCCTCCCGGGCCGCGAGGGATTTCTCGCGAGCGGCCATCTCCTTGGCCTTCCCGCCCAGCTTTTCCTGGAGGGCGCTGGATTCCCGCTCGAGGCGCTCCCTCTCCGACAGGAGGTCGGCCTCCTTGGCGGCTAGGGATTGCCGGACCGCATCCGTCTCGTTGCGGAGCCGGAGGGATTCGGCATCGAGGCGCTCGCGCGTCTGCCCAAGCTCGAGTTGCCTCGCCTCGACCTGCTTCTCCATCGCCTGGTAATCGATCTTCTCCCGGGCGAGCCGGTCCTCGTCCGCCCGGAGGGCGGACTGCTGGCTCACGAGCGCCGCCTCGCGCGACACGAGATCCGCCTCGTGGACATCCAGTTCCCCCTTCCGCTGCAAGAGCTCCGCCTCGCGATCCTTGACCTTCTGGGTCTGGGTCGCAAGCTCGCGCTCGGACTGGGCCTTCCGGCCTGCGAGCTCCGCCTCCTGGGTCTGGAGGGTCTCCACGCGCTTCTCGAGGTCGACGGCTTGGTTCGCCGCCTCCTCGCGGAGGCTGCGTTCGCGGGACTCGATTTCGAGGGAGCGTTGCTCGAGGTCCGTCTGAAGCCGTTCTCCCTCCGCCTTCAGCGCGCTGGCGGCTCGCAGTCCCTCCGTGGCGAGCTTCTCACGCTTCACGATCTCGGTCTCGTTCCGCGCGACCCACTCGACGTCCGCCTGGACTTTCGTCTCGCGTTCCCCAAGCTCCTCTTCGCGCTGCTCCACCCGGATCATGCGGCCGGCCCAGGACTCGCGGAGGTCCTGCATCTCCTTCTCGAAGGTCTCTCTCTGCTCCTTGAGCAAGGCCTGCTCGGATTCGATCGTGGCCTGCCAGGTGCGGAGCTCCTCGGCCTTTCGGGCCTCCTCGTCCCGGAACTTCGCGGTCTTCCCTTCGAAGTCACGGGTCATCGCGCCGAGCTCGGCCTTGCGGGTCTCGACCTCGGCGCGCGCCTTCTCCAGCTTGTCCGCCTCGATCTCCAGCGTCTCTTCTCGGGCTGCGAGCTCGGAGAGCCGACGAGCGTTCTCCTCGGCCTGGCCTCGGATTTCAGCTTCACGATCGGCCTGGCCCTGCTCCTTGGCCTCCAGCTCGATTTCCTTGGAAGCGATCCACTGGCTCTTCTCGAGCCTCAGGGCCTCGAACGTTTCATTGTCCTTTGTGAGTCGCATCCGCGCCTCGCCGAGCGTGCGCTCTTGGCTCGCGGTCTGCGCTTCGCGCTTTTGCATTTCCTGCGCGAACTCGGCCTTCTTCGCCTCGAGCTCCTGATGTTCCGCATCGAAGGCGCCCCTGGCGTCCTGGAGGAGCATCTTCTCCTGCGCGAGCGCGGTCTCGCGTTCCTTCAGCTGCTCCATCTGTTGCTCGATCTCCAGCGCTTTGGCAGCCACGAGGTCCTGCTGGCCTTGGGACACGTTGCGTTCCTCCGCGAGCGCCTTCTCGCGCGCCGCGAGATCGTCCTCCTTTTGGACGAGGGCAGCCTCGCGCGGACCGAGATTCTCCTTCAGGCTGGTCAGATCCTGAGTTTTCTTCGTGACGTCCGCCTCTTGCTCCGCGAGCGCGGCCGTCTTCGCGTCGAGAGCCTTGCGCTCCTCGACAGCCTCCAGCGTCAGGTCGTCCAGCGCCTTGCGCTCGTCTGCGAGGTCCTGCGCACGGGTGGCGAGCGCCACCTCCCGCGAGTGGAGATCCTCGAGCTGGGCGCGGATTTCCTTCTCCCGCGTCGACACGACGTCCTCCCTCAGGGCGAGGGCTGAGTCACGGGATGAGAGTTCAGCCTCGCGTGCCGCGAGGCTCTGCTCGCGCGGTTCGAGGTCGGATAGCTTCGCCTGCAGGGTCCGCGCGGCATCCGCGTTTTCCTTCTCGCGTGCCTCGACCGCCGACATCGTCGCCTTGAGGCTCTCCTCTTCCTGATCGATCTGAACGCTGAGGTCGTCGAGCGATTTGCGTTCCTCGGCGAGTTCGGCTTGCAGGGCGTCGATCTGGTCGGCCTTTGTGCGGTAGTCTTCGAGGTCCGCGGTCAGCTTTGTCTGCGCCGCAGCAAGGGACTGATCCTTGTCCGCGAGATCAGCTTCCCTCTTCGAGGCTTCCTCGAGGCGACCCGTCAGTTCCTTCTCCTTCGGCGCGAGGCTCGTCTCGCGCTCCCGGAGTCCTTGCTCGGTCTCCTGGAGTTCGCTTCGCTGGGATTCGAGGTCCGCTGCGGTGCTATCGAGCTCCGCCTGCCTCGTTTCCATGTGGGCCGCCTGCTCCTCGAGGGTGGCTCGCACTTCCGCGAGATTCCCTTCCCTCTCCCGGAGATCTGTGTCCAGGCGGCGGAGCTTCACGGCATCCGCGTCCATCTTGGTTCGGGCGATGGTGAAGGCGTTGACCATGTCTCCGAAGACGCGGGCACGGGCCTGAAGGTCCGCACGCGACTCGTTCGCGTCGGCGCGGTCGTTCTCCAGGGTCGTCTCCTCGGCGCGGGCCTCCTCGACGCGTTGCTTGACGCGGTCCTCGAGCTTGTCCTGGATGCTGACAAGGAGTCCTCGGGCGAACTCGACCTCTCCGACGTCGGCGGGTCCGACCGCGAGCATGATCAGGGAGAGCATGTCCCCCCGGACGGCGCGCGCATGGTACTTCGACACGCGGACGTCCTTCTCCACGGCGTTGAGGGCTCCCGCCTGGAGGGCCTGGTCATACGTGACCTCACAGGAGGGATCCAGGGTGAATTCCCTGAGCAGCTGTCCGCGTTCGTCCACGAGGAAGGCCTTCGTTGGCCTCCAGCGTCGTCGTTGTACAAACATGGCTACCACCATGAGCAAGCCGATGGGGGGAATGGCAAGGAAGTAGGGAGACTGCCACCACGGGGGAATGGGCGGGGCCGAGACGGTCACCCGGACGTCCGGGTCCGAGCCGGTCATTGTGAAGACGATGTCGCCCGAGTCGTTGACCGTCCCGTCCGCGAAGTCGGAACTGTCCTTCGTCACGTGGTACAGGAATCGCGAGGTGTTCCCGCCGATGGTCCACGTGATCGTCTGGGACGTTTCGCTGGACGTGTGCGTCCAGGCGTATTCGGAACCGGGGTTCCACGAAGTGAAGGCGGAGATCGTGACGAGGGCCGTTGTATCGCTGTTCGTGACCGTGAGTCCGGTGACGTTCACGGTCCCATACGCGATGGTTCCGTTCACGGTCAGGCTGTTGAACGCGATGCGGTAGCCGGTCATGGTCAAGATGCCCGAGGCGTTCACGATCAGGCTCATGGCCGTCACTGCGGATGCGAGGGTGATGGCCCCCGCGATCGTCAGGGTCGCGAATTGCTGGCCGGCGCCGAGCGTGATGGTCGTGCCGGCGCCGGTGAAGGTCGCGGACGAGCCGGTGGAGGTGAAGGCCGTCGCGGAGGAGGTGCCCCAGGAGCCTCCGACGGAGATCGTCGCGGAGGCGAAACTGAGGGCCGCGGCGCCGGATGAGGTCAGGTTGTCCTGGAACGCGACCGTGGCGCCGGTGAGGTTCAGGACCGAGGACCACGTGATGTTCGAGGTGAAGGTCGTCGTAATGCCCGGGTTCACCGTCAGGCTGTTCAGGGGTTGCGGAACCCGGATCGTCCCGCCGGACGCGTTGACCACGATGACGGAGCTGCCCGCGGTGAAGGCGCCTGCCGAGGTGTCCATCGCCCGGATCGTGAGGACGCTTCCGTTGGCGAGGAGCGCCCCGCCCGCCCGGACCGCCAAGGTGTCCGCGGTGATTGGGAGGTCCGAGCCTGCGGTGGTCACGGTGGTGGTCCCCGAGCCGCCTTGGACCGTGAGGGTGTGAACCTGCAAGGCGGAGCCTGTCAGGGTGAAGACGACGGTCGAGGCGCCGCCGTTGAACACGACCGCGTTGAACTCGGGACCCGCGAGATTAGTCCCGGCGAAGGTCATCGTCTGGGACGAGGCCGTGTCGAACGTCACGCTTCCTGTACCCGCGGACCACGACGCCGAGGTCGAGCCGTTCGTCCAGCTTCCCGAGACCGTCCAGGCCTCGGAGCCGAAGGCGATGTACGAGGTGGCCGCGGAGATGTCGACGTTGCCCGTGATTGTGACGTCTCCGGACGCGGAGGTCAGGTACCCCCCGGCGAGGGTCAGGTCGCCGTCCACCGTCAGGGGGTTGCTGCCCTTCGCAAGGCCGCCCACAGAGAGCGTCAGGGACGTCGCCGAGAGTTGCGTCGTCTGGGTGTACGCCCCGGAAAGATTCAGGGTCGCGAAGCTCTGCGCCGCTCCCAATGCGATCGTGCCCGAGGGGGCCGTGAGAGTCACCGTGGAGGTCCCGGAGCTGAAGGTGGACGCAGGCCCGGAGGTGTCCCAGGATCCCGAGACCGTGATGGATCCCGTCGTCAGGGACAACATGTCTGCCGCGGCGTCGTTCATGGTCACGGCGGACACGGAGATCGACGCGGTTGTCCCGATGAAGGCTCCGCCTCCGGAAATGACGAGGCTCGCTCCGCCTGTGACGTTGTTGCCCGCCGTCGTCAAGGTCCCCGTGATGGCCAGGGAGCTGCTCACATCGATCGCACTGGCCTGTGTGACCGTGCCCGAGATCGTGAGGCTGTAGAAGCCGTCGGTGGGATCCAGGATCGTCAACGTGCGCGCCGTTCCCGACATGGTCACCGCGCCGGTGCCCTTCGTGAACGTCGAGCCGGATCCGGAGGTGTCCCAGTTGCCGCTCACCGTCCACGAGCCGGTCGTCATCGTGATTCTTCCGGAGACGCCCCCGGTCATCGTGACGTCGGCGACGGCAACGGCCGAGGCGTCTGCGGTCAGGATCCCGGAATTGCCGACCGTCAGGGAGCCTCCCGCGAGAGCGAGGTCCGCGGTCGCCAGGGTCGTGATCGAGCCCGCCGGATCTTGGATCGTCAGGGTGCCGCTCCACTTCAGGGAGTTGGCGCCGATTGTGAACGTGACCGCGCCGCTGACCGCGGTCGAGGCGAACGTGACGTTGTTGAACTCCTTGCCGCTGAAGCCCCCTAGGCTCATCGTCTGGGGCGTCGCGGAATTGAACACGACGGTCCCCGTGCCCGCACCCCAGTTCGCCGAGGTGCTGCCGTTGGACCAGGAACCGCTGAACGTCCACGTCCCGCTGCCCATCCGGAAGTAGGCCGTGGCGCTCGTGATCGAGGTGTTCCCTCCGATGCTCACCAGGGAGGCGGCCCCGGAACCGTCGAGGACCGCCGTGTCCGAGACGGTCAGGTTGCCCGTGACCGTGAGCCCGGCGCCGGCGGACGTTCCCACGGTGAGGTTCCCGCCCGCCAGCGTGAGGTTCCCGCCGACCGTGAAGTTGAATGTGCCGACCGCGATCGTTCCCGCCCATCCCGTGGTGCTCAGGGAGGCCATCGTGGCGTTCTGGTCGACCGTGACCGTACCGCCTCCGGAGTTCGCATCGAAGAAGGTCGCGCTCGCTCCGCCTGGAGCCGGGCAGCCTCCTGCGCCTCCCGAGGTGGCGGACCAGTGCGCCGAGTCGGACCAGTTGCCCGCGCCGCCGACCCAGTAGCGGGTTCCGCCGCATGGCGCGGCGATGATCACGTCGACCACGGGGTCGGACCCGAGCATGGTGAAGACCACCTGGCCCGAGCCATCCACCATGCCCGTCGTGAACGCCGTGCCATCCTTCGTGACGTTGAAGCGGTACCCGCTCGTGTTCCCGCCGATTGTAAAGGTGAGCGTCGACGTCCCGACGGTCGAGGCGTCCGTCCATCGGAACTCGCCGTCCAGAACCCACACGGAGAAGACGCTGACCGTCGTGAGATTGGTCGGATCACTGTTCGTGATCGTCAGGTTGACCACGGTGACGACGCCGTCCACAATGCTCCCGGTCCCGGTCTCCGCGAGCCCGTTGAAGGTGAGGTTCTGTCCCGTCTTCGTCAGAACGGCCCCGTCTGTGATGCTCAGCGTCGCGAGGGCGGTCACGGTGGAACCAAGAGACGCCGTCCCACCGATCGTGAGATCATAGAACGCCTGCCCCGCCGCGAGGCGGATGGTCGCGGAGGTCCCGAGGAACGTCACCGTGGAGGTTCCGGCGGAGAAGGCCGAGCCGGCGCCCGAGGTGTCCCAGCTACCGCCCACGCTCCATGACCCGGTGGTCACCGCGATCGTTCCGGAGGTTCCTCCGATCATCGACACGGCCGTGACGCTGACCGCCGACGCGTTTGAGGTCAGGATGCCTCCGTTGCCGAGGCTTATCATCCCGCCCGTCAATCCGAGATCGTTCGTGGCGAGGGTCGTGGTCCCGCTTCCTCCCACGATCGTGAAGATTTCCGCCCACACCACGCCGTTGCCGGCCATGGTGAACGTGACGGTGGAGGCGCCGCTGCTGAAGGTGAGGTTGTAGAACTCGGCTGCACCCCCGGGAAGTGACGCGAACCGCATCGTCTGGGACGATGCCGAGGTGAAGGTCACCGTGGCTGTCCCCGCAGACCAGCTGGCGGAGGTCGAGTTGTTCGTCCACGATCCGCTCACGGTCCACGTCTCCGATCCGAAGGCGATGTACGAGGATGCGGCGGAGACGGTCACGTTCCCCGCGATGCTGACCGCCCCGGACACGGACGTCAGCGCGCCTCCGGACAGGATGAGCCCGGCATTCGCGGTCAAAGCGTTCGCACCCTTCACGAACGTTCCGCCGGACAGGGTGAGCAGCCCGTTCGTGGTGAGCGGGCCCAGGAGGGTCCGCGTGCCCCCGCTGATCGTGACGGCGGCGAGGGCGGCACCCGCCCCGAGGTTGAGGCTGCCGGTGCTCGAGAACGTCACCGAGGAGCCCGTCCCGGTGAAGCCGGTCGCGGAGGATGTGTCCCAGCTGCCGGTGCTCATCGTGATGGTCGCGGACGCAAAGGTGAGGGTCGCGGCCCCGCTGGAGGTGAGGTCATTCGTCCCGAAGCTGATGATCGCGCTCGTCAGGGTGAGGGTCCCGCTCCATGCGAGCGGACCGCTAAACGTGGTGGAGATGCCCGGATTGACTGTGAGGTTGTTGGCGGTCTGCGTGAGGTTGATCGTCCCGCCCGAGGCGATCACGACCACGGTCGATGTACCGACATCGAACGTTCCCAGGTGGGTGTCGATGGAGGTGACGGTGATCGTGCACCCGTTCGCGGTCAGGGCCCCCGTGCTCGCGAGGACAAGTGCGACGGCCGCAATCGGGAGATTGGATCCGGAGGTGCTCAGGATCGTGTTCCCCGTCGGGCTCGCCGTGGAGTTCTGCACGGTGAGGGTGCCGCCCGCCCGGAGTCCGTTGGTCGCCAGGGTGTACGTGACACCGCCCGCCACGCTCGCGTCGAATGTGACATTGCCGGCGAACTCCAGCGGCAGGTTCCCGAACGTCATCGTCTGAGATGTGTTGGATCGGAACGTGATCGAGGCCCCGAAGCTCCACGATGCCGACGTCGAGGAATCCGTCCAGGTGCCGTTCGTGACCGTCCAGGACCCGGCAGGCGACGAGGTGACGTATCCCGACCCGTTGTTCACGGTGACGTTGCCCGTCACGATGACGAGGGATGCGTTCGACTTGAGGATTCCCGCGGCTCCGCTCACCGTGAGGCCCGCGCCGGCCGTGAGGGAGTAGTTCGCGGCGGTCGTGTCGAGCGTGCCGACGACGGTCAGCAGTCCGTTCGCGGTGAACTGGCTGCCGAGCGAATAGCTGCCCGATACGGTGACCGTCGAGAAGCTTTGCGAAGCCGCAGCCGTTACGGTCTTTCCTGCACCGGTGAAGGAGACGGTCGAGCCCGTTGACGTGAATGCAGTTACCGTGGACGTGTTCCAGTTGCCCGCGATGTTGACCGTTGCGTTGCTGATCGCGAGCGTCGCGGGACCCGAGGACGTGAGGTCGGAGTTGAACGTCGAGGTGGCCCCGGTGAGGGTCAGGACGCCCGACCAGCTGATCGCCGACGTGAACGTCGTGCTGACGCCTGGGCTCACGGTCAGGCCGCTCAACGTCTGCGGGACGTTGACCGTCCCGCCGGAGCCACCGACGACGAGGGTGGACGTCCCCGGCGCAAAAGTCCCCAAGTGCGTGTCGATGGACGTGATGGTGATTGTGGACCCGTTGGCCGTGAGCGCCCCGCCCGCAACGACATTGAGCGCGGTGGCGCTGATGGCAAGGTTGGAAACGCTCGTGTTCAAGGTGGTGACCGAGGCGCCGCCGCCGAGGGTGAGCGTTCCGGCGATCGTCATTCCCCTTGCGGCCAGGGTGAAGGTGACCGCTGACGGCCCCGAGTTGAACGTCACGTTGTTGAGCTCGTTCCCGCTGAGGTTGGAGCCCGCGAACGTCATCGTCTGGGCCGATGCCGCGTTGAACAGGACCGTCCCGCCTCCGGGATTCCACGACGCCGAAGTGCTGGCGTTCGTCCAAGTCCCCGCAATCGTCCAGGACTCGGACCCGAAGGAGATGTACGAGGCGGGGGACGAGATGTTCACGTTGCCCGTCACCGTCACGCTCCCCGAGGAGGACGTGATGGCCCCGCCTCCGAGGGTCACGTTGCCGTTGATGGTGAGGACGTTCGTCCCCTTCGCGAGCGTCCCTCCATTCACGTTCAACGCGGCGGCGGTGATCGCGCTTCCAGCGGTCGCCGTGCCCGCGGAGATCGTCAGGATGTTGAATGCCTGGGCGCCGCCGAGCGTGATCGTCCCAGAGGCCGCGAAGCTGACCGTAGAGGTGTTCGGGTTGAACGCCGCCCCTGCGGCGGTCGACGTCCAGTTGCCGTATACCGTAATGACACTCCCGTTGGCGGTCAACGTGCCGTTCGTCCCGAGGGTGAGGCTTCCGGCGGTGATGGTCAACGCGGCTCCGGAGGTGTTGAGGACCGTGTTGGCCGTCGGCGTTGCATTGGAGTTGAGAATCAGGAGCGCGCCGGCGATTCTCAGACCGTTCGTCACCATCGTGTACGCGACGCCGGCTGCAGCCGCGCTATCGAGGGTGAGGTTGTTGAACTCGTTCCCAGCCAGGTTGGTCCCGGCGAAGGTCATCGTCGCCGCGGAGGCGTCATTGAAGAGGATCGTTCCCGTCCCCGCTGACCAGGAAGCGGACGTGCTCAGGTTAGCCCACGAGCCGCCGATCGTCCAGGTCTCCGAGCCGAAGGCGATGTACGAGGCGGGGGAGGAGATGCTGACGTTTCCCGTGACGGTCCCAGACCCGGATGTGGAGGTCAGTGCTCCCCCGGACAGGGTGAGGGCGCCCGCAGCCAAGGTGAAGGTCCCCTTCGCAAGGAGGCCGGCCGACACGGTCAGGGTCGCCGTCACGGTGGTGTTGGCGGCGAGCGTCGCGGTCCCGGCCGACACGGTCAGGTTGTTGAAGGCCTGGGTCATGTTGATGGCCGCGGCGGCGGTGAAAGCGACCGTACTCGTCGCGGCGGTGAACGTGGCGTTCGCCGCGGTCACCGTCCAGTTGCCGCCGACGCTGATCGTGGATCCATTTGCCCGTAGCGTCCCGTTCGTCCCGATCGTCACGGATCCTGCGGCGATGCCCAGGTCGGCGCCCGAGGTGTCGAGGATCGTGTTCCCCGTGGGACCGACGACCGAATTGCGGATGGACAGGAGTCCGGACAGGGTGAGGCCGTTCCCGGCCATCGTGTAGGTGACGCCCGCGACCGCCGTCGTGTCGAAGGTGACTGCGCCTCCGATCCGTCCCGCTCACCTTGAACGTCATCGTCTGGCTGCTCGCGCTGCGGAACGTGATGGGGGCGGGGAACGACCAAGAGGCCGAGGTCGTAGCGTTGGTCCACGAGCCGGTGACGGTCCACGCCCCGGCCCCCGTGCTGGTGATGTACCCGCTCGCGGCGACGCTCACGTTCCCATTCGCAGCGACGGCCGCGCCCCTCGAGGTGTAGGCTCCCAGGGCTCCGAGGCTCAGGCCGCCCAGAGTGGAACCGTAGTTCGTGGCGGTTGCGTCCAAGGCAACCACGCCGGTCGCGCCCGCTGCGGTGTTCCGAACCGTCAGGGTCCCGGCCGCCTGGAGCGCGTTGACCTGGGCATAGGTGAAGCCGCCGACGACCGAGGAGTCGAGGACGAGGTTGTTGAACTCGCTCCCCGTCGCGGTCCAGAAGGTGAGCGTGGTGGCTCCGGAATCCACGATCCGCACGGTTGACGAGGAGACGGACCAGCTGGCGGGGACTGAGATGTTGCTGTTCGTCCACGATCCGTTGATCGTCCAGGTCCCGGCTCCCGTGAACCGGACCGCCCCTCCGGCCGCGATCGTAACGTTCCCTGAAGTCGTGGCCATGCTCGCCTCCAGGTTCAGGACGCCGCTCGCGCCGATCGAGAGCGTGGATTGAAGGGTGAGGGTGAAGTTCGAACCCGAGGTGTCCAGGGTGCCGTTCACGGACGTGGCGCCCGACACGGTGACGTTCGAGCCCAGGGTGGTCGTCCCCGCGTTCTGGGTCAGGGTGTTGAAGGACTCGCCGACGCTCATCGTGAGCGTCCCGCTCGCGCCGAACACGACGGTCGAGGTCCCTTTGTTCCACACATGGTTGGCGGCGGTGGACGTCCAAGAGCCGTTGACCGTAATCGTGGAGCCGTTCGCGGTCAGGGTTCCGCGGCTGCCGAGGACAAGCCCTCCGGACGTGAGGGGGAGATTCGAGGCGCCCGTCGTCAGGACCGTGTTTCCCGTGGGCGTGGCCGCAGTGTTCACGACTGTCAGGGTCCCCGCAATCCGGAGACCGTTCGTCGCCATCGTATAGGTCATGCCTGCGGCGGTCGTCGTGTCGAAGACCACGTTGTTGGCCTCGTTCGCTCCGAGGTTGGCAAAGGCCATCGTCGCGTTCGCGGGGGCCCGGAACGTGAGCGTGCCGGTCCCTGCCGACCAGTCGGCGCTGTCTGCGGTGTTGTTGGTCCACGAGCCCGCGATGGTCCATGCCGCGCTCCCGAGCACGAGATAGGAGTTCGCGTCCGAGACGAGCACGGCTCCACTGATCGTGACGACGGATCCTTCGGATCTCAGGGCGCCTCGGGGGTTACCGAGGGTGAGTGACCCTGCGCTGAGGTTGTAGCTGCCCGCGGACGTGTCGAGGATTGTGGCGGCGGTGGCGCCCGCCGCCGTGTTCCGGATGGTTAGGGCGCCCCCGATCTTGAGGGAGGCATCCCCCGTGGCACCGGCCGCCATCATGTAGGTGATGCCGCCGGTCGACGTCGTGTCGAACGTCACAGCGCCGCCAAACTCGTTGCCCGCGAGATTCGAGCCGGTGAAGGTCATCGTTTTCGAAGCGGCAGCGCGGAAGGTCACCGCCGCCGCGAAGGACCAGGAGGCGGACGTGGTCCGGTCCGTCCAGAGGCCTGTGATGGCCCACGAGCCTCCCGTGTTCGTGATGTAGGCACTCGTCGCACCGATTGTGGCGTCGCCGTTGAGGGTGATCGTCGAAGCCCGCGTGTTGAATGCGCCCAAGGCGGATTCGGTCAGTCCGCCGGCCGTGACGGCGAGATTCCCCGCGGAAGTGTCCAGGATGACGGGCCCCGTCGCTCCCCCTGCGGTGTTCTGGACCGTCAGGACGCCACCGAGGTCCAGCGGGTTCGTCACCATCGTGTACGTGACGCCAGCCGCGGCGGTCGTGTCGAACGTCACGGCGCCGCCAAACTCGTTGCCCGCCTGGGCTCCAAAGGTCATCGTCTGGGCTGCCCCGGAGCGGAACGTGATCGGGGCGACGAAGGACCACGAGGCCGACGTGGACGTGTCCGTCCAGGATCCGGTGACTGTCCACGCGCCTCCCGCGTTCGCCACGGAGCCGGTGGCGGCGGAGACGTTGACGTTCCCGTTGACGGTGACGCGGAGGACTCCGAATTGAACGCCCCCAGGTCGCGACCGTGAGCGCGCCTGCCGTGACGACCAAGTTGGAGGTGGACGTGTCCAGTCGCGTGGCCCCCGTGGCTCCGGCCGTGGAGTTGCGGAGAATCAGGGTGCCGGCCATCCGCAGTCCGTTCGTGGCCATCGTGTACGTCAGGCCGGCCGCGACACTCGCGTCCAGAGTGAGGTTGTTGAACTCGTTCGTCGCGCCCGCTAGGTTGGCGAAGGTCAGCGTGCCGCTCCCGGCGTCCCGGATCGTGACCGTCCCGGTCCCCGCCGACCATGTGGCCGACGTGGAGTTGTTCGTCCACGTCCCGCTGATGGTCCAAGCGGACGTGCTCATCGTCACCACGGTTGCGGCGCCGAGGATCGTGACATTGCTGGAGATCGTGACGGTCGATCCCGGGGCAGGAAGGTTCCCTGGATCGTGAACGCGCCGTTCACGGTGAGGGGCCAGTTGTTGGCATTCGTCGTGTCGAGGGTTCCCGTGAAGCCCGTCATGTCGAGGCCGGCAATCGTGGTCGCCGCCGCGAGCGTCGTCGTCCCTGTCGGACTCGCGTTGAAGATGGCCAAGTCTGTCGCGGTCGGCGTGCATCCGCAGGATGCGCCACCGGAGGAGTTGGACCAATTTGCCGGGTTGCTCCACGCTCCACCCGCGCCGATCCGATAGCAGTTCGCTCCGCCGATGCTGCCGCACGTCGGGGTGGCCACCACTTCCACCGCGGAGACGACCCACGTCGTCGCCGCGTTGGTCCAGGTGACCGCGGTCCCCGGGTTCGGGATGTCGGCGCCGGCGGCACATTCGTTGGAGCCCCCCCCTCCCGTGCAGTGCTGGATCGCCACGCCATACAGATCGGTCGCGGCCGCTCCGGTCCCAGTCACCGCGGTTGGCGGTATGCCACCGCCTCCCTGCTGGATTGCCGCCACGGCGACGCCCAGGTTTCCGATCGAGATGGCTGACGTGAAGGTGATTGCCGCGTTGGTGGCCGTGTCCGTGTCGCTCGTTCCATTGATGAACGAACCGCTGGCCTTGACGCCTTGGAGGAGGATCGTGGCGCAGGACATCCTCGCGACTTGGCCTCCGGAAAGCGTGGCCGTCATCGTCTGGGCGCCGACCGGCACGCTGCCTGCGAACCCCCAGATCTCAGTCCTGACGAAGGTGCCGCCGTTCGCATCCGTGCTGGCTACGAGCGTGAGGCTGGCCGATCCGTACGTTACCGAGAGAAGAGTGAACGTCCCGCGTTCAGAGAGCATCACGAGGATCGCGTTGTCCGAGACCGCGGCGGTCTGGGATGTCGTACAGGTGTTCGTAGCCACGGTCACGTCGGTCACGGTCGTGCTGTCGACGACCACGGCCGCCCGCGCATCCCAGGTGAACAGGCCGAACACCCAGGCCGTGGCGGAGCGGACGGCTGCGCCCCAGTCGACCGGCGGGAACCACCGGTCGATGGCGTGGGCCACGCCTGCCGCGAGGGACTCCGGCTCCTGGCTCGGATGGGTGAATACGTTCAGGTTGGGCTGGAGATACCCCCTCTCGGCAAGCTGCATGGTCGGATACGAGGACCGAGCGGGTCCGAAGTACGTCAGATTCCAGAACGGTTGCAGATCGTTGCCGCCGAACAGGAGGCGCTGGAGTTCGGGAGTGAGGGCGTGACCCGGGATGTGGAGGCTCCCGTCCGGCGCGCGATACGGAGCCAGCGGGTCCGTAGAAACGTGACTTACGAGTGCAAGTCCGGCCGTCGCCAAGAGGATGCAGGCGAGGAACGCCGCGCTCGCGGGTCTCACGGGACCACCGCGCTCTCGAGAGCCGATCCGCCTGCGTTGACCCGGCCGTCCAGCGTCGTACGGCGGAGCTCGGTAGGGCGCGCGCTCCATCGGGCCAGGATGCGATGTACCTGAGTACGCGACTGGGAATGCATGGTCGCCGTTCCCCGGCCGCGACGAGTTGTCGCCTGCGGCGGAATCGGGAAAAACGACCTCTTTCGGACCTATTTAAGAGAAGTCGGGTGGTTATCTGACCTGATTCCCTAGGGACGCGGGGAGGGTCCCGACTATCGGGCCGGGAGGTTCCCGGACAGGCGGGCTTCGAGGGCTTCGAGCTCCGCGGCGCGCCTGCGGAGTTTCTCCTCTCGATCGAGCAGCTCCAGAGCCTTCTGCTGGATGATCTTGACACGTCGCTCGATGTCCTTGCGGGCCTCCTCGCTCTCGGCCGGGGACACTCCCGCGTCACTCGGGGCCGCCTTGGCGAGGGCCCCCTCGCGCGTGATCAGATCCTGCTCGCGTTTGGCGAGGGCCATGTCCCGCTCCTCCATCGCCATCTCTCGTCCGCGGATCTTCTCCTCGCGGTCGAGCATCTCGATAGCCCGACGCTGCAGGAACTTGCGTTCCTTGCCGAGCTCCGACTTGACCGTCTCGAGCTCCTGCGTCGCGGCCGGAGAGGAGACGCCGGATGCCTCCGGAGGCTTGTGGGAGTTGACGAGCCGTTCTTTCGCCATCGCGGCGAACCTCTGGCTGAGCTCTTGGACGCGTCCCTCGATCGCGACGCGCATCCGCTCTGCCTCCGCCTCGCGGGCCGCCGCGTCCGCGCGCTCCCTGGCAATCGCGTCGGCGGCTTCCTTGGATTGCTGCTCGAGCTGGCGCACCTTGTCGGAGGCTTCGCGGTATTTCGATTCGAGCTCGTCCCGAGCGACCAGGAGAGCCTTCCGCTCGTCCTCGAACTGGTGGCGCAGATCCGTGAGCGCCTTGGCGTCCGCAAGATCGTGATTCTCGGCCGCGGATGCGGCCAGATGTTCGCTCATCTCGAGCGACTGCCGTGCCCGGTCCACTCCGCTCGCCACGCCCTGCTGCATCTGGGCGACGTAGTCGGCAAGGGCCTTGAGCCGGTCCTTCTGACGGGCGAGCTCCTCGCCCCGCCCGTTCAGGTTCGCCTCGTCCGCCTTGAGCTGGACCTCGAGCTTGGCGAGTTCTTTCTCCCTCGCCTCGAGCTGCGCTTGGCGGTCGGTCAGCGCGGCATCCGGCTCGGCGTTCGCCTTCGGCGGTTCGAGGGCCCGGCCGGCCACGGTCCGCTTGGCCTCCGCGGCAAGATGGGCGTCTGCAGCGGTCAGGAGGGTCGCGGTCCAGTCCATGTCCTCGGGCGCCAGCTGTCCGCGCGAAAGGAGCACGAACACGAACTTCCCGCTCTGGAATGCGGTGAAGACGTACTCGCCGACGAAGAGGGCCTCACGGTCGCCGATCCCGTCATCCGGGAGGACCTTAAGGAAGTCGTTGTAGTCAATGGGGCAGTCCGAATCCAGGACGTACTCCCCGTCCATGTCCCCCATCTCGTTGAGGACGTAGATCTTCTTCAGTTGTGCGCGCGTGGCTTTCTTCGAAGGAGGCGCCATGAGCACGGATGCGAGGGCGGGGCCGAGTGCCCTGAAGACGATACCGGTGACCAGGGTCTCGCGAACCCCTTGCATGCGCTGCCCGCCTCGGCGTCGCGAGGGCTGGACCTCGCGTTGCCATCGTGCAAGAATCGACTCGCCAGAAGGTTATTTAAGAGGGGGCCCTTGGTTATCGGGGCTGAGAAACTCTGCCTGCAGACGGGGGATTTTCTCTCAGGCCGGGGTCGGGGGGAGGCCGGCTGCGGCGCGGGGGTCCTTCGCCTTCTCCTCCTTCGCCGGGAGGAACGTGCGCTGCATCTGGACCGCGTAGTCGCGGAGCGTCACGAGCTTCGCCTCCCGCGAGCGGATGTCCGCCTCGAGTTCGTTCAGCCTCGTCGAAGCGACCCGGATCTCCGATTCCATGGTTCCTGCGCGCTGCTCGCGTCGGGCGAGGTCGGACTCCCGCTGTGCGATCTCCTGCTCCCGCGCCCGCAGGTCCAGATCCTTCTTCGCGAGGAGGGGCTCGATCATGGGCGGGATGTGGATGCGCGCGGCCGCGAGGAGCGTTCCCACCGAGCCGCGCTCTTCGATGCGGGGCACGCCGTGGGTGAGGATGACGAACCAGAGGTCGTCCACCTTGAACGGGGTGAAGGCGTACTCGCCCTGGTAGAAGCTGACGAGGTGGCGCAGGCCGCTCACGGGCACCGAGCGGACCAGGTCGGAGTTCTCGAGAGGGCAATCGTCGTTGAGCGCGTACTCGCCGATGAGGTTGCGGTTCGAATCCATGACGAAGATCCTCTCATAGTCGATCTGCGGGACCGTCTTGGGGCCCCGGATCGAGAACCTCGTCGGGACAATCCCGCTCGCGTTCCGAGTCTTCTCATCCTGCTCGCTGACCTCTCGCATGGAACTACGCCCTCCTCTCCCACTTTGGCGCGGTGCTTGGAAGATAGGCACACGGGGTCATTTGAGCGTTTCTATTGAATTCGCACGTTCTTGTTATCGAGCCTGGGAACATCACCGGCCGAGACCGGGGAATCGCTCACACGACGGCGCGTGCGGCGTCGATGTTGTCGACGCCAATCGCGAGCTGCACGTGGTCCCCCATGGACTCGAGGTGCACCACGCTCTGAATGTCGACCCCCGCATCGCCGAGTTTGTGCGCGAGGGCGGCGAAGGCGCCTGGGGTGTCCGGGAGGCTGATGACGATCACGGTCCGCTGGGCGCACTCGTACCCGGCCTTCGTGATCGACTGGCGCGCCTTGATCGGCTGGTCCGTGATCAGGCTGACATAGGAGTGGCCGGCGCCCGAGTTCGCGCTCATCGCGTCGATGTTGATCGATTCCTCCGCAAGGAGCCGGAGGATCTTCCCCAGCTCCCCGGGACGGTCCGGGATGTCGACGTCGAGCTGTATCACGCCTCGCTTCCCCGCTGCTCCTCTCCAAGGCACCCGAGGCTACTAGGGTTGCGCGTTTCCCGGCGCCTGCCGGCGAAGGCCTTATCGGGTGCGCGCACGGTCCGTACCGGGATCACATGCAGTTCCGGTTCGTCTACGTCGGCATCCAGGTCCGAGACCTCGACCGATCCATCGCGTTCTACCGAGACCTCCTCGGCATGAAGGTCGGGCGCCGCGAGAAAGTCGCGGAGACCGGCGGGGAGTGGGCGGAGCTCCGGACGCCCGGTTCCGACCTGCTCCTGGAGCTGAACTGGTATCCCGAGGGCACGCGCTTCTTCAAGGGTCCGTACCGGCACGGCGACGAGCTCGACCATCTCGCCTTCGACTGCGAGGATGCGGATGCGGCGTACCGCGAACTCGTCGCGAAAGGCGCCCGACCCGGCCTTCCCCCGTTCACAGAGAGCACGTCCCGCCTCGCCTACGTCGTGGATCCAGACGGCGTATGGATCGAGTTGTCCTCGAAGGCGCGCTGAACCCGCAACCCTAAGTGCGCTCGTTCGTTCGGGGGACCGGGTTGGCCGTGGGCGCGGAATCCGACTTGATCTTCGGGCTCGCCACGGCGTTCGGGTACGGGAGCGGGGATTTCGTCGCCCGCCAGACGGCCCGCCGAATCGGGCACCTCCAGGTCCTGTTCTACATGGAGGTGGCGAGCCTCGCGCTCCTGGTCCCCGCAGCGGTCCTCTTCGATTCAGGCCAGTGGCACTGGACCCCGATGTGGGGGTACGCCGCTGGCCTCGCGGTCCTCAACGTCGTGGCATCGCTCTTCCTCTACCGCTCGTTCGAATACGGTGTCCTCTCCGTGGTCTCGCCCGTCGTGTCGACCTTCCCCGCGGTCACGGCGATCCTTGCGTTCGTGTTCCTTCCGGAGCAGCCCACGCCTTTGGTGGTCGCCGGGATCGTCGCGGCCCTCGCGGGCGTCGTCCTGATCTCGCGGGCCCAGGCGCACCCGGACAACCCTCCTGCGAAGGACGCCCGGAAGGGCCTGGTCAGCGCCGTCCTCTGCTTCCTGGGCTATGGGGTCTTCTACTTCGCCTTGAAGTTCGTCGTGGCGGACCTGGGCGTGCTCACGACCGCGGCGTACATCCGGGTCGTCGGCGTCGCGGCGATCGCCGTGGCCATGCTCGTGGGGATCGCGCATGTCCGCCGCGTTCCCCGCGCGTTCGTCCCCTCCCTCGTGGTCGTCGGGGTCTTGGACAGCGCGGCGTTCCTCACGTACAACGTGGGGATTACC
Source organism: uncultured Thermoplasmata archaeon (assembly GCA_963768855.1). Lineage (GTDB taxonomy): Archaea > Thermoplasmatota > Thermoplasmata > RBG-16-68-12 > RBG-16-68-12 > RBG-16-68-12. The sequence goes on from CAVYJM010000006.1 coordinate 239,753, forward strand.
CTCGGCTCCGTCGCGGTCGTAGGCACGCTCAGCGGTCTCTTCAGCGCGGTGACCGTCGGGCTCGCGGCCCTCATCCTCCGGGAACGCCTCGTCCGGATTCAGTACGCGGGTCTCGCCGCGATCTTCCTCGGCATCGTGCTGCTGGCCCTCGCCTGACGGCTCGAAGACCATATAGCGGCACCCACTTGCCGTCCGCATGGTCCCCTGCACCTTCACCTACACGGGCATCCGCGTCCGCGATCTCGACCGCTCCATCGCGTTCTACACGGGCATCCTCGGGATGCGTCTCGTGTTCCGAATGAAGCTGCGGAAGACCCGCGGGGAGGTGGCTCTCCTCCGGAGCGGGCGGAGCCGCCAGCGCCTGGAGCTGAACTGGTACGAGCCGGGAAGCCGGTACGCAAAGCCGTTCCAGGTGGGCGAGGGCCTCGACCACCTCGCCTTCCGGACGGGGGACCTGAGGAAGGCGATCCGGGAGTTCCGCAAGGCGGGCCACGCCGTCGTGGACGGTCCGCACGGGGGCCCGAAGGCCGCGTGGATCTACATCCGCGACCCGGACGGCCTATGGATCGAGATCAACGGCCCGCTCGCGAAGGCGTGAGGCGTCAGTCTGCCGAATCGGCGGCGACCAGGATCACGCGCGCGTCGACCGCACGATACCCCTTGCCCTGCTCCAGGGACTCGATCGGGTTCAGGTCGATCTCCTGGATCTGGTCGAAGTCGAGGACGAGCTGGGAGAACCGCAGGATCGCCTCCGCGAGCGCGTCGACATCCCGCGGAGGCTCGCCTCGGACACCCGCCAGGAGGGGGTAGGTCCGGATCGCGCGGATCATCCGGTAGGCATCCTGGTCCGTGAGGGGCGGGAGCCCGAACGACACGTCCTTCATGTACTCGACGTAGACGCCGCCCAGGCCGAACACGAGGAAGGGGCCGTACACCTTGTCCCGGGTCATCCCCAGGATGACCTCCTTCCCGCGGAAGATGTACTCCTGGACGAGGATGGCGTCCGCTTTGATCCCCTGGGTCTCCATGCGATGCAGGAGTCGCATGCCCTCGAGCCGCAGGGCGCGCTCGTCGCGAATGTCGAGCACGACGGCCCGCAGCTCCGTCTTGTGCAGGAGCTGCTTCCCGACGGCCTTCAGGACCACCGGGTAGCCGAGCTCGCGCGCCGCACGCGCCGCGTCGTCCATGTCCTTGCAGAGCCTCGCCCGCGCGGTCGTCAGGCCGTACGCCTCGAGGAACTCCACCGCCTCGATCTCGGTGAGGCGCGTGCGCCCCTCGCCCAGCGCGTTGTCGAGGATCGTGCCGGCCCGGGCCCGGGACACGTCGAAGGTGCGGACCTTGCCCTCATCCCGCTTCAGGTACTGGGCGTAGCGGTACATCGCCGCCAGAGCGCGGGCCGCGTTCTCCGGATACAGATACGATGGGAGGCTGTGCGTCACCAGTTCCATGAATCCCGGACTGTCCGCGGTGCGGCCCAGGAAGTTGCAGAGGACCGGCTTCTTGAACTTCGAGGCGGCCTGCCACACGACCTTCGCCCAGTCCACCTCGTCTGTGCGCACCGGAGGCACGTAGACCGCGATCGCCGCGTCGACCTCGGGGTCCGCGAGGGCGGCCTCGAGGGCGCGCCGGTAGTCGTCGAGCGAGCCCTCCGGCGTGAGGTCGACCGGGTTCGCGATCGAGGCGTCCGGCGGCGCCCAGGCCTTCATCGAGGCCTTCGTGGTCTCCGTGAACTCCGCGAGCGTCAGACCCTGGGCCGAGAGCTCGTCCACGGCCATGATCGCGGGGCCGCCGGCGTCCGAGATCACCGCGACCCGGTTCCCCTGGGGCAGTGGTTGTAGGGAGAACGCCATCGTGAAGTCGAACAGTTCCTCGATGGAGTTCGCCCGGAGGACGCCCGTCTGGTTGAACACGGCCTCCGCGGCGAGGTCAGATCCTCCGAGGCTGCCCGTGTGGGACGCGGTTGCCCGGCCGCCCGCCTCGGAGCGTCCCGCCTTCACCGCGATCACCGGCTTGATCTTCGTGACCTCCCGCGCGATCCGCACGAAGTTCTTCGGGTTGCCGAAGTTCTCGATGTAGGCCGCGACGAGTTTGGTCTCCGGGTCGTCCTTCCAGGCGTTGAGCAGGTCGTTCAGGCTGACCTGGGCCTTGTTGCCGAGGGAGCAGAACTTCGCGAAGCCGAGGCCGAGCGACTTCGCATGCTCCAGGATCGCGACGCCGAGCGCGCCGCTCTGCGTGATCAGAGAGACGTGGCCGCGGAGCGGCGGCGTGGGGGCGAAGGTCGCGTCCAGCTGGACGTCGGGGTGGGAGTTGATGATGCCCATGCAGTTCGGGCCGATCATCGTCATCCCGTACTTCTGGACGAGAGCGGTGAGGTCCTTCTCGCGCTCCACGCCGACGCCGCCGATTTCGCGGAAGCCGGCGGTGATCACGATGAGCCCTTTGATCCCCTTCTTGCCGCATTCCTCGACCGCGGCCAGGGCGATTGCCGCTGGGACGGTGATGATCGCGAGGTCGACCGGCTCGGGGAGCGCGGTCACGCTCGGGTAGCAGGGCAGGCCGTGGATGGCGTCGGCCTTCGGGTTCACCGGGTAGACGCGGCCCTTGTACTCGTTGACGACCAGGTTGTGGACGAGCTCGTAGCCGATCTTCCCAGGCTGGCGCGAGGCCCCGACGACCGCGATCGATCGGGGCGAGAAGATCGCGTCGAGCCCATCCTCCGCCATCGTCGCGCCGAAGCTTCGCCGGACTAATGAACCTTCCCCGTGGGCCACGTGCGATTCGTTATCGCGGTTGGTAACGGCGCCCCTTTCCTAATATATCGTCCCGCGAACGGCGTGGGTCACTCACGCAGCGCCGATCTTCCGTTCGGAGCAGCGATTCCCTATGGCCCAAGCCATCGAACGCCGGTCCCGGCGAAGCCTCGCAACCGTCCTTCTCCTCCTCGGGGCGGCGCTCACGCTCACGCCGATTCTGGCCCCGTCCGCGGTCGCTGCGGGCACGACGTACCTGTCCGGGAACGCATGTGCCTCGAGCACCACTCCGACCTGGGTGAACACGACCACGTACGTCCTAGCCGGGAACGTGACCGTCCCCGTGGGTTGCACGCTCACCATCCAGTCGGGCACGGTCATCAAGGCCGACCCCCAGGTGCGCCTCTACCTCAACGGCGTGCTCGAGGCGAACGGCACCGCTACGAGCTACATTTCGTTCGACGCGAACCGTACGAGCCAGGTCTGGGGCGGCGTCCAGTTCAACAAGACCTCCCAGGCCTCCTACCTCCAGTACGCCTCCCTGCACATGGTGGACCACGGCGTCCGCGTCGTCGGAACCCCGCTGTTCTGGGGACCGACTCTTTCCCATCTCGACATCGACCATGCGATCGTCGGGGTCGAGTTCCAGGGGGCGAACGCGACGCTGTCCTGGAGCCGAATCAACTACACCACGATGGCCGTCCACGCCTCCGATGGCGGCTACGGCGGTTACCCGATTATCGTCGCGAACACGATCACGACCGTCCTCTCGAACCCCGCCATCGCCATCTACGCGACCAACCTGGTGCAGCCGACGATCCAGTCAAACTGGATTACCTGGGTGAACGGAACGGACGGCTCGGCGGGCGGGGCCTTGCTGACGACCGGCCAGGACGGGGGCGCGGCCGTGGGCATCCTGGTCACCGGGGGCACCTGGCCAATCGTTGCCGGGAATACGATCAGCCAGGTCCGCGGCGGCCGGGGAGGCGCAGGAGGTTCGCCTCTCATCTCCGGCAACGGCGGCCGCGGTGGGAAGGGCGGGGACGCGAGCGGAATTGTGATGGCGAACGCCCAGAACTCGAGGGCCCAGACCAACGACATCACGGGCGTCGTCGGCGGGCATGGCGGGAACGGAGGGGATGCGAGCGGCCTGGGCACCACCGGCGGCGCGGGTGGTGCGGGCGGCACCGCCATCGCGATGGAAGCCCTCGACAACACGGTCACGGGATGGTGGTTCTACAACGACGCCATCGGGATCAGCGGCGGATCCGCGGGAGACGGCGGCGGGGGTCCCCTCTCGGGCGCCGGTGGGTCCGGTGGCGCCGCGTACGCTCACTTCTTCCTTCAGAACATGGCGGGCAACGCCAGCAACAACCTGGCCCAGACCCTCGTGGGCGGATACGGCGGGAACGGGTCCGTCGGCGGCGTGGGCGGGGAGGTCGGCGGCGTCTGGATGGCCGGCATGGGTGGCAGTGGCATCGTGGGCAGCAACACGATCGCGGGACTCACCGGAGGCCAGGGCGGTGCGGGAGCTCAGCCTACGGCAGGCGGCGGAAACGCGACCGCGCTCCTCCTGATCGGGGACGCAGGCAAGTACAACACCACGACCGTCCGGGGCAACACGATCAACGGGATCACCGGAGGCGTTGGGGGCGTCGGCAGCCGCGGCGGCTCGAACGGGGGAGTCGCCACCGCGATCGGCGCGGTCTACACGCGCGTCGTTTCGTCTGGGAACACGATCCAGGCGATTACGGGGGGTCAGGGAGGCAGCACGGGTCCAACCTGGACGAACGGCCAGGGCGGTTCCGCCACGGCCTACGCCGTTGCCCTGACCCCGTCGAGCTCCTCGTCCCAAGATCGGGTCCAGTCCGTCACGAAGGGGCTGCCCGGGTCCGGCGGGACCAATCCGTCTCCGGCCCAGGCGATCGGCTTCTACGTCCTCGGGAACGCGACCCTCACCTCGGTCGCCTCCCTCACGAACGACACGTTCGCATCCATCGGGGAGCGCGACCTCTTCCTCGAGAACTACACGAGGACGACCGCGCTCAACACGACCTTTGCGCCGAGCACGCTTTACGTCGGGCCTGCGGCGAACCTGACCGTGCAGAACTTCCTGGCGGTCAAGGTCCTCTGGCCCAACAACGTCACCGCGGTCGCGGGTGCACGGGTCGCCGTCGCGGACAGTGGGGTCGAGGTCTACAATCGGACGAGCTCCACGGGGAATCTGAAGTGGATCGTCGTGACGAATCGCGTCTACATCGACAGCGCGATCCCCTTGTGGAACACGACGCGGGTGACGGTTAGCTATCTCACCTACACGTTCGGGAACAACCCGCGGACCGTGAACATGACCACGAGCCAGACCCAGTACTTCACGATGATCGACCGAACGCCTCCCACGACGGCCATGACCGCCCTGTCCGCGTTCACCACGACGAGGACGTTCACCCTCCACTACTCCTACTCGGATGGCTTCGGAGCCGGAGTCACCAGCGTCACGATCTGGGACCGTGTGAATGGGAGCACATGGAACACATACGCAATCATCTCCGTCACCGGCTCCGGGAGCGGGCAAATCTCGTTCACTGCGGCCTCCGATGGTCTCTACGAGTTCGCCGCGACGGCGATCGACGCCGCGGCCAACCAGCAGACCCCCGTCCCGCCGACGGCGAACCAGACGTGGACGATCGTCGACACGACGAAGCCCGCGTCCCAGGCGACCGCGCTCCCGGCCTGGGAGACGTCTCTCTCCTTCCTCGTGAGCTGGGGTCCCAGCCCGGGCACGACGGACATCGCCTCGTACACCGTCCAGTACAACAGCACGGGGACGTGGGTGACGTGGCTCAGCTCGACGCTCCTGACCTCCTCCACGTTCACGGCGACGAGCCAGACCGTCTACCAGTTCCGGACGCTCGCCCGGGACTTCGCGGGCAACGTCGAGGTGAAGACGGGCAACGACACGTGGACCCTGGTCGACTCCGTGGTCCCGACCTCCGCGGTCTCCGCGCTACCTAGCTATGAGACGATCGCGGTCTTCTCCATCGCCTGGGGTCCGACGGCGGGCACCTCGGACGTCGCGAACTACACGGTCCAGGTCCGCACGGATGGCGGCGCATGGGTCACGTGGCTCTCCGGCGTCACGAACACCTCGGCCACGTTCACGGGCGTCAATGGCCACTGGTATGCCTTCCGCTCCCTCGCGACGGACGTCGCCGGAAACGTCGAGACGAAGGCGGGGAACGACACGTGGACGACCGTCGACACGAGCCCGCCGGGCTCCCTCGTCGCCTCCCTCCCCTCCTACGAGACCTCTCTCTCCTTCACCGTCTCCTGGAGCCCCGAGGCCGGGGTCACGGACATCGCCTCGTACCGGATCGAGTACAACCACGGGGCCGGATGGGTGTCCTGGCTCGGGGACACCACCGCGACCTCGGCCACGTTCAGCATCGTCGCCCTCGGAATCGTGAGCCCACAGGGCAACTATGCGTTCCGCTCGGTCGCCACGGACCGCGCCGGGAACGTCGAGACGAAGACGGGCAACGACACGTGGACCGTCGTGGATACGATCGTTCCTACGTCGCTCGTATCCGTCCTGCCCGCATACGAGACGACCGCGGCGTTCACGGTCTCCTGGAATCCCACCGGGGTCACCTCGGACGTACAGGGCTACACCCTCCAAGTCAGCGCCGACGGCGCCGCCTGGGTGAGCTGGTTCTCCGGGGCCACGAACCGGAGCGCGACGTTCACCGGCGTCAACGGCCACCGGTATGCCTTCCGCTCCCTCGCGACGGACGTCGCGGGCAATGTGGAGACCAAGTCCGGGAACGACACGTGGACGATCGTGGACACGACCCCGCCCTCGTCTTCCATGAACGCCCTCCCGCTCTACGAGACCGCCCTGACGTTCCCGGTGAACTGGGGTCCTGCTCCCGGGACCGCAGACGTGGCGACCTGCGATGTTCAGCTCAGCTTGGATGGCGGCACCTGGACCACGTGGCTCTCCGGGGTCAACAACCGGTCCGCAGTCTTCTCCGCAGCGAATGGCCACCGGTACGCCTTTCGTTCTCTCGCGACGGATGTCGCAGGCAACGCCGAGGCGAAGTCGGGAAACGACACGTTCACCTTCGTGGACGCGACCCTGCCGACCGTCGTGCTCGATGCGCCGGAGGGCGCGGGCGTCGACCCGGCTGCCACGCTCACGGTCACGTTCAGCGAGCCCATGGACGAAGGGTCCGTGGAACAGGCGTTCTCCCTGTCGCCCAGCATCGATGGCGCCTTCAGCTGGAATGCTGCGGGGACCGTCCTCACCTTCACCCCGGCCCGAGCCCTTTCCGCCGGGACGTCGTACACGGTCGTCATCACCCCGGGCGCGAAGGACCTGGCCGGCAACTCCCTGGGCACGGTCAAGACGTTCACCTTTTCGACCGCGGGCTCGTCGACGGCCGCCGGTTCCTCGTTCGGGGACTGGTGGCCGCTCCTCCTAGCCGTCGTGGTTGGCGCGATCGTCGCCGTCCTCGTCCTCCTGCGTCGCCGCGGGTCCGCGGCCCAGGAGTTGGCCTCGAAGCCCGCTGCCCCGGCGAGCCCCGCTGCCGGGACGGAGATCGACGACATCTTCCTCCTCTACAAGGACGGCATCCTGATCAAGCACGAGACCCTGCGCCTGCGGCCCGACATCGACACGGACATCCTGAGCGGCATGCTGACCGCGGTCCAGCAGTTCGTCAAGGACTCCTTCCAATCCGAGGACGAGGGCGAGCTGAACGAGATCACGGTCGGTCAGATGCATCTGCACATCGGCCGCGGCAAGTGGCTCATCCTGGCCGCCCGCGTGGCGGGCGGGGACGTCACGACGATGAACGAGCAGATCCGCAAGGCGATCCAGGACATGGAGGACCACCACTGGGACCAGCTCGAGGACTGGGACGGGGACATGGCGCTCTCGAAGGTCCTGGGGCCCTACCTGAAGCGGCTCATCCGCGGCGACTACACGTGAGACGGGCGTCCGTCACACGGGCAGCGTCGTGAGCAGGGCCATGACCTCGTCGCCCGGCTCACCCTGTGCGCGGGCCTTCGCCTCGAGGCGCTCGAGCTTGTGCTTCGCCTCGTCGAAGATCTCCATGACCTGCTGGACCGTGTCCTTCCGCCAAGGCACATGGTAGAAGTAGAGCCGGCCCACCTCGAAGTCGACCGTGCCCTTGGCCTGGATACGCTTGATGGACTCGTTCACGAGCCCCTTCAGCATACCGAGGACCGCGACCCGGTAGTTCACCTTGTCCTCCGGGCCGAGCTGGTCCCAGATCGCGCTCGAGTCGAGGGAGGTGCCCGGGATGCGGTAGTACTTCTCGACGAGGTTCCCGCGGATCTCCGTCTTCGTGGGCTCGATGAGCTTCGCGGCGAGCAGCTGGTTCACGTGATGGTGGACCGTGGCGGGGCTCAGCTCGAGGGCCTTCGCGATCCCGCTGATCGACATGTCCCGCTCCATCAGGAGCGTGAGCATCCGCAGGCGGGAGGGCTCGCTCAGGACCTTGAATTGGTCGACGGTGACGGACACGGCGCGCTCGGTTGGGACCGGGAGCTGCTCGTCGGGCATGACCACACCCCATTCGATAATATCAAAGCGTGTAAATGACGCCGATATATTTAAATACTTCCGAGGAATAGTCTCGTTTAGATAACACCGAAACGATGTTACCAGGTGATAATATGAAGCTCTTCAAGAAGACAACCTCCAAGGACCTCAATCTCCCCTCCGACGCCCTCGTCTGGGGCAGCGGATCGATCATCTACGCGTCCTTGAAGCGGTAGACTGGCCGGAAGGAACCGTGGGAGGTGACCCTGTTGCAACTGATTCTGACCCCCTCCACCGTCCGCCTCCTTGTGCGCGAGCACGGCGAGAAGACGGTGAACCGACCCGTCCCGCCTCTCTAGATCCGACTCAACCCTCCTCCAAGTTCCGCCCGCACCCGCGGGCGGACCCCACTTTTTCTGCGTCCGACTCTGCGTGAGCGGAGCGGCCGTCTTCACGGCCCCGGCGGGCCGGGGGGCGGAGACAGCTGGGAGGGCGGATAGCTGGGCGGGGACGCCGGGAGCAGCTGCGGCGGGACGCCTCCAGGTGGAGGCTGCCATGCCGGGGCCAACGGCGGGAGAGCCGCGGCCTTCCGTCGCTTACGGAGGATGGAGAGGACGACCAGGACGCTTCCGACCCCGATCAACGCGACAAGGACGAGCCCGACGATGAGCCGCGTCGTATCCCCGCCGGCGTTTCCTACCTGAGCGCTCACGACGACCGTCGCGCTCGCCGCTCCCATGGCCCCGGAAGACGAGATCGGGGCGTTGTCCACCACGAAATAGTAGGTCGCCACCCGAGGCGCGGTGAAGCTCCCGGAGAACGACATCGTGTTCTCTTGCGTGCCGGCCGAGTAGTATCCGAAGGTGAGCTCCATCGGATCCTTGTATTCCGCGTAGCTCGTCGCGTTGAACAGGTAGACGTCCACGGGCCCTCCTGCGGTGACTCGCACGGAGAAGGTGAACGGAGACGCGGGCGAGAGGCTCACCCCGTACGCCTTGTACTCGTCCGACGGGAGCGTGAGGGTCTCGGACATCGTATTGCCCATCATCGTCTCCATCTGTGCGCTCGCAAGCGGGAGCAGCACCGCCATCAGCACGATTCCGACGAGAACGGACGCGATGGCGCCGGTCACGTGTTTCGTATGGATCCCTCCGGTCTCCCGAACGCAGGTGGGGCACCATGTAACTGTCCTACTTACTCGCGCGGGTCCCGGCGGCCGGGAAACGTTTTACGCCGCTCGGTCCATGGCGCCGCGATGGCCCCCCGGAGTCCCCATCCCGAGCCCGACCCGGCCGGCTCCCTCGCCGGACGTTCGGCCCTGGTCACGGGCGGCTCCCGCCGGATCGGGAAGGCGATCGCCCTCGCCCTGGCCCGCCACGGCGCGGACGTTGCGATTACATACCGGACCCAGCGGCGGGACGCCGAGACCGTCGTCGGGTCCGTCCGGGCGATGGGCCGCCGGTCCATCGCGATACGCGCCGACCTGACGCGGCCTGCGGACTGTCGGCACGCTGTCTCGTCCGCCGCCAAGGCCCTGGGACGGCTCGACATCCTCGTGAACAACGTGGGCGAGTGGATCGTGAAGACTGTCGAGGCGACGGACCTCGAGGAATGGCGAGAAGTCCTCGATTCGAACCTGACCGCTGCCTACCTGTGCTCCCGCGCGGCCCTGCCCCACATGCGCGCGCACGGATGGGGGCGGATCGTGAGCATGGGAGCCGCGGGCGCGTACCGCGCGCACGGCACGGCCCGCATGTCCTCGTTCTACGCTGCGAAGGCCGGGATCGTAGCGTTTTCCAAGTCCCTTGCGCGGGAGGTCGGTCGGGACGGGATCACGGTGAACGTCGTTTCCCCCGGCGTGATCGCGGACCCGGAGTTGTCCCGGGCCCGCGCGCGGCGGCGGAAGGATCCCGACACCGCCGTCCGGCGGCCGGGCACGGGCGCGGACGTCGCGGCGGCCGTCCTGTTCCTCGTCTCGGACGACGCGGAATTCATCACGGGGGATGTGGTCGGGGTCACCGGTGGCTGGCTCCTCTGAGGCGATCATTATTTCTGTGAGTGAATAATTATCTCCCGAGCAGCGGCGCTTCCCACGCGGACGCGATGCGGGCACGCTTAAGTGGCCTCACACCGTTTCGGGGAGGCGTGGCGGCGGGCCTCGTCTACCATCCGGACTACCTGCGGTACGACTTCGGCGGTGACCACGCCCTGCGGCAGCTCCGAGTGCGCCTGGCCCGCGATCTCATTGCCGACTACGGCCTCCTCAAGGAGGCGGAGGAGATCCTTCCCATCCCCGCAGGGCCGGAGGCGGTTGCCCGCGTCCACACCGAGGACTACCTGTCCGTCGTGAAAGACCTGAGCGTCCACCCGAAGGGTGCGGCCTACCAGCACGGCTTGGGCACTGCGGACAACCCGGTGTTCGAGGGGATGTACGAGGCGACCCTGCTCCACGTCGGCGGGACCCTGCGCGCCTGCGAGGAGGTCGCTTCCGGCCGCCGGACTCGCGCGATGACCCTGGGAGGCGGCTTCCACCACGCGATGCGCGACAAGGCGTCCGGGTTCTGCATCTTCAACGATGTGGCGGTGGGCATTCAATCCCTCCTGGAGGACCACAAGCTCCGGCGGATCCTCTATGTCGACATCGACGCCCACCATGCGGACGGCGTCCAGTCAATCTTCTACGAGGATCCGCGCGTCCTCACGATCTCTCTCCACGAGGACGGTCATTATCTCTTCCCGGGGACCGGGTTCACGGACGAAATCGGGGCCGGCGAGGGACGTGGGTATGCGGCGAACGTGCCGCTCCCTCCCTACACCCGGGACGTGTCCTACCTGTACGCGTTCCAGGAGATCGTGCCCCCGCTCGCTCGCGCGTTCAAACCGGAGCTGATCGTCAGCCAGCTCGGCGCGGACGGTCACTATCTCGACCCGCTCACGCACCTCATGCTCACCACGGAGACCTACGAGGCCGTCGGCATGATGCTCGACGGACTCTCGAAGGAGCTCTGCGGCGGTCGCTGGATCGCGACGGGCGGCGGCGGCTACGAGGTCACAGCGGTGCCGCGCGTTTGGACGGTCATGTTCGCCACGATGAACGGCCGCGAGCTCGAGGACGCGCTGCCCGCGGAGTGGCTCAGGGAGTGCAACCACCTGGCGGGCTCCGTGCCTCCGGACAAGTCGCTGCGGGACCACGTGCACGCGGAGGAGGAGACCCATGTTCCTCGCGCCGCGAAACGCGTCGTCGACGAGCTCCGCAAAACGCTGTTCCCTCTCCACGGAATCCGGTGAGCCGGCGGTTGTCGTCGGACTCGCGAGGGAATCGGGCTCCCTCCCGGCGTGCGGTCCGGCGAGCGCCGACGCGTCTTCATGCGTTTTTCGGCGGACCTAAACAATTCAAGGTGACGCCGAACCGGGATTTGGCGGGATGTCGAAGCGAGAACGGCCTTTTTCCCATAGAATCGGCTCGTTCGTCACTCGTTCCACAAAGGGGACAAAAGCTTTAATGTCACACGCGAGTTGCTAACACGGGACGGGACAAAGCGCACTGTTCCTCCATAGGCATCCGCGAGGGGAGGTGCCGCCGAGTCCGACCGTCGTTCGCGGGCTGGAACCCGTGGTGATACAAGAATGACCAACGACGAGGTCGACGAGAAGGTGTCCAAGTCGGCGGAGGATGTGCGCGATGAGTTCGAGGAGAAGATGGACCGGCTCCGTCGCCAGTACGAGCGGGACCTCCACTCCTTCCGCTACGAGATTGAGGAACGGGAATACCGCCTCAAGGCGTACGAGGACAAGTTCAACAAGATCAAGCAGCCCCCGCTCCTGTACGCCTACGTCATCCGCAAGGAGGGGCCGGACATGGACGGAAACCAGGTCGTGGTCGCCCGCGCCACAGAGCTCCTGAAGGTCTCCACCGGCCTCGCGGACAAGACCCAGCTCCAGGTCGGACAGTACGTGTGGGTGCACCCCCAGACCTACGCGATCGTCGAGGGGAGTGCCGTCCGCAACGAGGGAGTGATCGCGAAGGTCGTGGACATGATCGACGGCAAGCTCGTCGTGTCGGTCGAAGGGGACATGGAGAAGCGCCTCGTGTCGTGCGACAAGTCCGTGTACAAGAAGCTGAAACCCGGATTCCAGATCAGCGTGCTTCCTCCGACGATGGAGGTCCTCGACATCCTCCCGAACTTGGAGGTGAAGTCTCTCCTCCTCGGGGAGAAGCCGAACGTCTCCTATGCGGCGATCGGCGGGCTCTCCGAGATGATTGAGCGCATCAAGGACGTCGTGGTCCTGCCCTACCGCGAGGCGAAGCTGTTCGAGCAGATCAAGCTCGAGGCCCCGCGCGGCATCCTGCTCTACGGCCCGCCGGGCTGCGGCAAGACCCTCCTGGTGAAGGCAATCGCCACGGAGAACGACATGACCTTCTTCAACGTCAGCATCGCGGACGTCCTCTCGAAGTGGGTGGGGGAGTCCGAGCGGATCATCAAGGAGATTTTCCGCCAGGCCCACGAGAAGAAGCCGAGCATCGTTTTCTTCGACGAGATCGAGGCCCTCTTCACGGTCCGGGGGATGATGGACACGTCGGGCGTGCACAAGAACATCATCGCTCAGATCCTGAGCGAGATGGACGGCCTGGTCCGCCTGCATGACGTGTTCGTGATCGGAGCGACGAACCGCGCGGACCTCGTCGACCCCGCGTTGCTGCGGCCCGGACGCTTCGACGAGATCATCGAGATTCCGAGGCCCGAGCGGGCCGCCGCGGAGGAGATCCTCAAGATTTACCTGACGGACGACCTGCCGCTCGCCGTGGACGTGGTCCAGGAGTACGGCGGCCGCTCGGAGGCCGCGCAGGGTCTGCGGCGCTTCGTCCTGGACGAGCTCTATGGCGAGAACAAGTGGGTCAAGGTCAAGCTGGACGCCGAGGCGAACGAGGCGATCAAGACGGTCAAGCGGAAAGACATCATCTCCGGCGCGATCATCGAGGCCATCATCAAGACGGCGAAGAAGAACTACGTGAAGCGTGTGATCGCCCTGAAGAAGGGCGACCGGAAGAAGGAGGGCCTGACGGCGCGGGACCTCGAGATGGCCATCGAGGAGGAATGCAAGGAGCACGCGATCACGGAGATGTACATCTACGAAAAGCGGCAGCGGGAGGTCTTCCGGACCGGCGCGGACCCGATGGTCGGGTGAGCGATGAAGAAGATGGTCCAGGGGACCGAGCACGAGTACACCCTGTTCTGTCGCAGGATGGGGTCGATGGGGTTCGATCCCCACACCGTGGCGCTGGATCTGCTCCGCGAGAGCGACCTCCACCTCGCAGGCGAGTACATCACGAACGGCTCGCGCGTCTACTACGACGTCGGGCACTTCGAGGTCAGCACGGCCGAGACGACGAACTTCCACGACGTCGTCGTTTGGGAGAAGGCCGGGGAGAAGGTCCTCGACTGGCTCCGCCGGGTCATGGAGGACAAGTACACGGACGGGTCCACGAAGATCCACGCGTTCAAGAACAACACCTCGCCCGACGGCACGTCCTACGGATCCCACGAGAACTACTGCGTCGCTCGCGGCGTGCCGTGGCCGGGCCGCTTCGTCCGGGACCTCGTCCCCCATCTCTCGACGCGGGTTATCTACACCGGCGCGGGCGACATCATCCGCGGAAAGTACGTCCTGTCGCCGATGGCCTTCCTCACCTCCCAAGTGATCAGCGGGGAGACGATGCACGACACGGGCATCCTGAACACGCGCGATGAGCCGCATGCGGACGGCCGCCTCTGGCGTCGCCTGCACGTCATCGTGGGGGACGCCCTCATGAACGAGACGGCGATCATGCTGCGCCACTTCACGACCTCCGCCGTCCTCCAACTCATGGAGGCGGACGGCCTGAGGGACGTGCCCCGACTCAAGGACCCCGTCCGCGACCTGTGGCACAATGTCGAGACCCGGATCCCGGACCAGTGGCGGATCGAGCTCGAGGACGGATCCGTCGTGTCTCCGATCGACATCCAGCGGTACTATCTCTCAAAGGTCGAGCCGCTGGTCGAGGACGCGTGGGAGAAGCGCGCCCTGAAGACCTGGGAGGAGGTCCTCGACGACCTGGAGAACCGGCGGTCGAAGGAGGCCGCCCACCGCGTCGAGTGGCTGGACCGATGGTTTGCCATCCAGGCCGCCACGGAGGACAAGGAAGGCCCCGACGTCGAGATGATGGCGTGCAAACAGTACTCCGAGATCGGTGCGGAGCGCTCCCTGTTCTACAAGAGGCAGAGGGAAGGCCTCGTCGACCGGATCACGGACGACGAGACGATCAAGGCCGCGATCACGACGCCACCGGACGACACCCGTGCACGTCTTCGCCGGGAACTTTGCGACACCTTCAATATCGAGATGATTGATTGGTCTGTACTGGTCGTGAACGACGGGAGCCGGCGGCGGATCGATCTTCCGGATCCGTACGCCACAAAGTTGGAGGCGACCTATGCCACTGCAGGTTGAGGAGAAGCCGAAGAAGCGCAAGAAGCAGGAGAAGAAGCTAGAGTTCGAAGCGGGAAAGGTCTTCAGCCCGGGTGAAGTGAAGGAAGAGGACTTCGAGCTCGACCTCGACTCGGCACGGTATCGGGCATCGAAAGGGGAGGGCGGCGATCGCCGCGCTTGAACCCGCCCGCAGCGACCGCACCGGCGTAACTCTTTATGGCCCGCGGCGTTTCCCGCCGCCTGCATGGCCACCCACGTGGACACCTTGGAGAACGGCCTCAAGGTGATCCTCCGCCCCATGCCGGACACGAAGGCCCTCTCTTGCTGGGTCACGTACCGCGTCGGCTCCCGCAATGAGGTCCCCGGCATGACCGGCTCGACGCACTGGGTCGAGCACATGCTGTTCAAGGGAGGCGGGAAGCTCAAGAAGGGCGAGATCGACCGCCTCATCAGCCGGGTCGGCGGCAAGATGAACGCCTTCACCGACACGGACTTCACGACGTACTTCGAGACAATCCCCGCGTCCGAGATGGACACGGCCCTCATGATCGAGTCCGAACGGATGCGGAACGCCGCCTTCGATCCGAAGGAGGTCGAGGCGGAGCGGACCGTCGTGATCAGTGAGCGGGAGGGCGCGGAGAACCAGCCCGAATTCCTCGCCGAGGAGGAGCTCTGGGGCCTCGCCTTCCACGTGCACCCGTACCACTGGACCGCGATCGGGTACAAGCAGGACCTGGCCAAGCTGGACCGCGACCCTCTCTACCAGCATTACCTCCGGTACTACGCGCCGAACAACGCGTTCCTCGTCCTCGTGGGCGGCTTCGACCCTGCGGTCGCGATGCAGCACATCCGGGAGTCCTTCTCGCCCCTGAAGCCCGAGCCGATCCCTCCGGTCATGCGCCTCGTGGAGCCGGAGCAGCACGGGGAGCGCCGGAGTGACCTCGAACGGCCCGGGGCGACGGACCTCTTCAGCGTCGGCTGGCACATCCCGCCGTTCGTCCACGAGGACACGCCCGCGCTGATCCTCCTCGCGACGATCCTGGGCGGTTGGCATGGGCTCACCCCCTTCGCCGCGGGCGACTGGCACTCCCGCTCAAACCGGCTGTACCGTGCGCTCGTCGACGCGAAGCTCGCGACGGACGTCGGCGTGCGGCAGGAGCTGAAGCTCGACCCCGCGCTCCTGATCGTCAGCGCGACCCTCGCGGGCAAGATTCCGCTGGACCGGGTCGAGCACGTCCTGGACCGCGAGGTGGACCGCCTGCGCAAGGCCCCGCCCTCCAAGGCGGAGATGGACCGCGCGAAGCGGCAGGTTCGCTCGTGGTACCGCTACGAGCACGACGGGGTGACGTACCAGGGGATGCTCCTGTCCACGCTCGAGGCCCTCTCCGGCTGGGATGCGGGGGAGGGCATCCTGACGAAGGTCGACCGGCTCCGGCCGAACCACGTGCGGGAGGCCGCGCGCCGGTATCTCGTGGAGGACCACCGAAGCGTCGTCCGCTTCCACGCCCAGGAGGCGCCGTCGTGACGCTCCCCGACCGCGCGGTTCTGGACAACGGGGCGGTCGTCATCTCGCAGCCCCTCTCCTCGAACCCCTTCATCGCCTTCCGGGGCAGCGTCCCCGCCGGGACGGTCTCGGAGGGCACGGACTTCGGCGTCGCCGAGTTCGCGGCGCGGCTGCTCCTCGGCGGCACGCGGCGCGCCTCCGCCGCGAAGCTCGCGGACCGCCTCGAGGGGATCGGCGCGACCCTGGAGTTCCACAACTCCCAGGAGCTGCTCGTCTTCTCGGGACGTTGCACGCGGGAGACCGTCGCCGAGACCGTGCGGATCCTGGTCGAGTGCCTCTCGCAGCCCGCTTTCCCCGCCAAGGAGGTCGAACGCGTCCGAGGTGAGCTCCTGAATGACCAGCGCATCGAGGAGGACGATCCCCGCCAGCGCGCCTACCGCGAGTTGCTCCGGATCGTGTTCCCGAAGGACCACCCGTACGGGCGGGACCCGAAGGGCGGCATGGACCGGATCCGGCGCATCAAGCGGGCGGACCTCGTCGCGTTCTACGAGGAGCACATCGGTCCGGACGGCCTCATCTTCGCGATCACAGGGGACGTCGACCGCCAGGTCGTCGAGACGGCCGTGGCGGCCCCCCTAGCTCGATTCCACGGAGAGGCCGTCGCGGTGCGAATTCCTCCACCGCCGCCGTACAAGCCGCGGAACGCGACGATTCCCATGCCCCACAAGTCCCAGGCGGACATCGTTGTGGGCGCCCCGGCGATCCCCCGGTGCCACGACGACTACTACCCGCTCCTCCTTGCCAACCTCCTCTTTGGTCGGATCGGGCTCTTCGGGCGCCTCGGCACGACCCTGCGCGACGAGCTCGGCCTCGCGTACTACGCGTACAGCAGCCTGGACGCGCGCACCGCGGGCGGCATGTGGTCCATCAATGTCGGCGTGAACCCGTCGAATCTCGCACGGGCCATCGAGGGCGTGCGGCACGAGATGGACCGCCTCCGCTCGAACCCCTTCCCGGCGGGCGAGATCCAGGATGGGAAGGACAACCAGGTCGGCTCGCTCATTGTCTCCCTCGAGCGGAACGCGGAGGTCGCGTCCGAGCTGCACCGCATGGAGTACTACGGCCTCGGGATGGACTTCCTCGAGCGGTACGGGGAGATCATCCAGGGGCTCACCGCCGAGACCGTGCGCGCGACCGCCGCGAAGTACTTCAGCCCGCCGGAGAGCTCGATGGTCGTCGCCGGTCCGGTCGGCCGGTCGCGTCTCACGCTGTGAGACCTGGCGGGCCTGCACACTTACAGTATAGACCTTATTTCAACGGTTCGGACGGCGTTCTCGCTCCCTGAGCGTAGGTGGTGGGTGGACACCACTGTCGAGTTCTTTCAGTCCAGCGGAGGGAATGATTAGATGAAGTCATTGACACAACGGACACTCGTAGTGCTGCTGGCATGGGTGATGGTTTCCGCGGCGCTCGTCGTCGCGGCTTCGGGGTCGGTGCGGGCGGCCGCCGTCACGGCTCGTGGACCGGCCGTCGTGATGACGGGAACGCCGGCCCCGCTGGTTCCGGCCCCCGATCCTGCGGTGGAGCGCTTCCTGCAGGGTAGTCCGGCGGATCCGAGTTACTGGGGGAAGATGAGTTCCTCCGTCCAGTCCGCGGCCCGCGTGGCGAGCGGGACGATCGAGGTCGCCATCTACACGGACGAGGTGTCCGAGCTCGGTGCCCTGCTGCGGAAGGCCGGAGTCGAGACCCAGATCGGGTCCGTTCCGTCGACCTACGCCGGACCTCGCGTGGTGACGATCGAGGTCCCCGCGAAGCTCCTGGAAAAGATTGCGACCCTTGACCACGTCGTCGCGGTCGCCCCGGCCGTCGTGCCGCAGGTCCCCGACCAGGCCGACCCGGACCTCCCCGCCCGCGCGGACGCGGGCGCCCCGGCACCGACGATCATCGAGGCGGGCAAGGGCCACCAGGTCCCGGAGGCATGGGCCCTCGGCTTCAACGGCACGGGGATCAACGTCGCGGTCATGGACAGCGGCGTCGACTTCGGCCACCCGGACCTCCAGGGCACGTTCGCCCGCGATCCGAACCCCAGCTCCCCGTACTACAACTGGCCGATCGCCTTCGACCCCAATTCGATGTTCCGTTATCTCGTCGGCGGCATGACCTTCCCCGCCGCTCCGGGCTCCTGGTATGTCAACACGAGTTTCGCCACGACGGCGAACCCGGGGAACGGGACGCTCGATGCATCGTTCAACGGCCACTTCTACAACGTCTTCGGCATCCCGAGCCTGAGCGGGTTGTACCACCTCGGGGTCCACCCGGACCTCACCCTCTACTACTGGTGGTTCGGGGAGCGCCCCGCGGTCCTCGTGACCGACGCGAACACCCCGGGCGTCTATGACACGGTCTACGTCGACCTGAACGACGACTACGTGTTCGGCGACGATCGGGCGGTCGACGTCAACTCGCCCGTGGCTTGGGACGACCTCGATACGGACGGGGTCGCCGACGTGTCCGGCGGCATGGTCTACTTCATCGCGGACGGGATCAACCCCGTCCCCTACTCCGACGTGGTCGCGAACCGGTACGGCCTCCCCCTGCCCACGCCCGGCTCCGGCGATCTGGTCGCCTTCATGATTGGCGACTACTTCGCACCGGGCGGCGACCACGGGACTCTCTGCTCCTCCGCGATCGTGGCCCAGAACCAAACGGGCCACGTCCTCGGGTTCGCCCCGGGGGCCAAGCTCATCGCGGTAGGTGACATCTACTCCGGCGGCTTCGCCTACGACATCTATGAGTTCGTCGGCGAAGGCTACGACGGCGTCTCCGACACGGGCGACGAGGCCCAGGTGGCCTCCGCCTCCTTCGGCTACTCTGGCATCTTCAACGACGGCTGGGACTACGAGGCCCGCTTCGTCGAGCTCATGTCCTACATCAACATGGGCACGGCCTTCACCGTGTCCACGGGGAACGGCGGGCACGGTTTCGGCACGGTGACCTCTCCGGGTTCGAGCAACGGCGTCATCGCCGTGGGCGCGTCGACGAGCTACAACAAGGAGCTCGGCGTCGAGGGCTTCGAGGATGCAAACCACTCCACCTTCGGAGACGTCCAGCCGTGGTCCAACCGGGGTCCGAGCACCCTCGGGAACACGAAGCCCGACGTGGTTACGGTGGGCGCTTGGGCGACCGGTGATGGGGCGCTCAACTCCTTCGGGTTCGCCCCGCCATGGACGGTCTGGGGCGGGACCTCCCTCTCGGCCCCCGCCACCGCAGGGATCGTCGCACTCATTGCGGAAGCCTGGACTAGCAACGGCATGGGCACGCCCTGGGCGAACTTCATCGGGAAGCTCCTCCTGGACGACGGCGCCACGAACATCCACTACGATCCGCAGGTGATGGGACACGGGCTGGCGAACGCCTACCGGTCCGTCCTCGCCGCGAGCCTCCAGGGAGGCGTCCTCACGTACGACGCCAACGCGTCGTTCCTCCCGAGCGCGGACTGGACCGCGGGGGACTATCGGGGCGTGAAGTATCCGAGCTTCGCCCGGATCATGTCGCCCGGCCAGACGAACACAACGACCCTTGCGGTCCTGAACGCGGACCAGGTGAACGAAGATGATATCACGGTCTCGGACTGGGAGCTCCAGCTCTCGGACACGCAGACCTTCGCGTTCAACGCCTCCAACGCGGAGGAGAGCACTCCCGATTTCCTGCGGCCGGACTACCTCATGGACCTGACGCCGTACGTCCCGGCGGAGACCAACCTCGTCAAGGTCACGGTCAGCTACCCGTACTCGGAGTTCGACCCGAACGGGAACTACGTGCAGGACAGCAGCTGGCGCCTCGTCCTCTATGATTGGGCGGACTACAACACGAACGGGATCTTCTGGAACGACGCGAACGGGAACGGCGTGGTCAACGCCGGAGAGATGGACAGCTCGAGCGGCACGGAGGTCATGCGTTTCACCTACGGCTACCCGACGGGGACGAACATCGAGGCCTTCGTGCACGATCCGATCTCGAGGATCCACACGGGTCTGTTGCTCGGCCTCCAGCACCGCGCCGTCTCGGCCCTCGTGCCGACCACGAACCTGACCGTCACGGTGGACTACTATGAGGCGGCGGACGCGCCGTGGCTGTCGACGAGCCTCCCGAGCGCGGTCATCTCGCCGCTGGGGATGATCCCGGTGTTCGTGGACGTGACCCTGCCCGCGAACCAGCCCTTCGGCACACTCTCCGGGATGGTCACGATCTCGAACTCCACGGACGTGGAGACGGAGATCCCGGTCCTCGTGAACGTCGCAGCGACCGGGACGGACTTCACCTTCGGTGGAAATTCGTCGAGCACCGCGTTCCTGAACAACAACCGGGTGTTCGGCGGGAACGACTGGTCGTGGCGCGCAGAGGCCGGGGATTGGCGATTCTTCTTCACGGACATCCCCGACAGCACGCCGATCAGCCCGGGAGACACCCTCCTCGTGCACACCTCGTGGGAGAACGTCCCGACGGACATCGACACCGTGATCATGGGCCCGACGCCGGACTTCCAGTTCAGCGGGCCCGGCAGCCCCTGGGGACCGTACACGCTGGACACGGTTGGTGCGAGCGCGAATACCCTGATTACCGCGGGTACCTGGGCGTTCCAGACCGCCACGGGCGGTCCGGAGGAATGGGTCGCCGCCCCGCTCCAGACCGGGCTCCACGAGATCGCGCTGCACGATGTGAACTACGCGGGCTTCGGTCCCTCCGAGGTGTTCATGGGAGAGGTCGGTCGCTTCAGCCTGACCCCGAACCCGTGGATCGTGTCCACGCCCAACCTGACGGGGTCGTCGTCGTTCGCAACGAACTCCTCCCTCACCCTCCCCGGTCTCGATGTGGCAGCCTTCGGCGTCGCACAGCCCGTGGCGGAGGACAGCGTGTCGATCGGCCAGGGGGACTCCTGGATGACCTTCTTCTCCGCGGCGAACATCGGGGTCATCGACCTGCAGATTGACGAATCCTACCCGCAGGGGATGGACATCGATCTGTACCTCTATCGTTGGACCGGAAGCACGTACGCGCTGGTGGCGTCCTCGGCGGGTTCTACGGCCTCGGAGCACATCCGGCTCACGATGCCGGCCGATGGGGACTACGCGGTTCTCGTCGACGGGTACTCCGTGCCCGCGGGGACCGGATACTTCGACTATTTCCAGGCGGTGGTCGCGGGTGCGAACCTGATGCCGATGAACGTGCCGACCTCGACGATCCCGGCGGGAATCCCCTCCGGGTTCGACGTTGCCTGGAACTTCGACCCGGAGATCGAGCCCTTCCAGATCTATCTGGGCGTCCTCTTCGTCGGACCGAGGGGCGCCCCCGCAATTGAAGTGGACGGGCTCTTCCTCACGTACGACGACTACGCGCCTCTCGTGCAGTCGACCGACCCGGCGAACGGGACCTCGATTCGGACGCGCGTGCCGACGATCACCGTGAGCTATGTGGACCCGGAGATCACCTCCGGCATCTCGAACGTGGCGTTCCTGCTGGACGGGCTGGACATGACGTTCGCCGGAACCTGGAACGAGACGAGCTTCGTGTGGTCCATGCCGTTTGACCTTTCCGAGGGAACCCACGATCTGGAGATTGTGATTTGGGACCACGCCGGTTTCAGCACGTCCTACACCTGGGTCTTCACGGTCGACACGACGGCGCCTCCGCTCTCGGTGACTTCGCCGGCGTACGCGCTGACGAACAGCGCCTTGGCGACGGTCGCCGGAGCCACTCAGGCGGGTGCGAAGCTCACCGTCAACGGGAACCTCGTCACCGTGGGCTCAGGCGGCGCGTTCAGCACGACGGTCACGTTGGTCGAAGGCACGAACACCCTGACCGTGGTCGCGACCGATCTTGCCGGGAATTCCGCGACCGTCGTGAAGACGGTCGTTCTGGACACGCTCCCTCCGGCGGTGGCCATCACGTCCCCCTCGGACGGCGACCCCATCGCCGACGTCGTCCATGTGGTCGGCACAGCCGAGCTCGGCGCACACCTCACGGTGAATGGGGTGAACGTCGCGGTCGACTCGAGCGGAGGCTGGAACCTGGATCTCTCCTTCGCGGGCGGCAGCCACACGATCACCGCCACGGCGACGGATACGGCCGGGAACTCCGCGACGGCGACCGTGACGCTCGCCTTCGACACCACGGCACCGATCGTGTTCGTGACAGCTCCCGCGAACGGCCTCACGACGAACCACTCCTCAGTGGTCGTCAGCGGGACGGTCGATGATGTCACGGCCATCGTCCTCGTTAACGGAATCGTGGTGCATCCGAACGCCCAGGGCGCGTGGTCGGTACCGATCGCCCTCCTGGAAGGCAGCAACACGATTACCGTGTCCGCGATGGACCCGGCCGGCAACATGGCGACCGCGGTGACCCGGCAGGTGACGTACAACTCGCCGATCCCCGGTCTCCAGAACGGGATCGACAACAACCAGAACGGGATTGATGCGAACCAGCAGTCGATCAACGGGCTGTCCGGGAACCTGCTGTACGGCCTCATCGGCGTCCTCGTCGTCGCGCTCGCGGCGATCGGCGTGGTCTATGTCCTCCTGAGCCGGAAGATTGTGGCGAGCAGCGGGAAGAAGCTCGAAGCACCGAAAGAGAACAAGGGAGAGCCCTGAGCTCTCCCCCTTTCCCCTTTTGACCCGGAACCCCGCAACGGGTCGTGGACCGAGCGAAGCGGCCGCATGCATGAGCCGACGGGAGGGTACGTTCTCAGCTTTTATATCGGGAGGAGGCCTACCTCGCGGCGCTCGGCCGGACTCGCGTGGGACGCCTTTCTCCGTGCGCGGTCCCCGGGCTCGAGGGACCTCTCATGAGCCATTCGGTCCGAAGAGCGGCGATTGCGATCGTGGCCCTCCTCCTCATCATTTCGGCCGTGGCGGCAACCATGAGCCCGAAGGCCCGCTTGGTGGCGTTGGCGGGGGACGTGCGCGTCTCCGCGGTCCCCATCCTGATCTTCAACGTGACCCCCTGGGACGGGCAGACTCTCGGCTCGGCCACTCCCACAATCGTCGTCCTGTTCAGCGACACGAACTTCAACGCTACCGTGGTCGGTGTCAACTTCCTGGTGGACGGGATGAACCTGACGAGCGCGGGGATCTTCAACCAGACCAGCTTCGTTCTTCCCCTCGCCCTCGAACTCCGGGACGGCCCCCATTTCGCCTCGTTCGTTGCGTTCGACAACGTCGGAGGCCTCGGATCCGTGAGCTGGTCCTTCACCGTCGACACGATTCCGCCGATCCTCCTCGTGACCGCGCCGGTCTATCCGATCGTCCCGCTGACCGGGATCCTGGTGGAAGGGTCGGCCTTCTTGGCGAACGCCACCCTGTTCGCGGGTGCGGCCCCGATCAATGTGACCGCGACAGTCCTGCCCGCCGGCGCCACCTCCTGGACCTATGCTGCGGCGGATGGCTCGTTCGCGATTCCCCTGCCCCTGACCGAAGGAGTCAACACGATCTTCGTGAACGCGACGGACCGCGTCGGCAACTTCGCCTCGGAGATCCGGAACATCGTCCGGGACACGACGAAGCCCTTGTTGGCCGTCCTCACGCCGGCCCTGCCGGTCTCGGCGACGAGCACGGTCTGGGTCTCCGGGCGCACGGAACCGGGCGCCTTCCTGGTCGTCGATGGCTTCAGCGTGGCCGTCTCGCCGGTCGACGGAACCTGGGGCGTGAATCTGACGCTCCCCGATGGGATCAACATCATTACGGTCGCGGCGGCGGACCAGGTCGGGAATCTCAACTACACCGGTCTCGGCATCCTCGTCGACTCGGACGCGCCGCGCGTCACCCTGAGTTCGCCCACCCAGACCCTGACAAGCAGCGACCGGGTCCGCGTGCAAGGTAACGCGACGGACACGCGTCTCGCGGCCCTGTTCGTGAACGGCGTATCCGTAACGTGGAACGCCACGGGCGCGTTCCAAGTCACGTTGACGTTGCCGGAGGAGGAGAACCTGATCGTGGTCGTGGCGGTGGACGCCGCGCTGCATCGCACGATCGTCTGGACCCAGATCACGGTCGACACGATCCCGCCCGTCGTGCAGGTCGCCACCCCGCCGGATGGACTCGAGACGAACCAGTCCACGGTCCTGGTCCGGGGCACGGTCGACGACGGGAATGCCACGGTCCTCGTGAATAGCCAGATCCTCCGCCCCGACGGGACGGGTCACTGGCAGACGTCGGTGGCCCTCGTCGCGGGAGCGAACACGGTCCTCGTGTCCGCGGTCGACGCAGCCGGAAACCAAGCCGCGACCCTCCGTCTCCGCATCGAGTACTCCTCCCCGTTCCCCGAGCTCGACAACCGCGCGAGCGCGAACGCGGCGAACCTCGACCAGCTCGGCGCGATCGTGCGCTTCTCCCTCGTCGGGATCGTCCTCCTGGCCCTCGCGGTCGAGTTCATCCTCTATTCCCGCTCCTCCCGGAAGATCCGGGAGACGAGGAGCTTGCTCGCGGCGCTCCTCCGGGAGAAGAAGCCGAAGCCGTAGGCCGACGTCAGAACAGGGGCTCGTCGACGAGGCGCGCGGGGCCGCCGACCGTGCACGGGATTGTCCGGATGCCGAGTTCCTCGATGAGGGCTTGGACCTCGGGGCCGCGCCCCTGCAGGGTGTTCACGTAGACCGTCGCCCCCGTGTCGATCGAGAAGAACGCGGGGAGGCCCGCCTCGCGCATCTTGCGCACCGCCAGGATGACCCGCAGGGTCTCTGGCTGCCACAGGACCATCTCCGCGGCTCCGGTCATCGTGATGCCGTGCAGCATGAGCGTGTCCCGCTCCGCGAGCGCACAGATCGCGCCGACGTCCCGCTTCCGGATCGCCAGCTCCATCTCCGCGATGAGCCGCGGCATCTCCGCGAGCCGCGCGTGGAAGAACGGCGACGTGGGGGCCTCGCGGTGGGCGTCCTCCGTCTGCTTGAACGCGGGGATCAGGGCGACGATGATGTCCATCTGGAGGTCCTCGCCCGCGAGCTGGACCGCGAACGAGTCCACGTCGGCCACGCCCATCTTCCATTTGCTGAAGGCGCCCGTGACGGAGCGCGTGGCGGAACCCGCGCCGCGGCGCGCGATCCGCGACACCTCTCCCAGGTCCGCGTCAAGGGCCGCCGCCCGGCACGCCGCGAGGGCGAGGGCCGCGAACCCGGAGGCGCTCGCGCCCAGACCGACGTTCGAAGGGAAGTCGTTGATCGACATCATGCGGAACCGCTTCGCCACCCCGGCGCGTCCCCGCACGGGGTCGACCACCGCGAGGATGCGGTCCATCTCGTGCCCGGAAACCGCCCGGCCGTCGATCGTGGCCTCGTCGCGCGGGAAGTCGCCGAACTCGAGGGTCGTGCGCGTCGTGAGCGGTGCGGTGCACACGCTGATCGAGTCGTGGAAGGGGAGGCGCAGGACGGGATCCGCGAGGCCGTGGTACTTGATCAGGCCCTGGATCGGATGGGCGACCGCCGTGGCCTTCATGGCCTCCACCGCTCCAGGATCCCGAGGAGTTCACGGTGTTCATGGATCGCCGCATCCGGGGGGACGGCCTCGAGGGCCGATGGATCGTGGACCGCGTGTTCCGACTCGTGGCCGACGTCGAACCAGACCGCCCGCATGCCGATCCCCTTGGAACCCCCCACGTCCGCGACGAGGTCGTCTCCGACGTGGACGACCTCGTCCGGCCGGAGGCCCAGGTGGGAGAGGGCTTGCTCGAAGATGGCGGGCTCGGGCTTGCGGATGCCGACCTCGTCCGAGAAGACCCGATCGTCGAAGAACTTCCCGATGCCCAGGTCGTCCTGGATCGGCCTCAGGAAGCGACCCCAGGTGCGGCCCGTGTTCGAGATGAGGCCGATGCGGTAGCCACTGCGCTGGAGGGCGGCCAGCGTCGCGCCGATGTGGGGGTACAGGATCGGAAGCTTCGAGCGGATTGCATCCCCGAAGGATGCCGCGAGCGCGTCGAGCAGGTCCGCGTCCGTCGCGTCGAGGTCCGCGAACTCGAGGAACGCCCGGAGCTGTTCCTCCCCGCTCAGGTCGACGTGCTCCTTCCACTTCTCGATCAGGAGCTCCGTGTGCCGGTCGTACGCCGCGTAGAGGGTCTCGGGCTCCACGACGAGGCCGCGGTCGGAGAAGGCCTCCCGGATCCGCTCGACGCGGATCTTGCGCATGCGGGCGTCGTAGTCAGGCCACGGCGTCTCGGCGATCGTGTGCCACCAGTCGAACGTCACGCCCTTGATCATGGAACCCCTATACGTCGAAGATGACCTCGGCCACGCCCTTCTCCAAATCCACGGACAGACGGTGGTAGGTGACCGCCTTCACGGCGAGCTTGAGCTCGTGCCGTTGCTTGTCGATCGCCTCGCCGCGCGCCTTCGCCTCCAAGGTCGTGCCCCGCACGCGGACCTCGAACGCGGAGAACAGGAGGTTCTGCGTCTCGTGGAGGAACAAGAGCTCGGAGAGCCACGCGACGAGGAGATTCGGGAGGTCCTCGGCCGTCAGGCGAATCTCCTCCTCGCCGACGGGCTTCACGCCGCGCAGATCCGTGATGAGGGAGAACATCCCTGTGGCCGCGCTTTCGAAGATCTCGGACGCCGTCGCGCCGTAGGCCCGGAGGCCCACGTCCGCCGTGTGGTCGATCTCCTCGAAGCGCACGGGCTAGCCAAAGGGCCCCGCGATATGAACTATTCCTCCGGCGGCGGGTCTCAAATCCCGCGTTCCTTCCCGGGCCAGAGCACCTTGTGGAGCTGGAGTTGGAGTCGCACCGGGAGACGGTCCTTCAGGATCCAGTCCGCCAGCTGGCACGAGTCGAGTCCCTTGGCGACGTGGTGCGCAGGATTCGCGGGAGAGAAGAGGATCGTGCCCGCTTTCGTGGGATGCTCCCGGATCACGCCCTTCGCGAAGTCGTAGTCTGCCCGGTCCAGGAGGACGAACTTGACCTCGTCGTGCTCGCGGAGCCGCGGCAGGTTCTCGAAGGCCTTCGTCGCGACCATCCCCGAGCCCGGACACTTCACGTCCATGATGTACCGCACGCGGCCCGTGTCGCGCGCCCTCGCGGTGAGGCGGTCGAACGATCTCAGGTCGATCTCCCCGTCCGTCTCGATTGAATGGATGAACGTGTCCGGGAGTTGTTCGACCGCGTGCGCGATCGGCTCACCCTGGAGCAGCGGCTCCCCGCCCGTCCAGCAGATGTTCCGGACGCCCTCGAGGGGTCCGTCGGACGGGCCCGCGATGTCCGCGATCCGGCGCACGACGTCGTCCACGGCCGCGCGGGTGAACTCGCCGCCCTCGACCGCGTGCATCGAGTCGCACCACATGCACCGGAGGTTGCAGGAGTACAGGCGCACGAAGACGGTCGGCAGGCCGACCATCGAGCTCTCGCCCTGCACGGTCAGGTACAGCTCGCTCAGGAGGAATTCCTTCTCCCGGGCCGTGGTGAGGAGCGCCGTGTCCTCCATCTTCGAACCGATGGAGGGCCGCCGTATTAAGCGTTTGTCGGCGGCCCGGTCTGTGCCTTCCTCCGCGGTCTCACGTACTCGAGAGGATCCTTGACGCCCGCCTCGCGGAACCCCTTGAGCCGCAGCTGGCACGAGTCGCAGACGCCGCACGCCTTCTCGCCGCCCTGGTAGCAGGACCAGGTGAGGGCCCACGGGACGCGCAGCTCCTCCCCCTTGCGGACGATGTCCGCCTTCGACATCGAGATGAGCGGCGTGCGGATCTCGATCACGTCGCCTTCGACGCCCCGCTTCGTCCCGAGGCGGGCGACCTCCTGGAACGCCTGGTAGAACTCGGGGCGGCAATCCGGGTAGCCGGAATAGTCCAGCGCGTTGGCCGCGATGTAGATCGCCTTCGCGCCCGTCGCCTCCGCGAGTCCGAGCGCGTAGCTCAGGAGGATCGTGTTCCTCGCGGGCACGTAGGTCACCGGGATGCCCTGCCCGATCTCCTCGAGGCGCCTCTGTTCGGGCACGCGGAGGTTCCGGTCCGTGAGGGCCGAGCCGCCGATGGCCGTGAGGTCCAGGGTGACGATCCGGTGGTCCTTGACGCCGAAGTGTGCGGCGATCCGCCGTGCGGCCTCCAGCTCCTTCCGATGCCGCTGCCCGTAGTCGACGCTGAGCGCGGTGACCTCGAACCCTTCCTGGAGGGCGATCGCCAGGGCCGTGGCCGAGTCCATGCCGCCGCTGAGGAGGACGATCGCCCGGAGGGCCATGGGCCGAGGATACGCGAAGCAGGTAAAGGGGGTTTCGGGAGACGGTCAGCGGGTCTTGCGGAGCCGCGGGCCGAGGCGACGGAGGTAGCCGTTCAGCATCCGCCGGGTCGCGTCGTCCCAGCGGTCGGCCCCGTGCGCGTCCCGGGCCGCGGTCTCGATCAGGTCCACCGCCGTTGCCAGGTCCCGGACCGAGACGATCTCCGGCTGAAGGTGGTTCCGCGGTCCCTGGTTGTGGTAGTTGCCGAGCGGGATGGCCACCCCCGTGGCCCGCCACCCGAAGAGGCCCCAGGGCGTCGCCTCGCACGTGCCTCCGGACATGAGCCACCGCTGGACCGGCTTGGACTTGGGGAGCTTCGAACGCGCCGCGAGCAGCAGGCTCTCCGCGAACGGATCGAATGTCTTCCGTCGATCGCCGACGCGGATGACCGGGCCCCCGCCGATCTCGACGCCCGGGATCGCCTTACTGGCCTCCACGTTGATGATGACCGCCGACTTCGGGATGACCTCGTCCTCGATGGCGGTCAGGGTCCCGACGAACCCCTCCTCCTCGGCCCGCGTGAGGAGGGCGTGGAGATTCAGCCGCCGGTTCCGGCACGCCCGCTCCATGGCCGCGATGGACACGGAGCTGCCCGCGAGGTCGTCGAGCTGCCTCGCGTGGACGAGACCTCCTCGGATCGCGAAGTCCTCGAGCTCGAAGACACCCATGTCCCCTCGCTGCAGGCGGTCGACCTCGGGGGACGCCGCGAGACGGAAGCGGTAGGTCCGACCGGAGTAGCTCTGCACCCTTGCCGGGACCGGCTCCCCCTCATGATAGAAGCGCAGACGGGTCCCCCGCCGGAAGTAGGCAGGAGCGAGCCCGCCGAGGAGGACCGCCTCCCGCTTCCCGCTCATCTCGACCCCGGGGTGATCCATGTGGGCGACGAGCCAGACCGGCCGGCCCGCCCGTCGCTGCGGCGGTGAGAGGACGAGGTTCCCCGACGCATCCCGGCGGACGCGCGCACCGAACCCCCTCGCGATCGCAACCGCCTCGGCAGCTACCTCCTCTTCATGGAAGGAGGTCGTGGGCTTGCGGGCGAGACGCTCGAGGATCCGTACGACGGGAGGGCGGACGGCCATGCGATCGGGATGGCGGGTGCCGCTAAACGGTTTGCTGTCCTCCGGAGGACGCGTATGGTCAAATAACTATAACACGATCCGCGTCGCATGCAGATCGGATGCGGCGCGTACGAGCACGCCGTCCACGGTCGCCGCTACCTGTACGTCTGGCATTACGAGACCACGGGTGGCCGGCGACGGCAGGTCAAGGAGTATCTGGGACCCGCTGAGAACGAGGATGTGCGGGCCGAGGCGGTCCGCCGCGTGGATGCGTACTTCCGGAGGGCAGCCCGCGAGTTGCAGACCCTGCGCAAGGGCGCGCTCGCCGCGATCGCCCGAGGACGCTAGGCCGCGGGTCTGCGATTTGGCGCGCCGCGGAAGTCAACCTTAAACAAGGTTGACTCACCACATTGGAGCAAGGTGCGCGCGACGGCGTCCTCAGTGCGCGCGGATCTCGTCGAACGCGTAGTCCTCCCACTTGCGCTCCCCCAGGACGGTCTCGAACTCCTGAGGTGTCAGGAGGGGCTTCTTGTATTGCAGCACATCCTCGATCGCGATGCGCGGGCAGGCGGTGTTCACCCACGCATCCACCCGGTATCCCTCGAGGAAATCCGGCGAGACCAGGTCCATGACGAAGATGTTCGCCAGCCTGCCATGCTTCTCGGCGAGGGCCTTCAGGTCCCGCGCCATCTCCATGCGAGTCTGGCCGATCTTCTTCGAGACGATGATGCCGAACGTCTTCGCGTCCTGCGCCCGCGCGATCGCCGCATAACGCTGACGGAGGATGCGGTCCTTGAGGTCCGCGAGGCTCCGGGCGCTCCCCCGCTCGGGGTCCGCGATGACGATCGGCTTGTCCGTCAGGAACGCCACGCCGAGCGGATGGAACTCGCCCGTGCCGATGTAGAGGTAGCCGTCCACGTCCTGCATGACGACCTCGGCCGTGTGGTAGTCGCACCCGAGGAGCTGCCCCGCGTACGCGACCCGCTTGTCCGGCTCGCCGATGCGGACCTCGTGCCCCGCCTTCTCCAGGTGTTCCTTGATCGCGGGAAGCCAGGCGCGGAACTGGGTCGTCGTCAGGAGGCCGATGCGCTTCGGGAGCATGGGCTCCGCCGCGTCCACGAACGTGAAGCCCGACAGCGCCGGACCCGGGAGGTCGTAGAAGAACACCCGGTTGTACCGCAGGTGCGGCATCGGCGCGTGGCCGAGGTGGACGATGAGGTCCACGGGCATCTCCGCGATATCGCAGGCGCCGAACGAGGGGTCCGCGGACACGAGGCACGTGACGCCCGCCTTGGACTCGATCTCCTGAGCGAGTTCGACGGCCTTCGTCCGCAGGCCTACGGGGAACTGGAGGCCGACCGTCTTCGCGTTGCGGCCCCGGATGACCTCGAGGAGGCGTTCCGTCTCGCTCATAGGCATGGAGCAAGGCTCGACGTGAGAGAAAAACCTGTGCGTGCGCGGGCCGGCTACTTCTTCGGCTTGTCGCGCTCGACGACGATTCGCCAGGGCGTCGGCAGCTTCACGCCGCCCTTGCGGAGCGCGATCTTCGCGTCCGCCACGTGCTCCTCCGTCGTCTCCAGGGTGAAGATCTTCGTGCCCGGGTGAACCCGCGCCGCCGTCCCGACGGGTTGCCCGAATGCGGCCCGCATGCCTTCCGAGATACGGTCCGCTCCGGCGCCCGTGGCGATCTTGTTCTCCCGCAGCACGTTGTGCGGGTAGACGCGGAGCTTGAGGTGGTAGGAGTTTCCCGCCTTCTTCGCGATGTAGCGGTTCAGGGAGACACGCGCGGCCTCGAGGGCGATGTGCCGGATCTGGCACTGCTCCTCCGCGACGAGGTGGAGCCGGACCGGGAAGTGCGCGCGGAGGTCGCCGATGTCGAACTGGCTGATCCGGCTGGTGGGCACGCCACCGATGTACTTCCGCTGGCTGTACGCCTGGCCGCGGATCTCTCGGTACATGCTCCCGGGCTTGCGCGTCATGACAGGAAGCGCACGAAAGATGGGGCCGTATATAACCCTTAGGGAGCCGGTCTCCGAGCTCGACGCAACTTGACCGCGCCCGCACCGGTTCCTCGGCCCCGGGTCCGCTCTCTCAACCAGAGGAGGCGCGCGTACAGCGTGGTGATGGCGAGGATGAGCGTGACGGCGACGAGGACCGCGGTCCCGATTCCCAAGCCCGCGGTCGCGAGGGCGAACACGGTGGCGCCTGCGGACACGCACGTGACGGCGAGGGAGAGGCCAAAGTCGGTCTCCCGCGACGTGTCAAGCAAGAGGAGCCAGGCCATCGGGAGAGCCATGCTGGTTTCATCGAATTAAGGTTGTCGGGGAAGACCGCGGGAGTGGGAAAACGTTAAGTGAGCGGGCTCAGGTGGCCGCAGGACCATGCTCCTCGTGAAGCTGGGCGGAAGCGTCCTCACGGACAAGGCCCGCCTCCGCACGCCGCGGAAGGCCGCGATCGCGCGGCTCACGAAGGAGCTCGCGGGCCTCGGGGACGACGTCGTCGTCGTCCACGGGGCCGGGTCCTTCGGGCACGTCCTCGCCCGCCGATATCGCCTGAACGGCCCCGCCTCGCCGGTGAAGGCGAAGGGCGCCGCGGTCGTCCAGCGCGATGTGCGCGCACTCGACGCCCTCGTCGTCGACGGCCTCCTCAAAGCGGGCCTCGCGCCCGTCGTGTTGCCGCCATCCGCGGTCCTGGGTCTCGACGATGGACGGGTGGCTTCGTTCGACCTCGGTCCTTTCAAGGACTACCTGCGGCACGGCTTCACGCCCGTCACGTTTGGCGACGTGGTCCGCGACCGGACACGCGGCGTCGCGGTCTGCTCCGGGGATGTCCTCATGCTCGAGCTCGCGAAGGCCTTCCATCCGCGGTGCGCCGTCTTCGCCGCGGACGTGGACGGCCTCTTCACGGCCGATCCGAAGCGAGTCAAGGGGGCGCGGCTCCTGCTCTCCGTGTCGAAGGCCGATCTGCCCCTCGTCGAGTTCGCTCCGGCGAAGGGCCCCGACGTCACGGGCGGGATCGAGGCGAAGGTCCACCGGATGCTCGAGATCGCGGCCCACGCGGACGAGACGATCATCGTGAACGGTAACGTCAAGAACCGGGTCCGGGATGCCCTCCGCGGCCGGATCGTCATCGGCACGCGCGTGGTCGGGGGCCCCTGAGATGGCAGAGCCGTCCAAGACGGAGCAGCGCAAGGCGGAGCACGTGAACATCATCCTGAACGAGGACGTGTCCGCAGGGTACGACTACTGGGGCGACGTCCATCTTCTCCACCACGCCCTGCCGGAGATCGACCTCGACGACATCGACCTCTCGGTCACGTTCTTCGGAAAGAAGCTCGAAGCCCCGCTCGTCATCTCGTCCATGACGGGCGGCTTCGGCATGGGCGGGGAAATCAACGCCAACCTAGCGAAGGCCGCGGCCGAGGTCGGCGTCGCGATGGGCGTCGGCTCCCAGCGAGCCGCGATCGAGAAGCCCGAGCTCGAGCCGACGTACGCGGTCGTCAAGGACCACGCCGTGCCGCTCCTCTTCGCGAACCTGGGCGCGCCCCAGCTCATCCCCCAGGCCGGGAAGCGCGCCTACGGGGTCGCGGACGCGAAGAAGGCGATGGACATGATCGGCGCGGACGCCCTGATCGTCCATCTCAACTTCCTCCAGGAGGTCGTGCAGCCCGAGGGGGACCGCCGCGCGAAGGGGTGCCTCGCCGCGATCAAGACCCTCGCGGCCCGCTTCCCTGTCATGGCGAAGGAGACCGGCGCGGGTGTTTCCGGCGAGGTGGCGGCGTCCCTCAAGACCGTCGGGGTGAAGGCGATCGACGTCGGCGGGCTGGGCGGGACGTCCTTCTCCGCCGTGGAGCACTACCGCGCCCGGAAGGAGGCCTCCTCCCTGAAGGAGCGCCTGGGCGCCACGTTCTGGGACTGGGGCATCCCGACGCCTGCGTCGATCATCCTCGCCGACGTCGGGCTCCCGCTCGTCGCCACGGGCGGCGTGCGGAGCGGGCTCGACGCGGCGAAGGGCATCGCCCTGGGCGCCACGGCCGCGGGGATGGCGAAGCCCATGCTCGAGGCCGCCAAGGTCTCGGCGGACGCCGTCGCCGCGGAGCTCCGCTCCGTCATCGAGGAACTGAAGGCCGCGATGTTCCTGACCGGCGCCTCCTCGATCGCGGAGCTCCAAGACCGGCAGGTGATTATCGACCCCCCGACCGCCACGTGGATCGAGCTCGGGGAAGCGTTGGACGAGGAAGACACGTGATCGGATGACCAGTACCCCTGGCTCGGAGGTCGAGCGGCTCGAGCGCCTCCTCAAGCCCTACCGGGACGCGTCGAACGCGAACATCCAGACAATGTGGGAGGAGTACCTCGCCGGCCACGCGGTCGGCCCGTACCCGTCGACGAAGACGATGTCCCGCAACGCCCGCCTCTTCCTCGCGGGCAAGCGCTACCGCTATGCGCTCGCGCTCGCCGGGTACCGCCTGCTGACGGGGCAGGCACCCTCCGTCGCCCTGGAGCGAGCGGCCTGTTGGCTCGAGTGGTACCACCTGTACACCCTGTTCCTCGACGACATCATGGACGAGGACGAGCGCCGCCGCACCCTTCCGAGTGCGTGGTCCTCGAACGGCGCGCTCTACCGCCGCGCGGACGCGGACCGCCCCGCGGTCGTCTTCCGAACCCGCCGCCACCGCTACGGCGCATCCCAGGCCATCCTGGATGCGCTGCGAATCCGCTCCTTGGCCGAGCGGGCGATCGAGAGCGCGAAGGAATTGGATCCAGGCGTGCGCCTTGGCCTCCTGACCGAGCTCACGGAGGTCGACCTCGTCCTGAGCGACGGGCAATCCCTCGACATCGACTTCGAAGGTCTGCGGCGGATCCCCGAGGAAGACTACGTGCGGATGAGCGAGGCGAAGACGGCGCGGCTGTACCTCGGCGCCGCCGCGACGGCGGCGATCAGCGCGGGGGCGCCTGTCGAGGTGCGCGAGACGTTCCAGGAGTACGCGCTCTTGTTCTCCGTCGCCTTCCAGGATCGCGACGACCTCCTCGGCGCGGGCGTCGTTCGCTCGGAGATCGGCGGCTCCTCGGAGGGGGACATCCGGCAGGGGAAACGCACGCGGATCTACGTGCTGGCCACCGAGGTGCTGAAGGGGCGGGACCGGGCCGCGTTCCTCCGATCCTACGGCCGCGGACCGCGGACGACGAAGAAGGACTTGGAGATCGTCCGCGGCCTGCTCGCGCGTCACGTCCTGCCGCTGATGGAGGCGCGGATCGAGAAGAACCTCGCCTTGGCCCGCAAGGCCCTCGACCGTTTGCCGAACCAGGATCCGGAGGCGCGTGGGCTCCTCGAAGCCCTCCTCGACGCGCAACGTTCCCGGGTCCGCTAGTCCTCGAGCCCGTGGGCCGTGATCCGGAACGTCGCCCGGGTGCCTTCCTCCCGGTGCCGGTGCTTGTCGAGGACCGCGGCTCGCTGGCTCGGTGCGACCTTCTCGAAGCGGATGATCGTCTTGGCGTTGTGGCTGAGCATGTGCCCGCCAAGGGGCATGTACCGTCCCGTGTCGAAGTCCGTATACACCTGGGACGTGACGACGACCGGGATGCCGCGGGTCCGGGAGACCTTGAGCAGCCGAGCGATCTGCCGCGTCAGCGAGTATCGTTCGTCCCGCCGCGTCTCGTCCTTCATCGTCAGCCGGTAGTGCATCGTGATGCTGTCGATGACAATGAGGCCGACCTCCGCGTTGTTCTCCGCAATCTTGACGGCCTTCTCGATGAGCGACTCCTGCTCCTCGAAGTTGTACGGCTCGGAGAAGAGGATGTTCTTCGCCACGAGGTCGAAGTCCTCGCCGCAGATCTGCTGGAGCCGTTCCATCGACACGCCCTCCGTGTCGATGTAGATGACCTTGCGCCCGGACCGTACGACGTTCCGCGCGAGCTGCAGACAGAAGTTCGTCTTGCCGCTCCCCGCCTCCCCGTGGAGGAGCGTGATGCACCCATCCTCGACTCCCCCGCCCAGGAGGTCGTCCAGGGCGCGGCAGCCCAGGGCCACCTTCATCGCTCGGACAAGGGCGGGGCCGCCTTTAAGGCTTCGAGGAGTCGGCCGTCGCGGCGGAGAGGAAGGCCTCGTCCGCGGTCCACACGACCCGGTGGCGTCCCGCCTTCGCCCCGTGCGTCCGGACGACCCGTTCCGCCCCGGACTCCGGGTGGGCGGCCACGAGGTGCCCTTGGTCGTCCGGGCGGACGTCGGCCTCGAACCGCTCCGCGTCCACGCGACGGAGGCCGCGCAGGTCCTTCGGCTTGTAGCGGCGCTTCTCGCCCGTGATCAGGTCCCGGAGCTCGACGAACGGGCGGAGGGCGAGGACCTCCATCAGGCTCTCCTTCCGCCGGATCACGTCGCCGATCTCGAACGCGGGCAGGCGGACGAGCGAGGTGACGCGATACACTTCCTTGCCCTCGCGCTGGCCGTAGAGCTTGGGCGAGGCGGCCACCGTGCCGCCGAACGTCTCTGCGATCTCCTTGGCGAGCCGCATCCCGAGGCCGTTCGTGCTCACGTAGAAATCGAGGCCGCCGTGGACCTCCTCCGTGCGGGAGATGAAGTCCCCACCCTCGTCGCGTCCTCGGTGGATGCGGGCCAGGACGAGGGTCCGGACGGCCCGCAGTTCCCGCGGCGTCAGGTCCCGGCCCTCCGCGCGCACCTGGAGGATGCCCTCGAAGTAGCGACCTCCCTGCTTCTGGCATGTGTCGCATGCAGAGGGCTTGATCCGCAGGCGAACGTGGAAGTCCTGGACCTGCCGCAGGTCCTCGAACCGCCCGCTCGCCTTGACCGTGACGAAGTAGTTGTTCGCGTCCTCTTCCCGGGCGACGTGGGTGAAGGCGACAAGCTCGAACGGCGGGAGGGGTCGCACCCGTTCCCGAAGGAGCTGGGGGATCGCCAGGTCGAGGTCGATCCGCGACCACCCGGACCGGAAGTGGAACGCCCCGCACTGGGCGCACCGCGGGACATCGAGGTTCGTGGGCGGCTCGACGAGGGGATGCTTCTTCGCGAAGCAAGAGGCGCAGACGCCCTGATAGACCGGGCCCTCGGCCCCGCACTCGACGCAGAACATGCGGACGCCGTTCGAACGGGGTGGGCGTACTTAAGGGCTGGGTCGGCCCATGCCGACGGGCGATAGTCGAGACGAAGTGCCTAAGTAGCCGAGCGGGTGTCGCACGGCAACTCATGGCGAAGGTCCGCTCCTGGTGGCGCCGCAAGAAGGTCTACCACCGGGACGCCGTCATCCTGTCCGTCCTGTCGTCCGCCTGCCTGCTCGCGGGCGAGCTCGCGGACCAGGACATCTCCAGCCTGTACACGCACTTCATCGCCCCCGTCCTGGGGGACCCGGCGATGCTCCTCTGGAACGTCACGCTCACCCTCCTCGTGTTCACCACCTACTTCGGCGGGATCCTCGTCCTCCTGGGCGGAATCAACTTCCTCTGGGGCCGCGGGTCGCGGGGACGGTTCTTCGCAGGACTGGGCACGGGGATCAGCTCGCTCACCCTGCTCCGGATCATCGCCTACTCCACCCTGACGATGGGGCAGCCCTTCCTCATCTTCTCCGGATACGCAGCGAGCCTTTCGGGGATCGGGCTCCTCCTGGGATTCGGCAGCTATCTGCTGATGCACGAGTACTCCCTGCTCCTGAAGAAGCATGCGAAGAACGCGTGGCGGCAGTGGCGCCGGTCCCGTCGGCCGGCGAACCGCCGGCGGTTCCGGGGCCTCGCGGGACGCGGCTGAGTGCGCCCTCACCTCACGACGCGAGGGTCCAGAGGCTCCAGCCGATGTAGGCGACCAGGGCGAGGGCCGCGAGGACGAAGCCGATCCCGATCGCCCACTCTCCCGCGGACGGCGGCTCGGCGGGCGGGGGCGCCTCGGGAGGCGCATGACCGGTTGCCGGTTCGGCGTGCATCACAACGGCGAAGGAGGAGTGCCTGAAGAACCTTCGCAGGGCGTCTTCACCCCGTCATCATCACGTACTGCGCGTGGGGGATGCCACCGATCCAGAGGATCCCCTCGTCGCTCACGTAGCCGCCCTGCTTTGCCGCCTCGATCGTCTCGCGGCCGACGAAGTTGCCGATCGTCGCGAGCTTGAGGTGGTCGAGCAGGCCTTCCGGCGTCACGAGGTCGCCCTCGTAGAACTTGCCCACCTCGATCTTGAATTTCCCTTCGCGGAACGTCTTGCCGAGGAGGTCCTCGTCCGCCGCGGCAACGAGGGTCTCCTTCCCCTGAGTGTAGACCTTCATCCGGATGGGCATGAGCGGACCTGTGTCCCATCGCGGGAAGGATTAAAGGCCTTTCCTAGAGCCGCTCGACGAGCTTGTACTTGCTCTTCGCGGGGCTGTAGATCTCCCCTTCCTGGGACCAACGCTTGAGCCACGAGTCGACCTTGGCGGGCGGGATGCCCCGCTCCTGCGCGATGCGGACGATGTCCTCGTAGTCCGCGACCCCGTCGGGCCCGGCGAGCTCGTTGATCACGTCCCGGAGGGAGATGATCTGCTCGCGCTGGGACTGGCTGATCCCGGTCTGGATGATGTCGATGTCGAACTTGCCTTCCTCGCCGGCGACCTTGCCCATCCAGTACTCGACGATCCGCACGGCGCGGTCCGCGTCGTCGATCGTGACCTCGGCGCTCAGACGGAGACGGGCGCTCGCCTCGGAGAGGCGGATGATGGCCTCAAGCTGCCTTGGCGTGATCGGCACGCTCGAACCGACCCCTTCGCCGGTCTTGCGGATGTCGAGGTACTTCTTCTCGATTGCCCCCATGGCCTCGTCCGTCATGACCGGGTAGATGCGCTTCGCGTACGCGACGTACTTCCGCAGGAACTCCGGGTTGAAGTGCGGGGTGTACGGCTCCTCGAGCATGTGCGTCTCCGCCGTCGCGAGGCCCGATTCGCGGCGCCGCAGCATCTCGCCGACCTGGTGTCCCTTGAGGACGTGCTCCGCGAGCTCGCGGTCCTTGTCCGCCTGGGGGCGATCGATCATGGAGAAGATGATGTCGAAGCGGCTGAGCAGCGCGGGCGGCAGGTCGATCTGCTCGGAGATGTACTTGTGTTCGTCGAACCGTCCGAACTTCGGGTTCGCCGCGGCGAGGACCGCGCACCGCGACTGGAGGACAGCGGTGATTCCCGCCTTCGCCACGCTGATCCGTTGTTGCTCCATCGCTTCGTGGATCGCCGACCGGTCCTGTGGGTTCATCTTCTCGATCTCGTCGATGCATGCCAGGCCGAGATCGGCGAGGACGAGGGCGCCCGCCTCGAGAGTCCAGCGGCCCTCACCGAACTCATCGCGGACTGCCGCGGCGGTAAGCCCGGCCGCGGTCGCGGCCTTGCCGGTTGCATAGATCCCGCGCGGCGACAGGCGGCTCATGTACGACAGCAACTCGGATTTCCCGACACCGGGGTCGCCGACCATGAGCACGTGGATGTCGCCGCGGATGCGGCGGCCGTCGGGCAGTACCTTCGGCACCCCGCTGAAGAGCTGGAGGGCGAGCGCCTCCTTCTCCACGTGCATTCCGTACAGGGACGGAGCGATGGAGGCGGTGATCAGGCGATAGATATCGGGCGTCGAGCCCGCCTCGCGGATGAGCCGCGCATCTTCCTCGGTGACCTCGATCTCCTCGAACTCGACCTGCTCCCGCTCGATCGAGTTGACGTCGATGAAGATGTCAAACAGGGTGGACTTCGCGCCGGGCCGTCCCTTCTGGACGCTCCGGAGGACGCCGTTCATGACCACGCGGTTGCCCGGGGTGATGAGCCCGGTCAGGTCGTCCTCCACGTACGTCGTGAGCCGCTGCGGCTCCTCGCCGCCCCGCAGCCCCTCGGGAGCCTCCTGGATCTCGAGCTTCTGCGTGTCGAGGTACAACGAGGTCTCCGTGAGGAGCTTGAACTTCGTCGCGCTCGCGGAGCGCTTGCATCCGCCCTGCTCCTCGTAGCACTCGAGGGGTTCGCGAAAGTTCTGGCCGTCCTGTTCCTCCTTGATGACCGTCCCGCAGCGCATGCACTGGAAGAGCGCGCCGACCACCCGCGGCCGGACTTCCGTCGACTTGCGGACGAGCCCTTCCACGGAGATGAACCGGCCGAGGTGCTTCGCCCGCAGATCTCGAATCTGGACCCGGCCATCCCGCGGCAACCCTTTCACGCGGAGGTGGATCTGGGTGAGCTCCTCGCCCGGTGGGACCAGGCGGCGCATCGCCTCCTCGCCCGCGGTGAGGACGTTGAGCGGGTGCTTCATCAGGAAGATGGCCATGTCCGTGTCGAAGCGGTTCAGCTCCGGGAACGAGACCTCGAGGGTGCGGTCCTCCGGATACCGGTCCGCGACGGCGATGATCTTGGACAGGTATCCGGCTTCCTCGAAGAACTCCTCCCACTTCGCAATGAGCTCTTCCTGTGGAAACTCAACGAGCGTACGATCCTCCCCGTGCCTCCGGACCCGATCCCCTTCGAACTCCGGCGGCGCGTCCGCACCTGCCATGTTCCTACTTAACCTCCCACCCCACCACTTCCTGTCCAGTGGAGAAGATCTGCGGTTTCCAGATAGGGACGCGATCGGTGGTCATTTCCAGTGGAACTCCTACGGCCTTTCGGCCTGCCTCAATCGCACGGTGAGTACCCGCATCGGCCGCACAGGACGCATCCGTTCGTGTGAACGAGGGCCTCTCCGCACTCCGGGCATTCCGTCGCGGATGCCCCTGGGTCGCCGTCCGCGGGATGGGCGGTCGGAGAGAGGTCTTCCATGGTTTGCCTGCACCATCGGAAGACAAAGGTCCCGCGGGCCTAAAAGGAGCCCCGGGGGGATGGGCGAAAGTGGTGCGCGTCGACGGAGGGAGGCGAAGCTTCTTGCCCTGCGGTTCCTTCGTCGCGCCGATGGACCTCCCTGAGGAGCTTGAGGACCTCCGCCGCTTCCACGGCCACCTCGGCATCTACGTTACCCTGGGCCTGCGCATGGGGGCGATCGGGAAACGCACCCTCGGCACGTACAAGGGACTCCGCGCCACGGTGCGGACCGTCCCGAAGCCGCCGATGATGTGCGTCGTCGACGGAG
The DNA here is from genome assembly GCA_963768855.1 of uncultured Thermoplasmata archaeon. Taxonomy (GTDB): domain Archaea; phylum Thermoplasmatota; class Thermoplasmata; order RBG-16-68-12; family RBG-16-68-12; genus RBG-16-68-12. The sequence goes on from CAVYJM010000006.1 coordinate 280,401, forward strand.
TCCAGTTCGCGAGCGCCTGCACGATGGGCAAGGGCAACATCGCGGTCGAGCCGGCCATGGAGCCCGAGGTGACCTTCGAGAAGGAGGGCCGGCGGCTCACGATCTCCCTGAAGCCCGGCCTGCGCGAGCGGATCGACGGCGAGATGTCCCACGAGACGGAGCTCGAGCGGTCCGTTCACTACTTCCAGGTGCCCGAGGACGAGATCTTCGACGTCCGCACGGGTTGACGCCGCTACCAGCCCGCCACGGTCCACACGGTCGTCGCCGCGACCCGCACCCAGTACCCGTCCCCCGCCACGATGGGCGTGGCATTGGACAGGATCTGCGTGTGGTACGGGTCGTTCGGATCGAAGCCGACGACGAGGTCCGCGCCCGTCGCGGCCTTCAGGGACCCGACCGTCAGATTGCCCAGGAACCCGGGCAGCGCCACGAGGTTCCATCCCGCGCAGAGCCTCAGGTGAACCTGCGCCTGCGCGATCCCGAGGACGAGCAACCTTCCGGAGGCCGTCGCATTGAACCAGAACCCGCGGCCCGCGGACAGGGTGAGGGGCGGCGCCGCGCCCGCGCTCGCGTTCGTCCACCCGAAACCGCCGGAGCAGCCGTCGTACGTCCACGCCTGGGACCACGGCAGGCTGCCGGCCATCGACGAGAGGGAGAGCGTGCCCGGGTCCACGGACATCCCCTTGAGGTTGAGGCCCGGAGCGACGGTGAGCCAGGTCTTGGCAGCGACCGCCGGACTCATCTCCGAGTTGTTCGCCGCGTCGATTGTCTCGATCCGATAGAACGCGGCGGCGGGATCGCCCGCGCCGCGTCCCGGATCCACGAAGCTGTAGCTCAGGGCGCCGGTCGCGGTCAGGTTGCCGCTCACCAGGGCGTACGGTCCCGCACGCGCCCGGAGCGCGCCACACCCGGTAGCGCGCCGTGCCTCCGTACAGGCTGTCGTCCCATGCCCTCCGCCACGAGACCTGGAGGTCCGCGTTGGCGTTCGTCAGGCTCATGGAGGAGAGGACGGCCGGCGCGGGCACGACGACATCTGGCCCGGTGTCGATAACGACGAAACAGGTCGTGTTGAATGGCCCCCAGTTCCCCGCCGCGTCTTCGGCGTGCACCCACGTGCACGTGGACCCCGGGGCGACCGCGAACCCGCCTGTGAACGTGAGGTTCTCCACGGCAGCATCGAACCTCCCGTCCGCGGCGTCCAGCGGGACGCCGGTGCCGTTCGCGGCGATCGGCAGGGCCGCGGACCAGAAGAGCTCGGCCGCGGCAATCGGACTGCCTCCCGAGCGGGTGTCGTCCGCGGTCGCGTTCATCCGGGCGAGCGCCGCCGCTCCGGGCGGGGACGGGCTGAAGCGCACCGCGCCCGCATGGATCACAGGACCGAGCGTGTCCCCTCCGGTCCGGTTAATCGCGAACGTGCGGTTGCCGATTGACTGGCCCGTCAGGCTCGGGGTCCCGTTGTCCGCCGCAAGGATGCGGATCCGGTACGCATCCCCGTTCAGGACTCCGGTCAGGGTCCAGTTCACCTCTCGGACGTTGCCCGCGACGGTCGAGAGGGGGACCCACGTCTGCCCATCGTCCGGACTGTAGGAGAGGGCGAAGAAGGCGAGGCCGACCCCCGGCCCGTGGACCATGGCCGTCCAGGTGATCGGGAGGGAGGTGCCCGTATAGACGCCGCCCGCGGGGAGGACGAGGGCCACGGAGGGGTGCTCGCGGTCCAGCGTGGCCGTCGACACGCCCACGAGCCATCGCAGGGCGTTGTCGAGGATTCCCGCCCGCGTGGAGCTCCCCGGCCGCAGGTCCGTCGCGTTCGTGTCGACGCTCGTGATCTCGAAGGCGGAATACTCGAGCCGGGACGGGACGCCGCCCCAGGTCCCCACGCCCGCGGTCCCATTGTTCGCGGAGGACACCCATCGCAGCCCGACGGGCGCACCGCCGGTGCACCCGGTGACGCCGCCGTCGCGCCACGCGATGCTCGTCGCGCCCCCGGCCCCGTACGTCGCGAGCTCGTCGTCCGCTCCGCCGGTCCGGTGGGGCGTGTAGGGGACACCTGAGCTGTACGGGCCGCTGACCGGATCGCCCGAGACCCCGGCGACCTGGGCGATCGCGGAGGGATCGCAGGCGAAGCCTGCCTTCAGGACCCCGCGGAGCCACGCCGTGTTCGTCGCGTTGTACCAGGGGGAGGTCGTGCTCCCGAGGGACCACGACGTGTCATGGGAGAAGACAAGGAGCCGGCCTCCGCCGTCCAGGTAGGCCTTCACGAGCGCTTGCGCGGCCGGGCTGAAGGTCGGATACTCCTCGAGGCCGACCTGCCAGACGACGGCCTTCCGCGCCTGGAGGACGGAGAGCGGCGGGAGGCCCAGGTCCGAGACGGGCCACGGTGACCACGTCCAACCCGTCCCTTCGAACGCGGCTGCGTAGGACGCCTCCCGCGCTGCCGGGAACGTGTCGTCTCCGAGGACGAGGAGGACGTCTCCCCAGGGGGGCGTGCGGAAGGCATAGTGCAGACCCCCGTTCGTGTCTCGGGTCAGGTGGCCGAGCTGGTCTTTCGACAGGACGTCGTACTCGTAGAGGGTGTCTGCCTGGAGTCCCTGGAGGACAAGGGCGTGCGAGGTCCGCAGGAGCGTCTCGTTCACGGCGCTCGTCAATCCTCCCCCGACGGGGCCGTACGCGATTTCGGAGTCCGCCGAGAGGTCCGTGGACCATCGGATCTCCGCGGAGGTCGCTTGGATCTGGTCCGCGATCACGCCCGAGACGGCGGGGAAGGTCGTGCGGACGGTCGCCGTGGCGACCGCGCTGTGGACGGGCGACGGGTCCGCGTACGTGGCGGTGATCGTGTCCCCATCCCGGACCTCGAGGACGCCGTCCGCCGCCGGCTGCCCGAAAGCCGTCGCGATGAACCCGGTCCACGGGGCGCCCACGGCGGCCCTCGTCAGGGTCACGGTCTCGCCCGCGGGCTCGAGGCCCGAGGCGACGAGGACGGAGACCGCGGTCGCGTTCGCGTCCTCGACGCGGAGGCGCACCGTGTCGGCCTCGCCGTAGGTCGCCTTGTCGAGGCTCACACGGCCGTAGTTCGGGTCGAGGCCACCCGTGGCGACGAGGGCGAACGGCTGCGGGCCCACCGGCACGTTGGCGCCGATCACGGTGACCTTCCAGTCGCCTGCGGCGGGGGACTTCAGGAGGACCGCCTCCTCCGTGTTCGCCGTGTCGAAGACGCCCCCCGCGAGGGACTGGCCCTGCGCGAAGGGTCCGAAGTTGTTCCCGCGGTATACGGTCCCGTTCGGCGCCGTCACCTGGAGGTCGAGGTCGTTCACGAGGGCCTTCGACGCGCCGAGGGTCCCGGGGTAGTCCGTCCAGGTCAGCACGAACCGTGCGGTAGCCGCGCCCGGGACGACATGGAAGGTGTACGTCATCGCCCCGCCGGTGACGAGGCCCGCGCCATTGTCGACGACTTGCGAGTCGAACGCGTCCCCGGGAAGCGGGAGGATCTTGGACAGGAGGATTCGGCCGAACCCCTGCTGGTTGTTCGGCCACGTCGCGGCGGACGCGCCCGCGCCCGTGAGTTGCTGCCCCGAGGCAAGGAGCATCGCCCGCATCAGGGCCGCGCTCGGGTCGAAGGCGTCCGATGCGACCGGGGCGCGCGATGGGTACCAGCCTTGGGTGAAGTACTGGCGGATGATCGCCGCAGCCGCCGCCGCGGCCGGCGTGGCATAACTCGTGCCCGCCCATCCGTGGTCGCCCGGCAGGGCGCAGGTGGCGATGTTCGCGCAGTCGTACGGGCTCCCGCTCGAGGTTGCTGAGAATCCGTCCGCGGTCGCGAGGATGTCGGGTTTCAGCCGGCCGTCCTGGGTAGGACCGCGGCTGCTGAACGTCGCCACGTCGTTCTGGTTCCCGGAGCCCGCCGAGCCCGCGCACTGGGCGTACGCCCCGTCGGGGTTGCACGCGCCGCCCACCGCGACGACGTCCTTTGCGTTCCCCGGCGAGTCGATCGAGCTCGCCGCGGGCCCCGCGTTCCCGGCGGCGAAGAACATCGTGAAGTCGGGGTGGGCCCAGACGAAGGCGTCGACCATCCGCGCCTGCACGTCGTACGCCGTCTGCGCGGACCCCCAGCTGTCGCTCTGGATCCGTACGGGCGCCAGGGGATCATTGTAGCCCAGTCCGGCGGGTCCGAAGAGATCTGCATAGTCCTGAGGGACGTAGAGGAGCGTCTCCCCGCCGCTCGAGCACGTATTCCCGGCGGCCAGTCCTCCGATGTCCTGGAAGTAGATCGACGCGGCGAGCGCGTTCCCGTTGTTCAGGTCGCCCGTGATGCCGTACGCGTTCCCGGCGAGCGTGGATGCAACGGCCGTCCCGTGGCCGTCCGCCGCCCCGTCATACGCGCAGTCCATGATCGAGTACGGATCCCAGGGGCCGCCCCCTCCGGGCCAGGCAAGCTGCCCGGTCAGGACGCCCATGTCCAGGTACCGCACGACCTTTCGCCGCGCGGGGTCCGTCGTGTTGAACAGGTCCCCGGAGACAATCTGGGAGCCGCGTTCGCGGAACTGGGCGTTGTCGTAGTCGAGGCCCGTGTCCGCGATGCCGATGACCTGGCCCGTGCCGTTCAGGTTCGCGTTCCAGTACCGGAAGCTCCCGCTGACGTTCGTCTGGAGGACCCAGTCCGTCGCGTAGTTCTGCGTGTGAATCGGCAGGACGGGATCGATATACTGGACCTCGGGCAGAGCCGCGATGGCGGGGATCAGCGTAGCAGGTACCCGCGCGCGGACCCACTCGAAGTCCCCCTGCCCGAAGGCGCCCGCGATCCCGGGGGCGGTCGGGTCGAGCCCTCCGGCGGGCACCCCCTGCCGCGCGAGCCACGCGATGACCGCGTTCACGGGTTCTCCGGGGACCACGACGATCCGAAGATCCTGGATCCCGCTCGCCGAGGCGAGCGCCGGCGGAGTCTTCCAGGATGGTTCGTACGTTCCGGTCCAGTCCACATACGGGAGGGATGCGAGCCCCGAGACTGCGGCGGGCGTCCCCCGGACGAGCAGTGCGTCGTTCGGGATGTACAGAAGGATCTGAAGGCCCCGTCCCTCGAGCGTGGCCTGCCACGCGTCTTTGATCGGAGCGTGGAAGTGCACCAGACCGACAGCCTCCCCGCTCCCGTCCGTCGGCCACGAGCCGCCGTCGGCGACCGCGAGCGTGCGCACATCGAGGTCGCCGTTCACGAGATGGAGGAAGGGAGCCGCGGGCATCGGGACCGCATACCAGCCCGAGGCGGTCAGCCGATCCAGGGACGAGGGCGGGCCGCGGGCCACGGAGAACGCGCCGTAGCCCTCGAGGATCTGGGCTCCCGCCGCGGCGGTTTCCTGGGTCGACGCGTCGGTGCGGAACGTGACCCAGTCGGAGGAGATCGGGGCCGGTCCGGGTCCCACGGGTTGCGGGAGCCAAGACGGGAGCTGGAGGACCAGGACGAAGGCGAGGAGGACGACCGCCGCGATACGCCACCAGCGAAGGGCCGTGCTGCCTTTCCTCCTCGGTGGACCGAAGGCCGCATCGAAGCCTCGGTTCCGGGGAGGTAAGATGCGGGGCTCGCCACATTAGGCTTTTGGCCCGAATCCGGACACGCGTCGCGGTCGCGAGGAGCGTTCACTCCGCGATGATCCGCGTGGCCTGCAGGATCCCGTTCTGGAAAATGAGCGTGTAGTAGTTCGGCGAGTGGTTCGTGCCGCGCATCTTCACGCACCGGATGCGGCGCTGGATGTTCGCGTCGTCCACGCGCTCCATCTTCAGGTGGATGATCGCGTCGCTCAGGAACTCCTCGCCGTTCTTGCCGAAATCCTCGCTGCCCGGCTTCATCTCGGAGATCAGGATCGTCGTGGCCTTGAGGTCCCGCAGCCACTCGAAGAGCTGGAACAGATCCTCCCGCGGGTTCTCGAAGCGCGCCATGACCTCGAGCACGGGGAGCGAGTCGACGACGAGGAGGTCGTAGTTCAGGGAGCGCTTCAGGTTCGACGCATACATCTTGAAGATGTCGATCCACGTCCGCTGCGCCATGCCGTCCAGGTTGCGGCGGATCATCCCGAGGTCGACGATGCTGACCTTGTTCTCCACGTCCTTCGGGCTCAGGCTCATGCTGACAAGGTGACGCGTGAGGTTCTCCCGCCCCTGCTCCAGGGAGATGTACGTGCCCGTGCGCCCCTCCCGAAGCGCGTTCTGGTAGAGCACGTTGAACGCGATCGTGGACTTCATCGTCCCCGGTTCCCCCGCGAGCAGGACGACGCTGCCTGGAGGAATGCCGCCGCTGAGCTTCTCATCAAAACCGTGAATGAAGGTGCGGATGCGGTCTTCTTGCCCCATCGTGGGGCGTTCCATCCGAAGGACGGCCTATAGCCGTTCCGAGACGGTTATCAGGGCCGATAGCCGCGCCTGCCCCATCCCTTCGAAAAATAAGGGGGAGTGATCGGTAAGGTGACGGGTGGAGGACGGTCCTGGGTGATATGAGCCTTCCTGAACTCGGTCTGTAAGCAACCTTTCCTCTGGAAGCGGGGGTGAAACGTTTATTTGTTATCCGGTCTGTTACCAGGGCCGCGGGGGAACCTTCTTCTTGTTCGTACCTGAGAGGAACCTGAAGGACCTCATCGTCTCCTACATCCGCGACAAGGAGCGGTCGATCAGCGGGCTCACGAAGCAACTGGAGGCGGACGGCTACAGCTTCCACCGGCTCTTCGTGACCGGGTACCTCAAGGCCCTCGCCGACGTCGGGATGCTGAAGGAAAAGGAGATCCCTCCCGCCAAGGTGTACACGGCCTCCGCCCACCGGGAGGCGAACCTCTATGAGATGGTCGGTGAGCGGTGCCGGGAGGCGGCCTCGGACGAGATGGCCCAAACCCGCCTCGCGGTCGCCGCCCTCCAGCGCCTCTTCCGTCGGCCCGTCTTCCTGCGGGAGCTGCGGGAGTGCGGCTTCGCAGGGGCCGTGGACGCACCCGCCGTCGCGAAGGAGGAACGGGAGGAGGCGCGTCGTGCGCTCGCGAAGCTCGGTCTCCAGATTCCGACGAACGAGCCCGCCTACCGCGTCGAGGAGCGGCGGAATGACCTGCGGGACGCGATCCTGTGCGACATCATCGTGGAGCGCTTCGGGCTGACGACCCTCGTCCTCGACACGAAGCAGATGAAGCTGATGGAGCGCTGAGGGGAGCTAGGCCATCGGGGTGGACGCTCAGCTCTAACGCTGGTGGATCCGGGTGCCTCCTCGGTCCTGCGACCCCGCGAGCGTTGGTAGTCCGCGGTTAGGCTGCTCACTTCCGTGCCTGACCCGTTCCCCACGGTCAGGATAAGGGACGCAACTCTCCAGCTGCGTTCCCTACCGCCTCCAGCCCCGCGGGACAGAGCCTCAACGTCGGCATCCGGACCAGCGCCAGACTGGGAGCGCCGCCCCCGACTGTCACCGCCCCATGAGGACGATTTGGGTCTAAAAGGAGACGCCCGGCCTCCCGGTCAAGCCTAGCGGGAAAGCCCAACCGAGGCCATCCTATTTAACGATTCTCGGACGGTCGTCGGCCAGCTCCGCAGGGGCGGGCGGAGCACGGGTCGTCGGGGCCGTCTCAAGCGCGGCGGCGCGGGACTTCTGGAACCGGCCGAAGGTCGAGAGGAGCATGAGCCCGCCGAGGAAGAACACGCCCGCGGAACACACGAGCCGCCACGATTCGAGATCCTGCCCGAACGGCCCGCTGGCGGTCAGGTCGGCGGTGAAGTAGAAGACGATCGCGGTCACGATGATCCAGAGCCCGATCACCATGGGCATCCAGACGCCGAGGATGCTCCGGACCCGTTCGCGGTTCATCGGCTCATCAGTCGGATGATCGCTTCCGCCGGCTCGCCGCCGCACTCCTCGAGCGCCTTGCGCGCTTCCTCGGCGGAGACGCCGGCCTTCTCCGCGACGAGCGCGACATCCTCGTCCAGAATCGCCGAGGGCTCGCTGGGCGCTGCCTTCTTCGCGTCGGCACGGTCGCGGACGAGCGGCTCGCCGATGATCTGCCAGATCTTCTGGCCCTGAGCGGTGATCGCAGTCACCGCCGCGTTGCGGATCACGTATTCCTTGTCGGCGGTGCGGATGACGACCTCTTCGACCCCGTCGAGCTCCTCCTGCTCGATGCCCATGCGTTTCATCGCTTGACGCATCTGCTTGGGGTTCACGCGTCCGCCCGGAATCATGGGGTCACCATCGTTGGCATGGTCAGGTTCCGGATAAAGGTTCTGCGGTGTCCTCTGGAATTCTCCCGCACCGCAGCGGTGCTCTTTCGCACGTTTAAATACGCCGGCCCGCATCGACTTCTCGTTGCGAATCGCTGTAGTGTTCAAGGACCGGTGCCAGCCCAAGCGTTGTCATCTCGAATGCATCAGCTTCTGTCCGCCGCAACGGACGGGGACCGAAGTCATCTGGATCGACCCCGAAACAGCCAAGGCGACAATCAGTGAAGAAACATGCATTTCTTGCGGAATATGCGTGAAAAAATGTCCGTTCGATGCCATTCGCATAATTGGACTCCCCGAGGAATTGAAGGAAGACTTGGTTCACCAATACGGCAAGAACGCCTTCCGGCTGTTCCGCCTTCCGGTCCCGAAGAAGGGCTCGGTCACAGGGCTTCTAGGACCGAACGGGATCGGGAAGACCACCACGGTGGGCATCCTGAGCGGCGAGACCGCGCCCAATCTCGGTCACTACCGCCGCAAGAAGCCTCATTGGGACGAGGTGCTCGACTACTTCAAGGGCACCGAGCTCCACGACTATCTCGAGAAGATCTCAACGGGCCAGCTGAAAACGGCGATCAAGCCGCAGTACGTCGACCGGCTCAACAAGGTGTACAGCGGGCGGGTCCGCGAGCTCCTCGCCAAGATCGACACGGACAATCGCCTCGACTCCCTGATGGAGCCGCTGGGCCTCCCGAGCTTCCTCGATCGGGACATCGGCCAGCTCTCCGGCGGAGAGCTCCAGCGCGTCGCGATCGCCGCGACGATGCTGAAGGAGGCCGACGTCTACTTCTTCGACGAGCCGTCCTCCTACCTGGACATCTACCAACGACTCCAGGTCGCCAAGGTCATCCAGGGCCTTGCGAAGGAGAAATACGTCGTCGTGGTCGAGCACGACCTCGCGGTTCTCGACTTCCTCGCGGAGACCGTGTACCTGATGTACGGCTCCGAGGGAGCCTACGGAATCATCGCGGAACCGCGGCCCGTCCGCACCGCGATCAACGTCTACCTGGGCGGCTACATGAAGGAAGAGAACATGCGCTTCCGGGACCGCGAGATCCGCTTCGAGTCCCGCCCGCCGCGGGGGGCCTGGAAGGCGGAGACCCTCGTGACCTTCGACTCCCTGACGAAGCGTTACGAGAACTTCGAGTTGACCGTGCAGCCGGGGAAGCTGCGCAAGGGCGAGGTCGTCGGTGTGGTCGGACCGAACGCGACCGGCAAGACGACGTTCGTCAAGATGCTCGCGGGCGAGGAGACGCCCACGACCGGCACGGTCCAGGGGAAGTGGCAGGTCTCCTACAAGCCGCAGTACCTCGAGTCCGCGTACGAAGGGACCGTGCGCGAGCTCTTCCTGAATGCGATCGGCAAGAAGGTGGAGTCGGGCTACTTCGACACGGAGATCCTCGAGCCCCTCAAGGTGAAGGGGATGCTCGAGCGCGACGTGGCCACGCTCTCCGGCGGCGAGCTCCAGCGGGTCGCGATCGCCCTCTGCCTCGGACGGGATGCGGACATCTACCTCATCGACGAGCCCTCAGCCTACCTCGATTCGAACCAGCGCATGGAGGCCGCCCGGACGATTCGCCGGATCATGGAACGCGAGGCCCGCACGGGGCTCATCGTCGACCACGACGTCTACTTCATCGACATGGTCTCGGACAGCATCATGGTCTTCTCCGGCGACCCGGGCCGCACGGGTCTCGGTGAGGGCCCGTTCCCCATGCGGGATGGGATGAACCGGTTCCTCAAGATGGTCGGCATCACCTTCCGCCGCGACGCGGACACGAACCGCCCGCGAATCAACAAGCTCGACTCCCGTCTGGACCGCGAGCAGAAGTCGTCCGGGGAGTACTACTACGCGGTCGAAGAAGCGGCGAACGCCGGGTGATTCGTCCGCGGCCTACGGCGCGTGGCGGGCCACGGGCCGCCCGGCCCGCTCGGCGATGGGCTCGCCGTCTTCCACGATCCGCTCGCCCCGGAGGTATACGGTCCGCGGGAAGACGCCTTCCATGCCCTCGAACGGCGTCCAGCCGCACTTGTAGCGCACCCGGCGCGCGGTGATCTTCATCACGACGCGGGCGTCCACCACGACGAGGTCCGCGTCCGCCCCGACCTCGATGCGCCCCTTCGGGATGCCGAGGATCTCGGCGGGCCGCGCGGCCATCGAATGGACGAGTCGGTCCAGGGAGAGCTCGCCGGATCGGACCTGGCGCAGGAGCAGCGGGAGGGCCGTCGCAACTCCCGGAAGGCCGGAGGGCGCCTCGTCGAACGGCTCCTCTTTCTCCCCCTGGGTGTGGGGCGCATGGTCCGTCCCGACGACATCGATGCGACCCGCCGCGAATGCGGCCCACAGCGCCTTGCGGTCTTCGGGGGAGCGCAGGGGCGGGTTCACCTTCCCGAAGGCCTTCAGCGGTCGCGCGCAGTCGAGGAAGAGGTGGTGGGGCGTGACCTCCGTCGTCACGCCCTGCGGGATTGCGTCGAGCGCTTCCACGCACGTGACATGCGCGACGTGCAGCGGGCCGTCCACCCGGAGCTTGCCGAGCGTCTCGATCGCGCTCACCTCGGACTCCTTCGGTCGGGCCTGGGAATGTCCCGCCAGGGTCGTGGGTGGTTCCTTCTGGAATCGTGTGGCGTCCTCGGCGTGGGCGACGACCAGCGTGTGGGCCTCCCCGGCGGATCGGAGCACCTCGCCCAGCGTGCCCTCATCGATCTGGAGCCCGCCGGTGCTCTCGGCCATGTAGACCTTGTACGCGGTCGCCTCGGAGAGCTGGGCCACGGACGCCTCGGACCGCGGAGCGGCGAAGAGGCCATAGTCGACGGCGGCCCGGCCGCGGACGCGGGCCCACTTCTTCCGGAGGCTCTCGGCCGTCGTGACAGGCGGGCGGGTGTTCGGCATGTCGACGACCGTCGTCACGCCGCCGAGGGCGGCGGACCGCGTCCCGCTCGGGAAGTCCTCCTTCTCCGTGAGTCCGGGATCCCGCAGGTGGACGTGCATGTCCACGCATCCCGGGAGGATGAGCGCGTCTCCGTGGTCCTCGACGTCCACGGACTCGAGGACTTTCTTGATCGCGACGATCGTGCCTTCCTCGTCCACTCCGATCTCCAGTGGTTCGACCCGGTCGCGGTAGTAGACGCGCCCCCGGATGACGCGCATGGTCTCACGCCGTCTTCCGTCGCACGATGGCGCCGCGGGGCTCGACTTCCTCGAAGATCTCGCTCTGGAACTTCTTCACCCGGGTCGACTCCTCGAGCCAGGCGTCGGGCATGAGGCCCGCCTTCATGCAGCATTCGGAGAGGAAGGTCTCCGCGTCCATGTGATGTTCCGTCGCGACCTGCGGCAGGAAGAGTCCGCGGAAGGCCCCCTGCGCCACGACGATGCCGTCCTCGCCCAGCCGGATCTGCTTCGGCAGGTCCCGCTGCTTCTTCACCTCGATCGGCTGGGGTGGTGTGAGCAGACTGACCTCCACGACCACCTTCGGGAGCTCCTCCCGTTTCAGCGGCGGGAACCGCGGGTCCTCCGCGGCGCCCTCTGCACTCTTCACGACCGCCTTCAGCAACGGGAAGAACGGCTCCGGATACCCGATGCATCCGCGCAACCGCGCGTATGGATCCTCGACCCCGTGGTTGCTCAGCGTGACGAAGGCACCGGCCTTCTCTTCGAAGGTCTTGGGCACGACGAAGGACCGCATCGTACGGTCCTCCACGAAGGCCTCGAGCGCCTCGCGGGCAATCTGGACCGCGAGGACTCCCTCTTGGTCCGTGTACCGCATCTTCACGGACATGCGGGGTGCGTCGCTTAACGTTGTCGCACGGACCTCTCACCCATGTCCCGCCGGCCTGACGCAAACCTTTTATCGCCCCCGGTCGCTAGGTCGCGTTGGTAGTGGCATGAGAGCGCGCGTCCCCGTCGAGGAAATCATGAGCGCGAGTCCCATCACGATTCCGGTGGACGCCACGGTGGCCGAGGCCGCCGTCGTCATGCGCGACAAGGAGGTCGGCAGCCTGGTCGTGATCGACGGCGGGCGCCCCTCGGGGATTATTACGGAGCGGGACATCGTCACGAAGGTCGCGGCCGGGATGCAGCCCTCGGATCATACGAGCGTTCGCGACGTCATGTCCTCCCCGCTGGTCGCGGTGCACCCGCACCAGGAGGTCGCGGAGGCCGCCAAGATCATGGCGGCGCGGAAGATCCGCCGCCTGCCCGTGATCAAGGAAGGCAAGCTCGTCGGCATGCTCACGGAGAACGACATCATCCGCGTGTGGCCGCAGCTCATCGAGGTGACGCGGGAGTGGGACCGGGCCGGCCTCGAGTCGCAGTTCGCGAAGGGCGTGGAGGGACACTGTGAGGCCTGTGGGGTGTACTCGACCCATTTGGTCTGGGACCGAAATCTGCTCGTCTGCCCGGAGTGCAGGAGCGGATAACCGGTAGAGAAAGTTTATAGACCGTCCTCCGGCTTTCGGCCGCAGTGGCCCGGCTCGTCAAGATTTCTCAAGAGGAACTCGACTCCGTGCGCAAGCTCTACGAGAGCGTCATGTCGTACGCATGCCACGGGCTCTTCTTCCGCGAAGGCATGGTCCTCGCCGACGAGATGGTGAAATCCCTCGCCCCGAACCAGGACCCGCTCGTCGCGGGACGGCAGATGATCCTCGACCGCGGCTGGGCGGAGGACGTCCTCTTCACGGACGCGGGCGCCCGCGTCCACGGTTCCATCGAGGTCTCCCCGGGATCGGAGATGGAGACCTGTCACCGGATTCGCGGGATCCTCTCCAAGGTCCTCGAGGCGAAGACGAAGCAGCGCATCCGCCTGAACGAGGTGGAGTGCGTGAGCACAGGGGCCAAGGAGTGCGTGTTCGAGCGGGAGGGAAGCTCGTGACGAGCCTGGAAGAGATGGTCCGCGCACTCCGGGACGTGACCCAGGCGGAGGCGGTCGCGGTGATTAACCGCGACGGAGCGATCGTCGCGGCCGCCCTGCCGCCTTCCGTTTCCCCGGAAACGTTCTCGATTATGTGCGCCGCGATCCTCGGAGCGGGCATGACCGCGGCGACCGAGTTCCGACATGCCGCCCCGCACCGCGTCGTCTTGGAATCCAAGGACGCCACGATCATGATCGACGAAATCGGCCGACGTGCGATGCTCGTGCTCGTCGTAGCGCCCGAGCGGCCGACGGAGAACCTCGCCACCTCGATCTCGCGTTTCCGACAGGCGGTGGAGAAGGACCTCAGCTGACCGCTCCGTGGCAAGGATTAAGGCCGCGGCTCCGATGGGCGTGCCGCGGGCCCGTGGTCTAGTGGCTATGACGCGACTCTTACAAAGTCGAGATCGTCGGTTCGATTCCGGCCGGGCCCATGCTCGTCACGGTTTCCGCGACCGATCTCTCGAGTTCAGGCGGGCGTGCTATTCGTAGACGGCCGGAGCAGGCCCAAGAGTCTCTCCCTCGGGCTTCTCGACGGGCGTGAATTCCTGTGAGTTGCCCTCGATGAAGGAGGCCGTCCGCTCCACGCCCGGGAGGTGACGGATATGGTTCGTCAGGACTCTCGCGAGCTCCTGCGTGGAGTCCGCCTCGACCTCGAGGAGATACTCGTAGTCGTCGAACAGATAGAAGACATGGCGCACTTGCTGGATCGCGCCGAGGTTGCTGAAGAACTCCGGTTCCTTTCCGGGCGCCACATTTGCGAGGACGAAACCCCACATGCTCTCAATCCATCCGGGAGGGCCGTTACCGCTCCCGACATGTATGCTAGGGTCTCGCACGCCGATGGACATTTCCAATATATTCCTGTAATTTCGATTCTGAAGAAAGTTCTAATATGTAGTTCAGGGCCGCAGGCATTTACTCGTTGTACGAGCGCGGCCACGGTCCGCGCGGCGGCCGTCACGGCCCGATTCGTCGGCGAGCCGCTACCGCACACCCGTACTGTTCGGGCGGCAGGTTTAACCCTCGCACGAGCGATGGACATCTCCTGGGCAAGACCATGTGTCTCGGGATTCCTGCTCGCGTACTGTCGGTGGATGGGTCCCAGGCTACCCTCGACCTCCGGGGGAGGAAGATCGTTGCGGACGCCAGCATGGTCGATGTGTCGCCGGGAGACTACGTGGTGAATTACGCGGGTCTGATCGTCCAGGTGCTCACTCGCGACGAGGCCGAGGAGACCCTGCGGCTCCTCGAGCAGGCGGAACAGGACGGGCAGGTCTCGCGCTGAACGTCGCTCCCATCGGGTCCGATCCTCCGAGGTCCTGGAATATACCTCCGTTCGGAAATAATTTCACCCGGCCGAAAATACCTTCTCAGAAGCGAAGTGTATAGACAACCATCAAAGTCCCTCAGACGGCTCCTCGTGACATCGTGTCGCAAGGTGCGGAAACTCTGTCCTGACGGAAGCGATGGCATGGGGCGGGTCCCGCAGGCGCATGAGGGGGCTTTGGGACTCTGAGCCGGCCGAGGGCGATGGACCACCGGAGCGCGGAGGCAGGATCCCCTCTCCCCATCCCACACCCGGTCCCCCGTCGAACGCGACTGTTACGGCGCCGTGGGTTTCCCGCCCGCGCGTCGCCGCTTGTACCGAGAGGGGCGTGGTCCATTGGATGTCGTTCGGACCGTTAAGTACGAAGAGGAGCTGGACGCAGACTTCGCGAACCGGGTCGCCGCCGAGCCGGGTGGGGAGGCGATCTGGGGTTGTCTCCAGTGTGGCACATGCTCCGCGATTTGTCCGGTCTCCGTCTACATGGACCGGACGCCGCGTCGAATCATCGGCCTCATCCGTGGGGGATTCCGGGACGAGGTCTTGGGGTCCCTCTCTATTTGGATTTGCACATCGTGCTACGCCTGCACGGTGGAGTGTCCGCAGAAGATCCGGATCACGGACATCATGTACATCGTCAAGCGCATGGCGATGAAGGAGACGACCTACCACCGGTTCGTCGTGCCCGCGGTGGAGGAAGCCTTCGTGAAGATGGTGCGGAAGAACGGCCGTCTCACGGAGAGCCGCATGGGGATCAAGGTCGTGCGGAAGTCTGGCCTCCGTTCGGGTCTCGCGATGTTCCCGATTGCCTGGAAGCTCATGCGGAAGCACCGGATGCGGTTCCTCCACGTCGAGCGGATGGAGGATCCCGCCTCGCTCCGGGTGGTCCTGGACGCCCTCGAGGCGAACAAGTCCGGGCCTCAAGAGGCCGGGAGCGCTCCCGCCACGGGGCCGGTGGGAGCATGAGCGACTACCTCTACTACCCGGGCTGCAGCCTCAAGGGCTCCGGCGCTCCCTACGAGAAGTCGCTCCTCGCGGTGTTCGGTGCCCTCGGGCAGAAGCTCACCGAGATTCCGAACTGGAACTGCTGCGGGGCGACCGCGTACCTCTCCGTCGACGCGGACATGGCCATCACGCTCGCGGCGCGCAACCTCGCTCTCGCCGAGCGGGTCGATGGGCAGGACGTCGTCGCCCCCTGCAGCGGTTGCTACCTCTCGCTAACGAAGGCGCGGGCGATGCTCGCGGAGTATCCTGACGTCCGCGCGCGGGTGACGGAAGCCCTCGCGAAGGGGAACCTGTCCTACGACGGGCGGGTGGCCGTACGCCATCCCCTCGACGTCCTCCTGACCGATGTGGGCGCGGACGCGCTCCGGAAGCGCGTGGTCCGGCCTTTGAAGAACCTCCGGGTGGCGCCCTACTACGGATGCGCGATCCTGCGTCCGTACCCGGGCGTGCCGGACGCCCAGACCCCCCACAGCCTCGAAGACCTCTGCCGGATCGTCGGCGCGATCCCGGTGGACTATCCCCAGAAGGCCCGCTGTTGCGGTGGCATGCTGACCTCCGGCGTGCCGGGCGTCGGGCTGCGCCTTGTCGAGATCCTCCTTTGCGAGGCGAAGGCGGCGGACGCCGACGCGGTCGTCACGACGTGTCCCCTGTGCCAGTACAACCTCGAGGTCTATCAGGACCGCCTCTGCAAGGCCAAGGGCAACGACCTCCGAGTGCCCATCCTCTACTTCACCCAGATGCTCGGCATGGCGTTCGGGCTGGACGACCACGCCCTCGGGATGGACCAGCTCCTGCGCGTCCCACTCGTCGCGCCCTGCGCGGGGGTGAAGGCATGAGCGCAGACGACGAGTCCCCCCGGATCGGCGTTTTCGTTTGCGACTGCGGTTTCAACATCCTGGGGGTCGTGGACGTTCCCGCCGTCGTGAAGTATGCCGCCACCCTGGAGAACGTCGTCCACGCGGAGGAGTACAAGTACATGTGCTCCGACCCGGGCCAAGACCTCATCAAGAAGGCGATCCGGGAGCAGAGGCTGAACCGCGTGGTCGTCGCCTCGTGCACACCGACCCTCCACGAACGCACGTTCCGCCGGGTCGTTTCGGAGGCCGGCGTAAACCCCTTCCTGTTCAACATGGTGAACATTCGCGAGGGGGTCTCCTGGGTCACCATCGACACGAAGCAGGCGACGGAGAAGGCGGAGGCCCTCATCGATGCCGGCGTCAGGAGGGTCACGCTCCAGGAACCCCTTGAGGCCCGCTCGGAGCCCGTGGACCCGAACGTCCTCATCATCGGCGGCGGGATCGCGGGGATGCACGCGGCCCTCTCCCTCGCGAACGCGAACCGGGGAGCGAAGGTGCATCTCGTCGAGCGCCAGCCCTCGATCGGCGGGAATATGGCCCGTTTCGACAAGACGTTCCCGACCCTGGACTGCGCCTCGTGCATCCTCACCCCGAAGATGACCGAGGTGAAGATCCACCCGAACATCCATCTCCACTCGTACTCCGAGGTCGTCGCCGTCGATGGGTACGTCGGCAATTTCGACATCACGATCGAGCACAAGCCGCGGTACATCAACGAGGACCTGTGCATCGGCTGTCTCAAGTGCATCGAGGCCTGCGTCTACAGAGACGCCCGCTTCCCGAACGAGTTCGACCTGGGGCTCGCGAAGCGCAGGCCGATTTACATCCCATTCCCGCAGGCCGTCCCCACGAAGGTTGTCATCGACCCGCACGACTGCCTGTACCTGAAGCTGGGGACGTGCAAGAAGACCTGCATCGACGCATGCGAGAAGGACGCGATCGATCTGGAGCAGAAGCCCGACCGGGTGAACCTCAAGGTGGGTACGATCATCGTGGCGACGGGCTTCAAGCCCTTCGACGCGAGGCGCAAGCCCCAGTACGGCTACGGCGTCCTGCCAAACGTGTACACGGCCCTCGAGATGGAGCGTTTCCTCGCCCCGACGGGTCCGACGGAGGGGATGCCGCGCCTCCAGGACGGGCGCATGCCTGAGACCGTCGGCATCATCCATTGCGTCGGCTCGCGGGACCGGAACACGAACGAGTACTGCTCGAAGGTCTGCTGCATGTACTCGCTCAAGCTCGCCCACCTCATCAAGGAGCGGACCGGGGCCGAGGTCTACAACTTCTACATCGACATGCGGACGCCGGGGAAGGGCTACGAGGAGTTCTACGAGCGCCTCCTCGACGAGGGCCTGAAGCTGATTCGGGGCCGCGTGGCGGAGGTCACGACCGCCGCGCTCACGAGGGCGGAGAAGGGCCACCTGATCATCCGCGCGGAGGACACCCTCGCGGGATTCGTCCGCCGCATCCCGGTGGACATGGTCGTCCTCGCCGTCGGCCTGGAGCCGCAGTCGGACACCCAGGAGCTCCGCCGGATGCTGAACCTCTCCTGCGGCAGCGAAGGGTTCCTCCAAGAACTCCACCCCAAGCTCGCACCCGTCTCGACCGCCACGGACGGGATCTTCATTGCGGGAGCCTGCCAGGGTCCCAAGGACATTCCGGAGACCGTGGCCCAGGCCGGGTCCGCGGCGAGCGAGGCCCTCGCCCTCATCCACCGCGGTGTGGTCGAGATCCAGCCGTACACGGCGGTCGTCGACGAGACCCTCTGCTCCGGCTGCAAGGTCTGCATCGGGATGTGTCCGTACGACGCGATCACGTACGACGAGGAGAAGAAGATCGTCCAGGTGCGCGAGGTGAAGTGCAAGGGCTGCGGCGTCTGTGCCGCGGCCTGCCCCACCGGCGCCATGGACCAGAAGCACTTCCGGAAGGAGCTCGTGTTCGCCGAGATCGCGGGGGTGATCTAGATGGCGGTGGCCTTGGAGCAGCCCAAGGAGACGAAGGAGACCTGGGAACCGCGGATCGTCGCGTTCTTCTGCAACTGGTGCACCTACGCGGCCGCCGACCTCGCCGGGATTTCTCGCGTCAAGTACGCGCCGAGCATGCGGATCGTCCGCGTGATGTGCTCCGGCCGCATCGACCCGTCCTTCGTCCTCGAGGCGTTCCGCGACGGGGCGGACGGGGTCCTCATCGGCGGCTGCAACCCAGGCGACTGCCACTACAAGGAGGGCAACTACAAGACGATGCGTCGGGCGATCCTCCTCTCCGAGATGCTCGAGGACCTGGGCATCGAGAAGGAGCGCTTCCGACTCGAATGGATCTGCGCCTCCTGTGCGCGCGAGCTCCAGGTGACCGTGAACAAGATGACGGAGGACCTCAAGCGCCTCGGCCCGCTCAACTGGCAGGGGGTCTGACATGGCCTCCAAGCCGAAGGTTGCATTCTACTGGTGCGCGAGCTGCGGGGGCTGCGAGGAGGCCGTCGTCGACCTCGCGGAGAAGATTCTCGATGTGGTCGCGGCCGTGGACATCGTGTTCTGGCCCGTCGCCCTCGATTTCAAGCTGAGCGACGTCGAGGCCCTCCCGGACAAGTCCATCGCCGTGAGTTTCATCAACGGCGCGATCCGCACATCCGAGCAGGAGGAGATGGCGAAGCTGCTCCGCCGCAAGTCCGGCCTCGTCGTGGCCTTTGGGAGCTGCTCTCATCTCGGCGGCATCCCCGGGCTCGCGAACCTGACGGACCGCGAGTCCATCTTCGACTGGTACTATTCGAAGGCGCCCTCCATGGAAGCGGGCGCCGCGACGCGACCCGTGACCCACATCAAGGTGCCTGAGGGCGAGCTCGAGCTCCCCGAATTCTGGGACGCCGTGAAGAGCCTGAACCAGGTCATTGACGTGGACTACTACCTGCCGGGCTGCCCGCCGACGCCGAAGCTGATCGGGAACGCGGTCCAGGCGATCCTCACGGGCCAGCTCCCGCCCAAGGGCGCGGTCCTCGCCGGGACGCGGGCCCTGTGCAGCGAGTGCAGGCTCAACGAGACCAAACCCGACAAGCTCCTTATCAAAGACCTCAAGCGGATCACGGAGGTCCGGCTCGACCCCAACACCTGCTACCTCGCCCAGGGCGTGCTCTGCTTGGGCCCGGTGACCCGGAGCGGTTGCGAGGCCCTCTGCATCGAGGGCCTCATGCCCTGCACCGGCTGCTTCGGCCCCTTGCAGGAGGCGCCCGACTACGGGGGAAAGGCCCTTTCCTTCGTCGCCTCGATCGTCGACCTCCAGGACCCGGCGGAGGCGAAGAAGGTCCTGGGCAAGGTCGCGGACCCGGCGGGAATCTTCTACCGCTACTCCCTCCCGACGTCGAAACTCGGGCGGAAGAAACCCAGGAGGCGGACGTGACATGAGCGAACCGGTTGTCGTGAACCCGATCACGCGTTTGGAAGGCCATGGGAAGATCTCGATCTTCCTCGACGACGCGGGGGAGGTCCAGCGGGCCTACTTCCAGATCCCGGAGCTCCGGGGTTTCGAGAGCTTCCTTGTCGGCCGGCGCGCGGAGGATGCTCCCCAGATCACCTCGCGCATCTGCGGCGTCTGTCCCACCGCCCACCACATGGCCGCCACGAAGGCCCTGGACGACCTGTACAAGGTCGACCCGCCCGAGGTCGCGAAGAAGATCCGAGAGATGGTCTACAGCGTCTTCATGATGGAAGACCACGCCCTCCATCTCTTCTTCCTGGGCGGACCGGACTTCGTCGTGGGGCCGACCGCCCCGAAGGCGGACCGCAACATCGTCGGCGTGATCCAGAAGGCGGGGCTCGAGATCGGCAAGCGGGTCATCGCCATGCGGAAGGACCTGCGCTCGATTATCACCGAGGTCGGAGGCAAGGTCATCCACCCCGTCCTCGGCCTGCCCGGCGGAGTGGCGAAGCCCGTGACGGAGGAGATGCGCGCACGCTTCAAGGAGGTCGCGGACCGCGGACTGGACTTCGCCCTGTTCTGCGAGAAGCTCCTGGAAGACGTCGTCCTGGGCAACGAGGCCTACGTGAAGGCGATCACCTCGGACGCGTACACGCACCGCACGTACTACATGGGCCTCGTGGACCAGCGGAACCATGGCAACTTCTACGACGGACAGCTCCGCGTTGTCAGCCCCACGGGAGCCGAGGTGCTCAAGTTCCCGGCGCGGGACTATCTCCAGCACTTGGCCGAGCATGCGGAGCCGTGGACCTACGTCAAGTTCCCGTACCTCAAGCGGTACGGATGGAAGGGGTTCGTCGACGGCGAGGCGAGCGGGATCTACAGTGTTGCGCCCCTGGCGCGTCTGAACGTCGAGGACGGCATGGCGACCCCACGGGCCGCGGAGCTCTACGAGAAGTTCTTCTCGGTCCTGGGTGGGAGGCCCGTCCACCACACCCTCGCGAACCACTGGGCCCGGGTGGTCGAGATCGTCTACGCCGCGGAGAGGCTCCAGGAGCTCGTCAACGACCCGGTCCTCACGGACCCGAACACACGCGTCCTCCCGACGGAGATCCCGAAGGAGGGCATCGCTGCCGTCGAGGCGCCGCGTGGCGT
Source organism: uncultured Thermoplasmata archaeon (assembly GCA_963768855.1). Lineage (GTDB taxonomy): Archaea > Thermoplasmatota > Thermoplasmata > RBG-16-68-12 > RBG-16-68-12 > RBG-16-68-12. Next base: position 301,289 of record CAVYJM010000006.1, read on the forward strand.
GCTGATCCACCACTACACGAGCGACGACCGCGGCGTCCTGACCTCCGCGAACCTCCTCGTGGCCACTCAGCATAACTCCGCCCGCATTGCGATGTCCGTCGACAAGGCCGCGCGGTCCATGATTCACAAGGGCGTCGTCGACGATGGCATCCTCAACCAGGTCGAGATGGCGTTTCGCGCCTACGACCCGTGCCACGCCTGCGCGACCCACTCCCTGCCGGGCCACATGCCCCTCATCGTCCAGGTGCACGACCATGAGGGTCAGGTCGTGCAGGAGTTCAAGCGGGACGGCTAGGCATGGCACTCGTCATCCTTGGCCTCGGCAACGACCTCCTCGGCGACGACGGGATCGGACTGCTCGCCGCCGAAGCCCTCCGGGGCTGCGGCGGACCGGATGTGTCCGTCCGGACCACGGCCCAGTCCGGGCTCTACCTCCTCGAATTCCTCCAGGGATTCGACGACGCGATCGTCGTGGACTCGGTTGTCGGCGACCGCCCGGGAGCCGTCCGCGAGCTGCGAGGGGCGGACCTGCAGCCGGTCTCCGTCCCCTCGGCGCACTACGTGGGCCTGCCCGAGGCGCTCTCCCTCGCCCGTGCGTCCGGTCTCCGCGTCCCCGCTCGCCTCCGGATTTTCGGCGTCGAGATTGACGTCGCCCAACAGATCGGGTCCGAACCGAGTTCCGCCGTGGCCGCATCCCTCCCGGGACTCGTCGCAGCGGTCGTCCAAGCCGCGCGCGACTGGGGGTACGCGATCGGCTCGCCTGCCCCACCGGAGGCGGTCCCCGATGCATGAGTACGGCCTCATGCAAGACGTGGTGAACCTCGCCCTCGAGGCCTGCCGGGACGAGGGGGCCGGTGACGCCTTGCGCGTGCGGATCCAAGTCGGTGAGTTCGCCGTCGCGGACCGGGAATCCCTCGAGACCGCGTACGAAATCCTCACTCAGGGGACGCGCCTCCAGGGGTCCTCCCTGGAGATCTCCGAGGCGCGCGGCCACGCGGTGTGTCAGGCATGCGGGTTCGAAGGGTCCGCCGCGGACCTCGGGGACGAGCTCAGCGAGCCCCCTGCCCTGCTCCTCTGCCCCCGGTGCGGCTTCCCTCTCCTCGTGACGGCCGGGGCGGGCATCACCCTCCTCGGCGTACAGCTTCAGGATCGCGGGCGCCCGACGGAAAGGGTCCCGGGCCACGGAGGGCGTTAATGGCCTCATCACCCGTCCTCGTGTCCGGTGCCGCAGTTCGGGCCACCGCGGTCCTATCTTGGGGGATCTGGGCGTGCTCGGGGTGGTCCCCTCCGCTTCGCTCGTCCAATCGGTTGAGAGGGTGACATGGTGTCGGCGTCCAAGTCCGTGGCAGCGAACTCGGCCCTGGGTCCGGGGATCGTGCTGGTGCTCGTGACCGTCGTGATCAGCGGCGTCTCGAACTTCGTGAACTTCCGGGCCGTGCAGGGCACCAACGTGGACGCCTGGATTGCCGTGCGGAACGCGGCCGTCGCCCTGATGCTCGTGCCGCTGGCCTGGTTCGCGGGAACCGGCCTTCGCGTGCGGCCGACCCGCACGCAGTGGGCCCAGCTCGCCTCGATCGGCCTGATCGGGGGCGCGGTCCCCTTCCTCCTCTACTTCCACGGCTTCCAGATGGCCCTCGGCCAGGGAGGCGCCGCGGTAGCGAGTTTCGGCTACCGGAGCCTCTTCCTCGTGGCGACCCTCCTCGGCGTCGTGGTCCTGAGGGAAAGGCTATCCCGAAGGTTCCTCGCCGCCGCTGGGATTCTGATCGCGGGCAACGCCCTCCTTCTCTCCCTCTCCGGCCCAATCTGGACGGACGGGACGGGGTACGTCCTCCTGGCCACGGCCCTCTGGGCGGTTGAGTACACGATGTCCAAGCGCGCGCTCCGTGCCCTCCCCTCCGGCACGGTCGCCTTGGGCCGCATGGGGTTCGGCGCCCTCTTCCTGCTGGTGTACCTCGGCCTCACGGGCCAGGCGCATGCGATCGCCGGGTTCGCGGGTGCGGACTGGATGACCCTGTTCCTGAGCGCTTTGCTCCTCTTTGCCTTCGTCGCGACGTGGTACGCAGGCCTCCGGACCGTGGACCTCTCCGTAGCGAGCTCCCTGCTCGTCCTCGCATTCCCCATCACCTTTGCCCTCGGCGTCCTCACCTCGGGGAGCGCCTTTTCGCTCGGGCAGGCCGTGGGCGCGGCAGCCATCGCCTTGGGCGTCGGGATCGTCCTCGGGATGGCCTCCCTGCGCCGCGCGTGGGCTGCGCTCGTCTTGCGGATCCGTTCGCGGGCCGCCCGCACGGGGTGAGTCGTGCTTCCCTCCGGACGCCGGCCCCGGGCAAGCATCCCTCTTCCCACGGCATTCTCGGTAGCGGAGGTTACGGAAGTAAGGGAACCGCGCTAGTGCGGTCAACGGACGATGCATCCGCGCATTCTCGCCTCGGAGGGACGTTTCCGCAATCGTAGCACCACGGGTCATCCTTCTCGCTCGGCCAGGGCCCTCGGGAGGTCCTGATGCTCGTGACCATGACGCTCCGCATCCTGGTGCTGGGGTTTGGAGATCCGACGCAAGGGAACGAGGGCATCGGCGGGCGCCTGGCGCGTTCCTTGTTCGCCTCCTTCGACGACGTGGAGGTGCGTCCCGCCTCGGATTTCAAGGGCTTCTCGGAGATCCTCCACGACTACGATTTCGTCATCATCCTCAAGTCGCTGTCCTATTGCGGCAACCTGGGCCACGTCTCCTTGGGGAGTGCCTACGGTATGGCTGACGGATGGGGGACGAACCCCGCACGCACGCAGGACTTCGCGGACGCCCTGGCGTACGCGCGCCTCATGGGGCACACCATTCCGCGCATCGAGGTCGTGAACGTGTGCGTCGGCTCGGAGGAATGGCCGGAGCGGGGCCTCAGCCCCACGGTGGCCTCGATGTACCGCGGCATCGTCGGCCGCGTTCGGGCGGTCGTGAAGGACGTCATCCGCAACGCCGAGCGGTCCGCGAAAAGCCCCCCGGAATAGTCAGCCTTTGAGGGCCTTCCACAGGAGTGGCAACGAGACATCGTAGCGGTAGGGGATGCTCATGTGCCCGTCCTCGAACTCTTGGTACACGTGCCGGATCCCCATCGCCGCGAGCTTGCGGTGCAGCGTCCGCGCGCCCCAGATCAGGTTGAACTCGTCCTTCGTTCCGCAGTCGATGTATGCGAGCCGCAGACGCCGTAGCGCAGGCCGATGGCTCTCCAGGAGGTTGACCGGGTCCCACGCCCGCCATCGATCCCAGACCTCCGGACGCCATTCGCCGGTCTGGAGGTCGAACGGGAAGTCGATTCCCAGCTCCGGGCTCCGTGGGTTGGGAGAGTAGAAGGCCGCCATCCCGATCGTGTTGAGCACGGGATGGTCCTCCCCATGGTGGCGGTTCGGCTGACGCCAGAACGCGTTGAGCCACCGCTTCGGTCCGCCCGCCTTCCGGAACGCCGACATGGCGGGGCCGAAGTCCTGGATGTAGCAGAGCTCGAAGAGCGCGTCGCCGCTGTGGTCCGCGAACGCGCTGAACACCTCCGGGTGGCGGAGGCCCTGGATGATCGAGCCGTAGCCTCCGGACGACTTGCCCCAGATCCCGCGCCTTCCGGTGCGGTATCTCGTCTCGACGAACGGGAGGACCTCCTTCAGGAGGTAGTCCTCGTACTGGCCCACCGCCGAGGAGTTGATGTACTGGCTGCCTCCGACACGGCTGAAGCAGTCCGGCGCGGCGATGATCATGGGACCGCACTTCCCGGAGGCGATGAGGCGGTCCATCCTCGAGGCGAGATCCTCGGAGAGCGGGTCGATGTTGAACAGGCTCCGCCCCGTGCCCGTGTACCCGACGATGCCGTAGACGACGGGGTAACGCTTCTTCGGGTCGTGGCCGGGAGGCAGGTAGACCGCGACGTCCCGGGTCGTTGGGTCGTGCAGCGGGTTGTCCTTCAGGATTCGGCTCGTGAGTCGTTCCACGACGACGGTTCCTCGGGGCATGGGATCCACTCGGGTTGGGAATGCGCTCCGGGAGAAAAAGGCCGCGACTACTGCCGGTAGTCCTCCGGCCAGAACCCGAGGTCCACGCGGACGTCCGCGAGGCGCCCGAGGTTCGTACCGTCCAGGAGATGGAGGGACGCCTGGTCGACTCCCAGGAGCCCCTCACGGAAGAGCGGTCCGAGGAACCTCGCGCCGACGTCGTTCACCGGCATGCCGCCGCACAGCTCGTTGAACGCGGGGAGGATGATGGCCTCCCGCGGCACCTTCGGATAGCGTCTCGTCCGGCGGACGAACGGGACGCGCATCCAGCACGGCACGATCTCGCGCCGGCCAAGTTCGTCCCGAAACCCGACCGCGGGATGGTTGTGCCCCATCACGAGGGTCCGCGCCTCCATGACCTTCTTGTACGGCCACGCGTGGCCGTGGCAGAAGCCGACGTCCCCATCGCGGAAGCCGTACGGGGACCGGAAGCGGACGGTCCGCGGCAGGATGTTCTTCAGGATCCCGTCGTGGTTGCCCTGGGCGATCGTGATGGACCGGAAGGTCTCCGCGAGATCGCGGAACAGGACATACACGTCGCGCCGTTCCCGGGAGGCCATCTTGGGGACGAGGTGCTTCACGTCCCCCAGGACTACCAGGTCGGTGGCGCCGGTCCTCGAGGCGAGGTCGGTAAGCCGCCGACCCATCACCTCCGCGCGGCTCGGGATGTGGACGCCTTTCTCGCGGAGCTCCTCCTCGAGACCGACATGGAGGTCCGCGACCACGAGCGCGTCCCCGACCCGGAGGGCGGGGGCATCCGGGACGGGTTCGAGGTCCACGCCTGGCGCAAGGGACGCGGGCGCTTAACGGTTGTGCGGTCCGGAGGAGAAGCTCAACGGCCTCCGTCTAGCGAAAGGGTTATCTTTCCGCCCGGGGAGGGGTCCGCATGCCCCCCGCGCCGCCGCTGCCGACCGCTGATCGGACCTCGCATCCGTTCCATACGCACGACATGATCCACGAGATCCCCGATTCGTTCAAGGAGACCCTGCGTCGGCTCGCGGGGCCCGCGAAGCAAACCGCCGCTGGACTGGCGGATTGTTCTTTCCTCGCGTTCACGGGGTGCGGCACTGCGTTCTACGCGGCGATGCTGGCGCAGCGGTTCGCGGCTGCCACGCCCTCCGACCGGATTCGGTCCGCCGCGGTCGACGCGTTCGAGCTCTCGAGGTACGCGCCCCGGATCGATCGTTCGAGCGGCGTGGTCGGCATCTCCCACAGCGGGATCACGAAGACGACGGTCGATGCGTTGCGGGATGCAAAGTCCCGCGGAGCTCGGACCATCGGGATCACCCACTTCGCGGACCGCCCGATCGCCGCCGCATCGGATGAGACCCTGATCGCGGGCAACAGTCCCGATCTGTCGCGGTGCCACACGAAGTCCTTTGTCGGTGGTGCCGTGGCGGCCAGCCTCGTTGGGTTGGAATGGCGCGCCACCGCAGGCCGCGAACCCCAAACAAGCATCGAATCCGCGGTGAGGGCGCTCGAGCCTCTGCCCTCCCTGTTGCGTGGGGTGATTCGGTCCACGGAGAAGGTCTGCGAGGAGCTCGCCGCGTCCCAGCTCGACCGCCGTACCGTTGCGTTCGTGGGCGGCGGGCCCAACCTGTCGACGGCCTTCGAGGCCGCCCTCAAGGTCCGGGAGTCGAGCTTCCTTCCCGCCCTCGGGATGGAGATCGAAGATTTCCTCCACGGATCCTGGCAATGGCTTGACGAGAGGAGCCTGATCTTCGTGGTCGCCTCCGAGGGGAGGTCCCGTGCGCGGGCCCTCGATCTCATCAAGGCGGCGCGCCTCGTCGGGGCGCATGTGGTCGCGCTCGCGGCGGAGGAGGACCGGGAGGTCGAGGAGGCCGCCACGACGGTCCTTCCGGTCCCGAGCGTGGACGAAGTTATATCGCCGTTCGTGAATATTATGCCGCTATACCTGTTCGCCTACTACTCGAGCGTCCAGCGCGGCAACAACCCGGACCTCCTGAGGTATCTCGACGCGACGTACTGGAGCGCACGCCAGATCGTGTTCCCGCCCGGAACCCACTGACGCCCGCGGCTCATGGGACGAACTCGGCGAGGACCCGGCCCAGGTTGTCCGCGACGTCTGTGGCCGTGAGGCCGTAGCTCTTCACCTTGAAGGCCAGGTCCCCTGCGTATCCGTTCGAGAACGCTCCGAGCCGCGCCGCATCGTAGGGCCGGAGCCCCTTGGACAGGAGTCCGCCGACTGCGCCACACAGGACGTCCCCGGTCCCTCCCACGGTCATCCCCGCGTTCCCCGTGTAGTTGAGCTTCGTCCGCGCCCCGTCGCTCACGATGTCGACGTGGCCCTTGAGCAGGATCGTGATTCCGAGGACCCGCGCGGCCTCCTGGACCATCTTGGCCCGTTCCTCGAGCGTGTCCGGGAGCGTCTTCCCGGTCAGGGCGGTAAACTCTCGCGAGTGCGGCGTGGCCACGGCCCGCTTCTTCGCGAGGACCGTGGGCTCCTGACCGACCGCGCGGATCGCGTCCGCGTCGAAGACGAGGGGCTTGTCGACGACCTTGATCACCGCCCGGATCGTGTCGAGGGTTCCCGGAGCCTCGCCGAGGCCGGGTCCGATCGCAATCGCGTCGGACTTCGCGACCAGCTCGAGGATGATTTCGAGGTCCTCATGGAGGAGGCGGTGACCGACCAGGGGATGCACGATGAAGTTCGGCGAGTACGACGCGACGACTTCGGCGGCGAGCGCGGGCGTCGCGATGTGGACGAGGTCCGCCCCCATCCCGAGGGCGCCCATCGCCACGAGGGCCGGCGCGCCCGTGAAGGGTCCGCCGGCCAGGATCAGGAGGCTCCCATTCTGCCCCTTGTGGCTCTCCGACTTCGGGGTGGGATAGAGCACGAATTCCCCGGGCCCGATCGTTCGGGCGATCCGCGCGGGGATGCCGATGTCCGCGATCCGGATTGTCCCGGAGTTCTCCGGCGTCATCCCTTCCTTTGCGTCGTACATCGAGACGGTGACCTTCGGCTTGACGACGAAGTCCGTGCCGAGCCCGCTCGGTACGTCCACGCTCAGGATCGGCTTCCCGGAGGCGTTCATCTCCCGGATGAGCGCGGCGTAGGGTTCCCGGAGGGCACCTTCGACGCCGATTCCCAGGAGGGCGTCGATGATCAGGTCCGCATCGGCCATCGCGGCCTCGCTCCGGTCCAGTCCCTCGAAGACCGGCACGTCCTCGAGCCGCCCGAAGTTCGTCCGCGCCTCCTGGGTCGCGAGCTGATCGGGTGGCCTCGCCAGGAGGATCGTGACGTTGGCTTCCCCCGCGAGCAGGCGCGCGGCGACGAATCCGTCCCCGCCGTTGTTGCCCGTGCCGCAGACCACGAGGACCTTCTTGCCCGCGATCCCGAAGTCCGCACGCGCGGCCTCCGCGACGCCCTTCCCCGCGTTCTCCATGAGGTCGAGGATCGACACGCCGAAGTGTTGCGCGTTCCGGTCGAGGACGCGCATCTCAGTGGCGGAGATCATCGGCCGCGCATCCGACCGTATCTAGTTAAACCTTGGGCGATGGCTTAACAATGCTCGGGGCATTTCCGCGGCCGTGGACCTGCGCCCCCTCCGTCCGTTCGCTTGGGCACTCGTGCTGCTGCTCTTCATCCCCGCGAGCCTCGTCGTGGACCTGGTATACGGTCCCGGCGTCCCCGTGTTCGCCGCGGCCGGCCTGGCGATCGTGCCTCTCGCCTGGTTCATGGGCCTCGCCACGGAGGAAATCGGGAAGCATGCGGGACCCGGCATCGGCGGCCTGCTCAACGCCACCTTCGGAAACGCGACGGAGCTCATCATCGCGCTGTTCGCCCTGGCAGGCGGCCTCCAGGACGTCGTCAAGGCCTCCCTCTCGGGCTCGATCATCGGGAACCTTCTCCTCGTCCTCGGGCTGAGCATGCTGGCGGGCGGCTTGCGGCACAAGAGCCAATCCTTCTCCCGTGAGGCTTCGGGAATCCACACGACCATGCTCCTCGTCGCGGTCATCGGCCTCGTCATGCCCGCCCTCTACGTGTTCTCGGCGCGGGCGACCGGGGCGGTCAACACCCTCGTCCTGGACGAGATGAGCTTGGGCATCGCCGCGATCCTCTTCGCCGCGTACGTGTTCGGCCTCCTGTTCTCCCTCCGCACGCACCGGGACATCTTCAACCCGGTCTCGGAGCGGGACGAGAAGCCGCGGTGGTCCCTCCGGACCGCCCTCCTCGTCCTGCTCGTCTCGACCGTCCTCGTGGCGGGGGAGAGCGAGCTCCTCGTCGGCTCCCTGGAGGCGGCCCGCGCGTCCCTGGGCCTCACGAACCTCTTCCTGGGCGTGGTCGTCGTCGCGATCGTCGGGAATGCGGCCGAGCACGGGAGCGCGGTGCTCATGGCGGTCCGGAACAAGATGGACCTGAGCATCGCGGTGGCCATGACCTCCACCACGCAGATCGCCCTGTTCGTCGCACCGGTCCTCGTCTTCGCGTCCCTGTTCACCGCCCAGGTCATGACCCTCGATTTCGAGGTTTTCGAGCTCGTCTCCGTCGCCCTCGCCACGGCCGTGCTGGCCTCCGTCGTCTCGGACGGTCGAAGCAATTGGTACGAGGGGGTCCTCCTCGTGATGGTCTACGCCGTCATCGGCGTGGCGTTCTACTTTCATCCCTAGGCGCGCTGCGCGTCAGGTCCGCAGCTTGCGGCCCACGAGCTTCTCGACCTTGCGGACCTTCTCCTCGATCTGGTTCGACACACCCTTTCGGTCATCGATCTTGATGATGGTCGAGACCCGGTCGCAATCCGACGCGACGGCCTTGTGGCATCGGCCGATGAGCGCCAGGACCTCGTCGAACGGGCCTTCGACCACGGTCCCCATCGGATTGAGCCGGTAGGCGAGTCCGCTTCGGTCCACGAGGTCGAGGCAACGGGCCACGTACGCCGAGACGCTGGCTCCTTTCCCGGCAGGCGAGATGCTGAACTCCGCGATCGTCATGGGCAGTCTCGACACCCTGATATCCCGAGCCGTTCTTGCGCCTTTCGTGCCCGTCGACTATGCGAGGCTCGCGGCTGACTACGACGCGGTGCGCGGGAGCGACGCGCTCGACCGGGAGTATTGGTTCGCAGCCCTCGCCGAACTGGGCCGCCTTCGGCCGGGCGATCGGATCCTGGACCTGGGCGCGGGCACGGGGCGCTTCGCCCGCTTCGCCTCGGAGGTCGGCAGGGTGGTTGCCGCCGATCGATCATTGGACATGCTCGCTCGTGCGCGCGGGAAGGGCACCTTCCCCCTCGTGCGTGCGGACGCCCATTCGCTGCCGTTCCGACCCGATGCGTTCGACGTCACGCTCCTCGTGATGGTCCTCCATCAGCTCGCCGACCTCCCGAGGGCCCTCCGCGAGGTCGCACGCGTGTCGCGCCGCGTCGCGATCGCGACCTCGGACATGCGCACGAGGACGATGGGCCTCCTCGACGAGGCGTTCCCGAGCCTGCTGGAGATCGACCGGGCCCGTTTTCCCCCCATCGACCGGGTCACGGAGTCGCTCCGGGCCGCCGGGTTCTCCAAGGTGGTCGTGCAGGACCGTCCGTACCGCCGCACGCTGAGCGTCGCCGAGGAGCTCGATCGGGTCCGGCGGAAGTACATCTCCACGTTCGACCTGCTTCCTCCCGGAGAGTTCGAACGGGGCCTGGCGTTCCTCGAGCGGGAGCTTCCGAAGCGCTATGGCGACCGCTTCGACACATCGGCGGCGTTCACGTTCCTAGGCGCCTCAAGGTGAGCTCGGCCTGCGGGGCGCACTCCGCGCAGTACGCAGGGCCCTTCCGATCCGTGTCCGCGAGCGTCTCGGAGTAGTGCATGACGCAGCCCGGGTTCTGCGTGTCGTGGGCCAGCCCGAGGGTGTGACCGAGCTCGTGGACCGCCTCTTTCACACACCGGTCCAGGAAACGGTGCCTCCGGGCCGCGGCCCGCCCCTGTAGCAATCTCGGCCGCGCTCCGGTGCGGCGCGGCGGGCGCTGCAGGCGTGCGAGGGAGATGACCGCGGCCCGCCCTCCGATCTGCGCGTATCCGAACACAGACCGCAGCTCGCCCTCGTACAGGTCCGCGTCCGTCACGCCGAGGACCCGGTCGCCGGGCTCCGCCAGGCAGGTCTCGAACAGGTCCGTCGCCCGATACCGGCCGCGGTCCTCGTCCTCCGGAGTAGGGGGCAGCGGGGACGCCTGGGCGACGGTGACTTCCCCGAAGCCCGCGAGGTGCTCCCGCAGATGATCGAGCACTCGAGCGTCCACCGATCCGATCGGCTTCAGCGTGACGTTCATCCCTTGACGACCCCGAGGGGGACCATCCGGGCGACGATCTTGGTCAGGCCCGCGCCTTCCGCGATGCGGACCACGTCCTCGACGTTCTTGTAGGCGCCGGGTGCCTCCTCGACGATGCCCGCCTTGGTCGCCGCGTGGAGGTAGATCCCCCGGTCTCCGAGGCTCTTCACGACCTCGCTCGCGCGATAGGTCCGGGTCGCGGCGGCCCGCGACATGAGCCGGCCGGCGCCGTGGCAGCTCGAGCCGAAGGAGCGCGTCATGGCGGATGGAAGGCCGACGAGGACGAAGGAGCAGGTCCCCATGTCCCCCGGGATGAGGACGGGCTGGCCGACGCTCTGGTATTCGTGCGGCGTCTCCGGATGGCCGGCAGGGAACGCCCGGGTGGCGCCCTTGCGATGCACGACCACCTTGCGCCTCCGCCCGTCGACCTCGTGGTCCTCGACCTTGCCGATGTTGTGGCAGACGTCGTACACGATCTCGATGCCGAGGTCTTCCGCGGAACGGCCCAAGGTCTTGGCGAACGCGTTGCGGACGCCGAACGTGATGACCTGGCGGTTGGTCCATGCGAAGTTCGCCCCGCAGCACATCGCGGCCCAGTAGTCCTGGCCCTCTTTGGAGTGCACGGGTGCGCACGCGAGCTGCAGGTCCGGGAGGTCGATCTTCTCCCGCTTGACGACGCCCTCGCACGTCGCGATGTAGTCCGACGCGATCTGGTGGCCGAACCCCCTCGAGCCAGTGTGGATCATCACGCAGACCTGGCCGGGCTGCTCGAGGCCCAGGGCCTTCGCCGCGGCCTCGTCGTAGATCCGGTCCACCTTCTGGACCTCCAGGAAGTGGTTGCCGGAGCCCAGGCTCCCGACCTGGTCCTTCCCGCGCGAGATGGCCCGGTCGCTCACCTTCTCGAACGCCGCGTCCGCGAGGTGGCCCTCGGCCTCGATGTGCCTCGGGTCGTCCGGCCAGGCGTACCCCTTCTCGACCGCCCACGCGACGCCCTCCGTCGTCAGGCGCCCGAGGTCCTGGCGGGAGACCTTCGCGAGGCCGCCTTGGCCCACGCCGCTCGGGACGTTGTGGAACATCGTGTCCACGAGCTCGCGGATCCTCGGCCGGACGTCCGCCTCCGTGAGGCTCGTCCGCAGGAGCCGGACGCCGCAGTTGATGTCGAACCCGATGCCGCCCGGCGAGATGACGCCCTCGTCGTGGTCGAACGCGGCCACGCCACCGATCGGGAAGCCGTAGCCCCAGTGGATGTCGGGCATCGCCATGGAACGCCCGACGATTCCGGGCATCGTCGCGACGTTCACGACCTGCTCCGCGGCCTGGTCCTGGCGGAGCTGGGCGATCATGGGCTCGTCGATGAAGATGAGGCCGCTCGTGCGCATCTGCGGCTTGTAGGATTGGGGAATCTCGTACGCGTACGGATCGAGCCGGTTCAGCGGTCCTCGCCATCCCTCGCCCATCGTGCGCCTCGGGGCTGACGATGGGCCAAATCCAGATAAACGTTCGTGAGCCGGAGAACGGTCTTCGAATCGGGTGCGAAGACGTGTCAGGATCGGACCGCAGTCCGTCGCGGCGGGCCGCGGCATCCCATCACACGGGCCTCGAGTCGACTCCCGGTTCCCCTGTCTCCTTGAGTGCAAACTCGCTCAGGCTGCCGGAATCACAGAAAGGGAAGAGACGGAACCCGGTCGGGGTTCCGTCGTTCGTTCGCGCTAGGTTTCGATTCTCGATGGCGACCTGGGCACCGGCATCGCAGCGGACATCATCCGGTCCCCCACGACGGCTGTCACTTCGTGTCCCGACGGGAGGGGGAGCGTCCCGGCTACCGAGCCGCTCGGGACCGTCGCGGGCAGGCTGAGCCCGCCCGCGACGTAATTCCCTGTAATCGTCGTGAGAGCGTTCGCCGTCACGATCGCGGTCTGCGGCGCGGGGGTCACGTAGCCGGGCACGTCACCGAAGCTCACCGTGTAGGTCCCCGGGGCCACGGCCATCCACATACCCCAGTCGTTCCGCGCGACCCCGTTGACGAACACGGTGCCCGCCACCGCCCCGCCTCCCTGGGTCACCCGGAGGAATCCTTGGGCCTTGAACTCACCGTTCACGTTGGTGGTCTGGGCGGCCACAACGTTCACGGTCTGGGGCCCAGGTGTCCCCAGTCCGGGCGAGTCGGTCCACGAGATCGTGTGGGATCCGGGGGCGATTTTCAGCCAGGCCAGGCCCCACTCGTCGCGCGGGATGCCGTCCACCCGGACCTGAGACCACACCCCCCACGTCGGGTGGGTGTCAATGCTCGTAGAGACACGGAGCAACCCCGGACCCGGCTGCAGGTCGATTGACGGATAGGGGTGGGTCGGGTACTGGTCGTCACCCGTCCCGGGGGTGCCGTCCGGTCCAGGGGTCCCGGAGGGACCACCCGTCGTGGACGGCCCGGTAATCGTCCAGGTGTTCGCCGACTCGTCCCAGATGCCGTACGCGGCCGGGGCCGTCCGCATGAGATAGAGCGGCTTCTCGATGACCACGAACTGACCCTGGGTCGGGTCAGCTCCCGCGGGCGTGAGGTTCGGGTCGTAGAAGTTCACATTCCCCTTCGGGAACGTGAACGACATGCTCTCCCCCGCCTTCAGATCCCAGGTGGTCGGAAGGTTGTCGTATCCGCCGACGACGCCGTAGTTGAACCCGCCTGCCGTTGTGTGCACGTAGGTGTACGGCGGATTGGGATATCGGTTGATCTCCGACTGCGCGTGATGGGGGCTGAACACGCCGTAGTCCGCCAACCATGCTCCCCACTCCCAGAACGGGATATCGTCCGTCTTGTCGTACAGTCCATTCGGGCCGGGATCCGAAGCCTGCTGGAAGTGGTAGAAGATGGCGGTCGTCAGGGAGAAGTCGTGGGCCGACGCGCCAATGGTCGTCGCAAAGTGGAAGTTCTCGAACCAGGGGTACTCCATGCCCCACCAGCCCGTCCGGTGAGTGGAGTTGAGCGTGTTACCCAGGTAGCCCGCATTGCCCCAGTAGAACGTCCGCGTGAGGAGGGCTTCCGTCCCGTCCGCAAGGTGGTCGATCTTCAGCGTGGTCGTGCCATCCCCGGCCACCGTTGCGGTCATGTTCGTGTAGAACGGGGCGTAGTAGTACTCGTACCCGTTGAAGATGTCGAACTTCCCGGGGGTGTTGGCCGACCCAGCGAGCGTGACGACTGCATCCTGCCAGGCCGTCTCCTCCGCCCCGAGAGTGCCGCAAGCCGGGTTCGTGTTCGTGTTCCACCAGGTCTGTGCCGCGGCGGCGTTCGCAGCGACGACCCCGAACAACCGCTTGGACTCCTGGAGATCCATCGTCACGGTGATCTGCGAGCGTGCGTAGTACCCGTCGTTGAGGCTCGGGTTGAAGGAGCAGCCCGCGACGTTCTTGAGGGCGGTCCCCTGGGCCAGGGTGACGTACTCCATCTTCCAGTCAATCGACAGCGCGGCTCCGACCGCCGCGCTCGGGTTCTGAATCGGTAGGTACACCGGGTCCGTGAGCGTGTAGCCCGGCACGCTCGTCCCGACCGCATGCATGCGGTAGGGTGCCATGATGAACGGAATCGTCTTCGTGGACGCCGGGTTTGTGGATCCGGCGAACGGATACCAGTGCACGTACGGATAGGATGCGACATCGGGCACGGCCGGGTTGGAGGGTACGCACTTGCCTTCCGCGACGCCTTCCGCGGAGAAGCACTCGGCGTTCATCGGCAGATCTCCGTACCCATGCCCCAGACGGAGGTCCCAGTACTCCTGGAAGGGAACGTTGAAGAAGTCGTAGAAATCGTAGTCGAGCGAATAGGCGGCCTGTGGTTCGACGGCGCCCACAAACGCCCCCGAGCCCGCTCGATCTCCCGCTCCGGTGAGCGCGAAACCGGCAGTCACCAGCAAGAGCACGACGAGTCCGGATACGGCGAGACCTTTGCGATCGATCACCAACACCCTCCTCCCGTCCCCGAGGGACGCTGCGGAACCGGAGAGAGGCCGCGGTTATAAGGACGACGTGAGACCCCTCGGGAGGGGGCTCTTTGTCTCCGAAATGATAACAAAGTCCCGTGTCGCGCGGTTCCCTGGCGAACCGACAACTTCGCTCCCTCGCATGGGCCGCAGCATTGCCTTTGCGGCTGCTCGGGGCGACGACCTCAAGGAGTTCGCGGACGCATCTCACGCTCTCCATCGAAGCCCGTGAAGGCAATTCGCCGGGCCGTACACGGGTTTCGGACGCGCGGTTCGGAATACGCAAAACGATGCGTGCACGGGTAGGCTTCGGCGCTTGTCGGACGAAAGATATATCCTGTCTCGTGTCACATCATCACACGGGTTGGGACGAGCCCCAGAAGGCCGCTCGCCCACGCGCCGCCGCGGGTGCGGACGGACGCGCGGGCCCCGCGCTCGGACCTGCGCCATGAACTCGGTGGGGGAGGTCGTCGGGAATGCGGCGCGCGGAGGCGGCGGGGCTCGTCGCGCCTTTTTCGTTCCACCGGGGTTGGGCGAAGCTTCTTATCGCGTCCTCCCGTTCCCGCGCGGGATGCCTCGGAGGGAGGTCCGCGACCTGGGGTCCGTCGTCGCCTTGGAGAGGGAGGTCGCGGCCCTTCACCGCCAGCTGCAGAGGCTCGAGCGCATGGTCCTCGAGCAGGAGCATCGGCTGCGGGCCGTCGCCAAGTCCTCGGAGTCCGGTGCCCGCCACCAGGCCGTCGTCTACGACGCCCTCCGCCTCGGAGAGGGCGCGAAGAAGGGCGATCGCGGCGTGATCCGAGAACTGGAGGACTCCGTCGAGAGGATCGAGGACTATCTCCTCAAGACGGCGGACCGGATCGAGACGATCCTCTCGGCCCTGAAGCAGCATCGGGAGTTGCTCGTCAGCGTGAACAAGCGCGTCCTCGACGTGGGGACGAAGGACCGGATCCGCCTCGAGCTCGACGTGATGAAGAACACACTCTCCATCCTCTCCCTGAATGGCGTGGAGTTTGACGCCGGGCTCGTCAAGGAGATCGACACCCTGCGCGGCCGCCTGCGGCAGTCCGAGGATCTCATCCAGCTGGAGCAGGCGAAGGTCGAACTGGACAAGAAGTTCGATGGCGAGCTGAAGAAGTACGACCTCGAGGCCATCTGGGCCCGGAAGAAGGAGATTGCGGGGTACCGCTAGACCCAGGATCGGGCCTCGGCGATCGACATGATTGCCTCGCGCACGAGGCGGGCCGCCAGGAGCGACGTCTGTCCGAGGTCCCACGCCGGGCTCACCTCGTTGAGGTCCATCCCAACGAGGTGCGGCGCCAACATGCCCAGAAGTCGCTTGACCTGGAGCGGCGCGAGACCGAAGGGCTCCGGGTTCCCGACGCCCGGCGCGTAGGCGGGATCGACGCCGTCGATGTCGATCGTCAGGTAAATCTTGTCCCGGTCCACGGTCTTCAGCGCCCGTTCCACGGAACGCGCGATGCCCTCCTCGTGGATGTCGTATACGCTGATGAACGTCAGCCCGAGGCGGGCGAGGTCCTCCCGCTCCTCCTCGCTGAACGAGCGGACGCCCATGTAGACGACCTGCCCGACGCCGACATGATCGGCGCAGCGCCTCGCGGAGCACGCATGGGACCACTTGTCGTCCAGGTACGAGTCCCGGAAGTCGAGGTGGGCATCGATTCCGAGGACCGCGATGTCCTTGGGGAAGGCCTTCACGACGGCCGGCGCGAGGCTGTGCTCGCCGCCGAGGACAATCGGGACGCGGCCGTGTTTGATCACGTCGGTCGCCATCTTGGACACCCCTTCGACCATCTCGCTCGAGGGACCGAAGGAGCGCGTGTCGCCGACGTCGGCCACGGGGATCTCGGACAGGCTGTGGCCGTGGTCCATCATGTACGCCTCGAAGTTGTACGAGGCCTGGCGGATCGCCCGAGGCGCGTACCGGCTCCCGCCGCGGAAGGAGCACGTGCGGTCGTAGGGCACGCCGAAGAGCGCGATCTTCGCGTCCTCGAGCTTCGCGTGCGCATCGGCGAACCGCGGCGCGGGCATGGCCTCCCGAGAACCCCCTGCGATTATATGAGGCCGGCGGGCCCGGTCACGGCGTCGACAGCTTGCGCCGCCCGAGGGTCTCGATGTACATTTGTTCCTGCCCCGCCTGAAGGGACGCGCGCAGGTCCTCGGGGACCTCGATCTCGAAGGTCTCGTAGTTCTCCAGATCCATGAGTTGCGCCTTGTTGTCGTGGATGGAGAGGACCTGGGCCTTCCGCTTGTCGATCATCGGGACCCGGACCTTGTGCGTCACGGGATGGACCACGGACCGCTTCTGGCCGTCGAAGATTCCGACCGCCTCGAGCCTCGCCTTCGCCTCGCCGTGTTTCCCGGGTTTGGACATCTGGATGCTGATGATCTTGCACGGCTCGTCGTCGATGACGACGTAGCGGTTCACCTTCAGCTCCCGCATTTCGGCCTGTTCCCACGACATGACGATTCCGTCCCGGCCGATGCGACCGGCCCATTAAAGCCTTTTCTTACCGCCTGCGCCGTGCGTGCGCGCGAGGCGCCGCCCGGGATGGCCGGCGGACGGGCTTCTTCTCCTTGCGCCTCCGGATCTCCGCGACCGCTCGGTCCAGGCTCGCCTGGAGCTCCGGCGCGATGTGACGGTGCGTGTACGCGTCTGCCCTCGCGGCCATCGCGATGCGTCCCGCGAACACCCGGGCGAGGGCTCCGCGTTGCCACGGCGGCGCGCGGTGGATCAGGGGATGCTGGAAGAGGACGCCGTGCTTCGGCGGCCTGGAGCCCGTCTTCAGGTGTCGGAAGAGCGCCCGCTCGGCCCCGAGGAGCTGGACGGTGCCCGCCGGGTAGCGGGCCAGATCCTCGATGCTGCCCGCCAGGGTCACGAGCCGCGCCGCGATCATCGGACCGGCCAGCTCGGAGACGTTCGGCGCGAGGGAGCGGACCGAGCGCTCGACGTAGCCTTCGAGGTCCCGACGCTGGAGGGCGAGGCTCTGGGCCAGCGCGGCCATGCCGCGGATTTCGCGTTCCTCGGGCTCCCCGAGCTCCGCTCCGACGCTCTCTTGGGCGTCCAGGGGCAGGTTCTCGCGGCGCCCGTGCCTTCGCGACGAGCTCGAGGTACTGAGCCTCGTCCACCATCCTGGCGAGCTCGGGGAAATGCAGCCCGTACCATTCGCGGATGCGTTCGACCAGGCCGTTCTCCTGCTCCTGGAGGTCGTCGACCGCGGCCACCGCCTGCCGCAGGTGGTCCTCCGGGCGGATCGCCTTCCGCATGCGCCGCTTCGCGAGTTCGACCATCGCGGCGTGCAGCAGGGTGCGGTCGAACCCGAACTGCGCCGGGTCTAGGAACGGCCCCTTCTCCGTCGAGAAGCGGCCGCCCGCCCGCTCGAGGCGCGGCTCCGTGACGAAGACCTCGTCCACGAGGCCCATGAGTTCCCGCTCCTCGTCCAGCACCTTCCAGTCCTCGACCTTCGCGAGCCGTTCGGCCAGGGCCTTCGGGTCCTTGGCGAACAACCGCTCGTGGACCACCGTCCCCTCGTCTAGGAGGAACGTCCCGAACCAGGTGGTCTGGAGGAGCATCCCGGGGTCAACCGCGCGGACGCCTAAAAGGGTATCCGCCTAGCGCCGCCGCTTCGTCGGCGCCTTCCGCCGCGGCGTGGGCTTCCCCATCCGCCGCAGGTCGCCGGGTCGGTGGATGCCGGCCTCTGTGATGATCCCGCGAATGTACTTGGCCGGGGTCACGTCGAAGGCGGGGTTCCGGGCTGGGCTTTCCTTCGGCGCGACGGGGGTCCCTGCGAACTGGAGCACCTCCTGGGGCGAGCGCTCCTCGATCGGGATCTTGGAGCCGGCCGGGATCGCGAAGTCGATCGTGCTCGTTGGGGCGGCGACGTAGAAGGGCACGTGATGCTCCTTCGCGACAACTGCTTTCATGTACGTGCCAATCTTGTTCGCCGTGTCTCCGTTCGCGGCGATCCGGTCCGCACCCACGAGGACAAGGTCCACCTCGCCGCGGCTCAGGAAGTGGCCCGACGCGCTGTCTGTCAAGATCGCGTGCTCGATTCCCTCCTGGACGAGCTCCCATGCGGTCAGGCGCGCTCCCTGCAATCGCGGCCGGGTCTCGCTCACGTAGACGAAGAACTTCCTCCCCTGCTCCTTGGCGGCCCGGATCGGCGCCAAGGCGGTGCCGACGTCGACCGCCGCGAGCGCGCCGGCGTTGCAGTGCGTCAGGATCCGGGTTCCGTTCTTGATGAGCTTCGCGCCATGCTCGCCGATCTTGCGGCAGCGGTCGACGTCCTCCTGGGCGTATCGATCCGCTGCCGACACCGGGTCCTCGCCCGCGTCGATCGCCTTGATCATGTACTCGATTGCGAAGAACAGGTCATGGCCCGTCGGGCGCGTCTTGCGCAGCCGGTCTGCGGCCTCCCGCACGCTCCCTCCCTGAAGGCGGGCCTGCGCCATCCCAAACGCGGCGGCCGCGCCGATCGCGGGCGCCCCGCGCACGACCATGTCTTCGATCGCGACGGCGAGCTCCTCCAGCCCGCGGGCCTCGTAGAACCGGACCTCGAAGGGCAGGAACCGCTGGTCGATGAGCTTGACGAGGCCGTCCTCGAACCAGACCGTGCGCACGTCCCGCGACGCGCCGTCCAGCGTGACCCGCACGACTGTCCCCCCTCAGCTCTTGCGCAGGGACGAGAGCAGGCTCCCGAGCCCCGGTCGGCCGAGTTCCTTCTTCATGTCCCGCGTCAGGTTGTCGTAGTAGGACACCTGCTGATCGACCCGGACGAGCTCTCCATCGAGCCGACGCCGCTCCTCGTCGACCTGGTCGAGGGCCGTCAGCAAGCGGCGTTCCCGCTGTCGCCACCGCGTGAATTCCTTCTGGGTTGCTTCGAGGGCGCTCGCCAAGGGATCACCGCATCGCCGTGGGGGGAACCGGCCGCCCTCCCTGGATCTGCGGGCTCTTGAGGTCCGTGAGGAGGCCACTGTACTGGGCGACCTTCTTCCGAGTGCGGTCCAATTCCCGCTGCAGGTAGGCCTTCCGGCGGTCGAGCTGCCGGATGCGCTCTCGGATGCGGTCCCTCCGCTCGCGCCACTTCTTCCGCTCTTCGAGTGCGAGCAGGACGCCAGATGGGTCCATCGTGCGGGGAGACCAGAAGGTGCCGAGTATTTAATCGTGATGTCGTCCCTCACTCTTCGTCGATTGTCACGGACGGGACGAGCTCCCGAAGCGCATTTGCCACGCCGAGCAGCTGCGCGAGGAAGTCCCTCGCGACGCCTTCCGCAGTGTCGATTCCGATGACGAGGTCTAGGTCCTCGACGCGGGCGACCGTCACGAACTTGGCCACGGTGCGGTCCGTGGCCGCATCCGTGACGTGGACGCGAGCCACGAGGTTCGCGCCGTCGCGCGAGGTCGACAGGTGGATCGCTAGGCCATGGCCCCCGAGCTCGCGCTTCACGATGGCCCGCTTCTCCTCCGCATGGTCTGTGGGCACGTGCACACCTCGCGGTAACCATGCCACGTCGGTGTAATCAAACTGACGGGCCTAGCGGCTGGCGGCCGGCACGGTGACTTCAATCCTCTTCGCGTGGCGCCGTTTCTCCCGCAGCGAATCGGGCGGGACGAGATTGCTGCGCTGGCCTCCCAGGATGCCGGCGACCCCCTCCCGCGACGTGCGCTCGTCCGTCTGGCAGTGCTCGCAGTGATCCGGGCAGGCGGTCGGAGGGATATCCGGCTCGGGGTACGAGAAGATCCCGCCTTCGTAGTTGCGGATGACGATCTTCTTGTCGCTCTGGCTGATCAGGTAGTTCGGCCCGATCGGGACCTTGCCGCCTCCGCCCGGCGCATCCACGATGAACAGGGGCACGGCGAAGCCGGAGGTGTGTCCGCGGAGGGCCTCGGCGATCTCGATGCCCGTGGACACGCGCGTGCGGAAGTGCTCGATGCCCTCGCTCAGGTCGCACTGGTAGAAGTAGTACGGCCGGACGCGGTTCAGGACGAGCTTGTGCGCGAGGTTCTTCATGATCGTGGGGCAGTCGTTGATGCCGCGCAGCAGGACCGTCTGGTTCCCCAGCGGGATGCCCGCGTCGGCCAGCATCGCCAGGGCCTTCGACGCGTCCGGCGTGATCTCCTTCGGGTGGTTGAAGTGGGTGTTGAGCCACAGCGGGTGGTACTTCTTCAGGATCGAGACGAGCTGGGGCGTGATCCGCATCGGGAGGGTGCACGGCGCACGGGATCCGATGCGCACAATCTCGATGTGGTCGATCTCCCGCAGGCGCTTCAGGATGTGCTCGAGGTACTCGTCGTTGACCATGAGCGGATCGCCGCCGCTGAGCAGGACATCCCGCACCTCCTTCGCCTTCTCGAGGTACTCGAATGCGGGCTCGAGATCCTTCGTCGACATGGCGCCGTGGGAATGGGCCGTGAAGCGCCGGCGCGTGCAAAACCGGCAGTACATCGCGCAGTAATCCGTGATGAGCAAGAGGACCCGGTCCGGGTAGCGGTGCGTCAGATGCGGGACAGGTGAATCGACGTCCTCGTAGAGCGGATCGTGCTGGTCCACGCCGGAGAAGTGGGTCTCCTGGACGCGGGGCACCGCCTGGAGACGCACGGGGCAGTTCGGGTCGTTCGGGTCCATCAGGCTCGCATAGTACGGCGGGATCCCGAACTTGAAGTACTTCGCGCAGTCGACGACGCCGCGCTCCTCGTCCTCCGTGAGCGGGACGACCTGGCGCACTTCCTCCAGGCTCTTGACCACGTGGGCGGCCTGCCACTTCCAGTCGTTCCACTGCGCTTCCGTCACGTCGCGCCACAGGGGGATTTCCTGCCAGTGGCGGACCTCGCTCGTCACCGCTCCCGTCGAGGAGCGGCGAGGCTCTGCGATGACCATGCCCCGGACCTCCGGACACTTGTCTCGGATGTGCTCGGAGTGAGAGTGTCCGAGGCGGGATTTAGCGGCATTGTACTTTCAATTCCAATAACCCCCATTCCGGCGACGAGGTTCGATGGAGATTTATACGACCGGAACCTTTGCGCGCTCCCGCTGGGCTCGTGGTCTAGTGGTTATGACATCGCTCTCACACAGCGAAGGTCACCGGTTCGAATCCGGTCGAGCCCACTCTCCTTTCGGATAGGCGCCATTCGTATTCAAGGTGGGACGTGCGCCCGGGCCGCGTCACGGCTGGGGGAGCACCGGGACCGACGAGGCGGTCAGGGCCGCGACGAGCACGAACACGAGGGCGAGCGCGCCGAACGGGATGAGCATGATCCACCGCGGCTCGTACTTCAGGTGCATGTAGTACGCGGCCACGAGGCTCGCCTTGAATGTCGCGAGGACGATCAGGAGCGAGATGCGGTCGATGGCCTGCGGGAAGTTCAGCATGGAGACGTAGACCTCGATGAGCGTGACCACCGCGAGGACGATGAACACATACACGTACGGGCGCCGCACGTGTTCCTCCGTCGCCCCGACCACCGGGACCGCCGTTGCCGCTTCCGCCGCCATCGTCCTCTCCCTCAGATCAGGTACACGAGCGTGAACAGGAAGATCCACACGACGTCCACGAAGTGCCAATACAGGCCGACGAGCTCGACGGTCTCGTGGTTCTCCTTCGAGAAGCCGCCCTTCCAGGCCTTGACGTTCAGGTAGGCGAGGGCGAGGACGCCCGCGGTCACGTGGGCGCCGTGCGTCCCAGTCTGGGCGAAGAAGGCGGCTCCGAAATTGGCGTTGATCCCATCCGGAGCGCTCGTGAACGTCAAGTGGTCCGTGAAGTAGAGATGATAGAACTCGTTCGCCTGGAAGGCCAGGAACGTGATGCCGAGCAGCATCGTGGCGAGCAGGAAATAACGCATGTGCTTCTGGTCGCCGCGCTCGATGGCGGCGAGGGCCTCGACCATCGTGAGGCTCGAGCAGATCAGGATGAACGTGACGAACGCGGTCCCGGGGACGTTCAGGATCTGGCCCGAGTACGCCCACGGCAGACCGGTCGTCTCGGTCGTGCGCAGCCGCACGGTCCATGCAGCCCCGATGATGGCCGAGAAGAACATGACTTCCGTCGCGAGGAACAGCCATGTCGCGAGCTTCCGCGCGCTGACCCGGCCCAGGACGGGCAGGTTCTCCGTCCCCGGTCCGTAGAACGCACGAGGCGTCGTGCGCAGGTCGTCGCGCAGCCAGCCCACCGCCCCGCTCACGAACACCACGAGGCCGAGGACCATCAGCGGGAGGTTGATGATCAGCCCGACGTAGGACACCGCCGCCCCGATCGCGATCACGAAGGGCCATGGGCTACCGTGGTGGACGTTCGGTTCCCGATACCTTCTCGTCCGGGCCTCCGCCATTCACGCCCTCGATTCGCGCGACTGAAGACTCGGTCGGCTATAACATCTTCGGTTATCCGAAAAGTTCAGACGACGAACGTCGTAGCCGCAGGACGAATCCGCGACGGACAAGACAGCAGGTCAGTTGGGGCGGTACACCCAGGGATTGTGCGCCAGGGAGAGGAACAAGTCCCGCGACCTGGACCACTCGATCAGCCAGTTAGGCACCGCGATCCGCGGCCCCTGGGGCGGCATCCGCATGCGTGCGTCGTTCCCGCGCGCGGGGATAAAGGCATCGACGTTCGTGCTGATTCTTGTTCTTAGAACATAGAACGCAGGGGCCGGCGGACGATCGACGTGTTGATTCTCAGCATAGGCGGTGCTCGCGGATCGCGGTCGTCCCAGGCGAACCGCGACCCGAACGACGGGATGCGACACCGTACGGGTGGTTACGCTGCCCGAGCATACCGGCGAAATACCTTATACGCACGGCCCAGATGCAGGAGGCGCGGCGGGATGACCACATGCCCACGGTCCGTCGGATGAAGACGAAACTGGCCCTCATGGGGGAGGGCGGAGTGGGCAAGACCTCGCTGATCCGCCGTTTCGTCCTCGACGAGTACCAGGACACGTACCTCCACACGATTGGGACGAAGGTGAGCAAGATCGAGCTGACCGTCCCGTACGGGACCGACATCGAAGTCCAGATGGACATGTCCCTCTTCGACATCATGGGCCAGCACGGGTTCCGGGATCTCGTCCGGGAGACCTACTTCCACGGGGCGCAGGCCATCATGGCCGTCTGCGACATCACCCGGCTCGATAGCCTGACCGCGCTCGGTACCTGGATCCCTTCGGGCTTGGAGATCGCCGGCGACGTGCCCGTGTTCATCATCGTCAACAAGAAGGACCTGATCGACCGCCGCGCCTTCACGGACGAGCAGATTCGGAACGCGGCCGAGCCGTTCAGCGCCCCCTGGGTCATGACCTCGGCGAAGACGGGCGAGTTCGTGGACGACGCGTTCAATGCCCTCGCCGTGGAAATCGTGGACCGCGCGATGCGGACCGAGCAGTCCCGGGCCGTGGAGCGCGGCCTGCGGGAGAAGATCCTCCTCCTCCTTGCGAAGCGCGGGACGCTTGGCCTCAAGAAGACCCAGTTCTTCGAGATCCTCCGCGGCGTGAGCTACGACGAACTCCAGCGGGAGCTCAACCAGCTTGAGCGGGACGGCCTCATCGTGCTGGGCTGGCACGGCCCCGCCGACTTCACGGCCACGATTACGACGCGTGGGGTGGAAGCGAGCAAGGGGTCCGCGTCTCCCCTCGAGGAGTGATCCCTCCGGCGGGTGACGCGTGAAGAAGGTCCAGCTGGAACGGGTACTACAGTCCCTCGAGGCCGTGCCGTCGCCCCGGGCCGACATCGAGCAGTACCCGACGCCCGCTGCCGTGGCCGCCGAGGTCGCGTTCATCGCCTATGGCAAGGGGGACATCGATGCGTGCCGGGTCCTCGATGCGGGCTGCGGGAATGGAGTCCTCGGCGTCGCCGCGAAGATCCTCGGCGCCGCGGAGGTCGTGGGGGTGGACATCGATCCGCTGGCGATCGAGGTGGCGAAACGGAACGCCCGCCGGGCCAAGGTCGACGTGTCGTGGACCCACGCGGATGTGACCGCCATGTCCAGCCCCTTCGACACGGTCCTCATGAACCCGCCGTTCGGCTCGCAGACGAGGCATGCGGACCTCCCCTTCGTGGACACCGCCCTCGCGGTCGGCCGGGTGGTCTACAGCTTCCACAACGCGGCGACCGAGGAATTCGTCGTGCGGCGGATCGAGTCGCGGGGCGGCCACGTGACGGACCGGGCGGCTTACGAGTTCCCCCTCCCCCGGACCTTCCGTTTCCATCGGGAGGAGGTGCGCCGGATCCCCGTCGTCCTCTTGCGCACAGAGACCACGAAGGGCTAACTCGCGCCCCGCCCCCCGTTCGCCCCCCGAGTCGGCCGGAAGGGCTATGCCGGGACGGGCCGATGCGGTTGCAGGGAGTGGAGAGATGCAACCGAGCAGTCCACCCGAGAAGTCACAGCCGAAGGCAGGCCTGCCTCCGAACCAACGGAAATGGCTCGTTCCGTTGGCCATCGTGGTGGCTGCTATCGTGGTCATCGGAACCTCGGTGTTTGTGTTGACCTTGCCCCCTTCCCTGACCATCTCCGACGGCTCAGTCGTGGGGGTCTTACGCACGAATCTGACCGCGTGGCCCTCGGCCACCGAGCCCATGCTGTATCTCAACGCGACAACATATGCCAATCAGACCGACGGGCGGACCTCAACGCTGACATTGCGCATAAGGGCCTTTGCGTACTTCAGCGGCGGCGATGCGCCCGAAGAGAGTCAGTTCTGGGCAGGGTTGACCGTCGAGGGGACGTTTGCGCGGAACGTGCACCCCGGAACCCTGACCCTCGCGGCCAACGACACAGGTCCGTACCTCATGGGCCAAGCCCTCGCCGCGGCCGAGGCGGTCAACATCTCCACCGGTGGGTACAGTGGTTTCTCTTTCTCGGACAACGCGATGGGGTCCGTCGCGATGCCTCTCGTGGACCAAAGTGGTACGGGTCCGACGCATGACTTCCGCTATGTGGACGAGGTGGTGGCGCTCATTAGTCCCGCATACGACCGCTTCGTCGGTTTCCGAGTCACTGTGACGGGATGGTACCTGCCTGCGATTGGCGTAGGGGTTCTGGTCCACCTCGTCAACGCCCCGTGAGCGGCTGAGCCCTCTCCGTGGTCGCTGCAAGCCAAAAACGGAGTGAGGTGCCTCGCCCCCGTCGCCCCCGAGTCGGCCGGAAGGGCCTATGACGGAGCGAGACATTGAGGTTCGAGCGCGTCCCTGGCTTCGGGACGGCAGTCCGACCTCTATTTCTGCCCCTCCGGGTTCGACAGCCGCCAGCTCAATAGCGGGTCTGCCCGACCCCTGAGAAGGGCTAAATACCGGGCGCCTTCTGTCGTCGGAGAAGCCAGCGAGGAACGACCATGGAACCGAAGATGGTCCTCCCCGGCGACCAGATCGCCGTGGCGGAGGAGTTCGAGCCGGGCGAGGGGACGTATGAGAAGAACGGACTCGTGTTCGCCTCGACGCCCGGGGTCCTGCATCTTGACGAGCAGAGCCGGGTGGCCCGCGTGCGGCCGTTCAATCCGCCCGCCGAGCTCCAGCCCGGCGACATCGTCTACGGCGTGATCGACGACATCCGCGGCATGATGGCCACGGCCACCGTGAGCGCGATCCACGGCCGCGCCCGCCAGGTCAGCGGGGAGACGAACGGCACGATCCACATCTCCAACGTGTCCGAGGAGTATACGGAGGACATCCGGGACATGTACCACCTGGGCGACCTCATTCGCGCGAAGGTCATCCAGACGAAGCCGTCCGTCCAGCTGACGACGGCGGAGCCCGACCTCGGCGTCGTGAAGGCCCTGTGCGGCCAGTGCCGGGGGCCGCTCGAACTCCGCGGCCGGGACCTGTTCTGCCCTCGCTGCGAGCGCACGGAGCGCCGCAAGATCGCCCGCGACTACGACAACCTCAAGCTCGATGTGCCGCCGGCCGAGCTCGGCGGCGGAAAGATCCCGGAGCGCCCGCGGCGCGAGGACCGCGGCGGCCGAGATTTCGGCCGCGAGCGGCGGGGCGGCGGGGGCCACGACCGTCGCGACGATCGCGGGGGCCGCGACCGACGGGGAGGCGGCGACCGGCGGGGCCAAGGAGGCCGGGACCGGGAGCGGCGGGACCGCGGACCGCGGCGCCACTGACGGTTCTTCCGCCGTCCTCGCTGGCTGGTTCATTCCGAGAATAAGGACTCATAATCGAAGGCAAAGTGATAAGAACCTACCCTGTGTTAAATGGCTCCCGGAAGGTTGCGATGGCCGCGTCGAACGAGGACGTCCTGAAGGAATTGAACCGACTTCGCACCGAGATCCAGCAGCTGCGCGAGGTAGTCAACGCGCTGTTCAACGCCGTCTTCGAGGAGTCCGACGAGGAGTGGGATTCCACTCCCGACAAGGACGAGTTCAACCTCTACAACTGATGCGCGTGCGGGCGCCGCCAATGGGCCTTATACTCGATTCGGCCTACCGTTTTCCGTGGCCGACCTCCATGAGATCGTGCGGGACCATGAGCGCTGGCGCCTGCAGCAGGTCCTGAACCTCCAGCCGTCCGAGAACGTGATGAGCGAGGCGGCCCGGGCGCTGCTCGCGACCGACTTCGTGCATCGCTACACGTTGCCGTCGCGCTTCGCCCCTGGCCTCGGCGACGCGAAGAACGCGTACCGCGGGACGCGGTTCACGGACCAGATGGAGACCTTGGGGGAGGGCCTGGCGCGCGAGGTCTTCGGGGTCTCCCACGCCTCGTTGAAGCCGCTCTCGGGCCACCTGGCCGGGTTCCTCATGCTCCAAGCATGCACGCACCGGGGGGACCGCATCCTGGTCATCTCCGCGGAGCACGGCGGCTACGATGGCTACATGCCCGGCTTCCTCCCGGACTACCTGGACCTCAAGGTCGACTTCCTTCCGTTCGACACGAAGACCTGGAACCTCGATCCGAAGAAGGCCG
This sequence comes from uncultured Thermoplasmata archaeon, assembly GCA_963768855.1. Taxonomy (GTDB): domain Archaea; phylum Thermoplasmatota; class Thermoplasmata; order RBG-16-68-12; family RBG-16-68-12; genus RBG-16-68-12. Next base: position 328,466 of record CAVYJM010000006.1, read on the forward strand.
CCGATGCGGTGCTCGAGAAGCGGCCGAAGCTCGTCCTCGTTGGCGCGAGCCTGATCCTCTTCCCATACAATCTGCGCTGGTTGCGCGGGGCATGCGATGACGTGAACGCCGTCCTGGCGTACGACGCATCCCACGTCCTCGGGCTGGTCGCGGGCGGCGAGTTCCAACGGCCGTTCCTCGAGGGCGTGGACATCCTGACCGCGAGCACGCACAAGTCCTTCCCCGGTCCGCAGGGAGGCCTCCTCCTGTCGAACCGCGCGGACCTCTTCGACCGCGCGATGGACACGATCATGTGGCGCACGCAGGACAACGCGCACTGGAACCGGATCGCGGCGACCGCCCAGGTCCTCCTCGAGATGAAGGCCTTCGGGAAGCCGTACGCGAAGCAGATCGTGGCGAACAGCCAGGCCCTCGGCCAGCAGCTCGACAAGTGGGGTCTCCCGATCAAGTTCAAGTCGCTCGGGTTCTCCCAGTCCCACCAGCTCCACGTGGACACCGCCGCTCTGCAGGAGAAGTGGGGCCTCACCCCCTGGGAGTTCGCGGACCGCCTGGAGAAGAACAACTTGATCGTCGACGCGGTCGGACGGATTGGGACGAACGAGATCACACGGATGGGAGCCACGCAGGAGCACATGCAGACCGTCGCGGGGCTCATGACCCGCGCCGCCCGCGGCGAGGACGTCCGCAAGGAGGTCGAGGAGATGCGGTCTCAACTGCGCCTCTCGTTCGTCCTCCCCTCCTAGTCGCCGCAAAAGGCCATATGTGCCCCTCCCGTTACTCGGGCCCGTGGCGAAGGTGGACCGATACCGCCGGCAGACGGTCCTGCCCGAGATCGGAACCCGGGGTCAGGCCGCCCTGTCCCGCTCGCGCGCTGTCGTGGTGGGCCTGGGGGCCCTGGGGAGCGTCGCGGCGGAGCTCCTGGCCCGCGCGGGCGTCGGCCACCTGCGGCTCGTCGACCGCGACGTCGTCGAGCTCGTGAACCTCCAGCGCCAGACCCTCTACTCCGAAGCCGACGTGGATCGGCCGAAGGCAGATGCCGCCGCGGACCGACTGCGGTCCGTGAACGCCTCGATTGAAATCGAGCCGGTCTCGAAGGATGTCCATGCGGCGACCGTGCTCGCCATCCTGCGCGGTGTGGACCTCATCGTTGACGGCACGGACAACCTGGAGGCCCGGTACCTGCTGAACGAAGCCGCGCTCGACGCGGGAATCCCCTTCGTGTATGGCGGCGCGATCGGCACGTACGGGATGGTGTTCGCGATCCGCTCCCCCGAGACCGCGTGCTTCCGATGCCTGAACCCGAAGATGCCGCCTCCCGGCGCGCTGCCCACGTGCGAGACGGCGGGCATCCTGAACGCCGTGTCGGCCCAGGTCGGCGCGATCGAGGCAGGCGAGGCGCTGCGCCTCCTGGTTGGCGAGCCGCCGTCGGGAGACCTCCTCGTCATCGACGGATGGCGGCCGGAGATCCAGCGCGTCCGGGTGGCCCGCAGGGATGACTGCCCCGCCTGCGGGAAAGGAGAGCGGGAGTTCCTCGGGGCGAAGCGCGCGCAGGTCCTCGTCTCCCTCTGCGGGAGCGACACGGTCTCCCTGGATCCACTCCACCGCGGCGACCTCGACCTCGATGCGCTCGCTCGTCGCCTTCGGAAGGTCGGCGCAGTCCGCCACGCGGGCCGCGTGCTCGTCGCCGATGTAGAAGGTCATCACCTCACCCTGTTCCCGGACGGCCGGGCGCTGATTCGGGGCGTCAAGGACGAGGCCGCCGCACGGGCCGTGTACGCGAAGTACGTGGGGATCTGACATGACGCACAAGGCCGTCCTCCTCCTGAGCGGCGGGTTCGATAGCCCCGTGGCGGGGCACCTCATGGTCCGCCAGGGATTCGATCTGGTCGCGGCCCACTTCTCGCTCGAGCCCATCACGGACGCTGGTTCGTCCATCAAGTCGCGCAAGCTCGTCGAGATCCTCGGCCTCCCGACGCTGTACGTCGTGCGGGTGGGCGAGGCCTTCGCCGAGGTGGCGCACGCCTGCCACCGCCGCTTCTACTTCGTGCTGACGAAGCGACTCATGGTCCGACTCGCGGACGCGATCGCAGACCGGGAGGGCGCGGACGCCCTCCTCACGGGGGAGAACCTCGGCCAGGTCTCGAGCCAGACCCTGATGAACCTGCGGGTTATCGATGCGGCCGCCCGCCACCCTGTCCTCCGCCCGCTCATCGGGATGGACAAGCAGGAGATCATGGACCGCGCGAAGGCGATCGGGACGTACGACGTCTCCGTGGGTCCGGAGATCTGCGACCTCCTCGGGCCGCCGCGGCCCGCGACCGCGGCCCGGATCGACCAGATCCTCGAGGAGGAGACAAAACTGGACATCGACGCCCTCGTCGCCTCCTGCCTGTCGAACGTCCTCCCGGAAAAGTTCAAAGGGGAGCGGCCGGCTGTGCAGGAGGCACCCACCCGGGAGGCGACCCGTTGACCTACTACCTCATAAAACCCTGTCGAACAGCCACGGCCTTCGTCTCCACCCTGAAGAAGCCCCAGCGGGTCGATCTGGGCCAGGCCGCCGATCGGCTCCGCGGCGCGGGCTGGAGCGTCAACGACGTCAAGGTCATGCTCATCCTCGAAGGCGAGCCCGAGCTCACCCTCTACGAGAGCGGCAAGATCCTCGTCAAGACGAACGATGCGGACCGCGCCCGGGGCGCGATCGACCGCGTGTACGAGGCGATCGGCCTCGCCGCCCCCGTCGTCCCGGCCTGATCGCGGTACGTGCGGTACCTATTTACCCGCTGGCCGACATGGCCGCATGGGGCCGAGGGGTATGGTGCGAGCGCGGGTCGCGGGAGTCATTATCCTGGGATTCCTCCTCATCGCCGCCGGTCTGTCCTTCTACATGGCGTCGACCTCCACGGCGACCCTCGCGATCCAGATTCACGATGCGCCTGCGTCGTGGTCCCATGTGACCGTCACCTTCGCAGAGGTGGCGGTGCATCCCGCGAGCTCCGCGAACGGCACCGGATGGATCCTGCTCAGCCTGGCGGAGACCCGGATTGACTTCGAGGCCTTGGGCAGCCTCTCGAAGCTGCTCGCCCAGGACCGCGTCGCGCCGGGGGCCTACGACCAGATCCGGATTGCTGTGAGCTCCGTGCAAGGGGAGCTCTCGGGCGGCACGCCGTTCCTCCTGACCGTTGCGGACGGGATCGCGAAGACGGTCACGCCGTTTACCCTACCGGGCGGCCGGACGACGACGGTCACCCTCGACTTGGACCTCAACCAATCGATTCACCAGGCGAACGGCGTTTGGACCTTCACCCCCGTGCTGGGCCAGATGAGCGTTGGTTGAGTCGAGGCCGACGCGTCACACCGCCGAGCAGGGGCGAGTGGCATGAAACGGGTCCTGGACACGTCCGCACTTCTGACAGGACGGCAGTTCCCCGGAGACCTGGTGACTGTGCCCGGCGTCCTCCGGGAGCTCGGTCGCCAGGGAATGACGCCGCAGCTCGAGGCGATCCTGGACACGCAGGTTTCCGTCCTCACGCCCGGAGCGGCCGCCCGCGAACGCGTCCGTGCGGCGAGCGAGGATACCGGGGACGCGCATCGCCTCTCGCCCACGGACCGTGAGCTGCTCGCCCTCGCCCTGGACGTCGAGGGGACGCTCGTCACGGACGACTACTCGATCCAGAATCTGTGCCGGAAGCTCGGCCTCCCATACGAACCGGTGCTCGCCCCGGGCATCCAGGAGACGTGGCAGTGGTCGTACCGGTGCACGGGCTGCGGGCGCACGTGGCCGGACTGGCACGAGGAGTGTCCGACCTGCGGTTCGCCCTTGAAGACCGCCCGCCCGCGCGTCACACGTGGAAGGCGATGAGGAGCACGTCGATGACGAAGAGCAGGACGACGAGCACTTCGAGGGCGAGCATGCGCCGACCCTCCGTCTCGGCCTGGGCGACCTGGTAGATCTCGCTCAGGTCCTGCATCTTCGCGCCGACCGTGCGCCGCCACGACTCGAGCTCGAACTTCTTCGAGCAGACCCGGTAGACCTTTCCGAGGAACCAGTCCCCCCACAGCTTGGAGATGTTGTCGACCTGGTAGGTCGCCTCGGACAGGTCCATCCGGATGTCCGCGAGCTCCTTGACCTGGCTCCCCCCGCTCCGGAAGAAGGAGGACCGGCGGAACAGGTCTTCGACGTCGTCATACGCCTTGTCGATGATCTTATCCAGGTACGCGTCGTAGGTCCGCATCTCGAGGAGCTGGAGGTTCGCGAGCTCCAAGACCGCAAGCGTGTCCTCGTACGACGCCGTCGGCTCGATCACGAGGGCCGCGTCCCACTCGACGACGACGAGATCGTCCTGGTAATAGGAGAGCCAGTTCTTCCAGGTGTCCTCGACCTCCTCGTCGCTGATGTCGTCGGGCCTCGGGTCCGACGCCAGGAGGGCGGTCACCTCGCGTCGCCAGCCGGTCGTGAACGTCCGGACCGGATGCTCGGACACGGTGACACAGTAGACCGTGTAGGGCTCCGGGTCCACCTTGACGTCGTAGGAATCGTGCATGTAGGGCACGAGGTCCTCCTGGATGCGCTCCGCGATCCGCGCGCAGTATTCGTCTAGGGTCTCCTCACTGTCGCTCCGCCGGACTCGGATCGTCCCGAACGGCCGCAGGTCCCGCAGGGTTCCCGCCTCGAACGGAGTGCGCAGGACGACGGACAGCGCCCCGACGCCGTAGAGCTTGACGGCGATCGTGACCGTGATGGGACCCACGCTCGTGTCGAGATCTCGCTGGTCGACGTACACGAGGAGCGGTTGGCCGAGCCGCGCGTACTTCGGCGCGGCGCGCCCTGGGACGATCCGCCCGGACAGGAACGGCATGTCGACGCGGCGCTGGACCTCGTCCAGGTCGATCGCGGCGCCGAGGTCGAAGAGCCGGTAGTAGACGACCTCTCCCTTCATGGCGGGTCCGGGAGAGGCCGTCCGGTCTTAAGGGATGCGGTCTCCGTCAGGCGCCGTACCGCCGGGTCCGCTGCTGGTAGGACCGGATGGCCCGGAGGAAGTCGATCTTCCGGAATCCGGGCCAGTACACGTCGACGAAGTAGAGCTCCGCGTAGGCGAGCTGCCACAGGAGGAAGTTGGAGATGCGCTCCTCGCCGCTCGTCCGCAGGACGAGGTCGGGATCCGGGAGGTCCGCGGTGTACAGGCGGCGGGAGAAGAACTTCTCCGTGATGTCCTCGGGACCCACCTTGCCCGCCTGGGCGTCCCGCACGACGTCGCGGATCGCGGTCAGGATTTCCTCGCGGCCCCCGTACGCGACGGCGAGGTTGAACCGGTACGCGTCGTAGTCCTTCGTGCGGCCCTCCGCATACTCGATCGCCTCGACGACCTCTTTCGGCAGGAGCTGGCGGTCGCCGAAGACCGTGATCCGGATCTTGTTGGTGTGAACCCGCGGGTCGTCCCCGACGCGCCGGAAGTTCTCTGCGAAGAGGTGCATGAGGTGCTGGATCTCCTCGGAAGGCCGGTTGATGTTCTCCGTCGAAAAGGCGTACACGGTCAGGATTCGCACGCCGACCTCGAGGCACCACTCGAGGACCTCCTCGAGCTTGTCGCGACCCTTCGAGTGGCCCTCGAGCGTGTTACCGAGCCCGATCTCCTTGGCGAAGCGGCGGTTCCCGTCCATGATGATCGCCACATGATGGGGGACCGCGCCTTGCTTCACGGAGTGCAGGAGACGCCTCTCATACGTCTGGTACGCGGCGTCGCTGACGATCTTGGAGACGTCCACACGCATGGGTAGCCGCGTTCCATAGATGGGCTTCTATTTAGGTATATCTCGGGTCCACCCCGAGGGCCGGACGGACGGTTCCGGTGGGGCGAGCAAGCCGCAAACGTTTAAGTATCGTGGCCCGGTTGATGCGACAATTCAATTCCTCTCGACTGCGTGTGAATTAGCTTGCGCTTATCAATGAAACTTCAAGAATATCAGGACCTCTACCAACGGCTCGCAACGCCCGAGGACATCGACTTCCTCGCGGAGAACTTCGGGTATGACAAGGAGCTGCTCCTTGTCATCTACACCCAGCGGGTCGTCCGGGACACCACGAAGCGGTTTTACCGGGTGAAGGCCCAGGCCCGTCGTCTCGCGTTCGAGTGGCAGCACGGAGCGAGCCTCGTCAAGATCGCCCGCCAGTTCGAGTTCCCAGCCATCCTCGCGTCGCTCATGATCCTCGAGCAGCGCAAGGTGCAGCGGAAGCAGTTCTGGAAGATGATCCGAGACCTCGACAGCGTGAGCGACCGGCGGCTCCGCCGCGAGCTCCAGGAGGTCGTCGAGACGGACATCGTCTACTCCCCCGCGGGCAGCGCCCGGCAGTATGCACGGGGGCGCTGGGGCGAGCTGAAGCTCCAGTCCTGGCTCGATGCGCGCGACCTGAAGTATGAGACGGAGAAGGACCTCCGCGCGAAGTACGACAAGACGCCGGATATCCTGTTGCACAAACCGCTTGAGATGAATGGCACGAAGAAGTACTGGATTGAGTCCAAGGCCATCTTCGGGGACCCGTTCGAGGTCCGCCGGCACATCAAGAAGCAGCTGAGTCCGTACAGCGAGCTCTTCGGCGACGGGGCGGTCGTGTACTGGTTCGGCCACGTGGACGACCAGAAATACGACCTGCCGGAGGGCGTGGACATCCTCGACGGGACGTTCTTCGAGGACCCGCTCGTGCCCTATCCCTACGTGCCCGTCAACCAGACGAAGATTGACGAGATGGCCGAGGAACCCGCGGCCGCTGACATGGAACCCTAGGAAGAATGGGGCGGAAACGTTTAAGCCACCCTGCCTCTTCTTCGCGTCCGTGCCTCAGGAAGAGGTCATTCGCGTCCGCATGCCGCGCCTCAAGGAAGGCGAGGTCCTTGGGATTGCGGACCAGCTCCTCGGGGCATCGCGCATCCGCGTGATGTGCTCGGACGGGAAGAGCCGGCTCGGCCGCATCCCCGGGAAGCTCAAGAAGCGCATGTGGATCCGCGAGGGCGACCTCCTCGTCGTGAAGGTCTGGCAGTTCCAGGACGAGAAGTGCGACATCAAGCACCGGTACACGAAGACGGAAGCGTCGTACCTGAGCCGCCGCGGCGTCATTCCGAAGTCGATCAACATCTTCTGAGATCGTGCCGCTCTGCGTCAGCGGACCTCGGGACCCCCGCGCCTTGCAGCCGTCGGTGGCGGTTGCTGGCCTGTGGGGATGCCACGCAGATTCTTCGGCGCGTTGACCTGGACCACGGTCTGCGAGTTCACCGTGTAGATGGGGTTCCCCGCGCCATCGTATTCCCCATCGAGCCGGAGGACCGCTGTCAGGATCGTACGCACCTTGAGCGTGCTGCCGTCCGAGAGCTTGTAGGAGGCCCACGGCTCCGCGATGCCGTCGAAGTCCACCTGGGTGCCCTCGACCTCACGTTGGGAAACCGGCGAAACGACTCGAACCATGATGCCCCGATGACCTGGGCGAGAGAAAAGGCCATGGGTTCGGGGCTGAAATGGAGCCCGGAGACAGGCCCCGCAACGTTCTTAGTCCACGGACCGGTACGATTCGGGCACGCATGATTGACGACCGGCACATGCAGAGGCTCGAGTTTCAGGTCAACGCGCTGCGGACGCGGGAGAAGGACTCGGACGCGTTGAAGACCTACGACCAGGTCTTCGACCGCGCCTGCCTCTTGGTCCTCCAGGGACTCATCGGCGACGGAGTGTTCGCGACCCTAGACTATCCGGTCAGCACGGGCAAGGAGGCGGTCGTGTTCCATGCCACGACCGCGGACGGGAAAGGGAAGGCCGTCAAGATCTACCGCATCTCGAACTCCACGTTCAAGACCATCGCCGTGTACATCGACGGCGACCCGCGTTTCAAGCGGGTCAAGAAGGCCACGAAGCCCACGATCTTTGCCTGGGCGCAGAAGGAGTACCAGAACCTGGTCCGGATGGGGGATGCCGGGGTCCGGGTTCCCGCGCCCGGACGGGTCGAGGCGAACGTCCTCGTCATGGAGTACATCGGGGACGAGACGACGCCCGCCCCCCTCCTCCGCAACGCGGTCCTCGAGGATCCTCGCGCCGTGCTGAACGATGTGGTCACCAACCTGCGCGCGATGCGCACCGCGAAGCTCGTCCACGCGGATCTCAGTGAGTACAATCTCCTCTTCTGGGACGGCCGGGTCGTCGTGATTGACGTCGGCCAGTCGGTCCCTGTGGACCACCCGAGAGCTGCGGAGTGGTTCAAGCGTGACCTGGGCAACATCGCCCACTTCTTCCACCGCCTCCGGGTCGACGTGACCCCGGCATCCCTCGAGAAGGAAGTCCTGGGGGGCTGAGATGCTCTACGCTCGCATCCCGCAGGAACGTCTCGGCGTCCTGATTGGTCCCGAGGGCGGCACGAAGAGACGGCTCGAGGACCGCACGGGCACGCAGGTCCTCATCGACTCGGAGAGCGGCGAGGTCACGATCGACGAGGCCGGCGTCCAGGATCCGGTCCTCGCCCTCAAGGCGCGCGACGTCGTGCTCGCGATCGGCCGGGGCTTCTCGGAGGAACGGGCCTTCCGCCTCCTGGAGGACGACGTCTACCTGGAGGTCCTCGACATCAAGGATTTCGCACGATCCAAGGCCCGCCTCGAGCAGATCCGCGCCCGGCTCATCGGGACGCGGGGCAAGACGCGCCGGATTCTCGAGGAGCTCACGAGCGTCGACGTGTCCGTGATGGGTCACACGATCAGTCTCCTGGGCCCGACGTTCGAGATGGGGATCGCGCGGGAGGCGGTCATCATGCTCCTGCGCGGGAGCGAGCACGCGACCGTGTACCGATTCCTCGAGCGCAAGCGGGCGGACATCAAAGCGTGGCAGAAGGGCTTCTGAGGCCTTCCGACGGAGGCTTTTAGCCCCGAGGCCGCCATGGCCTCGGCATGGCGCAAGGGGATGCTGTGGACCTAGTGGAGGCCTACCGGACCTCCTTCCGCGACTGTCTGGTCCAGATCAACGAGCCGTCCCTTCTTCATCTCCGCGGGGAACTCCAGGTGATGGTCCGCTGGCTCGACGCCCATAAGGACGCGAAACGGGGCGCGGCCGCGGAGAAGGCTCTCGACGCGATCTCCCACTTCTACTCCTTCGGGGTCGAGATTGGCGGATTCGAGCGGTCCAGCAAGAGCGCGAACCAGGCGAGTCTCTTCGACCTCGCCTCGGTCGGCGTCTTGGGGATCGAGAACATCCTGACCGCGGAGAACCGGTCCCTCATGCGGTATCTGATGAGCGGGCTCTCCGAGGGACTCATGTTCCTGGCGAGCCGCCAGTACGTGGCCGGGAGCAACGCGGTCCTCGAGGGGACGTACAAGTCCAGCGCGCTCGCCGTGCGGGACTCCCTGTGGTCCCTCGCCCGGGACTTCCGGTCCACGGAGGACCTGGTCGCGATCCGCGAGGCTCGCGAGGCGATCGACAGCCTGTTCGCCCGGCTGGACGCGCCGGAGATCGACCTGCACGCCAAGGTGGCCCTGCTCCTCCAGCTCTACGGGATCGTGGCAATCGTCCGCTGCGCCCAGCTCCTCGAGGAGCTCCGGGACCTCGCATGACGTCCCGTCCGCGAAGGGCCAGCGAAAAGCGGTTATATAGGCCGCCCGACTACGGCAGGTAGCGGGGGTGGCAGCCTGCCCAAGTACGTGTATTTGTTTGAAGAGGGGGACGCCTCGATGCGCGATTTGCTCGGCGGCAAGGGCGCCGGCCTCGCGGAGATGACGCGCCTGGGGCTCCCGGTGCCCCCGGGGTTCACGATCACGACGAAGGCGTGCAACAGCTACAGCAAGAGCCGCCGTTTCCCTCCGGGGCTCCTGAAGCAGATTGACGACGCGCTCGCCGCCGTCGAGACGAAGGCAGGAAGGCGGTTCGGGGATCCCGCGAACCCGCTCCTCGTCTCCGTCCGCAGCGGCGCGAAGTTCTCCATGCCGGGCATGATGGACACGGTCCTGAACGTCGGCCTGAACGACGAGACCGTGCACGCTCTCGCGGAGATGTCCGGCAACGAGCGGTGGGCCTGGGATTCGTACCGCCGCCTCCTCTCCATGTTCGGGCGGATCGTCAAGGACCTCGACCCGCGTAAGTTCGAGGCGATCCTGGAGCGATTCAAGGAGCAGACAAGCGGGAAGAAGGACACGGACCTGACGGCCGACATGCTCAAGGCGATCGTCGAAGAGTACAAGGCCCTCTACCGCTCCGAGCTGAAGGAGGACTTCCCCCAAAGACCGAAGGACCAGCTGCGCGAGGCGATCGGCGCCGTCTTCCGGTCGTGGAACGGGAAGCGCGCGGTGGACTACCGCAACTTCAACAAGATTCCCCACGACCTCGGGACCGCCGCGAACGTCCAGATGATGGTCTTCGGGAACATGGGCGCGGACTCCGGGACCGGAGTGGCCTTCACGCGGAACCCGAGCACCGGCGATAGGCAGCTGTACGGGGAGTACCTGTCGAGCGCCCAGGGAGAGGACGTCGTCGCGGGAATCCGCACGCCCCTGAAGATTGCGGACCTCAAGGAGAGGTCCCCCGTCGTCTACGAACAATTCTCCAAGGTGGCCGAGCTCCTCGAGAAACACTTCCGCGACGTCCAGGACGTCGAGTTCACCGTGGAGCGGGGGAAGCTGTTCATGCTCCAGACCCGCTCGGGCAAGCGCACCGCGCAGGCCGCGGTCAAGATCGCGGTGGACATGGTGCGCGAAGGGTTGATCACGAAGGAGGAGGCCCTCCTCCGCGTCGAGCCCATCCACGTGATCCAGCTCCTCCTGCCGCGCTTCGACGAGGAGGCCAAGAAGGCGGCCGCCAAGGAGGGCCGCTACCTCGCGAAGGGCCTCAACGCGTCCCCGGGCGCGGCGACCGGATACGTGTCCTTCGACCCGGACGAGGCGGAGCAGCTCGGCCATGAGGAGAAGAAACCCGTCATCCTCGTCCGGACCGAGACCTCGCCGGACGACGTGCATGGCATGCTGTATGCGAAGGGCATCCTGACGGCGCATGGTGGCGCCACGAGCCACGCCGCCGTCGTCGCGCGCGGCCTCGGGCTGCCCTGCGTCGCAGGCTGCGAGGCGTTGCGGATCGACTACCAGAAGGGAGAGTTCCGGGTCGGCGACAAGGTCGTGCGCCGCGGCGAGTACGTGTCCGTGGACGGGACGACCGGAGAGGTGTTCGAGGGCAGCATCCGTACGCTCGACGCCGACTTCGAGCGGGAGATCGACCTCCGCGAGCTGCTCGGATGGGCGGACGAGGCCCGGCGGCTCCAAGTGTGGGCGAACGCGGACTATCCCCGCGACGCACAGAGGGCCCGCAAGTTCGGGGCCCAAGGCGTCGGCCTCTGCCGGACGGAACACATGTTCTTCGAGAGGGACCGCCTCCCGGTCGTGCACGAGATGATCCTCGCCGCCCCGGAGTACCGCCGCACCCGGGCCCGGGTGGACGCGCTCCGCGCCGAGGTGGAGGCCGCGAAGGACGAGAGGAAGGCGGAGCTGGGGAAGAAGCTCTCCCTCCTCGAACCGATCCTCGAGGACCTCTCGCATCGGTACCTCGATTCCTTAGGGAAGCTTGGTGAGCTCCAGCGGGAGGACTTCGTCGGCATCCTGCGTGCGATGGCCGGGCTGCCCGTGATCATCCGCCTGATCGACCCGCCCCTCCATGAGTTCCTCCCGAACTACGACACGTTGCTCGTCGAGGTCACGAAGCTCCGCCTCGGCCGAGGCGACCCCGGACTCCTCCGGACGACGGCCTCCTCCAAGGAGGACAAGGAGTTCCTGGGGGAGATCGAGGAGGCCGGCCACGGCGATCTGGCCCGGGGCATCGAGGCCCTCCTTCCCCAGAAGGAACGGCTCCTCGCGGCGGTCGCGGAGATGAAGGAGGCGAACCCGATGCTCGGCCTCCGCGGATGCCGCCTCGGGATCACCTACCCGGAGATCACCCAGATGCAGGTGCGGGCCATCTTCGAGGCCGCCTGCTGCCTCAAGAAGGAGGGCGTCGACGTCCACCCCGAGATCATGATCCCGCTCGTGGGCCACGTGCACGAGCTCCAGGATCAGCGCGGGGCGCTGGAGTCCGAGGCGAAGAAGGCGATGGAGCGCGAGGGCGTCACGGTCGACTACAAGTTCGGCACGATGATCGAGATTCCCCGCGCCGCGCTGACCGCGGACGAGATCGCGAGGTACGCGGAGTTCTTCTCCTTCGGGACGAACGACCTCACGCAGACGACGTTCGGCTACAGCCGCGACGACGCGGAGGGCAAGTTCCTCCTGGAGTACGTGGCCCACAAGATCCTCCCCTTCAACCCGTTCCAGACGATCGACCGGGAGGGCGTCGGCCAGCTCATGCGGATGTGCGTGCAGAAGGGACGCAAGGTGCGGGCGAGCCTCGAGGTCGGGATCTGCGGGGAACACGGGGGCGACCCGTCGAGCATCGAGCTGTGCGACGAGATCGGGCTCAACTACGTGTCCTGCTCCCCCTTCCGGGTGCCGGTGGCCCGCCTCGCCGCGGCCCATGCGAAGCTCCGCGGCTCCGTCGCCATCACGAAGGACCGCTAGTCGCGGAGCGCCATGGCCGACCTAGGGATCTCGCCGACGTTTTTCATCGTCATGGCCGTCTCGGCCTTCTCCCTCCCGCTCCTGTTCGTCTGGTGGGTCCGGAACACGAGGCGGTATCGTCGCGAGCCGATGCGCGTCGTCCTCAAGGTGTTCGGGTGGGGCGCGTTCGTCAGCGTCGTGATCGCGCTCATCTTCGAGCTCGTCCTGACGGCCGCGGCCATGGAGATCGGTCCTCTCTACTCGTATCTCGCGAGCCACTTCCCGATGGACCCCACGGTCGTGTTCGGCTTCCTGGTTGCCGCGCCGTTCGTCGAGGAGGCGTCCAAGGGATTGGGCGTGCGGACCGCCCGTCCGAACATCCGTGCCGGCTCGGACGGGCTCGTGTACGGCGCCGCGGTCGGCTTCGGGTTCAGCGCGATGGAGAACCTCCTCTACGGTCTGTCGACGTGGGCCCTCCTCACGCAGCAGGGCGTCGATCCCTCCGCATCCCTCCTGGTGATCGTGGTCCGGTCCTTCTCATCCTCCCTCTTCCACGCGAGCGCGAGTGCCGCGGTCGGCTACGGCCTCGCGAAGACTTGGCTCTCCGGGCGGCGGTACGCCTACCTCCCCTTCTACTTCCTCGCCGTCCTCATGCACGCGACGTTCAACTTCACGTCCAACCTGAGCTCTCTGTACCCTGGCAGCCTGGGCGGGCTCGTGGACTACGTCGCGTTCTTCGCCGCGGTCATCTTCGCCGTGATCGCGATTACGATCGTCCGGTTCAAGCTGGCCTCTCGGCGGCCCACAGCAGTTCGGTGAGGAACCCATGCACCCGCTGGATGTGGACGGAAGGATCTTGGACGTCTCGAAGATCGTGTGCCTGGCGCGCAACTATGCGGAGCACGCGAAGGAGCTGGGCCACGTCGTGCCCAAGCAGCCCGTCTTCTTCCTGAAGCCGCCGTCGTGCCTCCTGCCGGGAGGCGGGGAGATCCGCATGCCCACGGACATCGGGCGGGTCGACGTCGAGACGGAGCTCGTCGTGATCCTCGGCCGCGGCGGACGCGACGTCCGCGCCTCCGAGGCGATGGAGCTCGTTGCGGGCTACGCGGTCTTCTTCGACATCACCGCCCGCGATCTCCAGGGCCAGGCCCGGAAGGACGGACAGCCATGGACCGCGGCGAAGGGCTACGACACGTTCGGGCCCATCTCACCGCCGGTCGCCGCACGAAACGTGCCGGACCCCCACAACCTGCCGATCCGACTCAAGGTAAACGACACCGTACGGCAGGACTCGAACACCCGGCACATGGTCTTCCGGATCCCCGAGACGCTCGCCGCCGTCTCGCGGGTGATGAGCCTCGAACCGGGCGACCTGCTCGCCACGGGCACCCCGGAGGGCGTGTGGCCTCTCGCGCCCGGCGACGTCCTCGAGGCGGAGATCCCTGGCGTGGGGTTCCTTCGCTGCACGGTCGCCGCGCGAAAGCCGTAAATCCCCGCGCGTGCTCTCGTCCCGTCGCATGCGTTTCCGGTTCGAGCTCACAGGGGACGCCTACTCGAAGAACAAGGAGGCGTTCAAGCGGATCCTCGCGAAGCACGGGCTCCGCTGGCAGGGGACCCTGGAGCACCCGCTCTGGAGCGGTCGCACGGACCGGGTCTCCGCGGTGTTCGACCGGGACGAGGCGCACGACACCCTTCGCGGCGCGACGCTCGTGTGGCAGGGACAGGTGAAGTCGGACCTCCTCGAGGACCTGAAGGCATGGACCTGGGAGGTCGGCGGACGCGCGGCGGAGGAGACGAGCCCGGCCGCGGACGACGTGAGCGACGAGGTTGCGCAGGCCCTCTGGTACTGGGACCTCGTCTTCAAGCCGAACGTGGATTGGCTCGCGTCCCAGGGACGGCCCAAGGCGTGGATCGACGAGGACCTCAAGCGCTGGAAGCACCAGCGGCAGACGCGCCAGCGCGAGCTGATGGGACAGGCGACAGACTAGAAGGTCGCGTTCCGGCGGATCTCGAGCACGTCGTAGCAGTCGAAGCAGAAGCCGAGTCGCTTGTCATCGGGAGAGAGGACGATCCGCGCGTGGCAACGCCGGCAACGAGCTTCTCGGTCGCCTCCCTGCGAAAGTCTTCGAGTGTCCGGCTTGAGCTTCCACGCGATGATCTCCGCCCCCCGTGCAAGGCAGCGGAGGCACGGAGTCGTTGAATTCTATAAAAACGTTGGGTTCCGGCTTGCGCGACACGCCCTGCCGACGCCTTAATCCGCCTCCCTTTCATTGCCCGCGGCGGTGCTCCGCGGATTCGTCACCTTCGAAGGAATCGACGGCTCGGGCAAGACCACCGTGAGCCGCCTCGTGGCGAAATCGCTCGAGGAACGAGGAGAGCGCGTCTTCTGGACGGGAGAACCGACCCGGCAGTGGACGGGCGAGGCCGTCCGTCGCTCCTACGCGGACGACGTCGGACCGCTCGCGGAGTCCTTCCTCTTCCTGGCGGACCGTGCGGCGCACCAGGAGGAGATCCGCCGGCATCTTGCCGCGGGGGATCTGGTCCTTTGCGATCGCTACGCCGATTCAACGTACGCGTACCAGGGAGCGCGGCTCCGCGGGGTCGTGGCGCAGCCCATTCCGTTCCTGCGCCGCATGACGGAACCGTGGCTCCTGCCACCGGACCTCACCCTGCTCCTGCGGATACCTGCGGCCCTCGGCCTTCGCCGCATCGCGGACCGTCCCGAGAAGGTGCGCTTCGAGGAACTCGCCTTCCTGCGCCGGGTGGCCCGTAATTACGACTCCTTCGCGAAGGGCCGCCGGTTCGTCGTCCTCGACGCCCGCGGCCCGGTGGAGACCGTGGCTCGGGCCACGATCGAAGTGGTCGACCGGCGCCTCGGCCCACGGCGACGGTGACTCAGGATCCTGCGGCGATCAGCGCTCGTTCCCGAAGGAACGCGCGCGCGAACACGGCGGCGTTCTCGAGGTTGCCCCGTCGGAGTTCGAGAAGGAAGGCACGGCTGAAGATGACCTGGAGCCGGGGGTCCCCCAACTGGGCCGCCATGCAGGGGTCCCCAGGGTCCCGAGCGGGCTTGAACCAACCACTCAGGAATATCAGAGGCGATTATCACCAGGTCAAAGACGATGAGGACCGAACCGGAGATCGCAGTGGACAAATGTTTTTAAGTCCACCGCTGGTTATCGCGCCGTCCATGGGATGCACGCATGGAGTCAACCGTTCATTCTAAGGTATCCTCTCATCACGCGGGCGAGGGGTTCATCGGGGTGATCTATGGGGACGTCGGCTCGACGTCCTTCCGTTGCTCCGTCGTGTACCCTGTGGACCGCTACGACTTCGTGCAGGTGCACCACGAGACCTGCGGCACCGTCCTCGGCCGCGTGGACGAGATCGAGCGCAAGACGGACCTCTCGCTCGACCGTGCGATGTCCGAGGACGCGGAGGCGTCTCCGATCGAGGAACGCGTCTCCGCGCAGGTGTCCGTGATTGGGTACCGCGATGACCGCGGCCTCCTGCAGGTGCCGCGGACTCCGTTCCGCGCGGGCGAGGGCGTGCACAAGGCGGAGACGTCCACGATCCAGGAGGTCATCGGCCTCACGGAGGACAAGAAGCACGGCGCCTACGTCGGGCTCCTGGCCGGGCATGACGTCCCCGTGTACCTGGACATCAACGCGATGGTCCAGAAGCACGTCTCGATCCTCGCCAAGACCGGGGGCGGGAAGTCCTACATCGCCGGCGTGATCATCGAGGAGCTGATGAAGCATCACGTGACGACGGTGATCATCGACCCGCATGGGGAATACGAAACGCTGCGCGAGAAGGGCAAGGTCTCCGACCACAGCGGTCGCTTCCACGTCGACGCCCGCGGCTATGCGGACATGCTCCAGATCTTCTCCCCCGACACGAAGGTGAACAATGGGGCGCGGCCGCTGAAGTTCACCCTGAGTAACCTCGATGCACGGGACATCCTCTCCCTGACGGGAGCGGGGAAGGTCCGGACGCACCTGACCGCGCTGCGGAAGGCCCTCGACACCCTCCGCGCCGCGACGAAGAGCTACACGATCCGCGACGTGATCCGCGTCCTCGAGCGGGACGACGACCCGCAGAACGCCTCGCTGATCGACGAGCTCGAGTACCTGAGCGAGGTCGAGATTTTCGCGCAGGAGGGCACGCGGATCGACGAGCTCGTCGTGAAGGGGAAGACGACGATCATCAACCTCAAGGGCGTCGCGCCGGACATCCAGGAGCTCGTCGTGAACCGCCTCGCGACCGCGATGTTCGAGCTGCGGAAGGTCGGCCGCATCCCACCCATGATGCTCGTCGTCGAGGAGAGCCACAACTTCTGTCCCCAGGTGGGCCAGGTGGCGTCCTCCAAGATCTTCCGCACCCTGGCGTCCGAGGGGCGGAAGTTCGGTCTCGGGCTCCTGGTCATCACGCAGCGGGCCGCGAAGATCGACAAGAACGTCCTGAGCCAGTGCAACACTCAGATCATCCTCAAGGTCACGAACCCGAACGACCTGAAGGCGATCATCGCCAGCGTCGAAGGCCTGACGACGGCCATGGCGGAGGAGATCTCCCGTCTGCCCATCGGCGTGTCGATCATGACGGGCGGCGGACTGCAGATGCCCCTGATGGTCGAGGTCCGCCCGCGCGAGACGAAGCACGGCGGCGAGAGCGTCAAGGTGATCGAGGACTGACGAGGCGTCCCCGCGGAACCTTTATCGGGATTCCGTCCCCTCGGCGCGGGCGGCAATGTCGAGAAGGAGTCGATCGACGGTCTTCCCCCAGCCGCCTTGGACGCAGGCGCCGTCCGAGGTCGAGGCCTGGATGTCCTCCACCGGCAGCCGCCGCGGACGCGGGGGGTCCCGCTTCCCCGGACCCACCCGGGTGAAGGGGTTCGAGGGCCCGCTCGCGGCGTCCGCTGAGGCCCGCCTCGTTCGCCGGATGGCCCGATTGGGCATCCAGCCCGCTGCCGAAGGGTTCGAGCATCTCCCTCACGTTCTCGCCCGCCTCGTCCACCACGCTTCGCGACAGGTCTTCGTCGGCAAGGTCGGCAGCACCCGCGTCCTGATCCGGCTCCGGAAGGCAGCCCGCACGGGGCTCCGCATCACGTTCACGCCGCACGTCAACTTCCGGAGGGCCTGGAGGCTCCTCTCCCAACTCGGCGTGGATCCCTCGGAAGGGTCCTGGACCTGAGGTCCCCAACGGAGGGTCGGTGGCGCCCGGGAGCAAGCGTCACACGCCACTCGTGTACCAGGCGCCTCCGCAGCAGTAGAGCGACGAGCCGTCCGCCTCGCCCCAGATGGCGTAGTTCACGCCCGTGGTCGGGCTCACCGCGAGGCCGAAGTAGTCGCCGTCCGTGAACGCGTACCCCTGGGACGTCTTGTACGGTGCCCCGGAGCCGAGGTTCGAGAGCTTCACGTCCGCGATCCACTTGCCTCCTCCGTTCGTCGTGCGGGTGTACCAGGTGTTCCAGTCGCCGAGGCCGCCGCAGTTCCAGCAGGCCGCGTTGCGGTTGTCCTGCCATGCAAGTCGGAAGTCCCCCGCCGCCGGGCCGCTGGCCACGAGCGGGAAATTGCTGTCGCCGATGTCGTTCACGAGCGCGCGGCTGCTCCAGTGGACGCCGTCCGTCGAGGTCCGGATGTACAGCCCATGGGCCGCCCCGTTGACCGCGTTCATCGTGTACGCGAGCATGAGGTGGCCGGCCGCGTCCGCGGCGACCGAGCTCTGCGCGGCGAAGTAGTCCCCATAGCATCCAGAGATGACGCAGGGCGTGGGCGTCGCACTCGGGTCGATGTACGTGTTCGTCCAGCTCGTGCCGGCGTGGTTCATCCGGAGCACGAAGAGCTTCTGCACGCCTCCGGTGTGGCCGCCGTTCGTGATCGTCTTGCCCGCCCCGTTCGTCGTGGTCCCCGCCTCGCCTGCCTGGGCGAAATAGACGCTTCCGTCCGCGGCGTTGTAGGTTCCCCCGTAGGAGTACCACCAGAGGGTCTCATTGCTCGTCAGGACCTGGGTGAAGGTCTGGCCGTAGTCGTGGGACACGGCGACGTACGATGCGGTCTTCACGTTGAACGCGACGTAGACGTCCTGGCCCGTCGGCGAGATCTCGAGGATGGGCTTGTCGTTGTACGTGAGCGCGCCGTTCATCGTGAAGGGCCCGGACCACGTGGCCCCGTGGTCCATCGACTTGAAGAGGACGCTCCCGGGATTGAACGTCTGGAGGAACACGGCGTACACGGTGCCGTCTGTCGCGACCTTCAGCTGTGGGTCGAACTGCCATCCTTTCCCGCCCGCGAGGTAGATTGGGTGGGCCGCGCCCCATGTGGATCCGCCGTCGGGCGAAGCGCGAACAAAGATGGCCGTGCCGGGGCACGCCGAGCAGGTCTTCGACGCGCTGATGTAGGTCACGGCCTGATAGACATAGGAGGAGGTCGGATCCACCGCAATGGTGGGCTCCCAGTACGCCCCGCCTCCCGGGAACGCCTGCTCGCTCGAGAACACGGGCCCGGATCCCGCCGGGCCCGCGGCGGCGAGCAGCGCGAATGCCTGAAGCAGGACGGCTCCGACGACCAGCGCACCGAGGATCGCGAGACGGACGGTTCGCACTCGATTCCCCTCCTCATGCCTCCGGGCGGGATCCCCCGACCCGGGTCCCGGAGGCATCGCGAGGGGGCTATATCAGGGTTCTCGGGAGAGAGTGAGCAATTCGTGAACGATGCGGCGAAGAACGCGCCTTGCGTGGGCGATTCCGCCGGCGGACCGACGCGGCCAAAGCCTATAGCCGGAGGGTTCCATGGCCATCCGTGGACCTCGCCGGCCTGGTCGACAAGGACATCGAGCTCACGGAGCGCGCCCTGGGCAAGGTGAAGATCGCGCCACCGCGTCGCTCCCACTTGCGGAAGGTCGCCGAGGACTTCCTCACGATGGCCCGTTCCTACTACGAGGACGCAAAGCATTTCCGCGACAAGGGGGAGCTGGACAAGGCCCTCGCGAACATCAACTACGCACACGGCTGGCTCGACGCCGGCGCCCGCGTCGGCCTCTTCGACGTCGGCGAGGACGACCAGCTTTTCACGCTCAGCGAGTGACTCAGAGGACGCGAGCGCCCTCGTTGTCGACCTCGCACCGCATGAGGGTGCCGAACTTCAGGTACAGGGTTGCGAGCTCCTCGCGGCCGCCCTCCGCGAAGATCGAATTGCCCAGCATCGCCATCGCGGCGCGGCCGAACATCCGGCTCGCCCGGACGACCTCCAAGACGGTCTTGCTCGCGAGGCCCGTGTCCTCCGCGAACCGATTGCCCAGGTCGAACAGGTGCCCGAGCGTCGGACTGCGCGCGAACTCCTCGATGCACGCGCCGCCGTAGCGGTTGATGGCCGCGACCTTCGCCGGGTCGCGAAGGACGGACTTCGTGCGCATCTCGGGGCCGATCACCGCGAGCAGGAGATTCCTGCGTACTTCGTACTTCCTCACGTCGGCGTGGCCGGGCGCCCCCGGCTCCTGGCGGAGGTCCATGCCGCCCAGGGAAGCGGGCACCACGTCCCCGAGTCCCGTGCCGCACTCGACCTCGGCGGTGTGGGCCAGGGCGACGAGCTCGTCCCGCTTGATCCCGGAGCCGAGCGCGTCGTCCAGGGCGAGCGTGGTGCTCAGCGCAGCCGCGGAGCTCACGCCGAACCCCTGGGACACGGGGAGCGGGCTCTCGCTCAGGATCTTGACCTCGCAGGAGCGGCCGCCGAGGACCTTCCGGGCCGCGGCCTCCGTGACCTCGGCTTTCGTCTTCCTCCCGTTCACGAGGATTTCGAGGGACGCCTTCGGCGCGTCACGGACGCGGGCCACGGTCCGCACGCCGAGGGAGAGGGACAGGCCGGCCCCGCGGGATCCCTTCTTCCGGGGATCGGCGTCGTCACAGACCTCGAAGAAGGCCGTCACGTGTCCGGGGCAGAACGCCTCACCCTGCGACACCATGCAGGACGGCTCTCCAGATGCGTTCCGCGGCGAGCGCTTTCGGTCCCTCGAAGGTCGCGGACTTGCCTTTCGAATCGAAGATCGTGATCGAGGTCACGTCCCGTTTGACGTGCATCACATCGTTCCCCACGACCAGGTCCAAGCCCGCCTCCTTTAGCAGGCTCATCGCCTTCGCCTTGAGGTCCGCCGCGGTCACGCCGGCCTCGGCCTTGAAGCCGATGAGCGTGCCCTTCGTCGCCTTGCGCAACGCGACGAGGACCTTCGGCGTGGGTTCGAGGTCGAGCGTGAAGGCTCCCCCTCGGGAGGGGATCTTGCCCTTCCGCTTCCGGGGGGAGAAGTCGGCGATGGCGGCGGGGACCAAGCAGAAGTCCGCGTCCGCCTTCGACACCATGCCCGCCAGGTCCGCGGTCGTCTCGAACGGTTTCGTGGGAATCCAGGCGGGGACGGGCACCTCGTGCCGGCCCATCCACATCTCCACGTCGGCCCCGTGTTCGAAGGCCGCCCGCGCGAGTTCGACGCCCGTGCTGCCGCTGGATCGGTTCGACACGACGCGGATGTCGTCGATCGGTTCGACGGTCGAGCCCGCGATGACGAGGACCTTCTTGCCCGCGAGATCCCGCGGACCGAGCCGCCGCAGGACGCGCGCGACGATCTCGTCGATGTCCGCGAGCTTGGCCTTGCTCTCCTCGCGCTTCGGCTCGACGAATTCGACGCCGAGGTCCCGGAGCTTCCGCACGTTCGCGAGGACGGCGGGATTGTCCATCATCGTCTCGTGCGCGGCCGGTGCGATCAGGATCGGGATGCTGGAGCCGAGGGCGTTGACCGCATACGTGGTCACGTTCGTGTCGTCGATCCCGTTCGCGATTTTGCTCAGGGTGTTCGACGTGCACGGGGCGATGAGCAGGAGGTCGGCCCTGCCGTCCTTGCCGCACATCTCCAGGTAGCGCATGGAGCCGTCCAGCTCCGTGTCGACCTCGTGGCCCGTCGCGAACTGCAGAGCGTTCGGGTGGACGATCGTAGTCCCCGCCCGCGAGACGACCGCATGGACGTCTGCCCCATGTCGGATGAGCTCGCGCGCCAGCTTGACCGTCTCGACCGCAGCGATGCTGCCGGTAACCCCGAGGACGATCGTCCTCCCTTGGAGTTTGAGGCTTCGCGCCCCGCGGATCCGGTCGGCCGGGTGCATCGACCTGACGATTCGTCGCGCTCGATATATATCTATGGTCAGCGGGAGTGGGTTACCTTTATCGCCCCGGGTCGGCCATGCATGGTCCGGAGGGAACCTTGTGCAGCCCGTCGCGACCGAGGCGCCGAAGCCTGTGGTCCGCCCGCGCCGAATTCGAATGCCTTCCGGTCCGAACCTCGTCGGAATCCTCGGTGTCCTCATCAGCATCCTGATCACCACGGGATTCCTGGCGTACCATGCCATGTCGTGGCTCCAGCTGCAGTGCCCCCCGAGCCTCGCGGGTTGTCCGTACCTGACACCCGTCCAGGCCGCCTACCAGTCAACCTTCTACGGGCTCGAACTGCTGTTCTTCGTCGCAGTCGATCTCGGGCTCGGCCTGAGCGTGGCCCTGGCGTTTCTCGCGGCGACGCGATCGGACATTCTCGAGAGCACGCGGCGGTCGCTCTTCTTCTTCGCGACGGTCTATCTCTTCGTCTGGTTCCTGGTCGGGTTGTTCGTCGTCCCTCCCTTCATCTCCGTCGTCCGGTTCTACTGATTCCGTCCCCCGCGAGCCAAGCTTTAACCGCCGACTCCGGTTAACGCCCCGACTTCCATGGACACCCAGGCCGCCCTGGAGCAACTCTACGGCCTCGAGCGCTTTGGAATCAAGCTCGGCCTCGAGAACATCCGCCGCCTGCTCGCCCTGGTCGGCGACCCCCAGGCGGGCCTTCAGGCCGTCCACGTGACCGGCACGAACGGGAAGGGCTCCGTCTGCGCGTACGTCGCGTCGGCCCTTCGGAAGGCCGGCTACCGGGTCGGGCTGTACACCTCGCCGCACCTCGTCCGGTTCAACGAGCGCATCCAGGTCGATGGCGTCCGGATCTCCGATGAGGACCTCCTGCGGCTCTGGGAGGGGATCCAGCCGGCGATGAAGGCCATGGACGGCGATCGCGCCGTCAACCGGCCCACCTTCTTCGAGGTGACGACCGCCATGGCGTTCGAGTACTTCCGGGAGCAGAAGGTGGACATTGCCTCCATCGAGGTGGGGATGGGTGGTCGCTTCGACGCGACGAACGTCATCGACGGCCGCGTCGCCGTCATCGCGCGGGTGGGCCTCGAGCACACGGAGCACCTCGGTCGGACGGTCGACCGGATCGCGAGGGAGAAGGCGGGGATCATCAAGCCGACCTCGCGGGTGGTGACCGTGGAGCAGGAGGCGCTCCCCGTGATCGAGCAACGCTGTCACGAGCTCGAGGTGCCACTTTCCGTCGTCGGCCGGGACGTGACCGTGGAACGGATTTCCCAGGACCTGTCGGGACAGCGCCTTGTGGTTCGCGGCTCCTTCGGGGAGATCGATGTCCGCACGCCCCTCCTCGGTTCTTTCCAGGTCGAGAACGTCGGGCTCGCGGTCGCGGCCCTCACGGAGCTCCGGAACGCAGGATTCCAGGTTCCCGATGCGGCGATCGCAGAGGGCATCGCCTCGACCGAGTGGCCCGGCCGCCTCCAGAGGATCCGCCAGGATCCGCTCGTCCTCGTCGACGGGGCCCACAACGGCCCCGCCGCGGCCGCCCTGGCCTCCGCCTACGCGGAGCTCTTCCCGGCCCGAAAGTGCATCCTCGTCACGGGCATCCTCGCGGACAAGGATCTCCCGTCCATCGCCGCGTCCCTCGGGCCCCTCGCGAACCGCGTCATCGCATGCCGGCCGAAGAGCCACCGTGCGTACCATCCGGAAGAGGTCGCCTCCGCGTTCCGCCGATACGCCCCCGCGGAGGTCGTCCCCTCCGTGGCCGATGCGATTGACCGCGCCCTGACGGAGGCCGCAACGGGCGACATCGTCCTCATCACGGGATCCATCTACACCGCGGGGGAGGCCCTTGCGCACCTCGACGCGCGCCCGTGATCGGATCGAGTTCATCCTGCGGGATCTCACGCGGAGGTACCTGCCGGGGCGGGACCTCCACCAGGGGGAGACCGCCCTCGCGAAGCTCATTGCGGAGACGGAGGACCCGTTCCGGGTCCTCATCTCGACGATCCTCTCCCAGCGCACGCGGGACGAGATGACGGAGAAGGCGTCGGCCCAGCTGTTCGCGAGGTACGACACCGCCGCGGCCCTTGCCGCCGCCCCGGTGGACGAGCTCGCCCGCCTCATCCACCCCGTGGGCTTCTACAACCAGAAGGCCGTGCAGATTCGCAAGGTGAGCCAGGCCCTGGTCGAGCGCTACGGCGGGCGCGTCCCCCGCTCCTACGAGGAGCTCATCGAGCTCCCCCAGGTGGGCCCGAAGACCGCGAACTGCGTCCTGGTGTACGGCTTCGGGGACCCGCGGATTCCCGTGGACACCCACGTCCACCGGGTCAGCAACCGCCTGGGCCTCGTGACGACGAAGACGCCGCAGGCCACGGAGCAGGTCCTCATGCGGGTCGTCCCCGAGGAGTGGTGGCTCCACGTGAACGAGCTCTTCATCCGGTTCGGGAAGGATCTCTGCCGGCCCATCGGCCCTCGGTGCGAGGCCTGCTCCTTCACGCCGTTCTGCCGCCACTACCGGACCGTCGTGTCGAAGAAGCCTCCAAGGCGCCGTGCACGGCCGCGGCCATCGCGTCGATGAACGCGGGGTCCGTGTTCAGGGACTCGGCCCGGTCGAAGGCCATCCCGAGCCGCTCCGCGATCCCCCTCGCCTCGATGTCGAGGTCGTAAAGCAGTTCGAGGTGGTCCGAGATGAAGCCGAACGGGACGACGAGGACCGCGGTCTCCCCGACCTGGCCGAGCTCCTCGAGGACTTTCTCGAGCGGCGGTCCCAGCCACGGTTCCGGCGTCCTGCCCGCGCTCTGCCAGGCCATCCCCGACCGGAGGGGCGGGAGCCCCTTCAGGATGCGGGCCCTCGTCTCCTGCAACTCCTTCTCGTAGTCGTCGCCCTCCTCCATCAATCTCTTCGGAAGGCTGTGGGCGGTGAACAGGACCACGGGGTCGGCGTGGCCCCGTGCGGCCAGGCGAGCGAGGGCCTCCTGGATCTTCGCGACGAACGCGTCGATGAGGGCGGGCTCCGTGTTCCAGCTCTCGATCGTGGTGAGCTCCGTCGGGGCGGCCAGCTCCGCCCGGGCCTCTTGGACGGCTCGGAGATACGCTCCGACGCTCCGGCGCGAGTGGTAGGGGGTCAAGGGCAGGACGACGATCCGGTCGAGGCCATCCGACACCATCTGCGCATACACGTCCCGGATGCGCGGGGTCCAGTTCCTCATCCCCACGTAGCACCGGAACGGCCCGCCATCGCGGTTCAGGCGATCCTCGAGGGCCTTCGCCTGGGCCAACGAGATCTCGAGGAGCGGGGATTTCCCGCCGATCTTCGCGTAGCGTTCCCGGAATTCCGCCACGAGGTCGGGTGGCGTCGGCCGGCCTCCTCGGATGTCGAGCAGGAACGGGCCCACCTCGTCGAGGGAGTTCGGTCCGCCCACGGCCGTGAGCAGCACGCCGGTCGTCGCCTTCGCCTCCTGGGACGTCATCGTGTCGCCTCGTCATTGCGCAGTCGATTCATGGACGAACGTGACGAGACCCTGGAGGTTCTCGATGGGTGTGTCGGGCAGGACGCCATGGCCGAGGTTGAAGATGTGGCCCACGCGTCCGTCCGCCCGTTTCAGGACGTCCGCGGCCCCGGTGCGCCACGTGTCGGGCGGGCCGAGGAGCGCCGCCGGATCGAGGTTCCCCTGGAGGCCTCGATCCACGCCGACCCGATGCCACGCCGCATCGAGAGGGATACGCCAGTCGATCCCGATCACGTCGCCTCCCGCGGCGGCGAAGCTCTCCAGGAATCCGGCGGTCCCGGTACCGAAGTGGATGACCGGGACGCCCATCTCGCGGAGACCCGCGAACAGCCGGCGGGTGTGCGGCAGCACGTGCGCCGCGTAGTCGTGCGGACTCAGTGCCCCGGCCCAGCTGTCGAAGACCTGCAACGCCTGAGCGCCCGCCTGGACCTGCGCCCTCAGGTAGTCCGCCATCCCATCCGCGAGGAGCCCGAGGAGCCGGCCCCACGCCTCCGGATAGCGGTAGAGGAACGTCTTCGTCGCGACGAAGTCCTTCGTGGCCCCACCCTCCAGGAGGTAGCTGGCCAGGGTGAACGGAGCGCCGCAGAAACCGATGAAGGGCACGCTGGCCTTCGCCCGGACACGGCGGATCGTCTCGAGGACGAACGGGACGTCCCGTTCCGGGTCGAGCGGCTTCAGGCCGCCGACGTCCTCCGGGGTCCGAATGGGCCTCTCGATCACGGGACCCTCCCCCGCGGCGATTCGCACGGGGACGCCCATCGCCTCCAGCGGGATGAGCAGGTCCGCGAACAGGATCGCAGCGTCCACGCCGAGTTCCCGCAACGGCTGGAGCGTCACCTGGGTCGCGACCTCGGGATTCTTCACCATGTCCAGGATCCCGTGCTTCTCGCGGAGGGCGCGGTAGGACGGCGAGGATCGCCCCGCCTGGCGCATGAACCAGACGGGCGTGCGGTCCACGGGCTCCCGCCAGCACGCCCGGAGGAAGCGGTCCTTCACGCGGCGGCCCCCAACTCGCGGAACGCTCCGGCAGCCGCCTCGATCGTGCGGTCGATGTCCGCCGCCGTGTGGGCCGTGGACAGGAAGGCGGTCTCGAAGGGAGCGGGCGGGAGGTACACGCCTCGACGGAGCATGGCCCAGAAGAATCGGCCGTACGCGGTCTTGTCCATCCTCTGCGCGTCCTCCAGGTTGCGCACTGGACCATCGACGAAGAAGAGCCCCATCATGGATTCGACCCGCTGGATCCGGATCGTGATCCCGGCATCGGCCGCCGCGTCGCGCATCCCGTCCTCGAGCCGCTTGGCGGAGGCATCGAGGCGCGTGTAGAGGGACGGCCGCACCTGCCCGAGCGCGGCGCGGCCCGCGGCCATCGCGAGCGGGTTCCCGGCGAGGGTTCCCGCCTGGTAGACGGGCCCGAGCGGGGCCACCCGCTCCATGACGTCTCGCCGGCCGCCGTACGCGGCCACGGGGAGCCCGTGGCCCAGGATCTTGCCCAGGCAGGTGAGATCCGGCCGGATGCCGAAGAGGGACTGGGCGCCGCCGGGGGCGACCCGGAATCCCGTGATGACCTCGTCGAAGATCAGGAGGGTGCCATGGGCCTGTGCGACCCGCTGGAGTCCCTCGAGGAAGCCGCGGTCCGGCGGGACGACTCCCATGTTCCCCGCGACGGGTTCGACCAGGATGGCGGCGATCGAGTCGCCGTGCAAGGTGAAGAGCTCCTCGACGGCCTCGAGGTCGTTGTAGGGGGCCACGAGCGTGTCCTCGACGGTCCCTTCGGGCACGCCAGCGGAGCGCGGCATCCCGGTCGCGGCGATCCCCGACCCCGCTCGGACGAGGAACTGGTCCGCGTGGCCGTGGTATCCGCCCTCGAACACGAGGACGCGGTCCCGGCCCGTGAACCCCCGCGCGGCCCGCACCGCGGACATCGTGGCCTCCGTGCCGGAGTTGACGAAACGAAGGAGTTCGATGGAGGGCACGAGATCCTTCACCCGTTCCGCGAGGACGACCTCGGCCTCCGTCGCGGTCCCGAAGCTCGTGCCGCGGCCCGCGGCCTCCCGCACGGCCCGGACGACCGCGGGCTGGGCATGCCCGAGGAGGAGCGCGCCCCAGGAATTGCAGTAGTCGAGGTACGCCGTCCCGTCCACGTCGGTGAGGCGGGACCCGCGCCCCCGCACGATGAACCGCGGCGTCCCTCCGACCGAGGCGAACGCGCGGACCGGGCTGTCGACCCCGCCGACCAGGCTCTTGCGGGCGCGGGCGAAGAGCCTCTCGGAACGCGGCGCCCTCGGAATCGGCGGGTCCATCTCAGATCCCCAGCGCGTCGAGGAGCTGCTCCGGCGTCGAGAGCAGGCAGGTGAAAATCGGCGTCTCCCGCTCCGTGTACTTGCTCGCCTCGCTCGGCCGCAGGGCCATGATGAGGTCCAGGAAGTCGAGGGGCTCGTCCGTCTCGAAGGAGAGCATGAACTCCTGGTCGTCGAGTCCGAAGGAGTAGGCCGTATGGATCTTGACGCTCGGGAACTTGCGGCCGAGCCGGAAGTGGTCCCGCATGATTTCCTGGCGCTTCTCGAACGGGATTGCATACCATTCCCGTTTCTTCCAGAAAGGGTAGACGAACAGGTACCGCGAGCCCTTGGGGAGCGCCTTCGTGGCCGCGCGCTCCTCTGAGCCGGGGGAGGATCCGCCGAAGTACTCCGACGGACGGGTGGCGGCCAGGTACGCGTAGGAGGTTTCGAGGTAGTGCCCAAGCTCTATCGAGGCGATCCGCCGGGCCAGGTCGCGGAACGCCTCGAGGCGCGGGTCGATCGTCCAGAGCATGAGGTCCGCGTCCGCGCGGATGCCGACGAGGGAATAGGTGCGGAGAAGGATCTCGTCCTCGAGGTCATGGAGGAGCGCGGCGAACTCGGCCTTCTGCTTCTTCTTGACGTCCGCGGGCAGGAGGCGCCACTCCGGACGGACTTTGTAGAATGTGTACTTCACGAACTCCCGGGGCTCGTCCTTGTCCCCGTGACCGTGCCGTCCCGCCTCGCCCTCAGGCATCGCCGTTCGACCTCCAGCGGGCGACGTCCTTCGTGTGGTACGTCAGGATGAGGTCGGCCCCCGCCCTCCGGATCGCGGTCAGCGTCTCCTCGACGACCGCCCGCTCGTCGATCCAGCCGCGCTCCGCGGCCGCCTTGATCAGGGCGTACTCCCCGCTGACCGCGTACGCGGCCAGGGGCGCGTCGAACCGCTGCCGCGCGGCGTGGAGCACGTCGAGGTACGGGAGCGCCGGCTTGACCATCACGATGTCCGCGCCCTCCTCCAGGTCCAGGGCGATCTCGCGCAGGGACTCGCGGAGGTTCGCGGGGTCTTTCTGGTAGCTGCGGCGGTCCCCGAACTGCGGGGTCGAACCGGCCGCCTCGCGGAAGGGGCCGTAGAACGCGGAGGCGTGCTTCGCCGCATACGCGAGGATGATCGTGTCTTCGAAGCCCGCGCGATCCAGGGCGGTCCGGATCGCGGCGACCTGGCCGTCCATCATCGCGCTCGGGGCGACCATGTCCGCGCCCGCCGCCGCTTGGCTGACGGCCGTGCGGGCCAAGAGCTCGAGGGAGGCGTCGTTGTCGATCCGGCCGCCCCGCACGACCCCGCAGTGCCCGTGGTCCGTGTACTCGCAGAGGCAGACGTCCGCGAGGACGGTCAGGTCGGGGGCGGCGCGCTTCACGGCCCGAATCGCCTCCTGGACCACGCCGTCGTCCGCGTAGGCGCCCTGCGCGAGCGGATCCTTCTGGCTCGGCAGGCCGAAGAGGATGACCGCAGGGACGCCGAGGGCCGCGAGCTCCGTCGCCTCCCGCGCGACCTCCTCGACCGTGTGACGCCGGATGCCCGGGAGGGACGGGATGTCTGCGGGGATCGCGCCGTCCTCGCGAACGAACAGGGGTTGCACGAGGTGCGCGAGATCCGCGGTGGTCTCGCGGACGAGCGACCGGATCGCCGCGTTCTGTCGGAGACGCCGGAGCCGCTGCTTGGGCCGGGGGACTGAGAGGTCACTCATGGGCACGCAGCTCCACGAGACTCTTGACGAGCCCCTCGATCGTGTGGTCCTGGGCGACCACCGCAATGCGGAAGCCGAGCATCCGCGCGGCCTCTGCGGTGACCGGGCCGATGGCCGCCGCGGGCGTCCTTTCCAGGAGGCGGGAGAAATCGCCTTCCGACATCAGCGATGCCAGATTCTCCGCGGAGGAGGCGCTCGTGAACACGACGTAATCGAAGCGGGAGCCCGGCACGGGACTCGGTGTCGAAGCGGCGGGCACCGCATCGTACGCGTCGACCTGGAGGACATCCGCGCCCCGCGCCCGGAGGGCGTCCGGCAGGGATTGGCGGGAGATGCGGGACCGCGGAAGCAGGATGCGCCGGCCTCGGATGTCGCCCAACAGTCCGGCAATGGCATCCGTGACGTATTCAGTGGGGACCGCGTCGGCCGGCAGGCCGTTCCGCTGCAGGGCGGCCCGAGTCACCGGACCGACGGCCGCGATGCGGGCGCGGGTGTTCCTCAGGTTCACATGCAACGTGCGGGCACGGTTCGCGACCGCATCGACCCCATGGGCGCTCGTGAACACGATCCAGTCGAAGGAGGACCACTGCTGGAGGGCCTCGTCGAGGGGGTGGAAATCCGAGGGGGGATTGATCCGGACCGTGGGGAAGGGCACGACCGCGGCTCCCTGATCCTGGAGGGCGTCGCGGAGCTTCGGGACGCGGTCCTCGGAGCCCGCGACGAGGATCGTGCGTCCGGAGAGCGGCTTGTCGTCCCTGTCCTCGGTCTCGTCCATCAGATCGCCTCCCGGAGGATGTCGTCCGCGCCCCCATCTCGGAGGCGGGACGCGACCGCGTCCGCAGTCGCGCGCCAGGCGTCGACGGGCGCCTGCACGACGGCGCGGACGACGCGCTGCCCGTCCGGGGACGCCACGACGGCCTGAAGCCGCAAGCCCTGCTCCTCGATCGTCGCGAGGGCCCCGAACGGGACGTTGCAGCCGCCGCCCAGGAGGGCGCTCACGGCTCGTTCGGCGTCGGTCGTCCGGCGGGCGTGTGGATCCTCAATCGCCCGGAGGATGGAACGGATCTCCGAGTCGGCCGCCCGGCTCTCCAGGGCGAGCGCTCCCTGGCCGGGCGCCGGAGTCAGGAACTCGGGCGCGATCGGTTGGGGCTGGCGGTCCCCGAGCCCCAGGCGGGTCAGTCCCGCTCCCGCGATGACGACCGCGTCGAAGTCCTTCGCGTCGAGACGCCGCAGGCGGGTGCCCACGTTGCCACGGAGATCGACCAGACGGAGGCCGGGCCACCGGGCCTTGAGCTGGGCGCGGCGCCGGAGGCTGCTCGTGCCCACGCGCGTGCCCTCGGGCATGTGATCCAGGGAGAGCCCGTCGTTCGCGATGAGGACGTCCCGCGGGTCCGCGCGCGCCGGGACGGCCGCGATCTCGAGTCCGGGCACCAGCTCCGTCGGCACATCCTTCAGGCTGTGGACCGCGAAGTCGATCGCCCCCTCGAGGAGCGCGTCCTCGATCCGCTTCGTGAAGGCGCGCTTGCCGTCGATCGGGACGCCGAGGTCCTCGCGGCGGCCCTCGTCGCCGTGCGTGCGGATCTCCACGGTCTCGAACACGAGATGCGGGTGCGCCACGCGGAGCAGGGTGAGGGCCTCCTCGGTCTGGGCGAGGGCCAGCGGGCTCCCTCGCGTCCCGACCCGGAGGCGGTCGCTCATCGGGTCTCGCCCCCCAGCCCGCGCATCAGCTCCCGGAGGATCTCGGCGCGCGTGGCCTCGGGGAGGGACCGCAGGCGTTCCGTGGGACCATGGAGGAACCGGTTCACGAGGCGCGTCGCGAGCTTGTCGACGACGGCCCGGTCCGTATCGCTGAGGGCCGGGAGGCGTTCGAGCGCCTCCTCGACCTCCGTGCGGCGGATCTGTTCGACGGCCATGCGCAGGGCGGCGATGTCCTCCGTCCCGGACGGCTGGAGGGACGCGACCACGCGCCCCGCCTCGTCCCGGATCTTCGCCTCCGCGCGGGCGAGGGCGGCGGGAGGGAGCGGCTGCGCACCCCACGGCGCGAGCGCGTCGATGTCGACGAGCGTGACGCCGGGGAGCGGCCCGCAGGCCGGGTCGATGTTCCGCGGGAACCCCAGGTCGATGAGCCAGAGCGGCCGCCCGTCCCGGTGGGCGAGGGCCCGCCGGAGGCGGTGCGAAGAGACGAGGGGCTTGCGCGAGCCCGTGGCCGCGAGCACGACGTCCGCGGTCTCCAGGATCCGGTCGAGCGCGTCGAGGCCGAGTCCCTGACCCCCGAGGTCCCGGGCCACCTCCAGGGCGCGGTTCCGGTCCCGGTTCGCGACAAGGATCCGGGACGTCCCGCGGAGGGAGGCCGCGGCGATCCGCGCCATCTTCCCCGTCCCGAGCAGGGCAACGGTGGGATGGTCGATCGGGACGGAGGTGTGGAGGAACCGGAGGGCCGCGTGGCTCGCGGACGCGTCGACCTCGTCGAGCCCCGCGAGGGAACGGATGCGGGGAGCGGCCCGCGCCGCGCGCTCGAAGACATCCGCAAGGAGACGGGATCGTTGGAGACCTTTGGGACGCTCCGAGGGCGTCCTTCTCACCTGGGCCGTGATCTGGGCCTCTCCCTGCGCCAGGGAATCGAGGCCGCTGGCGACGCGGAAGAGATGGGCGGCCGCCTCGGCGTCCCGGAGGACGTAGACGGAGGGGGAGTCCGGGCGAACCTCGAAGGCCGCGGTGATCGCCTCCAGCGCGGCCCGGGGCGTCGCGCTGACCGCGTACGCCTCGATCCGGTTGCAGGTTGCGAGGAGGGCGAGGTCCTCCCAGGGAGGCGGGGAGCCACGGCCCCGCGTCAGGCGCGCATAGGTCGCGCGTCTCAGCAGCGGCTCTCGCTGGTCGAGGGGGCAGGTGCGGTGGTTCACGCCCACGAGCAGGAGCTGTCGCGGCCCCGCCTCGGACGTCCTCCGCGTTGATGCAGGAGCCCGGTCCCCCTCGGTGCTCATGGCCTTCTGCTCCGCCGCGATTCGTGGAGGCTATAAGAAGCTATGCGGAAGTTATTCGCAGTCCAATGATAATTTTGGACAACCGAAATCTCGAAGCGCGGCGACGAAGGCCGGCAGGGCTACGTTGATATCGGTGCGTGCACCTCCCTGGTCCGGATGGAGATCGAGCTCATCGAGCACGCGGCCCTGACGATCCCGCGCAAGGAGCGCTTCACGATCGCCCGCGGCTCCTCGGATGTGGCGGAGACCTCCTGGGTCTTCGTCCACTCCGGCGGCCTCGTGGGCCAGGGATGCGGCGCACCGAGCGAGGTGACCCGCGAGACGCCCATGACGATGAACGAGGCCCTCCGCACCCTCGTCAAGGGCCTCAAGGGGTTCGAGTTCCACCAGCCCCACGAGATCGCGGAGCGGATGGACAAGCTCGTCCCCGGGAACCCGTCCGCGAAGGCCGCGGTGGACATCGCCGTCCACGATCTGGCGGCCCAGGTCGCGGGCCTCCCGCTCTACCGCTACCTAGGCGGCACCAAGGACCGGATGGCGACGGACATGACGATCGGGATCATGCCGACCCTCGCTGCGGTCGAGCACGCGAAGCGGTGGACGCGCGAAGGCTTTCGCGCGCTGAAAGTGAAGGTCGGGAAGGACCCGACGCTGGACCTCGAGCGCCTCGGGGCGATCCGGAACGCGGTCGGAAGCGGCGTCGAACTGCGGATCGATGGCAACGAGGGTTTCAGCTGGGGGCAGGCCCTCTCCTTCGCTCGCGCGGCTCGCGAGCTGAACATCGCCTTCTTCGAGCAGCCCGTGCACGCCACGGACTTCGAGGGGATGCGCGTCCTGGCGGAGTCCTCCCCGATTCCGATCATGGCGGACGAGATGGTCCTCACGCCCGAGGACGCGAAGAAGATCCGTTGGAGCAACGCGGCCAAGTCCGTGAACCTGAAACTCATGAAGCATGGCGGGATCGCGCGGACGATGGAGGTCGACACGATCTGTTCGTCCGCGGGCTACCCCACCATGGTGGGCTGCATGAGCGAGCCGCAGCTGTCGATCGCCGCCGGGCTCCACTTCGCGCTTGCATCCCCGAACGTGAAGTGGCTGGACTTGGATTCCCACTTCAACATGGCCTCCGACCCGTCGTCGGGGATCGAGTTCAAGCACGGCCACCTCGTCGCCCCGAACAAGCCCGGTCTAGGCATCGACGTGCGGTGGCCCGGCTGATTCAGCCTTCGGGCGGGGGCGCCGGCGGCGGGGGAGGCGCCGGGGCTGCGTCCGTCGCGCCCACCGCGGCCTCTTCTTCCCGAGAGCTCACGAGGCGCACGACCGCGGTCACCTTGTCGCCTTCGGCCAGCCGCTGGATCCGGACGCCCCGCGCGGAGCGGCCCGTCTCGCGGATGTCCTCGACCGGGCACCGGATCACGACGCCGACGACGGTCGTCACGAGGATCTCGTCGCCCGGCTCGACCTCGACCGCGCCGACGACCGTGCTGCGGCCGACCTTCATGTTCGTCGTCACGACGCCCTGGCTCCCCCGCCGGGTCTTGCGGTACTCCTTGACTTTCGTCCGCTTCCCGTACCCGCTCTCGAGGAGGGTCAGGACCTCCGTCTCCGGGTTCTTCACGATGGCCATCGAGACCACGCGGTCGCCCTTGCGGAGCCGCATGCCGCGGACCCCCGCCGCGGTCCGCCCCATGGACCGCACCTCGCTCAGGTTGAACCGGTTCGCGTAGCCGCCCGCGCTCGCGAGGACGACCTCCTCGTTCCCGTCCGCGAGGCGCGCCTCCACGAGCTCGTCGCCCTCGTTGAGGTCGATCGCACGGATCCCCCGGATGTTCGGACGCTGGAAGGCGTCCAGGCGGGTCTGCTTGATTCTTCCCAGCTTCGTGGCGAAGACGATCGTCCGCAGCGGGTCGAACTCCTTCACGGCGATCATGTCGAGGATCTTTTCGTTCGGCTCGAGGCGGGGGAGGAGGTTCACGATGGGTTTGCCCTTCGCGTACCGCGACCCCACGGGGATCTTGTAGGTCTTGAGCCAGTAGCACTGGCCCTTGCTCGAGAAGAACAGGATGTAGTCGTGCGTCGAGGCGGTGAAGAGGTTGACGACGAAGTCCTCCTCCTTCGTCTCCATCCCCGTGACCCCCTTGCCGCCGCGCCGCTGCGTGCGGTACGTCTGCGTGGGCAGCCGCTTGATGTATCCCGTGTTCGTGATCGTGACGACGACGTCTTCCTCGGGGATGAGGTCCTCGACCTCCATGTCCGTCGCCTGGACCTCGATCGACGTCCGCCGCTTGTCCCCGAACTTCTCCTTCATCGCGGCGAGCTCGTCCTTGATGATCTGGAGGATCCGCTCGCGCGATGCGAGGATCGCCTCGAGTCCCTCGATCTTCTTCGTCAGGTCCCGCTGCTCCTGCCTCAGCTTCTCGATCTCCAGGCCGGTCAGCTGGCGCAGGGTCATCGACAGGATCGCGTTCGCCTGGAGGTCGCTCAGGAGATAGCGGCTCATCAGGCCGGCACGCGCCTCCTCCACGGTCTGCGAGTGGCGGATGAGGCGGATGACCTCGTCGATGTGGTCGACGGCGGTGATCAGGCCCTCGACGATGTGGAGGCGCTCGCGCGCCTTGCGGAGGTCGAACTCCGTCCGCCGGCGGACCATCGCGATGCGGTGGTCGATGTAGACCTGGAGCTCCTCCTTCAGGGGGAGGTACCTCGGCCTCCCGTCCACCAGGGCGAGGTTGATCACGCCGAAGGTCGTCTCCATCTGGGTGTGGTGGTAGAGCTGGTTGAGGACGACATCCTCGATCGCATCCCGCTTAAGTTCGAGGACAATCCGCATGCCCTCGCGATCGCTCTCGTCGCGAAGATCGGTCACGCCCTCAATCTTCTTCGACTTGACCAACAACGCAATGGACTCGACCAGGGACGCCTTGTTGACCATGTATGGGATTTCGGTGATCACGATCCGGACCTTCTCGCGCCCGGTTTCCTCGAACTTGGCCCGCGCGCGGATGGAGATCAGCCCGCGCCCGGAGCGGTAGGCCTCCGCGACGCCCTCGATCCCGTACAGGATGCCGCCCGTCGGGAAGTCGGGGCCCCGGATGGGCCCTTTCTCCGGGTCGAAGAGGTCCCGCAGCTCCGCCGCGGGGTTGTCGATGAGGATCGTGAGCGCGTCGACGACCTCGTTCAGGTTGTGGGGGGGCATGTTCGTCGCCATGCCGACCGCGATGCCGCTGGAGCCGTTGACGAGGAGGTTGGGGAATTTGGACGGCAGGACGAGGGGCTCCTTGAGCGTCCCGTCGAAGTTGTCCATCCAGTCGACCGTGTCCTTCTCGATGTCCTCGAGCATGGCCTCGGCCGTCTTCGCGAGGCGGCACTCCGTGTACCGCATCGCGGCGGGCTCGTCCTCCGTGCTCCCCCAGTTGCCCTGGCCGTCGATGAGCGGGTAGCGCAGGGAGAAGTCCTGGACCATGCGGGCGGCCGTGTCGTAGATCGCGATGTCTCCGTGCGGGTGGTACTTGCCCAGGATTTCGCCGACCACCCGCGCGGCCTTCTTGTACTGGCCCCCCGCGCTCATCCCGAGCTCGTTCATCCCGTGGAGGATCCTGCGCTGGACGGGCTTCAGGCCGTCCCGTGCGTCCGGGATCGCGCGGGAGACGATGACGGAGACGGCGTAGTCGATGTAGGAGCGCTGCATCTCGTCCTCGATGGGCTGCAGGATGACCCGCCGTTGGATTGGTTGCGGCGCTTCCTCGTCCGGCATGGCTCACCCTAGATGTCCAGGTTCACGACTTCCTTCGCGTGTTCCTGGATGTACTGGCGGCGCGGCTCCACGGCCTCCCCCATCAGGATGGAGAACAGGCCGTCTGCCGCAGCCGCGTCCTCGATCGTGACCTGCTTCAGGATGCGGCGGTCCGGGTCCATCGTGGTCTCCCAGAGCTCCTCGGCGTTCATCTCTCCCAGGCCCTTGTAGCGCTGGTAGGCCACGCCCTTGTCGCCGAGCTGCTTCGCGAAGTCCTCGCGCTGCCGCTCCGAATACGCGTAGAAGATCTCCTTGCCTTTCCGGATCTTGTACAGTGGCGGCTGCGAGATGTAGACGTACCCTGCGTCGATCATGGGCCGCATGTAGCGGAAGAACAGCGTGAGCAGGAGCGTGGTGATGTGCTGCCCGTCGACGTCCGCATCCGCCGCGGTGATCACCTTGTGGTATCGGACCTTGGAGACGTTGAACTCCTCCCCCACCCCGGCGCCGATGGCGGTGATCAGGGTCCGGATTCCCTCGTTCTTCAGCATCTGGTCGAGGCGGGACTTCTCGACGTTGAGGATCTTGCCGCGGAGCGGTAGGACCGCCTGGAACTCACGCCGCCTGCCCTGCTTCGCACTCCCCCCCGCGGAGTTGCCTTCCACGATAAAAATCTCCGCCTTCGCGGGGTCGCGTTCTTGGCAGTCCGCCAGCTTCCCGGGGAGGTTGAATCCGTCGAGGAGACCCTTTCGCCGCGTGAGCTCGCGCGCCTTGCGCGCCGCCTCGCGCGCCTGCGCCGCGATCACGGCCTTCTGGATGCAGATCTCCGCGACCTTCGGGTTCTCGAGGAAGTACTCGGTGAGCTTCTCGTACATCCCCGATTCCACGATGCCCTTGACCTCTGAGTTCCCGAGCTTCATCTTCGTCTGGCCCTCGAACTGGGGGTCGGGGATCTTCACGCTCAGGATCGCGGTCAGGCCCTCGCGGACGTCGTCGCCCTCGAGGCTCTCGCCCTCCTTCAGGTACTTGTTCTCCTTCGCGTAGTTGATGAACGCCCGCGCAAGGCCGGACTTGAACCCGATGAGGTGGGTCCCGCCCTCCTTCGTGTCGATGTTGTTCACGAAGGTGAAGATGGACTCGTTGTAGCCGTCGTGGTACTGCATCGCGACCTCGATCTGGATTCCATCCGACTGTTTCGTCAGGTAGATCGGCTCGGGGTGGAGCGGGGTCTTCGCGCGGTTGATCCACTTCACGTACTCCTTGATGCCGCCTTGAAACTGGAACACGTCCCCGCGGCCGTGCTCCTTGTCGACGATGATGATCTGCAGCCCAGCGTTCAGGAACGCGAGTTCCCGCAGTCTCGAGGCCAGCGTGTCGTACTCGAACGCGATGGTCTCGAAGACCTGGCTGTCCGGTTTGAACGTGATGATCGTCCCTGTGCCCTCGGCAGGGCCCGTGACCTTCAGGTCCTCGGCCTTCTGGCCGCGCGCGTACCGGATCCGGTACTCGTTCCCGTCCCGGTGCACGCGGACCTCGAACCACTCGCTCAGGCTGTTCACGACGGAAAGGCCGACGCCATGGAGTCCGCCGGACACGCGGTACATCTTGTGCTCGAACTTCCCGCCGCTGTGCATCCGCGACGTGACGAGCTCGACGCCGGGGACGCCGTACTTCGGGTGGACGTCGACCGGGATGCCGCGCCCGTCGTCCGCCACGGTCACGGACCCGTCCGGGTTGAGGGTGACCTGAATGTTCTTGCAGAAGCCCGCCATGGCCTCGTCGATCGAGTTGTCGACGACCTCGTGGACGAGGTGGTGGAGCCCGCGCTCATCCACGCTGCCGATGTACATCGCGGGCCGCTTGCGGACGGCCTGGAGGCCTTCGAGGACCTGAATCTGGTCCGAGAGGTAGACATCGACAATCCTGTCTTCGGAGGTTGGTGCTGCGGGCTCTTCAGTCATCTATTTCGAAACCTTCTTACGCGCGATTTTGTGGGCTCGTTTCGCCCATCCCTTCGGACGTCTGGAGTATACGCGGCCCATTTATAAACGTTCTCAGGCGGTTTCTATGGAGAAAAATGGGGTCGGGAAAAGGGGTCGTCTTTGGCTCATGGGCTTATATACTATAGCACGGGGTAGAACGCTGCATCATTCTCACGTTTGAGATCCAGTTGGCGGGGACCTCTCCGCATCCGCGTTCGGATGCCTCACCGCCGCTTCCACCGGACCCCGTCGCGCGTGTCCTCGAGCACGATGCCGAGATCGTGGAGCTCGGTCCGGATCCGGTCCGCGGTGGCGAAGTCCTTGCGCTTCCGCGCGTCCTCGCGGGTCCGGATGAGGTCCTCGATCTTGCGTGCGTCGAGCCCCGCGCCGGTCCCCCGTCCGCGGAACAGGCCGAGGATCTGTCCGAAGCTTTCGAACGCATCCTTCACGCCGCCGAGCGCCGCGCGTCCCGCGCCGGCGCCGATGGCCCGGTTCACCTCTCGCGCGTATTCGAAGACCGCGGCCAGGGCCTCCCTCGTGTTGAAGTCGTCCGACATGGCCTCGTCGAACCGGGCGCGGGTCTTTCGGGTGGCCGAAGCGAGCGCCTCGTCGCCGGGGCCGACCTCCGGGGGCGACCGGAGGGCCGCCTCGAGGTTCCTCAGGGTCTCGCGCAGGCGCTCGTAGGATCGGCCCGCCTCCTCGATGGCCTCGGGGCTGAAGTCGATCGGGGAGCGGTAGTGGGCGTTCACCAGGAAGAAACGGACGACCTCCGGGTCCCAGCGGGCGATCGCGTCCTTGATCGCCCAGAAGTTTCCGAGGGACTTGTGCATCTCCTCGCCCTTGACCATGAGCATGCCGCCGTGCATCCAGTACCGGACGAACGGCTTCACGCCCGTGTAGGCCTCTGCCTGGGCGACCTCGGCCTCGTGGTGCGGGAACATCAGCTCCGTCGCGCCCCCGTGCAGGTCGTACTGCGGACCGAAGCGGCTGATCGTGATCGCGGTGTCCTCGATGTGCCACCCGGGTCGCCCCTTCCCCCACGGGCTGTCCCAAGCAGGCTCGCCAGGCTTCTGCGCCTTCCAGAGAGCGAAGTCCGCGGGGTTCCGTTTCGTCTCATCGACCGCGACCCGCGCGCCGGGCCTCAGCTCCTCCATCTTCTGGCCGCTGAGCTTGCCCCAGTCCGCAAACTTCGTCGTGTCGTAGTACACGCCCGTCTCGGTCACGTAGGCGTAGCCTCGATCCACGAGGCCTTGGATCTGCTGCAGGATCTCCGGGATGTGGTCCGTCGCGTACGCGTACACGTCGACCGACGTGCAGTTCAGGGCCTGCATGCCCTCCTGGTACTCGCCGTAGAAGTGACGGACGATCTCCTTCCAGTCCTTCCCGGTCTCCCGCATCTTGTCGATGATGCGGTCCTCGATGTCCGTCACGTTCTGCAGGTAGAACACCGCGTAGCCGCGCGAGCGCAGGTATCGCGCGACGACGTCGAACGTGACGTAGGTCTTCGCGTGCCCGAGGTGCGCCTGGTCCTGCGGGGTGATGCCGCAGACGAACATGGAGACCTGCCGGTCGTGGAGCGGCGTGAAGAGCTCCTTCGATCGCGACAGGGTGTTGTACACCTGGATGGGCGGCACCTCGTCGGTCATGGGCCCGTGTTGATGCGGGGCGGCTCTATTAAAGTTCCTCCGGGCCGACGGGACTTAAGAGACGCCCCGTCCATTCGGGACCCGTGACGATCCCGATGACGGCCCCGGGACGCACCGTCGAGACGCTCCGCGTCGCGGCCCGACGGCGGCTCCTCTTCGCGGCGTCGTTCCTCGCCCTCGGCGCGTTGTTCGTCGCGGTCGCCCAGGCGTTCCTCCTGATCTTCGCGCCCGTGGGGGTGGTCTCCGCGCTCATCGTGGGCGCGCTCCTCCTGGTCCTCGGCCTGAGCTCCGGGGCGTACGGCGCCGTCGTGTTCAGCCGCGCGTTCCCCCTGAGCGAGTCGGGCCGGTCCGGGCGCTTCGCGCTGCTCGCCTCCCTCCTGGTCGTGCTGCCGATCTCGACGGCGGTCACCGCGCTGTACGTCCTCTTCATCCTCCCGGAGGTTCCCGTCGAGGCGCCGACCGCGCTCGTCCTGATCCCCGCGATCCCGTTCTTCTGGGGGCCGGTCTCTTCGGTCGCCGCGGTCGGGTTTGTGTACGCGGCGCGCGAGCTGGCGTCCGAGCGCATGGCGGTGACCGCGGCGGTCGGATGCGGCGCGATCATCGCCGTCTCTCTGTCTGCGGTCGGCGGGGCCCTCGCCGAGCCCGTGCGAGCCCTCCGGAGCGCGCGGCTCACGGAGGATCTGCTCCTGGTCGCGCTCGGGTTCCTCGCGATCGCGCTCGCCTTCCAGGTGGACGCGTGGGTCGCGCGTTCGCGGCGCGCGCCGTGACGGGTTGACAGCGCCTTGTCAAAAGACTTATCCCCCGCAGGCCCGGATGCACGGCCTCACCATGGCGGGAACCTCCCCCACCCTCCGTGCCCCCCGCGTGCGAGCGCTCTGGCCCCGCCAGCTGCACCGCGCCGCGATCTGCCTGTCCGCGGGGTCCGTGCTGTACTGGTTCGCCTTCGCGTTCAGCGGCTGGGCGATATGGATTGACCACGTCGGGATTGTCTACATGGACCTGCTCCTCGCCTGGGTCGGGGTGCTGCTCAACGCCCTCGCCTGGCCGGACCTGTGGGATGGGTTGAA
Source organism: uncultured Thermoplasmata archaeon (assembly GCA_963768855.1). Taxonomy (GTDB): domain Archaea; phylum Thermoplasmatota; class Thermoplasmata; order RBG-16-68-12; family RBG-16-68-12; genus RBG-16-68-12. The sequence continues at coordinate 369,093 of CAVYJM010000006.1, forward strand.
GGGCCTCGTGGCCTCCCACCCCGGCAAGGTCGACGCGCTCGTCGCGCGACGGTCGTTCTACGTGAGCCTCGGGCTCGTCGCGGCCGCCGTCGCGATCCTCCCGGTCCAGTACCGCGGCATCGGCCCGACGGGACTCTGGGTCCTCGTCCTCTACATCAGCGCGTTCCCCTACCTCGCGTGGCTCTTCGTGCCCACCCTTGCGCTCCACGGTATCCTCTTCGGCCGCGTCGGGAACTTCCTCGACGGCCCGTCGCGGCGCCTCACGGACGTGGGCGCGATGGTCTTGTTCGCCGTCGCGGCGGCCACCACCGCGATCGTCCTCCAGTCCCCCACCGCGAGCGTGTTCCTTCAGTCCTGGAGCGTCGGCTACGGGGTCCTGCCCGCCGCTGCGTGCGTGGGCTACGTCTTGGTCGCAGCGGGCCTCACGATGCACTCGCTCCCGGAGCCCGTCCCGACGCGCGGATGGGGCGCCGCGAAGACGCCGCGGGCGCCCGAGCGTTGGGCCTAGGCGAGCACCCGGCCCAGGTCCTCGAGGATGTCGTCCACATCCTCGATCCCGACGGAGAACCGAACGAGCCCGTCCGTGATGCCCTGTTTCAGCCGTTGGTCCTTCGGGACGCTGGCGTGAGTCATCGAGTCAGGGTGCTCGATGAGGGACTCGACGCCGCCGAGACTCTCCGCCAGGGTGAGGATCTGCACGCGGCGCAGGCGCTCGACCGCGTGGGCGGCGTCCTTGAGCTCGAAGCTCAGCATGCCGCCGAAGCGTCGCATCTGCTTCTTCGCGATCGCGTGACCCGGATCGTCGAGCAGGCCCGGGTAGTGGACTTTGGAGACCGCCGGGTGGCCGTGGAGGAACTTCGCGACGGCCTCCGCGTTGTCGCAGTGCCGCTCCATGCGGACCGGGAGGGTCTTGATCCCGCGCAGGACGAGCCACGCGTCGAACGCCCCGGGCACGGCGCCGAGGGCGTTCTGCGCGAACTTGAGCTTCTCGAACAGGTCCTCGCGGTCCATGACCAGGGCGCCGCCGAGGACGTCCGCGTGGCCGCCGAGGTACTTCGTCATGCTGTGCACGACCAGGTCCGCGCCAAGGCGTAGCGGGTTCTGCAGGGCGGGCGAGGCGAACGTGTTGTCACAGACGCTGATCGCCTCGTGGGCCTTCGCGATCACTGCGAGCTCCCGGATGTCCACGACCTTCATGAGCGGGTTCGTCGGGGACTCCATCCAGAGCATCCGGGTCTCCGGACGGAACGCGTCCTCCACGTCCACGAGGTCCCGCAGGTCGAGGAAGCTCGTCTCGATCCCGTAGTTCGCCATGAAGCGCGTGAAGATCCGGTAGACGCCGCCGTAGCAGTCGTCCGAGATGACGACGTGGTCCCCCTTCTTCAGGAGGCTCAGTGCGGTCGTGATGCCGCCCATCCCGCTCGAGAAAGCGAGCGCGTGCTTCGCGTCCTCGAGCGCGGCCAGGTTCGTCTCGAGCGCCGCCCGCGTCGGGTTGATCCCCCGCGCGTAGTCGTACTCCTTCTGCTCCTTCTGGGAGTATGTCGACGTCATGTAGATGGGCGGGGTCACGGCCCCGGTCCTGGGCTCCGGTTCCTGGCCGGCGTGGATGGCCTTCGTCGCGAATCGCATCGAGATCGCCGGAGCGAGACTCACCCGCCCGGCGTAAAAGGTTTGCTGAGTCCCCGCGCGCGGGGACTCAGGGGTCGACCGGGTGGGCGACCTCACCACGTGCGGGATTGGGCCGCGCGGTGGTCCCCGGAGTTTCCCGGGTCTGAGGCCCGAAGGTCGGCGACGTGCCCGTGGATCTGCAGAAGTGCGATAGCCGGGTCCGCGAGGTGGCCCTTGGCGTCCTTCTTCATCTGGCCGTACGTCTCGTTGTGCTCGCACCGCGCACGCACTCCGTGGGCGGGCGCCGACTCCGGGATGTCCGGGCAGGCCGCATGGGCCCATCCCGGCGGGACCTGGTGCCCGTTGCCGCCCGGCGGGGGCGGAGTCGCCGGGGCCGTCGTCTTGAAGGTGAGCGGGCTGCCCGTCACGAAGCCGCCACCGAGCGCCCACGCCCGGAAGTAGTACGTCGTGTTCGAACTGAGCCCCGTGAGGACGGAGCTGAGCCCTCCGGCGGCCGTTCGCGGGCCCACGGTCAGGTTCGTCATGCCCCCGAAATCCGCGAGCTCGGAGTACTGGAACCCGACGGTCACCGAGGTCGCGGTGCCCAGGCTGGTGAGATCTCCGTTCAGGGTCGCGCCGGTCAGCCCGATCGCGGTCGCAGCCTTCGTGGCGACGCCCGGCGGGGTCACCGTCGGCGGGGTCACGGGCGGGTTGTTCGTGTTGTTCCCGCCTCCGGGGGTACCCGGGTTGTTCGGGACCGTGCTCGTCGGGATCGGTTGCTGCAGCAGGAGAACCGCGAGGATCACAATCATCGCGCCAATGATCGCGGTGGTCACATAGGTCAAACGCCGCTTCTTCGTCGGATCCATGGTATGCCCTCATCCATCGGGCTGAGGCCGGGACACACCGCAGGAACCCCTCATCGCGATGCGGCCGGTGCTCGAAGCGCAGAATACGGCAGAAGATGCCTCAAGCTTCCCGTCCCACCTTGCCCGCGAAGGACAGCGGCTCCCCCCACTCAAGCGTTTCGGTCGAAAAGGGCCGTTTCCACTGGAGGAATGCTCGAAAACGGGCCTACCCCTGGGCAGGGCGTCCCCCCCGCGGAGCGCGCCGGGCCCCGCCCGGGACCGTCAGTCTCGTCCCGCGAGGTACTGGATGATGTCGCTGCGGGTGATGATCCCCTCGAGGCGGTTCTCCGATCCGACGACGACCGCCGGGTTCCCGTGCAGGAGGAGCTTGTAGACCGTGTCGAGGTCGGCGCCGGGCTCCACGACCGGGAAGGGCTTATCCATGACCTTGGCGACGTGGTCGTCGTACATCCTCGGATTCTCGAGGAGGGCCTTCATCAGGACCTCCTCGCGCAGCGAGCCGACCATGATCCCGGTGTCGAGGACCGGGAGCTGGGAGATGCCGTACTGGCTCATGACGTCGACCGCCTCGCGGACCTTCGCGGCCACGTCGATCGTGATGACGCCGGGGAACTGGCCCGACTTCGAGTGCACGATCGTGAGGAGCGGGGCGAGCGGTTCTTCGAGATAACCTTGCTCCTTGAGCCATTCCTCGTTGTGCGCCTTCGAGAGGTAGCGCAGGCCGCTGTCGGGCAAGAGGACGACGAGGACGTCGTCGGGCCCCAGGGTCTCCGCGACCCGCCTCGCGCCGACGAGCGCGGCCCCGCTCGAGCTCCCCGCCAGGAGGCCCTCTTCGCGGGTGAGCCGCCGCGTCATCAGGTACGCCTCTTTGTCCGAGACCTTCTCGACATCGTCGATGTACTGGAACCACGTGGTCCCCGGGATGAAGTCCTCGCCGATTCCCTCGATCATGTAGGGATGGCCTTTCGTTCGCTCCTTCTTGTAGAAATAGTCCTTTAGAATGGAGCCGAGCGGATCGACCCCGATGACCTTGACCCGGGGGTTCTTCTCCTTGAGGAACTTGCCGACCCCGCTGATCGTGCCGCCCGTCCCCATCCCGCACACGAAGTGCGTCACCTTGCCGTCCGTGTCCCGCCAGATCTCCGGCCCCGTCGTCTCGTAGTGGGCCTGCGGGTTCATCGGGTTCGCGTACTGGTTGGGCAGGATGGAGTTCGGCGTCTCCTTGTGGATGCGGGCCGCGACGCTGTAGTAGGACTCGGGATGCTCGGGCGCGACCGCGGTCGGCGTCACGACCACGCGGGCGCCGAAGGCCTTGAGCGCGTCAATTTTCTCGCGGCTCATCTTGTCCGGAATCGTGAACACCATCCGGTAGCCTCGGATGGCGCCGACCATCGCGAGGCCCGTGCCGGTGTTCCCGCTCGTGGGCTCGACGATCGTGCCGCCCGCTTTCAGGTCGCCCCGCTTCTCGGCGTCCTCGATCATCTTCTGGCCGATGCGGTCCTTCACGCTGCCGCCCGGGTTGAACATCTCGAGCTTCGCGAGGACAAGCCCTTTCGTCCCCGCGAAGAGCTTCGGGAGTTTGACGAGCGGCGTGTTCCCGATCGTCTCCAGGATGCTGTTGTAGTACCGCATGGAGGCCCGATGCTCCCCCGACAAACTTGCCCATGCCCCGGGCGCTATAAGAACGTGCGCGGCTAGGCCGCTGGCATCGCGGGAGGCCAGGTCTGGTAGGTGGCCCAGCCGATTGCGAGGTCTCCGCCTAGGTAGGACGAACTGATGGACAGGCTGATGCGGGTCCCTGCGGGTCCGCTGTAGAAGACCCACAGGCTGGGCGGGCCCGTGCAGTTGGAGGGCTGGGCCGTGCAATTCGTGGACACCATCATCGTGGGACTCGTGTCGGGGAATACGGAGGGGCGCGGAACCGCGGACACGGTCGTCTCGATGGTCGCCGAACCCGTGAAGCGGACGAAGAGGCCGCGCCCCTTCGGCGTGTCGACGAGACTCCAGTTCGCCGTCCCGGAGGTGAGATGGAGTCCTCCGAGGAGGCTCTCGTCCTTGGCAATTGGGGCGACAAGCGATTCGGGCGCGGTGCCGTTTCCCTGGATGGCCAGGGAGTAGCCGAAGGTCCAGGTGTTCTGGGCCACGTACGACTGGTACGCGCTGTACACGGACAGGCCGGTGACCGTGGCGAGCCCCAGAGCCAGGGCGACGATGGCGACGGCCGTGCCCCGCCGAGGTGTCCGTTGGTATCTGAAGACGGCGACCAAGAGGCCGACGAGGAGGATGGCGGCAAGGACGAGGGGCAAGGCCAATCCGAAAGCCGATTGCATCGGCGGGGCGGCCGGGGACACGGGCATGCCTCCGAGTGCACAGGCGCCGCCGGGACCATGAAAGCTTCTAGATTGTTCGGTTCCGGCCGACGCCGGCCGCCGTGCCATGCCGGGGGAGGGAGTCGAACCCTCTGGATACCGATCTGCAGTCGGTCACATTAGCCGCTCTGTCACCCCGGCTCCCGCGGCCCATCCGGGCCATGGTAATTGAATCTTGTCAAAAAGGTGTGCTTGACAACCTACGGGAATCCGGACCTCCGGAGGCCGTTCGGGCGGGCAGCAAGCCAGTGCAGGAGCGAATCCCGACACCGAACGCCGCCCGGCATAGCCCTTCCGGCCGCTCGGTGGGTTGTCAAATCGAGACCGATGATTGAATTTTTTCGAAGGACGATTCGCCTCCGGGCGAGTTGCATCCAGCCTACGCGCTCGAACAAGGTATTTATGACCCGGGCCTCTGTGCGAGTGCGATGGCGGGCCCGAAGACGATCGTCGACGCGGTCCATGGCACGATCCGCCTCGAGCCGCTGATTCTCGATCTGCTCGAGACGCTCGAGATCCAGCGGCTCAACTCGATCCGCCAGCTCGGGCTCACGTACCTCGTCTTCCCCGGCGCGAACCACTCTCGGATCGAGCACTGCCTCGGGGTGAGCTGGGTGGCCAACGAGATGGCCCGCGCGCTCGACCTGCCCGAGGAGGAGCGCAAGCTCGTGCAGGCCGCCGGCCTGCTGCATGACGTCGGCCACGGACCGTACTCCCACACCCTCGAGCACGTCCTGAGCCGCGAGCTCGCGGTCGACCACATGCACCTCACCCAGCGGCTCATCACGGGCGAGGACGACAACGTCGGGGCGGAGGACCGGAAGGCCTTCCCCGACGTGCCGCGGATCCACGAGGTCCTCCAGGAGCACGGGGTCTCGCCGAAGGAGGTCGCCGCGCTGATCCGGGGACCGTCCGACTCGGGTGGACTTTTCGGCAAGTCGACCCGGGACGACCACCGCTACCTGGGCCAGATCATCCACAGCCCGATGGATGCGGACCAGATCGACTACCTGTTGCGGGACGCCCACTACACGGGCGTGAGCCAGGGCCGCATCGACATCGCCCGTCTCCTGCTGACCTTGCGGCTCCACCATGGGTCCCTGGCGCTGGACCGCAAGGGCCTCCCCGCCCTCGAGGGCATGCTCGTGGCTCGAGGCCTCATGTACTCGTCCGTCTACTTCCACAAGACCGTGCGAATCGCGGAGCAGATGCTCGCCCGCTCCGTCGAGCGCTCGGAGGCCTCCATCGCGGACGTCCAGAAGATGGTGGACCACGAACTGCTGGCGTGGCTCATGCACCAAGGGAAGTTCCAGCGGGAGATCGCGCTCCGCGTGCGCTACCGCAAGCTGTACAAGCGCGTCCTCGCGCTCGACAAGGACGAGCTGTCGGAGGACGCGAAGGCCACCCTGGCGTCCTTCAAGGACGCGCGCGCGCGACGGCGGTTGGAGGACCGGATCGCGCGCCGGGCCGGGCTCGAGCCCGGCCAGGTCCTCGTCGACGTCCCGCTGCCGGAACTGCTGATCAGCGAGCCGCGGATCGCGAAGACGGAGGTCATGATCCTGGACGACGGCGAGGCGAGGCCCTTTTCCCGCGTCAGCCCACTCGGCCGCGCGCTCCAGATTCGCCAGGTCACGGATTGGGTCGTCATGGTCGCCGCGCCGCCCCAGGCGGTGGACGCCGTCCGGAAGGCGTGCCAGGCCACGTTCCTCTAGCGGGATTCGGACGATTCGGACCGAGACCCAAAGGCAGAATAGCGAGTGCCGGCCTTGCGGTCCGCCGCCGACCTCCCGCGAGGCCGGACCGCAGGAAGCATCCCTTGGCGAGCGACTCGGACCCGCAACGACCGACGCGCGTGTTCCGCTCCTTCAAGGAGCGGTACGAAGCGGACCGCGAATTCGACGCGAAGGCGCCGTGGCGGGACTGGGTGCGCCAGCGCTATGCGAAGCAGTGGTACGCGTTCGGTTGTGCCCTCCTCGACGTGATGGTCGTGGGCACGATCCTCCAGGTTGCGGATCTGTCGCAACTCTGGCCGTACGGTTTGTCCATCACGATCGTCGTCGGCTTGACGTATCTGGAGCTCAAAGGCCTCCAGCGTTTCTGGCCGCGAAAACCTCCTGTGTGACGCGCGTCCGGATGGGCCCTTTGTCAAATCGGCGGACGTTCGTCAGACACTTTTAAATAGCGTGCGAAGAATACGAGCCCACCTTGCGGGATGGGATGAACTCGCTCAAGCTGCAGGTGACGCAATGAACTCCATGCTAGAGGACGTGCTGGCCCGCGAAGGCGGAACCCCCGCCTTCGAAGACACCCGTGTCGACTCTGAGCTCGAAGACATGCTCAGCAAGATGAAGACCAACATCAAGATCGTCGGCCTCGGAGGCGGCGGTTCGAACACGATTGCCCGGATCTACAACGAGGGCATCGTGGGCGCGGAGCTGTACGCGTGCAACACAGACGCGCAGCACCTGCTCCACATCACCGCCCCCAAGAAGATCCTCCTGGGCCGCCGGGTGACGAAGGGCCTCGGCGCCGGTGCCCTGCCCCAGATCGGCGAGGAAGCCGCGCGCGAGGCGGAAGAGGAGCTGCGCACGATCCTCCACGGTTCCGACATCGTGTTCACCACCTGCGGCCTCGGCGGCGGGACCGGGACGGGCTCCTGCGGCTACGTCGCGCGCCTGGCCAAGGAGATGGGCGCGCTGACGATCGCGGTCGTCACCCTGCCCTTCCGCGGCGAGGGGAAGCTGCGCATGGAGAGCGCCGAGTGGGGCCTCGAGCGCCTGCGCGACGCGGCGGACACGGTCATCACGATCCCGAACGACAAGCTCCTCGACCTCGTGCCCCGGATGTCCCTGAACAACGCGTTCAAGTTCGCGGACGAGGTCCTGATGCGGTCCATCAAGGGTCTGACGGAGATCATCACGAAGCCCGGCCTCGTGAACCTCGACTTCAACGACGTGAAGACGATCATGAAGGGCGGCGGCGTCGCGATGATCGGCCTGGGCGAGAGCCAGGCGATGGGCGAGAACCGCGCGGTCGAGGCGATCGAGGAAGCGATCAACAGTCCCCTCCTCGAGGTCGACGTGTCCTCGGCGCACGGCGTCCTGATCAACGTCACCGGCGGGAACGACATGACGATCGCCGAGGCGGAGCGCGTCGCCGAGGTCGTGCAGTCGAAGGTCTCCCCGACGGCCCGGATCATCTGGGGCGCCACGGTGGACCCGACCCTCGAGCACACCCTGCGCGTCATGCTCGTCGCCACGGGCGTGCGGTCCAAGCAGATCGTCGGCCGACGCGACCCCGCCGAGGAACGCGCGAGGGTGGGCGTGGACGTCATCCGCTGAGGTCGTTTTCCTCCGAGAGAATTCCGGTACGGGTGGCCCGCCGGTCACCCGGAAACCTTTATTAGCGCCCCTTTGCTACCTGCCCTTCGCGGCTGCTTCGACCAGCGTTTCGCGTAGCCGGAGGCCCAATCATGGACTCCATTGTTAGGGAAGTCGTCACCCGAGCGGCGGACGAGCCGCGCGTCCCCGAATCGCCCACCGCGGCGTTCGGGATGGGGACCGAGGATGCCGAACTCGAGCGCATCCTCGCGAGCCTTCGCACCAACATCAAGATAGTCGGCATCGGCGGGGGCGGCTGCAACACGATCGACCGCCTCGTCGAGGGCGGCATCGTGGGCGCCGAGCTCTACGCGTGCAACACGGACGCGCAGCACCTACTGATCATCCGCGCGCCGCACAAGCTCCTCCTCGGGCGCCGTTCGACGCGGGGCCTCGGGGCGGGCGCGCTCCCCCAGGTCGGGGAAGAGGCCGCGCGGGAGGCGGGCGACGAGCTTCGGACCGTCGTCCAGGGCGCAGACATGGTCTTCATCGTCTGCGGCCTCGGTGGCGGCACGGGCACGGGTGGCGCACCGATCATCGCTCAGATGGCCAAGGAGGCGGGCGCCCTCACGATCGCCATCACCACGTTCCCCTTCAAGGCGGAGGGCGCGATCCGCGCGGAAAACGCGGAGTACGGCCTCGAGAAGCTCCGCAGCTTCGCGGACACGGTCGTCGTCATCCCGAACGACAAACTCCTTGAACTCGTGCCGCGTCTCGCCCTGAATGCGGCCTTCAAGGTCGCGGACGACGTGCTCATGCGCGCGATCAAGGGGATCACCGAGGTCATCACGAAGCCCGGGCTCGTCAACCTGGACTTCAACGACATCAAGACGATCATGAAGGGCGGCGGGGTCGCGATGATCGGCCTCGGCGAGTCCGACTCGGAGAACCGGGCCGAGGAGGCCATCGAGGAGGCCATCAACTCCCCGCTCATCGACGTCGACATCAGCGCCGCGACGGGCGCCCTCGTCAACGTCACGGGCGGCGTGGACATGAGCGTCGCCGAAGCCGAAAAGGTCGCGGAGATCGTCCAGGGCCGAATCAGCAGCAACGCCCGGATCATCTGGGGCGCAGCGGTCGACCAGGCGCTCGAGCACAAGCTCCGCGTCATGCTTATCCTGACCGGCGTGCGGTCCAAGCAGATCCTCGGACCGGGGGAGCACATCCGCGGCCCCTCGGCCGGCGTCGACATCGTGCGGTGAGGGTTCTCAATCATGGCCGACATCATGGAGAAGGGCTGGGAGGTCCAGCGGCGGGTCGAGGAGCGGCTCAAGCGGGTCGGCAAAGGCAAGTACGGTCGCATCTTGAAGATGGCCCGGAAGCCGACGCCGGACGAGTACAGCAAGGTCCTCATCATCACGGGACTCGGCCTCGTCGCGATCGGGGCGCTCGGGTTCTTCATCTACTTCGTGATGCGGTACGGCGGCTCGTTCTTCACCGGACTCTTCGGATGATCTGAGGGAGCGGAGACCATGGGGCTGCTCGACGACCTGGCCAAGGGCGCGGAAAAGAAACCGGAACCGAAGCCGGAGGAACGTCCGCCCGTGGGCCACCGCGGGGTCAAGCTCGAGCTCCAGGAGGAGAAGATCTCGCTCACCGCCGGCCAGGTCAAGGAGTACGCCCTCGTCGTGACGAACACGGGCACAGACGACGACATGGTCCGGATCAAGGTCGACCTCGTCTACGGCTCCGAGATCCCCGACCCGCCCGAATGGGGGATCAAGATCTGGGGCGTCGAGGACAAGCCCTGGGACGTCACGTACACGAAGGTCATCGAGAAGGAGTTCCTCCTCATCCCGGAGGGTCAGCGCGAGCTGACCGTCCAGATCACCTGTCCGAAGGGCGCCCGCTTCGGCGACCGCCTGAACGTCGTCCTGAACGGGATCTCGAAGGCCGATCCGACCGCCTCGGACGTCAAGACGCTGAGCTTCACGGCCCGCCAGGCCGTCCTCGCGGTCAAGTGCTCCATCGGCCACGAGCGGACCGTCGCCGACTCGCTCTACGCGCGGGCGAAGGGCAAGGACCTCGGCGTCTTCGCGATCCTCGTGCCCGCAAACCTGCGCGGGTATGTGTTCGTCGAGTCGATGAACCCGGACCGGCTCGAGGAACTCGTCCGCGGCGTCCGCCGCGCGCGCGGTGTCGTGAAGGGCGAGGGCGAGAAGGCCGGCATCAGCTTCTCCGACATTGACCTCTACCTGACCCCGAAGCCCGTGGTCAGTGGCATCATGGAAGGCGACATCGTCGAGCTCGTCGCCGGCCCGTTCAAGGGCGAGAAGGCGCGGGTCCAGAAGATCGACGAGACGAAGGAAGAGATCACGGTCGAGCTGTTCGAGGCGATGGTCCGAATCCCGGTGACGGTCCGCGGCGACCACGTCCGCGTGCTCCAGAAGGAGAAGGACGAGCGCCGGGAAGCGTAGCCCGCCTCCCGCTCGCGCTCCGGATCTCCATGGAGCGGCCCGTCGAGTGTATGTACTAGTCTATGCCTCGAATTAAGTATGCGGTACCCGGATGCCCCCGTCGGGAGTGGGGGTTGTTTTGGCTACTCAGAGTGAGAACCCTTCCGGCGATTCTGGTTCGCTATATGTGAGGCGAAGTTCCGGCCTTGTTCGGGCGGTCAGCTCCCGCCAGGCCCTCATTGCGAACCTTGTGAGCATGGGCATCATGGGACCGATGTTGTACGTGTGGTTCGCCGTGCTGACGGCACCCAACGCGGACATCCCGCTGACGACCTTCCTGGGCCTGGCAATCGTCCTCATGGTGGGCTTCGTGTACTGGATGTTCTCCACGAGCATGCCCCGTACCGGAGGCGACTACGTCTGGGTGTCGCGAGTTCTCCATCCGTACTTAGGTTTCCTGGAGAGCTCGATGATCCTGTTCGTGATGATCTCCTCGTTCGTCGCGTACGACATCGTCCTGGCCGTCCAGTACGGCTTCTCGTACATGTTCATCAACTTCGGATTCCTCGCGAAGGACGCGGGGCTCGTCACAATCGGGACGAACCTGATGACCGACAAGACGCAGCTGCTCCTCGTTTCGCTCGCGATCTCGGCCCTCGTCATCGCCGTCATGTTGCTGCCCATTAAGCGGGTCGTGAACGTCCTCGTCGGCGGCTTCTTCGTGATGCTGGCCATCTTCGCGGTGTACATCGGGTTGCTCCTCGTCAACGGGAACGCGGGATTCATCAGCAACTTCAACGCGGCCTCGGGCACCACCTACGGCGACGTCCTGGCCACGATGACGCCCGGTGCGTTCAACTACACGCTGGACGGGACCCTGTTCCTCGGCCTCGTCTTCGTGATGTTGAGTTACATCGGGCTGGTGAATAGCTCGTACTTCGCCGGCGAGGTGAGCGGGAACCCCTTCAAGTCCCAGGGGATCGCCATCTTCGGCTCCCCCCTGATCTACGGGGCGTTCCTCTTCACGATCTACTTCACCCAGTTCACGGTCTACGGACACGACTTCCTGGCCGCGGCGGCCGGACCGGGCGCCTCCCTCCTGCCCGTACCCGGCGCCGGGTATCCCTCGGGCGTGTTCCTGGTGAACTTCCTGACGACGAACCCGTGGATTGCCGCACTCGTGGCGTTCGGGATGGGCCTGCAGCTGGTCATGTGGTCGATGGCCTTCTACCTCGCCCCGACGCGGTACATCTTCTCCTGGTCCTTCGACCGGATCCTCCCGCTCGGGCTCTCGAAGACCTCGAAGAAGGGCGTCCCGTACTACGCCGTACTGCTCTACGGGCTCGTCACGGTGGCCTTCGTCTTCCTGACGATCTTCACGACGATCGGCGCCTTCTACATCTACGCGATCTTCGGCTTCTACTTCTCCACGACGATCGTCCTGATTGCCGGCGCTCTCTTCCCGTTCCGCAGGAAGGAGATCTTCGAGTCGTCCCACCGGTACGTCAAGGCGAAGGTCGGACCCGTCCCCGTGATCACGATCGTGGGCCTCGTCGGCGCGGTCTTCACTGCGATCGTGATGGTGTCGGTCGTGCTCCCCGCGTACACGCATCAAGCGCAGTTCGACTTCGTGGCGTTCTCCCCGATCATCCTGATGTTGATCTTCGCCACCTTCGTGTACTGGGGCTCGTACTTCTACCAGAAGGGCCACGGCCTGCCTGTGGAACTCGTAGGGAAGCAGATCCCGCCCCTGTAGAGGTCAAGACGATTCAGCGGTCTCCTCCCCTTTGGCGCGGGAGGAGGCCTACCTTTCCCGCCTGGGTCAGCGGGGACCTCGGCTCGCCGATCATTCGGCCAGCCGAACGTCTCGCGGACGCGTGCAACACGCGAGGCGCAAACCGTCCCGTTCTCGGAGGGCGCCCTCGACGGCTCTCCTGAAAACGTAAGAACCGCGGTTCTAAATATCGCGCTCCGGCTCCATCTAATTCATGAAGAAACTCACCCGGGTCCTCTTCATTTCTGACGTGCACGGATCCACGCCCGTCTTCACCAAGGCGTTGGGCGCCGCCGCAGCGTACAAGGCGGAGACGCTGGTCCACGGCGGGGACATCATTGGCAAGTACATCACGCCGTTTTTCCACACGGACCACACCGTCGAGACGGAGATCATGGGGGCGAAGCGCCTCCCGAAGAACGACACGGAGATCCGGGAGGCGGAGGCCGAGGTATCGCGGATCGGCTCGTACGCATATCACACAACGCGGGATGGATGGAAGGAGCTCCGCGCGAAGCCCGAGGCGATGACGGACGTCTTCTTCAAGCTCGCGAACGAGCGCCTCGCCTCCTGGGTTCGTCTGGCGGAGGAGAAGCTCAAGCCGCTCGGCATCAAGCTCTTCCTGAACATCGGCAACGACGACTTCCAGGATCTGGGGAAGACGATCGAGGCGTCCAGCTACGTGGTCTATCCCAACAACAAGGTCCTCCTCCTCGACGACGACCACGAGATGCTCAGCCTCGGCAACACAAACATCACCCCGTGGAAGTGCGAGGGCGACCTGGAGGAGCCGGACCTGCAGCGCATGCTCGACGTCTTGGCCTCGACGGTCCAGCATCCCGAACGCGCGCTATTCAACCTGCACTGTCCTCCCGTGGACACGAAGCTCGACGTCGCGCCGCTCCTCGATGCAGAGCTTCGTCCCGTGTATCTCCCGGGCGGCGAGCCGCAGATGGTCCACGTCGGATGCAAGGCGGTTCGCGCGTTGCTGCAGCGGGTGCAGCCCATGGCGGGCCTCCATGGGCACATCCATGAGTCCCGTGGCTACGAGAAGATCGGTCGGACGATGTGCTTCAACCCGGGCAGCGAATACACGATCGGCGTCCTGAGCAGCCTGTTGCTCAACCTGTCCCGGGACAAGGTCGAGTCCTTCATGTTCCTGAGCGCGTAGGGATTCCCACCCGGCGCTCGCCCGAGGCCCGCCGCGGGGTCATTACAACAATGCCGGGTGTTTGAAGTGGGGACATCCTCCATCGCGAGGGTTGAATGTGGGGCCCCGGCAGCAAGTCCGTCCACCTCGGTGAGACCGAGTTCTGCGCGCAGTCGGTCGAGCTCGTGAAGCGAGCCCAGGACCTGCAGCTCCCCCTCCGCATCCTCGGCGCGATGGCCGTCTACATCCACTCAAGCCACCGGCCCGAGCTCCTCGCCCGCTACCGGGCCCTGGAGCGGCTGGGCCCCGGCCGTCCTCTCTTCACGGACCTCGATGTGGTCGGGTACGGTGACCGCCAGAAGGAAACCGCGCGGTTCTTCCAGGAGACGATGAAGTTCACGCCCGATTTCCACGTGAACGCCCTGTTCTCCGGACGGCGCAACGTCTTCCGCCACCCGGACGGCCTGTTCGACGTGGATGTGTTCTACGATCTCCTGGGCTTCAGCCACGAGGTCCTCTTCCGCGGATCGGTCAGCGGGGATCGGCTGGAGCTCGACTTCCCGACGATCGCCCTGGCGGACATCGTCCTCGAGAAACTGCAAATCCACCGCATCAACCGGAAGGACCTCGTGGACCTCTTCATGCTCCTCAGCGCACACGACGTCAATTCCGGGCCGGAGCCGGACCGAATCGACGGAGCGTACATCGCGCAGGTCCTCAGCCGGGACTGGGGTTTCGAGTACGACGCGCGGTCGAACCTGCAGAAGCTGCGGGGGCTTGCCGACCACGAGGTGGCCGAAGGCCATGCGACGGCGGACGAACGAGGGCGCGTCGAGATCGGCATCCGGCACCTCGTTCAACTCGTCGATCACGAGCCGAAGTCCAAGGAGTGGCAGAAGCGGGCCAAGAAGGGGACCTCGAAACCCTGGTTCAACGAGGTGGACGAGATCGAACGCTGAAAGGCGTTGGCGGATGAAGGTGGGGGACACATGTTGGGGTCGCATGAGGGTCTGGTGAAGTTGCGAAAGATCAGCCAGGACGAGAAGCCCGTCCTGACCATCCAGCCGGGGGAGACCCTGGAGTTCGAGATGCCCGATTTCAGCGGCGGGGCGATCACGAAGAAGTCCACCGCGGCGGACATCAAGGCCCTCCAGTTCTCGAAGGGCTACGCCCTCGCGGGGCCGATCTGGGTCGAGGGCGCGGAGAAGGGCGACCTGCTCGAGGTGGAACTCCTCGGGTTCGAGGACCACGGCTGGGGCTACACCGCGATCTTCCCCGAGGTGGAGCAGTTCAACCTCGCGGACTACCCCGAGGAGCGGTTCGAACCGTTCATCGCGTTCTGGGACGTCCAGGGGGGCGTCGCAGTCTGGAAGAAGTTCAACGTCCACGTGCCGCTCCACCCCTTCCTCGGTGTGGTCGGCACCGCGCCGTTCCTGACCGGTTCCTTCAACCCGCTGCCGCCCCGCGAGTGCGGCGGAAACCTCGACTGCAAACACCTCACCGCGGGCGCGAAGCTCTACCTGCCCGTGCACACGAAGGGCGCGCTGCTCTTCCTCGGAGACCCGCATCTCGCCATGGGGGACGGCGAGGTGTACTCGAGCGCGATCGAGGCGCCCCTCAAGGTGAAGGTGCGCGTGAATGTGCGGAAGGATTTGAAGCACATCGACCCTCCTGCCTTCGTGGTCGAGAGGGCCCAGGTCCAGGACGTCTTCGACGGCGGCTACATCGGCTTCATGGGCGTCGCCCGGACCTTGGACGAGGCCACGGAGATCGCCGCCCGCAAGGCGCTGGGCTACTTCTGCAAGAAGCTCGGGATGACGCCCGCGGAGGCCGCGATCCTCCTGGGCGTCACGCTCGACCTCACGATCAGTGAGATACCGGACCTGCCGATGAAGGTCGTCAGCGGCCTCGTGCCGTTCTCGTACTTCCCCGGCGTGTCCTTCCCGTGAAGGAGATGGAAACCATGGATGCGAAGTACTACATCGGACTGGACGAGACATACGGTGCGCACAACTACCACCCGCTCCCCGTCGTCATCTCGAAGGCGAAGGGCGTCTGGGTGTGGGACGTCGAGGGAAAGAAGTACATCGACATGCTGAGCTCGTACTCGGCGATCAACCAGGGCCACCTGCACCCGCGGATCGTCAAGGCGGCGAAGGACCAGATGGACCGCGTGACGCTGACGTCGCGGGCCTTCTGCAACGACCGGATGGGGCCGTTCCTGAAGAAGCTCTGCGAGGTCACCGGGATGGACGTCGCCCTGCCGATGAACACCGGCGCGGAGGCCGTCGAGACCTCGATCAAGGTGGCCCGTCGCTGGGCGCATCAGACGAAGGGAATCCCGGAGGACGAGGGCGACATCATCGTCATGGAGAACAACTTCCACGGCCGCACGACGACCATCATCAGCTTCTCGAGCGATCCCGACTCGAAGGCGGGGTTCGGCCCCTTCACGCCGGGCTTCGTCATGGTGCCGTACAACGACGTCCGCGCGGTCGAGAAGGCGATCACGCCGAAGACGGTCGGCATCCTGGTCGAGCCGATCCAGGGAGAGGCCGGGATCAACATCCCGTCGCCGGGGTACCTCAAGGAGTTGCGCCGCCTCTGCGACGAGCACAAGATCCTCCTCATCCTGGATGAGATCCAGACGGGCTGGGCCCGCACCGGGAAGATGTTCGCGTTCGAGCACGAGGGGATCAAGCCCGACGTGCTCTGCGTCGGCAAGGCGCTCGGCGGCGGTCTCTACCCGGTGTCCGCGTCGCTGGCCCGCAAGGACATCATGGCCGTGTTCACCCCCGGGAGTCACGGGAGCACGTTCGGCGGCAACCCCTTGGCCGCGGCGATCGGCGAGGCCGCGATCGACGTCCTCGTCGAGGAGAAGCTCGCGGAGAACGCGGCGAAGATGGGGGCCTACTTCGCGAAGCGGCTCGGGGAGATCCGGAACCCGAAGATCAAGGAGATCCGCCAGAAGGGCCTCCTGATTGGCGTGGAGTTCCACCTCGGGAAGGACGAGACCGTGCGGCCGATCTGCGAGAAGCTCATGGCAAAGGGGGTCCTTGCGAAGGACACGCACGAGAAGACGGTACGCTTCGCTCCGCCGCTCGTCATCACGAAGGAGGACATCGACTGGGCCATCGAGCGGATCAAGCCCGTGTTCGAGACCACCTAGGAGACCGGGCCCATCAAGCCGGTCCGATGCGGAAGATCCGCCACGCGTTCCATGCGGCCCAGCCCAAACCCGCGAACACGGTGAAATGCTCGAGGGCGTTCGACACGGTCCCGCCCGCGATCGGCGCGTTCGCGACGCTCTCGAACAGGACGGTGACGATGAAGAGCAGGGCGAACCCGCTCGCCACGACGGACAGGATGCCCGACACCTTCCCGTAGCGCGGGTCGCGCCACATCGCGACCGCGTAGTGGCTAATCGCCATCATGAAGAGGAGGAAGAACAGGGCGGAGAAGATGAAGTGCAGGTTGTAGGGCGACTCCTCGTGGAACACGCCGAGGAGGATCAGGAAGACGGCCGCGAGGGAGAGCAGGTACGTCCCGACGCGGCGCATCCAGAGCCGCATCCCCGCCCCGAGGGCCCACGCGTACGGCAGGAAGAACAGGCCCGCGAGGATGCAGGCGGAGTTGAAGGCCCATGACGCCGGCGCGCTCGGGTTCCCGAGGTCGCTCAGGCGGTTCCCCGTGATCGTGTAGCCGGGCGTCGAGAGGGCGGCGACGAGGTACAGGGCGACCCAGGAGGCGACCGCGGCCCCGCCGAACAGGGCGCCCGTCCGCGTCTCGATCCGCACCACGGGATTCGCGATGCGCCGTGCGCGGTTAATGCTTGCTCTCCGCCCCCCCGCCGCCGAAACGTTTATGGCCGTCGAACCGGTCAGGCGGGCCCACTGAGGTTTCCTTCATGGCGGAGAAACTTGATGTCCTCGTCGACGGAGGCAAGGCCACGCCCGGCGCGCCCTTGGGCCCCGCCCTCGGCCCCCTCGGCGTGAACATCGTCGAGATCATCAAGGCGATCAACGAGAAGACGAAGGCCTTCGAGGGGATGAAGGTCCCCGTCACCCTCGTCGTCGACCCGAAGACGAAGGCCTACACGATCACGGTCGGCACGCCGCCGACCTCCGCGCTGATCACGAAGGAGCTCGGGATCGAGAAGGGCTCCGGCGACGCGGGCAAGACGCGCGTCGGCAACATGACCCTCGCCCAGGCGATCAAGGTCGCGAAGATGAAGGAGGGCGTCATGCAGGGGAAGACGCTCAAGTCCCGCGTCCTCGAGGTCGTCGGCACGGCCGTCTCGATGGGCGTGAGCGTCGAGGGCAAGCCCGCGAAGGAGACGGCCAAGGAGATCAAGGCGGGCAAGTTCGACGCGAAGCTCGCCGGATAGTCCTCCTGCGCCAGGCGGTCGTTCCATTCCCTAGAGCGGGGCTGGCTCCGTCTCCGCGTAGGGGCGGAGCAAGGCGTCGCCCTTCTCCCGGATGTCCCGGTCCAGCGGCTCGACCTGGTGTTCGCGGAGCGTCTTCCGCACGACCTCCCGCGCGTCCGCCACCATCCGATCCGACATCGTCGCCCCGTAGGTCTGGGCCTTCTTGTTCCGGAAGAAGAGCTGGCTTCGGAAGTTCTTCGTCGTGTGGGGATGGCTGAGGAACGAGCCCCCGGGGCCGACCTCGCGGATCACGTCCAGGGACGCGGTCGTCTCGTCCACGGAGAAGTGCCTCATGTACGCGCGGAAGTCCTCCCAGTTGACCGCATCGATGACCATCTGCTCCAGGGAGCAGCCTGCGTCGAGGTTGAGCCCGCCGATCCCGGAGCACAGGTCCGTCCCCGACATGGTCGTGAGCATGAGGGCCGCGAGTTCGCCGAAGGGGATGTCCACGCCCGGGCGGGGTGCGTCGACCCCGATGATGCCCGTCATTCGCGGCAAGCCGTACCGCCGCGCCATCTGGGCCGCCGCCGCGAAGATCATGGGCGCCTCCGGCCCGCGGTACCCAATGTAACCCGAAGCCATGTCCGCCATCGTGGCCTCGGAGCAGTAGATGTGCGGCGCCCCGGACGCGGCGGTCTGCGTGATCACGAGGCTCGCGAGGGCCTCGGCATTCAGGGTGACGATCGTCCCGGCGAGGGTGACAGGCGCGGTGATCCCGCCCATGGCCATGGACATGCCGATGACCGGGATGCCCGCCCGCGCGTACTCGATCTGCGCCTCGACCGCGCCGGTCTCGAAGGAGAGCGGTGCGATGGGACAGCTCAGGACGGAGAACAGCGGGTGCTTCTTCAGCGCCTCCCTTCCTCCCGCCACGAGGGCCCCGAGGGCGATCTGGATCTTCGCGTCGGGCACGCCCAGCGTCCCCGATCCCGCGGAGCCGAGGATGTGCTTCGTCGTGTTCTGGAGGCACACCCAGAGTTCGTTCGCGAACTGCGCATGGGCCGGCACGTCCGACGTCGTCACGAGCGGCCAGACCGCGTCGATCGGGTCGAGCGCATCCGCGAGGCGCGCGATGTCCGCGAGGTCCTTCGTGGTCGCGGGGCGCGGCTTCCCGGTCTCCAAATCGGTGATGGAGAGGGTCACGCCGCCCGTGGACACGTACGGCGGGCCGCTCACCGGGATTCGGAGGTCGCGGTGCGGGTCCCGGGCGCCGAGGACGAAGGACTTCGGTGCCGTGAGGATCGAACTGGCCACGAGGGCCTCCGGGAGTTTCACGAGCTCCGTGCTGCGGCCGATCTGGGCGCCCGCGTCCGCGAGCATCTTCCGGACGCTCGCGCTGTGGACGAGCACGCCCACCGACTCGAGGCACTCCACGCTCTGCGCGTGGATGAGATCCTCTTCCGCCTTGTCCAGGAACCGGAGACCTAAGACCGCCATGGGATATCCCTGCGCTGCGCGGGGTAGCCGTCTGGGGGGCTTCATGGCTGAGTAAGGGGTGTAACGACTTTCACGCCCAGGGAAAGGGTACAGGGTGGGGTGATCCATGCGCTTGAGGCGAAGGGTCAAGCGCCGCTCTCTGTTCGTCACGACATGGCCCTCGAACTCAGCGCCGTGATCCCTGCGACCCCGGACCAGGTGTTCTCCATCCTCTCGGACCTGAACCAGGCCCGGGAATGGATGCCCGCGATCCAGAGGATCGAACGCTTGGACGACAAGCCGTTCGGCGTCGGGACGTCTTGGCGGGAGACGCGCCAGGCCGGCAAGCGGACGATGGAGTCGACGATCCACGTGGTCGCCTGCGAGCGCGGGTCGCGAATCGGGCTCCGCGTGGAGTCCTCCGCCATGGAAGGCGACATGGAGTTCCTCCTGAAGCCCACAGGGCCCGGGACAGAGGTGCAGTACCGCGCCCAAATGAAGGGCCGCGGGGTCATGCGGCTCATGGGCGGCACGATCAACAGGATGATGGCCGAGGAGGACGCGGACCTCCTCATGCGGCTCGAGAAGCAGGTCTCGAAGAACCGCTGATGCGATCCCGCCTCCGGCCGCGGGACGGCTCAGTGGTCTTCCGTCGTGTCGTACTTCTCCGATTCCGACCTCAAGTCGTAGGGTCTCCACTCGTAGGGCCACCACATCACCGCCGCGATCGTCATCATAACGGCCCCAACCTGGAAGAGGACGAAGTTCATGAGCGACCCAGGTTTGGCCTGGAGGACGGCGCCCTCCATGGAGAATCCCACGACGAAGACGATTAGGGCGATGGTCGCCACGACCTCATCCTCAAGGGGGTGCTTGGTGTGGGTGACCGGGTGGCGGTCTACCGGGCCGCCAACGGCTCGGTTGCTCGTGCGCGCACGCTTCCGCAGGGCCCGACGGCGACGCGCCTCCAGGTAGATGGCCGCGTCGACGAAGCCCACGACGACGAGGCCCGCCGGTCCGATCCAATAGGGAATGGCGAATTGCAGGAGAAACAGGAGGAGGATTCCCAGGGTAATGCCGCCTACGACCCCGGCGGCGCGCAGCCGCCCCCAGAAGCTCCGCCTTCGCGCCACAGGTGAGCCAAGCACGCTTAAGCGGATAGAGATTTCCGGGGAACTCCTCGCTGCGCGGGATCAAGACGGCGGCCTCGCTCACGCGGTAGGGAATGAAAAGGAAGGGTCGAAAGAAAAGGGAGAAGGGTTCAAAGGACGGCCGGTTCCGGTACTATGTGCTCGCGTCAGAGGACATCACGACTCCTTGAGCGAGCGGCGCTCCAATCCGAACGCCCGCCGGTCCGAATCAAAGATCCGGTTCGGGTATTCGGATGGAAGCACCTGGTGGCGCCGGAACAGTTCAAGTTCGAGCACACCGGGCAACTTCTCACCTCCCTTTTCCTGGTTCACACTAGTGCAGACCCCGACGTCGGGGCCGGATGAGATGGAGGACGCGTTCGAGATCACGGAGGATTCCTTTCCCTGTTCGGCGACCCTTCCTTGGGAGCCGCCCCTATTTCAATCCTTGTCAGCGACTCTTCCGAATGGACAAAGCCGCCTCCCACAACGGTATATGGATGCCCGTTTCCGGCCACCCATTCCCCGGTACAGCGTCGGCCGGGCAGGGGTCAGGGTTCGGGCGCGCGGGCGACCTTCATCTCGCGGCCGGCGTCCTCGCCGACGTGCTCGAGCATCGCCTCGAGCTGGATCCGGACGAAGTCCATGTCCCCGACCCACAGCCCCTGGATCTTGTCGCTCACGAGGACGCCATCGCGGTAGAAGGAGTTCACGATGAAGACCTCCTGGTCGCTCGGGAAGACGTAGCTGTGGGCGAGGCGGGTCTTCGGCAGGGGCCGGTCGGGGAAGCGGAACGAGACGCGGACGTTGCGGCCCAGGATGGCGCCGAGCTCGGGCAGGTCCTTCTTGTTCCCTTCGTTCAGGACGACGCGCACGACGCGCCGCGACCGGCTCAGGGCGTCGAACAGGAGTCGGAGGACCTCGGGGGCCACGGGGAACGGGCAGACGCAGAGGATCTGGTTCGTGCTCGACAGCACGATCTCCCGCATCTTTCGGCCGATGCCCTCCGCACCCTTGTAGATCCAGAGGTCCCCGTCCGTCTCCCGCGCGTGCGGGACGGCGGGCTCGCGGAGCGTGGCGACGAGCTCCGAGGCGGCGGACAAGTCGTCCGTCCGGACCTGGCGGGCCTCCTCCGCGACGATCCGCGGCGCCCGAGCTCGGTAGCGGTTGGGCCGCTCCTGCGAGACCTCGATCCACCCCTTCGTCTGGAGGGACTGAAGGATGCGGTAGACTGCGGGATACTGCACCTCCAGCAACGCGCTGACTTGCTGCGCCGTCGACACGCCGTTCCGCAGCAGGGCCAGATAGGCCCGGGCCTCTTTCCCGGTGAGGCCGAGGGCCTCGAAGGCCCTCGTCGCTTCCTCCTCTCGCACGACGGACCATGGGGAGGCCCGATACAAAAGGCTTCGCGTTCTTATCATTGCCCGGCTGATAATGCGCGGCGTCCGCGTTGGCGGGGCGGTTCATCCGTCGCGAGAAGATGCAGCGATAGGGACGAGGTCTCCTTTGACGAGGCGTTCAGTCCCTCCGCTTCCTTTCGGGCGTTCATGCAGGGGGCCAGCCGGGGGCGACTCGGAGCCCCTGCAGCATGCAGGCTCCGACTGTTTCGGTCAACCTAAATCCTGAGAATTGTGTTCGCCACGTATATATCTCCGAGGGCGACATGGACCGACCGGCAACGAAGGGATGCCTTTGGACCTGGTGATCCTTGGATTCGAGATCGCGTTCGAGGGCAGCCTGGTCGGCGTGGGCGTCCTCCTGCTCGCGACGTTCCTGGCCTTCGCTCGGATGAACAAGGACGTCCGTCGTGCTCGCATGTTCATCATGGCGGACCGCGTGAAGCGGTTCCTCGGGGCGTTCACCCTTGGCTTCCTGGCCATCGCTGCGGATTCGATCTTCTCGATCGCCGGCTTCCCCGCTCCGCCGGCGGTTTCCGTCAGCGTCATCTTCGTGTTCCTTGCGTCCATCGTCTTTGGGAGTCTCGAGCTGTTCCTGATCGTGCGGCCACCGCGCTCGCGGTTGCGCTCGCTGCGGCCGGCGATCGGCCGTCGGGGCGGATCGCGTGCTCGCGAGGCGGCGTCGTCCGAGGACCCGCCCGAAGGAGAGACCCATGCCGCGCGGTGAGGTCGAGGACGCGCACGAAACCGTCTCGACGGGAGAGGAGCCCGCGCTCGAGAACCAGCTCGAGCAGATTCTCCTCCAGCTCCGGCGACGGGCCCGCGGGGTGCGGGGCTCGGTCATCGCCGACGCGAACGGGCTCGCGGTGGCCGGGGACATCCGGGGCGGCATGAGCTCCGGCGTGCTCTCGGCGATGAGCACCCTCATCGCGCAGTCGGCGGGGGGCGTCTTCGAGAACCTGAGCATGCCGAACCCCGATTTCATCCTCATGGAGGCCCCTCTCGCCAACGTCGCGGTCATCACGATGTCCGGCGGGGAGCTCAGCCTCCTCGCGCTCGTGGACAAGGCGACGAACCTGGGGGTCCTGAAGATCGAGATGAAGCGGGCCGCACGCGGGATCGCGGAAGCCCTCGGCCTCGCCTTCGGCGGCCGGGCGGACATCTCCGAGCTCTTCGTCCTCCACAAGAGCGGCCTCCTCCTCCGCCACTACTCCGATTCCCTGCAGGACCGACATCGACCGCGACATCCTCGGCGGGATGCTCGTCGGGGTGCAGGACTTCGTGAAGCAGACCCTCGCGACGAAGGAGGGCAGTCTGGACCAGATGCGGTACGGCGACTACACGATCTTCTTCGTGCGCGGCACGGACGTGATCGCGGCCGCGGTGGTCCGGGAGGGCGACGCCGAGAGCGTCCAGTATCAGGTCATGGACGCGCTCCAGGAGTTCGAGGAGCGCTACCGGACGACCCTGAAGTCGTGGACGGGGGACGCGAACGCCTTCCCGGGCATCGACGCGTGCTTCGAGAAAGTCCTGCGGGCCTGAAGGACGCCCTCGGCTCCGCGGCTACGGGGCTGGCGTGAGGCCTGCATCACACGGCGGATTCGGACAAGCCATGATCTCCTGCTGGATGAGCCAGACCGTCACCCCGGTCTGGGGACACTGCGTCACTTGGATGGACTGCATCATCCCCGGCCCCCACGTGACGGCTACGTGCTTGGTGGTGTTGGAGTGGACGAGCTGGTTCGTGTCTCCCGTCCAATCGCCCGTGTAGGCCACGGACGCCACCACGTCGGTCCAGTACGTGCTCGTGAGGTTGAACTGGAGGACGCCCTGCAGGTAGGGCGGTTGTGACGACAGGCCGCACGAAAACCCGACGCCGGAAAGCTCCAAGTCTTGTGCGAATCGGTTGATCGTCGGCGGGCCTGCGGGCCTTTGCAGCGTATACCCGATGAGGAAACCTCCCAATCCCGACAGCACGAGGGCCCCAACGACGGCTAGAACGACGAGTCCCTTCACGCAAGCATGCCTCCACCGCTGTATTGCCTGACCCGGCTTTAGGTCCGCGGGTCCGGCGGTCCGCTCCGCAAAACCTTAATAAGGGTCGGCTCTTTCGTCGGCTTCCCTCTGCAGGAGGCCGCGATGGCCGTCTGCACTGCAGGAGGCGACATCCTTGGCGGAAAAGCACTCCATCGACACGGTGAAGAAGGCCCTCGAGGTGGCCAAGCCTCGGACCTTCAAGGAGACCGTCGAGGTCGCGCTGAACCTCCGCGAAGTGGACCTGTCCGTCCCGAAGAACCGGATCGACGAGGAGGTCGTCCTGCCCAAGGGACGCGGCAAGCAGGTCCGGATCTGCGTCTTCGCCTCCGGCGAGCTGGCCACGAAGGTGCGCCCGGTCGCCGACCTCGTCATCCAGCCTCAGGAGATCGAGGAGTATGCGGGCAACAAGCGCAAGGCGCACCTCCTCGCCCGCGATTTCGACTTCTTCGTCGCCGAGGCCCCGCTCATGCCCGTGATCGGCAGGCGGCTCGGCGTCGTCCTGGGCCCGCGGGGCAAGATGCCCCGGCCCGTGCCGCCCACCGCGGACCCGACGAACCTGATCCGGAACATGCGGAACACGGTCCGCGTCCGGTCCAAGGACCGCCGGACGTTCCACGCCGCGATCGGGACGCGCGACATGCAGCCTGAAGACATCGCCGAGAACCTGGACGCGCTCGTGCGGCGCGTGATGGGTCGTCTCGAGCACGGACGCGACAACATCGCCTCGGCCTACGTCAAGACGACGATGGGCCCGGCCGTGAGGTTCCTGTAAGGGGATGACCATGGCCCACGTCGCTCCGTACAAGCAGGAAATCGTGAAGGACCTCGTCTCCCGCTTCGAGAAGTCCAAGGTCGTCGGCCTGGCGAACATCCACGGCATCCCGGCACCCCAGTTCCAGGGGATCCGCAAGAGAGCTCGCCGGACGCGTCGCGATCACGGTCGCGAAGAACAACCTGATCAAACTCGCTCTCAAGGAGGCCGGCGCGAAGCGCAAGGGCCTCGACGCGCTCGCCGCAGACATCGACGGCCAGACGGCCGTCATCACGGCGGACGTGAACCCGTTCAGGCTGTTCAAGGAGCTCGAGAAGACGAAGACGCCCTCTCCCGCACGGGGCGGCGAGCGAGCGCCCGAGGACATCTGGGTTCGCGAGGGCGACACGCCGTTCAAGCCTGGGCCGATTGTCGGCGAGCTGCAGAAGGCCGGCCTGCCGGCGGCGATCGAGAAGGGCAAGGTCATCATCAAGAAGGACAAGCTCGTCGTCAAGGCGGGGGACAAGATCCCGCGCGAGGTCGCGCAGGTGCTCGCCCGCCTCGAGATCTTCCCGCTCATCGTCGGACTCGACCTGAAGGGCGCGTACGAGGACGGCATGGTCTACCACCGGGACGCCCTCGCGGTCGACGAGACCGTGATCCGCGGGCAGATCAGCACTGCGAGCCGCCAGGCTCTCGGGCTGGCGCTCGAGATCGGCTACGCGACGAAGGCGACGGTCCAGCCCCTGCTCGCAAAGGCGTTCCAGAACGCGCTCTCCCTCTCCGTCGAATCGGGATTCCCGACGAAGGAGAGCCTCAAGCTCCTTCTCGCGAGGGCCCAGGCCCAGGCGCTCGCCCTGTCGAGCCACGTGCCGGCGGCTCCCGCGGAGGAAGCGAAGAAGGATTCAGGCTGATCAAGAGAAAACCAGGAGGTGACACACCATGGAATACGTATATGGGGCGCTGGTCCTGCACGCGGCCGGCCAGCCGGTGAACGAGGCGAACCTGAAGAAGGTCCTGACCGCCGCCGGCGTGAAGGTGGACGAGACGCGCGTGAAGGCCCTGACCGCCGCACTCGAGGGCGTGAACATCGACGAGGCGCTGAAGGCCGCCGCCGCGATGCCCGCCGCTCCCGCGGCCGCACCCGCAGCCGAGAAGAAGGACGAGAAGAAGAAGGAAGAGAAGAAGGAAGAGGAGAAGGTCTCGGAGGAAGAGGCCGCTGCGGGCCTGGGTGCGCTCTTCGGCCTGTAGGCCGGAGTCCGCACCTCACCTGCTTTTTCCATTTCCTTCGAGGAGTAGCGGGAGCGCTGAGGCACCGTCAACGAGTCGTGACATTTTCCATGAGTCTGTGGTTTGACCGAGGCGACTCGCGTTCGACTCCTTTGGTGACTTTAATCGATGGGACGTGCCTCGGGGTTGATGCGAAGTGGCCATCGTGCGGGCCCAACGCTCAGACCACTTCACCTCGGCGCGCTCTGTGCGAGAGCCCATGCATGTTGCTTGAGTTGCTTCACAGACGCTCGAGGGAATCACACCATTTCTTGAGTTGACTCGTAGGAACCCCTAGAGTCGCGGCAGATTTCCTCTCCCCATGCTGACGGTCCGACTCAAGCGATCGAAGAGAAGCAGCCTTGGTCGAGCTCCCGTAGAGCTGCAGTTCCTGCGCCCTGATGCGCATGAAATGTCTGCCAGCCAGTGCCCGGTCGAGTAGATCGAATGCCTCGGCAATCTTGGCGGAAGCGCCCCTCGCAGTCGTAGTGTTCAGGAGGGAGCGGCAAACAGAGCACTTGCAGAATTCGCTCGGATTCGCTGCATAGTAAGTGATTGCATTCGCTTTTACGACCTTCGTGTGTGCCCAAGGGACATAATAGCGAATGGGGGGGCCCCCGCCGCTTGCCTGGCGGGCAACGCCTTTCCATTCTGCGTAGCAGACGCCTGAAGACACTCCCTTCAACCCCGCGGCGGAAAGCATCAAGGCGTAGAACCCCCCATAGAGGGCCATCGGAGCGACCCCCCGCTCTGCGAGTTGCTGAACCAGACGTCCGTAGCCCATGAGCTGTGTTTCCGAGGAATGTGATTCGTCGAACTCGGAAATCCACAAAAGGACACTTGGGAACTCGGCGTAGTCTGCGACAACTTGGTCGATGGAATCCTCGTCCAACAAGACGCGATCAGACAGGCAGATGACTGGGACAGTTAGTTCGGTTTTCCGCCGCGAGGCCGCACACTTTGCCATCTCGAGCGAAATAGAATACCATTCATCATCAATGGATGATGCATGGAAATAGGGTGCCACGAGGAACTCCGGTTCCAGTTGGGGGATCTCAGAACTCTCTCCAATCATTTGGAGATAGTCGGAAATCCTCCGCTGTGTCGATTCGCCTCGGGAGAGAGCAGTAAGTTCGAATGACAAGACTCTGTCAACCCATTCACGACCCGCAGCATTCAGCCTGCCGTTCTCGAAGAAATCGCGCGGCCTCAGCGGCCGCTTGCCAGCGATGGTGGGGAGTATGCCACCATATTCTTCGATTAGCTGGACATATGACTGTCGAAGGTCGTCCTCTTTCAGGACCATGCTCGGATCTTGAGCGAAGATGTAGGTCATCGGGTCGATAAAGAATGGCTTCCGTGTCCTACCCAAAAGACCCGCGGCCCAGGATTGCCCCCACGCAGCAACGTTGGCGCCTATTACGATTCCATAGTAGCTGGGTGCTTCGGCCTCAAGGGGACCTGCGTCAGGCGCTATCCCCAATCGGTAGTAGATACGCAGGCTGCCGGACTTCCGAGGCAATTGGGCATCACCCACGAGTCATTACCTGACTCCTCACCGCGGCAAGGAAGGCGGGGTACAGAACCTTGGATGTTTGAGCCCGCATCTCGACCTTAGCAATTCCATCGACTGCCATGAGTCCGATTCCGTACTTCGCCAAAAGCTCTAGATCGACGCTCGGTACGTGCCGGGCCGAAACCGCGAGAAAGGCCTCGTGAGCGCAGAGCCTGTACGGGAGGACTTGTTGCAGACCCTGCCGCCAGTGGTCGACTTTTGCCTCGACGGCGACAACGTGCCCTGTGCGCGGAAGGACTCCGACTAAATCGATTCGCTTTGACAGAAAAGGAACCTCTGCCCGGACGCGATACCCAGCCTCGGCAAGGTAGCGTCGCACCCGCCATGTGACTTGCGTTTCCTTTTGCGGGTCATTTGTGGTCTTCAATCACAAGCGTCTCCTTCCATTTCTTGAAGCCGTGGTCGCACGATAAAACCTTTCCTCCCCGCTCATGGCGGGCCAGCACAAGGAGGGTACAATCGACCATACTAAGGCCCTTGGCTTTGGGATCAGCCAGCAGCCGGCCTATCTCGGCGACGATGGACTCGGGGATTTGAGTCTCGATGCGACTAAGGGTCCGAATGCGATCGGTGTCCTTTTCGTATCCCTCATGAGAGATGCCTGACTTGGCGTAGTGTTTCTTCAGCTCTACGAGGACGAGCGCATGGGTAACGTTGTAATCGGCGCCGATGAGGTGGTCTCTAATCTTCTTCCCGCGGCCGGGCTCTCGGAAGAACGCTATCCATGCTGAGGTGTCCACAATCAACACACGCAAGCATTGGACACTCCGGTCATGTCGCCCTCTCGAGATCAGGTCGGCTTCCGACGCCAAGCACATCGTCGAGGATTTTTGACTTTACCGTCATCCCTCTATAGTTGGCGTAAACATACTTCAACAACTCACTGAGCGGAACTCGGTTGAACCGTGTCTTGAGGCGTTCGAGAGCCCGCCTCTCTTCCGGCGTCAACTGGGCGAATACCTTCTCTCCGACTTGGAGGCCGCGATCCGTCAGCCGATAAATCTCGACCTTCCCTGGTTCTCCCCCCGCATTCACCGATCCGGTCGCTGCTACCGCGTCAAGCATGTCGCGGTGGCTTTCAAACTTCTCCACATCAACCGCCAGTAGGTTTGCCTGCTTGAGCGCCTCGAGGTAATCGACGACCTCCTTAGAGTAGGGTCCGAGCTCGTAGGGCTTGTATGCGTATTCGGTCTTCGCCTCCTCAAAGCCTCCCTCCTCGAGAGCGAGGAAGACGAGCTTCTCAAGCCTTGTCACCCCTCGAATTGGCTCTCCCACGTGCTTGCTAGCCCCCTTGGCATAGAGAAGGCCCACTAGCAGGTCGAGTCCGAGGTTCCTTGCCATTTTCCCTCACGTTTCATAGACCGCCGTGCTTGTCTTAAAGGTGCCTGAGGGGCCTGAGAATCGCATTGTCGCGACGCAATATTCCACGCCACTCTGACGGTTTCTGAGCCTCTCCTGAGGAACTTGACCCTACGTAACGTAGCCGGCGCTTATTGGGTCTGGGAATCCTCGGAATTACAGTCCGTGTCCGCTCTCCGTCAGATTCCGCAGCCGCTGCAGGAACATCGCCACGGCCGCCCCGTCGACCACGTCGTGGTCGAACACGATCGTCATCCCGAGGAACTCGCAGGCCTCCACGCGGTCCTCCACCACCGCGGGCTTCTGCGCGATCGCCTCGAGCGCCACGCTCAGCGGGTGGGACTCGACCGGGATGCCCCTGCTGCTCCCGCCCGAGACCTTCCCGAACATCCCCACGGACGTCACGCGGACCGTCCCCATCGTCCGCTTCATGCGGAACGGGCCGCGTCCGGTTGGGCCACGGCAGCGTGCCCCGCACGCCAGTACACGAGGCTCATCATTGTTCCGGAAGCGATGAGCACGATCCAGTTGATCGTAAGGATCGTGACCTCGAAGGCGACGATGTCTTGCGCCGCGACCGCCAGGGCGACGAAGGCGACGACCGCCAAGACGAAGCCCGCGACGAAGAGCCAGCGGACGGCCCGCTCCGCGCGTCCTCCCTCGAACACCGGCGCGGTGAAGAGGAAGGCCACTGTCATGAGCAAGTAGCCGAGCGCCTCGAACACGATGAAGAACCCATGGGGATTGTACTGCGTGAACAGGGAGAGCCCGGCCGTCTCGCCGGCCTGGAGGCTTGGCACGACGATTGCGAGCTGGATAGCGTAGTCCACTAGGATGACGGCGGCGTAGAGCAGGGCGAAGGACAGTCCGATGCGGCTGAAGACCTTCTTGCCCTCTGCGGCGTACGCATGGATGCAGGCCATGAGAACGACGAACGTGGGCGCCAACAGGATCCCTGGGACGAGCCAGACGTAGTCCTGGGGGATGAACGCGGCCACGTCCGTATAGGGGTACGGAACACAGGCGGTCCCGCAGAACGGGCCGCTCCTAGGGGGCGTCGAGATGCCCATGACCATGAACACCGCGGCCAGCACGGCCGTCAGGAAAGCCGACCAGAATCCCAGCCGGAATGCGTTAGTCGTGGCGAACGCCTCCGTCTCGGTATCAGGCGTAGCCGCCGTGGCCATCTCTTCCTTCCCCCGAAACTCTCAGCGACGTTCGACCTCGCGAGCGCGCGGGAATCATGGGGTCCGCCGAAGTACCTTCTGTATGTATGCTAGGGAGGCAATCGCTCAAGCCAGATGTCGGTCGCGGGTCACGGGCGCCAGTAGATCGTGTCCGGGGGGCGGCTCCCGCCTCGTCCGCGGAGGTCGCGCGCGAACCTACGCGTCCACGAAGGGACGATAGGAATCGAGGTGCGGCGTCGAGACGTTCAGCCGGTGTCCGGCCTCGATCACCTCGTCGTAGATCTGTCGGAACTCGGCCGCGTACTCCGGCTGGGTCTGGGACATGCGGCGGGTGACGGGCTGGGCAAGAGCGCGTCGCATGAGGGGCGCCGCGACGAGCGGCGCGGTCATGAACACTCGGGCGTCAGGAATCTTGCGGACGTCCACGCCCCGAGCCGCGCAGATGTCCATGGCCTCGCGGCCTGCGAGCAACGCCTCGTGGATCGCCTTCTTGTTCTCCGCGAAGGCGTCGTACCCGCCCTCTTTCGCATTGGCGCCGGTGTACACCGCCGTGCTGGCGAAGTGGACCCAGTACCAGTGCACCATGTTCTCCGTGGTCTCGACCTCGAACCCCGCAGGGCGGAAGAGGCCCGAGACGAAGTCCAGGTTCTTGCGGGCTCCCCCTTCCACGACCGGCGGCGTCGGGCGGCCGCTCGTGCTCAGGCCGAGGTTCACCTTGCCCTCGAACGCGCCGTCGAGGACGCCTTTCGACAGGACGCCTCCCGCCCGCGGCATCCCGAGGACGTACT
The DNA here is from genome assembly GCA_963768855.1 of uncultured Thermoplasmata archaeon. Lineage (GTDB taxonomy): Archaea > Thermoplasmatota > Thermoplasmata > RBG-16-68-12 > RBG-16-68-12 > RBG-16-68-12. Next base: position 399,975 of record CAVYJM010000006.1, read on the forward strand.
GCTCCTTGGTCAGGGTGCGGTCGATCAGGTCGAGCCCGTGCCAGTTCTGATGGAAGAAGAGGACCACGGCGTTGCCCCGGTTCTTCGCGATCTCCGGGAGGACGGCCTCGGCCTGCGTGTAGCGCACCGCATCGACGATCAGGTCGTACCCGTCTTCAGGGCCGAATGCGTTCACGACGTACGGGCGGTAGAGGACCTTGGTCTCCTCCGTGCGGCCCTCGCGGCCGTCCAGGATTCGGAGCGCGACTCCGTCCGCCCAGCGGCCCTCGTGACCCGGTCGCACCAGGAGGGACACGTTGTGGCCCGTTCGCTCGAACGCCCACGCATGCATCGTCCCGATGACGCCGGCTCCGAACACGAGGATCTTCACGGTTTCCCTACTGCTTCGTGGCTCCCGGGGTCCGTGAATGCGATTGAGGCGTACTTATGGTCGAGGGTCCCCCACGCCACGCGGTTCTGGGCCCCGGAACGCCGCCAAACGCGCGCAGCCCTCGGTATCAATCGCGTCTATTACCCAGGAAGGTTCTTTTGGCGTCGCTCCTCACGGGGACTCCCAGCATGCTGCTCGTGGCCATCGTCGGGGATCGCGGGTCCGGGAAGACGACCTTCCTCGGTCTCCTCTACGCGGCGCTCGTGAGCTCCGGCTCGGACAAGGAGGACGACCTCCGCTTCCACGTGGCCTACGAATCCCTCGATGAGATCACGGCCCTCTACCAGCGGCTCATGTCCGGTGGCTTCCCCGATTCCGCGACGAAGGAGGGGATTCACGAGCTCCGCGTCGAGCTCGGGGCCGGCAGCTCCGGTCGCGGGTTCCTCTCGCGGCTCGGGTCCCGGAAGGGGGCCGCCGGCGCGTCCACGACGATCCGCTTCACCTTGCCGGGGAATCTCGACGAGGCGGCCCATGGGTTCGATCAAGGGAGCACGTTCGGCACGGGACCGTGGCGGGAGGCCCTCGATGCGGACGTCCTCCTCATCGTGGCAGACAGCACGAAGCTCACTCCCAAGGCCGAGGACCCCAAGCCGGGGCCCATGGCGACCTACGACGACCAGATTGACTCCCTGTTCACTGCGATTCGCCGATGGCGGGCGCGAGGGGGACGCGAGGTCGTGCACCCCGTCTTCGTCCTTTCCAAGTTCGATTCCGTGGCCCCCGCGGTGCTGACCGCTGCGGAGCTCGAGCCCACCCCGCCGGACGCCTCCAAGCCGGGCCCTCGAGCCGCGTACGCGAGGGCCCTCCTGGATCCCAACCTCCCGCGGACTCTCGCAACCCTCCGGGAGACGGGCAAGGCCCGGCCCCGGCTCGCCGAGGCGCGCTACTTCTTCAGCTCCGTGCATACGAAGGCAGGCGCCCCCGGGCAACTGCCGAAGATCAAGCTTCGGGGTGGCGGCCACGGCGGCTGGGAACCGGACTATTCGAAAGACGAACACCTTGCTCTCTTGGAGAGGCTCGCGGAGATCGCGGCGGAGACGAAAGCCTGAGGCAGACGGCCCCTCCGGCGGCGCGTCCTTTGCAAGATTGATAATTCCCAAGCAGGGTTTAAGTACGCAAGCGCCGGGTGAGGCCCTCATGCCCTGCGCTCTCTTGGGGGATCGAGCCTCCGGTAAAACGACCTTCTTGGGCCTCCTGTATTCCGCTCAGGTGAAGTACGGTACGGGCGTGCATGATGACTTCCGTTTCCATGCGCCCATGGCCTCCCTGAACGTCATGTCGGCCGTCTACGAAGGGATGAAGGACGCTCGCTTCCCGAGCGCCACCCTGAAGGAAGAAATCACGGAGCTCAGCTTCATCTTCGGTTACCTGCGGAAGGTCCAAGGCAAGCTCCCGTACTACATCCGCCAGCAGAACTGGGCGAAACCCTTCTCCACCCTGAGATTCTCCGCCTACGACGTGTCCGGCGAAGACATCGAGGAGTTCATCGAGAGCGGCATCGCGTCGCGTCCCCTCATCCAACAGCTTCTGAAGAGCGTGGTCGTGGTCGTGCTCGTGGACTGCAGCAAGATGACGACGGACATCGACACGCCTCCGTACAAGAAGATGCTGCGGTACGACAGCACGGTCGCCAAGCTGCTCGTGGCCTTCCAGACGTACAAGAAGCAGGAGTATGACCGGCTCAAGGACTCCGGTGTCAACCCGGAACCGCCGATGATCTACCCCGCCTTCGTCCTCTCCAAGTTCGACACCCTCCGCGACGACGTGCTCGCGCGGCTGGGCTTGCACCAGGGCTTCCCCGAGGACAAGCGCGCCCGGAAAGAATACGCCGAGGCCCTGCTCCGGGTCTTCGTCCCCCAGACCCTCTCTCAGATCCGCGGCGGAAAGGTCGCGGGCGTGAGCATGGACAAGGCCGCGTACTTCCTCAGCTGGGTCCGCACGGAGACCCAGGAGGGCATGGAGCCCGTCGGCCAGCCGCGGATCGTGCGGACCGGATTCCGGCCCGAGGGCGGCGGGGAGCCCGACTTCTCGTACGACGAGTACGTGAACTTCATCGAGCACTTCCGCCACATCGCGAACAAGATCCCCGATGAGATCCTCGAAGCGGAGAAGTTCCAGGCCCAGTCCCTCATCCGACCGAACTAGGGGGCAGTGCCGCGGCGCCCACGAAGCCCTCCGCATCGTCCACTACCGGGGACGTCGCCCAATTCGACCATTGGATCTATGCGGTCGTTCCGAACGTTGGCTACACCACGAAAGCCCTCTCCCGAGGGTTCGATGCCGGCCTGTTCGACCCTTACCTCCGCGGGCATTACACCCCGATCCGCGCGGCTGCCGCCCAGGACATCGACGGCGAGGTCGACCTGCGGATGATCCACCCCATCCGGACCGGGCGGGAGGTCCTCCTGTCGCGCATCACGCGAGGCATCCCGGACGAGGCAGGCCGGCCGACGTTCACGAACCACACGGTCGTCGCACGTGTGGATCTCCTTCGGTCCGGTCGGGTTACCCTGGAAAGGACCTTCCGGGCGATCTCCGAGTTCGACGCGAAATCCTCCGGCGCCCAGGGGGAAGTCGACCTGCTGAGGGTTCCCATGCGGCCCGAAGACGAAGGTCCGCCGCGCTATGGGGAGGGGATCCACAAGCATCTCACCTTCGCGGCCCTCGAGACCCTCGCGACCCGAGTCATGAAGGACGCGACGAGCCGGACCCTCCTCCTGTGCCGCAACTCCACGGCCGAGGCCCGGAACGCGACCCTCATCCTGATCGTCGAGCTCCTGGCATGGAAGTGTGGGCTCCCTCTCTTCACCGCGATCAGCGACCCGCCCAGGGCGTCCGCGCTGAACCACTTCAACCTCGTGATCGCGCAACGAGGCGTCCGCGCGGATTCCAGCTGGGCCATCCTTGAAAGCGCCCTCACGGAACACGTTCTCCCCCGCGTGCCGGACCGCGAGGAAGTCTACCGGGCGCTGAGCGCGGCCGTTCGTCAATCGGCCGACGGCGGGCGCGCCGAGTAGACGCGTACTGCGCCCGGCCGGATCTCTCGAGTCACCGTCCAACGGCGGCCGATCGTCCAGGTACCGTCGTGGGAGGCGCGGTCGGCATGATGGGGGTCGATGTGATCGAGTTCCGCCTCCAGGTAGTCGCTGTCCGTGTCCACCTCCGGGATCCAGGTGCCCTGAGACAGGACTTCGACCAGTAGCGGCAAGCCGCTGGGTCTCCCCTTCCAACGGACGGCCAGGAAAGCCTTCCTTGCGGAGGCATCCGAGATCAGGAGATCCCTCAAGGCGAGATAGGATTCCCGCTCCCGGTGGTTCTCGGCCGGGGGCGCGTCGAGTCGTGCCTTGCGCTTCTCGAGGGCCTTGAGGAGCTTGAGCCACTCCTTGTCCGTCATCCCCTGTCGTTCCCAGGGCGAGGGGGGAGCCGCTTCGCTCGAGTCGTCGCGCGCGGCACTGGATTCCCGTGCCCGGCTGACGGCACTCTGAATCAGATCGTACGTCGACGGCTCCTCGGTGTTCTTCGCAGGCACGACCCGGATGATCACGGCGTTCATCCCCGGATGGAACCGCGGATCAACGACGGTGAGGGTGCGGTTGTTCTCCGGGTGGAAGAGCTCCGCCAGGGTGTTGTTCACCTCCGCCGAACCGTTGCGCTTGGCGACGTCGCTCAGATGCTCGAGCGGCACAGACGTGTCGCCGTTGCGAGGGTTCGCCGCGAGGTCATCCAGATAGGCCTGGGCCACCTGCTGGGTCAGGCGGGGTCGTTTGGATCCCAGCGCGAATTGGACGACGCTCTTCACGTTCTTCGAGCCGCGGAACATGCCGCCGAAGCCCGCGCGGAGGACGGCGGTTGTGCCGCTCGCGTTCACGCACTCGTTGATCAGGTCCACCAACCGCGTGGACAGCCTCCGACGCAGCCGGCCTCCGGGCGCCCTCGACGCGTAGAAGATACCGCCCCAGCGGAGCGGTGTGTCCTCCGCCCAATCCGGGTCCGCGGCGCTCTTGCGATACCAGGCCAAGGTCTTGTCGGAAAGGATGGCCCCGACGAGCAGCGGGTCCTCCGTTTCGGCCCGGACGCGAGGCAGCAGCGCCTCGGCGGTTCGCACGGCCTCCCGTAGGAGTTGCTTGTCCTGGCGAGCCTCCTTCACCAGGGCGTGCGTATCGATCGAGTTGACGGCTTCGAGATCGAACCCTTCCTCGGGGGTCATCCGGAGGAAGGCCTTGAGTTCGCTGGTTCCCGTGACGGTGGCCCGTCGAACGATCTCGTTCCCTGTCAGGCCGCTAGCCTCCTGCTTGGCTGCCTCGTGCGGAGGTACCAAGGCGAGGAGGACCGCTGATGCCACCGGCGTGATGCCCCCCATTGCGGTGCGGCGGAGTGCAGTGGGCGTCAATAAGCCTGCGGCGCCCTTTATCGTTAGTGATAGGCGGCGCGCACCTCGTTCTTGAAGCTGTTGTGTTCCGGCCACTGAGATCGGGGACGATGGGCGGAACGGCTTCGGTCGGTCCGAACTCGGGATGTCTTCGCCCCGGGGATAGCAGTCTCCGAGCACCGGGCCTCGTGGTACTCTCTTGACGGAGTCGCATCGGGTGCAAGGGAGACCGGGGTCAGAGTCCGTACCCGCTCTCCATGAATTCCCGCAGCCAGGATCACCGTCACGACGTCGCTGGCAGCGAGCCTCCGGGACGTGGTGCGGCCCATGTTGCCCGTGGCACCCAGGACGAGGGTCTTCGTGAGCAGCCTTGCGGGGCTCCCCTCAACCCCACCCACGCTGCCCGCCTCAAACGCTATTACAAACCCCTGTGATTCTAAGCCGAAGGGGAGTCGCCATGGTCCGATTCACGGCCGAGGTCGTCATCGCCCGCCCGGTTGAGGCTGTCTTCTCCTTCGTGGTCCGCGCGGAGAATGGATCGAAGTGGAATTCAGCCGTTCGCGAGGTGAGGAAAACGTCGGAAGGCCCGGTGGGGGTCGGAACGGAATACTCGATGTCCCGACACCTTCCACAGGGTCGTGTGGAGAACACCCTGCAAGTCGTGGAATTCGAGTCCAACGAGAGGTACGCGATTCGGGTCACCTCGGGGCCGACGCCGTTCTTCTACCGATACACGTTCGAACCGCTCGGGGACCGGACGCGGATGTCCCTCTCTGCTGAAGGAGCATTGGGAGGCGCTGCAGATCTGCTTTCGCCGATTGCATCAATCGCAGTCAAGAGAGGGGTTCAGGCCAATTTCCAGACGCTAAAGACCCTTCTGGAGTCGGGACTCTGAGGACATACTGGACCACCGCATGAGGCGTCGGCAGGGCGCGGCCAGCCGAGAGGCGCCGCTCAAGTCCCCTCGTCGCCGGTTTCGTTCACGAGGACGATACGGTACCGCGCCTGGTTCTCCTTCAGCCTCTGGATGGCCTCGTTGACCTGGGCCATGGGCATCAATTCCACCCGGGGTTTGACGTGCTTGGTCTGCGCGACCGAGAGCATCTCCCGCATCGTCGCCCGGTTGCCCAGGAAGGAGCCCGTGATGGAATACTGGTGCACGACGAGCTCCTGCGCGTCGAACGTCACGTTGGCGGCAGGGAAACCGATCACGACGAGGCGGCCGTTGTTCCGGAGCGTGTAGAGCACGCGGGTCCAATCGGGAACGCCGTGGGAGGTGTACAGGATGAGATCGAGGCTGAGGACCATCTTCTTCAGCCCCGCCACGTCGCCTACCATGAGGAAGTGGTCCGCCCCGAAGGCGTGCGCCTGTTCCTCCTTGTCGGGCGAGGACGAGAGGACGGTGACCTCGCAGCCGAGGGCGTGGGCGAACTGGATCGCGAGATGGCCGAGACCGCCCACCCCCAGGACCCCGACCTTGGTGGAGGGTCCCGCCCGATATGCCCGTAGCGGCGAGTAGGTCGTGAGCCCGGCACACAGGAGTACCGCGGCGTCCTCGGAGGGCATCCCCTCGGGGAGCGGGAAGGCGAACCGCTCGTCGACCGCGACGGACGAGGCGAAGCCGCCGTAGGGAGTCCACATGCCGTTGTCCTCGACCTCCTTGCAGAGGTGGTCATCCCCGCGGAGGCAGTCCTCGCACCGACCGCAGGACCGGGCCTGCCATCCGATGCCCACCCGGGCCCCTTCCCTGTGCTCGGTGACCCCGGGGCCGACCTCGGACACGAACCCCACGATCTCATGACCGGGGACGAAGGGATACTTCGTGATCCCGTAGTCGTCGTCGATCGCCTGGAGGTCGCTGTAGCAGATGCCGCAATGCGTGACGGCAACGCGTACCTCACGGTCCTTCAGCTTCGGCGGTTCGTATGCAAACCTCTCCAGCGTCCGCCCTTTCGCTGGCGCGGCATATCCCCTGATGGTCGACGAAGACATTCGATGTCCCTCCCCCAGACGAGTCGCGACCGTTCAGCGGGGTACTAGAAGTCGTGAGCGTCAATCTGCCGAACATACCGGCCGCCGGGGTGCCGGAACGGGACGTCGGGCTCTCTCGCGGTGAAGTGTGGGGCCCAGGATCGCCGTAGCTCTTCCGGAGTCCTGCGCAGGGTGAAATACTACGTACCCACGTACTCGGGAGAACCCCACGAAGGCTCGAACCCATGGCGACCCGGAAACCCGACAACATGGAGGATGCGCTCGCGGCGGCGCGGGAGATCCTCACCACGCAGGACCAGGACCTGCGTTCCATGCTCTACCGGGACATCCTCCTCAACGCGCTGAAGTGCAAGCGGGACGACCTCGACATCCTCGACCTCAAGGTGATCAACCGGGCCGTCGCGGAGTTCCGACACGCCGCGCGCGTCTTCAAGCCGTACCGGGGCGTCCGGAAGGTCTCCATCTTCGGGTCCGCCCGGGAGAAGAAGGGCAGCCCGAACTACGAGGAGGCCGTCCGGTTCGGCCGCTCCCTGGTCGAGCGAGGCTTCATGGTCATCACGGGCGCCGCGGAAGGCATCATGCGGGCCGGGGTGGAGGGGGCCGGAGCCGAGAACAGCTTCGGCGTGAACATCCTCCTGCCCTTCGAGAAGGGACCCAACCAAGTCCTCCACGACGATCCCAAGGTGGTCCGGTTCAAGTACTTCTTCGTGCGCAAGGTGTTCTTCGTCATGGAGGCGGACGCGGTCGCGCTGTTCCCCGGCGGATTCGGGACGCACGACGAGGGGTTCGAGGTGCTGACGCTCCTGCAGACGGGGAAGGCGCCGCCCATGCCCGTGGTCCTCATGGAGCTCCCCGGGCAGCGCTACTGGGAGAGCTGGGACCGATTCGTCCGGCAGGAGCTCCTGGCCCGCGGTTTCGTCAATCCGGAAGACCTCACGTTATATCGGATCGTGCGTTCGTCGGAGGAAGCGACGGACTGGATCGCCTCCTACTACTCCACGTACCACTCCCAGCGCCAGGTCGGGAACCGCCTGGTCATCCGGCTGGAGAAGGAGCTCTCGGACGGTCAGGTCGCGACGCTGAATGCCACGTTCCGGGACCTCGTGGCCTCGGGCAAGATCTCCAAGACGGCACCCCTGCGCGAGGAGGCGGACGAACCCGAGCTTCGGTCCAAGCCGCGGATCATGTTCGCGTACGACCGGGGCCGCGCGGGGCGCCTGAACGAGCTGATCCTGGCGATCAACCGGATGGGCCGCACCATCTGACCTTTCGCTGCTAAGTGTGATCGAACTGATCCCACCCAGGTTTCCACCGGCTTGACCGGACTCCGCCGATCCGCGACGGCACCTGGATCCACCGACGGGGATTGATGGCTCTCGGTTCCGGGACCGGCGGAGGACAGTCCGGAGCCCAACCGAAGCGCGCATGAGGCCTTCGCGGGCTTCCGGCTGCGCCCGTCTGTCGAGGATATTCCCCCTGAGGCCCGATCCGGGTGCTGTCTCACCCAGGCGGAGGGGGCGTCGGGGGCCCGGGCGTCTGAGGCTCGGATTTCTTTCGCCCGCGCCGTCTCAGGAGAAGGATTGCCACCGTGACGCCGGCCGCGATCACCACCGCCGCGATTCCCGCGTAGGCCACCGCTCCGAACGACTCCAGCGGGCTCGGGCTCGCCACGGTGATCGGGGCGAGCGTCGTCGTGTTTGTCGCTCCCGTCGCGTCCCGAACTGTCACCGTCGGGGTGTATGTTCCCGGGTTCTCGTACGCGTGCGCCACGGTCAGTCCCGCGCTCGTGCTTCCATCGCCGAAATCCCAGATGATCGTGTATGGTGCGCCGGCGCCTCCGGTCGCGGATGTCGTGAAGGTGACGTTGGTCCCCGGTCGGGCGGACGCCGCGGACTCCAGTGCGGTGACCACCAGGAGCGCGATAGTCACGGTCCGGTTCGCCGATCCGTGCCCCCCGACGGAATCGGTTACCGTGACCGTCGCAGTGAAGTTCCCTGGAGAGGAGTACGCGTGCGACGCCGTCACTCCGGAGGCCGACGCCCCGTCGCCGAACGTCCATGCGTACGTGTAGCCCCCGGAGCCCCCGGAGGCGGACGCGGAGAACGCCAGGGGCACCCCGGGTGCCGCGGCCGTACGGTTCGCGGACGCCGTGACGGACGGCGGAGAGTTGACGGTGACGATCACGGAGTACGTGCCTTGCGAGCCGACTCCATCTGTCGCGGTGACCTCTGCCGGGTACGATCCCGCCTGGGTGTAGGTGTGTGTCACGGGCGTGCCCGATCCCGTGGCCCCGTCTCCGAACGTCCAGGCGTATGTGTAGGGAGAAGTCCCGCCGGAAGCCGCGGCGTTGAAGGTCACCGTCATTGGGGCGTCGCCCAAGGTCGCCGAAGCGACAGCAGTCACGGCGGGACCAGGCGTGACGGAGAACGGAGCGGGGCCAAAGAGGCATGTGTCTCCGACCGTGTCGCTGCTCGCTTTGCCGTACACGCTGATGTAGATTGAACCGCTCCCGGCGCCCGTCGGCAGGGTGACCGCCTGGGTGAAGTCCCAGGATCCGTAGCCCGGAATGACGGTGCCTCCGAGGTTTGTGCTGCCGGACGACCAGCTGTAGCTGACGTCGAACTCGTACAGGTCGAGCAGGTCGGAATTGTAGTTGTCGAATGTGTACGTCATCGTGATCTGGCTTCCCGCCTCCCCCCGGGTCGGGGAGTAGTAGATGATCGCGAGGGAACACCACAGGCTCTGGGCGGCGACAGGCGGGGCTACGGCCAGGACCGGAAGAGTCAACGAAACGGCAAGCACTAGGGTGACAAGACGGAGCCTCATCTCCTCCCTCCGGACTCGTGTACGCGCTTGGCGGGTACATATGCCTTCCCCAAGCCTGCTGTCCTGGAGAAGGCTCCGCGGACCCCGTTGGGCCAAGTCGCGATGTACAGAACCAGGGCCAAACCCTTAAGCGGGGTCGAAAGGGTCCATTCATCAAGAGGGCTTCCGCGTGGCACTGATCAAGTCGGCATCCGAACTGATGGACCAGGGCCACGACTACCTGCTCCGCGGCGACTTCGCCAGCGCCCTGAACAAGTACAACGACGCGGTGCGGAAGTTCCAGAAGGTCGGCGACATGAACGGCGCGACGCAGGCCTTCGCCTACGCCTCGGTCATGAACCTCGCCCAGGCCCCTCGTGATCCCGCGGCTTATCACGCGGCCTCCCAGGCCCTCCGCGCCCTCGGCGACACGCCCATGAAGCTCGGCCTCCGCGAGTCCACGGGCAACGCGCTCGCCCGCGAGGCGGACATCCTCGCCAGCGAGGCGGAATGGATCGGCCTCCAGCCCACCTCCGTGGACCAGTACAAGCAAAAGGCCCAGGCCCTCCGCCAGGTGGCCACCGCGATCCGCTCCGAGATCGGCAGCAACATCCTCGTCCTCCCCGAGCTCCTCAAGCAGGGGTCCATGACGGGCGAGTCCCACGCGCTCGCCCTCGCGGCCCAGTCCGAGGAGGCCATGGCGGAATCCCTGCTGTCGACGGACCCCAAGGCCGCCGCGGAGCACTACCAGACCGCGCGGCTGTGGTGGTCCCAGGCCGGGGACGCCGGCCAGGCGGACGCGGCCCTCGCCCGCGTGAACATGTACGGCAAGTCCGCCAAGTGCTGGTTCTGCGGCCGCGAAGTCGCCGGCGAGAACATCCACTTCGTCCCCATGACCAGCGACCTCACGGACCTCGTCAAGGCGGCGGACAAGGACAGCCCGCTCCCCTCCTTCGACCCGGCGTCCGGCAACGTCTACGCGTGCAAGGGATGCCACGGGGCCGTCTACCATCTCGCCGACGATCTCGCGGTGAAGCGAACCGCCGAGCTCGATGCGAAGATCCAACCCCAGATCCAGGACCTGAAGAACCAGATCCAGGCGATCAAGAATCGCGTGAACATGATGTGAGGTCGAAGACCATGGCCGCCGCCGCTACCGAATCCGCCTCGCCCCTGACCCTGATGGCCCTCCGCTGCCGCGCATGCACCGCGCCGCTCAACGTCACGAGCCCGGACGAGGTCGTCATCCGCTGCCCGAGTTGCGGCACGAGCCAGAAGGTCGTGGACGCGCGGGCGTTCCTGGACCAGATCATGCTCCAGGTGAACGCCTGGGTGCGGCAGGCCATCCCGATGGGCATGGAGACCTACGCGAACCAGACGGTCGATCCGATCGCGCGGCAGAGCGTCTTCATGAACTACGTCAAACCGCGCCTGACGACGGAGTACCAGGAGTACCGCTTCAACTTCCTCAACCTCCTCTCCCATCCCCTCGGCGTCCTGCCCTTCATGGTGGAGCGCGGCCTGCCCGCGTCGAACACCCCCGCGAACGTCTTCCTCTTCCAGGCGAAGGTCCAGTCGATCGCTCCGCTCGCCATGGACCAGGAAGGCAAGCTGGGGGTCGCGGAGACCGCGGGAGCCGCGACCGCGTACGCGTACCTCCTGAACAACGCCGCCCTGGCCGCGGACACGAAGCCCGAGCGGTACTACCTGATGAGCAAGAACTTCGCCGCCGCGGCGGAGTCCCTCAAGAACGTGCCCCGGTACGCCGCCCTGACGGACCGCTTCCAGGCCCTCGCCGACTTGAACACGGGCCTGGACCAGGCGATGAACCTGAAGTTCTTCGATGCGCCCGGTCCGCTCGACACGGCAAAGGCCGGACTCGAGGCGGCTCGGGCGAAGGTCGCCCAGGACTTTGACCTCGCGATTATGAGCCAGGCGATCGACAAGGAGCTCTCCCTCGTCCGCGCGACCGGTTCGATCGTCCGCAGCGCCTCGATGGACCCGACCGGGAACGCCGCCACGTCCATGTCGTCGATGGGTAGGCTCCTCGCCCTCCTCGGCGCCCTCCGAGACGCCCCGTACCCGCAATGGCGCCCGAGGTTCGCGGACGTCTCCCACTCCGAGGAAATCCTGCGGTACGTGGAGGACATCCGGAACGCGCAGCGGGGATCCCCTACGCTGAAGGTGATGCCCGGGCAAGGTACCGTGCTCCTCCCGTTCTGGGCCGTCGATATCCCGTATACCTTCCAGACGGGCGCCCTCTGGCGGACGCAGGGCGTCGAGGTGACAGAGGCCATGCTCGTCGCCGCGACCTTCCCTCTCGATGGGAACGCCTTCTCGGGGACGGACGTTTCGACTGTCCTCACGGACGTCTTCACGGCCCGCGAGCGCACGGGGTTCTTCAACGACGCGATGAAGCGCGCCTCCGGGAAGGAGACGAGCATCAGCGGCGGGGGTCCTGTGCGGGACGCGATCGCGCGGGCTGCGATGGCCCCTGCGGGCGCGGTCAAGGTCGTCCCGCCCATCACGACGGGACCGGATGCCGCGACCCTCGTCCAGAACTACCTGTTGCGGGTGCGCCAGGTGGACCGGACGATCGACAAGCAGCTGCGGCTCAGCTCGCCTCGCGTCTCCGGGCTCCTGTACGCCTTCGGCGCTCCGACCGGAATGCAGGCGAACGTCATGCCGTGGCTCGGCGGCCTCGCGCCGCGGTCCGTGGGCGACCTGAACGCCATCGCCGCCATCGCTCTCTAGCGAGGCACGTCCGACCGGCCGCGTTTTGGAGTGCGTTCAAATACGGCGTCCGGGTAGGCGTTGTCCTAGGGAGGCTGTGCCTCATGGTGCACGTTCGAGACGAAGGCGCGACGTTCGACGCTCCGGTCGATGTGGTCTGGAAGTATCTGAACTCGGGTCCGACCCACGCGGAAGCCCACCGCTCGATTCGCAACCGCACGACACAGCCCGCAGGCGAGAACGCGATGATCGCGACGATGGAGAGGAACTGGAACGGCGAGTGGGTCAAGGTCGTGAGCCGCATGACGCGCCTCCTGCCCCTTGGCATGGTCCAGGAATTCCTCGAGGGCCCGTTCGCCGGCTCCAAAGCGGTCCTCGTGTACTCACCGCAGGGCACGAAGACCCGAGTGGACGTCTACGGAGAGTTCACCTCCCCGACGATTCCAGAGGATCAGATCGAGAAGGCCGCGCTCAAGTGGCTCGCGCAGTCGTACGACGAGGACGCGCCTGCGGTCAAGGCCTTCGGGGCGAAAAAGTAGGTCCGTGGCAGGCTCCTGAGCTACCTGCCCATGGAGGCCCGATTCGCGTTCCTTTCGAGTCGCAGGCCTACGCTGCGGTCACGGAGAGGATGGACAGGTGGTAGGTCGAGCCGCTCGGGGGACAGCTCGACAGGGATGCGGTGACCGAATAGGGCGTCGAGCTCCCCACGGCCGCGTAGTAGCTGCCGCTCGTGACTTGGATATCGTTCAGGTAGAACCCGATCTCGGCGTTGGCGTTCAAGGATCCGGTGTTGACCACGGTGAACAGGAAGGTCTCCGTCGGCGCTCCCGAAGTCGGACACCGGTGGCTCGCGGAGGTGTTCGTGACGTCAATGCTCGGCTGATTCCCGGACGGACCTGGGTTCGTCAGGAAGTCGAGCGCGCCCGAGAAGATCAGGATCGCCACGACGAACACGATCACGAAGACCGCGACGGCGGCCTTCGGAGGCCCCTTCCGGGGCTGAGGTTGCGATGAGGGCGGGGCGCCGGCGGGCGATGGCGTGAACGTCAGCCCTGTCTGGGCGCTGTAGGTTTGCTGATACGGCGAGGGCGGCAATGGGGACGCTGGCAGGGGCGACGGTCCACCGGAAGGCTGCATGATCTCCCTCAGACTCGTGATCTGGGTGTCTGGGATAGTCTGCTTCGTGCATGTCCTTCAATGTATCTCCACGAGTTCACCGTTTGAGAGATTCGACTGTCATTGCGAGTCACGGGGTTCGACGCGCGTCGTCCACCATTCTATGCGTTGAACGCGGTGCCGGCGATATCGCATTCTCGTCTGCGACCCGCCCTTTCCGCATAGACTTATCCGCCGCAGGCCTTACTCCCGGTTCGTGAGTTCCAAGACCAAGGTCGTCATCGCCGGCGCGGCCCGCACGCCGATCGGCAAATTCAGGGGTGCCTTCTCCGAGGTGCCCGCCCCGCGCCTCGGTGCCGTCGCGGTGAAGGAGGCCATTCGAAGGGCGAGGATCGAGCCGAAGGACGTCAGCGAGTTGTTCTTTGGGTGCGTGATTCAGGCGGGACTGTATCAGAACTGCGCGCGGCAGGTCGTCATCTTCTCGGGGATCCCGGAGAGCGTGAGCGGGACGACCCTCAACATGGTCTGCGGGAGCGGGATGCAGGCCATCGCCCAGGGCGTCCGTGCGATCCAAGATGACCCTGAGGCGATCGTGGTGGCCGGAGGAACGGAGAACATGACCCGGGCCCCCTACCTGCTGCCTCGCGGACGCCAGGGATTCAACCTCGGGCACGCGGAGGTCCTCGACTCAATGATCACGGACGGCCTCTGGGACGTCTACAACGACTTCCACATGGCCATGGGCGGGGAGATCATGGCCGAGCGGCTGAAGCTGAGTCGGGAGATGTGCGACGAGTACGCCCTGCGCTCCCAGACTTTCGCGCTCAAGGCCACGGAGTCCGGTCGGTTCGCGAAGGAGATTGTGCCCGTGGGGGTGGAGATCCGCGGGAAGAAGGTCCTCGTTGAGCGCGACGAGGGGATTCGACCGGACACGACGCTCGCGGCCCTTGCGCGGCTCCCGCCCGTGTTCAAGGAGAACGGCGTGCTCACCGCGGGCAACTGCTCCCAGATTTCCGACGGCGCGAGCGCAACAGTCTTGATGAGCGAGCAGAAGGCGCGGGACCTCGGCGTCGAACCCCTCGGGACGATCGGGGACTTCTGCTCCCAGGCCGTGAAGCCGGAGGACGTAATGTTCGCGCCAATCCCCTGCGTGCGGAAGCTGATGAAGCGGACGGGTCTCCGGATCGGCGACTTCGACCTGGTCGAGCACAACGAGGCGTTCTCCTCGGCGAGCGTCGGGGTGAGGAAGGAGCTCGACATCCCGTGGGACGTGTTCAACCTCTGCGGGGGCGCGGTCGCCCTCGGGCACCCCATCGGATGCTCGGGCAACCGCATCGTGGTCACGCTCCTGTCACTCGATGAAGGAGAAGGACGCCCACCGCGGGCTCGCGACCCTCTGCATCGGAGGCGGGGACGCGATGGCGATGGTGCTCGAGCGCTAGGGACCCGTGGGGCCGCGCGCGAGGACGAATCCAAGGAGCGGCTCCTAGACCAAGATGCGGCGCGTGACGCGGAACCGCGAGGGCCCCGTTGCCACATCCACGGAGCCGCTCGGGCGTCCGTCAATCTTCGCGTCTGCGATGTACCAGCCGGATAGCACGGCCGGCCGCGTGCCGGGTCGAGGTCGTGATAGGACTCATCGAGGTCCTCTCTCTCGGTCATCACGGCCGTTTCAGCGTTATCTCGGCACTCGCTTGCGGGTCAGGCGGTGCTGCCGTGCGAGCGTCTTCGTGTTGATCTTCCGGAAGATGTCGATCACGTCGTAGATCTCGGGCTGGGCGACACGGTAGTAGACCGTGGTCCCTGCCTGTCGGCGTTCAAGCACGCCGGTCTCCCAGAGGAACTTCAGATGGATGGAAAGGTTCGGCTGGCTCACGTGGGTCAGGGAGACCAGCTCCTTCACGGATCTTCTCGCCTTTCCGCAGCAGGTCCAGGACTCTCAGGCGGACGGGACTCGAAAGGGACTTGCACACCTGTGCGTGAAGCTCGTAGGCTGCGTCGTTCACGGCTCGGGAATCGTTCATTTGATCAATTTAAATATTTGGATGAGACCAAAGAACATTCGGAATATGCTTCGCAGTCGAATGTATAGACGACCCTTATCACCCACCTGGTTCGTGCATTCCACGGTGAGATCGTGGCTCGAAAGCTGTCGATCGTCGTGTACTCCGGAACTGTGGACAAACTGATGCCTGTGGCGATCATGACCGCAGGTGCCGTCGCGATGGACATGGAAGTGAACCTCTTCGTGACGTTCTACGGAATATATTCCTTCCGGAAGGACCAAGTCCAGAAGAACATGCGATTCAGCAAGGACTTCGAGGACATGGCGCCCTCGATGATGAAGACCATGGAGGAGATGCACGTCCCCTCCTGGTACGACATGCTCAAGGAAGCCAAGGCCTCGGGCAAGGTTCGGATTGTGGCCTGTTCGACGAGCGGGCGGGGTCATGCACGTCAAGAAAGAGGACCTGGTCGGCATCGTCGACGAGGTCGTCGGCGTCGGCACCTACCTCGATGCTGCGGCGGGATCCGACATCACCCTCTTCATCTGAGGGAGGCGGAAGACATGGCGCAACTCGAGACGGTCAAGGCCGACAAGGTCGTGGACGCGAGGGGGACCTCGTGTCCCGGCCCGATCCTGGAACTGAAGAAGGGCATCACGACGGTTCCGGTGGACGGGATCCTGGAACTCCTGTCCTCCGACGAAGGGACGAAGGCCGATGCCCCGGTCTGGTGCTCCAAGGTGGGGCACGAGTTCCTCGGCGTGATCATGGAATCCGGGTACTACCGCATCCTCATCCGGAGGAAAAAGTGAGCCGAGCCCGACTCCCCAGCAGGCATCTGGTATGTTGGCGGCGCAGCGGCCGGTGGACGGCGGCCCGAGCGGTCCTTTCCGGCCCAAGATCCTGATCCTATCGACGTCCCTCATCTCGGATCCTGGGATCGACTTCACGGGGCTCAACCATCTGCACTATCCTGCCACCACGGCCGTCCTCCGCTTCCCCTGCTCCTCGATGATCCGCCCCGAGTTCATCCTCGAGGCGTTCGAGGAGGGCTTCGACGGGGTGTTCGTGGCCGCGGACGGGACGGACTGCCCCTACCTTCCGGACTGCGTCAGCCGCACCGCGCAACGGGTGCAGGAGGCGTACGCGCTCCTGCAGGCGCACGGCATCGAGCGCGAGCGCCTCACGATGTCCGGGATCTGCTCCGTCTGCGGCGAGGCGTTCGTCCGCGGCGTCAAGCACCTCGGCGAGGTCGTCCAGGAGCTCGGCCCCGCTCCCCGGAGGCAGGAACATGGATGAGCCCAAGGTCCTGCCGCCCGCGGAGGACCTTCCCCCGGAGACGCACGACGTCCTCGTCGTCGGCGGTGGGATCGCGGGAATCGAGGCGTCCCTCGAGCTCGCGGACATGGGGTTCCACGTGCTCCTCGTGGAGAAGGAGCCGAGCATCGGCGGCAAGATGTTCCTCCTGAGCAAGGTCTTCCCCACGCTGGACTGCGCGAGCTGCATCTCGACGCCGAAGATGGCCGCGGCCGCCCACCATCCCAACATCACCCTCCTGACCTACGCGGAGGTCCAAGGGGTCGCCAAGCGCGGCGAGGGGGACTTCGAGGCCACGATCGTCGAGACGCCCTGCTACGTCGACGCGTCCCTGTGCACGAGCTGCGGGCAGTGCGCGGACGCCTGCCCCGTCCTCGTACCGAAGGAGTTCGACTATGACCTGATCGGGCGGAAGGCCGCATACATCCCGTTCGACACGGCCGTTCCGAAGACCGCGGTGATCGACCTGGAGCACTGCATCCTCTGCGGCCAGTGCGAGCGGGCCTGCCCGGCCCATGCGATCAACTTCCTCCAGGTGCCGCGGGTGCATCACGTGCGGGCCTCGGGCGTCGTCCTGGCCACGGGCTTCCGGCTCTTCCCCGCGGAGCGGAAGAAGGAGTACCGCTTCGGGGAGAACCCCAACGTGGTCACCGCGATGCAGATGGAGCGGCTCCTCGGGCCGACGCGGCCGTACCACTCCGTCGTCCGTCCCTCGGACGGCAAGGAGCCCGGGAACATCGCGTACGTCCTGTGTACGGGCTCGAGGGACCATACGGTCGGCAACCCGCAGTGCTCCCGGGTATGCTGCATGTTCTCCATCAAGCAGGCCCAGCTGATCCTGGGCGCCCTGCCCATGGCGGACGTCACGATCTACTACATGGACATCCGCGCGTACGGCAAGGGCTTCGAGGAGTTCTACCAGCAGGCCCGAAGCATAGGCGTGAAGTTCGTCCGCGGGAAGGTCGCCAAAATCACGCCTGGAGAGAACGGTGACGTTACCCTCACCTACGAGTCCACGGACGCGGGCGGGGGCGTTCGCACTACGACCCACGACCTCGCGGTCCTCGCGGTCGGTCTCCTACCGAACCCCGAGGCGGGGCACATCCTGACGGGCGAGGAGCTGAAGCTCGGCGTGGGCGGCTGGGTCCAGTCCGCGGACGAGAACCGCCACCCGACGCGCACGAGCGTCGGGGGTGTGTTCGTCGCGGGAACGGCCTCGGGCCCGAAGGACATCCCCGACTCGATCGTCGACGCCGCGGCCGCGGCCTCCGAATGCGCCGCCTATCTGATCCAGACGCGCCGGGAGAAGGCGCGCCCCGGGAGCGTGCTGACATGCCCCGCGTAGGCGTCTACGTCTGCCACTGCGGCGGCAACATCTCCGACACCGTGGACGTCCAGAAGGTCGTCGACGCGGTGAAAGCGGAGCCCGACGTCGTCTGGGCGCGGGACGTGACCTTCGCGTGCGCGGACTCCTCGCAGAAGGAGATGATCGAGGACGTGAAGGCCCAGAAGCTCGACCGCATCGTCGTCGCCTCCTGTTCCCCGAAACTCCACGAGCTCACCTTCCGCGGCGTCGTCCAGCGGGCCGGCCTGAACCCCTATCAGTACTACCACGCGAACATCCGTGAGCAGGCCTCCTGGGCCCACTCGGACGACCACGAGGGCGCCACGGCGAAGGCCATCCGCCACGTTCGCGCGGCCGTGGCCTACGCCCGTCTGGCGGAGCCCCTGGCCCGCACGAAGGCCGAGTTCGTCCCCAAGGTCCTCGTCATCGGAGGCGGGGTCGCAGGGCTGAAAGCCGCCATCGACCTCTCCTCCATGGGAGTCGGCGTCGTCCTGCTCGACAAGTCGCCTGCACTCGGCGGGAGGACCGCGGACCTGCCGGAGGTCTACCCCTATGGGCGCTCCGGCGGAGAGGTGGTCCAAGGCCTCCTGGGCGAGCTCCGCCGGAACGACGGGGTCACGACGTTCACGAACGCGACCCTCGAACGGGTCACGGGCCACGTGGGCAACTTCGAGGCCACGTTCGTCGTGAACCCGGCCGACCCGGCCTCACACGATGCGCGCCCCGCCCAGATCACGGTGACCGTCGGGGCCATCCTCGTCGCCACCGGCGCGGACACCTACGTCCCGAAGGCGGGCGAGTACGGCTACGGCCGACTCCCGAACGTCGTCACGCTTCCCGAGTTCCTCCGGCTCAAGGTACGGAGCGGACCGGGAGCCCTCATGATCCACGGGAAGCCGGTCCGGCGCCTCGCGTTCATCTACTGCGTGGGGAGCCGCCAGGTCCCGGCCGACGGCGGGCCGGTGAACGAGTACTGCTCCCGCTACTGCTGCAACGCGACGGTCTCCTCGACCCTCGCCCTGCTCCAGGACCATCCGGACCTCGCGGTCTACCACCTGTACCGGGACATGAGGACGTACGGCAAGAACGAGCTCATGTACGAGGACGCGAGCCGCAAGGGCGTCGTGTTCATCCGGTTCGACGGGGAGGAGCCCCCGAGCGTCGCCGAGGGGGGCGGGGGCCTCGTGGTCTCCGTGAAGGACCAACTCATCGACGGCGAGCTCGTCGAGATCCCCGTGGACCTGGTCGTGCTCGTCACGAGCCTCGTGCCGCGAGCGAACAAGGACCTCGAGGGGATCCTCAAACTGCCCCTGGGCAAGGACGGCTTCTACCAGGAAGTCCACCCCAAGCTCCGTCCGGTCGAGACGAACATCTCCGGTCTCTACATCGGCGGCACGGCCCAGGGACCTAAGGACCTCGGGGAGGCCGTCGAGTCCGGCTCCGCGATGGCGGCGAAGGCCGCGGCGTTCGCCCTCCGGGGCGGGCTGGAGCTCGAGCCCTTTGTTGCGACCGTGGACGCGGGCCGATGCACCGTCTCGCAGACGTGCGTTTCCGCCTGTCCCTACGGGGCCATCGAGGTCCGCGAGACGGATGGCGTGCGCCGCACCTCCGTCGACGCGACCCGGTGCAAGGGCTGCGGGGCCTGCGTCGCGGTCTGTCCGACGGAGGCCATCCAGCTCAAGGGATTCTTGAACGACCAGATCCGATCCATGATCGCCGCTCTCGGGAGGGGAACATGAGCGCGCCTGCCGGTAACACGATGAAGGTCTACCGGGACCGGACCGGCGCGAAGCCCTCCGAGGCGCTCCGGGAGCTGCGGAAGCGCCAAGCGGTGGAGACCGGTAAGATCCTGGGTGTGCTGAAGGCGGGTCCACGGACCATTCCCGAGATCGCGAAGGAGACGGGCCTTCCGTCCCGCCTCGTCGTCTGGTACGTCATGACGTTCTGCCGGGACAAGACCCTCGGCGTCGTGGAGAAGACCGGGGACGGGTTCTACCGGTACGCGCTCGCGCCGAAGGGAGGTCGGTGACGATGACGGCCACCGCCAATCCGGATCTCATGGCCACGATCCGCCGCTACGGGGCCTTCGACGTCTCGGCCTGTTTCAGCTGCGGCGTCTGCACCGCCAGCTGTCCGCTCTCAACGCCCTCCGCGAGCTTCCCGCGCAAGCTCATCCACTACGCCCAGCTCGGGCTGAAGGACAAGCTCGTCGGCCGACCGGATGTCTGGCTCTGCGAGTCCTGCGGCGAGTGCTCGGACACCTGCCCGCGGGACGCGAAACCCTCCGAGTTCATGATCGCCCTGCGGAAGTACGAGATCTCGGAGCTCGGGGTCCCGGCGCTCTCCCGCCCGCTGCTGACCTCGCCCACCGTCGCCGGGTCGTTCCTGGTCGCGCTCTCCTTCGTCTTCCTCGGGATCCTGGCGTTCATCGAGCGCCCGCCGGACCTCACCTCCGTGGAGTTGTTCGGGTTCCTCCCGGAAGCGGGCGTCGAGATCATCGGCATCGCCGTCGGCGTGGTCGCCCTCGGGACAGCTTTCGTCGGGGTCCTGCGCCTGTGGCGCCGGATGGCCCGGGGCGCCCCACGTCCGAATCCGGGAACGGATACGGGGGCGGCTACGGACCCCGTTCCCTGGACGGGGACGATTGCTCCCACCTTGCGCGAGGTCCTCCTCCAGCGCCGGACGCAGAGCTGTGCCTCCGAGAAGGAACCGACGACGTGGTGGACGAGCCGCTGGTTCGTCCACCTGGCGGTCTTCTGGGGATTCCTGGGTCTCCTCCTCGCGACGATCCTGCGGTTCGTCGCGGTGCCGATTCACGGAGGTCTGGTCCCTCCCTGGGAGCCCGTGCGCCTCCTCGGGATCGTGAGCGGAGCGGCCCTCCTCTACGGCACCTCCCTCATGATCCTCCGCCGCATCCGGAAGGCGGACCGGTACACGTCCCGGTCCACGTTCATGGACTGGGCGTTCGTCCTCCTGCTCTTCCTCGGCGGCCTCGGTGGCTTCCTCGTGGACATAGCGCAGTACGCAGGCCTCCCGTTCTGGGCCTACGCCTTCATGCTGTTCCACCTGGTCGTCGTCTTCGATCTCCTGACCTTGATCCCGTTCACGAAGTTCGCCCATATCGTGTACCGGCCCCTGGCCCTCTGGTTGAGCCGAGTCTACGGATACACATCCTGATGTGCGAGGTAGGGACAGGCGGGGGACGGTGAGGACCTTCAGTCGCGAATCGCCCGACAGGCTAGGGTCCAGAACTCGCGAGCCGCTGGGCCCTCCAACGGCTCACCGCCGACAGATCCCGGTTCGTTTTTTGTCCCGGGAGCTGCTCCGCCTTCGCGTGCCGTGAATCCATCCATCTGCGGGGAAACCTCCCGGTCGTCTTGCCCACGGGAGCTGGATGCTCAACCGAAGATCGACGTCTACGGAATCGGCGCCTGGGGCTGGCGCACCGGCATGCGGAAGCTGTCCGAGTCAAACTTCGTCATCGGCCGGACGTGGTCCAACGGGAAGGCTGGAACCTCGGCGAAGACCTTCCGGACGGCCTCCTCGCTCTTGGCGTTCCACTCGCAGAAGATTCGGAGCGCCTTTCCCTCTTCGTTCGTCTCGGCCCATGCCCCTACCCAGTACGCGTCCAACGCCTCGTGCCGGAGCAACTCCTCGACGAGGGGCGTGATTTCCTCGGGAGTCGTCGGCTGCGGAAGCGTGTGGACGGCGATGTATTTCGCCAGAACTCTCCCCCCTCGCCCCCCGCATCTCTCGCGGTTGGCATAATGATTCTCAGCGCTCGCTCATGAGCCCGCGACGACCGTTCCGCGCCCGTGGGCCGAATCGGGAACGAAATGGTGAGGGGCCGCTCAGTCCTCGATGGCGCGATAGGCCGACGCCCAGAACTCGCGGCACACGTCCGGTGGGCTCGGTGAGTTCCACATGCGCGAGGTCATCAGGATGGCGACCAGTCCCCCGTCCGGATCGTTGAACCAGGAGGTGCCCATGCCGCCCTCCCAGCCGCACCGGCCCGGTGTCGCGGCTCCTCGATGCCGGTCTTCCGCCGGAGGCTGCCCTCGCCGCGGCCAGGTCCGCCCCCCGTCCTTCAATACGTCTTCTCGGACCGGTACAGGTAGTTCAGGTAGAGCAGGGAGGGGACCACGATCGCCAGGCCGATCGCAAGAGTGACCGTCAGGACGTCCAGCATGGCGGGGCTCGCGAGTGCGTCGGTCGCGGTCACGTCTGGATAGATCAGGTAGGGATAGTGCGCCGCGGCGAAGGTCATCAGCGCCAGCGCGTCCACCCCCATGAGGATGAGGAAGGCGTAGGGCGCCTCCGTCCTCTTCCCGCGCCAGATGAGGAACCCACCCAAGGTGAACAGCAGACCCGTCCCGACCATGACGGGCGCGAGACCGACCATGTTGGTGTAGGCGTATCCCGCGTTGGACCGAAGCAGGGAGAGCTCCACGAGGCCGAGGGCCGCCACCGCCGCCACGGAGATGAGCACGGGCATGCGGTACAGTTCCGCGTCCTCCGGGTGCTCGTCGTAGAAGCGGCCGAGGGCGCCGCTCAGGAGAATCTGGCCGAAGAACGCGAGAAGGGCCGTCACGTACGTCACGGGACTGGATAGCGGCGAGAACACATCGAACGTGGGCACCCCGCCCGTGAGGACCACGGGGTTCGACACGATGAGCGTCAACACGACGGACAGCATCGGGAGGATGAGCAGGCCCGCGACGGCGTAGACGAGCCCGAAGAGGCGGTTCTCCCCCGCGAAGTAGTCGAACACGAGGAACGCGGCCCGGACGACGAACAGGACGACCACGAGCATCACGGGGATCAGGAGGACCGTGCCGAGCACCGCGACGAGTCCCGGGAAGAAGGCCGCCGCCCCGACGACGATCATGATCAGGAAGACGTTCGTCACCTCCCAGCGCGGACCGATGTACGAACGTAGGGAGCGCCGCGCGTCCTCGCCGCGGGGTTGAGGCAGGGAGAGGAGGTGGTAGAACCCGCTTCCGAAATCGATCGAGGCGAGCAGGAAATACGCTAGGATGGCGGCCCACAGGACCATGTATGGGAAGAACGCGTCAGCCATGGGCCACCCCCGGGACGGTCGTCGGCTCGGGTGGGCGGGAGCCGTAGATTCGGCGCAGGACCACGACGGTCAGGGCGAGGAGCGCCGAATAGAAGATCACGAAGAAGTAGAACAGGGCGGGCACCGCATCCCCGGCCTTCGTGAAGCCTTGCTCTACGGTCATCACATGGTAGACGAGCCACGGCTGGCGGCCGACCTCCGTGACGATCCAACCGAGCATGAAGTTCGCGTAGGCGATCGGACCGGCGGCGACTAGCGCGTAGGTGGCCAATCGCTTGAGCCGCGCCGCTCCACGGATGCGGGACAGGAGAACCGTCCCGACGGAGACGATGACCAGATAGATCCCGAACGTCACGAGGAGGTTGAACGCGGTGTGGACGATTCCGACATCCGGCCAGTCCGAGGCGGTGAAGGCGTTCAACCCCGTGACCGTCCCGCTGAACGAACCGGTGGTGAGGAAGCTCAAGAGCCCCGGGATCGGGATCGTGATGCCGAAGAAGACCTCGGGCGCGCCCGCCTGGGTGCGGTACAGGGCCTCCATGGCCGCGAACTTCTCCGGCTGGCTCGTCGCGACGAAGGTGGCGGAGAGGCTCCCGCTGATCGCCGCGAGGATTGCGACGACGGTGGCGACGTCGAGGGCGAGGTTGAACGCCCGCTTCGCGTAGTCGCTCGAATCCCCCTTGAGCCGTTTGTATGCGTAGATGCTCGCGAGCGCGAACGCCGTGCCAACGTAGCAGGCGATCAGGACGTGGCTCGTCTCGTAGGCCGTCGCAGGATTCAGCATGGCCGCGACCGGGTCGACCGCGACGATTTGTCCTCCGGACAGCGTGACGCCCGCGGGCGCGTTCATGAAGGCATTGACCGACGTGATCAGGAACCCGGACAGGGCGGAGCCGACGACGATCGGCAGGGAGGCGATCCAGTGCCGCCAGGGGTTCTTGAACCGGTCCCAGGAGTACATGTAGATCCCGAGGAAGATCGCCTCGACGAAGAACGCGAAGACCTCGATGAACATGGGGAGGATGATGATCTGGCTCGCGACCGCCATGAAGCTCGGCCACAGCAGGTAGAGCTCGACGGCCAGGGTCACGCCGGTGGCCGCCCCGACGGCGAACAGGAGGACGAACCCGCGGGACCAGGAGCGCGCCATCCGCAGATAGTCCTCATTGTGCTTCCGGAGCCCAAGGAACTCCGCCGCCGAGATGAACAGGGCGAGCCCGATGCCCACGATCAGGAAGAGCGAGTGGACGGTCAGGGTGAAGGCCATCAGGAGCCGCCCGTAGTCGAGGGGCGTCATGGACCGGACGACCGACCTCATCCGTCATGCCGTTTGTTCAAAGACTGTATGTACGCGCGGCCGCTCTCGACGGGAAGCGACGAAAGCCGTAGGCGTTCCTGCGGGGAGGATGGGCACCCCCACGGACCCCGCCGCCAGCCCAGAGAATTTCGGACGTCCAAAACGGTGCGCCCAGGGTTTATCTACCCCTTTCACCGCCGTCCAAGAAAGGTCAACCCCGCCCCGCGCCTCGAACGCCCGGGATCCTATGAAATCCACCGCCTTCGCGGTGTCGGTCTTGGCGATCTTGGTCGCCGTGGCCGGCGTCGCCGGATACATGGTCGTGGCCCATGGGAGCCTGCCCTTCGCCCCCGCGCCCTCGGGCGCGGGCGGCGTGGGCACGTTGAACGTGTACGTGATGGACACGCCTCCGGCCAACGCCACCATGGGGAACGGGACCTCGGGGAACCAAGCCTCGGGGAACGTGTCCGTGGGGAACGTGACCTGGAGCCACATCTACGTCACGTTCACGGTGCTCCAAGCCCACGAAGCGAACGCAACGAACGAGAGCGGCTGGCACAACATCTCCGTGAGCCAAACGGTCGACCTGATGTCGCTCAAGACCGTGTCGGCCCTCCTGGGGTCGGCGAGCCTGCCCGCGGGGGAATACACCCAGCCGCGCATCGTCGTCGAGAAGGCCTGGGGCGTGACGTCGACCGGGAAGACGTACGACTTCACGGTCCCCTCGGGGGACCTGAGGACGGACGACCCGTTCAACGTCACGACGGGCCAGACGGCCAGCCTCACGCTGGACGTCAACCTGAGCCACTCGGTCGTGTGGACCGCCAACGGGTATCTCTTCACGCCCGTGATCGGTTCCATCCAGTCGAGCTGAGCTCCCTCGCCCGCTCGTTCCGAGCGGGC
The DNA here is from genome assembly GCA_963768855.1 of uncultured Thermoplasmata archaeon. Taxonomy (GTDB): domain Archaea; phylum Thermoplasmatota; class Thermoplasmata; order RBG-16-68-12; family RBG-16-68-12; genus RBG-16-68-12. The sequence continues at coordinate 425,368 of CAVYJM010000006.1, forward strand.
CCTTTCCTCTTTTGCCGGCCCCGGTTCACAGGGTCGCGGCGCGAGGATCGGGTCGCCACGCCACCTTCCAAACCCTCCATAGTGCGGTGGGATCGTTCAGCGGGTCGCCGTGCACCAGGAAGAAGTCCGCGGGACCGCCTTCGTGGATCCGCCCCGCCTCCGGTTCTCCGAGCAGTTCTCCTCCTCGGACCGTCGCCGAGGCGAGCGCCTCCCACGGCTTGAGCCCCGCCTCGACGAGCGACTCGACTTCCCAGGCGAGATGATTCGCGCGGAGCGATCCGCCGCCGAAGTCGGTCCCGGTTGCGATTCGCACGCCCGCGTGGTGCGCCAGGCCGACGCTCTCGATGGCTCGCTCCCGTCGGCGCGCGACACGCTCGCGGCCCTCCTCCCCCACGAACCGGGGCAGGGTCGTGGTCTGGGCGAAGGATGCCCACGACCGGAAGAGGGCCAGCGTGCTCACGAGGAACGTTCCCTGGCGCGCCATCTGGGCGGCCGCATCCGAATCCAACTCGAAGCCGTGTTCGAGGGAGTCGATCCCCGCCTCGATTCCCACCCGCGCTCCGACGAGCGTGCCGGAGTGGGCGGTCACCTGCGCACCGCGAACGTGCGCGAGCTCGGCCACGGCCCGCACGTCCTCCGTCGACCAAGGCGCCTCCTCCTTCTTCGGCCCGTCCAGGTACAGTTTGAGGAAATCCGCGCCGTCCTCGAGCTGCTTCGTGGCGGCCGCGAGCAGCTGCGGGCCCTCGTCCGCTTCGACGGTCAGGCCTGCGGGCAGGACTCCGCTGTGGGCCAGCCACGTCCCGGCGACCCGCATCCGCGGCCGCGTGGGGTCCTTCTGCCATCGATCGCGCACCCGGAGCGCGAGGGCGCGTCGCTGGCCGTCCGCGGCATCGACCGCGGCGGGGGATCCGACATCCCGCGCCCACCTTACGCCGGCCTGACCGAGGAGGTCCCCATTGTGCTCGGCCACATCCAGCAGCTCCTCGGGGGCATCGAAGCCGCGGTCGATCCAGTGCGAGCCTCCCGGGAGCGTGACGTGGCTGTGCGCGTCGACCATGCCGGGGACGATCGTCGATCCGCCTGCATCGATCACCCGGACCCCTGAGGGAACGGGCCCCTCCTCCGCCGTCGGGCGGATCCAGACCACACGGCCGTTCTCGACGAGCACGCTCACGCCCTTCCGGAGGGTCGGACCGCTTCCGTCGGCGAGGGCGGCATCACGATACAGAACCGAGGGGGAAGGCGCCATCGTCCACCCGGATGCCTCACGCCCCTTAAGGGATGTGCCGATTCGCCGGGTGCCGGTCACGCCGAGTAAGAGGCCGACTCGAGCGTCCTACGGAGTCGTCGTGCGAGCTCGGCGACGGCCTCCGCGTTCCCGCGAGGCGCCTCGGGCCAGTCGCCTAGGTTCAAGCGCCAGTACTCCTCCGGCACGCCACGGTACCGCGCGACGACGAGACAGTGGAAGTGGGGCACCTTCTCGCCGAAGACGTACGTGTACACCTTCTCCGCCCCGACGACCGCCTTCAGCGCGCGGGCGAGGCGGGTGGCCGTGAGGCCGACCGCTTGCGCCTCCTCGTCCGTCAGCTCGGCGACGCCTGCGGCATGGCGTTTCGTCTGGATGAAGAGATACCCCAGGTACTCGGTCTCTTCGTCCATGTAGTGGCTCGCGTGGACGAGGTCGTCCTCGTAAATCGCGCCGCCGGGGATCGCGAGGGGATTCTGGAGCCGATCGCAGAAGGGGCAGGAGGCCATGGGACGGTGGAAGCGGCCCGAGTCATAAACCTGCTCCCGCCCCAGGGGGGGGCCGGCACGACGGCGACGATCCGCATCGGGCGCGCAACCTTCTTAGTCGTCGCTCGATTTCAGGTCGGCGCACGGAGTGCCTCGGCCGAGCCGTTCGCGAAGGCCCTAGGCCCCCGCGCTGAGGTTGCGGACGTGCCGGAAGACTTGCATCTGGATCCCAAGCGACTTGCCCTCGTGGTGATTGACCTGCAGAAGGGGATTGTGAGTGTGCCCGGGGCGCCCCACGGCACCGCGAGCGTCGTGGCGAACGCCGCCCGGCTCGCGGACGCCTGCCGCTCTCGCGGCGCGTACGTGGTCCTCGTCCACGTGGGACCTTCCCCCGACGGGAAGGATGCGTTGCACCCCGTCACGGATCCGCAGCCCGCGCGGCCGCCCCCGGCTCCCGGGTGGGACGAGATCGTCCCCGAGCTCGGTCCCAAGCCCGGGGACCACGTCGTCCGCAAGAGGCAGTGGGGCGCCTTCTATGGCACAGACCTCGACCTCCAGCTCCGGCGGCGAGGGGTCGACACGATCGTCCTCTGCGGCATCGCGACGAACTACGGGGTGGAGAGCACCGCCCGCGACGCCTACGAGCGCGGCTTCCACCAGATCTTCGTAGAGGACGCCTGCACGTCCCGAGCGGCCGAGGACCACGCGTTCACGTTCCGGGCCATCCTCCCGCGGATCGGCCGCGTCCGGAGCACGGAGGACGTGCTCAAGGCGCTCCGCCCGGCCGCCTGAGTGTCGACTCCTCTACGATTCATCCGGCACGGCGAGCTCACGTCTGGAGTTCGACGGGCAGGGGGCGGCCGCGGGGCCGGTGCGCCCCCTTCTCGAAGGGCGTGCGCCCGTAGAACCAGTGCTTCATGAGCTCAACGAGGACCAGATAGACGGCCACCATCGCGACGAGGAGTAGGAGGAACTCGGCAGGCAGCGGGATGAAGCCGAAGAGGGCGCCGAGCGGGCGTGAAGGGGATAACCCAGGCGAACGCCACGACGCCGATGCTCCCGGCCGCGAGGATGCGGCTCGGGCGGCTCTTGAAGAACGGAATCTTCCTCGTCCGAATCACGAAGATGACGAAGGTCTGCGTCGACAGGGACTCCACGAACCACGCGGTCTGGAAAAGGGCCGCCTTGTCCGGCGTTCCCGCGGAGAACAGGAAGATCATGATGCCGAAGGTCAGGAAGTCGAAGATCGAGCTGATGGGTCCGAAGGCGAGCATGAAGTTCCGGATGAAGTGGATGTCCCACTTCCGCGGCTGCTCCACGTACTCCGCGTCGACGTGGTCCGTCGGGATGCCTAGCTCCGAGGTGTCGTAGAGGAGGTTGTTCAGGAGGATCTGGGTCGGGAGCATCGGCAGGAACGGGAGGAAGACGGCCGCGCCGGCGGCACTGAACATGTTGCCGAAGTTCGAGCTCGTCCCCATCATGATGTACTTCATCGTGTTCCCGAACGTCCGGCGGCCCTCGAGCACGCCCTCGCCGAGCACCGTCAGGTCCTTCTTGAGGAGGATGATGTCCGCGGACTCCTTCGCGACGTCCACGGCGGTGTCCACGGAGATGCCGACGTCCGCCTCCTTGAGCGACGGCGCGTCGTTGATTCCGTCGCCGAGGAAGCCGACGGTGTGGCCGTTCTCCTTCAGGATCGTGATGATCCGATCCTTCTGGTCCGGCGTCACGCGGGTGAAGACGTTGGCCTCCTCGACGAGGAGGGAGAGCTTCTCGTCGGTCATGCCCGACGATCTCGTTCCCCGTGACGATGCTCTTGATCTGGAAGCCGAGCTGTGGGCACACGCTCTCCGTGACGAGCTCGTTGTCCCCGGTCAGGATCTTCAGTTCGATCCGCGCGCGCTTCAGGAGCGCGAGGGCCTCCTTCGCCGACACCTTGGGCGGGTCGAGGAAGGCCACGAATCCCAGGAAGACCATGTCGTGCTCGTCGTCGATCGTGTAGCTGGTCTCTTCGGCGGTCAGCGGTTTGTAGGCGATTCCGAGGACGCGGAAGCCCTGGAGACTCAGGTCGTAGTAGATCTCCTCGACCCGTCTGCGGAGGTCGGATTTCAGCACCACGATCTGGCCGCGCAGTTCCGCCTGTGTGCACACTCGGAAGATCTCCTCCGGGGCGCCCTTCGTCGCGAAGAACCGTTCGCCGTCGTGCTGGACGACGACGGAGACGCGCTTCCGGATGAAGTCGAACGGGATCTCGTCGATCTTGACGTACGCGGACACGTCCGGCACCTCATGGGCCAAGACGGCTTCGTCGAGCGGGCTCTTGAGCCCCGTCTGATGGCGGCTGTTCAGGAAGGCGTAGCGGAAGACACGCTCGCTTTCGTTCCCCTCGACGTCCGGGTGGCGGATGAGCTTGATTTTGTTCTCCGTCAGCGTCCCGGTCTTGTCCGTGCACAGGACGTCCATGCTGCCGAAGTCCTGGATCGAGGCGAGTCGCTTCACGATCACGTCCTTGTGGGACATGTTCACCGCGCCCTTCGAGAGGTTCACGGTGAGGATCATCGGCAGGAGCTCCGGCGTCAGTCCGACGGCCAAGGCGACCGCGAACAGGAGGGACTCCAGGACATCCTTCCGAAGGAGGGCGAGGATGAAGAAGACGAAGAGCACGAGGGCCATCGTGACCTCCATGATCAGGATGCCGAACTGCCGCAGGCCGCGGGCGGACTCCGCCTCGCGATCGCGGGGCACGAGCTTCTGAGCGATCTGTCCGTACTCCGTGGCGCCCCCGGTCTTCACGACGACCGCCGTGGCGGTTCCGCTCACGACGGAGGTCCCGAGGAAGGCCTCGTCATGCCACTCCGATAACCCGACCGAGGCGGAGGCAACCGGGGTCGCGGTCTTCTCGGCAGGGAAGGACTCCCCCGTGAGCGTGGATTCGTCAACGAAGAAGTCCCTCGCCGCGATGATGCGAACATCCGCGGGAATGAGGTCTCCCGCGGAGAGATACACGATATCGCCGGGGACGATTTCGGGGAGCGAGATCTCCTTCTTCGCGCCGTCCCGGAAGACGCTTGCCGTCGTGGTGATCCGCGCGGACAGGCTCTCCGCGGCCTTCTCCGCCTTCCGCTCCTGGTAGAAGTTCAGGCAAACGCTGACCAGCACCATGATGAAGATGATGATCGCGTTGATCTGCTCCCCGAGGAAGCCCGAGACCAGGCCCGCGGCCATGAGGATGATCACGAGCGGGTTGCGGAACAAGAGGGCGAAGGCCATCACGGCCGTGCGCTTCTTCCGGCGCGCTAGGGCGTTCGGCCCGTAGGTCTCGAGGCGCTTCCCCGCCTCCTCCGTGCTCAAGCCGCGCTCGGAGGTCGCGAGTCGCCGGTACAGCTCGTCGGTCGGCAGGCTGAGGAATTCCCTCGCATCAGGCGCTGGCTGGATCGCGCTGGTCGCCCGTCTCGTGCCCTCTCACCTACGTGTGTCGCCCCCGGACGGCTTAGAGGCCATGCAGGTAAGGGGCGGTTTCAAGGCTTGGCTCTTACTGAAAGGGCTCGGGGGTCGTTGTAACGCGTGGATCGAAGCGTCAGGGTTTTGACGTCGTTCGGGGTTGACCCTGTCGTGCCCGAACCTGAAGTGCCGCCCGCGGGGAATCCGGCGCCCTCGGCCAAGACTGCTGTCCCGCGTGCCGCCGTGCTCGGAGACGCGAAGATCACGATCGATGCCCCGGCGTTCAAGGTGTTCGCGGCCCTCACGGAACCGGACCAGCTCGCCGCATGGTGGGGCCAGGATGCGCTCGTCGAGGCGGACGAGGGTGGCCGCTATGAAACGACCCTCCCCGTCGGCCGCGTCGAGGGAACAATCATCGCGATCGACGGGCCCGGGACGCTGACGTTCACCTGGCCCCTCATGGCCGAGGGCATCTCCGTTGCCACGAGCGTCCATTACGCCCTGTCGCCAATGGGCCCGCAGACCGCGGTGCACGTCGCCCACCGCGCCCCGCGGGAGGTCCCCGGGGAGTGGACCGCGCTGTGGCAGTCCGTCCTCGAGTCGCTCAAGGCCTACGTCGAAGGAGTCTCAACCGGATAGACGCCTTGCGGTCCCCGCAAGGGCAACCTCTTAAGGGCAACCGAAGACTCCCGAATCGATGGGCCGGGCCTCGGTCGTTCACGGGAGACGTTGGGCATGGAGAAGCATCGGTTGACGGACGGACTCAATCGGATGGACGTGGCGGAGCTACGGGAGGAAGTGGACCAGTTCAAGGAGAACCCGGAGAAGTGCAACATCGTGCGCACGATGACCGCCGAGTGGCTCGGCGGGACCCGCGCCCGCATCGCAGGCAAGAACAAGGTGCTCCATGTCGGAGGGCCGGAGGATTTCGGCGCGATGAGCGTCGCCCTCGCGAGCTTCCTCGCCTGCGAGCTCGATGTGATCGCGACCCACGCGACCCTTCGCGGTATTGAGCTGGAGAAGCTCGCCGTGGAAGGGACGGGACGGTTCAACAACGCTCGCTATATGGGAATGGCCGCTGGGCCGCGTCCCGGGTACGAGAGTGTCGACTACACCGTGCGAATCAAGGCGAAGAACGCGACCCCGGAGCAACTGCGGGATCTTGTGAGCCTGTGCGAGACCGCCTCGCCGGTCGGGGACACGCTCGTCCGTCCAGTGAAAGTCAGCCTGCACACGGTCATCGAGTAGGCGCGTCGCGATCCCCGTTCTCGCGGGCGCTCCTCCGGAGGATGCGGCAAGGTGTCGCCTTTCTCCAGGGTCAGGTAACCCTAAATAACGGTAGCCCATACGGTCCACCATGATCTTCGTCACCCTGGTGAAGTTCCGGAGGAAACCAACAAAGGCGGATCAGGCGGAAACGGCCAAGATGTTCGCGCAACAGGAGAAGCTGGGGGTCAAGAACCTGAGCATCTACTGGACGTTCGGCCGGTACGATGCGATTCGCATCTTCGAAGCCCCTGACGAGAAGGTTGCGATGAAGGCCCTCACGAAAGCGCCCGACTATGTCGTCACGGAGACGATGGTCGCCCTGCGCCGAGAGGACGCGGAGAAGCTGCTGGACTAGTGTAGAAGCCCCGTAGGCGTCGCGCCAGGCGACCCCTAGCGAGGTCAGCCTGCCCTCCCATCCCGGCTCGACGCGTGATCCTCGCTTCACGCGGTCGGGATCAGGTGGGTGCAAATGGAGTCTCCGTCGACGATCCACTTCCCGCGGCGGACCTCCGGGGCGCCCGTCGCTGAACGAAGAATCTCTGAGTGGAGGGCTTGGCACACCAGCTCCCGATGCGCCTTGGCGGTGCGCAGGATCGGGCAGTTGTGGCTCGTGATGGTGCACGTGTTCCCGTGCTCGGACAAGGTCGGCTCGAAACCCAAGCCCTCCAGGCCCGCGACGAGCCTCCGCAGGTGCGCGCGGTCGGTGCCGGGCTCCGGGACTGCAGATCGGGCGAACCCCTGGGCTACGCGGTGGAGTGTCCGACGCGCGTGGGCTTCTCCCCCGCCTCGGACGATCTCCGCCACGAGGGCGTTGAGGACCGCGTCGTAGTGCCGCGGGAAAAGCTCCTGGCCCTCGTCCGTGAGGGCGTAGAACTTCTTCGGTCGCCCGGGTCCGGCCCGCTCGAACCGCTCGCTTACAACCCCCATCGCCTTCAGGCGTTCGAGGTGTTTGCGCGTCGCGCTGACCTGAATTCCCTCGAGAGAGGCAAGCTGGACCGCTGTCTGCGGTCCCTTGAGTAGATGTTTGACGATGTGTGTCCTCGTGGTTCCGAGGAGGGGGATCTTGTCCATGGTGGGCTCTCGGCGCACTCAGGTGGTTTAGACACTGCAAGGTATTTAAACTTCGCATGCCATCTGCTTAGGCACCAAAAGGTGTCTATATGGTACGGGAAGGAAGAGAACGAAAGGGTTGGAGCGGGAGGCGCAAGGCCCTCGTCACCGCCGTGGCTGCTCTCCTTGCAGTCACCGCGATTGCGACGGCGGCCTACGCGAGCGGACCGAAGATGTCGACGCTGGCCTTCCACGACGCGATGCGGAAGCTATGGGAAGACCACGTGACCTGGACGCGCCTGGCGATCGTAGACGTCGCCGCGGGCGCACCGGACACGCAACAGACCGTGGCACGGCTGCTGCAGAACCAGGTCGACATCGGGAATGCCGTGAAGCCGTTCTACGGCGACGCGGCGGGGAGCCAGCTCACGTCGCTGCTGACGACGCACATCGTGTTGGCGGCGAACATCCTCGTGGACGCGAAAGCGGGCGACACGACGGGCGTGAACGAGAACGTCACCGCGTGGTACGCGAACGCGAATGATATCGCAGCGTTTCTGAGCGGCGCGAACCCGAAGAACTGGCCCCTGGACGCGATGCAGTCCATGATGAAGACGCACCTGGACCTCACCCTGAAGGAGGGCGTCGCCCAGCTGACCGGGGACTATGCGACGAGCATCTCGACGTATGATCAGGTGCACTTGGAGATTCTCCAGATGGCGGACATGCTCAGTGCCGGGATCGTCGCCCAGTTCCCGAGCATGTTCAACGGTCCTCTCCCGATGTAGGGAGCGGACCGACTCATCTTTTTTCGGCTCTCTCTTTCATCCGGTTCGCCCGGCACCCATCCGTGTCAGCTGGCAAAGAGTCAAGTCTGACGAAGCTCTCGCAGGGCTCGAGCCGAGATACCATGGCGACGAGCCTTGAAGGTCGCGTGTGCGTGGTGACGGGTCCGACCTCGGGGATCGGGAAGGAGACCGCGCACGGGCTCGCACGGCTCGGGGCCCAGCTGGTCCTCGCCTGCCGAGATGTGGCGAAGGGCGACGCGGTGCGTCAGGAGATCAACGCCGAGTCGGGAAACTCGCGCGTGGAGGTCCGGAAGATCGACCTCGCGGATCCTGTATCCATTCGCGCCTTTGCCGAGGATTTCCAGGCGACCCATACGCGACTCGATGTCCTCGTCAACAATGCAGGCGTCCTGTCGTTCGGTCGGCGGCTGACCCCGGCGGGTGTCGAGAGCCATTTTTCGGTCAACGTCCTGGCCCCGTTCCTGCTCACCAACCTCCTGCTCCCCGTCCTGAAGGCGAGCGCACCCTCCCGCGTCATCAACGTCGGCTCGGCGACCCATTTCAACGGTCACGTGGACTTCACCAATCTCCAGGGAGAACGAGACTTCCACTTCCTCCGCGCCTACAGCAGCTCCAAGCTCGAGATTCTCCTCCTCACGTACGAGTTGGCACGGAGGCTCCAAGCGACTGGAGTGACCGTGAACTGCGTCCATCCGGGCACGATCCGCACGGATCTCTACAACGGCCTTCCCGTGGCGTTCCGGTTTGTCAAGTTCTTTCTGCGGAGCCCGGCCATCGGGGCCGCGCCGATTGTTTGGCTCGCCTCGGCCCCGGAGGTCCGGGACGTCAGCGGCCGCTACTTCGATCGGCTCAAGGAGGCCCGTTCCGCCGAGGAATCCTACGACGTCGACCTCGCGAGGAAGCTCTGGTCCGTGTGCGAAGGTCTCGTCGGCGCGGTCGGCTGACCGTCGGTTCGCACGGGGTGCTCAGCGGAACCGCCGATGGCCGCGCTGGTCGCGTCTCCCCTGCCCCGGCGGGCGTCGCCCGCCCTCACGGCCGTGCACCTTCGGCGGAGGCGGTGCGCGGTAATCGAAGTCCGGGAGCGTCACGCGCGGAATGGTCTTCCCGAGGGCCTTCTCGATCCCGCGCAGATCGCCCTCGTCCTCCGGGGTGACGAAGGTGATCGCCTCGCCTTCCGCCTCGACCCGGCCTGTCCTCCCGACGCGGTGGATGTAGTCCGTGGGGACCATCGGCACGTCGTAGTTGATCACATGGGTGATCCCTTCGACGTCCAGGCCTCGTGCCGCGACGTCCGTTGCGACCAGGATCTGGTGACGCCCACTCCGGAACCCCTCGAGGGCTGAGTCCCGCTGGCTCTGGCTGCGGTCCCCGTGGATCCGCGCAACGGGAAAGCCGGACGCCCCGAGCTGGCGAGCGACGCGGTCCGCGCGCCGCTTCGTGCGGACGAACACGAGCACGGACAGCATGTCCTCCCGGCCTAGGAGCTCCGCGAGCAGCGCGGTCTTCAGGTGCTGGGGCACCGGGTACACCTCATGCCGGATCTTCGGCGGCGGACGGTGCGGCGGCGACACGGCGATCCGCGCCGGGTCCTTCATGATACTGCGCGACAGGGACTCGATCTCTTGCTCCATCGTCGCCGAGAACAGGAGGGTCTGCCGCTCCCGGGGCAGCGCGGAGATGATCCGGCGCACATCCGGCAGGAAGCCCATGTCGAGCATCCGGTCCGCCTCATCGAGGACGAGCACCTGGAGCCCGCGGAAGTCCACGTTGCGGCGGTTCATGTGGTCCAGGAGGCGGCCGGGCGTGGCGATGACCACGTCGACGCCGCTGCGGAGGGCGTGCTCCTGGGGTGCCATCCCGACGCCGCCGTACACGGACTGCCCTCGGATCCGCGTCCCCTTCCCGAGCTGACGGAACGCCGCCTCGGTCTGGGCCGCGAGCTCGCGGGTCGGAGAGAGGATGAGCGCGCGGGTCTTGCCCGAGGGCTGCTTCATCAATCGCTGGAGGATCGGAAGGACGAACGCGGCGGTCTTGCCCGAGCCCGTCTGGGCCGTTCCGATGACGTCCCGACCCTTGAGGATCGCGGGAATGGCCTCCCGCTGGATCGGCGTCGGGGCCTCGTAGCCCATCGCGTACACGGCCTTGAGGAGGACGGACTCGAGGCCGAGGTGGTCGAACGCTGCCTTATCTTGCATCGGCTGCGGTAGGTCGTCCCTCTCTTAAGGGTATGTCTGGGATGTCGCCGCCGGGTCCTCGCGAGGCAGCGGACTTCGTGGAGCCCGCTCAAAGGGGATACTTCAGCTTGGGCCCCGTGAACGTGAACCCTTGCTTTTCATAGAACTGGCGGGACCGGGCCCACCGCGGATCTTCCGGCGCCGTGACGTCAATCCGGGTCCACCCCCTCTCCCGGCCGTACTCCTTGACGGCGTCCACGAGGCGGGCTCCGATGCCCTCCGACCGCGACGCGGGCGCGACGTACATCTCGTCGATGACCCCGTAGTTGCCGTTCGCGTAGATGGCGAACGTCTCCGTCAATGTGAGGACGCCCACGATGGAGCCGCGTTCATCCGTCGCGACGAAGGCCTGGAATCGATCCCCCATTTCCCTCCACGCCTGGAGGACCTTCGTCTCGTCGAGGCGACCGAGGTCCTCCGCCTCGTCGCCCAACTCCACGAGGAGCCGCGTGACCCAGTCAAACACGATGGGTGCCTGCTCGATTGTGTATCGCTCGATGTGGATGGCCAAGTCCGCAGGTCTCTCTCGCCGGAACGGGGTTCGCTGCCTTAAAGCTGCAAGGGGGATTCCGACCGGAGGCAAGGCCCGACCGATAGGGGCCCCGCCATCGGGAAAAGGGTTATCCACGGCGCGTCCGTCGCCCTCGCTGGACGGAGGGCGATGCCCGCGAAGAAGTCGGTAAGTCCCAAGATCGTCGTCGAGAACGTGAACGTCCCAGGCTACACGGTCTCGGTGGACGCGGCTCATTATGAGTCGATGAAGAAGGTCCTCCTCCGGATCCTCCCGAAGGAAGGCCCCGGGCTTACACAGGCTGAGATGTTCGCCAAGGCGGCCGCCGCCGCGGATCCGGAGTTGTTCCCGGCTCCAGGCAAGGTGGGGTGGTGGGTGAAGTGCGTCCACCTGGACCTCGAGGCGAAGGGCTTGGTTGCGCGGGACAAGAGCGCAAAGCCGCTGCGCTGGCGACGGCTCAGGTAGCGATGCGCGCACCTATTCCGGCCTAGGCGCGACCTTCTTCTCGTGAAGCTTGAGGCGGCCCGGGGCGGAGGACGTCTCGGACGTGTCGACGACGATCTGCTCGAGGTGATCTTTGAGGTACTTCGCGCTCGAGGTCTCCGATTCGCCGCTCATCCCGTCATTTGTATCCGCGGCCCCGTATAAAGGCTTGTCCACCGGATCAGCCACCGAGGACGAACCACCGGAGCCACGCGATCGCCGCGACGGCGAAGACGGGCAGGAGGAGCTTCAGGTACCGGGAAGCCCAGGCGTTGCGTAACCCGAGGAGGAGGCCTGCCGAGGTCGCGGACAACCCGCCCGCGATTGCGAGCATCTCCTTCACCGTCGTGGCCCACGCACCGGCCGCGAAGGAGGTCGCGAAGACCCAGACGCCTCCAATCGCCGCGAGGAACAGCCAGCTGGTCAGGATGAGCTCCTCCATGGGGGTCGGGCCCATGTGATAGTTCGCCCGCCACACGTAGGGCTCGTCCCCGGGCGGAGGCAGGTACGCGTTGAAGTGGTAGTCGATGTCCTGCGGGGGCGTCGCATGGTAGTGCTCCCGGCTCCGCACGGTCTCGTCGTCCAGCTCGACCTCGAGCTGCGTGTCCGGAGGCGCATTCACGGCGACGTGGATCCCGTACGGCTGGCCGACATGCCGCACGTGGGCGATGTGATACGACGGGAGGGTCAGGGCCCGCAGGAGGAGGTACCGCGGCTTCTCGCCGTCCGTGTGGACGAGCCGCAGGGTCCGCATCTCCCCGGGGCCGAGGGGCGCGTCCTTCGGGAGGACGATGCTGATCCGGTACTGCGGGTGCGGAGTCGACGCCACCGCACGCTCGTACGCTGCGGGGCTCTCCTTCTTCACCTCCTGGAGCGCCTGTTCGACCTCGCGATTCGGGAGGTAGTTGAGTTCCCTCCCGTTCTCGTCGAGGACCTGCAGGTTCGCGAGGAAGGCGTTCAGCGGGAGGAAGATCTGGAAGAGCTCGTCGGGCCCACTGTTCCGGACCGTGTACTCGAGTGTGATGGAGCGGACGTCCGGGGCGACGTGGTCGAAGATCCAGCGCTCGCGGACGAGGTCGACCTGGCTCATTGGCGGGTACGAGGTCCAGTCGCTGGCATATTCCTTTCGGAGGGGGGTCGGCGAATGGCGGTGTGAGGGCGGCCGAAACCGTCGCCTGCGTGGCGTCCCAAAAGACTATGCTTGAACTCGGCTCCTTCGGGCCGCGGAAGAGGGCGGCCGTGGTCGTGTCTAAGGGGACGTCGCATGCGGATCGCGCGCCGGTCCCGCGCCGTCGCGTCTCCGCCATCGTATTGGCGGCGGGGACCTCGTCGCGGATGCGGGAGTCCAAGCCGCTAGTGAGACAGGCAGGTCGCCCGCTCCTGGTGCACGTCCTCGAAGGTCTCCGGAAGAGTTCCGTGCGCGAGATTGTCGTCGTCCTCGGAGCCGAGGCCGACCGTGTCCGTCGCGAGATCCCATTGGACGCGATGCGCGTGGTCGAAAATCCGGACTACGCACAGGGGATGAGCACCTCGATCCGTGCTGGGCTGCGCGCAGCCGACCCGGCCGCGGAGGGGTTCCTGATCGTCCTCGGGGATCAGCCCTTCGTGGCGGCGTCCACAATCGACGCGCTCCTTGGGGGCCCGGCCGAGCGCGAGGCGAGAATCTGGATTCCGACCTATCACGGGGTCCGCGGGAACCCGGTCCTCTTCGACCGCTCCCTTTCGAGGGAGATGGAGTCGGTTCGTGGCGACACCGGATGCCGCGGCATCATCGAAGTCCATCCCCGCGAGGTCGTCGAGGTCTCCGTCGGGGACCCGGGCATCTTGATCGATGTCGACACCCCGGAGGACCTTCGGCGGATCGAGGCGGCTCTGGACCACGGTGGCTCCCTCGAGGCCTTGGCGGAGGAGCGTGTGCGAGCGACACGTTGACGGCTCGCAGACGGCGGTCGGCCCTCCCGACCCGTGCCGCGGCTCACACCTGCTCGAGCCTCTTGCGCGCGTTCTCGAAGAAGGCGTTCGTCTTCTTGTCGATCGTTCCCTGGAGCAGGCGCGCCCCCATGCTCGCGATCGTCCCGCTCATCAGGACGTTCGCCTTCCAGCGCACGGTGCTGACCCCTTCGTCCTCAGATACCTCGAGGGTCGCATCGATGTCGAACCCGCTACCCATCCCCGAACCGTGCACGCGGAGTCGGGCGCGCCCCGGCGGTGATCGTTCCGCGACCGTCGCGGACCAGTTGAAGGTTCCCTTGATGAGCCCGATACCTGCGCGGATCGTCCCCTTGAAGTGGTCCTCGTCCTCGACCTCGATCGTGTGCGGGTCGTCGACGCACGCGGAGAGGTCCTTGGGGTTCAGGAAGAAGGCGAACGCGCGGTCCCGCGGGCCCTTCACGCTGAACGTCCCCTCGTACTGCGTGGTCCTCCCTCGTCGGCCCGAGCCAGGACCGGGCTATGACCGGTTCGGCTAAAACGCTTTCCAGACATAGGATCCATCGAGGGATGCTGTTGCGGGAGAGGCTCGGCTGCCGTCTCGACTTCGCCGCGTCCCGGGCTCTCGGGCCCACTCCGTCTCCTGCGGAGCACGACCGCCGTTCACATTGCCACCGCCTCTGGAGCTCCACCGCCAACCGGATGAGCGGCTCGGGCACCTGCGCCGGGCGAATCAGGCCGCGCGTCTCTCCGATTGCTACGCGGCACCCTTCTTCGCGGCTTCCTGCGCCTTCTTCCCCCGCTCCTTCGCGGTGTAGCCGGTCGCGGCCTCGAGGAATCGGTTGTTCCGGGAGATCGTCTCGGTGGCCTGCGCATCCGGGACGCCCGTCTTCATGACGAAGTCGACAAAGAGCTGCTTGCCGTCCGTCCACGCGGTGAGCCTCTCGATCGCCCCGAACGACGAAACGACCTTCCCATCCTCCACGGTCGCCGAGCCGAAGGCCGTTTCGGCCAGAACGCGGAGCTTGTCGCCCTCGAGGTTCTTCCCATGGCCGCGTCGCAACTCGTAGGCCCGCATCGGACGGCGGGGAGCGGGAGGCGGCCTATGAATCTTGCGCCGTGGTTCTCCGCCCGCTCACTTCTCCCGCCATTGCGCCTTGAACATCGCGAGGAGCATGAACGCGGCCGTGAAGGCGACGAGGACGGCCGCGCTCCCGAGCCAGTTCACGTCGTTCGTGATCCCGAGGGCGCCCTGGATCAGCTGAGAAGCGTCTGCGGTCGGGGCCAGGTAGCCGAGCCACCGGAGGTTCTCTGGAATCAAGTTGATGGGGTAGTAGACCGGCGGCAGGACGGAGAGGACGAGGGAGAGGAGCGGGGCGATTGCGAACGTCTCGCGGATGTCCCGGAGGTACGTCGCCAGAAAGAAGCCAAGGGAGCAGCCCAGGGCCCAGATGAGGAGGAGAGTCGCCAGGATGATCGGCAGTCCGAGGATTCCGGGGGCCTGCGTCGCGTATCCGACGAAGAGGAAAGCGACGATCCCCGGGGTCGCGAAGGCGAGTTCGGAGAGCGCCATTCCGAGCACATACGTGGACGCGCGCATCGGCGAGGCGACGACCATGTCCTGGAGTTTCAGGTCCACGCGGAAGTGGGTCATGTCCGCTTGAAGACTCGTGCCGATGGAGAAGGTCGTGAGCACCAAGCCACCTGCCACCCCGAGGCCCACGAACCTGCCCTGGCTCACGATGTAGATGAAGAAGAGGAAAGAGAACGGCGCGCCCAGCGTGTTCACGAGGTAGAGGGGCATCCGTTTCACGGGGATGATCCCGTTGAGCACGATCAGGCCCCACGACGCACGGAGCTGCGTCCGCAGGCTCACGCTTCCACCTCCTCGTCCTCATCCACGGGCTCCTCGTCGACCGTACCGCCGACGAGCTGCACGAAGAGGTCTTCCAGGGTCACAGGACCGGCGACCGCCCGGACACTCTTCGCCAGGGCGAGGCGCGTGAGGTCCTCCGCGCCGCGGCGGTCCGTGAAGACGATCTGCGAGTCTCCGATCGCCGCAGCGTCCCCGTACGACTCGAGCTCTCCCGTCACGAAGCCGCGCCCCGTGAGGGCGACTCGGTACGGCCAGCGCACTCGCGCGACGAGCTCGTCCAGGGTGCCAAGTGCGAGCACCTTCCCCTCGTTGAGGATTGCGATGCGCTTGCTCAGGAGCTCCGCCTCCTCGAGGTAATGCGTCGTCAGCAGGACCGTGCGTCCCTCCTTCGCGGCCTCCTGGACCGCGGCCCACACCTCCCGACGGGCAAGCGGGTCGAGCCCGGTCGTGGGCTCGTCGAGGAAGAGAAGCTCGGCGCCCGAGGCGAGGGCCATGGCGACGAGCACGCGCCGGCGCAGCCCGCCGGACTGCTTCCAGAGGACCGTGTCCTTTCCCTTGGCCAGCCCGAGCCGTTCGAGTGTCTCGAGCGCTCGTCTGCGCGCCTCAGAGGATGGAAGGCCCCGCAGGGTCAGATAATAGTAGACGTGCTCGTACGGGGTTGCATAGAAGAAGGGCCGCGCCTCCTGCGGGATCACGGCGACGAGATCGCGGACCGCGTTGGGCTGCGCGACCGCGTCATGGCCGAGCACCTCGATGCGCCCTGACGTCGGGAGGAGCTGGGTGCCCGCGATCCGGAGGAAGGTCGTCTTCCCCGCCCCGTTGCGGCCGATGAGCCCGAAGATCTCCCCCTTCCCGACCTCGAGGGTCACCCGGTCGAGGGCCCGCTTTCCCTTGCTGCCCTTGTACTCCTTCGTGAGGTCACGCGCGGCGATCGCGGCGGGCACGGCGCGGGTGAAGCCACGCGCCGCTTAAGGCCGTTTGGGCGGGGACGCCGTGCCGGTTGCCTCCGTCCTCGGTCTCAGGCTGAGGACTCGAGCCTTGCGAGGACCCGCATGGCCCGTCACGTGATCATCTTGCTCGGCTCCCCCACCTTGTCGAGGGCGAACGGGGTGGGCGCGTCCTTCGGATGCTTGCGGTACCATTCGGCCGGGGCTCCCTCCAGGTCGGGGTGGACCGCGTCGAGGTTCCAGCGGCCATCGGACCGCCGTTTCTTCTTGAGGACGCCGACGGCGTGCTTCAGCCTCGGATCGTCCGTGTAGCCGAGGGCGGTCATGAAGTCTAGGCCCACGAGGAGATCGTAGTAGTAGTGGACCGGATAGTGGAAGCGGTACCAGGGTTCGTAGTGGTCCCCCTGGATGTGGAGCTCCCGCTGGAGGAAGAACTCGGCAGCTTGGTCGACCGTGCGCTGCATCGCGGCGGTCCACTTCGGGCGCGGATAGACGGCGAAGGCGCTCATCGGCTCCCAGGAATCGAGGTTCCGCCCGCCGCCGAAGCAACTCCATCCCCCAAGGTGGCTCGCGTTCTTCACCATCCACTCGAACGCGCTCTGCACTTTGGGGTGGTCCGCATAACCGAAGAGCACGAGCGCGCGGGCCGTGTTGCCAACGACGCACAGATGGCTCCGGGTGGATCCGTCCATGCCGAATCCGCCGTCCTCCTTGGCGAAGCGGTCGATCCACAGCCGGCACGCCTTCGCGATCCGCGGGTCCTCCTTGGTCGTCCCGAGGTCGGCCAGGATGAGCAGCATCCAGTTCGCCGAGAGATACTTCGGCCGGTAGAGGCTCTTCTCGCCGACCCACCACCCTTTCGGATCCTGCTTCGCGAGGATTTCCGCGGCCCAGCCCTCCTCCGGGATCCGCGCCTTGGCGGACTGGACGTCGGCGTCCCCTTCCGGCCGCTCGAGCAGCTGGGTCAGGGTCAGGTATCGGATGGAGGGCTGGCTTTCCTCCAGCAACCAATCGCGGGCCTTCTTGTCTTTCGCCGCCTCGGTTGCCATGGTTCTCCCGCCGGTCCCAACCCCGCATCGTTCCTAAACTTGTGGGAGGGGTCCCGAAATGCGGCCGATCAAATGGCCGCGCGAGCCCGGTCCGGATGCGGTCACTTCGACACGATCGCGAACACGCTTGATTCGTCGACCTCGCGGATCGTCGGCCGCAGGCCGAATTGGGCGAAGAGCCGCGTGAACTCCTCGCCACCCACGGTCGTGGCTTGGAACCCGTCCGTGCAAACGATCGTGCCGTCCCCGGTCCTCTCCTCGTCGATGTCCCCGATGAGACCTTCTCGGGCCTGTGCGCGGAACCAGTCGAGCCGGTCTTCCCAGATGCGCGGCGAGTAGCTCGAGAACAGGATCGACCCGCCGCTCCGCGTGACGCGAACCGCCTCCCCCACGAGTCTCCCGCGGTCGACCGCGAACGCGGAGATGCCGTTCTGGACGCAGAGCACGGCGTCGAAGGCGCCCGCGCGGAAGGCCATCCGTGATGCATCGACCCGGACGAGGCTGGACGTTGCGACGAGGCTCCAGGTAGGACTTCGCGAGTTCGAGACTCTTCCGGGACGTGTCGCACCCCACGATCCACCGCACGGACGGCGAGATCCTCTTCATGACGCGTCCGTAGCCGCATCCCAGTTCCAGCACGGACCCCGATCCGCGCACACCCTCGGTTGCGAACCGCACCTCCGCATCCAGGTATCGGCGGATTCGGGGAGGAGCGATCTCGTAGCATGTCTGCAACGCTGCTCCCGAGAGCCTGCCGTCGTAGTAGTCCTTCATCGATACGAACCGGGAACGAGGGAGTCGCCGCTTCAAGGTAGCGGCACGGTCCGAGGCTACGCGTCCAAGACCGCGAGCGGATCGGCGGGCGTCAGCATGAACTCCTGGAGGTCCAGATACTCCTGCCAGACCGACTTGCACCCGCACGTCAAGTCGTCGAAGTCCTTCCGCAGACCGAGGGAAAACTCCTCGATCGCGTCGATGACCTTGCGGTCGCACGCCCCGCAGTTGTGCGCCCCGCGGACCATGCCGCCCCCCGTGGGATGGGACTTCACATTTGCTTTCAGATCCCGCGTGCGCTCGAGGACCTCGACCACGGACCACAGCCACGGCGGTCGATACTCACCGCGGCGAAAGAGGCGGTCCACGAGCGTGCGGCCCTGGACGTTGACCGGGTTGAAGGAGATCGTGTCGCTGTACGGGTCGGCCTCGTGTCCAGACCGCACGGCGTCCTCGATCGCCTCGCGCTCCGTGAGGAAGGGCGGCTTGATTAGGAGGTACGTCTTGACCGTCGCGCCCGCGTCGTGGCAAAGGCCTGCGGCCTTCGCGTGTTCCTCAAGCCCCCACATCTTGTTCACGCTGTCCCGGAGCACCCGAGGGCTCGTCGACTCCAGGCCAAAGGCCACCTCGAGTTCGCCGACGTGCTGGGTCGCATGTTCGAGCTGATCGCGGCGCAGGAGGTGCGAGAGGGTCTCGACGATGACCTTGTCGCAGCGGTCCCCCAGTTCCTTGAGGATCGCCTCGCGCATCTCCGGCGCGACCTCGTGGTCGTCGAAGAAGTTGCCCGAGGTGTAGACCTTCACCATCGGCTGCCCGACATGCTTCGCGAGGACCGTCTCGAGCTGGTGGGTGAGGTCCGCGACGGAGACCTCGCGGGCCACGTCGTTCACGTAGCCGCACATGGAACATCCGGAGGCCTGCGCCCAGTAGCAGCCGCGCGTCCGGAAGATGATGACCCAGGCGTCCACGACCTTCCCGTGCAGGAGGTCCTTCTCGGTCCACGTGGAGATGTACTCGCGGGGATCGTAGTCGTGCGGGTGGCGTTCGTCCTTCACGATCTGCTGGAGGCGCATGGGCGGCTGCTCGAAGGGTGCGGAGGGGAAAAAGCTTTGGAGGCGCGCCTCAAGAGGTTTTATGCGGGGGAGGCCAGTGTAGTCCTCCGAGGGATGTTGATGGTGGCGCCGCGGATTCCTATTCCCATGGAGCCGTTGATGGCGCAAGCCCTGCGGACCGACTTCCCTGCGTCTATGGAGCGGGAGATCGTGGACGGCGCGGTCCGCGAGCGACATCAAGAGTCCGCCCGTCTTCCTGGAATGGCTGGCCTGTTCTTCGTCCTGCTCTTGGGGTTGCTGGCCGCGTGCCTCGTCGTGAAGTGGCTGGTCTTCGGGTTCCCGTAGGTCTCGGGGAAGGAGGCCCCGCAGCGCTTCTCGGACGAGCATCGCCAAAAGCACTTGAGCGATTGCGGGGTTCAGAGCCATCTCATGCCCACAGCAGCGGAGCTCGTCTCCCTGGTCAACGGATACACGATTCGCGAGGGTTCCCCTAAGGCAATCGTTGTCCCCAACGCCTCGCACCTTGCCGGCCTGCAGGACACGACCGTGAGCGGGGCCCTTCTGAAGAAGCAGGTCATCGTCATCAACGCGAAGACGGGGGAGCGCACCGTGTCACGGGGGGCGAACGAAGGGGCCTATGGCATCGAGGTGGACGGGGACCTTCACTTCTGCCTGGGGGTCAAGCCGCTCCAGCCGCACATCACCTGCGAGGTCCAGCACGCCACACCGTGGCTGTCGGCGTTCCAGGCGTCCGTGGGCCGGCCGATTACAGCAAGCGGCTACTTCCGCTGCCTCTTCGAGCATCCGGGCTTCCAGGCAAACGACGACGCGCACATCTTCGAGATCCATCCCGTGAGCGCGGTCACGCTCGCGGGGCAGTCGATATCCTTCGACGTCGGGCTGCCCGACCCCGGATCGATCCACACATGGCTCGCTCCCCATCCGCTCAACGTCCAGGATGGGAAGATCCGCGTGGCGTACGACCGGGGCACGGACACGCTCACGTTCACGAACATGGACGGGCAGGATGAGAACTATGTGCGGGTCCCGGGCATCGTCGGCAACATCCACCTCGGCACGGGTGCGAGCAGCCCATCCACGTTCACCCTCGCGAGCTCCGATATCGGTCACCCCATCCAGGTCGTCGCCCTCGCGCGGACCAAAGCCGCCCGCCAGCTGGGCGTCCTAACCACGAACCGCATCACGCTCGTGGCCCTCCGTTTCATCGACCTCCCGAGCGCGTTGAAGAGCGAGTACGTCATCAGCCTCCTGGCGATCGACCTCCAACCGGGACCGTGACCCCATGAGCCATCTCTGCGTGACTCGAGCCCTGAAGAACGCCCGGCACCTGCAACGAACCGCACCCCACATCCTGCCTCGGGAGGAACCTCCCGCCGGATTCGGCAGCCGGGTGCCCGACGACCTGCTCGCCCGCCTGCACATGCATGTCCCGCCGACGGACCTCGACCGCGTTCCCGGACTCTCTGCCGCTTTGGCGCGCTCTCCCGTCCCCGTCCGCCGTGCGACGACCTCGGAGCCGCTGTTCACGGGCGCGCTCGTCTTCGCGCAAATCACCTTCCGGACCCCGAACGGATCCCTCTCCGTAAGCAACGCCGATTTCGCGACCGCGATGGCCTTCTCCCGCCTCGCCGTGGCGCCCATCTCGGCCTACGCGGCCCAGTACGGACCGAACGGGTTGACGGTGGCGCCCGGCCCGGTGGCCTTTACCGCCGACGCACCCCGAGGTCGGTATAATGACCAGACGCTCCAGGGATGGGTCAACGCGATCGTGAGCCAGAACGGCCTCCCCGCCGACACCTGCGTCGTGGTGTTGAACCCGCCCGGCGTCGTGAACACGGACGCGGACGCGAGCAAGGGCGTGGGCGGCTACCACAACCTTGCCAATGTCCCCTACGCGTTCGTGAATGTCATGGGGTCGAAGCTCACCATTAAGGATGAAGCGAACCTCTACGCACTTGCCCTGAGCCACGAGATTGCGGAGATGACCGTGGACCCGCGCGCGGACCTCGTGAACCCTGAGATCGCGGATCCTTGCGGCCCGAATTGCCAGGCCGTGTGGATTGATTACTTCGACGCGTCGGGCACCTACCTCCGGACCGTCCAGTCGTTCCCGCCGCCCTTCGCCTACGGCTTCTTCATCAACGCGATCGTGCGCCCGAACGCTGCGACGCAGTGCCCCGCGCCGGGAAGCGCCTGCAACTACGCGCCGCCCTGAACCGTTCGGCGGGTGGCGGGCTCAGATCCGGTCGCGGAGGCTCGAGAGGCCCACCATGACGCCCGCGGCGAGCAGCAGGTACGAGACGAAGATCATGAATGCGCCGAGCGTCGGGTCGAACGGGTTGTTGATCCCCAGGTTGAGGATCGGGTTGAGCACCGCGAAGAACTCGTAGAGGACCCAGAGCGCGAGGCCTGCGCCGACGAGTCCGATGCCGAGAGCCGGACTTGCGTGGTGGTGGATGAGGATCGCGCGACGCGGCGCGGCCGAGGGAGCTGCCGCAGCGACCGGACGCGCTGCGGTGCCGTTCGCGGGCTTCGGCAGATCGGCCGGGGCATATTTCTGGCAGGAGTCGCACCACCACCGCTCGTGCTGGTCGATCCAGCGCATCGTCGCGCCGCACGTCGGGCACGCGCCCTTTGCCCTTACCGACGGGGCGTACCGCTGGCAGGAGTAGCAGTAGTAGCGATCGTACTGGGAGATATACGTCAGTTCGCGAGCGCAGGTGGGGCAGGGATGCTCGGCCTTCGCAGGCTGTCGCGGGACCTCTGCGACCGCGGCCGCGGGCTCGGCAGCCGGTTCGGCCGCCTCGGGTTCCCCCGTCTCCACGGTAGAGGGTTCGACGGGGACGACGATGGCCGTGGCGGTCGGCTTTGCCGACGTCGCGACGGGCTCTGCGGGCGCTTCGAAGGTGGCCACCCCGACCCCAACAGGCTCGGGACTTGCCGCACCGGGTGCAGCCTCGGTCTCTTCGGGAGGTTCGGCCTCGGGTTGTTCCTCCGCCTCGAGGTCATGCAGGTAGCTGAGCAGGCGTTCCTGGACCTGCTCCTTCGTGCCGGAGGGGTCGAGGTTGTACGTTTTGCAGAGGTCGATTAGCTCGGACTTCTTGAGCGCGAAAATCTTCACACGGACGATGGCGGGCTTCGATGCCGCGAGCGCCTGGATCTCCTTCGAGGGCTCCGCGGGCTCTGCCTCGGCGGGTTTCGGAGGCGAGACCGGCTCGCTCGTGACCGCGGCCGGAGTCGGCACATCAGCGGGTTTCCCCTCGGGTCCTGCCAGCGGCTGGACGGCAGGCTCCGGGACCGGTTGCGCGACCAGCGCGGTGGATGCGGGCGTTGCAGCGGCGACCAAGGTCGCCTCCGCTGGAATCGGAGCGGGTTTCGGCTCGGGTTCCGCCGGCGTCCTCGGGATCGAGGCCGCAGGCGTCGGAGGGAGCGTCGCCGCGGGTCCTTCGACCTTCGCCGGGGTCGCGGCGTCCTCCTGCGCATAGGTGTTGCAGTGGTAGCAGTAGAATCGGTTGTACTGGGTGACGAACGAAAGGACTCCGCCGCATGTCACGCAGCGCCTGGCCCCTCGGTCCCCGTAGCCTTCCGGGGCGTACTGCCCGCACCGGAGGCAGTAGTGCCGTTGGTACTGCTCCAGGAAGGACAGGGGACTCCCGCAGTTCGGGCAGGGGAGATCGGCCACGTCGGTTGGAGCTTGAGCGGGCGGGATAAAGGCTTTTCCGTAGTTCCCGATTTTGAGAGTATGGCCCGAGAATCGTTGCCGCTCGGCGGCAAATCCTTTTACAGATGGCGACGATGGGCCGGCCGCGCCACCCTAGCTCAGTCGGTAGAGCAGCCGCCTTGTAAGCGGCAGGTCGGGAGTTCAATTCTCCCGGGTGGCTTCTTCCGATGCGGCGCGGACTCAATCGTGGTTGCCGTTCCCGCGCATCGCGTTGTGGACCACGCGCGCGCCGAGGCGGCGGAAGGCCTCTTCGACGTTCGAGCCCGACTTCGCGGACGTCAGGAAGAGATCCGCGCCGAGCGTCTCCGCGGCCTGCACGGCCTCCGCGGTCGTGAACTGGGCCTCCCCGGTCAGGTCGGCCTTGTTCACCGCGACGACGATGGGCACCTTGCCCGTGACGCCCTCGACGGCCCGGATCCAGTTCCTCAGGTCCTCGAGCGTGTCCTTGCGCGTGAGGTCGGCAACCGCGAGCACGCCCTTCGCGTCGAAGAAGTAGGCGTCCTTGAGCATCTCCCGGAAGCCGGGCTGTCCCATGATGTCCCAGATCATGAGGTCGATGTCCGCGTCGAGGTCCTGGGACGGGTCCGTCACGCGGACGGGCTTCTTGGACACCTTCGTGCCCACCGTCGTCAGGTAGCGGTCGTCAAAGGCGTTCGTCACGTAGCGGCGCACGAGGGACGTCTTTCCCACGGCGGGGTTTCCGACGAGGCAGACCTTCGCCTTGAAGTGCTTTCGGGCCCTCATCGCGGCCTCTTGCGGGATCGTCGCGCTCATGGCACCAACCTCTTCACCGTTTCCCCGAGCGTCCATGCGAATCACTCGCCTTGGGACGCCGCCGGGGGCGTCAGCTGCAGGGACATGTACACCCACATCAGCTCCTCCCGCTCGAATTCTCCGAGTCGGGCGTCGCTCAGGTAGGCTTCGTAGAGCGGGGTGATGTCATTGTCCGCGCGGGCGCTTATGGACAGGTTCAGGACGTACTCCGTGAGTAGGTGCACGTTCTCCGACTTCACCCGTACACCGCCGGATACCTCGACCTGTGCAGGTCCGCGCAGGAACCGCATGACTACACCTGGCTCCTGAGGGAGTCGTCACCGGAGGAGCACTTAACGGTTCCTCCGCGGTTCCTCGCCGTGAAAATACAAACACCGGGGGTCGGGCGTGGTTCCCGGGCGCAGGATTAAGGCCGGCGCACGCCTCCGGTCCCCGAGACCATGGCTCCTGCCGTCGCCTCTGCCATCCAGACCGGGTCCACCCCTCGGGAGTCCGCCGGACGCGTGCACGTGATCTGGTACACGGACCCGATCAACGTGTGGTGCTGGGGCTGCGAACCCGCGATCCGCCGCGTCCAGGTGCGGTACGCCGGGCAGGTCGAGGTGGAGGTCGTCATGGGCGGGCTGTTCGAGGACTTCAGCCCGGTCCGCGAGAACTGGGCGCGGATGTCCGGCGGACGGTGGCAGGACTCCGTGAGGGCGTTCCTCGAGGCGGTCGCGGCCCACCACCGGATGCCCATGGACGTCGCGAGGATGATGGCGTCCGTCGAGGACCTGACGTCCACCTGGCCGTCCTGCATCGCGGTGAAGGCCGCGGGTCTCCAAGGGAGAGCTCGGGAGTACCCGTACCTGCGCCGGTTCCGCGAGGCGATGTACCTCGAAGGCCGTGCGACGACCACGCGGGAGGTCCAGGTCCAGCTCGCGTCCGAGATCGGGATCGAGCCCGACGCGTTCGAGCACGCCCTGGAGGACGGCACGGCGGAGGCCGCGTTCCATGCGGACCTCGATCGTTGCCGCTCGACGGGCGTGACGGGCTTCCCCACGTTCGAGTTGCGACGCGATTCGGCCACAGCGCGGCTCGATGGCTGGCAACCCTGGGATGCGTTCGAGGAGGCGCTCCAGGAATTCGCCCCGGATGTCCACGCGGCGGCGATGGACGCGACGCCCGAGAGCGTGCGCACGTTACTCCGTCGGTTCGACCGGTGCGCGACCCTCGAGGTCGCGGCCGTGCTGGGCGTGACGGACGACGAGGCGGAGATTCTCCTCGAGGACCTGGAGGCTCAGGGGGCGGTCGTGCGTCGCGAGGTCGGCACGGGCCTCTTCTGGGAAGTCGACACCGGGGCGCGGACCGGCGTGGACCTGGAGAAGGAAGGGGCGCCGGAACGCTGATACTCTCCGCGGCGGCGTACTCCCTGCCGATTCGAAAATCGTCACGGTTAAATACAGCGTTATACAGTAGGACGTCTGGCCTTGCCTTCCCGGCCCTTTCCATGCAGCAACCTCAAGAAGTCATCGTGGCCAAACTCTTGCCGACGATCCGTGCGCGGCTCGCGAAGGAGCTCCTGCGGGAATACAAGATGAAGCAGGTCGACGTCGCGAAGGCCATGGGGATCACCCAGGCGGCGGTCAGCCACTACAACACCCAGAGCCGCGGCGTGGATCAGGACATGCTGCGCCGCTTCCCGGAGATCAAGGCTTTCGTGGACGAGCTCGCGGACCGGATCGCCCACGGCATGTCCATGTCCAAGCAGATTTCCACGATCAACGAGTTCTGCGCGGGCCTCATGCAGACCGCCCGGTTCTGCGACTACCACAAGAGCCTCGGAGACATCGATCCGACCTGCACGGCCTGCTTCGAGGCGCCGCCGCGACCGTGATGGTCCGCGACTGCCGAGTCGGTCCAGAGCCGGCCGTGGGAGACCGCCGCCGCACTTGGCGCGTCGTCATGCGTGCCGTTCGATTGCCGCGCGCATCTTCTCGACGAACACGTCCTCATCGAACTCCCGGGCCCGGGCGACGCACGCCTCCCGCATGGCGTTCAGGGTCGTGTCGTCGAGCTGGCGGATCGTGCCCGCGAACGCCTCGGCGCTCGGCGGAAGGAGGTAGCCGGTCTTCGCATGGACCACGGTCTCGCGGTACCCGCCCTCGTTCGTCGCGAGGACGATCTTCCCGGCCGCCATGGCCTCCACGGGCGTGAGCCCGAAATCCTCGTCGACCGCCGTCGTCACGAACCCGCGGCACCGGCCGTACAGGTCGACGAGCTCGTCGTCCGAGACCTCGCCGAGCATCGTGACGTTCTGCGGAACATGGAGGTTCGCGACGTACCGCTCCGTCAGGTCCCCTCTCGAGTATCCCCCCACGATGACCAGCTTCTCCGATGGCAATTGACGGAACGCCTCGAGTTGGAGCTCGATCCGCTTCTCCGGATACAGGCGGCTCACGCTGAGCCAGAAGTCGCCGAGCTCCTTGAACTGCAGGCGAGACGTGCTCACCGGCGGATAGATGACGTCGGCCTCGCGACCGTAGTAGCGCCGGACGCGGTCGCGCACGTTCTCGCTGATGGCGATAACGCGATCGCATCGGCGCACCGCCCGTTGGTCGAGCGCCGCGTGTCCGTGGATCCACGTCGCACCCAGGATTCGCCGCATCAGGGGCTGCCGTGCCAGCGTGGCGGCCCGCTGGTCGTAGAACATCCGCGTGGGCGTGAGGCAGTAGTACAGGTTGGGACGATGGCGCTTCGCGGCGAAATGCGCCCAGTTCCCGGTGAAGATGTAGAAGTCGTAACCGGAGAGGCGGGCTCGCATGAACCGCCAGGTCGCGTGGACCTGCTTCGCGGGCGGGCCCGGCCGCAACGGGCCGAGGGAGATCACGCGGACTCCCTCGAACCCCGCGCGGGCGGGCAGGCTCGGATCGAACTCCGTGGTGACGATGTCGGCCCCGAGCCGCTTCGCCAGGGTGAGGGCGACGCGTTCCCCGCCGCCGACGGTCTGGAGGTAGTCGTAGAAGACCGCAATCTTCCTGCCGTCCTTCGGGACACCCCGGTCCCGCGGGGCGACCGGGGGGGCACCCACTCCACTCGGTCCCTCGGAGGACGCTTCCGTCATCTGCCGAAGGGGCGCTCCGTAGCTCCGGAGCCACCGGCCGACCGCGGCCGCGTCCTCCGTCGCGGTCGCGTAGCGCTGCGCCCGTTTCTCCAGGGCCCGCCCGAGTCCAGCGTAGGCGTCGAGCCGTGCGCGCGCGGTTGCGCGGGCCATGGTTCCGAGGCCCACCGACCCGGGCCCGACGCTGCCCCCCGCAGGCGGGCGGCGTCGTCCGAGGGCTTCGAGGAGCTTCATCGCGTTCCACGAGGCTCCGCTCGCCACGAACCGCCAGGGATAGTTCTGGATGAGCGTCCAGATCCGGTTCCTCTCGCACATGTACGTCTTCCACGCGTTCCGGACTCCGATGGACGCGGAATACTTGTGGTAGACGACGGCCCGGGGCGCGAAGCGCGCGGTCCACCCGACGAGGCGAGCCCGCCATGCGTGGTCGAGATCCTCGCCATACGCGACGAAGTCCCCGTCGTAGAGGCCCACGTTCTCCAGGAGCTCCCGGCGGTACAGCGCCGCGCCGCCGGACGGGCCGAAGACGTCGGTCTGGGAATCGGCGCGGCCGTCGTCCGGTTCGTTCCAGTCGCGGTCCATCCCGCCCCCATCCGGCGCGGGGGAGAGGCCCGTGGAGTTCAGGACCGTCGGCCGGTCCATGAACAGCATCTTGGATGCGACCATGCCCACCCGGGGTGCGTCCGCCGCGGCGACTAAGGAGGCCACCCACTCCGGGTCCACGCGGACGTCGTTGTTCAGCGCGAGGACAAACGCCGCGTTCGGGTCTTCGAGCGCCCTCGCGAATCCTGCGTTCATCCCGCGGGCGAAGTGCAGGTTCTCGCTCATGCGGAGCAGCGCGGCCTCGGGGAACTCCTCCTGAACGATCCGCCAGGATTCGTCGGGCGAGGCGTTGTCCACGACGAGGACCTTCGTGTCGGGGTACGTCTGGGCGAAGAGGGACCGGAGGCATTCGCGGAGGTAGTCGCGCCCGTTCCAGTTCAGCACGACCACCGTGGCCTGGGAGGCCATGGTCCCGGCCGGGTAGGGAGGGAGAGCATTAGAACTTCGCGGGGGTCGGGATGTTGCTCGACCCGACCTCGGCGACGAGCGCCTTCATCCGAGCCGCGAACACGGACGTGTCGAACGCCCTCGCCCGCTCTTCGCACGCGCCGCGCATGGCCGCAAGGGTCTCTTGGGGGGCCTTCCGCACGGCGGTGGCGACGGCCGTCGCGGTCGCGGGGACCAGCCAGCCGGTCCGTCCCGGGACCACGGTCTCGCGGTACCCGCCTTCGTCCACCGCCACGACCGCCTTCCCGGAGGCCATCGCCTCGACGGGCGTGAGCCCGAAGTCCTCGTCCTGGGACGTTGCCACGAAGCCGCGGCAGGTCGCGTAGAGCTCGCGCAGCTTCGTCTCCTCCACCTCGCCGACGAACTCGACGTTGGACGGCGCCTTCAGGGAGCGCTGAAACGCATGAGCGTCCACCCCGACCTGAGGGCCTCCCGCGATCAAGAGTCGTTCCTCCGGCAGCTTTCGGAAGGCCTCGATCTGGAGCCCGATCCGCTTCTCGTGGCTCAGCCGGTTCACGGAGAGCCAGAACTCCCCGACCCGGGCGAAGCGGTATCGGGCCACGTCGACGGGCGGATACACGACCTCCGCGGTCCGGTGGAGGTACCGCCGGACCCGGTCCGCGACGTTCCGGCTGTTCGCCACGATCCGCTGGACATCCGCGACGTTCGCCTCGTACTTCGGGCGGGTGCGTCGGATCCAGGCCCGGGCCGCAACGCGCTTCGCGGGACTCAGCCCCGCCAGGAAGGTCGCCTCAAGGTCATAGAACACCCGCGCAGGGGTGTGGCAGTACCAGAGGTTGGGCTTGTGCGTCGCCGCGGCAGCGATCGCCCAGTTTCCGGAGAAGACGTACGCGTCGTACGCCGGGATTTCGGCGTGGTGGAACGCCTTCGCCTGCCGCGTCTGACGGATCAGCGGAGTCTTCGGGGCCTTCTTCAGCTCCGTCACGCGGACGTCCGCGAAGCCTGCCTTCCGCGGGATCTCGGGGTCGAGGTCCGTGACGTACACGTCGGCATCGAGCGCACGCGCGAGGGTGAGGACGAGGCGCTCGCCCCCGCCGATGAAGCTCATGTGATCATGGAGGATCGCGACGTGCATGGGTCGCGGCCGGATGAGGCGGTGGACCATAAAGGGTTGGCCTCAGCAGGTCCCGTCGCAGCCCCAGGCGATCCAGTAGGCCTGGGCGTAGCCGTCGTCGTACAACTTGATGAACGGCGACTCCCCGAACTTGGCGATGGCGGCCGGCGACATGGGCATCGCGGGCTCCCACACGCGCAGCTCGACGCCCTGCGTCTCCGTCTGGTCCAGCCAGACGACGCTCACGTTCTGCACGCCGGACGGCGCGCCCACGCCCACGAGCCCGGGTCTCGCGTCCGCGAACGTCGCCGCGAAGAACGGAGCCACGGTGGTGTCCCAGGTCGCGTTCACTCCACTGAACCCGAAGAGGTTCGTGGAGGCCATGTGGTCCGCCGCCACGAGGCCCGCCAGGTGTCCGTCTGCCCAGTAGACCCCGTTCATCGCCATCGGCTCCGTGGACTCGTTCCACCCTGCCACGAAGCTTGGCGGCGGGATGGCAAACGCGAAGTTCCCCGCGAGGAGGGCGCAGCCCGCGGCGACCGCCGCCATGCGGCGCAGTCGTGTCGGTGAGGCGAGGTCCAGGATCCGGAAGAACCCGACGCCCGCGAGGATCGCGACGGGGACGACGAGGTATTCGACGTGGCGGTAGGGGATGAGGACCCGCGTCGCGACGACGCTCCCCGCCAGCGCGGAGGCCGAGAGGACGAGGAACCAGGCCGGGGTCGCGCTGCCGGTCGACAGGAAGTCGAAGAACTTCCGGCCCGCCGAGGAGAAGGCGACGAGGATGAGAAGCGGGGCGAAGTCGACGAGGACGACGGGCGGGAGGGCGACCGAAGTTCCCGGCACCGCACCGAAGATGGTCGCCGCGGCGAGTCCATAGACGAAGGCCAGCGCGAGGCCGAACATGGTCACGGAGTGTCGCAGGTCCGGATACCGCGGCCGATACCGCCACGCCACGCGGCGGCGTGCGATTACGAGGAGCGCGAGGAGCATTAGGAGTCCCGCGAACGCGACGAACAGGAGCCACCAAGGCTGGATGTTCACATCCACCAGGATGTTGTCGCGGAACGGAATCGCGTATCCGAACCAGCATGCGAACGTGGCGACCAGGAGGAACCCGGCGTATCCGACCTCCCTCCGGGCTGCGGCGTTCCATTCGAACGGCCGGATCAGGCCCCGGAGCACGAGCGTGCTGAGGACCATGAGGATGAGGAAGTACGTGCTCAGATGGTGGGTCGTGACGAGCGCGGCCGTGACGAGGACGAGCGGCAGCATGACGCGCGGGTCCCGGCGGAGCCGGACGAACAGGAGGAGCGCTGTGAACG
This sequence comes from uncultured Thermoplasmata archaeon, assembly GCA_963768855.1. Classification (GTDB taxonomy): domain Archaea; phylum Thermoplasmatota; class Thermoplasmata; order RBG-16-68-12; family RBG-16-68-12; genus RBG-16-68-12. Next base: position 455,592 of record CAVYJM010000006.1, read on the forward strand.
CCAGGAGGTCCCCCAGCGTGGCGGGAGCCGTGTGGGAGGTCGCGTAGACGTGCGGCATGACGCCCGCGACGAACGCGGCGACAAAGAGGGCGACCCGGTCATCGCGGAGGACCTCCCCGGTGAGCAGGAAGAGGGGGAGGATCGCGAGCGCGCCGAGAATCGGGACGAGGAGGTTCAGGACGGTCGGCAGGTCGAGCCCGCCCAGCTGGACGAGCGCGTCTTGGGCGAAGAACATCCCGGGGAACCAGGGGTAGGTGCTTCCCCATCCGACGTAGTGGGTGGGCACGGCACCGCGGAGCGAGAGGGTGCGGAGAATTCCAAAGTACTCCCCGAAGTCGGAGCCCCAGTAGAGGGACGTCAGCAGCGGCGAGAGCCGGATCACGATCGCGGCGACGACGATCGCCGCGAGGGCGAGGGCCGTGGACCTCCTCACTGCGCCGCCAACCGAGGCCGGCTACTTGAGCGTTGGCTCAGCCGTTTCCCGAGGCGGCTCCCGCGGACGAAAGGTATTTGTCGGTCCGTCTTCTAGCCCGGCCCGCATGACGCGCCGCTGCCCGCGCTGCTCCGCGGAACTCCCGGAGGACGCGGTCTGGGTCTGCCCGAGCTGCGACTACACCCTCCGCACCCCGGCGGTCTCCAAGGTCGGAATCCTGTTCATGCTCCTCGGCCTCGTCCTCGTCGGCGCCTACGTCACCGGTCCGGACAGCCTCGGCCTGACGTCGGGCCTCATGCCCACCGACCTCGCGAAGCTCCTCATCGCGAACTTCGCCGCGATGGTCGTCGGCACGTTCGCCTTCGGGATGTTCCTCATGTTCGTGGGGGCGCTCTTCGTGCGCCGCGAACGGAACCGGGTCGAGGCCGCCGCCTAGAAGAAGTCGTCGAGCTTCAGGTCCTGCGTCTTGTCGTTCGTGAAGAGCGAGGCGATCGCGTCCTCGATGAGGTCGATCCGCTGTCGCAGGTAGTTCGACACCTCGAACTGGCTGCTGATTTTCTTCGAGATCTCGAGGTACTTCTTCACGGAGCTCTCGTGGACCGTCAGGGTGAGGTTGCCCCCGCACGCGAGGCATTTCCCGCGGAGGGGGATCCGGCGGAACTTCTCGCCGCACTTCGTGCAGCGCACGGACTGGCTCGAGAACGCCTTCAGGTTCCCGATCAGGTCGGGGAGGAAGTGGTGCACCACGATCCGGGCGACCACGTCGTTCGGGTCGACCGCGCGGATCTTCAGCGCGAGCTCGAGCTGCTTGTCGATCTTCTCGACCATGGATCCCTCGCCGTACGCCGAGGCGAGCGGGCCCGCGGCCACGTTCGAGGTCTCATGCGTGTAGGAGAACCCCTCATACTGCAGGACCGTCCCGATCCGCTTGCTCACCGTGTCGATCAGGGGCTCGACCTCCTTCGGGTGCGCGAAGCGCTCGGCGGCCTGGTAGAGCGCGAGCGGATACATCGACATGAGATCGAGGTTGTGGGCCTCCTTGTCGATCTCGTTCGGATCGATGCGCATCGTGAGGACGAGGGGCGCGTCCATGAGTCCGCCTCGCTTGTCCGGGAGGAACGAGCGGGAGAAGTTGATCAGGCTGTCCAGGAGGAGGATGAGGGAATCCTCGTCCCCGTCGCAGTTACGGCGGCGGGCGGCGATCATGTAGGGATGCGCGAAGCACGCCTGGGCCTTCGTGAAGCCGACGATCCGCGCGAGGACGCCTCCGCTCGTGTGCGGGGCGAGGGTCACGACGAGCTGGCCCAGGAGGTCCTCGAGGGTCTGCGCGTTGTAGAACCGCGGGAGCCCGTAGTACTTCTCGAGGAGATCGTCTACGAAGGCGGCGACCTGCAGGAGGTAGGTCCCGCAGCTGTCCGCGATGAGCACGTCCTGGGTCCGGAGCTCGAGCACTTGGTCTTCCCGCTCCAGCGGATTCCCGTGGGTGTCCCGCTCGTAGCCAAGCCTGCGCGCGCTCTCCACCGTGATGGCCGCCTCGGCAGGGGTGAAGTGCGTGAGGGGAAGGTTCGTCATGTCGTACCGGGTCGTGCCGTCCTTGAAGACGAAAATCTCGTGCTTCGCGCGGAGGATGCCCTTCTCGAGGGGCTCGGGCGTCTTCTGCCGCGAGATCATCCCCATGACCGCCTTGATCTCCGGGGCCTTCGTCTCGCCGAGCCGGTCTAGGGCGAGCCGAAGCACATCGGCGAGGGGGATCTTCTGGCGCGCGGGCAGGCCCCGCGGGACCGTGTGGCCCCCGCAGGAGCACTCGGGGAGGAACCAGCGCTTGCCGCAGCGCGTGCACACGCGCAGGCCGACCTCGACCTCGAGGGCGCCCTTCTCGACCGCTTCGGAGACGAGGCGCTGGGCGCCGCCCTCATGCCCAATCGGGAACAGGGAGTGCGGCGCGGGCTGCATCTTCCGAGGGGCGGCCTTCTCGGGACGGGCCATGCGGGCGCCGATCCGCGTCGGGCCCCGGGCCTTCACTGGGAAGCCCGCGAGGGACGACACGAACGCGAGCGGGTCCGCCGCCGTGGGGTCGTCCCGCAGGACGAGTTGTGCCTCCTTCTTGTCGATGCCAAGGCACGCGAGGACCGGTTCGGAGTGGCGTTCCAGGACCACGCGGCCTTCCTTCAGGGAGAAGGGCGCGCCGAGGCGCACGAGGAGCTCTCGCATGTCCTCGTCCGGCGGGAGGCTGATTCGGTCGCCGACCCACGTGGCCTGGCCCGCGATGAATCGCCGCAGGGTGCGGAGCTCTTCGATCGTCAGGTCGTGCCAGAACAGGTTGTACCGGGGATGGAGGGGGATGCCATGGCGGCGCGACCAGTCCAGCGCCTGGGCCGCATCCACATCCGTCCACCCCTCCGGGAGGGCGGTGAGCTTCTCCTGGAGCAGCTGCCCGTACCACTCGAGGGAGAACGCCCCGGGCATCAGCACGTGGTTGTTCTCGAGAAACTCGCCGAACGGGATCAGGATCTCTCCCAGGTCCGCGATGACACGGACCTCCGGCGCGAGGCGCTTCGCCGTCGCCGCGTCGTCAACCTCGACGAAGTCTCCGGACTTCAGGACCACGAGGGGTCCCTCCAGCCGGTCGCACGAGGTGATTGCGCCGGCCTTGCCCGGCCGTTCCGTCTTGACCTGCGTGCCGATGGCGATGAAGTCATCGAGGATGTGCATCGTTGCGGGGTGCATTGCGAGGGCCGCGAGCCCGGTCGCGCGCGTCCGGCCGTAGCGGAGCCGGAGCCCCCCCGCGCGGCTGGGATGGCACAGGACCGGGCGGCCCGCGATGATGTTCTGGATGAACTTCTCGTTCGGCTCCACGCCGATGTCGTCCTTCATGTCCTCCGGATGGGTCGCCTTGCCGGTCAGGTAGGCGTCGATGAACTCCCAGCCATCGATCTTTAGTTTCTTCACATGTTTCTGGATCTTGGGCGCCTTGAGACACAGGCCGTCTGCGATGACGAGGCACGCGCCGCCCCGGATCCGGTTCGTCTCGATCCGCGGGAGATCGCGGTAGCCGCTGATCTCGGCCTCCTCGGTCCCTTCGCCGTTGAGGCCCACAGGGCAGTTCGACACGATGAGGGTGATTTCCTCGTCGGAGGGCGTGTACTGCAGGTGTTGGATCTGCTTGTAGAGCGGGATCTCCTCCTTGAAACGCTCGACCTCCTCGCGGGTCGGCTGGTAGCGTCCGATGCCGAGCTCGCGGCGGACGATGTCCGCGATGAGCACGCTCAGAGCCTGCCCCGTCCCGCCCGCGGACCGGATCGGTCCGGCGTAGAACAGGTCCACGTAGCTCGAGCCGTCGCGATTCTTCTTCACCTTCACGCCCGCGAGGCCTTCGAGGGGCGCGACGAGGATCCCTTCCGTCAGGATCGCGAGCCCGACGCGGACCGCGCGGTCCACGGCCTTCTCTTTGTTCGGGGCGGGCCGCTGGGCCATCTCCTTGGCGACCAGGATCGCGAGCTCCTCCCGGTCGTGGCGCTTCGCGAGTTCCCGGATGCGCCGCGCGACCCCTTCGACGTCGTACTCGTGCAGGAGCCGCTCCACGCGGGAGGCGAGGTCGTCCGTCAGGGGGATCTCCACGTCGAGTTCCGGGTCGAACCCCTTGGCCCGAGCTGCGCGGGCGACGCGGTAACTCGACTCGACGCCGTCCTGCAGCTTTTGGAAGTAGGACCGCACGTCTTCCGATGCAATCGGAGAACTCATCCCGATCCCTTCAAGAAGGCGACGCGGGCGGCCGTATCCCCGGGTCGTGTATATCTCTTTTGTACGTGCGTTGCGCCTGGCCGTCGGCAGTCGCCGTGAACGGCCGAGCAAGTTTATTCCCGACGACGGTGTGCCACAAACCGTGCTCGAGGTGAAGGACGCGAAGGCGTTCCGGGCCCAAGTCCTCGAGGCGAAGGAGCCGACGGTCGTCCTGTTCTGGGCGACCTGGTGCCCGTTCTGTCGAAGGTACAAGCCCGAGTTCGACAAGCTCGCGGCCCAGCGACCGTGGCGCTTCGCGAGCGTCTACCTCGACGACGAGTCGAACCCCCTCTGGGACGACTACGCGGTCGACGTGGTCCCGACCCTCGCTCTGTTCCGCGCCGGCCAACTCGTCGACCGGCAGGATGGCATCCTCGGATACGGCATCGACCGCAAGGCGACGGACGCCTTCGCGACGCGCGTCGCCCCCGGGCTCTCCTGAGCCATGCCTCTCAACCCCGATTCTCAGGTCGGCACGCTTTTAATGCACATCCCTCGATGGAAACGCCGTGCGCAAGATTAAGAGCGGAATCTATGGGCTGAACCCGCTCTTGGACGGCGGCATGAACGAGAACTCGACCACCGTCGTGATCGGCCGCTCGGGCGCGGGCAAGACGACGCTCGCGACGCAGTTCATCCGCCGCGGACTGCAGGACGGCCAGGAAGGCGTGTTCGTCTCTCTCGACGAGAACAAGGACCAAATCATCCGCGAAGCGGTCGAGATGGGCTGGTCCGACATCCTCGATTTCCTGGACGACGAGCTCCTCGTCTTCATCGACGCCTCGGGCCGCGAGTTCTCCAACTTCATCCGCAAGGAACTCCCGGCGTTCGTCGCGGACTGGAAGGGGAGCAACGCGCGGATCGCGATCGACCCGCTCACCCCGGTCATGTGGGCCACGAAGGACCTGTACGAGCAGCGCGATCTGATCGGGTTCATGCTCAAGGAGACCCGCAAGGTCGGCACGGTCCTCTGCACCCTCGAGGAACACGGCGCCACGGACCTCACCGGCCCGGAGACCGTGATCCCAATGTACCTCGCGGACTGCGTGATCCACCTTCGGTTCGACCACGGGGCCACGAAGCATACGCGGGAGCTGCAGATCATCAAGTGCCGGAACAGCCGACACGACCAGGAACCCCATCCCTACGAGATCCTCCGGGGCCTCGGGATCGTCCTCGAGGGCGTCGAGGCGCGCCGCCCCGCGACGGCCAAGGTGCCGTCCCAGCTCCGCCAGATGCTCCTGACTCGCGCCCTCCCCAAGGACGTGCGCGAGCGGCTCGAGAAGTCGCTCGACGGGCTCACGGACCAGGACTTCCAGGCCCTCAAGCCCGAACAGGTCCTCGAGCTGATCCTCCAGGAGTATCAGACGGGAGGCTGACATGGCGCGGGGGTTGGGGCGGGCCCTCCAGACCGTGCTCGCGCAGGAGGGACCTGCCGAGAATCTGGAGATCGAGGGACCGAGCCTCGCGAACGCGAGGCGCCGGCAGGTCTTCCGGTACCTCTGTCTCCGCCCATGCGCCCGCGTCGGGGAGATCGGCCGGGTCCTCGGTATGTCCCACGCGACGGTCCGGTGGCACGAGCGGGACCTCCTCGAGAACGGCTACCTCGAGTTCGACACATCGCGCGTATTCCCCCGAGGGCTCATCGATCCGGAGGACGCGGGTCTCTTCGCGCTCCTGGCCGCACCGGGCCGTTCCCGCCTCCTGATGGCCTGTTACTCGGAGCCCGGGATCTCCCTCCTTGAGCTCGCGAAGGTCGTCGACCTCTCCCGGCAGAGCTCGAGCAAGATCGCCTCGGAATTCGGCGACGCCGGGCTCGTGACGCTCGTGGAGGACGGACGGTTCCGGCGGCACTATCCGACGGACCTCCTCGCACGGAAGCGCGTGGCGAACCGGCCCCGCGCCAAGGCGTTCGCCGAGGCATTCGTGAGGCGGCTCACAGACGAGGGTTTGTCGCCGGAGCCGCTTCGCGCGGACGAGTCCGTGATGATCGTTCGGTTCGGCTCGACCGCGAAGCGCGTCGTCTTGGATGTCCCGCTCGACCCGTACGTCACCGCGTGGAACGCCGAGCGTTGAGCGAGACATGGTAACGGATTCGATACTAACCATGATACGCAGGATACAACGCCCTTAATGAGGGACGCCCAACGACTTGTCGAACATGGACGAGAGCTACCTCGAGTGGCTACGAGTTCTCCCCGGCTTCTCGACGGAGAAGGCCCGGAAGGTCGCGGAGCGGTTCCCGACCTTCGAGCACCTCCGCGCCGCCATGCCCGAGGAGCTCGCGTCCGTGGAGGGCCTCACCGCCTACGACCTCGAGGCCCTCCACCGCCTCGTGCGCGATCCCCGGGGCCGCGACGCGGACGGGCATCTCTTCCTCTGTCCGGAGTGCGGCTCCTTCGCCGGGCCGGCGTCCACGGAGTGCCCCTTCTGCGGCGTCTCCTTCGACGAGGCGGAGCAGGACGCCTCCGTCGAGGAGATCGATGCCTTCCTCAAGGACGAGGCGGACCCCGCCCTCCTCTGCACGGGCTGCGGCGCGGTCATGGCGCGCGGGTCCACCCGGTGCGACGTCTGCGGGCGCACCTACACCCCGCAGGAGGCGGCGATCCTTCCCGGCGTCGCCCCCGAGCTCGAGTCGCCTTCCCGGTTCTGCCCCCATTGCGGGGCCTACCTCTCCGCGGAGGTCCCGGAGTGCAGCGTCTGCGGATTCGACCGCCTCAAAGCTCCCGACGTGGCCGTGAACGGCCACAACGGCAAGGGCCTCGCGGAGGGCTTCCTGAGCCGCTGGCAGCGGGTCGCGGAGACGCCTGCGTGCACGGAGATGGACCGCCTCGGCGAAGAACTCCTGCAGTACGAGAAGATCCTCGAGGCGGACCCGGCCCTCGAGAAAGTCTGGGCGAAGCGCGGGCGCGTCCTCGCGAGGATGGGACGCGCGATCGAGGCGGCGGAGAGCCTCTCGAAGGCAGCGGAGCTGGAGCCCGCGAAGGACGAAGAATACCGCCTCGAGGTCCTGGACATACTGAAGGCCAAGGGCGACCTGTCCTTCCTGCCGCCCCGCTGGGGCGAGCCCCGCGCGACCGCCGCCCCGTCCGTCGGGGATGCGCGCCTGATCGAGGCGCTCCGCCACTACGAGGTCCTCCTCGAGCGGGACCCCGGGATTGTGGTCGCATGGCGGACGAAGGGCGAGATCCTCGAGCGCCTTGGGCGCGCGGACGAAGCCCGCGTCTGCTTGGAGCGGGCGGATTCCCTCGAGCGCCGGGAAGGCGACCTCCTGAAGGCCCGCGTCTCCGGCCTCCAGGCGCAAGGCATCGCCCCTTCCGCCTTCTCCCTCTCCGGCCGCACGAACGGCCTCGGTGCGGGTCACGTGAACGGCCGCACGAACGGTCGAACGAACGGGCGGGTCAACGGGCTCGCGGAAGGGCGCGTGAACGGCCTGACGAACGGCGCCGTGAACGGACTCGGCATGGGCCGCGGGGCGACGAACGGACTCGGTGGCTTCACGAACGGCCGGACGAACGGGCTCGTGAACGGGAACGGATTCACGAACGGCCGCCGCGGCCGGTACGGGCCCACGCGGATTCCCGCCCAGCCCCACTGGGCCCGGTCCCTCGTCGGGATCGCGGCGGTCGTGGCCCTCATGGTCCTCGTCCCCGTCCTCGCGAGCATCCTGTCCCCCTCCCCCGGCGCGTACGCGCCGATCGCGATCGACCACAACTTCGGCGAGTGGAACCGCTTCACGGCGTACGCGAACGCGCCCCCCACGAACCTGAACAACCCGGACATCAACCTCCTCGCGGTCAAGGTCACCACGGATCCCTCGAACCTCTACGTATACGCGAGGGTCCAGGGGCTCTTCTTCCAGGCCCCGTGGACGAACGGGACGGAGAGCCTCCTCGTCTTCGTCGACGCTGACCACAACCCGAACACAGGCTACCCCGTCGGGGGCCTGGGCGCGGACCTCCTGGCCGTGGTCACGGGCTGGGATGGCCAGATTCAGACCATGGGCCGCTACGTGTTCAACGAGACGGGCGTGGTCCGCTCGAACGACTTCCGTCGCTTCCTCTCCGCGGGCTCCGTGGACGCGGCGTTCCTCGGCGACCAGTCCGAGATGCGCATCCCCCTGGACACGGATCCGGCCCAGGCCCGCTTCCTCGTGTACGCGGCGGACAACCTCGGCAACCGGGACAGCATGGTCGGTCTGATCCAGCCCGCGCGGCCGACGATCGTCGTGTCCCAGACCACCGTGGCGCCCGACACGGTTCGCAGCCTCTCGAACCCCGTCCTCCGGGTCTCCCTCTCCGGGATGGGCGGCTCGCCCTCCCTCACCGCGCTCTCCCTCCTGCGACAGGGCACCTCCGCGGACCCCGCTAACGTCTCCCTGTACCAGGATGACGGGAGCGGGACCTTCAGCGCGAACGACCCGCTCCTCGCCACGGCCTCCTTGTCCACCCCGCTCACGCGCATCCCCCTGAACCTGAGCCTCGTCCGACCCGTGACCATGTGGGCGGTCGTTAACTGGACGACCCTCACCGCCAACCGGACGTTCGGGCTCCAGGTCGCCGCGGCCGCGGGCAACGGCACGTCGAGCCTGACGCCTCCCGACACGAAGCTCGTGTACCTCGGTGGGGCGCCCGCGACGCCCACCGTGGACGGAGCCTTCGGGGACTGGAGCGGCCGGCCCTACGGCGTGGATCCGCTCGGTGATGTCGTGAACGGCACGAACAGCTACGTCTACAATGCGAACGTGGACCTGCTCGCCGTGGCCGTGGACCGCGCGGCGAACGTGACGGGCTATGCCCAGGTGGACGGCCGCATGCTCGGCGGCGAGGACATCCCGAACGAGGCGCAGCGGCCGAACCCGACCCCGCCGAACGGGACCCTCAGCAACGTGACCCCACCGTACGTCCCCCAGGTCGGGTATGACGTCCTATACGCGTACATCGACGCGGACAACTCCTCCCTTACAGGCCTCCCGGCGTCCTCGGGGACCGCGGACTTCGGGTTCGACTACGCCCTCGCGATCACCGGTCGGAACGGCACGGTCTCCTCGAGCGCTCTCTACCGCTACGCCCCAACTGCGAACGCGACGTGGCAGTACGTCCGCCCGATCGCCGCCGCCCTGGACGCGCACCGCGTCGAGTTCGGCGTGGACGCGAGCGCGATGAACCCGTCGGCCGCCTACCGGGTCGTGTTCTACTCCACGGACTGGCGGCTCCAGTATGACGTCGCCCTGCCGGACGCCGCCGTGCGCTTCTTCGCCCTCGCGACCCAGGCCGTCGCGAACTCGGTCGTGCTCAACGAGATCTCCCCGCAGCCGAACCCGGAGTGGGTTGAGGTTGCGAATCCGACTTCCTCGAGCGTGAGTCTGCAAGGGTGGACATTGAACGTCGTGAAGGCGGGCAAGTTCTCGGTCATCTACACGTTCGGTAACGTCGTCCTAGGTCCCTTCGGATCGGGAACGGAGTACTTCGCCCCACAAGTGGACAAGAACTCCCTCCCGAACGGACAGAACACGGTCTCTCTGAATAACGGCCCGGTGGTTATGGACCAGACGACGTACGACTCGAGTGTCGGTGGTGCCAAGACGTGGTCCCGCCTCAAAGACCCAGCCACGGGTCAGCCCATGTCCTCCTACAATGGTGGGAGCGCGTGGTACGTTTCCGCCCTCCCGACGCAAGGCCGGCCAAACGACCGCACCCGCCCGATCGTCTCCATCGCAAAGACGGTCAGTGCGGCTCGCGGTACGCCGGGCGATCTGCTGACCTACACGATCTACTTCAACAACACGGGTGACGGAGTCGCGAAGCTCGTCTGGCTGAACGACACGATGCCGAGCGGCCTCACCTACGTCTCGTCGAGCGTCGCCCCGGCCACGGTCGTCGGTTCCACGGTGAACTGGGTCCTGACGAACGTCGCCCCGGGGGCGCACAGCCTCACGGTCTCCGCGGAGATCAACGGCAACGGGGCCGACGGATCGCTCCAGGTGAACCGGGTCGCCATGACGTATACGGACCAGATCCGGCGGGTCCTCGGGAGCGGCCAGGCGTGGGCGAACGTCACGGTGACGCGGCCCCAGATCACGATCGTGAAGACGGTCACCCCGGCGAGCGCGACGGCCGGCCAGACGGTCACCTACACGATCTACTACAACAACACGGGCTCGTCCAATGCGGGGACGGTCCACATCGTCGACATCCTCCCGAGCGGGCTCACGTACACGGGCAGCAACCCGGCCCCGACCGCCGTCAGCAATCGCACCTACTACTGGAACTTCTCGGACGTGACGCCGGGTTCCCACAGCATCACGCTGACCGCGGTCGTGAACGCGGGCACGCCCACGGGCAACCTCGTGAACTGGGCGTTCCTGAACTACACGTCCATCCGGGGGTTCGTGCTCGGAGGCAGCGCCGCGTCCGCGATCGTCGCCATCCCCGAGCTCAGCGACTTCCTCTTCGTCCTTGCGGTGCCCACCCTGATCCTCGGGATGCGGTGGCGGATTCGCCGCTCGAAGGGAGAGAGCAAGAAAGGGTGAGTGGCTGACAGCGTTCCATGGATCGGCGGCCGTTAGAGCGGCACGGTTCGTCGTCCACCACAAGGATGGACGGCTAGCGTACCTAGGTCGCCGGCCCAAGCCCCGGTCAGGCCGGGGCGGGCTTCCCACGGGCTCGCGCACCGTAGTACCGCAGGGAACGTGGGCGGGCTTAACTTCCGGGTTCGGGATGGGACCGGGTGTATCCCCGCCGCTTTGGCCGTCAAACCACTGCTGACGACGCCCAGAGTAAACGCGCTATATCAGGGTTTTGGTCTATGGGTGCGGCAGGACGGCCGTCAGGAAGCCGAGCATCACGTTCCCGACGAAGAACGCGAGGAGGAACCCCGCGAACAGGGGCACGAGGAACGGGACCTTGGGCTGGACCCACACCCGGTCCGCGCCGGCCGCCCGCAGCTTCGCGACCTCCTCGGACTCGTCCTTCGCGCGGGAGGGGAAGAGAACCGTCACCCGCTCCCCGTGGCGGTCCACGCGCTCCATGAGCCAGACGTGGGGTGGGAGATGGTCCAGGGGCGCCTTGGTCCCGAACAGCGCCTGCGGGAGCTCGAAGTCACCCCGGATCGCATTCACGAGCAGATACGCCACGGGGATGGCGAGGAAGAGGACCGCGGCGTTGACGAACACAACCAGGGAGAAGGGGAACAGGGTCCCCATGGCGTTCGCGACGTTCGAGGGCAGGACGAGGACCGGGAAGGGTGCCAGGTCCGGATAGTAGGGCACGAGCAGGGTTAGGGCCATCATCGCCTTCGTATCCGCTCCACCCCGGAGCAGGCCCAGTTGGAAGAATCCTTGGTAGACGACGAGCAGGACGGGCATGGATGCCAAGGCCGACAACGGAATCGTTCGACTTGGGAGGCCGGCATGCGGGAGGAAGGGGAGTGGGTTCTCCGGGAGCAGCAGCGCCACGACGAAGGAGACGGTCGCGACGCCCAGGACGAGGACCCGGACGGGCCGGAGATGGATCCCGTCCTCGTCGAGGATGGGCTTCCCGTAGAACACGGCGAAGAACAGGATGGCCGCAGAGCCCAGCAGAAGCCACCGGTTCAGACCCGCTTCCATCGCCACGAGGTCGACGGCGAGGACCGCGAGCCCCACGCTCCCGAGCGCGATCCAGACCGGATCCCGGACCCGACGTGTGCGCACGTCGAGCACCGCCGCGATGGCGAGGAACCCCGCGCCCACGACGAGGCGTGCGACGGAGAACGCGTCCACGCGCGCGCATCGGGCGCTCCTTATTTCAAGCGTTCGACTCGAGAATCTGGCGCGGGGTCGAAGTGATCGTGAAAGCGCGTCCGCTTCGCCTCGTCCCGCGCGGCTGGCATGAGGTCCATCCTCGCGATTCAGTCGCAAACGACTAAATACCGCCTGTCGAATTGCATCCCGCATCGGGAGGAATCGCGCGGTCCTCCCTGCGGTCCCACTGCCATGAGCGAGCCCCGACGGATGAAGGTGAAGATCTGCCTCGTCGGCGAGCACGCCGTCGGCAAGACGTCCCTCATCAAGCGGTACGTCCTGAACGAGTACGACGACCGGTACATCGTCACCCTCGGAGCGAAGGTCTCCAAGAAGGAGATGCTCCTGCAGCCGAAGGGCCGCGACGCCGTCCAGATGGACATGACGATCTGGGACATCATGGGTTCCAAGGGCTTCCGCGAGCTCCTGCGGGAGGCCTATTTCCACGGCGCCCAGGGAATCCTGGCCGTCGCGGACATCACGCGCTACGACACCCTGGAGGACCTCGACTCGTGGGTCGAGTCCGTCTTCCGCACGGTCGGGGAGATCCCCGTCGTCTTCACGATCAACAAGATGGACCTGAAGGACCAGGCCGCGTTCAGCGAGGAGCAGGTCAAGCAGGCCACGGAGGCCTTCGACGCCCCGTACTTCTACGCGTCCGCGAAGACGGGCGAGAATGTGGAGTCCGTGTTCCGCATCCTCGGCGAGACGATCGTCAAGGGCGGTCCGTCGGCCGAGGACTGAGGCGTTCCATAGCCTCAAGTATCCGCCGCAAATTCTCCGGGCGTGGCTTCTGCACCCCGGGACGCCGGCCCGGTCCGCGTGCGCGTCACCCGTGACCTGGGGCTCTTCGATGTCACGATGGCCGCGGTCGGCGGCATGGTGGGCGCCGCGGCGTTCCTCCTAATCGGGGCGACGTTCCAGGTCGCGGGAGAGTGGTCCTTCGCGAGCGTGGGGGTCGCCGCCCTCGTGGCCCTTTTCGCCGGGATGGCCTACGGCGAGCTGGCCTCCGGGCGGCCCGATGCCTCGGGGGGCGCGTACGTCTGGGTGAAGTCCGCGCTGCCCCCGCCGAGCGGCTTCTTGAGCGGTTGGCTCTCGTGGAGCGGCGCGATGGCCACGGCCTCCCTCAGCGCCCTGGGCCTCGGCCTCTTCCTCCTGGAGCTCCTCGCTCCCGGCGACGCCTACTTCACCTCGAGCCCCGCGGCCGCTCCTGCCGTGGGGGCGATCGTGCTCGTCCTGGCGGCGGCGAGTCAGGTGGCCCGGGTGCACCTCTCCGCCCGGGCGCTCGGGCGGGTGACCTTCGCCAAGGTCGTGCTCATCGTGATCCTCCTCGGGGTCGGCCTGGCGGTCTTCCTGCCCGGAGGCACGTCGGGCCTCCCCGTAGCGGGCGGCGCGTCGCCCGGGGTCCTCGGGGTCATCCTGGGCGCGGGCATCTTCTTCATCGCGTTCCAGGGCTTTGAGACGGTCGCGCAGCTGTCGGACCAGGCGAAGCTCCCGGAGCGGACGGTCCCGCGCGGGATCTTCCTCGCGGTGGCCCTGTCCCTGAGTGTCTACCTCCTGTTCTTCCTGGTCGTTCTCGGCAACGCTCCCTCAGGCTACCTGAGCGGATGGCCCGCGTGCACGGCCTGCAGCGGCGCCTCGGAGGACCTGTTCTTCGCCGCCCTGGCCAACTTCGCGGCCGGCCAGCCGTGGATCCGCGTGGCCCTGCTCCTCCTCGGCATCGTCTCGATGTACGCCGCGCTCAACGCGAGCATCACGTCCGCGGTGCGCACCTCGTTCAGCATGGCCCGCGACGGCCTGCTGCCCGCCGTCGTCGCCCGGGTCGGGCCGCGGGAGGCGCCGCCTCTCGCGCTGATCCTCACCGCGGCCGGCGCGGGTGTCCTACTCATCCTGAACATCGAGACAATCGCGATCCTGGCGGGCCTCTCCTTCCTGGGCCTCTTCTCCTTCGTCCACGGCTCCGTCGTCGCGCTCCGACGGAGGGAACGCCGGAGCCACCCGGGCTTCCGGATGCCGCTCGTGCCCGCCCTGCCCATCCTCGCCGTCGCGATCAACCTGGCCGTCGGGGCGCTCCTCGTGAACTACCCGGCGACGGGAGGCTCGATCGTCCCGCTCCCGACTGGCGACGTCGCGACCTACGTCGGTGCCCTATGGGTCGCGATGGGCCTCATCTATCACTACTTCGCCGGGGGTCGCCAGAGCCTCCGGACCCGCCCCACTCCGTCCCGCTCCGACGTGACGACGGTCCTCACGACGGCGGAGGACCACGTTGAGCTCGAACGGTACCGCGTCTTCCTGCCGCTCCGGGAGTTCGAGGACACGGAGCTCGTCGACTTCGGCGCGCGGGTGGCCCGTGCGCGGAACGGGGAGCTGAGCCTCCTGAACGTGGTCGAGATCCCCCGCAACCTTCCGCCGAAGGCGATCCGCTTCCGCTACGTCGATGACCGCATCCGAGGGCTCCAGCATCTCGCGAAGATCGGCGCGGACTACGGGGTCGACACCCGCCCCGTCGTGAAGATCGGATACAAGGTGTACGAGATCATCCTGGACACGATCCGCGAGGAGGCGGTGAACCTCCTCGTCATGGGATGGCGCGGGGAGCGGCTCGAGGGGGACCGCCGGATCCTCGGCAGCAACATCGACTACCTGATCGAGAACGCCCCGTGCGACATCGTCGTGTTCCGGACCAAGGGCCTCCAGCGCCCCCTGAAGCGGATCGTCCTCCTGACGTCACCCATCTGGAGCATTCGGGGGATCGGGGACCTCGCCTTGATCCTGGCCGAGGAGGACCGGCCCACGGTCGAGGTCGTGAGCCTCGTCAGCGAAGCGAGCGAGGCGGATCGCGTGAAGGCCGAGGCGATGTCCTTCCTCGACAAGTGCCACCAGATCGGGATCTCGGTCGATCACCGCATCCTGTACTCGCGCGCGTGGGAGCCCGTGGCGATCCAGGAGTCCTCCGAGGCGTCCCTCCTCCTGATCCAGGCCTCCTCGCCCGCCGGACTGCGGCGGTACTCCCTGAGTCCGGTCGAGGACCGCATCGTCAAGCTCGCAAAATGTCCGGTGCTGATCCTCCGGAAGGGCAGCACGCCCTAGGCGGCGAGGTCCGCGCCGGGCGGCCGGATGCCGGCGCCGGCGAAGAGGTCTTGGATGTGGAAGACCAGGGCCGACTTGATCTCCTTCATCCGTTCGGGCTGGTCCGTGTACGCGAACAGCTGGTAGAGGATTGTTCGCCCCTGGAGCTCCTTGCCGAAGACCTCGGCGGGTCGCTCCTTGACGATGCCCTCCGTCTCCGAGGCAGCCTGGAGGAGCAGCTGCTGCACGCGGTCATGGCCGACCTCGAATCCGACGGCCACTTCGACGAAGATGGCGTAGGGTTTCGAGCGGGAGAAATTGACAATCGAGGTCTGGAGGAGGGTCGTGTTCGGGATCTGGACGACCTCGTTGCGCAGGGTGCGGACAGAGGTCAGGGAGAGGCTCATGGAGACCACGTCCCCGACGAGGTTCTCGCCGATCTTCACCCGGTTCCCGACGTCGAACGGGTCGGCCCGCATGAGCGTGAACCCTGCGAGAGCGTTCTGGACCGGGGCGAAGCCGAACAACGCCAGGACGATCATGAGCCCCACGAAGCCGACGGCGAAGACGATTAGCCTGTCTCCCGAGAGCACGAGGGCCAGGATGATGAAGAGAAGGACGACCGCGCCGAGGATCCACACCGCGTACCGCGCGGCGCTCTTCAGCTCGTCCACGGCGCGCGGGACGAACTTCGTGCTGTGCCGCTTCATGTCCTCGAAGATCGAGTCGACGAAGCGGTCGGCGACGGCGATGCCGAGGAGCCCGAACAGGATCCCGAGGACCGCGAGCGGCTCGATCCCCGGGATCACGCCGACCGTCTGCTGGATGTACGTCTGGTCGGCGGGCGGGAGGGCGCGCAGGCTCCCGAGGACGGCGATGACGAGCGAGACGATGTAGACGACGTACTTCAGGACGATCTCGGCGAAGGCCAGGGCGCCCGCGGGGCGACCCGCTTCGGCTTTGTCTTCAGCTCCCCTCGGAGGAACGCTCCGAACCGATGGAGCACCCGCACCACGATGGCCCCCGCGAAGAGCACGAAGACGAACACGAAGATCGCGGGGACCCGGAGCACGAAGGCCACCAGGACCGCGTGCAGCGCGTCCGACTGGGTCTGAGCGGCGGCGAGGATGATGATCGCGATGAAGGCGATCCACACGCTCTCGAGGACGCGCCGGACGAAGTCGAGCGTCTTCTGGTCGAGCCAGGCGTTCTCGATCGTCTTCAGGTACTCGAAGTAGCGGCCCACGAGCCCGAGGACCCACATCATGACGCCCGCGAGGACGACGATGAGCACGATGAGCGGCAGGATGTTGATGAAGACGGACAACGCGTCGCCCCCGAGCTGGAACGGGAAGACGGTCAAAAGCGGCTCCACACCGCGGCAACCAGACGGCGCCGATATAGCTTTGATGGCGGGCCTTGAAATAGGTCGCCCCTCGGGTTTATACCCGCCTGCGAATTCCCGTCGCCATGGCCTCGGGCGACATCACGAGATCGCCGCCGCCGTTCCCGCGATTCGCCCTGCAGTGGCGCGTCGCCTTTGCCCTTGCCGCGGTGCTCATCGTCGCGGGCCTCGCCTTCTCCGTCCAGTCGCAGACGGCCTCGTCGATCCTCCTCGCGACCACGACGAGCACCCGCGACACCGGACTCCTCGACTTCCTCGACCCGCTGTTCCAGGCGGACACGGGCATCCAGGTGCAGTACGTCGCGGTGGGCACGGGTCAGGCGCTCGACATGGCGGCCCGCGGCGACGCGGATGTCGCCATGGTCCACGCTCCGTCCCTCGAGCTCACCTTCATGGCGCAGGGGGAGGGCCTCTGCCGGAGTTCCCTCATGTACAACCGCTTCCTGATTGTTGGACCCGCATCCGATCCGGCGGGCATCCGGGGGCTCACGAACGCCACGGACGCCTTCCGGCGGATCTGGCAGACGAACTCGACCTTCCTCTCCCGCGGGGACAACTCCGGCACGAACGTCAAGGAGCTCGCGATCTGGGCCCTCGTCGGCCACATCCCCTCGACGACGAACGACTCGTGGTACCTGGAGACGGGCCAGGGGATGGGCGCGACGCTCACCGTGGCGTCGGAGAAAGGTGCCTACACGCTGAGCGACGACGGAACGTTCTACGCCCTTGAATCCTCGCTGAGTCTACAGATTCTGGTGGCAGGAGACCCGTTCCTGTTTAACCAGTACCACATCATCGTGGTGAACCCCGTCCAGCATCCGAACGTCCGAGTGAACGCTTCACTTGAATACGCGCACTGGCTCGTTTCTCCACGGGGGCAAGCCCTCATCGCCGGCTACGAGGTCGCAGGGCACCGCCTCTTCACGCCGAACTACAACCCGAACGATTCCGGGGTGTGCTGACTGGACTGGAACGCGTTGCTGCAGATTGTCGCCCTGAGCCTCTTCGTGGCCGGCACCTCCACCCTGATCGGGGCCGTGCTCGGCGTGCCCCTGGGTACGATGATCGCCCTCCGCAGGTTCCGAGGGCGGAACTTCGTCCGGACGCTCGCGTTCACCTTCTACGGCTTCCCGCCCGTGCTCGCGGGCCTCCTCGTCTACCTCGTCCTGTCGCACTCCGGGCCGCTCGGATTCCTGGGGTGGCTCTACACGCCTCTCGGGATGATCCTCGCCCAGGCCGTCCTCGTCGTGCCGATCGTGGCGGGCGTGACGATCTCCGCGGTCCAGGTGGTCGAGAAGCGGCTCCATGAGACGGCCCTGACCCTCGGGGCGGACGAGCGCCAGTGGCGGTCCACCGCGGTCCACGAGGCGCGGCTCGGGGTGCTGACCGCGATCATGGTCGGATTCGGGCGCGCAATCTCTGAGGTCGGCGCCGTGCTCATCGTGGGCGGGAACATCGCGGGGCAGACCCGCGTCCTGACAACCGCGATCGTCCTCGACACCTCGGAGGCGAACTACCTCGAGGCGACGGTGCTCGGGATCATCCTGTTCGTGATCGCCTTCATCGTGTTCGCCGCGCTCCAGCGGCTGCAGGCGGAGGGGGTCGTGTGACGGTCCCCCTGGCCCTCGCCGGGGTCCGGAAGTCCTTCGCCGGGAAGGCGGTGCTGAAGGACCTCGATCTCCGCGTCGAGGCGGGAGAGATCTTCGGGGTCGTCGGGCCGAGCGGGGCAGGGAAGACGACGGTCCTGCGTGTCCTCGATCTCCTCGAGGCTCCGGACGGAGGGCAGGTGCTCTTCGAGGACCGGGCGCTCGTTCCGGATTCGCGGGAGGCGCTCGCCCAGCGGCGACGCATGTGCCTGATCGCGCAGAACCCCTCCGTCTTCCGGGCGAGCGTGTTCGACAACGTCGCGTACGGCCTCCGGTTGAGGGGGGTCCCGCCCGAACTCGTCCGAGGCCGCGTCTTCTCCGCCCTGGAGTTTGTGGGCCTGCTCGACCGCGCGGACGAGGTCGCGGCCCGCCTCAGCGGCGGCGAGCAGCAGCGGGTCGCGTTCGCCCGGGCCACCGTGCTCCGGCCTGACGTCCTCCTCCTCGACGAATTCACCTCGAACCTCGACCCCGCGAACGTCCGGCTGCTCGAGTCGGCGACCCGGCGGTACCGCCTGGAGAGCGGCTGCACCGTCGTAATCGTGACGCACAACTTGTTCCAGGCCAAGCGGCTTGCCGATCGGGTGGGGCTCCTCTTGGACGGGAAGTTCCTCGAGGTGGCACCCACCCACGGATTCTTCGAAAACCCCTCGCGCCCCGAGACGCAGGCGTTCCTGAGCGGGGAGATGGCGTACTGAGCCTCAGATCAGGGTGACGTCGATCGCCTCGACGCTGCCGACCCCAGGGATCCCGGACAGCGCGCTCTCGATCTTCTCCCCTGCGCCGGAGGCGTCGTCCACGACGGCCAGGGCGAGGATCGCGCGGAGTCCGAAGGCCACATCCTTCACCTGCATCCCCTTCAGGGCGGGCCCGACCGCCTTTCGGATCCCCTCGCGGATGGGCTCCAGGTCTGTGGACACGTCCTCGGGCATGATGCGGTAGGTGATCGCGACGGATCCCATGGGACTCCCTCACGGGCCGACGAAGCTGCAGGTGGGGCAGTGATACGCGACGGACTGGTCGCGGCAGCGGGTGCAGCGGCCGATCTTGGTCTGGCCGCAGCTCGGGCAGGGGAACATCGTCGTGCCCTTGCCCAGCAGGACCGCGCCGCAGGAGGTGCAGCGGCTCTCCTCAGGGCTCACGTCGCCTCGGAAGCAACGGGGTCTATAAAACGTTGTGGTCGCCCTCGAGTGGCCCGATTTCCATTCGCGGACATGGATAATTATCGACGGTCCGTCCGGACGGTCAAAAGCCGGACGGGCCGGGCCGCCGGGGTTCAACCTCCGACCGCCGCAAAGTTTAACTACACCCGCGGTTTTGGCAACGGTCCGCATGTCGCCGCCGCTAGCCCGAGGGCCCGTAGCTCAGCTAGGTAGGATGGCGATCCAGCCGTCCCTAGAAAGAGCATCCGGCTTTTAACCGCTTTTCGTCAAGAAGAGCGGAAAGAAACCGGGTGGTCCGGGGTTCGAACGGGCCCCGCGGCCCGCGCCGGGTCCCCGAAAATCCCCGCGGGCCCGTAGGGCTCCCGCGCGCGTGACATGCCAGGTCGAGAGAGGTCGCCCAGGGAGGAACCCCGTTGAGGTTCAATGTGCTGGAGCACCAGCTTGTACCAGAGCACCGCCTCGTCGCGGAGGAAGAGGCAGTGGAAGTCCTGAAGAAACTCCGGATCACGAAGGACCAGCTCCCCAAGATCCACCGGAGCGATCCCGTGATCCAGGTCCTCGAGCGAATCGAGGGCCCGATCGAGGAAGGGCGGATCATCAAGGTCACCCGCATGAGCGGGACCGCCGGAGTGTCCGTAGCGTATCGGTTGGTCATCGGGAGGTAGAGCATGCGAGAGCTGATTGACGCGTTCTTCAGAGAACGCTCTATTGTGAACCATCACATTGCGTCGTTCGACGACTTCCTTCCGACGATTGACAACCCGAGCTCCCGGATGCAGCGGATCGTCGACAACCTACGGTCCTCGCCGGAGGACGACCGCCGTGGGATCATCAAGCTCGACGAAGACCGGACGGAAGGGGACGTGATCGAGATCCGGATCGGCCGGAAGCGCGACGAACGCGGGCGGATTGACCTCGAGGCCAAGCCGACGATCACCCTCGGCCTCCCCGTGGTCAAGGAGGCCAACGGCGCGACGCACCCTCTGACCCCCATGGAGGCGCGCCTCCGGAACCTGAACTACACGGCCCCGATCTACCTCGACTTCACCGTCATCGAGAACGGGATCGAGCGCGAGCCCGAACGCGTCCACATCGGCAACCTGCCGATCATGGTGAAGTCGAAACGCTGCCTCCTCTACAAGGAGAACATGGAGACGGAGGGGGAACTGACCCTCGAGGAGTACAAGCGGAAGCTGATCGAGGCGGGGGAGGATCCCTACGACCCCGGCGGCTATTTCATCATCGGGGGCACGGAGCGCGCCCTGATCTCCCTCGAGGATCTCGCCCCGAACCGGGTGCTCGTCGAGTTCAACGAGCGCTACGGGCGGAAGGTCGAGGTCGCGAAGGTCTTCTCGCAGAAGGAAGGGTACCGCGCCCTCACGCTCATGGAGAAGCGGAAGGACGGCCAGCTCATCGTCTCCGTCCCGACCGCCTCCGGCCAGATCCCGCTGATCATCCTGATGAAGGCCCTGGGCATGGAGAAGGACGAGGAGATCTACAACGCGATCGTCTCCACGCCCGAGATGGCCAACATCGTCTACGCGAATATCGAGGAGTGCCAGAACAAGAAGAACTACCCGCCCAACGGGATCTTCACGAAGGACGACGCAATCAACTACCTCGAGAAGAAGTTCGCCACGGGCCAGGCGAAGGAATACCGGATCAAGAAGGTCGAGTCGATCCTGGACCGTTCCCTGCTCCCCCACCTGGGCGACACCCGCGAGGACCGCATCAAGAAGGCGATCTTCCTCGGCCGCGTCGCGCGCACGATCCTGGAGCTGTCCCTCGGCAAGCGGCGCGAGGACGACAAGGACCACTACGCTAACAAGCGACTCAAGCTCGCGGGGGACCTCATGGAAGACCTCTTCCGCGTCGCCTTCGCGAACGTGATCAAGGACCTGAAGTACCAGCTCGAGCGGTCCTACGCCCGGCACCGGGAGCTCAAGATCTCCTCTGCGATCCGCCCGGACCTCCTGACCCAGCGGCTCCTGCACGCCCTCGCGACGGGGAACTGGGTCGGCGGCCGCGCCGGTGTGAGCCAGCTCCTCGACCGCACGTCGAACATGTCCGCCCTGAGCCACCTCCGCCGGGTCACGTCCCCGCTCACCCGGTCCCAGCCCCACTTCGAGGCGCGGGACCTCCATCCGACCCAGTGGGGCCGGCTCTGCCCGAACGAGACCCCGGAAGGGCAGAACTGCGGCCTCGTGAAGAACTGCGCCCTCGTAATCGACGTGTCGGAGGGGTTCCCGGAGGACGAGGTCAAGCTCCTCCTGTCCGACCTGGGCACGAAGCAGGTGAAGGGCCAGCAGACCCAGCTCACCCGCGTCTACGTGAACGGCGACCTGGTCGGCCTGCATGAGGACCCGAAGATGCTCGTCGCGGAGATCCGCGAACGGCGCCGCTCCGGCCTCCTCAGCCACGAGGTCAACGTCCGCCTCGACGAGAACATGGGAGAGATCATCCTGAACTGCGACGAAGGCCGGATCCGCCGGCCCCTGCTCGTCGCGAAGGATGGCCACCTCGTCCTGTCGCGCAAGCACACGGAAGACCTCAAGCTCGGTCGCCTCCGCTTCTCCGACCTCGTCCGCAACGGCGTCGTCGAGTGGGTCGACGCGGAGGAGGAAGAGGACACGTTCATCGCGGTCTACCCCTACGACGTCCCGGCGCGCTGCAAGGAGTGCAAGCACCCTCTGAGCCGGAACGACGTCACGTGGGTCAACATGGGGAGCCGCGACGAGGACAATGAGCTCGAGTGCAAGTTCTGCCACAAGACGTTCCACGTCAAGGGCTACATCTCGAAGGAGACGACCCACCTCGAGGTCGACCCGATGATCATCTTGGGCGTGGCCTCGGGGGTGATCCCGTACCCGGAGCACAACGCGTCCCCGCGGGTCACGATGGGCTCGGGCATGGCGAAGCAGTCGCTCGGCCTCGGCCAGAGCAACTACCGCCTCCGCCCCGACACGCGGAGCCACCTCCTGCACTACCCGCAGCAGCCGCTCGTTCAGACCGACTCGATGAAGTACGTCTCGTTCAACGAGCGTCCGGCGGGGCAGAACTTCGTCGTGGCCGTCCTCTCGTACCACGGATACAACATGGAGGACGCGATCGTCATGAACAAGGCGTCCATCGACCGGGGCCTCGGCCGCTCCTCGTTCATGCGGACGTACCGGGCGGAGGAACGCCGCTACCCCGGCGGCCAGGAAGACCACTTCGAGATCCCCTCTCCCGACGTGCGCGGCGCGCGCGCCGACCTGTCCTACGCGAACCTGACGCCCGATGACGGGCTGATCTCCCCCGAGGTCAAGGTCATGGGCGGGGAGGTCCTCATCGGGAAGACGAGCCCGCCGCGGTTCCTCGAGGAGGAGACGGACTTCCTGACGCCGCAGAAGCGGCGCGAGACCTCCGTCACGGTCCGCCACGGCGAGGAGGGCTGGGTCGACTCCGTCATGCTCACGGAGTCGGAGAACGGCTCGAAGCTCGCCAAGGTCAAGGTGCGCGACCTCCGTATCCCCGAGCTCGGCGACAAGTTCGCCTCGCGGCACGGGCAGAAGGGCGTTATCGGTCTCATCGCGGAACAGGTGGAGATGCCCTTCACGGCCAACGGCATCATTCCGGACCTCGTCATCAACCCCCACGCCATCCCGTCGCGGATGACCGTCGCCCACGTCCTGGAGCAGATCGGCGGAAAGGTCGGCTCCATGGAGGGACGGCCGATCGACGGCACGCCCTTCAGCGGCGAGCGGGAAGAGGCGCTCCGGAAGGGGCTCGAGGAGAACGGGTTCCGGTCGAACGGCAAGGAGATCCTGTACGACGGAATGACGGGGCAGATGATCCCCGCGGAGATCTTCGTCGGCGTCATCTACTACCAGAAGCTCCACCACATGGTCTCCGGGAAGCTGCATGTCCGGAGCCGCGGACCGGTACAGATCCTGACGCGGCAGCCGACGGAAGGGCGGTCTCGCCAGGGCGGTCTGCGGTTCGGCGAGATGGAGCGCGACTGCCTCATCGGGCACGGCGCGGCGATGGTGATCAAGGATCGCCTGCTCGACGAGTCCGACGGGACGATCCAATACGTGTGCGGGAACCCGGAGTGCGGCCACTTCGCGATCAAGGACCGCAAGGGCAACCTTCGCTGCCCCGTCTGCGAGAACACGTCCAAAATCTACCCCGTGCAGACATCCTATGCGTTCAAGCTGCTGCTGGACGAGCTCCTGTCCTTGGGCGTCGTCATGCGGCTCCAACTGGAGGACATGCGATGATGGCGATGCGAGGCGTCACGAAGCGGATCCAGGCGATCAAGTTCGCGCTGCTCAGCCCGGACGAGATCCGGCGGATGTCGGCGACGAAGATCATCACCGCGGACACGTACGACGACGACGGCTTCCCGATCGACATGGGCCTGATGGACTCCCATCTCGGCGTGATCGAGCCCGGCCTGCGCTGCAAGACCTGCGGCGGCAAGGTGGACGACTGCCCCGGCCACTTCGGCCACATCGACCTCGCGATGCCCGTGATTCACGTCGGGTACGTGAAGGATATCAAGAAGCTCCTCCAGGCCACCTGCCGCCGTTGCGGCCGCCTCCTGCTCACGCGCCAGCAGGCCATGGAGTACATGGCGGAGATGGAGCAGGTGGAGGACCTCGGCGGGGACGTGACCGACGTCGGGCTCGTGTCGAAGGAGACCGCCCGGGAGGCCACGAAGCGCCAGCGCTGTCCTCACTGTGGCGAAGACCAGGGGAAGGTCACCCTGGACAAGCCCACGACGTTCCGCGAGGACGGCCACAAGCTCACGCCGAAGGAGGTCCGGGAGCGCCTCGAGCGCGTCCCGAACGAGGACCTCCGCGTCCTCGGCATGAACCCCGAGGTCGCGAGGCCGGAGTGGATGGTCCTGACCGCCCTGCTCGTGCCTCCGGTCACGGTCCGGCCGTCGATTACCCTGGAGTCGGGCGACCGATCCGAGGATGACCTGACCCACAAGCTCGTGGACGTACTGCGGATCAACCAGCGCCTCCGCGAGAACCGCGACGCGGGCGCGCCCCAGCTGATCGTCGAGGACCTGTGGGAGCTGCTCCAGTACCACGTCACCACGTACTTCGACAACCAGACGGCGGGCATCCCGCCCGCGCGGCACCGCTCGGGCCGCCCGCTCAAGACCCTCGTCCAGCGCCTCAAGGGCAAGGAGGGCCGCTTCCGTTCCAACCTCTCGGGGAAGCGCGTGAACTTCAGCGCCCGGACGGTCATCTCGCCTGACCCGATCCTCTCGATTAACGAGGTCGGGGTGCCCGTGGAGGCCGCGCGCGAGCTGACGGTCCCGGTCCACGTCCAGGCCTACAACGTGGAGATCGTGAAGACCTGGGTCAAGCGCGGGCCCACGCCGCTCGGGAGCCTCGGCGAGTACCTCGCCGGGGTGAACTACGTGATCCGCCCCGACGGCCGCCGCATCCGCGTGACGGACAAGAACGCAGAGGTCGTGTCCGAGGCCGTCGAGATCGGTTACGTGATCGAGAGGCAGCTCGTGGACGGGGACATCGTCCTGTTCAACCGGCAGCCCTCCCTGCACCGCATGTCGATGATGGCCCACGAGGTCCGCGTGATGCCTCACAAGACGTTCCGCTTCAACCTCGCGGTCTGTCCGCCGTACAACGCCGACTTCGACGGGGACGAGATGAACCTGCATGTCCTGCAGAGTGAAGAGGCCCGGGCCGAGGCCCGCGTCCTCATGCGCGTCCAGGAGCACATCCTCTCGCCCCGGTTCGGCGGTCCCGTCATCGGCGGGATCCACGACCACATCACGGGCGCTTTCCTCCTGACGCACAAGGACTCCCGCTTCACGCGCGAGGAGGTCGTGTTCATCCTGAGCAAGATCAACCTGCACGAGCTGCCCGCGCCCGAGATCAAGAAGGGCGGCCAGGAGTTCTGGACGGGCAAGCAACTGTTCTCGATGGTCCTGCCGAAGGACCTGAGCATGACCTTCAAGTCCTCGATCGCTCCGAAGGGCGATATCGGGCTCAAGGAGCTCCGGGACGAGGACTCCCTCGTCATCATCAAGGACGGAAGGAACGTCTCGGGGACGATCGACGAGAACGCGATCGGCGCCTTCAAGGGGAAGATCGTCGATAAGCTCGCCCGGGACTACGGCCCGGACGTCGCGCGGGAGTTCCTCGACAAGGCCACGAAGATGTCGATCGGCGCGATCATGGTCCGTGGCTTCACGACGGGCATCGACGACGAGGACATCCCCGAGGAAGCGAAGAAGGACATCTTGGACGGTCTGAAGGCGGCGACGGAGAAGGTCGAGAAGCTCGTCGAGTCCTACCGCCAAGGCGAGCTCGAGCAGATGCCGGGCCGGTCCCTCGAGGAGACGCTCGAGGTCGAGGCGATGAAGATCCTCGGCCGGGCGCGTGACCAGGCCGGCCAGATCGCGGGGCGGTACCTCGGCATGGAGAACAGCGCCGTGATCATGGCGCGCTCCGGGGCTCGCGGGTCCATGCTCAACCTGTCCCAGATGGCGGGCTGCATCGGGCAGCAGGCCGTCCGGGGCGAGCGACTCAGCCGGGGCTACTGGAACCGCACCCTGCCCCACTTCAAGAAGGGGGACCTCGGCGCGGAGGCGAAAGGCTTCGTGAAGGCGTCGTACAAGTCCGGGCTCCACCCCACGGAGTACTTCTTCCATGCGATGGGAGGCCGCGAGGGTCTCGTCGACACGGCCGTGCGGACGTCCCGCTCGGGGTATATGCAGCGCCGGCTCATCAACGCCCTCGAGGACCTCAAGGTCAAGGAGGACGGGACGGTGCGCAACACGGCGGACACGATCATCCAGTTCCGGTTCGGCGAGGACGGAGTGGACCCCTGCCGCAGCGTCCAGGGCCGCGCGGTGGACATCGATGACATCCTGCAGGACGTCCTCGGCGAGGAACCCTCCTGGAAGGAACGCCTCCGCGAACAGGAGATGGCCTCGTACGGGCTCACGGAGAAGGACATGTACGTGGAGATTTCCGAAGAGGAGGTCGAAGTCGAGGAGGAAGAGCCTCCGTCGGAGGAGTGATCATGGCGCGCGCGACGACGATCCAAGCCCTGCGGAACCGCGGACTGTCGAAGAAGACTGCCGAGATCCTCGCCGACGCGGGGTTCACCCTCGAGAAGCTGCAGAAGGCGACCGCGGAGCGGCTCAAGAAGTTCCTCACCGCCAAGGAGGCGGAGAAGGTCGTCAAGAAGCTCGCCGCTCCGGCGGAGGAGAAGCCCGCTCCGAAGAAGGAGAAAGTCCGCGCGAAGCCCGCGCCCCGCGCCGCCCGGAAGGGCGCCGCGAAGGAGGCCGAGGCGGAGCCGGAGACGCCGCTCGAGATCCCCAAGAAGGCGCCCAATCTGACGGAGGGGGAGAAGGAGATCTTCGAGATCCTCCACGAGATCGGGAAGGATCTCCCGCGCTCCGTCGTCGGGGAACTCGCGAAGAAGCTCCACGGGCTCAAGATTAGCAAGAAACGCCTCGCCGAGGTCCTCACGCGGGTCTCGGAGAAGTACGACATCCACTCGATCGACGCGAACGAGTCGGCAGGCATCGTCTCGGCTCAGTCCATCGGCGAGCCGGGCACGCAGATGACGATGCGTACGTTCCACTACGCCGGCGTGGCCGAGATGAACGTCACGCTCGGCCTCCCGCGCCTCATCGAGATCGTCGACGCGCGGCGCGTGCCCTCCACGCCGATCATGGAGATCTACATCAAGTCCAGCCACAACGAGCTCGAGAAGATGAAGCGGATCGCCACGGAGATCGAGACGACCTCCCTCGAGGACGTCGCGGACATCGAGACGGACCTCGTGAACATGCGCGTCGTGGCGTACCCCGACGACCACCGGATGAAGTCCCGCGGCGTGACCTGGTCCGAGCTCGAGGAGAAGCTCAAGAAGCTCGGGGAGCCCCAAGAGGTCAAGCATGCGGTGGGCAACACGGAGAAGAAGGTGAAAGCCCTCGTCGTCGAGGCGGGCGAGCCGTCCTTCAAGAAGCTCCAGCGGATCGTCGAGCAGATCCGCTCCACGAAGATCAAGGGCATTGACGGGATCCGGCGTGCGATCATCCGGAAGCGGGGCGACGAATACGTGATCTACACGGAAGGCTCGAACCTCTCCAAGATCCTCGAGCTCCCCTACGTCGACGCTTCGCGGACGTCCACAAACTCGATCCAGGAGATCTACGAGGTGCTCGGGATCGAGGCCGCGCGGAACGCGGTCATCAACGAGGCGTACAGCACCCTCCAGGAGCAGGGGCTCACGGTCGACATCCGCCACATCATGCTCGTCTCGGACATGATGACGAACGACGGCGACGTGAAGGCGATCGGCCGCCACGGCATCTCCGGACGGAAGTCCTCCGTCCTGGCGCGGGCCGCGTTCGAGATCACCGCGCACCACCTGCTCCGCGCCGCAATCACAGGCGAGGTCGACTACCTCGACGGGGTCGCGGAGAACGTCATCGTCGGCCAACCCGTCACTCTAGGTACGGGAGCGGTGAACCTCGTCTACAAGCCGCCCGCGAGCTTCCCCAAGCAACCGACCCCGCCGCCGAAACCCGCCGCGCCGCCACCTGCGCCCGCGGCGGACGCGGCCGCAGTGGAGCCCGCGGAAGAGGTCAAGGAGGTGGCGCCGTGATCGACGTCCCCCGGGCCCTCCGCATCGCGACGGACACGGGCGACGTTCGGTTCGGCCTCAAGGAGGTGCGTCACGCGGTGAAGACGAAGGCCGCCAAGATGGTCGTCGTGGCCTCGAACTGTCCCCCGGAAGCGCTGAAGGGCCTCGTCGACGTCAAGGTCTTCGCGTTCCCCGGAACGAACGCCGAGCTCGGCGCCTCGTGCGGGGTCCCCTTCTCCGTGGCCGCCCTGGCCGTTGTGGCCGCGGGCGAATCCAACATCCTGAGCGCCTAGGTGCCGCATGGCGGAAGTCACCTTCGATGAGAAGACGATCAAATACGTGGCTCTCTTTCAGGACCTCACCCGCACGACCGTCGTGGACTGCGTCGATGCGCAGGACCGGCTCATCTTCGTCGTGAAGGAAGGCGACATCGGCAAGGCGATTGGGAAGAAGGGTGAGAACGTCGCGAAGCTGAAGCGCCTGTTCAACAAGGACATCCACGTCGTCGAGTTCTCCGAGCAGCCCGAGAAGTTCGTGGCGAACGTCTTCCGGAACTACGACGTGAAAGGCGTCCAAATCGAGCAGCGCGGGGACGTCACCCACGCCACGGTGACGGTCGACTCGAGCAAGAAGGGCCGCGCGATCGGGAAGGAAGGCCGGAACCTGCGCGTGTCGCGGGACCTGATCGCCCGCCACCACCCGATCCAGAGCGTCAGCGTCGCCTGAGCCCGCGCCCTCGGGGTGCCTTCGGTCGCCCGTTCCGCAGTTCGCCGCCGACTACCGAAAGCTTACATATCAGCACCGAATCGGCGCGTCACGCAGAACGGCACGGAGCATCCCTGTCGCCGCTGAGGTGTTCCCATCCAATACAAATGGACGGTCCTCCTCGTCACCACCGTCGGCGTGATCATGGCGGGGATCGACTCCCGCATCGTGATCATCGGGCTGCCCCAGGTCGCGGCCGGGATCCACGCGGATGCGGAACAGGCCATCTGGATCACCCAGGCCTACGTCCTCGGGAGCACGGTCGCCCTCCTCCTGATCGGTCGCGTGTCCGACGTGGTCGGCCGGGTCAAGATGTACTCGAGCGGGTTCGCGGTCTTCACGGTCGGCTCCCTCCTCACGAGCCTCGCGCTGGATCCGACCCAGGTCATCATCTTCCGGTTCATCCAGGGACTCGGCTCCGCGATCCTATTCACGAACAGCGCCGCGATGATCGTGGACGCGACGCCGGACACCGAGCTCGGCTACTTCCTCGGCATTAACCAGGTCGCATTCCGGATGGGCGCCATGGCTGGCCTCACCCTGAGCGGGATCATCCTCACGGTCCTCGTGGACTGGCGCGCGCTGTTCTACATCAATGTGCCCATCGGGATCTTCGGCACCCTCTGGGCGCAGCGCAAACTGAAGGAGATCGCGAAGCTCGAGAAAGGCGCGCCGATCGATTGGGCCGGCTTCGCCACCTTCACCGTCTTCATCTCCGCGACGTTGCTCGCCCTCACGCTGGCCGCCTACGGCATCGGGGAGGAGCTCATTGTCGCCACCCTGGCCGTCACTGCGGTCGTCTTCCTGGTGGCGTTCGTGCTCCTCGAGCTACGGACGAAGTACCCGCTGCTCGACCTCAAGCTCCTCCGGATCCGCGAGTTCTCCGGAGGCGTCGTGGCCCAGCTCCTGAACGCCGTCGCGTTCGGCGCCGTCCTGCTGCTCCTGAGCCTCTACTTCCAGCTCGTACTGGGCATGGACCCCTTGGCCGCGGGCCTCATCATCATTCCGCTGGACGTCGTCACGGTGCTCCTGGGGCCCTTGAGCGGGAAGCTCTCGGACCGCTACGGCCATCTCCCCTTCACCACGGGCGGGCTCGCGCTCGTGAGCCTTTCCTTGTTCCTCTTCGCCACGACGGACGTCAACACGAACATCTACCTGTTGATCCTGTACATGGTCATCTTCGGGGGTGGCCTGGGGATCTTCGCCTCGCCCAACATGAGCTCGATCATGGGCTCCGTCCCGTCGGAGCGGCGCGGGATCGCGTCCGCCTTCCGAGCGACCTTCTTCAACATGGGATTCGTGATCAGCCTGAACCTGGCGATCCTGATCATGACCTTCACGATTCCCTACGGGCTCGTGTCCCAGATCATCTCGTCCACGAACCCGGTCGCGATCACCGCGGCGGACAAGATTCTCTTCGCGGACTCCCTCAAGAGCACGTACTTCTGGATGGGGGTCCTGAACACGATCGCGATCGTCCCCTCGATGCTCCGCGGCCGACGGAACCGCGCGAACGGCGAGATGGAGTCCAAGCCGACTCCCACCCTCGAGATGTGACGCCGATTTCGATCCGCCTTCGAACGGTGGACCCTTCCTTTCCTGCTCCCCCCGGGAACGCGAGTCGCATGTCGGGAATCGCCTCGGGCGCCGGCGCGGCCTGCAGGCTGCCCCTCGGGGACCGGGTCATCGCCATCGGATCGATTCGTGGGGCCGTGGGCGTCGCCCACGACGGACTCCTGCGACGGCTCGGCATCGCGGGGGACGACCTCACGGAGGTCCTCGACCGGCTCCGCGGGCGAGGTCTCGTCCCCCTTCACGGGTCCTCCATGGACTCGTCCTGCGTGTTCAACACGGCATGAATCCCTCCCGGAAGAGAGCCTGCACAAGGGTTATGTGAGGCCGCGGACATGGGCCGGGTGCCTGCGGTGGCAGGCGAAGGGACCCCCACTCCATGTCCACCACCGTGAGCGAGGCCTCGCCTTCGGCCGGCTCGCCGCTCTCCCTGCTCTTCGATGATGCGGACCGGGCTCTGCTGGCCTCGGTCGCCCGCGGGCCCGGCGACGGCCCGCGTGCCTGGCGTCTGAACGCCGAGGCTCACCGGCTCTCCCTCGTCCAGGGGTTCGACCGGCTCGTCAGCTGGCCCTCGCTCCGCGGCGTGTCCCGGTACGAGCACCAGGAACGCACCGCCCTCCGCGTCCTCCGGGAGATGCGCGGCCGCGCGCTCCTGGCCGACGAGGTCGGCTTGGGGAAGACCGTGGAGGCGGGCCTCATCCTCAAGGAGTACGCGATCCGGGGGCTCGTCCGCCGCGCCCTGATCCTGACCCCGCCCGCGCTCCGCACGCAGTGGCAGGAGGAGATGCGGGAGAAGTTCTCCCTGTCCTTCGAGGTCCTCCGGTCCACACGGGATTGGGAGCGGTCGCCGTTCCTGCTCGCGTCCCTGGACACCGCGAAGCGCGAGCCCCACGCGACCCTGGCCCGCGGCATCCGCTGGGACCTCGTGATCGTGGACGAGGCGCACCGCCTGAAGAACAGTTTGAGCCGGAACTG
This sequence comes from uncultured Thermoplasmata archaeon, assembly GCA_963768855.1. Taxonomy (GTDB): domain Archaea; phylum Thermoplasmatota; class Thermoplasmata; order RBG-16-68-12; family RBG-16-68-12; genus RBG-16-68-12. The sequence goes on from CAVYJM010000006.1 coordinate 486,808, forward strand.
GCGGTTCGTCGCGGGCCTCCGCAAGCGGTACATGCTCCTGCTGACCGCCACGCCGATTCAGAACGACCTGGACGAGCTGTTCAACCTGGTCAGTCTCCTCAAGCCGGGCCAGCTCCACACGTACGACGAGTACCTCGCGCGGTACGTCGCGACCCTGGACCACCGCGTGCCCGCGCGGGTCACGGAGCTCCGTGGGCGCCTCCGCGACGTCATGGTGAGGAACCGCCGCGGGGTCTCCTTCACGCTCCCTCCGAGGCGGGTACACTCGCTCCCCGTGCGGCTGACCTCGGAGGAGCGTCGTCTGTACGACGATGTCACCGGGTTCGTCCGGGACGCCTGGGGCACCTCGTCCGGCCGGCTGCCGCTCCCCGCGCGGCTCACCCTCATGGTCCTCCAGAGGGAGATCGGCAGTAGCACGTTCGCGACGGCCCAGACCCTCGCGAAGCTGGAGCACAGCCCTCTCTTCGGGCGGGAGGAGCAGGACCGACTCGCGGCCCTCCGTCGGGAGGCCGAGGCGATCCGGGACAACGTCAAGGCGACCCACCTCCGCTCCTTCCTCCGCTCATCGGACGAGAAGGTCCTCGTCTTCACGCAGTACCTACGGACCCTCGAGTACCTCCGTGGCGTACTCGAGGCGGACGGGTATTCGATCGCCGCGTACCATGGCGGCCTCTCGTCGCGTGCGAAGGACGAGGCCGTGCGCGCGTTCCGTGCGGACCGCCGGATCTTCCTCAGCACGGAGGCGGGCGGCGAGGGCCGGAACCTCCAGTTCGCCCGGACCCTCGTGAACTACGACCTGCCGTGGAACCCGCTGCGGATCGAGCAGCGCATCGGCCGCGTCCACCGCCTGGGCCAGGAGAAGGAGGTCCACGTCGTGAACCTCTGGGCGACGGACACCGTCGAGGAGTACCTGATCGAACTCCTCGACCGCAAGATCCACATGTTCGAGCTCGTCGTGGGGGAGCTCGATCTCATCCTGGGAGATCTCGGGTCCCGCAAGTCCTTCGAGGACCTCCTCATGGACATCTGGACCCTCAGGGAGGCGGAGGAGCGCCGCTTGGCCCTCGGCCGCCTCGGCGATTCCCTCGTGAAGGCCCGCGCCCAGTACGAGACCGTGAAGGAGAGGAACGACGCGGTGTTCAAGGACGCAAGCGAGGAGGCGGTTGCATGAGCGAGGCGGAGTCGCTCCGTGCCTTCGTCACCGCGCTCCTCGAGGACGTCGGCACGGACGTGCGGGACGACGGCACGTTCCTCTGGTTGCGGGTCCCCAACGCGATCCAGGCGAGCCTGGACCTACCCGCCCAGGCCTGCCTCACGTTCGACCCCGATCGCGCCGGCGAGTTCGATGCGGAGCTCGTCGCGCCGGGGAGCTACCTCCTGGAGAAACTCCTCGGACTGGCCACGCGCCGGGGACGGTGGGATGTGGCGCGGGTCGCGACGCCGCCCGAGGATTGGGTCCTGGAGGCCTTGGGAGATTCTCCGGGGATCGGGCTCGACGGCGCACGAGACGTCGTCCCCTCGCAGCCGGAGCAGCTGCTCTTCCTGTTCGCCTTCCGGACCGCCCTCACGTCGGACGAGAAGCGCGAGGGGTTCCATCTGATCGCGGTCACGCCGGACGGATCGGAGGGATGGACGGTCCCCTGGCCGTTGCAGGAACAGGGGTTGGTCCCCGCGATCCTTCCCGGGTTCTCCCCGGACCTCGGATCCGCCTACCGGACGGCCCAGGAGATCCTCGGACGCGGAATCCGGGAGGACATGGAGATCTTCCGCCATTCCTGTCTCACTTCCCTCGAAGAGGAGGTCCGCCGCATCTTCCGGTACTTCGATGGGACCGTGGCCGAGGTGAAGGAGGCCGCCCCGTCCGGAGCGCAGGACGTCGTCCGCGCCATCGAGGCCGAGCGCGATCGTCGCCTCGCGGAGGCGCTCGAACGGTTCGAGCCCCACGCGGTCGCCTCCCTTTGCAGCGTGCGCATCCTCCTCGTGCCGACCGTCCACGTGACGTTGGACCAGGGGACGGGCCCCTTTGCAGTGACCATCGACGCGCTCACACGCCATGTCCGAGGGCTTCCCGCCTCGATCAAGGAAGCCGGACCCGTTCCACTTCCAGCGGATCCGCGGTCGGGTACTCCTCGACGACGAACGACGGCCGGCCGAGCGCCGGGGCGATCTCCTCGAGGATCCACGGGGCGATCTCGATCCGCCGCCTCGCGGCGTCCAGGGTCATGAGCTTCTTCGGGACGCGGTGGCGCTTCGCGAGGTCCCGCAGGAGATCGTCCAGCCCGTCGCCCTCGATCACGCCCTTGACGAGGGTGCCATCCTCCGTGACCACATCCCAGGGCTGCGCGATGTTTTCGGCGCGCCGTTTGATCCGCGTGCGGAGCTGCCACGCGTCCTTGTAGCCGCTCGTGCAGTAGTGGACCGTCGTCGTCCAGGAGCGCTCGAGGAGGCGGACGGCGACCTGGTCCGCCCCCTTCACGCCGTACGCGAGCTCGTGCTTGACCTCGTACCCGCGCGTCTTCATCCTCGCAAAGTTCGCGTCGCTGTACTCCATCTCGTCCAGGTTGACGAAGGCGATCCCCTCGGACTCCGCCCATTCGATCAGGGTCACGAGGTCGCCCTCGCGCTCCGGGATCAGGGGCACCTCGAGGCCCACGGTCATCCCGAGCTCCTTGGAGAGGCGCACCGCGGCGGGGAACCCCATCGCCTGCGGATGGGACCAGAGCCCCGGCGGGACGTGGAAGCGGATCTCGTCGAGGCCCGCGGCGGCCAGCTTGCGGATCTTCCCCGGGTCCGTGGACATCGTGTAGAGGTGCGTGTGGAACTGCGGGCCGAACTCCTTCTTCAGGAGCTGGATGTAGTGGGCCGTGCGGTCGACGGCCTCGAGCGGGTCGCCGCCGGTGATCCCCGCACCCTTCGCGCGGATCGCCCGCGCCTCCTCGATCACGTCGGCATCGGACTCGACGCGCTTCTCGTCCGCGAAGACAACGTCCCGATACATCTTCTCGTCCGAGACAGGGCAGTAGAAGCAGTGGAACGAGCAGAGGCCCGTGACGAAGAGGACCATCTTGGCCCCTTCCGTGCACTGGACGCAGCCCACGGGCAGCGTGCCTTGGATCAGGGAACCGCAGGGCCGCTCGGCCACACTCATGGAGCGCGACCATTTCGGCGAGGGGAGATAAAGGTTCGCAGAGCGGCTGCCGCGCGGGAAGACCGCCCCTTCCGCGCATACCTCTAAGCAGAGGTACGCGCGGCCTGTGCGATGGCGGCCTCCGCGGCCCGCCGACGCCGTCCGAAATCCTGCTCCGCGCGCCGGTGGTAGGCGGCCATCCTGCGGAGGAGCTCCTGCCGCGCCCGCTCGGAGTCGATGCGTCCCACGTAGTCCTCCCTCCGCCGCGAGTGATCGTCCTCCCGCTCGTAGTGCCAGAAGTACCAGTACCTCCGTCCGGCGAAATCACGGACGCGGGCGCCGCACCCGATCTCCATCTTCATACCTCTAAGTAGAGGTATGGCCCGGATAGAGAAGTCCTTTCCCGGGGGAGGTCTCCGAAACTACTCGGCCTCACACCGGCCGCTTGCACGTCGAGCAGACGAGCCGGCAGTCCCTCTTGCATTCCTGGCACACGCCGTGCAGGAACTCTTCTCGGACGGGGGCGTGGTGGCAGTCGCTCACGGCGGTCACGAGGCGTCCGCAGTAGCGGCACAGGTGCTGCACGGGCCGTTTCTTCGCGACATACCGCTGATACGCCATCAGGATCGCGAGGACGAGGACGAGGAGACCGATGATGATCGCGACGGCGAAGCACTGGAGGCTTCCCTCGACCGCCTGGTAGGGGAGGGAGGCCCAGGGGACGCCCACGGCCCGGCATGGGACGACATCGGTAAAAGGGTTGGCGCAGGGACAAGGATAAATCGGGACGGGACTCTCTCGCCCTCGTGGCGGCGGAGGATCCGCGTTCCGTCCTGCGCGAGCTGGGCGTCCGTCCGAGCAAGTCCCGGGGTCAGCATTTCCTCGTCGACACCCGGGTGGCGGCGCGCCAGCTCGGCTACGCGGACCTGCATCCGTCGGATGTGGTCCTGGAGATCGGACCCGGCCTGGGCGTGCTCACCCGGGGCCTGGTCGAGCGGGTCCGGCGGGTGATCGCGATCGAATCGGATCGTCGGTTCGCGGAATACCTGCGGAAGGCCGTCCCCGCGGCGGAGATCCTGCACGCGGACGCGCTGAAGGTCGAGTGGCCGGACTTCGACGTGATGGTCTCGAACCTCCCGTATCAGATCTCGTCCCCGCTCACCTTCCGCCTCCTGGCGATGCCGTTCGATCATGCGGTCCTCATGTACCAGTGGGAGTTCGCGAGGCGGATGGTTGCTGCCCCCGGGACGGCGGACTACTCCCGCCTGAGCGTCGGCGTGTACGTGCGCGCGGCCTGCACGATCCTCGAGCGCGTGCCCCGGAACGCCTTCCAGCCGCAGCCCAAGGTGAACTCCGCCCTCGTCCGCCTGGAGCCGCGGCCGAGCCCCTTCCCGATCGCCGATCCGGACCGCTTCGATGCGGTGGTCACGGCCCTGTTCGTGCACCGCCGCAAGATCGTGGAGAACGGCCTTCGCCTCGCGTGGCGGTCCTTCGCCGACTCCCCGCAGGCTCTCGAGGCCGCCCTCACCGACCTCCCGTTCCGCGGGCGGCGGGTCGAGGAGCTGAGGCCCGAAGACGTCGAACAGATAGCCGAAGCGATGATACGGGCGAAAAGTTAATGGCTCCACCCCAAATAGCGCCCCCTCGCTTCCCTGGGGGGCGCAATGGTCCGGAAGAAGACCTTTTCTGAGCTGCAGCAGGCCGAGATCAAGCTGGAATCCCTGCTCGAGAAGCGGGACGCCCTGAACCAGGAAGCCCAACTCGCCCGCCAGGAACGGGACATGGTCCATGACAAGAAGCGGGAGATGTCCGCGGCGTTGCGGGAGATTAAGGACCGTCGCGGAACCCTCGCGGCCGAGGCCCGCGCCCACCGCGCGAAGCGCGACGAGTACCAGGGCAAGGCGAAGGCCCTCATCGAGCTGAAGCGGAAGCTCCGCTCCCAGGGCGGCCTCTCCGCGTCCGAGGAGCTTCGGAGCCTGAAGCGGCGCACCCAGGCGATGGAGCTCAAGCAGCAGACCGCCTCTCTCACCCTCGCCGAGGAGAACGAGCTCATCGACGAGATCAAGGAGCACGTCAAGCGCGTGAAGGAGCTCCAATCCTTGAAGGAGGAGCAGGACAAGATCACGAAAGAGGTCAAGGACCTCGACGGGACGATCACGGACCTCTTCGCGAAGGCGGACGCGGAGCACAAGATCGCGTCGGAGCTCAGCGACCAGGCCCAGGCGGTCCACCAGGAGACTCTCGAGCTCGTCCAAGGGATCTCGGCCCTGATCGTCGAAGGCAACCAGAAGCACGAGGCCTACCTCGAGGCGCGGTCGAAGGCGGACGAGGTCCATGCGAAGGTCGTCGAGCTGCGCGAGAAGGTCCTCTCGATTCGGGGCGCGCAGCGCGCGGAGCAGCGCGAGTCGCGCGAGCTCCTCCGCAATCAGAACCGCTCCGTGCGGCGGGCGCTCTACGACGAGAAGAAGCTCGAGGAGGCGGCCGACCAGGCCGTCAAGGCCCTCCTGCAGAAGGGCCGCGTGGAGATCTGACGATGAAGGCGGTCGTCCTGGCGGGCGGGGAGGGGACGCGCCTCAAGCCCCTGACGTACAAGCGGCCGAAACCGCTCATGCCCGTCGCGGGGCGGCCGTGCATCGAATACGTGATCCGGTCCCTCGTCGCCTCCGGATTCCAGGAGATCATCACGACGACTGCGTACCTCAGCGACACCCTGATCAAGAGCATCGGGGACGGCGTCGACTACAACGCGTCCATCCTGTACAGCTTCGAGGCGAACCCGGCGGGAACCGCGGGCGCGGTGCGGCGGGTCGCGAACTTCATCGACGACACGTTCGTGGTCGCGATGGGCGACATCCTCGCCGACGTGGACTTCCGTGCGTTGTACGACTTCCACAAGCGCAAGGGAGGCATCGTGACGATCGCCCTGACCGAGGTCGAGGACCCGACCCAGTATGGGATCGTGGGGCTCGACGCGCGAGGGCGGATCATCAAATTCAAGGAGAAGCCGCCGAAGGAGGAGGCGTTCTCCAACCTCGCGAACGCGGGGATCTACGTCTGCGAACCGGACATCCTCGACTTCATCCCCGCGGATCAGAAGTTCGACTTCTCCAAGGACCTGTTTCCCAAGCTCCTCTCCAAAGGGCTCGTCCTGTACGGGCAGAAGATCGAGGGCACCTGGATGGACATCGGGCGGCCGCACGACCTGTGGAAGGCGTCCATGGAGGTCGTGCGCCGCGAGGGCAAGCCCTTGCGCCGCGCTGGGATCGTCAGTGAAGGTCCGGTGATCTTGGACCCGAGCGCGGTCCTCGAGGCTGGCGTCACGCTGACGGGCCCCTGCTACGTCGGACCCGGCGCCACCCTTCGTCGGGAGAGCGTCGCGGACAACGCCTGCCTCTATGAAGCCACGCGGCTCGAGGGAAGGGCGGTCGTCCGGAAGAGCATCGTCCTCGAGGGCAGCATCGTGGGCCCGGGGGCCGAGATCCTGGACAGCGTCGTCTCCCAGAACTGCGTGATCGGGGAGGGCGCCCACATCTCGGGCAGCATCATCGGGGACGACATGACCGTCCGCGCGGGGTCTCGCCTCGAGAATGCGACGGTCTCCTGAGTCACGCAGGCCCGTCCGAGACCGCCCCATCACGACCTAACGGGTGAGAGCCCGTCCCTTGCGGATCCGACCGCGTTTCACGACGGCTTCCGCCGAGTCGCCGCCCAGGCGGTAGCCGAGATGATGGTACGTGGGGGCATCCAACACCACCAGGTCCGCGAGCTTGCCCCGCTCGATTGAACCGACCTCGTCGCCGCGACCGATCGCGCATGCGGCGTTCATCGTGGCCGCGACGATGGCCTCCGCGGGCAGGAGGCGGTTGTGGTGGCATGCGAGGGCGATCACGAACTGCATCGACTCGCACCAGGCGTTCGGGTTGAAGTCCGTCCCCAGCGCGACGGGCACCCCGGCCGCGATCCATCGGCGGCCGTCCACGTAGGGCACCCGCGAAGCGAGCGAGGTGGCGGGGAGCACGGTGGCGATGACCCCTGTGCGGGCCATGGCCTCCATGCCCGCGTCCGAGGTGTGGAGGAGATGATCTGCGGACACGGCCCGGACGTCCGCCGCGACGGCGGCGCCCCCGGAGTCCCCCAGTTCATCGGCATGGATCTTCGGCCGCAACCCGAGGGAGGCTGCCTTCCCCAGGAGGCGTCGCGCCTGCTCGGCCGAGAAGTATCCTTCGTCCACGAAGATGTCGCAGAACGTCGCGGCCCGGGCCAGGGATACGGCCGGGAGGCTCTCCGAGAGCAGGAGCTCGATGTATGCATCCGAGCGGCCCTCGAACTCGGGCGGGATCGCGTGCGCCCCCAGGAACGTAGGCACCACGTCCACGCCGGCCACGCGGCCCGCCTCGGCCGCGGCGCGGAGCATCTTCAGCTCGTCCGCCGTGCGCAGGCCATACCCGCTCTTGACCTCGACGGTCGTGGTGCCGAAGGAGACGAAGGTCAGGAGCCGGTCAAGGGCCAGGCGCACGAGCGCGGACTCCTCGGCCTCGCGCGTCGCCCGCACCGTGTGCAGGATGCCGCCGCCCCTCGCTGCGATCTCCGCGTAGGACAGCCCCTGGGCCTTCCACTCGACCTCCCGTTCGCGGGAGCCTGCGAAGACGGTATGGGTGTGCGCGTCGACGAGCCCGGGCAGCACGACCTTGCCGGATGCGTCCAGCGTGGTCGCGGCCCGCGGGTGCCGAGACAGGATCTCCGGGGTCGTCCCGAGGTCCACGATCCGCTCCCCCTCGACGTACACGGCCCCGTCCTCGATGATGCCGAGCTGGGAGGCGGCCTCCCGGATGCGAGGACCGCGGGGACCGCGGAGGGTGAGCAGCTCGCTCGCGTGAACGACGAGCAGGGACCGGGGCGCCACCGCGGCCTCGCCGCGGACCGCGCGGATCTTGTGCGCCTGTGCGGCGGGTCTCATGGGAGCCTCCGCACGCCGTCCGGGTCCGAGCGGACCAGGAAGGGCTTCCCGCCCGCCTCACGGATCGCGCGGGCCGTCTTCTCCGGGTCATCCGTCAGGGCGAACATGCTCCCGCCACCCCCGGCCCCCGTGAGCTTCGCCCCGTAGCTCGAGCCGCGCGCGGCGTAGACGAGTCGGTCGAGGAGCGGGTGGCCGACCCCGAGCGCATTGAGGAGCTCGTGGTCCCGGTCCATGAGGCGCCCGGCGGCCTCGAAGTCCTTGCGGCGGAGCGCGTCGAGCCCGTCCACGGCGATCTGGCCGATCTCCTTCACCATGGCCGCCGCATCGGGCGAGGCATCCACGCGTTTCTTGACGCCCGCGACGAGCGGCCCCGTCGCGGCGCTGAGACCGGTGTTCCCGATCACGAGCGTGAGCTCGGGCAGGCGGCAGCGGTGGAGGGACCATGCACGCGCGTCGCGGCGGATGGTCCACAGGAGGTCGTCGCCCTCATCCGGTCGGACGAGCACGCCGCCTCCCGCGGTCGCCGTCGTCGTGTCGATCGGGCTGGCCCGGCCCTGCACCTCGTGCTCGATCTCGAACGCCTCGCGGGCGATACCCTCCCGGTTGAGATCCCCCTCCGCCGCGGACACGGCGGCGAGGGTGGCCACGGTCACGGCCGCGGACGATCCGAGCCCCGCGGCGGTGGGGATCATGGATCGGATCTCGATCCAGAGGGGCCCGCCTTTCCACGACCGTTGCAGGGCCGCCTTCACGTATCGGTACTTCGGCGCGTCCAGGGACGCCCCGTCCACGAGCCACTCGCGGTTCGGCCGCGCGAAAACCTCCGTCCGCAGGTGAATTGCGGTGCTCAGGGCGGGCTCCCCAAAGACCACCGCGTGCTCTCCGAACAGGATGAGCTTCCCCGGTGCGGAGGCGGCCATGCGGCCGGCCATTGCTGCAGCCCCGACTTAACCCTATCCCTAGCTGACCTCGAGATCGCGGTTGAACTTCGACGACAGCGTCTGGTAGCCGCTCGCATCCTTCGTCGCGGGTTGGACCTTCTTCAGCGCCGCCTCGAAGTCCGCCTTCGTGATCTTGACCTTCTTGAGCGCGGCCTCGTCGACCGTCTTGGCCGCGAGGGCGTAGCTGCGCATCGCAAGCATGGAGGCCTCGTTGCAGACCGCCGCGAGCTCCGCCCCGGTGTACCGGTCCGTGCGCTTCGCCAGGTCGTCGAGATTCACGTCGGAAGCCAGGGGTTTCTTCTTCGTGTGGATCCCCAGGATCGCGCGGCGCGTCGCGAGGTCCGGCGGGGGCACGTACAGGTGGCGGTCGAAGCGGCCGGGGCGCAGGAGCGCTGGATCCACGAGGTCCGCGCGGTTTGTCGCCGCGATGACCGTGACGTTGTGCAGCTCTTCCAGGCCGTCCATCTCCGTCAGGATCTGGGAGATCACGCGCTCCGTGACCTGCGCATCGGAGGACATGCCCCGAACGGGCGTGATCGCATCGATCTCGTCGAAGAAGATCACGCAAGGCGCCGCGGTCTTCGCCTTGTGGAAGGTCTCGCGCACCATCCGCTCCGATTCGCCGACCCACTTGCTCAAGAACTCGGGGCCGCGGACGGAGATGAAGTTCGCCTCGGACTCCGTGGCGACGGCCTTCGCGAGGAGCGTCTTCCCCGTCCCCGGCGGGCCGTACAGGAGGACGCCGCGGGGCGGCCGCGCGTCGAAGTGCACGAACAGCTTGTTCATCTTGATCGGCCACTCGATCGACTCCTTGAGCTCCTGCTTCGCCTCCTCCAGACCGCCGACATCGTCCCAGTGGACGTTCGGCTTCTCGATCAGGACCTCCCGCAGCGTAGACGGCTCCAACTCGCGGTACGCCTGGAGGAAGTCCTCCCGCGTCACGGTCAGCCTGCTCAGGACCTCCGGCTGGATCACGTCCATCTGGAGGTCGATGTCCGGGAGGATGCGGCGGAGTGAGCGCATCGCCGCCTCCTTCGTCAGGGCGGCGACGTCCGCGCCGACGTAGCCGTGGGTGATTCCCGCGAGCTCCTTCAGGTCGACGTCCTTCGCGAGGGGCATGCCCCGCGTGTGGATCTGGAGGATCTCGAGTCGCCCGTCCCGGTCCGGGACGCCGATCTCGATCTCGCGGTCGAAGCGACCGGGGCGGCGCAGGGCCGGGTCGAGCGCGTTGGGACGGTTCGTCGCGCCGATCACGACGACCTTGCCGCGTCCTTGAAGCCCGTCCATGAGGGAGAGGAGCTGGGCCACGACGCGCCGCTCAACCTCGCCCGTGACCTCCTCTCGGTTCGGAGCGATCGAGTCGAGCTCGTCGATGAAGACGATGCTCGGTGCGTTCTCCTCCGCCTGTTTGAAGATCTCGCGGAGGTTCTCTTCGCTTTGGCCGTAGAACTTGGACATGATCTCCGGGCCGGAGATGGAGTGGAAGTTCGCGTTCGTCTCGGAGGCCACCGCCTTCGCAAGGAGCGTCTTCCCCGTCCCCGGCGGACCGTGGAGGAGCACGCCCTTCGGCGCTTCGACCCCGAGCCGCTCGAACAGCTCCGGATGTCGCAGGGGGAGCTCGATCATCTCGCGGACCTTGCGCACCGCGTCGCCCAGGCCCCCGATGTCGTCGTAGGTGACCCGCGGGAGCTTCGCTTCCTCCTCCTTGGCGGGCGTCTCCGCCAGCTTGATCTCCGTCCCGGGTCCGACGATGACGGCGTCCGCGCTGGGCTGGAAGGAGGTCACGACGAAGTCGAACTTGCGGCCCATGATGCTCACGGTGACGAGGTCGCCGCGTGTGACCGGGCGTCCCTGGAGGAACTGGGCCATGAACTGCTCGCCGCCCATGATCCGGACGGCCTCCGTAGGGGCCAGGCTCAAGCGTTCCGCGGGACGGGCCAAGGCCTTCCGGATGCCGACCTTGTCGTCGATCCCGACGTCCGCATTGTGCCGCTGCATGCCGTCCATGCGGATCACGCCGCGGTTCGCGTCCTCCGGGTATCCGCGGCGGACGATGGCCGCGGTGGTCTTGCCGCCCTCGATGAGGACGACGTCGTCCTCTCGCAGCTCCAGGATCTTCAACACTTCCGGGTCCACGCGGACGAGCCCGCGGCCCGCGTCGGCGGGCTTGGCTTCGGTCACTCGCAGGAACCGTTCACGACCATGCATCATGGAATCACCTCAGGGGTTCGGGTCGTTCCGCCACGGAGACGGCGACCCATCTCATGACTCGGGATAAGCTTCGTGTTGTTCTCCCTCCGTACAGAAAGGGAAAGGGGCCGGGTCATTCGACCCGGACCTGCACGGGCTCGCGCGCGTGGTCCGGCTCCTTCTTGGGGAGGCGGACCTCGAGCACGCCGTCCTTCAGCTTCGCGTCCACCCGATCCGCGACGACTTCCGCGGGGAAGGCGATGCGGCGGTGGAAGGACTCATACGCCCGTTCGCGGTACGCGTAGTCCCGTCCGTTCTCCTCTTTCTCGCGGCTCGTCTGCGCCGCCAGCTCGAGGCCGTCCGGGGTCACGCGGAGGTCAAGGTCCTCCTTCCGGACGCCGGGGAGTTCGGCCGTCAGGACGTACTCCGAGCCGCGGTCCGCGAGGTCCATGAGGGGCCGGCGAACCGCGAGTCCCGCCTCGCGGTCGAAGGGCGTGAGCGGGACCCCGAGCTTGCGTTCGAACTCCGTGCGGAGGTCGTCGAACCAGCGGTCCAAGTCCTGGAACCAATCCCACGAGTCGCGGGAGACCAGGCTCGGTCCCGACACGCCCTCCGCGGGCTTCGCAGCGAGATCCGTCTTCTTCTGCTTGCGCATCATGTTCGATTCCTCCTGGTGGAAGACCATTCTGACCAATAATGTGTTTGCAGTTCTATATAAACATTGTTAATTCGGTCCCCCCCGCGTACGTTGCCGCGGCTGGACAACCGCGGCCCTCAAAGTTCTTAGGCCGGAGGAATCCTGCCTCGCTGGTTGCCCGACCCCAGTCCCGACGAGATGCACGGTCCGGTCCGGGAGACATCCCTGGAGGCTCCGTGCCCGGTCTGCGGCCACAGTCCCCTCTCCGTGCGGTCCCTGCAGATGAACCTGCCCTACTTCGGCGACGCCCTCCAGACCACTCTGGTCTGTCTCGCGTGCGGCTACCGCCACGGCGACCTGCTCCTGACGCGCCACGGGGAGCCGATGCGCGTCACCCTCCGCGTCGAGCGGCCTGACGCGCTCTCGGCCCGGGTCGCCCGCTCCTCCTCCGCGACAATCCGAATCCCGGAGCTGGGTGCTTCGATGGAGCCGGGGCCGCGCGCGGAGGCGTTCGTGAGCAACGTCGAAGGCGTCCTCCGCAAGTTCCTGGACGTCGTCCAGGGCCAGGAGGCGGTCGCCGATTCCCGCTCCCGGCGCGCGACCCTCGCCGCGGTCCGCCGTCGAATCGGCGGCATGATCGAGGGCAAGGAGCCGTTCACGTTCATCCTGGAGGACCCCACGGGGAACAGCGACGTGCAGCACGAGGATGCCGTGCGGGAAGTGCTTTCCAAAGAGGAGGCGGCGCGGCTCAAGTCCTCCGAGATGAGCATCGACCTGTCGGACCTCGCGCGGGCCGATGAGGACAGACCGGGGCGTCCCGCCTAGAGTTCCCGCTTGACCGTGATCGGGATCGCCTCCGCGTTGAACTCCGTCCAAGCGATCTCGATGGGGTCCACCATACCCACGGGGACGTCCAGCACGATCGGCGCCCCCATGCTGATCTGCAGGGCTCGCGCTCCGATGATACGGGCCTTCTCGAAACGGGTGTAACGCAAGGGGCTCCCTCGCCAGGTGGCGGGCTGGAGGTCACCCTGGTGCTCGGGACAGGGCGGCCGTGGCGGCTCGGTAGTGATAGCATCTACTTCAATCTTCGCCATCGGTCCGGGGCGATGCGGCCCGGGCACGGCCCCTGGAGGGTAGCGGGGGTCGCGTAGCCTGGTGGTTCTGCGCGTAGAGAATCTCTCGTGAGAATTGGACGGGACGCTTCTTGACCCCCCAGGTCTACGACGGTTAGACTTCCCACCCCCTTCGAGCCCATCCGCTAGAGGTTCCCATGGATACCGAGACGTTCCGACAGGCCGCCACCCTCCTTTCCGGCGAGTACAGCCTCTCAATCCTGCGGGAGCTCCGGGACGGGGGGTGGCACCTCTCGAGCGAGGTCGCCCGGGCGCTGAACATCCACGTGTCCACGGCGTCCCGGTTCCTCCAGCGCCTCGCGGAGCTCGGCCTCGTGGAGCGGCGGCGGCACGACGCCCGGACGTCGGAGTACCGCGTCCGCTCCGCCCGGGTGTCCCTCGAGGTCGACCTGACGGACGACTCCGGCCCGTTGCGCGAGGCGGTCGACTTCTATGTCGCGTACTTCCAGTTCCTCTTCCAGGAGATTCGCCATCTCGGACTCCCCAAGATCGAGGGCGAGCTGGAGCACACCCTGGTCGCGGAACACCAGGAGCTCCGCTCCGTCGTGTTCGAGCAGATGATCGCGGGCAGCCAGGGCGGCATCGACCACCTGCGCGACCTCATGGCCGCGTTGCACCGAGACCTCTGGGACGTGTGCGCCCAGAGCCTCGGCCGGCCGACGGCCCGCAGGGTGTTCCAGACGGCCCTCCAGGAGGCGATCGGCGTCCACCCCGACCTCGCCCTCCGCTGCGGACTCGCGCGTCCCCTTGAGGCGTGATCCCCATGGTGCGGCTGGCCAGCGGGATTGAGGGATTCGACGACCTCGTGTCCGGGGGTCTCCCGGCCGACGCGAGCGTCATCTTGCAGGGCCCCCCCGGTCAGGAGAAGCTCGCATTCGCGCTCGCCTTCCTGGCGGAGGGGCTCCGCACGGGCGGGTCGGGCTTGGCGGTCGTTGCCTCCCAGTCCCCTGAATCATTCCTCCGGACGCTCCGCGGCCTCGGGGTCGACGTGGACCTCGTGCTCCGGGAGAACCGGCTCCGAGTCGTGGATTGGTATTCGTGGGGTGAGGAGACCGTCACGGAGGTCGAGGAACGCGGGGTCATCCTTCGGTCCTCGGTGGACCTGGCAAACGCCGGCGCTGCGGTGAGCCGGGCGATTGCGGGTCTTCCCGGAGAAGGCCCGAAGCGCGCGATCGTCGAAATGCTCTCTCCCGCATTGAACATCTACGAGCTGAGTCAGGTCTTCGCGTTTGCTCAATCTACGAAGCGCAAGTTCGACCGCTTCCACCTCACCGCTCTGTTCCTCGTAGAGAAGGAGATGCACACCGCGTCCGTCCTGTCGACACTCCACCAGCCGTTCGACGGGGTTGTCGAGATGGAGCGGACCCGGAGCGGGGACCGCATCCTGCGGAAGATCGGCGTGCTCCATTTGAGGGACACTCGCCCCCCATCCGACTTCGTCCCGTTCGAGTTCACGGAGCAAGGCATCCGCGTGGGCCTCCGGCCGCCTGCCCCCGTCTCAACTCCCCCCGTCGGTCCCTCGCCCGTGCCTCGTCCCACCCCCCCGCGGCCCCGTCCCCTGGAGGGAACCTCGAACCGCGTGCGCTTGATCATGGAGATCGCGCGGGAGCGGCTTCGCCAAGACCCCGAAGACTGCGACGCGCTGTTCTCCCTCGCCGCCGCCCTCGCGACCGTGGACGATCCGCGGGATGCGGTCCGGACTCTCGAGCGCCTAGAGACGATCAACCCGAACTACCCGGGACTCTGGGCGTTCGAGATGAAGCTCTTCGCCCGCCTGGGCGACGCGGAACGGTGGCAGCGGAGCCGGAAGAAGGCGCTCGCCGAGTCGCCCATTTCGGACAGCGTCGGGTCGCCCCCGTGTCCCTTCTGTCACGAACCTGTCTCCGCCGGGAGCGCGCAGTGCCCGCACTGCATGGCGGACCTCCGAGAGGAAACGGACATGCTCCACGGGCTCGAGAAGCTCGTCCGGGATACGGTTCAGGAAACGGTGCCGGAAGCGGGAGAGGCGAAACCGCCCGCCCCCCAAGCGCCGCCGGTCCCCTTGCGCCCGGTGCCACAGTCGCCGGCGCTGAGACCCGTCCCTCGAGCGAAGGGAATGACGAACGGCCTCGTCTTGGAGCGGCGGCCGGTGCGACCCGTCCCCGTCACCAAGCGCGGCCGGACGAATGGACTGACGAACGGTCTCGGCGGTCGTACGAACGGGTTGACGAACGGACTCCGCGATCGAACGAACGGACTAACGAACGGCCTGGGACGCACGAACGGCTTGACGAATGGGGTGGGCCGGACCAATGGTCTCACGAACGGCGTGGGCCGGACGAACGGGCTCTCGAAGGGACTCGAGAAGGCGGCGCGCTCCCGTGGATTCCTCGGGAACACCGGCATGCCGAAATGGCAGCGGGTCGCCCTGCCCGCCGCGCTCGTCGCCCTCTTGGTGCTCCTCCCGCTGGTCTTCCTGTGGAGCTCCCCGGTCACGCCGCGCCCCATCCAGATTGACGGCAACTTCGCCGACTGGACGGCCCAGTCCCTCGTCAGCGTCCCGTCGTCGGTATCGCCGAACCCGAACATCCAGATCGCCCGGATCGGGGTCGCCGACAACCTGGGCGACCTTGCCTCTACGTGGAGGTCACGGGCACGATCCTCGAGGGCGGCGGCCCCTCCCCCGGGCTCATGGACGCGGCCCGTATCTTCCTGGACACGGACAATTCGAGTTCGACCGGATATCGGATCGGAGGCATCGGAGCAGATCGGCTCCTCGAGGCGTCGGGATACGGGGGTCATGTGCTGTCGAGCATCCTCTACGAGTTCGACGCGAATCGGGATGCCCGCGACTGGAGCGGCTGGATCAAGGGAACGCCGGTCCCAGCGGCCGCCTCCGGCTCCCGACTCGAGGCCCAGGCTTCGTGGATCGAGCTTGGAGGCGGGTCGGTCCCCGTCCGCGCGACGGTCGACACGCAGGCATGGGACGGCCAGACGGACACCTCCTCCCTGATCGTCTCACCCTCTGAGGGCACACTCGCGATCGACCAGGCGTCCGTCGCCCCGGCGGTCCTCTCCGGTGCGGACGTGCCTCTCCTGACCCTCAACGCCACGGCCCTCGGAAAGGGGGCGGCGTTCAACTCCCTCACCGTCGAGCTCCAGGGCACGGCCCCGTTCAGCGCCGTCTCCTCGCTCCGGCTCGTTGCCGCGGGCGGCATCGACTTGGTCCAGGCCAACCCCGCGGGCCGCGATGTGACCTTCCGGTTCGCGACGCAGACGATCGACCCCGCGACCCCGCGATCCTACACGA
The DNA here is from genome assembly GCA_963768855.1 of uncultured Thermoplasmata archaeon. GTDB lineage: Archaea > Thermoplasmatota > Thermoplasmata > RBG-16-68-12 > RBG-16-68-12 > RBG-16-68-12. Next base: position 503,085 of record CAVYJM010000006.1, read on the forward strand.
TTCTCGGGGACGTCGCGGGTTCGAGCGGAGACACCTTCGGCGTGCGGGTCGCCTCGCCGGATGCGATCGGAATGTTGGATGGCGTCGCCTGCGTGCGCAGCCTGCCCTCGACCGCCTCGTTGAGCTACCTGGGTGCGATCCCGGGGGTGCCCCGAATCGACGGGGGGTTCGCCGAGTGGTCGTCCACGATTCCCGACGCGGTCGGCGAGGCGTCAACCCGCGGGAACGCGAACATCGACGTGGCCCACCTCGGCGCCATCCCGAACGCCCCTTCGCTCTACCTCTATATGGATGTCTCGGGGCGAATGTTCGCAGGGACGAGCCAGCCGGATGCTCCCCAGCCCGCCCCCCTGACGAACGCGACGCCTGTGGCCGACACGGATCGCGACACGGTCCCGGATACCCTCGATCCAATGCCCTTCGACTTCAACAACGACGGCACCCCTGACGCGCGAACGAACGGGGACTACGACGGGGACGGCATCACCGACTACGGGTTCCCGGGCGGGACGGATGCCTGGCTGAACACCACGCTGCCCGCCAGCTTCCCCGCCCCGTACGCAGGGCTGAGCGTGAGCGTATACATCGGGCCGACGGTACGGCCGCCCGCGCTCGGCGAGGACGTCCTCCGGTTCTTCCTCGACATCGACAACCGCACGTCGACCGGCTTCTCGATTGGCGGAATCGGCGCGGACCGGCTCGTCGAGATCCACGGGAAGGACGCCCAGGTGTCCCAGTCCGCCCTGCTCGCGTTCACGGGCTCCTATCCGGGAGAATGGTCGTGGAGCGCGATCTCCCCCGTGACGGTCGCCACGGGCGCCCGCGCGGTCGAACTCGCGGTGAACCTTAGCGCATCCCGGGTCTACCTGGAGATGGGAGACTTCTGGGGCGGCGTGGACGCATCGAGCCCAGTTTCCCCCGCGACCCTGGCTGTCGCATCCCTCTCATCGATGACGTCGTCTTCGTTCCGCCAGGCCCCCGCCACATCGGCCTTGGCCGTTCCGTGGTACCAGGATGGTCCCCAGGCGTCCGCGACCCTGATCGATCCTGGATCGAGCTCGTCGACCTCCCTCTACAACCAACAGCGGAAAGTGGTCCGCGCGCCCGACGTCGCCGGCCAGACCGGCCTGCGATGCGACGAACGCGGACGGATGCTGGTACGTCGTCCTGAACGATCAGCTGAGCGAGGACACGTTCACGTCCGCTCCATCCACGGAGACCGTCGCCACCGGCACGAAGGTGTCCGGGACGTTCTTCCTCCGGCGTCGATTCGAGCAACAACGCGTACATCCAGTACCGCGAGGCGAACACAGGCACCACGACGGTCACGGCCAAGAACCCGACCGCAGCGGGGACGAACCCGGTATGCGACTGGGCGACCTGCGCGAGCGGCGAGACCTCGGACAACGCATACACGACCTCGAGCCAGAACAACCAGATACTTTCGTTCAAGTCCTTCGGCTTCGCCGTCCCGAGCGGGGCCGCGATTACCCAGGTCCGAATCGGCATCGAGGCGTTCCAGGCGGCGGGCGGAGACGACCAGATCACCGGCATCAAGCTTTCGTGGAACGCCGGGACGCCGAGCTGCAGCAACACGCTCGCGGGCGACCCGTTCGTCCCGGTGACTCCGAACGATCCAAACACGTACTCGTACTTCGACTCGACCGCCTGTACGGGCCACACTTGGGCTCAAGCCGACTTCGCCACCGGAACCGACAACATCGCCTTCCAGGCCACGTACAAGAGGTCCGGAGGCGTGGCAACCGTGATCTCGGTCGATGCAGTCGTCGTCGAGGTCTCCTACGTTCCCGGCTCGTACCAGATGTCCGTCCGGTACGACTGGACCTCCGTCCCCGCAGGCGATGCGGTCACCCTGAACGTCGAGGCCTATCACGGCTCGGACGAGAACGTCAACATTCAGGTCCTCACGCCTCCGTCCACCTGGAACACCCGGATCACGGTCACGGCCACGACCGATTCGAACCTGGCGCAGACCTACGCCCTCACCACGATCGAGTTCAACGCAGGCTCGCCCTCCATCCGCTTCGTCGACAGCCTCGGTGCGGACACGACCCAGACGGACCTCTGGGTCGATACGGCCGTCCTTGTGACCACCATGACGAGGTCGCCCGGCACGGAGACGCTCACGACAGGTTCGCGCGTGAGCGGAACGTTCCCCACAGGCATCGGTGCCGCGGATGGCACTTACATCCAGTACCGCGAGGCGAACACCGGGACCACAACGGTCACGGCCAAGAACCCGACGGCGGTGGGCACGGCCCCCGCGTGTACGGCCGGGGCATGTGCCAGCGGCGGAGCCTCGGACAACGCGTACGCCACGGTGAACAACAATCAACTCCTCTCCCTGAAGACTTTCGGCTTCGCCGTCCCGAGCGGGGCCACGATCACCCTAGTCCGCATCGGGATGGAAGCGTTCCAGGTTGCGGGCGGAGACGACCAGATCGCCGGGATCAAGCTGTCGTGGAACGCCGGCGCTTCCCCTTGTGGCAACACGCTCTCGGGCGATCCTTACACGCCGGTGAACACAGGCGACCCCAACACGTACCACTATTTCGACACGACGACGTGCACAGGGCACACGTGGGCCGCGGCGGACTTCGCGAGCGGCACGGACAACGTCGCGTTCCAGGCCTCGTATTCGAAGGTCGGGTCCCCGACTCAGATCTCGGTGGACGCCGTAGCCGTGGAGGTCACATACCTTCCGGCCACCTACCAGGTCTCCGTCCGGTATGACTGGACGGGCGTGCCGGCCGGGGACGCGCATACGCTGACCGTCCAAGGCTACCGCCAGGACGAGGACATCAGTGTTCAGGTGCTCACCCCGCCCTCCACCTGGACCACTCGGCTCACGATCTCCTCGGCGTCCAACGCTCTCTACACTTACCCCCTCACCACGACGGAGTACAACGCCGGTTCGCCAGCGGTTCGGTTCGTCGACGCGGCCGGCGCAGACACCACGCAGTCCGACTTCTGGCTCGACCAAGTCGTCGTCACGACCCGGACCGTGTGGGACCGCGTGATCCTGATGCGCAGCGCGGACGTGGGAGGTACGATCTGGGGATCCCAGGTCATCCTGGCCTCCGGGCGGACCGGGGACGATCCGCTCCTCCACGCGTACGATTCCTCGGTACCGGCCCTCGCAATGGACTCGGCTGGCTTCCTCCACATCGTCTGGGTCTCCTCCGCGAGCCCGGGCAACCAGGCCACGATGGACCGGGTCCGGTATGTGAAGAGCACGGTGGCCTACCCGAACCAGGGCCAGATCGCGCTCGCGTCCACCTGGCAGGCTGTGACCTCGGTGGACGCTGCGAACCCGGGCACCATGCCGACCGTCTCGACGGACAGCTCGAACTACCCGCACATCGCGTGGAGCGGCTCGAAGACGAGCGGATCCGTCTTCTACAAGAACCAGTACGGGGGCTCGTGGCGGCCGACGGTCACCTGGGGGACGACCTACACCGGGATCTCCGTGGACGTATCGCCGACGACCAACTACGTGAGCCTTGGGCGCTACTACGAGGCGGCCCCGAACGAGATTCAGTATACGGCGTGCAAGAACGTGGCCGTGAGCAACTGCGACGCATCCGCGGAGTTCACCAAGTGGGACGGGACCGCAGGATACGACACGGTGGCGACCGGGGTCGAGAGCCACGTCTATCCGAGCCTCGCGACCACGTACGATGCGAACGGGGATCTCTGGATCGCGTACGCCAAGGACGTGGACGGGAGCACCCGCGCGATCTACGCGCGCCTCCTCGACTACCCGAGCGCAGGGTTTGCGGCCCCGGAGACGGTGGACGCCCTGACGGGCACGATCTTCACGCGGCCCGTGATCGGCGTGGACAGCTCGAACCGCGTCCACGCGCTCTACGTGGCCACGGCGGGGCCCCAGCTGTACTACAAGATGCGGTCGGGCGGAGTATGGGGATCGCGCCAGCTGATGGACGCATCCTCCGACGATCCGTCGATCATGGTCCGCGCCCCCAACGACGCGACGTACGGATCCACGCCCGGGGCGATCTACTGGAAGTCGACCACATCCGGGACGTACTTCGTGGCGATCCCCGAGTTCGAGTCGGTCGCCCTGCCGATCGTCGCCATCCTGGGTCTCGTCCTCGTGCTCCGCCGCAGGGCTTCGAGAAAGACCGGCTCCTGCGATGCGGGTGCGGAGACGTCCCGCAACCGACCGCGCTAGAGCCCGAGGACGGGATGTCCCTCGGCATTAACAGCGCGTTTCATGGCCAAGCTCTGCTCACTCGACGCCCTGACCCATGCCGAGGGATTGTTGGACGCCGCGTTGTCCCCCTGTCACGGTGCGCCCCGTCCCGGGGCTATCGAGGAGGGACCCATGCGGCGTTCTCTCCCGGCTTGCATCGCGCGTCACGGTTCGGCGCGACCATACGCGGGAGCAAGCTATCCATGGACCGGCGAGGGGATAAACGTTCGCCCCGTCCGCACGTTTAATTAGGCCCCGCCCCTTCGCACGCCCTCAGCCTTCGGGAACCCCATGGACGACCTGCGCTACGCGATCGCTCTCCTCTTCAAGAGGAAGGGCCGCGACGAGCTCACGGAGCGGGAGTTCGTCCTGTCGGCCTCGATGGACCTCCGCTGGTTCCCGCCCCGCGACGCCCAGCGCCTCCTGCAGCTCGGCCTCGCGACGAGCCTCCTCGAGTCCCACGGCGGAAACATCCGCCCGGCCTTCCCGATCGACTCGGTCGAAGTCCCGCGGGACTTCGTCCCGACCGCGAAGACCCTCGAGGTCGCCACACCCGCCTCGGAGGACACGTTCCTCCGCATCGTGGACGCGATCGTGACGCACACGAAGTCGGATCGACGGGGCGTGATCGCCTCCGTGAACGCGGTCCAGGAGAAGATGGACGTCGACGTGGAAGTCGCGGCGCTCGTCGCGGCTCGCCAGGCCGGCCTCGATGTCACCCCGTTCCTCGCCCCGGTGAAGGCCCACCTCGGGCTTCCCTGATCACTCGTCCTTGTCCTGCATCTTGATCAGGTCGCCCAGGGTCAGGCTTCCCGAGGCGGCCTGCTTCTTCATCGCGACGGGCTCCACCTTCTCCTTGAGCTTGATGCCGAGCGTGTGCTCGAGCTTCCGCACGAGGCTGTCCCCCGGGGAGATCGCACCGGACTCGAGCTGGGAGATGACGCTGACCTTCTCGTTGATCTTCGCCCCGAGGTCCGCCTGCTTCCATCCCCTCTCCTCGCGCGCGCGACGTATGCGCTGCGGGAAGTCCTCCGCCAGTTCCATCTCCCCGGCCTCGGCGTACACGTCGCGGGGTGTCTGACGCCGTTTCCGGGCCTCGAGCCGCTGGGCGATGACCGGGGGCATGTTCCCGCGTCGGACAACGGGAGTGGAGACCTCGTCCCCGAACTTCGCGCAGTTGCTGCAGACGGCCAGGATCGTGCTCTCGATGGCCACGTTCTTCGTGTGGGGAACGTCCGCGCCGCACAATTCGCAGATCACGATTTCAAGTCCGCAACCGCTAAATAAAAGGTGTTGGGTATATAGGCTTCGTCCTCCGCCGGCCCACCGGACGAGATTGCATGGACGAAGAACAGATCCGAGAATTCTCGGAGAAACTCTCTGAGCGAATCGCCTCGCTCGAAGATCGGAACGACAAACTCCTGGAGACCGCGCGCCGCGTGGAGGGTGAGAAGCGGTACGTGGAGACGGAGCTGATCCGGCTCCAGAAGGAGATCAAGAGGCTCAAGCAGGAGCTCGACCGCCTGAAGAGCCCGCCCTTGATTATCGGGAACATCCGCGATGTCCTCGCGGACGGCCGGGTCGTGGTGAAGTCGTCGACCGGTCCGGACTTCATCGTGAACGCGGCGGACTACATCACGAAGGAGAACCTGCTCGTCGGCGCGCGGGTCGCGCTCAACAAGCAGACGCTCGCCGTGATGGGCGTGCTGCCGCCGTCCTACGATCCGATCGTCACGGGCGCGGAGATCATCGACAAGCCCGACGTCACCTACACGGAGATCGGCGGCCTCGACCAGCAGATCCTCGAGCTCAAGGAGGCGGTGGAGGACCCGCTCCTCAAGCCGGACCTCTATCGAAAGGTGGGCATCGAGCCGCCGAAGGGCGTTCTCCTCGTCGGTCCGCCGGGCACGGGCAAGACGCTCCTCGCCAAGGCGGTCGCGAACCGCACGAAGGCCACGTTCATCCGGTTCGTCGGTTCCGAGCTGGTCCAGAAATACATCGGCGAGGGCGCGCGTCTCGTGCGGGAGCTGTTCGAGCTGGCCCGGAAGAAGTCGCCCTCGATCGTGTTCATCGACGAACTGGACAGCGTGGGCGCGAAGCGCCTCGAGGTCGCGACGTCCGGGGACCGGGAGGTCCAGCGGACCCTGATGCAGTTGCTCGCGGAGCTCGACGGGTTCAACCCGCTCGGCGAGGTCAAGATCATCGGGGCCACGAACCGTCCGGACATCCTCGACGACGCGCTCCTCCGGCCGGGCCGCTTCGACCGCATCATCGAGATTCCGATCCCCAGCTACGAGGGCCGCCTGTCCATCTTCAAGATCCATACGCACAAGATGAGCATCGGGACCGAGGTCGACTTCGACACCCTCGCCCAGCGCACGGACGGCGCGACGGGCGCGGACCTCAAGGCGATGTGCACGGAGGCGGGCATGTTCGCGATCCGGGAAGACCGGGACTCCGTGACCATGACCGACTTCGAGCTCGCGGTGGACAAGGTCCTCGGGGAGAGCCGCGTGCGGCACGAGACCGCGAGCGGCGCGATGTACGCGTGAAACCCGCATCCGCAATGTGCGACGCCCTCCGAGCGTCGCACCATAACCTTTATTCGGACCTCTAGATTAGCCCGGCCGGTCATGGTTCGTTCCCTAGCCAGGGACGACTCCGCCCTCAGCGACTGGATCGTCCTGCTGGCCCTCGTCGTCGCTGCCGCTGTCGTCCTCGGCGCCTACTACGTCGTCTTCACGCCGACGAGACCCGGCTCGCCCCCGCTCGCCCAGCTCGGCGACACGGTCTACATCGACTACATCGGCACCTTCCAGAATGACAACCTCGTGTTCGACACGAGCATCCAGTCCGTCGCGGCGGACAACGCGACCTATCCGAAGGCGTTCAGCTTCAGCTGGCGGGCCACGTACTCGAACCTGCAGTTCGTGATCGGCGACGGGTCCGTGGTCCAGGGCTTCGACCAGGGCGTCCGAGGCCTGGCCGCGGGACAGACCACGACGGTCGTCGTGCCCCAGGACATGGGGTACGGCCCCGCGGATGCGAGCAAGATCCACACCTACCCGCTCGTCCAGACCTTCCCCATCCGGGTCACGATGAACGAGACCGCCTTCACGAGCTACTACGGCGAGACCGCGGTCTCCGCCACGAACGTCTCCGATCCCATCTACGGATGGAGTGTGACGGTCGCGATCCTGAATGGCCTCGTTGTCGTGACGAACAGCCCCTATCCCTCCCAGGTCATCCATCCGTACGGATTGTGGAAGGCGACGGTCCTCAGCGTCGATGATGCGGCGAACAACGGCACGGGCCTCATCACGATCCAGAACCGCATCGACCCGACCCTCGTGGACAAGATCGGCGGGACGCTTTCGAGCGGGGGCACGTTCTACCTGTCCGCCGTGGACCTCAACGCAGGGACGTATACGCTGAACTTCAACCGACAGGTCGTCGGCCGGACCTTGGTGTTCCAGGTGACCCTCGTTCGACTCTCGAGCCTCGCCTGAGGGCCGCCGCCATGGCCTCCGTGGCGGACTGGCTCTCCGGGCTGTTCGCATTCCTCGGTCCCGCGGGCACCCTCCTCGCGCTCTTCTTCGTCTTCGTGATCGACGCGGCGGTCATCCCCGCCCTCCCCGAGCTTGCCGTCGTGCTGAGTTTCCTCTACCGCGCGCCCGGCGAGGACCCGTTCACCTGGGCCCTGCTCCTGCTCGGGATGGCGATCGGCGGGGAGGCCGTCGGCAACACGCTGATGTACCTCTGGGTCCGGAAGCTCGTGGTCGACCGGGGCCATCTTCCGAAGTTCGTGAACCGGTTGATGAAGGGCTGGACCCAGCTCCTCCTGGTCCGGGACGAGCGCATCATCCTGCTGAACCGGGTCGCCCCCGTCGTCCCGTTCGTCGGGGCGTTCATCGCGGTCGTCGGCTGGAACTACACGAAGTCCCTCGCGTACATCGTCCTCGGCGCGGCGGTGAAGTACAGCCTGTTGATCGTCCTCGTCGGCTACCTCGGCGTGGCGTACGACCCGAACACGGCGACGCTGATCACGGTCGGAGCCATCGTGGTGCTCGTGGCCGCATCCCTCGGCGCATCGATCCTCTTGCGACGTCGGATGGCCGCCCCGCCCTCCGGGTCGTCCTAGTACTCCTGGCGGGCGTACTCCTTCGCTTCGATCGATTGGCCCGCGAGGAGCTTGAGGTCTCCCTGGAGCCACAGGAAGAGGGTCCGCAGGTATCCGTTCTTCTCGAGCCGCCGCACGCTGAGCTCGACGTAGAGGCGGGCATCGTAGACGATGCGCCCCTTCGCCTTGATGCGGATGCCCACGTCCACATCGTCCGAGTGCGGGAGGTTCCGGTAGCCGCCGATCTCGAGGAACGCGTCCTTCCGGAAGGCCGAGTTCGTCCCGCCCGTGCCGTACAGCCCCGCGAGGGCCGCGAGGCGAATGATCCCGCGGACGAAGAAGTAGATGAACCGGGCCTTCCGCCCTCCGTCGAAGGGTCCGTCCGGGCCGCAGACGGCCACCACCTCCGGATCCCGGAAGTCCTCGACGATGTGCTCGAGCCAGTCCGGCGGTAGCCGGCAGTCCGCGTCCGTCGTGGCGATGATCTCCGCGTTCGCGATCCGCACCCCGTCGTTCCGTGCGCCCCCGATCCCTGGGGACGTCTGCACGATCACCCGATCGGCGCGCTTCGCGGCTCGTTCGCGGGTTCCATCGCGGCTCTCCCCATCGACGATCAGGATCTCATACTCTGCGCGGGGCAGGGTCTGCCGCTCGAACTGGGAGAGGAACGCATCGATCCCCTTCGCCTCCTGGTAGGTCGGCACGACGACGGAGACCTTCATGCGGCCGCCTCCAGTTCCCGCGCGAGGCCGAGCGCCCGCAGGATGACCTGGTCCGTGTTGATGTAGTCGAACTGTCCGAAGCGGCCGAGCAGCCGGAGCCCGATCCGCGCCGCGTAGGCCTCCACGACATCGAGGTTCTTGCGGTGCGCGCGGTCGAAGACCACGTAGGCGTAGCGCGTGCGCGCGACGCGGGAGATGAGGATCTCGGACCTCTTGAACACGCCCAGGTGATCCGCGCGCTCGACGACGTGCTCGATCAGATCCTCATCCGGCGCAGACCAGACCGGGTCGCCGACGTCGCATGTGATCTCGGCCATCGCGGAGCTCGCGCCCGCCGGGGCCACCCGATCCGAGAAGTTGCTCGGGAACGAGATTCGGTTGAACTTGCCGTCGGCGGGCGTGGGGAAGTAGACCCAGCTGAAGTCGTTCAGGTCGGGCCGGTCGAAGCCGACCATCACGGTCACGAGGGACCGGTGGACGAGGGCGGCTCCCGCGGCCCGCACCTCCTTGGGCGCGTCCTCCAGGGCCGCGACGAGTTCGGGGATCGGGATCGTGGCGACGAGGCCCTCATACTCCTTCTCGTCGTGGCCATCGGAGACGACCCACGTTCCCCCCTTCTTGCGGATCGACGTCACCCGGAATTGGGGACGGACCTTCGGGACTTGGGGCAGGAGGCCCCGGATCAGGCTCTCCACCCCGCCTTCGCGGGGGTACAGGAAATGGAGCTGGTGGGTGTACCCCTCCGTCGGGATGCCGAGGCTCGACTTGATCACGTCCTCGAGCGGCGGGTCGGGAACTCGGCCCTCGACCCACTCGATGCCCATGTCCGCGGCGGGCGTCTTCCAGATCTTCTCGTTGTACGGGAGGAGGTAGCACTCCGTGATGCCGCGGCCGAACCGGTGGTACATCCACTCGCGGAAGTTCGTCGGCTTCGGGGCGGAGCCCGTCGCCCGCGCGACGTATGCCTCGATGTAGCCGAGGACGCAACGCAGGTTGTCCTCGGCGGGGAGCTCGGAGAGGCCGTTCTCGAAGGGATACTTGACGTACCGACCCTTGTAGAAGACCTTCGTGTTCCGCCGCCGGCGGGAGACGTTCGGGCCGAGGAGACCCTCGTAGAACGCCATCGCCTCCGCGTTACGGGAGAACAAGATGTGCGATCCGTGCGGATCGAAGGTGAAGCCCTCCGTCGTCAGGCTGCGGCAGAGCCCGCCGGGCCGGTCGTCCTGCTCGAGGACCTCGGCGTCTCGAAGCCGCGACGCGAGGACGAGCCCGGAGAGCCCGCCTCCGAGGATCCCGATCACGGCGGCTCCAGAAGGGGCCGGTGTATTAAGCTCTACCCCGGCTCACGCCGTCAGGAGGCGTTCGTACAGGTGCTCGAGGCGACGCGTGCACTTTGCGACGGAGAAGGGGAGCGCGCTCTCCCGCGCCGCGTCCCGCATCGCGTCGCGGTGGGCGAGGCACTGGAGGATGGCGTCCGCGCATCCCGCCACGTCGTTCGGGTCGAACAGGAAACCGTTCTCCCCCTCGTGGACGAACTCGGGGATCGCGCGGAAGTTCGCGCCTGCGACGGGCCGCCCGGCCGCGAGCGCCTCGAGGATGACGAGGCCCTGCGTCTCGAACTTGGAGGCGATCGCGAAGGCGTCGGCGGCCGCGTAGTACTTCGGCAGGTCCGCGTCGGGAACAAAGCCCGTGAAGATCACGTCTCCGGAGAGATCCATGTGCCGCACGAGCTCGTAGTACCGCTCGAGGTACGGGCCTGAGCCGACGACGAGCAGCTTCGTGTCCGGGTTTGCCTCCTTGATGCGCGGGAACGCGTGGATCAGCGTGTGCAGGTTCTTCTCCGGCGCGACGCGGCCCACGTGGAGGATGACGTCGCTGCCGTTGAGCCCCCACTTGGTCCGGATGCTCCGCCCCGAGACCGCGGGGGAGAAGCGGTCCGGGTCCACGCCGGTCGGGATGACGTCCGTGATGGCGGCCTCGGGCGAGAGCTCGAGGATTTCGTTCAAGATCGCGCGGCTCGGGACCACGACGCCCGTCGACTTCCTCAGGAAGACCCGGAGGTAGAGGCGCAGCCCGCGTTCGAGCATGTGGAGATTGATGCCGAAGGGCGAGTAGAACGGGAGCGTGTCCTGGATCATCGTGTGGAAGGTCTGGACGCTCGGGATCTTCGCCTGCCAGGAGGCCCAAAGGCCCTTGATCCCGACCGTGCCGACGCCATGGATGTGGATCACGTCGATGCCGAGTTCCTTGACCTGGTCCACCTCGCGGCCCGGGAACATCGCGAGCCGGTAGCCGGGATAGTGGCGGAGCTCGTGGGCGCGCACGAAGATCGTGTTCCGCTCGCGTTTCACGTGGCGCCTCGGATCCGCGGGGGCGAACACAACGACCTCGTGGCCGTCCGCCTCGAGCTGGTGGCGGGTCGTCAGGACGGACGTCACCACGCCGTCGATCGTGGGCAGGTAGCTGTCCGTGAACAGCGCGATCTTCACGGGAGGCCTCCGCGCACGAGACGGCGGGCCTTCCTCAGGACCCGCTCCGGATCTTCGCCGAGGACTCGAATCGTCGTTCCACTGCCTCCGTTCCTCGCGTCCACGAGGACGTCCGGCGCCGTCCCCGCCTCCACGATCTCGCGCTCCATCCAGCCCGCCCCGACCGTCCTGCCCGGACCACGGTGGCGGCCCAGGGTCACGATCCCGAGGCGCCGGTAGAGGAGCCGGTTGGCATTTTTGGGCGGGTACTTTAAGGTTGCCGAGGCGCGGAGGGTCGGGTTGACATGGAGGACCGCAAGCATCGCCGAGGCGGTGTCGGCCCGCGCACCGAACTCCGCGGAGCGGGACCGTTCCCTCCATGCGCAGAGGTCGGCGGCCGCCATCGCGCCAGGGAGCGCGAACACCAGTTCCGTGCCTTCCCGGGGCTTGAGGCGCGGCGGGATGGCTCTTGACAATGCGGGTCCGACGCGGGTCACCTCAAGCCACACCGCGTAGCGGTCGGGCTGGACGTGGGAGTTGATGATCTCGACGCCGCGGCCCGCGCGGTAGGACTCGAGGAAGCCCGAGGCGACCCGCCGCCGCGCGGATTCCACGGCCCTCCCCAGCCGCTGGCCCTGGGCCAGGTACGCCGCGACTGAGGCGGCGAGCGTGCAGCCGGCGCCGTGCAGTTCCTTCGGGTAGCGGAAGCTCCTCAGCCGCCGGACGCTCCGGCCGTCGTAGAGCACGTCGACGAGCTCGCCGGCCACGTGTCCTCCCTTGACGAGGACTGCGCGGGGGCCGAGGCTGTGGAGCCGGCGGGCGGCCTTCTCCATGTCCTCGAGCCCGCGGACTGGGAAGCCTGCGAGGCGCTCCGCCTCCGGACGGTTGGGAGTGAGGAGATCCGCCCGGGGGAGGAGCCGTCTCACGAGGGCATCCTTGAAATCGTCCCGTTCGAGGCGCGCGCCCACCGTCGCGACCATGACCGGGTCCACGACGAGCGGGAAGCCCTTGCCTCGCAGCTCGTCCGCGACCGTCTCGACGATCTCCGCGGAGTACAGCATCCCCGTCTTCGCGCCCCGCACCTCAAAGTCGTCGAGCACCGCGCGGAGTTGCGCTCGGATCTCCGCAGGCGGGAGAGGGAAGATGGACGTCACGGCCCGCGTGTTCTGCGCCGTGACGCACGTGATCACGGACGTCCCGTGGACCCCGACCGCCGCGAACGACTTGAGGTCCGCCTGGATCCCGGCGCCGCCGCCGGAATCGCTGCCGGCAATCGTCAGGGCGGTCTTCATCACCGCGACGATGAGGCAGCTCCGCTTAAGGATGCCGCCGCGGGTCGCCTCGTCTCCGAGGCACGCGGCCGTATCGTTAAATAGAACGTGGCTCATCCGAACGTCTCATGCGGGCGCGGAGCGGCCACATCAAGTTCGACAAGAAGGTGAAATGGAAGAACCTCGTGCCCGCCTTCAAGCCGATGTTCCTCAAGTTCCTCGAGGAGACGCAGCAGCTCCCCGAAGACATGGAGAGCGTCGAGGTCCTCGTTGAGGAGAACCTGCGCGACCTGCGTCTCAACCGGAAACCCGAGGGTTACAACCGCGAGAGCGCGATGCGGCTCATCTTCCCGATTTCGAACGACGTCGAGTTCTATATCTATGGCCGCGGGAAGACCGTGGAGGTCGCGCGCGTGACGGAGCAGGTGAGCCACGTGCTGCAGAAGTACCGCCTCAAGCACACGATCGAGTGGGACAAGCTGCGCCTCTTCGCGGACAAGAAGGAATGAGCGGGCGGCGGTCCTAGCCTTCGAGGCGGACGGATTCGACGGTCGTGTATTCGGGGCCCTGCGGCTGCAGGACGCTCTTCTTGAGCCGGATCTCCTCGACCCGGACCCGCGCAAACTCCTGGCTCGACCGCTCTTCGAGGATCTGCCGGACCCGATCCAGGCCGCGGGGTATCCGGACCCGGGCCAGAGTCACGTGAGGCGACCACGCTCGGTGTTCGACCTCGAAGCCCAGGGCCTCGAGGTTCGCGTTCAGCGACTTGGCCATCTTCCCGAGGGCCTCGGCTCCCTCGACGCCCACCCAGATCACGTTCGGCCGCGCAGGGTTCGGGAAGGCTCCCATCCCGCGGACGCGGAGGTCCAGCGGCCCGACTCCAACACTGGCCTCCCGCATCGCGGAGACGATCTCCGGGACGAGCCCCTCCTCCGTGTCGCCCAAGAACTTGAGCGTGAGGTGGAGGTGGTCCGGGGAGATGAGCTTCAGCTCGCGGCTCGCCGAACGCAGGTCCTGCACGAGGGCCTCGATGGGCGGCAGCGTGGGGAGGTCCGCGGAGATGAACGCGCGGAAGCGCAGGCCTACGCACCTCCCGGGATCGCGGCCCCGCACGACGGGCAGGCCCCCGCTTTCGTACTCCGAGGGATCGCCCCCCCGCACGCGGGGCAGCGCGGCGCGGTCGCGGCAACGAACCGTCCCCGCTTGTCGACCTCACCCTCGAAATGGCCTTCCCGGATCGCGGTCCGGAGGATCTTCGCCGCGTCCGCCTCGGAGACTTCCAGTTGCGCGCCGAGTGCCTTCCCGTCCGTGACGCCCGCCTCCTCCGCAAGCTTGGCCGCGTGGGCGAGCGCGAGGTCCCGCGCATACAGCTGTCGCCAGTAGCGGAGGAACAGGAGCCCGGGGACGAAGAACAACGCCGCGCACAGCCCGGCGGCGCTCGCCTCGAAGAGCCGGGAGAGGACGATCGCCACGACCATCAGGACGGCGGCAGCCCCCGAGGCCCAGAGGCAGAACAGCGTCAGGATGCGATACAGGCGGACCCGCCGCACGCGCTGCCCTCCCTCAGTCGGAGACCAGGGTCCCGTGGAACGGTCTCCCCAGGATCGCGGCCTCTAGAGCCTCGAGGTCCCGGCCGCGGACGACGCTGAGGGGGATGCGGTCCCGGGCGAGGACGCGCGCGGCGACCGGGTCGAACACGACGCTCGGGCCCGCGGCGCGGTGGCCTTCGCCCGCGAGCCGGACCAGGTCCTCGAACCCGATCCGTTTCAGGAGCCGCGCGTCCGTGTGCTTACGGGGGTCGGCCGTGTACACGCCGTCGACGGACGTCGCGTTCACGATGCGGGCTGCGCCCACGACGCGAGCGAGGGAGGCGCTGACGCGGTCCGTGGTGTGGCCTGGCCGCGTGCCCGCCATGAGGACGATTGGATAGCGTCGCGCGAGGCGAGCCGCCCCCGCGTAGGATCGCGCAGGCTCGCGATTGGCCTGGCCTTTCAGCGCCGCTCCCAGGAGCCGCGCGTTCATGCGCGTAATCCCGATGCCGAGCTCGTCGAGGCGCCGCTCCGGGATCCCCAGAGCACGCCCCGTCTCGATGTAGTACCGCGCGATTCGCCCACCGCCCGTTACCGCGAACAGTCTCACGTGGCGGGATGCCGCGCGGAGCAGGCGAGTGAGGTCCGTGAGATAGCGTTCGTCGTCTTCGTCCGGCACGAGGACGGAACCACCGAGGGAGACGACGACTTTCTCCATGCAACTCGCATCCCGCGCGAAGGGCGCTGGACGATAAAAAGTGTTCGACGATGACGCGGTCGCCGCGGCGCCTCGCGTCCCCTCGGGAACTGCTTTATAGCGCAAGCACGGTTGGGTCGGTGAAATGGCCGAAATGTCGGATATGGACAAGTACAAGTTCCGTCGCGCCCTCGAGCAGATCGAGCAGGCGCAAGGCCGGGGCACGGAGCTCGTCAGCGTCTACATCCCGCCGAACCGGCCCATCTTCGACGTCACGAACTACCTGCGCGGGGAAGTCTCCCAGTCGTCCAACATCAAGAGCGCGAGCACGCGCAAGCACGTGCAGCAGGCGATCGAGTCGTGCGTCTCCCGCATCAAGGGGTATCGCATGCCGCCGGCGAACGGCCTCGTCGTCTTCGCCGGGCACAAGCAGATCGGGGCAGACCAGACCGAGATGGTCGCGTTCGTCCTCGAGCCGCCGGAAGCCGTTCAGTCCTTCCTCTACCGGTGCGACTCCAAGTTCTACACGGAGCCGCTCCACGAGATGATGATGGAGAAGGACGTCTACGGCCTCGTCGTCATCGACCGCTCCGAGGCGACGGTGGGGCTCCTCCGGGGAAAGCGGATCGAGGTCCTGAAGAACATGCAGTCCCTCGTCCCCTCGAAGCACCGGATGGGCGGCCAGAGCGCGCGCCGCTTCGAGCGCCTCATCGAGATCGCGGCCCACGAGTGGTACGAGAAGGTCGCGAACGTGATGGCGGATGCGTTCCTGAGCCGGCCCGAGATGAAGGGCATCCTGATCGGCGGCCCGGGCTACACGAAGGAGTACTTCGCGACGCAGGACTTCCTCCACCACGAGCTGAAGAAGAAGATCCTCGAGCCGTTCCTCGACACCGGGTACACGGACGAGTACGGCCTGCGGGAGCTCGTCGAGAAGGCCCGGACCGTCCTCTCCGATCTGGACCTCATGCGGGAGAAGACCCTCGTGCAGAAGCTCCTCGATGAGATCCGGAAGGAGGAGGGCGGTCTCGCGGCGTACGGTGAGGACCAGGTCCGCCACGCGCTCGAGCTCGGCGCCGTGGACACGCTCCTGGTCTCCGAGGGCATCCGGAAGCTGCGCCTCAAGCTCAAGTGCGCGAACGGGGACTGGGAAGGCGAGAGGACCGTGGCCGACGAGGCCGCGATCCCCAAGTGCCCCCAGGACGGCGGGGTGCTCACTGTGGTCGAAAAGAGGGACATCATCGAGGAATTCAGCACCCTCGCGGGCCAGTCCGGGACGAAGGTCGAGCTCATCTCCAAGGAATCCGAGGAAGGGGTGCTGTTCCTCCGCGCGTTCGGCGGGATGGCCGCGATCCTGCGTTACCGGGTGACGTGATGCTCGGCGATCCGTGGGCGGACCTCAAGGGCCGCGCGGAGGCCGTCCGAAGCGCGATCGAGTCCCAGCTCGGGGTCCACGAGCACGGGGACCTCGTCGAGGCCCCGGAGGACAAGGGGCTCTTCTCCCTCGCCATGTTCCCGTTCGCGAAGGAGCTTCACAGGCCGCCGCAGGATCTCGCCCGGCAGTCCGCAGTCCTCCCGGTCCCCGCCCCCTTCGGGCCGCTCCAGGCCGTCGGCGGCTACGTGAACTTCGTCGCGAACCCGAGCGCGTTCGCGGCCCACGTCCTGGAGTCGGTGGCATCCGCCGGTGCGGCGTACGGATCTTCGCCGCCCTCTTCGACGAGGATCCTCCTCGAGCACACGAGCACGAACCCGACGGGACCACTCCACGTGGGCCGCGCGCGGAACCCGATCTTCGCGGACGCCCTCGGCCGGCTGCTCAAAATGGCGGGATTCCAGGTCACCCGCGAGTACCTCGTCAACGACGTCGGCCGGCAGATGGTCGTGCAGTACTGGGGGACGAAGCACCTGACGCCCGCCGAGGTCGGCCTGCCGGACGTCGACAAGCCGGACTACCGCTACCTCAAGTACTACCAGAAAGCCACCACGATCTTCGAGACGGATGCCCAGGCCAAGTCGGACGTCGCGGAGATGATCCAGCGCTTCGAGCGCGGGGACGTCGCACTCACGAAGGAGGTCCGGAAGGTCGCGGAGGAAATCCTGTCGGGGATCCTCCAGTCCCTCGACCGGATCGGCGTGGGCTTCGACACCTTCTTCTGGGAGAGCGACGCGATCCTCGACGGGAGCGTCCAGAAGGTTATCGACCGCCTCATGCCTCTGGGCCGCGAGGAGGACGGCGCGCATTACCTGGACCTGTCCCCGTTCGGCCTCGAGGGCGACGCGGCGAAGTACGTCTTCGTCCGCAAGGACGGCACGTCCCTTTACACGACGCGCGACATCGCCTACCACCTGGACAAGATGAGGCGTTGCGACGTCGCGATCAACGTCCTCGGAGAGGACCAGAAGCTGACCTTCCTGCGTCTCAAGGCGGCCTTCCAGCTCATGGGGATCGACTGGGCCCCGGAGACCGTGTTCTACGCGTTCGTGAGCCTCCCGGAGGGGAAGATGTCGACCCGCAAGGGTCGCGTCGTGAACCTCGACGACTTGATCGACGAGGCCGTGGAGCTCGCGTACGCGGAGGTCTCGAAGCGCCGCGAGGATCTGACCGAGTCCCGGAAGCGGGAGATCGCCGAGTTCGTGGGTATCGGATCGGTGCGGTACAACATCGTGCGCGTCCAGGCGGAGAAGCGGATCGTGTTCAAGTGGGAGGAGGCCCTCAACTTCGAGGGGAACTCTGCTCCCTTCCTCCAATACGCACACGCCCGCGCGTGCAGCATCCTGGACAAGGCGGGGGCACGGACGAAAGGGGACGCACAACTCCTCGTGCATCCGCAGGAGCAGGTCCTCCTGCGGCGGATCGCCCGGTTCCCTTCCGAGGTCCGGGATGCCGCGACGAGCCGCCGCGTCCATGCGGTGGCCACGTACGCAGCGGATGCCGCGGCCCGGTTCAACCAGTTCTACCGGGACTGCCCCGTGCTCACGGCGGAGACCCCGGCGCTCCGCGCGGCGCGCCTCGATCTCGTGGCGGCTTTCCAGGTCGTCCTCCAGAACGCCCTCGAGGGGCTCGGGCTCCGGGCTCCGCGAGAAATGTGAAAAAGGGGAAAACAAAAGGGAAAAGGGAAGAGACGCACCTTCAAAGGCGCTTCTTCTCTTCCTTGGCTTCCTTCTCCTTCCGGGGCTTCTCTCTGCCGCCCTCGTCCCTGCCGCCCTTGCTACGGCGGAACCGAGGCTGCCAGTCGCCAGCCTTCACCTTGCGCCGGTAGTACATCGCGAAGATGACGACGCCGAACACGGCCAGCACACTGACGACGATCGCGAGGTTCACCCAACCGGGCTGGTTCACGACGATTTCCTGGGCCGCCGTGTTCTCGGACGTGATCCAAGTGTACGGCTCCTTGCTGTCCGCCACCAGGATCGTGAGGGTCTTGTTGCCTTGCCCGACGACGGTCACCGTGATCTTCATGGTCCCGGTGCTGCCGGAGGTCAGGTTGGTCAGGGCGTTGCCGTTCTTGTCCGTCAACGACCACGTCGTCGACAGATCGGTCTTCTGCGTTCCGGTGCCCTCCGTTACCTTCACGTATAGCTCGTTCGCAGCGCCGTGGTTCGCCTTGTTCGTCACGTTCAACGTGACCGTGATTGTCTGTCCGCTCTCCGGGTTCGTGTTGTCGATTTTCACGGAGTCCACGACGATGGCCAGGTCGGGGTGCAGCTTCGGGTCGATCTGCACGCTGATGTTCTGCGAGAGCGTCCCGTTGTTCGGTTTGTTCGACCCGAATCCCGTGTCTCTGACGGTGAGGACGACCGCGTAGCTCAGGTTCCATTCGTTCCATCCGAACGTGATGTTCATTCCGTAGAGCGGGCGGGTGGTTCCCTGCATCCCGATGACCGGCCCGGGGATCGTCCAGGTGAAGTTGAGGGCCGAGAGCTTGTCGTAGTTGTCCGTCGTCGTGGACGCGTTGAACGTATAGTTCCGCAGCTCCGTCAGGGTCGAGGTCGGGGAGTACTCGTTCGTCGGGTCCAGGATTGTGAAACCCGGGGCGGGTGCCTGCGTGTCGTTCACAGTCATCGTCATTGTCGCGTTCGTGACGCCCGGCAAGCCGACCGCATCCGTCACGTTCAGGGTGACGTTGAAATTGCCCGGCTGGTTGAACGTCCAGTTCACGATCCGTCCCGTGGCGTCGACGACATGGTCGCCGTTGAAGTCCCAGGCGTACCCGGAGTTCGGAATCACGTTCGCCTTGCCCACATACGCCAGATCCGAGGACAGGCCGCCGTCGAAGCGGATGATCGTGCCCTGGTTCATCTGCAGGCTGCGCCCCACTGCGGACCCGCTGCCCGTCACGTTCGTCTTGAAGTCGGGCGTCGGGGGCGAACCGTCGGCCCAGATCGTGATCTCCCGATAGCTGACGTTCCCTCCGGAGCCGACCGCGGTGAGGTTCACGATATACGGCCCGGCGAGCGGGAACGAGAAGCTCGGCTGAATCCCGTACCGCACGTTGTTCGGCGGGTTCGGGATGCTCGAGCCGTTCGCCAGGAAGCGCCACGTGAAGTTGTCCCGCGTGGAGTCGTTCGAGGGCGGGTTCGAGGTCTCCGCCGCGCTGAAGGAGATGTCGGTGTTGCTCGCGACGAAGGCCTGGTAGTTCTGGTACGTCGAATTGACGACCGAGAACTTGCCGCTCGGCCCGATGACCTTGGCCCGGGCGATGCCCACGGTCGACTGCTGGAGGACCATCCGGATCGCCTGTCCGGTCGTGCTCGGATCGATCGTGATGTCCGTGTAGTTGTAGGTCGCGATCGCCGAGGGGTTCGGCAGGATCGTATCCGAGACCATCTCATAGTCCACGGGGAGCTCCACTAGGTATGTCACGTTGTGGTAGACCGTGGTGTTCGTGTCCGGGTAGACCGTCACGTTGAGGTAGTCGTTGGGTTGCCCGTACCTGATCCACGCGGTCGACTTCAGCTGGTACGTGGCCGAGCTGTTGATCCAGACGCGCTCGCCGGGCGTGTTGATGCTGTTGCTCACGGAGACCGAGTACGACGCGGCGCTCGAGATGAAGGACTTGCCGTTCAGAAGGAGGAACGCGTCCGTCGTGACGTACAGGGGGCCGTTGCGCAAGAGCCACGCTTGGAAGGCCGCGACATCGCCGGCGCTCACCGTGCCGGCGCCCGCCCCGGTCCCCAGCGTGTAGTTGATCTGCTGGCGCAGGTCCCGGAGTCCCGCCGGCTGGAGGCCGGCGAGCATGCTGTCTGGGTTCAGGGTGAGGTTGCGATACACGGTGAAGTTGTTCCAGTCCCTCGCCCCGAAGGCGACCGTGATGTGGTCGAGCTCCTGGGGGGAGGCCTGCAGCGTGACGTCCTTCGGGTTCGTCGTGGGGATCGTGACCGACTGCTCGTCGGCCGTGTAGCCGTTCGCGTCGACGATCATCTGGTAGGTCCCCGGGGGCGCGCTGAAACTGAACAGGCTCCCGTTCACGAACGCCGGGATGAGTTTCGACCCGCTGGACTTCGAGGCCGACGGACTGTAGAGCCAGCCCGTGAGGCCAGTCGAGACGAACTGTCCGTCTGCGTTCAACGCGTGCCCGACGATGGACACTCCGGCGGTCAGGGTGATCGAGACGGTCGTGGGTCCGGAGACCGTGATCGTCTGCGTGACGTCGTACAGCTCGTATCCGTTCGCCGAGACGCGGACGTCAAAGGAGCCCGTCCATAGGTTGGCGAGGCTCTGGCCGGTCGTCTTGTTCGTCGTGTTCGTGAAGATCAGCGCGGAGTACGGCGTGGAGAGACGCGCGGAGTCGTAGACGGAGATACTGGCGCCGCCGATCGGCGTGGCCCCGTTCGAGACCGCGAAAGTCACGACGCCTGTGCTCGCGGGCTGCGCGTCGAGGCAGACGTTCGCGGTCGCCGTCGTGCTCCCGTCGAAGCGGAAGGGCGAGACCTGCGGTGCGAGGGGCGTGTTGTTGCTGTAGTACCCCGACTTCGTGACGGAGATCGTGTAACTCGATGCGGGCGGTGCGAAGGTGTAGACCCCTGCTCCATCCGTCGTCGTGGTGAGGGATGGGAGCATGCCGTTCGCATCATTCAGGGTCACCGTGGCTCCCGCAAGGTAGATGGGCGTCGGTCCGCACTGACTCACCAGGCCGGTGATCTGCGCACTGGAGGCCTGGGCTCTCGCGGGGAGCAGCGCCATCGCGCTCAGGACGAGCGCTAGGAGCATGAGCACGGCCGCGATTCCTCGGTGACCACGGGGGTTCATCCGGTTTCTCTCCTATTCAGCACTTCATTCCGCTCCCTCCCGAGCCGTCGGGCGGGCGCGGAGGATGCGGCGAATTGAGTGGGGGTATTTAAGAGTGCTGGAATCACACCGGTTGCTCTCCTTTTGGTACGGCTTTGGAACTCGCCGGGTTTCCTCCCGTTCCGGCACCACCGCGAGGACTCCGCCTGCGTCGTTCGGATGATCTCGTCTCCAGACGAAAGTTCCTTGGTCCGCGCCCGCATGCGGCGCGCGTTGGCATCGGACTACGTGCTGGTTGCGGCGACCGTCATCTTCGTGGCCACGTACGTGCTCATCTCGATGCGCAACCTGGGTCGCTTCCCTCTCGACCGGCCCGCGGTCGCCCTCCTGGGGGGCGCCCTCATGCTGGTCGCGGGGATCCTGACGCCCGCCCAGGCGATCGGCGCGATCAACCTCGACGTGATCCTGCTCCTTGTCGGCATGATGCTCCTCGTCTCCGGGCTCGATGTCTGTGGATTCTTCGATCTCGTGTCAACGTGGATCGCGCGACACGCGAAGAGCCAGCTGTCGTTCCTCGCAGGGCTCATGGTCGCCGCGGCGTTCCTGTCCGCCCTCGTGCTGAATGATGCGATCGCGCTCCTCATGGCTCCCATCGTCGTGCGTAGCGCCCGGTCGCTCAAGGTGCGCCCGGTGCCCTACCTCGTCGCCCTTGCGCTCGCCGCGAACATCGGGAGCGTGGCCACGGAGATCGGGAATCCCCAGAACGCGTACATCGCGATCGCGTCGGGCATCCCCTTCCTCGAGTTCACGGCCACCTTGCTCCCGGTCATGCTCGTCTGCCTCGGACTTTCGATCGGGATCGTCTGGCTCGCCTTCCGCAAGGATCTCGCCGCGCCCCTCTCCCGCGGGGCCGCACTCCCTCCGATCCGGCTCCAGCGGAACGGGCTCACGGTCACCCTGGGGATCGGCCTGGGCGTGGTGGCCGGGTTCTTCCTCTCGACGCCGCCGTGGCTTCCCCTCATCGCGATTGCCGGCGGCGCCTTCGTCCTCTTCTTCCTCCCGTTCGTCTCGACGACGAGCGCGCGCCTCCTGGTCGCCAAGGTGGACTGGACGATCGTCCTCTTCTTCGTCGGCCTCTTCGTCCTCCTCGAGGGCGTCCAGGTGTCGGGCCTCTCCGCCGGGATCCAGTCGGGGTTCACGATGGCTTTCGGTGGCCAGACCGGCGGCCTCGGATGGCTCACCGGCCTGTCCGCGCTTCTCTCGAACCTCATCAGCAACGTCCCCGCGGTCCTCCTGCTCGCGCAGGTCGTCCAGGGCGCCGGGGGCTCCCACCTGCTCTGGCTCGCCCTCGCCTCGAGCTCCACCCTTGCGGGGAACGCGACGATCCTCGGAGCCGCCTGCAACGTGATCGTGGTGCAGATCGCGAACCGCGAGGGCGTCGAGGTCTCCATGAAGGAATTCGTGAAGGCGGGGCTCCCCGTGACCCTGGCCACCCTCGCCGTCTCCACGCTCCTCCTGGCCCTCTTCGTGCCCGCATGAGGCTCCTCCGAGGCTTTATCCCTCATCCCGCCGCTCCGTGTCCGGATGGTCCGAGAGCCCGACTTCCGTCCGGAGCGGACGCGCCTGGTGGACGACCTCTTGCGCGTGCGGGACATCCGCAGCGCCGCGGTGCGGGACGCGTTCCTCCGGGTGCCCCGGGAGGCGTTCGTGCCGGAGGAGCACCGCCAGGACGCGTACGAGGACGTGCCGCTCCCGATCGGGGAGGGTCAGACCATCTCCGCTCCTTCCATGATCGCGATCATGCTGGAGGAAGCCGCTCTCCGAGAAGGGGAGCATGTGCTCGAGATTGGGACGGGGTCCGGCTACCATGCGGCCCTCCTGGCGTGTCTCGTCGGGGCCGAGAACGTGGTCACGATCGAGCGGATTCCCCGCCTAGCGGCCTGGGGCGGCTCCAACCTGGCACGCGCGGGGTTCGGCGGCGTGAGCGTGGTCACGGGAGACGGGAGCCTCGGGTATCCCCCGCGCGCCCCCTACGACGCGATCCTGGCGACGGCCGGGGCGCCCCGGCTGCCCGCCGCATGGACGACCCAGCTCACGGATTGCGGCCGCATCCTGGCTCCGGTGGGCGATTCGAGGTACACGCAAGACCTCCTCATCGCGCGGCGACGGGCCGACGGAGGCCTGGACATCCGTCGCGGCACCCCGTGCGCGTTCGTTCCACTGATCGGGGAGCAGGCGTGGTCCGGTGCCTGAGTCACAGCACCGCAGGCGGGTGGCTCCACGCCTCGTCCGGGAGCGTCTGGTAGAGCTGGTCCTCGGTCGGGGCCGCTTCTCCGCGGGTAAGACGTTCCAGCACCTTCTCGTCGAGCTGCCAGTAGAAGATGCGCCAGTGGCGGCCGTCCAGGAGCGGCACGGTCTCCCAGTAGCTGTGCAGGATGCCGGCCTCCTGGAGGGCATAGAGGAGCTTGCGGTCCTGCGGCTCCACGGCGTTATCGATGATCGTGTCCTCGAACCCGAAGTAGTTCATCACGATGCGCGCTTCCTCGAGCGCCTCATCGGGGGCGCGTGCGAGTCGCTTCTCAATCCCGGCTGCAAGCTTCCTGACGGTGATCATTTCCCCTCGCTCAAGTTCTTCAGTGTCTATTGCGGTTCCGTCGATATTAATAGTTGGCCCGGAAGCACGGAGCGTGCCTAACGGTACCGCGCAATCGGGCTCCTCGGCGCCCCTTTCGGTACTACGATTATCGATAGCGACTTTCGAGGACTGAGGCTTAAGTAGTCACTCGGGCGTGTTTTCCAGGCGAGGAGACCTGCATGAAGCGCAAGTCCGGAAAAGCGATGGTGGACTTTGACAAGAAGGTCAGTGTCATCCATTTCAACGTCGGCTCGGGGTACCTGACGTACCTCGAGGAGGAGACGCCCGATGGCGCTCCGCGGCTGAAGTCCATCACGATCCCGAAGGACGAGACGGACTGAGTGCGAACCTTTTATCGACACGTAGCGGTTCCTCCAGCGATGGCGTTCCCTCCCGAGGATGAGGTCCCCGTGGAGGAGGCCCCACCCGTCCGCCCCGAGCTCCGGCTCATCGAGGCCTCGGACGCTCGGGAGCGGCGGTGCGCGGATTGCGGCAAGCCGAGCGCGACCTGGAAACCCGTCCACCGCAAGGGGGTGGCCGTCATCCTCTGCGCCGAGTGCGCGGCGAGGCCGCAGCCCGAGGAGGGCGGCTGCCCCCAGTGCGGCGCGCGGCTCGGCCCCCGCGACACCTTCTGCGGCCGTTGCGGCACGCGGATCGAATACGAGTGCCCGCAGTGCGGCGGCGCCCTCGATCTCGAGGACGCCTTCTGCGGGAAGTGCGGGACGCGGCTGGGCTGAAGCGGAGAAGTGGACCGGGTGGGATTTGAACCCACGGCTTCCGCCTTGCGAAGGCGGCGATCTTCCGCTGATCTACCGGCCCAGCGAGGCGCCACAAAGGGCCGGTCCGCAAATAGGTTTCGCTCCCGTCGGACCTCCAGTGAGACGAGGGGCCAAGGGTCTAATAGCGCCCTCGCCTAACGCGCCCCCGAAGGCCATTATGGTCCTGCGAATCTACAACACCCGCTCCCGGCGCAAGGAGCCCTTCGAGCCACGCGAGGGCCGTCAGGTTCGCATGTACGTGTGCGGACCGACGACATACGATTACAGCCACCTCGGCCACGCGAAGTCCTACGTGAGCTTCGACACGGTCCGCCGGTACCTCGAGTCCCTCAATTACCGCGTCACCCTGGTCCAGAACTTTACGGACATCGAGGAGGTCATCATCCGCCGCGCGGCCCAGGCGGGGAAGCCACCCCTCGACTACGCGCAGTTCTACATCGACGCGTTCCTCGAGGACATGCGCGCGCTGAACGTCTCCGCCGCGACGCACTACCCCAAGGTCTCCGAACACATCCTCGAGATCCAGACGCTCATCGCCCTCCTGGTCGACCGGGGCTTCGCATACCCGGTCGACGGCGACGTGTACTTTCGCACGCGCAAGGCGAAGCGATCCTTCGGGATCCTCACCCACCAGAGATTCGAGGACGTCGTCGTGGATCCGCTCCCGCCCGGGAGCAAGCGGGAGGACCCGCTCGACTTCGCCCTCTGGAAGGCGTCCAAGGAGGGTGAGCCCGCGTGGCCCAGCCCCTGGGGTGACGGCCGTCCGGGGTGGCACGTCGAGTGCAACGCGATGGCGTTCAAGTATCTTGGAGCGCCGCTCGACATCCACGGGGGAGGCTCGGACCTCAAGTTCCCGCACCACGAGAGCGAAGCGATGATCTGCGAGGGCGCCTGGGGCGTCGAGTGGACGCGGACCTGGATGCACAACGGCTTCCTGACGCTCGAGCAGGACAAGATGTCCAAGAGCCTCGGCAACTTCGTCACGATCCGCTCGGTCCTCGCCGAGTATCCTGGCGAGGTCGTGCGGCTCTGCCTGCTGAAGGCCCACTACCGTGAGGACGTCGAGTACGACAAAGACTGCTTCCACCGCACCCACGAGGAGTATGATGCGATGCGCGCCGCGATCCGCGTCGCCTCGGCCGCGCACGGCGCCGGGACGGATGGAGAGGTCGCGGCGCTCCTGGAGACGACACGGGTCGGCTTCCTCGCTGCGATGGACGACGACTTCAACACACCCGATGCGGTCTATCGCCTCATGCAGATGACCGAGGCCCTCGCGCAGCTCGATGCAGTCTCTGTCGACGAGGGCCGGAGGATCGTCGCGCTCTACCGGGAACTCGGTCACATCTTGGGCCTGTTCTCCGACCTGCGCCCGGATCCGCGCTCGGCGTGAGCCCGGCTCCTTCTCCCGAGGCAGAGGCCGACCCCAAAACCCTTTTATGAATGGCCCGCATCAGCGCGTACCCCGCGGGAGATCCCTCATGGCTGAGTTCAAGGCGATCATCGCCGACACGAAGAGCGGCAAGACGTACAAGCACGACATCACGGGCCACTACGCGAACGCGCTCGTGGGGAAGAAGATCGGCGACGAGGTCGATGGCCTGTATGTCGGCCTGCCGGGATACAAGCTCCAGGTAACGGGCGGGAGCGACAAGGACGGATTCCCCATGCGTTCGGACCTGCCGGGCCCGCGGCGCAAGCGCCTCCTCGTGAGCGGGGGCGTGGGCTTCCACCCCCCGAGGCCGGGCATGCGCAAGAAGAAGACCGTGCGCGGGAACACGATCTCCCCGGACATCCTTCAGCTCAACCTGAAGATCGTCCTGCGCGGCCCCAAGTCGATCGAGGACGCGTGGAAGGAGCAGGCGCGATGAAAGTCCCGGGCCAGCCGGAGGTCAACATCGGCGTCGTCGGTCATGTGGACCATGGCAAGTCGACCCTGACGGAACGGCTGACCGGGGAACGCACCGACCGACATTCCGAGGAGATCAAGCGCGGCATCTCGATCCGCCTCGGCTATGCCGACATGGCGATCTACAAGTGTCCCCAGTGCGAGGAGCCCGTGTGCTATTCGACCACGGAGGCGTGCAAGATTCACAACGTCAAAGGACAGCTCCTCCGCATCGTCTCCTTCGTGGACTCGCCGGGCCACGAGACGCTCATGGCGACGATGCTGAGCGGCGCGGCGCTCATGGACGGCGCGCTCCTCGTGATCGCCGCGAACGAGAAGTGCCCCCAGCCCCAGACGAAGGAGCACCTCATGGCCCTGGGGATCATCGGCGTGGACAAGATCATCATCGTCCAGAACAAGATCGACATCGTCGACCCGAAGCAGGCGGAGGAGAACTACCGCCAGATCGAGGCGTTCGTCAAGGGGACCGTGGCGGAGAAGGCGCCGATCCTTCCCGTGAGCGCCCACCACGAGGTCAACCTGGACGTCCTCCTCATGCTCCTCTACCAGACGATTCCGCCGCGGCCTCACGACGAGATGAAGCCTCCGAAGATGTACGTCGCCCGGTCGTTCGACATCAACCAGCCGGGCATCCTGCCGGAGAAGATCGTGGGCGGCGTCCTCGGTGGCAGCCTCATGCAGGGCCGCCTCCGAGTGGGGGACGAGATCGAAATCTCCCCCGGGCGGCAGGTGACGCTCGGCAACAAGACCGAGTGGAAGAACATCACGACCGAGGTGCGGAGCCTCCACTCGGGCGGCGCCCCGCGCAAGGAGGCCCGCCCGGGCGGCCTCATCGCGATTGGCACGAACCTGGATCCCGTCTTGACGAAGGCGGACGGCCTCGTCGGGCGGGTCGTCGGGAAGCCCGGCACCCTCCCTGAGATCGTGGCCAAGATGTCCGTCGAGGTGCACCTCCTGGAGCGCGTGGTCGGGACGGAGGAAGAGTTGAGCGTGGAGGGCATCAAGACCTCCGAGCCGCTGATGATCTCCGTGGGCACGGCGACCACCGTGGGCGTCGTGACGTCCGCGCGGGAGAGCTTCGCGGACATGACCCTGAAGATCCCTGTCGTTGCTGATCCGGGCCAGCGGGTCGCGGTCTCCCGCCGGATCGGGGGCAAGTGGCGGCTCATCGGCTACGGCGTGATTCGCTGATATCGGATTCGAATACCACCCGTGATAGGCGGGGCGGCTCCCTTAAGAGCGCCCACGCGCACGCAGATGCAGAAGGCGGGTAGAGATAGGTCGGCTCTCCGTGGCAGACGCATCGTCGTCCTGCTCTGGAATCAGACCTTGGAGGCCGCGCTCGACAGGAATACCCGGAAGGGATTGCCTGCCCGCCTTCCGAACCCTAACCTGCTGGAAACCACGCCCCGCGACGAAGAGTCATCTCCGGGTCCTTTGCTGACATTGTGGCGCGCTTACCGTCCCGCCGTTCTTCGTTTCGAGCTTAGGTCCTTATCCCGGCACACGAATGCGGGAGGGGCGATGTCGTGGCCCGTATCTCGGAGAACATGAAGTACGTCACTCTTTTCCTCGTGCTGAGCGTCGTCGCGTCGCTCCTCCTGTTCATCCCCGGCTGGCTCTTCCCTCCCTGAGGGACGAGCGACCCGTCCCAGCACCGCCCTTATGGCTGCTCGCGGCCGACGGGGCAGGGCACCGTCGCCTCGTTCGCCGTGCCGCTCGTTGGCCCCGTCCCCGGGCCCTCCCCCGGCCGTCAGGTCTCAGGTGTCGCGTCTTTTCCAGGGGGGGGGGGGGGGTAGAATCTAGGTTGGATGGCTTCTGTCCCAACTTTGCACCGCACTTTGTGGGGTTCCGCGTAGTAGAACGGGAAAACGGGAGGACTTCAAGCACGCTCGCACGGCAACGGGGTCGAGCTTGGTTTGCAGTTCTCTGGACTGCGGTCGATATCGAGAAATAAGGACTGATCCCTTGGCCAGCCGCCCATGCGTGTCCTCCATCGGGATCCGCGGACCGGGGAGATCAAGCTCCGGGTCGAGAACGCGGACGACCTCTGGCACCTGAGCAACCTCGTGCAGCCGGGAGATCAGGTGCGCGCCTCGACGTACCGCCGCGAGGAATCGAAAACGGACAAGATCCGCCCCGAGAAGGCGGAGAAGGTCCGCGTCACGATCACCCTGCGCGTCGAGAAGACGGAGTTCCAGGCGTTCTCGGACCGCCTTCGCATCAGCGGGGTGATCGTCGAAGCGCCGCAGGACCTCGGGCGGCATCACACGCTGAACGTCGCGGTCGATGACGTCCTCTCGATCATCAAGACGTGGAAACGCCACGAGCTGCAGCGGATCGACGAGGCCGTGGCCGCGACGCAGAAACCGCTCGTCACGTTCCTGAGCCTGGACGACGAGGAGGCCCTCGTGGCGCAGCTCCGCCAGTACGGTGTGCAGGAGCTCGCGACGATCCACGCGCCGGGCCACGGCAAGATGTTCGACACGGGGGACGCCGTGACCGCGTATTTTGAAGACATCCTTGAGAAGCTGAAGACAACCCCGCTCGGCGAGGCGCTCGTCCTCGTGGGCCCGGGTTTTACGAGGGAGGGCTTCCTGTCCTTCCTCCAGGCCCATGATCCCGCCCTCGCGACGAAGGTCCACATGCAGGGCACCTCCCAGCCCGGGATGCGGGGGATCCAAGAGGCCTTGCGGTCCGGGATGGGGACAAAGCTCTTCGCGGACAGCCGCGTCGCCCTCGAGACCCGGCTCGTGGAGAAGGTCCTCGAAGGGATCGCGACGAACCGCCCCGTCGCATACGGCCGCAAGGAGGTCGAGGAGGCAATCGAGGCGGGTGCGGCGGAGACACTCCTCGTGAGCGACTCCGCCGTTCGCGACCTCGGGATCGAGCGGATGATGCACGACGCGGAATCCGCCCGGGGGACCGTGGTCCTCGTGAGCCCGCATCACGAGGCGGGCGCGAAGCTCGAGGGACTCGGAGGAATCGCGGCCCTGCTGCGGTTCCCGATCCGGTGAGTTAGCGGCCTGTCGGATCGCGTCTCCCTTCGATCGGGAACGCGAACGGGGCGTAAACCGGGTCGCCTTCTCGCCAGGTCGGTCAGGGACTCCTCGTGTCGACGACACAGAAAAGATTGCCCTCGGGGTCCGCGAGAACGATGAAGTCCTCCCCAGGCTCGCGCGCTTGGTAGAGCGTAGCGCCGAGGCGGAGCAGCCGCTCGACCTCTCCCTCCGGGTCCTCGGTGTACAGGTCGAGATGCAACCGGCCTCGCAGGGGCTCCATCTGGTCGATGGACACGTTGGGCCCTCGCCCGCTGGGGTCCTTGAGGACGATGAACTCATCCCCTGGGGCCGGTGGGTTCCGCGGAGCGTAGCCAAGCGCCTCCTGCCAGAACGCCATCATCCGAGAGAAGTCCTTGCAGTCGATGACGATGGATCCGACACGAACCTTGCCCTTCTCCATGACATCCATGACTCGGCGATTGGGCGATAAACTTGCCTCGTTCAGCCGAGGGCCCGCTTCCCTCCGATCGTCCGGTAGAGCGTCCTGGGGACCGCGCTCTCCCCTTCCCTGTCTCCCGGTCGACCGCAGTCAGGCGCGCCCGTGCGACTCGCCTTTCACCGTCGCTGCGGCAACCAGGTGCGCGACCCGCAGCGGCTCCGGGAGCGCACCCCGGACCGTCGTGAGGGTGATCCCTTCCAAAATCTCGGCGCGGGTCGCCCCCACGTACGTCACGCGCAAGGGCGTGTGGCGCGTGGTGACCTCCTCGATCCGGTGATCTTTGATGAGGGCCCATCGCTCCTCCCAGTCGTCGAACTTCCGGCGCAGGGCGGCCCGGATCGCGTCCAGGTCCGGCGCGCGGCGGGTCACGGTCACGACGGGAACATCGAGCTCCTCGTGGAGGGCGTCCAGGTCAATCACGTTGAACCCGCCGACCGCGATGCCGTTCAGGAAGACCATTCGCAATCCTTCGCGGTACCGCGAGGTGCGGATCATCCCCAGGATGCGCTCCGTCGCGTCCCGCCCGTCGACGTGAGCGCGGCCCATGAGGACTCCCTCGATGTACGAGGGCGCCTGGACCGCGACCCCGACGAGGGGGACCTCGTCGTCTCCAAAGTGGAACGGGCCATCGTCGATCCCGAGGAATCGGGACTTGGATTTCATCGCTCACACGAGCTTCAGGTGGCCGGTGACTTGGTCGACGACCTCGTTGGGCCCTGGCCCCACGGCCAGGCAGGTGACCGTACCGGGTGGGAGTTCCGTCAGCCCGGCGTCTTCGACGAGGGCCGTCGTCAGTCCGAGGGAACGGGCCTTGTTCTGGAGCAGGTGGAGCTCATGGAGGTCCGCCGCCTTGACGACGACCTTCTTCTGGCCTTCGTCGTACCAGTCCGAGAAGGCTTTGCGGTGCCTCGCCTTGGCGTCGAGCGCCGCCATGACCGCAGCGTGCGCGACCTGAACGGCGAGCTTCCCGCGGGACAGCTCGAGGTCCGCCCGGACCGCCACAACGAGCTTGTGTCTCATTCCGCTCATCATCCGTACAGCTCCGTCGCGCGCTCCTCCTCCAGCTTCCGGAGCTCCGTCTCGACACGCTTCAGGTCCGCTTTCGCCTCGTCCCGTTTCTGCTCGTAGTGGGACCGTGCGTCCGCCGAGTGGAGCTGCATCCGGCGCTCAAGGTCCTTGACCGTGCGGCGGAGCCGTTCGCGCTCCTCCGCGAGGGCTTCGAGCTTCATTCGGATCCGGTGGTCCTTCTCGTCATCCGTCAGGAGGGACTCCGGTCCCGCTTTCGGCATGCGGGTCAGGGCGGGATGCAGCCGCGCCATCCACGGATACGCGCCGCGCCACCAGCCCACGACGAAGAACAGGACGCTGAGCCCGACCAGCCCGGAGGCGATGTACGGAGTCTGTACGTAGCCGAGCCCCGTCGACTCGTTCACTCCGAGGGAGTTGAGGAGGAATCCCCAGAGCACGGTGACCGCGATGGAGAGGACGATTCCGAGGGTGAGCCGATACAGGAGGTCGTATTCCCGGTCGAGTTCTCCGCGCCTCGGGTAGAGGACGTTCACGAGGAGGAGCCCGGGGACGACAAAGGTGAGGAGGATGGCCCCGAGGACGCGCAGGACCCCGAGGAATCCGAGCAGGGCGTCGGTTAGGGCGTCGGCCACCGCAATCGGCGAGCCTCCGGAGTCTATTTGAAGGTTGTGCGGCGCTCGCTCCTTCCCGGAAAGTCTTTCCTCTCCGCGGCCTATGCACGCGTGTTCCCAGGGGGAATCGCGTGGAGAGGACCCGGATCAAGACCTACATACGCGGCTTCGATGAGGCGGTCGGAGGCGGACTGCCGGAAGGGTACGTCGTCCTCATCTCCGGGGCCCCGGGCACGATGAAGTCGTCGCTCGCCTTCTCGATCCTCTACCAGAACGCGCTCCGAGAGGGCAAGCGGGGCGCCTACTTCACCCTCGAGCAGAGCAAGGACCTGCTCCTGGAGCACATGGCCTCCATGGGGATGGCGGACGACAAGGCGTGGGAGAACCTCGTCATGATGGACATGGGGAACATCCGCAAGAACCTCAACTACCTCCAGGGCCGTGGCACGTGGCTCGAGCTCTTCAAGATGTACTGCAACAACGTGATGAAGTCGGAGAAGATCTCCTGCCTCGTCGTCGATTCGCTGGACGTGCTCGAGACGATGGCGAAGATGCAGGACCGGCGGTCCGACCTGTATTTCCTGTTCGAATGGCTCCGCGACCTGGGGCCGCTGACCCTCCTCCTCTCCGAGCAGCCCCTTGAGACGGGCGGCGGCCGCCAGCCGGACGAGGCCTACCTCGCGGACGGGATCATCCAGCTCGAGATGCACGCCGCCTCGGACCTCTTCGTCCAGCGCCGTGTGCGGGTCGCGAAGCTGCGCGCGACGAGACACAACACGGGCTACTACGCCCTGACCTACGAGGACGGCGGGTTCGAGGTCGCCCGGGCCGTCTCGGGCTCCGGCTGAGCGGCGAACGTATCCTCCGAGAGAACGGGACCGAAGGACTTTATACCCGGCCCGTCGGATACGAAAGAGACCCGTCGGGCTACCCTGCGGGTTCCACGAGACCGCAGACCCCATGCAGGACCTAGAAGAGAGCGAGCGCCGATTCCGCCTGGCACTCTCCCAGGCACCGGTGATCGCATGGACCACGGATGTCGATCTGAGGTTCACCTGGGGCGTTGGAACGGCCCTCGCCGATGTTCAACTCGACGCGAAGATTTTCGCCCACCAGAGGGTCGCGGACTTCTTCCCGGGCGAAGGGCCGTCCGCGCCCGTCGAACAGCATCGTCGCGCCCTGGCCGGCGAATCCGTCCGGTACGAGTTCGAGTGGATGGGGCGCTGGTTCGACGTCCATCTCGAGCCCCTGCGGGACGCGGATGGCGTAATCGTCGGCGTCATCGGGATGGCGCTCGATCTCACCGAGCGCAGGAAGGCGGAGGAGGCCCTCCGTCTCAGCGAGGACCGCTTCGTCCTCCTCGGCCGCGCCACGAGCGACATGGCTTGGGACTGGGACCTGGAGACGGACAGCATCTGGAGGAACGAGAACCTCCAGATCATCTTCGGCTACTCCGCGGAGGACATGGAGCCGGCGGGGAGCTGGTGGGAGCTCCGGATGCATCCCGACGACCGCGGACGGGTCATGAAGAGCCTCCGGGAAGCGATCGCCGGAGAGGGCTCCTTCTGGAGCGAAGAGTACCGCTGGCAGCGGAAGGATGGTAGCTACGCCGTCATCCTGGACCGGGGCTACGTGATCCGCGACGAGCAAGGCACGCCCGTGCGGATGATTGGCTCCACGATGGACATCACGAAGCACCGGCGCGAGGAGAAGATCCGCGAGGCAATCTACAAGATCTCTGAGGCGGGGGCGACCGCGAAGGACCTGCCCGCCTTCTATGCGGAGGTCCACAAGATCGTGGGCCAGCTCATGCCCGCGCAGAACTTCTATATCGCGCTCCATGATCCGAATACCGATCTCCTGAGCTTCCCCTACTTCTTGGACGAGCAGGAGGAGCCCCCCGAATCGTACAAGGCGGGTCGCGGCCTCACGGAATACGTCCTGCGCTCGGGGAAGCCGTTCTACGCCTCGACGGAAGGCTACGAGCGACTCGTGGCCACCGGCGAGGTCGTCCGCGTCGGTCCGATGTCGATCGACTGGGTCGGCGTCCCTCTCGTGGCGAAGGGGAAGACGCTCGGCGCTCTCGTCCTCCAGACGTACGCCGAAGGCGTTCGGTATGGCGAGGAGGAGCGGGACGTGCTCAGCTTCGTCTCCGAGCAGATCGCGATGGCGATCGAACGCAAGCGCGCCGAGGAATCGCTCCGCGACGAGGAGGGCCGCTACCGCCTCCTTTTTGAGTCCAACCCGACCCCCATGTGGGTCTATGACCTCGAGGACCTCCGGTTCCTTGCCGTGAACGACATGGCGGTCGAGCACTACGGCTACTCGCGGGAGGAGTTCCTCTCGATGACGATTAAGGACATCCGTCTCCCCGAGGATGTCGAGGCCCTCGTCGCCTCCGTCATGGGGCCTCGCCAAGTCATCGAGCACTCCGGCGTCTGGAGGCACCGCACGAAAGATGGCCGGTTGATCGACGTCGAGATCACTTCCCACACCCTGGAGTTCTCCGGTCGGCGCGCCGTCCTCGTGATGGCCAACGACATCACGAAACGCAAGCACGACCAGGAGGCCCTCGTGGCCGCCGAAGGGAAGTACCGAGGCCTCGTCGAGCAATCCCTCGTCGGCACCTACATCATCCAAGGCGACCGGTTCGTCTATGTCAATCCGAAGCTCGCGGACATCTTCGGCTACACCCCCGACGAGGTCGTCCGCTCGAAGGTGGTCGCGGATCTCGTGGCCCCGGAGGACCGGGCCAAGGTCCTCGAGAACATCCGGACTCGGCTCGAAAGGGAGACGAAGAGCCTGCAGTATCGCTTCCAGGGAGTCCGCAAGGACGGTTCGCGGATTGCGGTCGAAGTCCACGGGAGCGAGGTGGAGTTCAACGGAGCCCCTGCGATCATCGGGTCGCTCCTGGATATCACGCAGCGGGAACAGGCCGAAGACCGGCTTCGCCGGTCCGAGACGCGGTTCCGGACCCTGTTCGAGGCCGCCGCCGATGCGATTCTGCTCGTCAACGCGAAGGGAACCATCCTCGACGCAAACCCGACCGCAGGATTGATCGTGGAGAAGGAACGGGAGTTCCTCCTTGGAGCGAACCTGGAAGACTTCCTCATGCCGGAGGACCTCGAGCGTGCCCGCGCGTACCTGCGCCGGTGCTTCAAGGGAAACTCGCCCCCGGAGCGGTTCGAGGTCGCGATTGCGCTCCCCCGGGGAGTCCGGAAGTCCCTGGCCGTCCGCTCGCAGCTGGTCTCCGAGCCCGGTTCCGACCCCTACGTGGAGATGATCGTCCGCGACGTCACGGAGCAGATCGAGATGCAGAGACGCCTGCTGGCCAGCGAACGCCTCGCGTCCGTCGGCCAGATGGCCGCCTACATCGCGCACGAGATCAACACGCCTCTCGCGAACATCTCCCTGCTCGCCGCCGCGAGCAAACGGAGGACCCAGGACCCCGAGGTGCGCGAGCGCCTCGAGAAGATCGACGCGCAGCGCCGGCAGGCGGCGTCCATCATCGCGGACCTCTTGGGCTTCTCCAAGCACCGGGACATCGAACCGGTCGAGGTCGATCTCCGGACCATCCTGGTGACTGCCGTCGACCAGATCGAGCCCTACCGCTCCCCCAATGTCGTGCTCGTCCAGGACTACGGCGAGACTCCGGTCCCAGCCTACGTGGACCCCCTCCAGATCCAGGAGGTCTTCGTGAACCTCTTGCGGAACGCCTTCGAGGCGACGACCCGCGGGTCGGTCACCGTCCGGCTCGAGGCCCGGAGTGGCTACCGCATCGTGACCGTGACGGACACGGGCCCTGGCATCCCGGCGGAGGTGCAGGGACGCCTCTTCCAGCCATTCGTCACGACGAAGCGGAACAAGGGCGGGACGGGGCTGGGGCTCGCGGTCTGCCGGAACATCCTGGCAGCCCACGGAGGCGAAATTCATTTCACCACGACCCCCGGTAAAGGGACCACGTTCACGGTCGTGCTTCCCCAGAGGGAGAACCCATGAAGATCCTGATCGCCGACGACGACCCGACGCTGCGTTCGGAGCTCGCCGAGCTCCTCCGAGCGGACGGGCATGACGTGTACGTCGCTGCAGATGGCGGTGAGGCGCTCGAGCAGCTTCAGGCGGACGCGTTCGAGATCGCGCTGCTGGACCTCGTGATGCCGCGCGCGACCGGCCTCGAGATCCTGCACCGCCTCCAAGTCATCCGGCCCGACACCGCGGTGGTCATGATCACCGGGCATGGCTCGGTCGATGTCGCGGTGGAAGCGATGAAGGGAGGTGCGGTCGACTTCGTCGTGAAGCCCTTCGAGATCGAGGCCCTCCAGCGAATCCTGCAGTCCGTCCAGGACGAGCGGCAGGCACGGGAGATGATCACCCAGCCCGCCCAGGGGCCCCAGGCGGTGCAGTCGATCCTCGAGGATGCCGCGCGCCGCAAATCCCTCCTGGCCGTGTTGGGACCCGAGGCGGCCCCGCCGAAGGGGGCCGTCCGCATCCTTCGGCTCGACGACGAGCCGAAGCCTCCGAACGTGTTCACGGCCTCCCAGCTTTATCAGCTCAACGCCGCGATCGAGGACCATGTGTCCAAGACGGAGGCCCCGGTGGTCTACGCCGCCGAGCTGAAGCGCCTGGAAGACCTCCACGGCCGCGCCGACCTCGAGGCCTGGGTGCGCCACGTCAGCGGACGATGCGAAGCCCGGGGCGGCACCTTGGTCGTCAAGGACCTCTCGCCGGAGGTCGTGTCCGACCTCGAGGCAGGGTTCGGCGTGGCCCACACGGAACCGGGACTGCAGGGGATGCTCGAGTCCCTCGCGAACCCGATCCGGCGGGCCATCGTGTCATTCGTCTTTTCCTCCGGTCCCGTGTCCTATTCATCCATCCTGAAGATGAACTTCGTCGACTCGTCGTCGAAGCTCTCCTTCCACCTCCAGAAGCTCCAAACGGACAGCCTCCTGACGAAGGCCGAGGGGGGCGCCTACGTCCTGACGGAGGAGGGCCGGCAGGCTTGGCGCGTCGTCCGTGCCCTCGGGAACGAACGGCGTCGCCCGCCCCTCCTCTTCGACTCCCGCTAGACCCCGGTTCTCTCTGTCAAACGCTCTCAACCAAGGCCTATAAAAGCTCCCGGCCGCATCGAAGTTCCCCGTGCAGGATGTGGTGTCTCTGCCGTTGACCGGGAATCTCCCGAAGTGCCGCCTTCTCATCGTCGACGACGACGAGGGCATGAGGGAGAACCTCGCGGAGCTGTTCGAGTCCGTGGGCTACTCGGTCCGCACCGCCGCGAACGCGCCCGAGGCGCTCGAGATTCTCGATGCGAACGACGTGGACATACTGCTGACCGACTACAAGATGCCCGGTCCGACCGGCGTGGAGCTGATCGAGAAGGCCCGGAACCGCCAGCCGGGCCTGCGCGCGGTCCTGATGACCGCGTTCGGAGACAGTTTCACGGAGATCGAGAGCGCCCGCCGAGGGGCCGCCGGATACCTGAAGAAGCCGTTCGAAGCGGACCAAGTCGTCGCCTTCGTGGAGAAGATCCTGGCGTTGCGGGGGGATTGAGCGCGTGCAAGCCCTGGCAATGAGCCAAACCGTGATGGACCCGTACAGCGCCCGGATCCTGTTGGGGACCTGCGAGAGCGCAGTCTCGGCCCTGGACCTGAGCCATCGCTTCGGGATCCCGATCGCCGCGTGCTACCGCCGCATCCGCCAGCTCGAACACCTCGGCCTCGTCTACTGCGAACGCGCGTTGCCCTCCCGGAACGGGAAGGGCCTCCAGCTCTTCCGGTCGCGGTTGAAGTCCGTCCGGGTGAGCCTCGAGGAAGGTCGCTTGAAGGCGAGCATCGTGATCGACGACGGCGCGCAGCCCCTCGCCTCGGAGCAGGTCATCAACCTGACCGAGACGCCTCTGAACCCCTAGGTGGGACGGCCGCGGCCCGGGGCACGTTTCTGTCCCGGGCCCGTTCGAGCTGATCCGCCGTCACGAATCCCCGGTCCAGCGCGAGCGCGCGGAGGGCGGTGTACGCGAACTCGGCCAGGGGCTCTAGGTTCACGACGTCCTCGAGGTTGTACGCGACGAGGGTCTCGAGCGCATCGTCGTTCCCCGCTTCGTATTCGCCCCACAGACGGATCGCGTCGAATCCGCTCATTCCCGCCGTCTCGTCGCTGCGCTCGATGCCGAGGCGGCGCTCGATCTTCTTCAGCCCTCCCCAGTACCCGAGCCTGTGCAGGGGATTCATCAGGTCGAGGTGGAGCTGGTCGAGCCGCAGGCGCGGGAAGGCGCGCCGCAGGAAGGGCACGTCGAACCGCATCCCGTTGAACGTGACGAGCAGCTGCGCCTCGTCCAGGGCTTCGGCCAGCTCCTCGAGGTTGACTCCCTTGATGAAGGACCGCTTGCGGCGGCCGTCGTACACGCCCACCACAGTGACCGCGTCCCGGCCGATGTCGAGTCCCGTGGTCTCGATGTCTAGGTACGCGACGCGGCTCCGGAACTCGGGCCACGCCCGCCAATGCTCCCGCGTCGGGAGGCGGCGGGTGAAGTACCGGTAGCGCCCGCGGCGCAGCGCTTCTTCGGATCGTCCGATCTCCTCCTCGAGGGTCGCCCGGAGATGCGGGGGTAGCGCGGACACCCTCTCCGTCCCGATGTCGTCCCAGGAACTGAGGCCCAGTTGCCAGAGCCGTTCCTCCGTCCGGTACCCGACCCCGGGGACGTGGACGAAGGTCTGGCGCAGCATCGCTCCGGGCGGAGTGGGAGGCAGGGCATAGCCGTTGCGGCCGGGTGCGCGAAGCGCTCGCAAAGCCCTTTACCGTGGGCCCCCATGGCCGCGCGTGTTCGAGCTGACGGCCCGGGATGGTCTGGCCCGCCAGGGGGTCCTCGAGACGCGCCACGGCCGGGTCGCGACCCCGGCGCTCCTCCCTGTCGTGAACCCGAACCATCCGATCGTGTCGCCGAAGGACCTCGCCGTCCGCTTCGGCGCCGAGATTCTGATCACGAACGCCTACATCCTGGGAAAGGGCGCCCTGCGGGAGCCTGTCCTCCGCCAGGGCGTGCACGGATTGCTCGACTTCCCCCGCGTCATCATGACGGACTCCGGGGCCTTCCAGTCCCACGTCTACGGGGACGTCGAGGTCACGAACCCCGAGGTCATCGGGTTCCAGCGGGCCATCGGCTCCGACCTGGGGACGATGCTCGACCCGTTCTCCGAACCGGAGCATCCGCTCGCCCGCGCCCAGGCCGACGTCGACGAGACGATCGCCCGGGCGAAGGAGGCCGTCGCCCTGCGCGGGGAGATGGATCTCGTCGGCGCGGTCCAGGGAGGCCTCCACGAGCCGTTGCGGGAGCGCTGCGCACGCGAGGTCTCCTCGCTGGACATCGCGGTGGCCGCAATCGGCGGCGTGGTCCCCCTCATGGAATCGTACCGCTTCCGGGACCTGGTCCGCGTGATCCTCGCCTCGAAGAAAGGGCTCGACCCCTCGAAGCCCGTGCACCTGTTCGGCGCGGGACACCCCCTCGTGTTCCCCCTCGCAGCCCTCCTGGGATGCGACCTGTTCGATTCTGCGGCCTACGCGAAGTACGCCCGGGACGGACGCATGCTGTTCGCGGACGGCACGCGGCACGCTTCGGAGGTCCGGGAGAGCGGCTGCGCGTGTCCAGTCTGCGCAGCGCACCCCATGGCCGAGATCGCGAAGGACGAGGTCCTCCTCGCGGAGCACAACCTGCACGTCTCCTTCGCCGCGGTCCGCGAGGTCCGCCGGGCCATCGGCGCAGGGGAGATCTGGGAACTCGCGGAACGGCGGGCCCGCGCGCACCCCGCCCTCCTCGACGCGATGCGGGAGCTGCGCCGCCACAACGACTTCCTCGAGGAGTCCGAGCCGCTGTCCAGGCCTGGCGCAATGTACTACGTGGGCCCGGAGACCGCGCACCGCCCGGTCCTGCACCGGTACCGGCGCCGACTCGAGGAACGCTATGCGACGCCGCCGGCGCGAGGTCTCCTCGTGCTTCCGGAAGGGCCCCGACCCTATGGGGAGCGGTACCGCGGCATCGTCGAGCGGGCCCTCTCCGCCGCGGATGTTCATCCCGTGGTCAAGTCCGTCTGGGGGCCCGTGCCGATCGAGCTGGACGCCGTCTGGCCTCTGTCCCAGTCGATCATTCCCGACACCCTGGATCCCGAAGCCCTGGAGGCCGCGGAGGTGTTCTTCCGCCAGTGGGCCGCGGGAGCCGGATACGGTTTCGGCGTGCTGTGGGAAGGGGACGCAACCCTCGGGGAGCTCCGCGCCCGAGCGCCCGGTCCTCGGTCCGTCGAGTGGAACCTGCTGCGTGTGCGAGCGACGGCCGATTTCCAGTTCGGGCGGGGCGCCGCCGAGACCCTCCTCCGCGGTCCGCTTTCGTTCGTGGTTTCGAAGAACACGGGCAAGGTCCGCAACGTGTTGGCCGACGGCCAGCACATCCTGTCCCTGCGCGCGGAGGACGGCTTGTTCACGCTGAAGGCCGCGGGCGCGGTGCGGCTCCACGCCGCTTTCCCGTCCCCGCGCCTCCGGGTCGTCGCCCACCCGGACGCAATCCCTTTCCTCCGAGACGGGAAGAACCTGTTCGCGAAGTTCGTAAAGGAGGCCGACCCGGGGATCCGGCCCGGCGACGAGGTCCTCGTCGTGTCCCCCGAGGACGAGCTGGGCGCGGTCGCGCGTGCGGCGATGAACCGCCGCGAGATGCTCGCCTTCAAGCGCGGCGTCGCCGCCTTCGTCCGCGAGGGCGTGCCGCCTCCGCCGTCCGCTCCGCCACGCTGACGCATGCGAGGTAGTCGTCGAGCGTGTGGAGGAGGGACATCGGGGCGTCCGCCGTCGCCGTCGCGAAGATTGTCGTCCCCTTGCGGCGCGTCCGGATGTACCCCTGGTCGTCCAGGGAGACGGACTCGGCGACGGCCTTTGCGAGGGCGGCGTCCGGGTAGGTCAGCGTGACCGTCGCGCGGGACTTCATGGGATAGCCCCGGGCAGATTCGAACTGCCGTCGCGGGTTCCAAAGACCCGAATGCTTGACCACTACACCACGGGGCTGCGGGCGTGCATTTCCTCGGGCGTATAAAGCCCATCCGTCACGACGTGCCCGAAGAGGTCCGTCGCGCGCGCAGCATCGATCCGCACCCGGACGAATTCGCCCAGGGGCGCGTCCTCGTGAATCACGACCTGCCGGTAGTCCGCCGTCCGCGCGAGGACGGTCCCCTCCTTTCCCATCTCCGTCACCAGGACGTCCACCTCATCCCCCACGAGGGCCTGGTGGATCTCGCGGGCGATCGCGAAGC
Organism: uncultured Thermoplasmata archaeon; assembly: GCA_963768855.1. Taxonomy (GTDB): domain Archaea; phylum Thermoplasmatota; class Thermoplasmata; order RBG-16-68-12; family RBG-16-68-12; genus RBG-16-68-12. The sequence goes on from CAVYJM010000006.1 coordinate 544,103, forward strand.
GGAGGGACGTGAGCCTCCGTGAGCGGTACTTCACCCGCCATCCCACGACTGGGTCGGGCATCGAGGCCGCAGGCGTTCCCGGACGGGCCGAGAAACGCGTGACGTTCACGATGTCCGGACGGACACGGCGCATCAGGTCCATCGTGGCCTCGAACTGGTCCTCGGTCTCCCCCGGGAAGCCGACGATCGCATCCGTGGAGAGGGTCAGTGCGGGGAAGGCCCGCCGGAACGCGGCCACGATCGCCTCGAACTCCGCGACCGAGTACTCGCGCCGCATGCTCGCGAGGACCTCGTCGTCTCCGCTCTGGACCGGCAGGTGCAGGAACTTGAAGACCTTCTCGGAACGGTACGCGTCGACCAGATCCTCGGCGATCGGGAGGACCGTGAGTGGATCGGCCATGCCGACTCGGACGCGGAACTCCCCCGGGACCGCGTCGATCGCGCGTAGCAGGTCGGCAAGGTTCGACCCGCTGTCCCGTCCGTAGGCTCCCGTGTCTTGCCCGGTGAGCTTGATCTCCCTGGCGCCGCGGTCCACCTCCCTCCGGACGCGCGCGACGAGGTCGTCGACGGGATAGGACGTCACGGAGCCGCGGGCAACCCGCGTGATGCAGTACGTGCAGCGGCCCGCGCATCCCTGCGCGATGGGGACGATGGCGTCCCGCCATCCGAGCGCCTGCGCCTCCGCGTCCGCCGCGCGGTCCGCGCAGGCGGTGCCCTCCCCGAGGAGGCTCACGATCTGCGTCCACTTCCGCGGCGGGAGCAGCTTGGCGCGAGGCACGAGCGCGCGGACGCGCTCCCGCTGCGCCGCCGCCATGCAGCCCGCGACGACGAGCGGCCCGTCGTGCGACGCGAGCTCCTTCATCCGACGGACCATCTTCCGTTCTGTGGCCTCGATGACCGTGCAGGTCACGAGGACGTGGGCGTCGGCCTCGGCCTCCGAACGCGTGAGGGTGTGGCCGTTCGCGGCGAGGGCCTCCTGCATGAGCCGGGCCTCGCCGTAGTTCTGCGTGCAGCCGTACGCCTCGACGTACACCTTCACGAGCCGCTCGAACGCGAGATGGGTATTTTTCCCTTGGGCCGCGACCTCAAGCCGCGTCCGGATTCGGTACACAACCCTTATCCCCGAGCCGGATGTTCCCGGCCTATCATGACCTACCAAGGTCAGCCGGAGGAGATGCCCCCGCCCCCGCCGCCTCGCCCCGCGTCGGGCGAGCTGCGCGACCGGGCGAAGGCCGCGAAGCTGCGGCACAAGGCGGCCAAGGCGAAACTGAAGGCCCACACGCTCAAGGAGCGCGCGTTGCGTCTCGAGGACAAGGCGTCGTCCTGGGAGAACCGCGCGGATGAACTCGACGGCGTTACGCGGGCCCCGCCGACTCCACCCCTACCGCCGGACGAGTGACCAGCGGTCCGTGGGCGGGGATCGAAAGGTTGGGCCGCAGGGCGTAGCCCCGGGATGCGATTTGGTTTACATATTCGGTTTCAAGATACAGCGAGAGCACCGGGCTCTGCGTCTTCGTGAGTTTGCACATGCCCATCCCGCGGAACACATGGGGCGACGGGACACTTGAACTTATGTCAAGCCGAAGGTTCATTCCGGACCGCCGGCTGTCCCGGCGCATGCCCCGCCGCCGTGACCCGAACTGGGCCGCCATCGACGCGCCGCTCGCGGACTACATCGACGCCCTCGCGAACCGCGGAGGCGACGTGCTCGCCGGGGTCGAGGAGGTCGGCCTCCGCGACGACTGGCCGATCGTCGGGGCGGCAGAGGGCAGCTTCCTCCATATCCTCGCGAAGAGTCTGGGGGCGCGTCGCATCCTCGAGCTCGGCACGGCGATCGGCTACTCGGGGACGTGGCTCGCCCGGGCGTTGTCGCCGGACGGCGAGCTAATCACGGTCGAGGCCGACCCGGAGACCGCCCAGATCGCCGCCGCGAACCTCGAGAAGACGGGCGTGAAGGACCGCGTGACGATCCTCGTGGGCCCGGCCCAGGAGGTCGTGGAGGATCTCGAGGGGCCTTTTGACCTGATCTTCGTCGACATCAACAAGGATGGCTACCCGGAGATCCTCGAGCCCTGCATCCAACGGCTACGGGTGGGCGGCCTGCTCGTGACGGACAATGTCCTGTGGAAGGGCGCGGTGGCGGACCCGAAGGACCGCTCCCGGGACACCGCGGCGATCCGCACCTACAACGAGCGCCTCGCCCGGGACCCGCGGATGCTCGCGGTGATCCTCCCGCTCCGGGACGGCGTCTCGGTCGCCCTGAAGCTCTGGGCGTGATGCGGCGAGGATTCATATCGAGCCGGTCCCTCTCCCCGATTCGTGGTACGCAAGCGCCCCCGCGAGCACCTCTTCGTCGAGACGGACGGACAGGTGTACCTGGTCCGCGACCACGGCAAGCTCCGCTTCCCGCGCAAGGGAGATCGTCTCGCCTTCCGGACGCTCCCCGGTGCCCGGATGGACTTCCCGGAGGACGTCGTCCACAAAGTGAAGCCGGTCCTCGACTACCACCCGGAGGAGTGGTACCAGCGGGACGAGATCTTCGACCGCGACGACGTCGACGGCCTCGTGAAGCGCGCGATCTATGCGACGATGATTCGGTGCGTCTCGGAGGTCGTGATCTCGAAGGGGACGCGGGTCCTCCTGGTCAAGGCGGTCCGCGGCTTCTCCAAAGGGCACTGGAACCTCCCGGGCGGGTTCATGGACTACGGCGAGGGCCCCGAGGCGGGCGTGCTCCGCGAGGCGGAGGAGGAGACCGGCGCCCCCGTCGTGCTCGACGGTCCACTCAACATCTACACGTCCGGGTTCCCCGGGAAGCCGTCGTACACGCTGGGGTTCCTGTTCAAGGGCCATGTGGCCTCGGAGGCCTTCCACGTCAAGCCGGACGAGATCGAGCGCGTGGATTGGTACACCGTGGACAAGGCCCTCACGCTCACGCGCAATCCCTTCGCGAAGTGGGGCCTCGTCGACTTCTTCCTCCAGTCTCCGGAGGCGAGGCGGGCGCTCCACGTGAGGCGCCACGGGCTCTCGGACGGGACGGATCGGGTCCTGAAGCCGACCGTGTTCCTCGACCGGGATGGCGTGATCAACCGCGGCCGCAAGGGGTACGTCCGGACCCCTGACTCCTTCGAGTTCCTCCCCGGCGCGATCGAGGGGATGCGGACCCTCCAGGCCGCGGGGTGGCGCATGGTCGTGGTCACGAACCAGGACATGATGGGCTGGAAGCTCGTCCCGGAGCGCCAGCTCCGGCGTATCCACGAACGGATGCTCGCGGGCCTCCGGAAAGAGGGCGTCCACATCGCGGAGATCTACTACTGTCCCCATCACGTGCTCTCGGATTGTGCCTGCCGCAAGCCCCGGCCGGGCATGCTACTCGCCGCGGCCCGCGACCTCGGCGTGAACCCCCGGAACGCGTGGATGATCGGGGACAAGGTCCTCGACGTGGAACTCGGCCGGGCTTTCGGATGCCGCACGGCGTGGGTCGGACCGAAGGAGTGGCGCGCTCGGTTCCGAGAGGCGATGCGGCCCTGGCACCCCGATGTCGTGGCGGACGACCTTCGGCAGGCCGCGAAGAAGATCGCGACCGCCGGGTCGTCTCCGCGACCCAATCACCGCTGAGTCAGGCCAGGTCGCCCCGCACTTCGGGCAAGGGACCGCGGAACTCAAGCATTTCCCGCAGCCAGGTCGAATGGCAGGTGGGAAAACTCTTGCGGGCCGAGCTCCGCTCGCCCGCAAACTCTTATCCTCTGGGCTCCTTGCGGCCTCCCGCGGGTGAACGCGATGGTCCAGGAATACGGCCTCTTCTTCAACGGGAAATGGCACAAGTCCGAGGGGAAGCGATTCGAGACCCGGAATCCCGCGACCGGGGAGGTCCTCGCGACCTTCCCGCTGGCCACCCCGATCGAGGTCGCGGCCGCGATCAAGTCCGCGAAGGGCGCGTTCGAGGCGTGGCGCAAGACGCCGGCCCCCCGCCGCGGGGACCTCCTGCTCGAGGCCGCGACGGTCATGAAGCGGAAGAAGGAGGAGCTGGGCCGCGTCGTGACCTCCGAGATGGGGAAGGTCATCGCGGAGGGCCGCGGCGACGTCCAGGAGGCGATCGACTTCTACACTTACGCCGCGGGCGAGGGCCGCCGCATGTTCGGCGAGACGGTCCCTTCGGAGCTCCCGAACAAGATGTGCATGACCGTCCGGCTCCCGGTGGGTCCGGTCGGCCTCATCACTCCCTGGAACTTCCCCGTCGCGATTCCAGGATGGAAAAGCGGGGCCGCCCTGATCGCGGGTTGCCCGATCGTGTTCAAGCCCTCTTCCCTCACGCCGCTGTGCGGGGCGAAGTTCGTGGAGTGCCTCGACGAGGCGGGTTTCCCGCCCGGGGTCGTCAACATGCTCACGGGGAGCGGATCCGTCGTGGGCGACGGCATCGTGGCCCACCCCGACATCCGTGCCGTCTCCTTCACGGGCGGCGTGGACACGGGGAGGCACGTATACGAGAGCGCGGCGAAGAAGATGATCAAGGTCGGGCTCGAACTCGGCGGGAAGAACGCGATCATCGCGATGGACGACGCGAACCTCGAGCTCCTCCTCGACGGCGTCCTGTTCGGGGCCTTCGGGACGGCCGGGCAGCGGTGCACCGCAACGTCCCGCCTCATCGTGCACGAGAAGATCTACGACCGTGTCGTCGGCGATCTGGTCGAACGCGCCTCGCGCCTCAAAGTGGGCAACCCGATCGACGAGAGGACGGACATGGGGCCCGTGGCCTCCGGTGACCAGGAAAAGAAGGTCCTCGAGTACATCGCCATCGGGAAGAAGGAAGGCGGCACGCTCCTGACCGGCGGCCAGAAACTCACCGGCGGGCCGTTTGCGAAAGGCTTCTTCGTCCAGCCCACGATCTTCGCGGTCGACCGAGACAGCCGCCTCGCCCAGGAGGAGATCTTCGGGCCCGTGCTCAGTGTGATCAAGGCGAAGGGCTACGAGGACGCCGTCGCCATCGCGAACTCGGTGAAGTACGGCCTCAGCTCGTCGATCTACACGAACGACCTCCGGTGGGCCTTCCGGGCGATGCAGGATCTCGAGGCCGGGATTACGTACGTGAACGCGCCGACGATCGGCGCGGAGGTCCAGCTGCCCTTCGGCGGGACGAAGGAGACGGGTCCCACCGACACTCGGGAAGCGGGGACGACCGCGCTCGAGGAATTCACATACTGGAAGACCATCTACGTGGACTACTCGGGACGGCTGCAGAAGGCGCAGATCGACACGGCCCGCCTCGCGGGCGGGTAGCCGCGGCGGATCCGCAGACCGGCACGGGCGGTCGGATCACCGCTTCGCCCGCTCTCCCGTGGGACGCTCCCTGTCAGTCCGGAACTCGTAGTCGCGGACCACGCGGCACATCTCGATACGGTAGGGGTCGTAGAACTCCTCGCGACCCTTCCGCTAGGCCCCGAGGTGTTCCGGTTCGCGCCTCCGCGCTTCCAACGACTTCTCGTCCGCGAAGCGGGCGATGTCGAGGACCTCCCCGTCCTCGCTGGTGTACTCCTTCAGCGAGATGAAGCCGGGCCACGGGTCCACGAGCTCGTGCATCCGCTCGGAGGTGCGCCGGTACGCCCTCGCGTCTGTGCCCTTCCGGAGGTGGAGGTCGAAGATTACGATGACTTCCTTCGGGTCCTTGACGCGGCGGTAGGGCACCTTCCCTCGCTCCCGGGCCATTCAGCCCGGACCCGGCAGACGCCGGACGGCTCAAGACCCTTTGCCGGATGGCGGGGTTCAGCCGCCCCCGGCGCCCACGAGGTCCTTGCTCGGCGCCGTCAGGTGCTTCGGGTCGAGGATCTTCGCGGCTTCCTCAGCGCTCAGGAGCCCTTTCTCGACGACGATCTGCCTCACGGACTTGCCCGTGCGGCCCGCCTCCTTCGCGATCTCCGCGGCCTTCTCGTACCCAATAATCGGGTTGAGCTTGGTGGCGATCGCGGGGCTCGACTCCGCATACTGCAGTAGTAGGTCCACGTTCGCCGTGATTCCGTCGATGCACTTGTGCGAGAAGACCTTCGCCACGTTCGACAGGAGCTCGATGTTCTGCTGAAGGCGGTGCGACATGACGGGCATCATCGTGCACAGGTCGAGGTTCGAGTGGGTGTTGGCCACCGCGATGGCCTCGTCGTTGCCGATGGCGGTGACCGCGACCTGCATGACCGCCTCCGGGATGACCGGGTTCACCTTCCCGGGCATGATGGACGAGCCCGGCTGGACCGCGGGCAAGTTGATTTCCCGCAGGCCCGTGTGCGGCCCTGACGACAGCCAGCGCAGATCGTTGGCGATCTTCAGCATCGAGATCGCCACCGTCCGAATCGCACCGCTCGCTTCAACGAGGGAGTCCTGGGCCATCTGGGCCTCGAAGTGGTTGTCGGCCACGCGGAATTTCGCATTCGTCGCGCCACCGATCTTCTCGACGACCCGGCCGGGGAAGTCGGGATGGCTGTTGATTCCGGTGCCGACCGCGGTCCCGCCGATCGCGAGCTCCGTGAGGGACGCCCGCGACGCAGTCACCCGGCGGATGCCGTGGTCGATCTGGGACTGGTACCCGGAGAACTCCTGCCCCAGGCGAATCGGGGTCGCGTCCATCAGATGAGTGCGCCCGGACTTGACCACGGGGTCGAACTCCTTCGCCTTGCGCGCGAGGCTCTCCTCGAGCTCGCGCAGCGCGGGGAGCAGGTCCTGGTCGATTGCGATCACGGCGGCCACGTGGATCGCGGTCGGGATGACATCGTTCGAGGACTGGCCCATGTTCACGTGGTCGTTCGGGTGAACCGCTCCCTTCTCTCCGAGCGGGGTGCCCAGCATCTCGTTCGCGCGGTTCGCGATGACCTCGTTCGCGTTCATGTTCGTCGAGGTGCCGCTCCCGGTCTGGTAGATGTCGAGGGGGAACTGGTCATCCAGCTTCCCGTCCATGACTTCCTGGCACGCCTGGACGATTGCCTTGCCGATCTTCGATTCCAGGAGGCCCAGCTCCATGTTCGTCTGCGCGGACGCCAGCTTGATCAGGCCGATGGAATAGATGAACCGCCGGCCGAAGCGGATCCCGCTGATGGGGAAGTTTTCGATCGCGCGCTGTGTCTGGGCTCCCCAGTACGCTGTCTTGGGGACCTTCAGCTCTCCCAGGAAGTCCTTCTCGGTGCGAAACTCCGTCATGACGAGCCCCGTCTCGCCGACAGTGGGCACTCCGTATTAATCTTGCCCACCTACGATGGGAAATATGTATTGCACGGGGCGAACGTTCATCTCGCCCGCGGCCGCACCCGGACCCGAAGGTGGCGCGGTTTGCGCGTGATATCCACAGACAAAGTGCGCGAGACGGTCCGGGACCTGTACAAGGAGGCCTGCGTCGTGATCAACCCGGAACTCAAAGCGGCGTTCGCGGAGGCCGCGAAGGCGGAGCCTTCGACTCAGGGCCGCGAGATCCTGACGATGCTCGTCGAGAACTCGGAGCTCGCGCAGCGCGAGAACCTTCCGATGTGCCAGGACACCGGGATCGCCATCGTGTTTCTCGAGCTCGGCGAGGAGGTCCGCTTCGACAAGCCGGGCTTGCTCGCGGCCGTGAACCAGGGCGTCCGCGAAGCGTGGAAGGAGCAGTACCTGCGCGCCTCGCTCGTGAAGGACCCGCTGCGGCGGGGGAACACGGGCGACAACACGCCCGCGATGGTCCACCTCGACCTCGTTCCGGGAGATCGGCTCAAGATCGTCGTCGGAGCGAAGGGCACGGGGGCGGAGAACATGTCCAAGACGAAGATTATGAGCCCCTCCGCCGGGGTCGAGGGCGCGAAGCAGTTCCTGCTCGAGACCGTCAAGGCCGCAGGACCGAACGCTTGCCCCCCGCTCGTCCTCGGGATGGGCATCGGCGGCAACTTCGAGGAAGTCACCCTCCTCGCGAAGAAAGCCCTCTACCGGCCCCTCGGGTCGCCGAACCTGGACCCGTATTACGCTGACCTCGAGAAGGAATGGCTCGCGGCCGTGAACCGACTCGGCGTGGGCCCGCAGGGACTCGGGGGCGGCACGACCGCCCTCGCCCTGCACATCGAGGCGAAATCGTGCCACATCGGCGCCCTGCCCGTCGCGGTGAACATCGACTGCCACGCGCACCGCCACAAGGAGGCGGTCCTGTGAGCGACGTCGTGAACCTCCGCCCGCCTCTGAAGGACGCGGATGTGGCGGGACTCAAGGTCGGGGACCGCGTGGCGATCACCGGGCTTATGTTCGGCGCCCGCGACTCGGCGCACAAGAAGATGGTCGAGCTCCTGGACCAAGGCAAGCCCCTCCCCGTGGACCTCCGCGGCCATATCCTCTACTACGTCGGACCGACGCCTGCGCCGCCCGGTCGGGCGATCGGCGCCGCGGGACCGACGACCTCCCTGCGCATGGACGCCTACGCGCCCCGGATGTACGAGTACGGCGTCAAGGCGACCGTGGGCAAGGGCAGCCGCAACCAGGCGGTGATCGACAGCCTGGTGAAGCACAAGGCCGTCTACTTGATCGCGGTGGGTGGCCTCGGGGCGACCCTGTCGCAGCGGATCAAGTCCGCGAAGGTCATCGCTTACCCCGAGCTCGGCACGGAAGCCCTCTGGGAGTTCAAGGTCGAGGACTTCCCGGCCATCGTCGCGAACGATTCGCGAGGGCGGGACGTCTTCAAGGAAGGGCAAGAGATCTGGGCCAAGAAGCTCGCCGTCGCCTGACACCCGTCCATGGACGGGGAGGGGCCGGCGAATCGGCCCGGGCCTGCACGCTTCTGAACACTTGTCACTCGAGAGTATGACAAGCCCTCTTATAATCCCGTTATATTAGCGTCACTCACACCAGGAAGTGGGGGAAGCAAGCGTGCCCAGTGCAACGCGGGTGGATTCGGTGGTCGACGAGGATCGGATCTGCCCTGAGTGCAAGAGCGATCACCTTGTGCTAGACTACACGCGCGGCGAACTCGTCTGCGATTCCTGCGGTCTGGTGATCCGGGATAGCACGATCGACGAGGGCCCCGAGTGGTCCGCGTACTCCGTGGAGGAGAACGACCGGCTCGCGCGCACCGGCGCGCCGCGCAGCTACGTCGCGGGCTCGTCCGGATTGACCACGGTCATCCCCTTGGCGAACAAGGACGCGCGGGGGAACACAATCCCGCTCCGCGAGCGGGAGAAGTTCTACCGCATGCGGAAGCTCCAGCGCCACTCGGGTCACTCCCGGCCCGGCGAGCGCAGCCTGCCCGAGACGATCCGCGCGCTCGACCGCGTCGCGTCCCTGATGGGCCTCCCGCGCCCCGTGAAGGACGAGGCCGGATTCATCTGCAAGAAGGCGCTCGAGAAGGGCCTCGTCCGCGGACGCTCCATCGAGGGAATTGTCGCCGCCGCCGTCTACGCGGCGTGCCGGATCGACGGCGTGCCTCGGACCCTGGACGAGCTCCAGCAGGTCACCGGCGTCCGGAAGAAGTCGATCGGGAAGGCCTACGGCGCCCTCCTGCGCACCCTGACCCTGCGGGTGCCCCCGTCCCACCCGACGGACTACGTGAGCCGGTTCTGCTCCAAACTCGGGCTGAGCAACAGCGTGCAGACGGAAGCCCTGAAGATCCTGAAGGAGCTCGAGAAGGTCGACAGCTCGATGTCGCTCTCGCCGGCGGGGACCGCCGCGGCCGCGATCTACCTCGCCTCCCTCTCCTGCGGCGAGCGAAGACCGCAGAAGGCAATCGCGAAGGTCGCCGGCGTCAGCGAGGTCACCCTCAGGAACCGCTTCCAGTTCATGGAGGATTTCATGCAGCAGCTCACGTTGCCACGCGGTCGCGCGCCAAAGGTTGCCACGCCGGGCTCACCCTGACCGACCCGGGCCTCCATGGGGGCCGCGGCCCCGTTCTGTTTTCAACGCATGGAAATGTGACAAAAGCTTTGTAAGGCGCGGCCATCTGTGTCAAGCCCAGGGACGAGTGCAAACGATGGTGAGGCTGGCCTCGCATCGAACCGGGCTCACACTCGAATCGTTCAAGAACCCCTCGCCCCATCGCCGACCGACGGCGGCAGGCCGTCGCACCGTGTCTCGAGCGTCGTGATCAGATGAGCGCGAAGCCCCTCAGAATGAATGACCTCTCTTGGATGATCGGTGGTCCCCAAGGGAGCGGCGTCGACTCCTCAGCGAACGCCTTCGCGCGCGCCTGCGCCCATGCGGGTCTCAACATCTTCGGGAAGCGGGAGTACTACTCGAACATCAAGGGGGAGCACTCGTACTTCACGGTGCGGGCCTCCGCCGGGACCGTCCGGTCCCACACCGACGACATCCACCTGCTGGCGACGTTCGATGCCGAGACGGCGTTCCGGCACGTCCGCGAGGTCGTGGACGACGGTGCGATCATCTATGATCCGGCCCTGGGGAAGACGAAGGTATCGGACATCCCGACGATCGAGCACCGCCTGGCGGGCGAGCTCAAGACGTACCTGATCTCCCGCGGCGTCGGCGAGAGCCTCGACGACTTGTTCACGTCCGCGAAGCAGCGCGGCGTCACCCTCATCCCGATTCCCTACAGCGGCCTACTCGAGCAGATCGCCGACGAGTTCAACGTCGATGCGCTGAGCAAGATCACTCGGATGGTCAACATGCTCGCGGTCGGCGCCTCCCTCGGTGTAGTCGGGCTCGACTTCGACTACGCGGTACGGTCTCTCAACGACGTGTTCCGCGGGAAGAAGTCCACGGTCGACATGAACGCCTCGGGAGCCCGCAAGGCCTACGACCTCGGAAAGACGCTCGCCCCGGACTTCCGGTACCGCCTGCAGACCCTTCCGCGCAAGGAGCCACGGCTCTTCCTCTCGGGCAGCCAAGCGGGCGCGCTCGGCAAGCTCTACGGCGGGCTCCGCGTGCAGACGTACTACCCGATTACCCCCGCTTCCGACGAGAGCGAGTTCCTGGAGGCCAACGAGGTCCTGGACCTCGACGGCCGGAGCATCCCCGAGGCCGAGGACTCGAAGTTCGTGACGGAGAAGGGCGCCTCGGTCCTCGTCGTGCAGACGGAGGACGAGATCGCGGCGATCACGATGGCGATCGGCGCCGCCCTGACGGGCGCAAGGGCCGCGACGGCGACCTCCGGTCCGGGGTTCTGCCTGATGATGGAAGGCATCGGGTACGCGTCGATCAACGAGATCCCGGTCGTCATCACGCTCTACCAACGCGCCGGACCCAGCACGGGGATGCCGACCCGGCACGAGCAGGGCGACCTGCGCTTCGCGCTCCACGCGGGCCACGGCGACAGCCCCCGCATCATCCTGGCCTCGGGCGACTTCGAGGAGATGATCCGCGACGGCCTGCTCTCCTTCAACTACGCGGAGCGCTACCAGATGCCCGTGATCCACATGGTGGACAAGGCCCTCGCCAACAACAGCGGCACGGTCGCGGTCCCCGACCTGACGGACCTCCGGATCGACCGCGGGCGGATGGTCGTGGACGGGAACGGATACGGGCCCGAGCACCCCTACCACCGCTTCGAGCTCGGCGACAACCCGGTCTCCCCACGTGCGGTCATCGGCCAGCACGGCACCCTGTTCTGGAATACAGGCGACGAGCACGACGAGACGGGCCATATCACGGAGGACCCCGTCTTGCGCGACATGATGATGGAGAAGCGGGAGGCGAAGCTGCAGCTCGCGAACCAGGAGATCCCGGACTCCGTCAAGTTCCATTACTTCGGCCCGAAGGACGCCCAGACGGTCCTCGTGAGCTGGGGCTCGACGAAGGGCCCGATCCTTGACGCCCTGGATCAGCTCCTCGCGGCGAAGGAGTCCGTCGGGTTCCTGCAGCTCCGTCTCCTGAACCCCTTCCCCACGGAGGCCGTCCTGGCCCATCTGGCGAAGGCGAAGCACCGCGTCGACATCGAGATGAACTTCAGCGCGCAACTCGGCGGACTGATCCGCGAGCGCACGGGCATCGCGCCGACCCACCTCGTCCTGAAGTACAACGGCCGCCCGATGTCGAACAACGAGGTCCACGACGCGGTCAGGGCGATCATCCGCAATCAGGCTCCTCCCAGGACGGTGCTAACCCATGGCGCTTGAACAGGTGCTGAAGGCCCAGGACTTCGCCACGGAGGTCCACAACGACTGGTGCCCCGGATGCGGGGACTTCGGCATCCTCCGGACGATCCAGATGGCCCTCGCGGAGCTGAAGGTCGATCCCTACCGCGTTGCGATGGTCTCCGGGATCGGATGCTCCGCGAAGACGGTCCACTACATCAAGACGTACGGGGTCCACACCCTCCATGGTCGCGTCCTGCCCGTCGCGCAGGGCATCAAGCTCGCCAACCCGAACCTCGAGGTTGTCGCCGTCGGAGGCGACGGGGACGGCATGGGCATTGGCGGTGCGCACTTCGTCAACGCGGGGCGGCGGAACCTCGACATGCTCTACGTCCTGTTCGACAACGGCGTGTACGGGCTCACGAAGGGACAGGCCTCGCCCACCCTCAAGCTCGGCGTCCAGACGAAGTCCCTCGCGCACCCGAACATCAACGAGGCCGTGAACCCGATCTGGCTCGCCCTCGCGGCCGGCGCGACGTGGGTCGGGCGCGGGTACTCCTATGACGTGAAGCACCTGAAGGACCTGATCGTCCAGGGGATCCGCCACAAGGGCTACGCCTTTCTTGACGTGCTCCAGCCCTGCCCGACGTACAACGACATCAACACGAAGGAGTGGTATGGCGGCGAGGACCGGGCGGATCAGAACGGCGGGAGGGCGCTCCCGCGGGTCTACAAGCTCGACACGGAGGCGTTCGACCCGGTCGTCCACGACCCGACGGAGATCGAGGACAAGGCAAAGCAGGCGCTTGCGAAGGCCCTCGAGTGGGGCGACCGCATCCCGATCGGCGTGTTCTACAACAACGAGCACATCCCCGACCTGGGGGAGCGGATCCGCCAGCGCATCCCGACGTACTATGAGAGGACGCCGGCGGAGCAGCGCATCGCGGGCCCGAACGGCGAACCCCTGACGGACATCAGCAAGCTCTTCGCGCGGCTCACCGTCCCGCCCTCGGCGTGACGCGGGCCGCAAGCCCCTCGATCAACCGGGGTCGGAGGTTCGTCCGCTTCCCCATCTCCCAGATGCGTTCCGCCATCTGCTCCATGGCCGAGGCGATCGCGGGGTCGTCGGTCCAGATGGCGATGTCCTCCCCACGGAAGCCCGAGTCGTCGTCGGGGATCGGGTGGCTCATCAGGAACTGCTGGCCGTCCACTCCATGGCGGCAGACCGGGGTGAAGAAGTCGATGTGGCGGATCTCGGAGTAGCGGCTGAGGGAGCGGACTTCGGTCTCGTTGTCCGGATTCGTGAAGAACGCGAATTTCACCGTCACGCCGAGGGCCGCTTTCGCCTCGAGCTCCTGCCCGAGCCCGCGCAGGATCCGCGCGGGGCTGTGCATCGATCCGATCGCGATGATCTCGGTCTCCGCGTGCTCATACATCTCGACGAGCCTGTCGCGGACATTGCGGCGCCCGTAGATGGCCTCGAACCGGCCCGGTCGGTCGGGCAGCTCGAGGGGAGTGACCGAGAACTCCCGCGCGAGGGTCTCCGCATTCGACGTGAGCTGGAGCGCCTTCTGGCGATAGTCCGCCGCGAGCGTCTTCAAGTAGCTCGAGAAGGGCACGGCCTTGTACCGGACCGGCTTCTCGGGAAGGATCTGGACGAGGCCTTTCCCGTGGAGCTGCTGCATCGTCGTGTAGATGCGGGTGCGGGGCACGCGGGAGAGCGCGGGGATCTGGCTGGCCGTTGCGGTCCCTAGGTCGAGGAGCGCGAGGTAGACCCGGGCCTGGTATTCGGTGAGCCCAAATCCCTTCAGCTTCTGGAGGCGATCCTGATTGATCGGCGTGCGCGACCCCTCCGGGGCGTCTGGATGCCGACCGCTCCTTAAAAGACTGTCACTCCTGCCGGTGACACCAAACCCTCGTCCGCCGCAGGAAAGGGCTTTACCGCGAGGCGGACTCACCGAAGGCCGATGCATGGGGTCCGGCTCCCGTGATCGCGACTCCGCCTCGCGACCTCGTCCGCGCCTTGCGAGGCGCCCTCGGGGAGGGATGCGTCTTCGACGACGACGCCTCCCTCCGGGAATTCTCCATGGACGCGAGCCCTTGCCTCGTGCCACCCCTGGCCGTCGTGCGTCCCCGATCCGAGGCCCAGGTCGTGGCGATCGTACAGGAGTGCGCCCGCCGCGGCGTGTCCCTCACCCCACGCGCCGCGGGGACCTCCCTCTCGGGCGCGGCGATCGGGCCCGGCGTCGTTTTGGACACGTCGCGCCTCGCTTCGATCCGCGAGTTCGCCCCCTCGGAGGACTGGGTGCGGGTCGAGCCCGGCGTGCCCCTGGCCGACCTGAACGCGTTCCTCGCCGAGCGGGGCCACCGGTTCCCACTCGAGCCAGGAAGTCGAGAGTGGTGCCGGATCGGCGGGATGGTGGGCCACAACGCTTCCGGATACCAGAGCGTGAAGTACGGCCAGACCCGCGACTACGTCCTCGCTCTGCGAGTCGTCCTCGCTGACGGGACGCTGCTCGACGCGCGGGATGTTCCGGTGGACGGCGAGGAATGGCACCGCCTCGTTGCACGGGTACCCGCGTTGGAGACCGTCCGCCGCATCCTCGGGGACCACCGAGAGGCGATCCTCGCATCCCGCCGCGCGGTGACCAAACACTCCTGCGGGTACGGGCTCGCGCACCTCGTGGAGGGCCTCGACGCGGGGCGGTTCCCGCTTGCCGATCTCTTCGTCGGGAGCGAGGGCACACTCGGCGTGGTCACGGAGGCCACCTTGCGCGTCCTGCTCCGCCCGCCTCGAACCGTCACCTGCCTCCTCTACCTGGACGCGCTCGAAGACATGGGCCGGCTCGTGCAGGGCCTCCTTCCCCTGGGGCCCAGCGCGATCGAGGGGATCGACGGGGACTCCCTTGACGTCCTCGGCCGCGAGGCGTATGGAATCCCTGCGGCCGCGCGGGCCATGGTCCTCGTGGAGTTCGACGCGGGAGACCTCGACGCCCTTGCGACGCAGGTCGTCCGGGAGATTGGAGCCCGCTATCGTCTGAGCGCGCCCGCCGAGGCCGCGACGGACCCCGCGCGCCAGGCCGCGGTCTGGAAGGCGCGGCGCTCCCTGTTCCCCACGCTCCTGCGCCGCCCCGGGAGCCGCCGGCCCTGGGGCTTCGTCGAGGACCCAATCGTCCCGCGGGACCGGGTGGCCGAGTTCATCCTCTTCCTCACCGAGCTGACTCGCAAGTACGGGACCGTGGCGGGGATCTACGGCCACCTCGGGGACGGGAACACCCATTACCGCCCCGTCTTCGACCCGATGGACCCGGACGACCTCGAGAAGATGCGCGCCCTGCGTAAGGAGTTCGACGACGCGGTCCTGGACCGGTTCCATGGGCTTCCCTCAGGAGAGCACGGGATCGGCCGCATCCGTGCGGACGTCCTCCGGCGGATATGGGGCCCCGAGGTGTACGAGGCGATGCGGGGCATCAAGGACGCCCTGGATCCCCGCGACCTCCTGAATCCCGGGGTCCTGTTCTCGACCTCGGAGTGGTGGGAGACGTGGGGGGGCCTCGAAGCGCGTGAACCGTTGTGAAGGACCCGCACCGAATGTTTAAGCCCCGGACCGCGTGGCAAGGATTAAGAAGCACACCGGTTTACGCGTCCCGTCGCACCCCGGTGAGGCGGAGGAATCGACCATGATCCAGCGGGCGGAGCAGTCCAACATCGTCGGCCTCCGGTCGAGGGACTTCCTCAAATGGGTCGACGAGAACATCGACGCTCCCCTCAAGCGGGGCCCCGGCGGCGCGATGGTCAAGAGGATGAAGGAGGGCCTCGTCGGGGAGTTCTTCAACTGGGCCAAGCGGAACTCGACGTGGCCGCTGCACTTCGGGATCATGTGCTGCGCGATCGAGATGGCCGCAACCTCGGACCCGCGCTACGACGTGGAGCGGTTCGGCGTCATCTACCGCAGCTCCCCGC
The DNA here is from genome assembly GCA_963768855.1 of uncultured Thermoplasmata archaeon. GTDB lineage: Archaea > Thermoplasmatota > Thermoplasmata > RBG-16-68-12 > RBG-16-68-12 > RBG-16-68-12. Next base: position 560,080 of record CAVYJM010000006.1, read on the forward strand.
GGCAGTGCGACGTGCTCCTGCTCAACGGTCCGATCTCCCTGAAGCTCCGCCCCGCGGTGCGCCGCCTCTATGAACAGATGGCGGACCCGAAGTGGGTGATCGCGATGGGGGAGTGCACGATCTGCGGCGGACCCTACTACGACTCGTACAGCATCGTGAAGGGCTCGTACACGTTCGTCCCGACAGACGTCTTCATCCCGGGCTGCCCGGTGCGGCCTGAGGCCTTGATCGACGGGTTTCTCAAGCTCAGCGCGAAGATCAAGGCGGAACGGACCGGCTGGATCAAGACGAAGAAGGGGCGGCTCGTGAGCTCCCGTGAGGGCGAGCTGATGGACCTGCGTGAAGGAGACTACACCTATGAAGTCCCCCAAGTCCGACACTGACCTGACGCAGGTCCGTCCGACGTCGACGATCGGCGGCATCTTCCGCCCGTTGAGCACGGCGATCAAGGCCACCCTCGTCACCCTGCCCATCGTCAACAAGCTCGTCCCGGGCGGGCGCAAGCCCGTGACCCATCTCTACCCCTACCAGAAGGTCGACCTGCCCCAGGCCTTCCGCGGGCAGCACAGCATCGACTGGTACAAGTGCATCGGCTGCGAGCTGTGCGCGAAAGTCTGTCCGAACGAGTGCATCTACTTCGAGTTCCACGAGGTCGACAAGGACGACCCGTACCTCCATCCGAGCCGCGCGATGCTCGACGAGATGAAGAAGATCATCCGCCGGCCCGCCGTGGACATCGGTCACTGCCTCTTCTGCGGGAACTGCATGGAGTACTGCCCGACGGACGCCTGGAACTTCACCCAGGAGTTCGAGCACGCAGACTACGCGCGTGAGGACCTGTATTATCGCTCCGAGGAGCTCCGGATGCCCGACGCGGTCTCCGACAAGGAGACCGTCCTGATTAACCGGATGGGGGAGCACCCGATCGTCGAGGCGGACGTCTGCATCGGGTGCCGCAAGTGCGAGCGCGAATGCCCGACGCGGTGCATCGACATGCTCGACGGCCCGAACGACCGGAAGGGCAAGCCCATCGTCGTCCCCGAGTTTGACTACACGAAGTGCATCGGCTGCCAGCAGTGCGTCGACGTCTGCCCGGTGGACTGCCTCTACATGGAGGAGATCGGCTACAAGGACCTTCAGGGCTTCTACCACATCAACAAGCAGGGCGAGGTCAAGTTGCTCGAGGAGCAGACGGAAGAGGCCTTGGCCAAGTGAAATCCCCGGAATAGGACTATTCCGTCCGGAATGTGAACCTTTTATCCTGCCCTTCTTTTCGTCCGGCCGAAAGGCTCCGTGTCGGAGAGCCTTTGAGGACGCGCAATGCCGCAGACGACCGTGGTCGGGACGTATCCCCGGATCGGGGACTCGTACGAGGAGCAGGGGCTGCGACGGACGATCGCCCGCTTCGACAAGGGCGAGGCGACCGAAGCGGACGTCCAGGCGGCGGAGGGGGAGGTCGTCGAAGCCGTCCTGCGGGAGCAGCAGGCGGCCGGGATCGACATCCTCACGGATGGCCAGGTCTCCTGGTACGACAGTCAGAGCCACATCGCGCGCCGGCTCTCGGGCGTGGAGATCGGCGGGCTCGTCCGGTACTTCGACACGAATACGTACTACCGACAGCCGATTGTGACCGGCCCGGTCCGCTGGACCTCGCCCATCCTCGTCGACGAGTGGCGGTTCGCGCAGGAGGCCTCCCGCTCCCCGGTCAAGGCGGTTCTCACGGGGCCCGTGACCCTTGCGAACCTGGCGCTTGACCGGCACTACAGGAAGAAACGCGCCCTGGCGCGGGACCTCGCCAGGGCCCTGGCCGAGGAAATCGCCGCGCTGCGGGCCGCCGGCGTCCGATACCTCCAGGTGGACGAGCCGATCCTGACGCGGCGGCCCGAGGACCTCTCCCTCGTCCGGGAGACGTTCAGTCTGCTTGCGGCCGCCAAGGGGACCGCGGAACTGTGCCTGGCCACCTACTTCGGGGACGTCGCGAAGATCTACCGCGACCTCGTGAAGCTCCCGGCGGACGTCCTGGGGTTGGACCTCGTCCAGGGGGCCAAGACGTGGTCCCAGATCGCGACGCACGGCTCGGACAAGCCGCTCGTCCTCGGCGTGGTCGATGCGCGGAACACGAAGCTGGAGGACCCGAAGGCGGTGGCCGCCCGCGTGCGCGGGATACGGCACTCCGTCGATCTGGAACGCTGCTACCTGTCCCCGTCGAACGGGCTCGAGTTCCTGCCGCGGGCTGCCGCGCGGGAGAAGCTGGCCCGTCTCGCCCGGACCGCGGAGCTGGTCGGAGGGAACGCATGACCGCGCTCCAGACGACCACGGTCGGCTCCCTCCCCAAGCCCGACTACCTGCTCCACGCCCGCGCCAAGGCGGCCAAGGGCGGCCTCAAGCGCGGGGAACTCCGCGCGCTCGAGGAGAGGGCCACGGAGGACTGGATCCGTTTCCAGGAGGACATCGGGATTGACATCCTGGTCGACGGGGAGCAGTACCGCGGGGACATGGCCACGTACTTCGCGGAGAACCTCGAGGGGATGGAGGTCTCGGGGCTCGTCCGGTCCTACGGGAATCGGTACTACAAGAAGCCCGTCATCGTCGGGGAGCTCGCGCGGGCGAAAGCGATCAGCGTGGGCTGGTTCCGGTTCGCCCAGAAGCGGACGCAGAAGCCGGTGAAGGGGATGATCACCGGGCCGTACACGATGATGGACTGGTCCTTCGACGAACACTACGACTCGCGGGAGGAGGCCGCGTTGGCCTTTGCGCGGCTCCTGCACGAGGAGGCCCGCGATCTCGAGGCGGCGGGGGCCGCGATCATCCAGGTCGATGAACCCGCCCTGGCGACGCGGTCCGACGAGCTGCCGCTCGTGGTCAAGGCCGTCGGGATCGTGACCAAAGGTCTCCAGGCGAAGACGATCCTGCACACCTGCTACGGGAACTATGAGGACATCTACAGCTACTTCAACCGCCTCCCGGTGGACCAGCTCGACCTGGAGATGTCCAACTCGAGCCTGGACCTCCTCGACCGCTTCCGCCGCGATCCGCTCAAGAAGGAGATCGCGTTCGGCGTGGTCGACGTCCACAGCCACGTCGTCGAGACGAAGGCCCAGGTCGTCGAGCGCATCGAGAAGGCCCTGCGGATCTTCGACCCTCAGAAGCTCTACATCGATCCGGATTGCGGACTGAAGACCCGGTCGGTCGATGAGGCGAAGGCGAAGCTCGAGGTCATGGTCCGCGCGGTACACGCCGTGAAGGCGGAACACGGGATCGCGTGAGGCCCGCGGGCATAGGCTCATAGTCTTCGGATGCCCTAACGGTCGGTGGAGGAACGGGATGGAAGGGCCAGTCGACCTCCGGATGCAGCCCTACGCGCCGGCACGCCTGTTCACGATCGACGAGGCGAGCCTGCTCCTGCCGCGGCTCACGGAGATCTTCCGACGGATGGACCCCAAGCTAGCTCGACTGCGGGAGATTCAGGACTTGGTCGAGGACGCCGAGGCCTACTGGCACTCCACGGGCGAAGGCATGCCTCCCGAAGAGCGCTCGGTCCATGACGGCCTGGTGAAGCAGGCGGCCGAGGCCCGGGCGGCCGTCGAGGCAGAGGTCCGCCTGGTCCAGGCAATCGGCTGCGAGCTCAAGGATCCCCCGCAGGGCCTCGTGGACTTCCCGTCGACGATCGAGGGGAACGTTGCCTATCTCTGCTGGCAGCGGGGGGAAGGCTCCATCGGCTTCTGGCATACCCTGGAGAGCGGTTTTGCGGGCCGCCGTCCGCTGAAAGCGGGGCCGTAGACGGAACGTTCATATCCCGCCACCTCGTAAGTCAGGATGCGCGGGGAACCTCCATGCCGACGAAGGATGAAGTCATCACGGTCCTGAAGAAGTGCTACGACCCCGAGATCCCGATCAACATCTACGACCTGGGGCTCGTGTACAACATCGACATCAACGAGGCCAATGGCAAGATCGATGTCAAGATGACCCTGACCGCCCCGGGCTGTCCCGCATCCGCCTACATGGGCGCGGACGTGAAGCGGAAGATCGAGCAGCTCCCCGGCGTGAAAGAGGCCAGCGTGAACATCGTGTGGGAGCCGCCCTGGACCCCCGAGATGATGTCGGAATCCGCGAAGAAGCAGTTCGGCTGGGGCCTGTGATTTCCTCCATGAAAGCGGGTCCGGCGAACGCCGCTGCAGCGAAGCGCGAAGGTTGATATCCCCTCCAGGGTATCCCAGCCCACCGTTGGCTCCTCGGGTGGCCCGATCCTTTGAGCGTGAAGCGTGCGAGCGAGGCGGATTCCCTGCAGCAGGCGCTCGGCGCGGTGCTCGAAGGTCTCGCATTCTATGAGCTCGCCCAGGCCGTCTCGGCCGACACGCGCGTGAAGGTGACGTTCGAGGATCTCGGCCGGCGCAAGGCCGCTCAGCTCAAGAGGCTGGAGCAGGTCGCGGGACCGACGGCCCGGGACGGCGCGTTCTACCCGAGCCTCTATCCTCTCGACGCGGTCTCCAAGGCCGAGTGCTACGTGTGCGGCCACGTCGTCGAGACGCGGGACATGCCGAACCAGTGCCCCAAGTGCGGCACGGCGCGCTACACGTTCGAGAAGGAGATTGCCCTGACGAAGGCGTGGGAGATCGCCGCGGAGACGTCGCGCAAGTCGGCGGACCTTTTCCGCGCCCTCGCGGACAAGAGCCAGGGGAAGGCTCGGGACCTGCTCGACGCCCTCTCCAAGGAGGACCAGGCCCTGGCGGCCGAGGCGGGGAAGGAGCTCACGGAGCTCCGCAGTTGATGGGGACGGTGGGTTGATGCCTCGGCTCGCGAAGATGCCTCCCATTGAGGAACACGTGCACGCGTGCACGATGTGCGGTTACTGCGTCCCCGTCTGCCCTGCGTATCAGGAGGCGGGCTGGGAGGGCGCGTCTCCGCGCGGCCGCGTGTTCGCCCTCCGCCAGTACGATCTCCGCGGCCCGCTCGACCGCCTGCTCCGCCGGCACGTCACGCCCGGCGAGGACTTCGCCGCGAGCTCCTGGGAGTGCACCGGGTGCGGCGCCTGTGAGGAGGTCTGCCCCGTCGACATCCCCTTCGACACGCTCTGGGACGACGTGAAGGGCTGGATGGTGGAGTCCGGGCACGGACGGAAGCAGCTCGAACCGTACCTGCTCAACGTGCAGGAGAGCCACAACATCTACGGGAAGGACCCGAAGGAGCGCGCGGCCTGGCTCCCGCCCGACGCGGTGCAGTCCGAGTCGCCCGAGGTCGTGTTCTGGGTGGGCTGCGTCGCGAGCTACGAGAAGCAGCAGATCGCCCGCGCGGTGATCAAGATCCTGAACACGGCCAAGGTGACGTACAGGGTCCTAGGGCCCGAGGAGTGGTGCTCCGGGGCACCGCTGGCCCGGATGGGCTACCGCCAGGAGGTCGAGAAGCGGCTCATGCCTCACAACCTCGAGGCCGTCGCCCGCACGGGCGCCAAGGCGCTCGTCACGGCCTGCGCGGAGTGCTACCGCGCGTTCGCCCGGGACTACAAGGGGTGGGGCGGCAACGCACCCTTCAGCGTATACCACATCTCCCACTTCCTCGAGAAGCTCGTGAGCGAGAAGCGCATCGCGTTCGCGAAGTCGCTCCCGCAGAAGATCGCCTTCCACGATGCCTGCCACATGAGCCGCGTGTGCGACGCGTTCGAGCCACCGCGGCAGGCGCTGAAGTTCATCAAGGACCTCAAGGTCCTCGAGATGGTCCCGAACCGCGAGGACGCCCTCTGTTCGGGAGGCGGGGGCGGCTTCCCCGACGTGTATCCGGATCAGGCCGCGAACGTCGGCTCGCGCCGGCTCGAGGACGCGGTCGGGACCGGCGCGACCGCCCTCGTCACGACCTGCCCGCATGCGGAGCGCCACTTCGAGAAGGTGGCGAAGCAGCGCAATATGCAGATCAGCATCGTGGACCTGGCCGAGATGGTGGCCCAGGCGCTCTGACAGCCGCGTCGCCGCCGGCCGCTCTCCCGCGTCGCCCTCTCAGATCGTGAAGCTCAGACCGCACGAGCACGAGTGCTTCGCGTTCGGATTCGTGATCTTGAACTGCCCGCCGAGGAGGTCCTCCTCGTAGTCCAGCGTGGCGCCGTGGAGGTAGACCAGGCTCTTCGGGTCGACGAAGACCTTCGCATCCTCTGCGGCGATGATCACGTCCGTGGCCCGCGGGGTCTCCGCCAGGTCCATCCGGTACTGCATCCCGCTGCACCCGCCTGCGATGATCCGCAGACGCAGCGCGGCGTCGGGCCGGCTCTCCTTCTGCCGCAGATACCGGATGCGCCGGACCGCGTTGGAGGTCACGATCACGTTGGAGGATTCCTGCGGGGCCATCACGGAGCTCGCTTCCCGCGGTTCGAACACCGGGGCACGACTTAAGGCTTCCTCCCGTAATTCCGCCGGAAGACCGGACTCCGGGCGCGTTTTCGGAGTCGCGACCAAAGGTATATATAACATCGTTATACTTGGAGAACTGCTCCCCGTTCCGAGGGGGTGCACCATGGTCACCAAGACGAAGATTGAGCAGGAGATGGCGGACCGCGAGTACAAGTACGGGTTCGTCTCCGACGTCGAGGAGGAGAGCATCCCGAAAGGACTCGACGAGGACGTCGTCCGACTCATCTCCGGCAAGAAGGGGGAACCCGAATGGATGCTCGAGTGGCGGCTGAAGGCCTACCGTCACTGGACGACGATGACGGAGCCCCACTGGGCCAACGTCACCTACGCCCCGATCAACTACCAGGACATCATCTATTACGCAGCCCCGAAGCCCAAGAAGGCCGTGGGCAGCCTCGAGGAGATCGACCCCGAGATCCGCGCGCTGTACGGGAAGCTCGGGATCCCCCTCCAGGAGCAGGAGCGCCTCGCCGGCGTCGCGGTGGACGCGGTCCTCGACAGCGTGTCCGTCGGTACGACCTTCAAGAGCAAGCTCGCGGAGCTCGGGATCATCTTCTGCTCCTTCTCCGAGGCGGTGCGGGAGCATCCGGACCTCGTCCGGAAGTACCTCGGCTCCGTGGTCCCGTACAACGACAATTTCTTCGCCGCGCTGAACAGCGCGGTCTTCAGCGACGGGTCCTTCGCCTATGTGCCAAAGGGCGTGCACTGCCCCATGGAGCTGTCCACGTACTTCCGCATCAATGCGCAGGACACGGGCCAGTTCGAACGCACGCTCATCGTCGCGGACGAGGGCGCCTACGTGTCCTATCTCGAAGGATGCACGGCCCCCATCCGCGCTGAGAACCAGCTCCACGCCGCCGTGGTCGAGCTCGTCGCGCTGGATGACGCCGAGGTCAAGTACAGCACGATCCAGAACTGGTACCCCGGCGACAAGCAGGGCAAGGGCGGCATCTACAACTTCGTCACGAAGCGCGGCAAGGCGGCCGGGACCAACTCCAAGATTTCCTGGACGCAGGTCGAGACAGGCTCCGCGATCACCTGGAAGTACCCGAGCTGCATCCTCCAGGGAGACAACTCGATCGGCGAGTTCTATTCCGTGGCGGTCGTGAACAACATGCAGCAGGCGGACACAGGGACGAAGATGCACCACATCGGAAAGAACACGCGGAGCACGATCATCTCCAAGGGCATCTCGGCCGGCCAGGGACAGAACACGTACCGCGGGATGGTGAAGATCCTCAAGGGAGCGACCGGGGCGCGCAACTACTCCCAGTGCGACTCTCTCCTCATCGGCTCCCGGTGCGGCGCCCACACGTTCCCGGACATCCAGGTCATGGAGCCGACCGCGCAGATGGAGCACGAGGCGACGACCTCAAAGATCGGGGACGACCAGCTCTTCTACTGCCAGCAGCGCGGCATCACGCCGGAGGACGCGACATCGATGATCGTGAACGGGTTCTGCAAGAAGATCTTCCTCAACCTGCCCATGGAGTTCGCCGTCGAGGCGCAGAAACTCATTTCCTACAGTCTCGCGTTGGAGGGGACCGTCGGCTGAAGGCCGATCCGGTCCCGCGGGAGGCCCGCTATGGCTCTGCTTGAGATCCGTAACCTGCATGCGCGCATCGCGAACAAGGACATCCTCCGCGGCATCGACATCACCGTGGAGTCCGGCGAGGTCCACGCGATCATGGGCCCGAACGGCTCCGGCAAGACGACCCTGGCCCAGGTCCTTGCGGGACGGCCTGGCTACGAGGTGCTCTCCGGGGATATCCTCTTCGAAGGGAAGAATCTCCTCGCCATGAAGCCCGAGGACCGCGCGCGGGAAGGCATCTTCATGGCGTTCCAGTACCCCGTCGAGATCCCGGGCGTCGGGAACGCGTACTTCCTGAAGGCCGCCGTGAACGCGGTGCGCAAGCACCGCGGCCTCCCGGAGCTCGATGCGATGGAGTTCCTGAGCCTGATCGAGGACAAGATGAAGCTTCTCGGCCTCGACGATAGCTACATGAAGCGCGGGCTCAACGAGGGCTTCTCCGGCGGCGAGAAGAAGCGGAACGAGATCTTCCAGATGGCCGTCCTGGAGCCGCGCCTCGCCGTCCTGGACGAGACGGATTCCGGCCTGGACATCGACGCGCTCCGCGTCGTCGCGAACGGCGTGAACTCGATGCGGAACAAGGAGCGCGGCATGCTCGTCATCACGCACTATGCGCGCCTGCTCCACTACATCGTGCCCGACTACGTCCACGTGCTGGCGGGCGGCCGCATCGTGAAGAGCGGCGGCAAGGAGCTCGCCGAGGAACTCGAGAAGACCGGGTATGCCGGCCTAGGGATCGAGGAAAGTCCGCATGCGCCGACCCCCGCCGCGGTGGGCCACTGAGCCCGGAGGCGCTACCGTGGCCGTGACCGTGAGCCTGACAGACCCGTACGTCGCGGAGTTCCAGTCCTTCGCGAAGGCGTCGGATGCGACGGAGCCCGAGTGGCTCCGCAAGCTTCGCAGGGCGGCGATCACGAGCTTCGAGAAGACGGGATTCCCGACCCTCAAGAACGAGGACTGGAAGCACACGAACCTCGCTCCGGTCGCCCGCACCCCCTTCCGCTTCGAACCCCGGGCCGAGCCGGCCCGGATCCCGGGCGACCTCATCGAGGCCTACACCTTCGGCGTCCTGAAGTGCAGCCAGCTCGTGTTCGTGAACGGGAATTTCGCGCCCAAGCTGTCATACCTCCGCTGGCTTCCCGAGGGCGTTCGGGTGCGGAGCCTCCAGGAGATCCTCCACTTCGATTCCTCGGCGCTCGAGCGGGAGCTGGGGAAGCACGCGGCGTTCGACAAGAACCCCTTCACGGCGCTCAACACGGCCTTCCTGCAGGACGGCGCATTCGTCCACGTCCCGCGAGGCCGGATCGTGGAAGAGCCCATCCATCTCCTGTACGTGTCCACGTCCCGGGATCCCGCGGCGGTCTCGTACCCGCGCAACCTGGTTGTGATGGAGGACGAGAGCCAGGCCACGGTCATCGAATCCTACGTGGGGCTGGACAAGGGAGCCTACTTCACGAACGCGGTCACGGAGATTCGCGTGGGGAACGGCGCCCTGGTCGACCACTACAAGATCCAGCGGGAGAGCGAGGCAGCCTACCACTTCTCCAACACGGGCGTCCTCCAGGGTCGCGGGAGCACGATGACCTCGACCTCCTTCAACCTCGGAGGCGGCCTCGTCCGGAACGACACGAGCGCCCTCTTCTCCGACCAGGGCGGGAACCTCGCGCTGAACGGACTCTATTTCCTGCACGGCGCGCAGCACTGCGACAACCACACCTTCATCGATCACGCCACGCCGAACTGCACGAGCCTCGAGATGTTCAAGGGGATCCTCGACGGGCGGTCGCGGGGCATCTTCTACGGGAAGGTCCTGGTCCGGAGGGACGCGCAGAAGACGAACGCCCGCCAGACGAACAAGAACCTGCTCCTCTCGCGGGAGGCCTTCGCGGACTCCACCCCCGGCCTCGAGATCCTCGCGGACGACGTGAAGTGCGCCCACGGCTCCACGGTCGGGCAGCTTGACGAGAACGCGATCTTCTACCTGCGGTCCCGCGGCATCGACGAGGAGGGGGCCCGTACCCTCCTGACGTACGCGTTCGCGGCAGAGATCATCAACCAGGTCAAGGTCGCGTCCATGCGGATCAAGCTCGACCAGCTCGTGCTCTCCCGGCTCCCCGGCAGCGACGTGATCCAAGAGGCCTTATGAGCCCCCGTTCCCTGCCGGTGCCGTCGGACGCATACCTCACCCCGGAGGAGGCCTGATGCCGGACCTGCGAGAGCTCTACCAGGAAGTGATCCTGGACCACACGAAGAACCCGCGGAACTTCCACGCGCTCGCGGAGGCGACCGCGAAGGCGGTGGGCAACAACCCCCTCTGCGGGGACCGCGTGACCGTCTACCTGAAGATGGAGGGAGACCGGATCGTCGATGCGAGCTTCGAGGGCCAAGGCTGCGCGATCTCCAAGTCGTCCGCCTCCCTGATGACCGAAGCGGTCAAGGGCCACACGAGGCCCGAGGCGGAGGCTCTGTATGACAAGTTCCACGAGATGATCACGGGCAAGCCGGAAGGCTCGGTCGGCCCCGAGGCGCTCGGCAAGCTCGCCGTGTTCCAGGGCGTGAGCGAGTTTCCCCTCCGGGTCAAGTGCGCGAGCCTCGCGTGGCACACGCTCCGGTCCGCGCTCGAATCGAAGGAGGGCGTCGTCACCCTCGAATGAACACGACATCAAGGTTCAAGTAGGCAGGGTCGCATCGAGACGGGTTGAGTCCATGGCGCATGCCGCAAAGGTCCTCCTGAACGTCCCGGACATCAAGAAGGACTTCCCGATCCTCCATCGCAAGATGCGGGACAAGCCCCTCACGTACCTCGACAGCACGGCGACCTCGCAGAAGCCGCAGCAGGTCATCGACGCCGTCGTCGACTTCTACTCGCGGTACAACGCGAACGTCCACCGGGCGATCTACGAGCTCGGCGAGGAGGCCACGCGCGCATACGAGGGCGCTCGGGAGCGGATCGCGGAGTTCATCGGTGCGAAGGACCCCATGGAGATCGCCTTCACGAAATCCACGACGGAGTCCCTCAACCTCGTCGCGTACGGCTACGGGCTGAAGAGCGGGCGCCTCAAGGAAGGCGACGAGATCCTGGGCACGGTCCTCGAGCACCACTCCAACCACGTGCCCTGGCACTTCGTCCGGGACCTGAAGGGCGTCGCGCTGAAGTACGTCGACGTGGACGACGAAGGCCATCTCCGCATGGAGCAGTACGACGACCTGATCACGAAGCGCACGAAGATCGTCACGGTCGCGCACGTGTCGAACGTCTTGGGCACGATCAGCGACGTGAAGGAGATCGCGAGGCGCGCGCACGAAGTCGGTGCCGTGTGCGTCGTCGATGCGGCGCAGAGCGTGCCCCACATGCCGGTCGACGTCCGCGCGCTCGACTGCGACTTCTTCGCCTTCAGCGGGCACAAGATGCTCGGGCCCACCGGCATCGGCATCCTCTACGGCAAGAAGGAGATGCTCGAGGTCACCGAGCCTCTCCTCGGCGGTGGGGAGATGATCAGCGAGGTCCACCTGGGGTCCGCGAAATGGAACGACGTGCCCTACAAGTTCGAGGGCGGCACGCCGAACATCGCCGGCGCGATCGGCCTCGGGGCCGCGGTCGACTACCTCGCGAAGCTCGGCATGCCCGCCGTGCGGCAGCACGAGATGGAGCTGACGGCGTACGCGCTCAAGGAGCTCGCGGCCGTCGAGGGCCTGCGGACCTACGGGCCGAAGTCCGTCGCGGAGCGGGGCGGCGTCGTCTCCTTCACGATGGAGAAGGCCCACCCGCACGACATCGCGTCCATCCTTGACGTCGAGGGCGTCTGCATCCGCTCGGGGCACCACTGCGCCCAGCCCCTCATGGACCGCTACGATCTCGCCGCGACCGCCCGGGCTTCCTTTTACGTATACAACGACGTCGAGGACGTGGACCGCCTCGTGGTGGCCCTCCAGAAGGTCAATGAGGTGTTCGGCTAGATGGCACCCGGCCCGGGGCCGTACCAGGCCCAGATCCTCGACCACTACAAGCACCCGCACAACCGCGGCGTGCTGGAGTCCGCGACCCACACGTCCCGCGAAGCGAACCCCCTGTGCGGGGACGAGATCGTCCTCGCGCTCCGCGTCGACGGGACGGGCCGGATCGAGGACGCCCGCTTCGAGGGCGAGGGCTGCGCGATTAGCATGGCGAGCGCCTCCCTGCTGACGGACGCACTCAAGGGGAAGACGCTCGAGGAGGCGCGGGCCCTGGACCGGCCCACGGTGCTCGGCTCCCTGGGCGTCCCCCTGAGCGCGGTGCGGGAGCAATGCGCCCTGCTGCCCCTGCGAGCCTTGCAGGCCGCCCTGGCCCCGCCCGTGCCGGCGCAAGGGCATTAAACCTCGGCCGGTTGGCCCCCCTGGCACCATGGCTCCGACCCGATCCGAACCGAAGGCGTCGAACGTGTGCGACCTGATCGGCCGCACGCCCCTCCTGCGCTTGGACCGGATCTGGCAGGACGTCATCCCCGGCGTCGAGCTCTACGCGAAGGCGGAGTGGGACAACCCGGGCGGGAGCGTGAAGGACCGCGCCGTGCTCTACATGCTCCGGGACGCGGAGAAGCGCGGCCTCACCCCGAAGTGGACCCTCCTCGACGCCACGTCGGGGAACACGGGGATCGCGCTGGCGATGCTGGGAGCTGCTGAGGGCTTCCACGTCACCCTGTGCGTCCCCAAGAACCTCAGCACGGAGCGCCGACGAATCCTGCGTGCGTTCGGGGCCGATCTCGTGTTCACCCCGGCCACGGAGGGCACGGACGGCGCACAGCGCGTCGCCCGGTCCATGGCGGACTCCGCCCCGGACCGGTACTGGTACTTCGACCAGTACAACAACGAGGCGAACTGGCGCGCGCACTTCGAGACGACCGGTCCGGAGATCTACGAGCAGACGGGGGGACGCATCACACACTTTGTCGCCTGCCTCGGCACGACCGGAACGTTCGTCGGCGCGGGCAAGTTCCTGCGGAGCAAGCTCCCGTCCATCCAGCTCGTGGCCGTGCAGCCGGACAGCCCGTTCCACGGCATCGAGGGCGTGAAGCACCTCGAGACCGCGAAGGTCCCGGGGATCTGGGAGGCGGGGCTCCCGGACCAGACGATGACCGTGGCCACGGAGGATGCCCAGGCCGCGGCTCGCCGGATCGCGCGGGAGGAGGGCTACCTCGTTGGCACCTCGAGCGGCGCCGCCCTGGACGCTGGGCTGCGGCTCGCGGAGCGGATCCGGGACGGGGTCGTCGTGATGGTCTTCCCCGATGCGGGCGACAAGTACCTCGGGGACCGTTACTGGGAGGAGGCGATCTGATCGTCACGCTCACCCGCGCGCACATCGAGGCGATTGGGGCTCACGCCCGCGAGACGTATCCGGAGGAGTGCTGCGGCTTCCTCCTGGGACCTCCGACGGAGCCGAGGACGGTGGCCTCGTTGCGGCGCGCCACGAACGTGGCCGAGACGAACCGGGCACGGCGGTACGTGATCGACCCGCGCGAGACCCTCGCGGTCGAGAAGGACCTGTCCGGAACCGGCGCGGAGATCCTCGGCTTCTACCACAGCCACCCAGACCATCCTGCGGAGCCCTCCGAGTTCGACCGCTCGCACGCGTGGCCATGGTATTCGTACGTCATCCTGAGCATCGTCGAGCGGGAGCCTGCGGACCTGCGCGCGTGGACGCTGGACGGGGACACGTCGACCTTTCGGTCCGAGTCCCTCTCCATCCCGTGAGGTTCATGCGGGCGGGTCGGGAACCGCGGCGGGCGCTTGCGGCTCGGTCCTCGACATGAGGAATCCGCCGAAGGCGATTTCCCACAGGAGGACTGGATAGGCGATCATTCGCTCCATGCCGCCGAAACCGATGCCCGCATACTGTCCTGCGACGAAGAGGACGAGGGCCACGAGGCCGACGAGGCCAAGCACCGCGGAGATGTAGCGGATCGGCGGCGGGGTCCGAAGGGAGATCAGGATCGCTACGAGGCCGCCGAAGAAGAACGAAACGAAGGCGAAGACCGCGTGGGGCGCGCCCGTGGTCTCCGGGAAGAGGCCGACCCCGATGGGCCCGATCCCCGCCAGGGCGAAGGGGAGCGTGATCCAGAGCCTCTTGTGCGTGCGGTGGTAGAGGTAGGCGGCCGCCAACGTGAGGATTCCGAGAAGCGCCACGGAGACGTTGAAGAGGAGGGCGGTCGAGTCGACGCCAAGGTCGCTGATCGCGTTCGTCGAGATGCTGTAGTTCGGGCGCATGCCCTCGGCGACGAGCATCGCGAGGACGAACTGCAACGATCCGAGGAAGAAGAGGAAGCCCGCGAGTGTCCGGTCGTCGGTACGCATGCCGCCGCCCATCCATCCGTCGGCCATAATCGTTTTCCCCGAATGGGATGAGAACCCCGGTAACCCGGGGGCCTATTCCGATGGGCGCTAGCCGTTGCGTGAATCCCCTTATAGATGTCGTCCCTCCCGTAGGGCGGCGGCGGAAGACCTAAGTAGAACAGCGGTGTGAGAGAGATTCCATGGGCGCGAAGATCAAGGTCCTCATCCCCACGCCGCTCCGTGCGTACGCGGCGAACCAGGACACGATCGAGCTCCAGGCCGAGGACGTCCGGGAGGCGCTCGGCACGCTCGTCGGCAAGTACGAAGCGCTGCGCCGCCACCTCTACACGGACGAAGGCCATCTCCGCAACTTCGTCAACGTCTACCTGAACGAGGAGGACATCCGCTACCTGCAACGGGAGGCCACCCCGCTCAAGGACGGCGACACGATCTCGATCGTCCCGAGCATCGCAGGCGGGTCGAACTCCGTTCTGGAGTCCGTCGCATCGCGGCGCAAGGACATCCTGACCCCCGCGGAGATCAAGCGCTACTCGCGCCACCTCATCCTTCCAGACGTCGGGATGGCGGGGCAGCTCAGGCTCAAACAGTCCTCGGCGCTCGTCGTCGGCGCAGGCGGCCTCGGCAACCCCTTGCTGCAGTACCTCGGCGCTGCCGGCGTCGGGCGGATTGGGATCGTTGACTTCGACACGATTGACGTCACGAATCTGCAGCGCCAGGTGATGTACGGCACGAAGGACATCGGGCGGAAGAAGCTCGAGGTCGCGAAGGAGCGCGTGCAGGCGATCAACCCGAACGTGGACGTGCAGACGTACGAGGAGCGGCTCACCTCGGAGAACGTGCTCGGGATCCTGAAGGACTACGACGTCGTGATCGACGGGACGGACAACTTCCCGACTCGCTACCTGGTGAACGACGCGTCCGTCCTCCTGGGCAAGCCGAACGTCTACGGCTCCATCTTCCGGTTCGAGGGCCAGGCCAGCGTCTTCTGGGCCTCGAAGGGCCCGTGCTACCGCTGCCTCTATGCTGAACCGCCACCGCCGGGGCTCGTGCCTTCCTGTGCGGAAGGCGGCGTCCTCGGCGTCCTGCCGGGCATCATCGGTTCAATCCAGGCGGTCGAGGCGATCAAGGTCCTCCTGGGCAAGGGCGACACCCTGGTCGGGCGGCTCCTCGTCTTCGACGCGCTGAAGATGAAGTTCCGGGAGCTCAAGCTCCGCAAGAACCCGGACTGCCCGATCTGCGGGACCCACCCGACGATCAAGGAGCTGATCGACTACGAGGAGTTCTGCGGCCTGAATGCCCCGAGCGAGCAGGTGAGCGAGGAGTTCCAGATCACGCCCGAAGAGCTCAAGGCGAAGCTGGACGACGGCGGGAACGTCGTCCTGCTCGACGTCCGCGAGCCGCTCGAGTGGGAGATCAGCCGCCTCGACGGCGCGATCCTCATGCCCGTCGGCCAGGTGCCCGGGCGCGTGAGCGAGCTCAGCACCGCGGACGAGATCGTCGTGTACTGCAAGAGCGGCATGCGCTCCGCGCGGATCACGAACTTCCTCCGGGAACTGGGCTTCCGCAAGGTGAAGAACCTCGCGGGCGGGATCGACGAGTGGGCCGACCGCATCGATCCGGACATGGCGCGGTACTGAGGGCCGCGGAAGCCATAAGGGCCTTGGCCGCCATCCGGGTGCCATGGCCCTCGATCCCGGGACCGTGCACCGCTTCACGATGCTCGAACGGGCGGTGAAGAGCCTCGTGAAGCAGGGCCGCTTCGAGGACTCGCTCAAGCTCCTCGAGGAGATGTTCTCCATCGCCCCGGAGGACGCAGGACTGTCGAAGCTCAAGGCGCGGCTCGCCGCGGAGCTGATCAAGAAGGCGGCCCAGGCGCAGAAGATCTCGGCCGCCACGAGCATCGTCCAGCTCGTGGACCGGACGGTGCCCGTAGCGCATCTGGGGACCACCGAGAAGGATCTCCTCGCCCGCGCGAAGGTCGACCTCTACTCCCTGTGAACGCGCAGCCTTATTTCTCCAGGGTGTCGTAGCGGTGGGCATGCCCCACGAGCCGTCTCCCGCGGACTACGCACGGGACCTTGCGCTCCAGCGCAAGGAGAAGGACTACTACTTCCAGACGGACCCCGACTCCCCCATCCCGCCCACGGTCCGCGGGGAGTTCAGGGGACTCGAGTACTTCCCGCCCGACCTCAAGTACCGCCTTCCTGTGCGTCTCACGAAGCTCCCGAATCCGGAGGCCGTGACCTTGGCCACGTCGAAGGGCATCCCCCGGCCCATGGTCCGCTACGGGTACTTCGACTTCGAGATCGACGGCCTGAAGCAGCGCCTTTATGCGTACCAGGCCGCACCGCAACCGGGACACCACCACGAGGACGCGTCCCTGTTCGTGCCGTTCCGGGACGCGACCTCGGGGAAGGAATCGTACGGGGCCGCCCGGTACTTGGACCTCGAGGAGAACCCGACGGGCGCGTACGTCCTCGACTTCAACCTCGCCTACAACCCGTACTGCGCGTACAGCGACAACTACGTCTGCCCGTTCCCACCGAAGGAGAACTGGCTGACCGTGCCGATCCGTGCGGGAGAGAAGACCTTCCCGCTCCACTGAACGCTCCCAGGCGGACGCCATCCGGGCTCGCCACACCGGCGGGTGAGATCAACCTCAAACAAGGTCGACTTCCCCGCGGATCGCGCGCGAGCGGCCTGCGGCCTCGTTCACGCGAACGGGGCTTCCAGGAGCGTGACGGTCTGGAGGACACCCGGCGCTTGCCGGATACGCGTCGTGATCAGGCGCGCGAGCGTCGCGGTGTCCGTGGCCTGCAGGGTGAGGATGTAATCATACTCGCCGAAGAGGAAGTTGATCTCCTCGAGGCTTGCGATGCTCTGGAAGGCGTCGAGCACCTCGCGTTCCGCGCCGGTCTTCACCCGTACCAGGACGTAAGCCCGCATCCCTAGCCGAGATGCCCATGGACTCGGCGGCTACAAAGACGTGTCGGCGGGCCCGCTGGGGACCTAGAAGTCGTCTGTCGGATACTGGACGAACCGTCCGGACGTGCCGCCGAAGAGCCGCGGCAGGTCGCGGGTCCTCACCTCGCGGGTGAGGGGCATGGCCATCGTGGTGTCCGAGATCCGATCGAGCCGATAGCCGAGGCTCCGGAACCTCGCCGCATCCCGGCGACACGTGATCCAGTTCGCCGTGGCAACGCCGTTCTGGGTCTTCGATTCCATGAGGCCGACCATGGCGCGGAAGTCGCGTCCCGCCGGCGCGATGACCTCTTCCATGAGTGCGCTCCTCTCCGGTCGCGTGCGGAGATACCCCACGATGCGTCCGTCGCGGACGGCAGCCCGGTACCGGCCGCGGAACCAGGAGAACGTTGAGAAGGCAGCGGGCACTTCATGAGGCGATCGCTCCGTCCAGCCGAGCAGGCCGCGGGTGATTTCCTCGTAAAGCTCCTGGAACGCCGGGAGGTCTTCCTTCCCCGTTTTGCGCAACCGGAGCGGGGCCGACGGGCGACGCCTCTTGAGGACGACGCGGGTGCCGACGTAGAACGGCGCGAGGTCCACGTATCCGAGCTTGCGGTACACGCCGTATCCGCGAGTGTTCGAGCTCGTCGTGAGGGTGGAAATCCGCAACCCGTCCGCGCGGAACATGTCATGAACGTGCTGCATGAGGCGGCGCGCGTACCCACGCCCCCAGACGGAGGGAAGGGAGCACACGCCCTGCAGCCCGCCGACCGGCTCGACGCCCGTCGTCAGCCGGACCGGGAACCGCATCGGCACGACCTGCGCCAGGACCCGGCCTCGCTCGACCGCGTACACCGGAAGACCGAAGGGATACCGCGGGTCCCGGCGGTAGATTCGGCGCATCTCGGACTCGTTCAGCGGCCGGCCGAAGGCGGCCGCGCCGAGCCGGTACGCATCGACCGGATCGATTTCGTCGTAGGTCCGAATCTGCATGGGTCGCGGGCCTCTACGCACCGAGGGCCGCCACGGTCTCGCGGAAGACCTCCGTGTGGCGGTCCACCTGGGCCCGGGTCGTCGCGGGGCACATGAGGGCCATGTTGTGGAACGGCGTGAGCAGGATGCGCCGGTTCAGGGCCATCAGGTGGACGAACTTGTCCAAGAGGCCATCCTTCGCGCCGATTGCCTCGGCGCCGTTGCGCGGGGGCGTCTTCCGGAAGCGGTATTCCGCCCGCGCGCCGAGCTGGACGACGTGCCACGGAAGGTTCGCATCCCCGATGACCTGCTGCACCCCCGCGCTCCAGCGGGTGGCGAGTGGGATCATGCGATCGTACGAGGCCTTCGTGATGACCTTCTCCAGGGTCGCGCGCATCGCGGCGAGGGCGAACGCGTTGCCCGTGAGCGTTCCACCGAGGCCGTTGACCCCGGTCGTGTCGGCGACCATGTTGGCAATCGTCTTGTCGTAGATCTCCTGGCTCGCGCCGAACGCCGCGGCCGGGATGCCCCCTGCCACGGGCTTGCCGAGGGTCACCATGTCGGGCTCGAGCTTGTGGGCCGCGGTGTACCCTCCGGGCCCGGCGCACCAGGTGTGCGTCTCGTCGATGATCCACACGGTGCCCGTGCGCCGCGTGATCTGCCGCATGTCCTCGAGGTACCCGTCGTCCGGGAGGACGATGCCGCAGTTCGTGAGCGCGGGCTCCATGAGCACTGCGGCCACGTCCCGCGGAGCGAGCGCCGCCTCGAGAGTCGGCAGGTCGTTGAACTCGATGACGCGCGTCGTGGCCTCCGGGTCCACCGGTGGGGGCATGGCGCCCTCGCGAGGTACCACACGTCCGTCCACGAGCCGGACGAGCGCCTCGTCCACGGTCCCGTGGTAACAGCCGTTGAAAACGAGGACCTTGCGGCGGCCCGTGGCCTCCCGGGCCATGCGAAGCGCGAACCGGTTCGCGTCCGTCGCGGTCATCGCGATCTGCCAGTACGGCACGCCGAACCGCCGGGCGAGCTCCTCTCCGACCCAGAACGAGTCCTCCGTGGGGAGCATCGTGGTGATGCCTTTCCGCATCTGGCGGGCGGCGGCGGCCACCGTGGCCGGAGGCGAATGTCCGAACATCGCGCCCGTGTCCCCTAGGCAGAAGTCGATGTACCGGTGGCCCTCGACGTCCGTGATCGTCGCCCCCTTCGCCTCCCTCCCGAAGATCGGGAAGGGGCCTGGCCACTCGATCATCCAGTTCATCGGCACGCCCCCGATCATGGACTTGCGCGCGCGCTCGAAGAGCCGTTTCGATTTCGGGTGCCCTCGGACGAACCGCTTCTCCTCCTCGGCGAGGACGGTCTGGACCTTCGTTCGGTCGATAGTGGCCATGGAGTCTCCCCCGCGATGCCCGTACCGGATGGTGGGCCGGGGTCATAGTTTCTATGAATGGACCGCGCGGGGAGGGGGATTTGAACCCCCGGGCGCAGAGCGCACTGGATTAGCAATCCAGCGCCCTACCAGGCTAGGCGATCCCCGCAGGCGCGCGCCCATCGGGATGCCGCTATAAACGTTTTCGGCCCGGGCCGCCGCGCTCGCCTTCTTCAGGGGATATGCGGGCACCTGATCGCGGGTCCTGGGCGGACTCGGGTCGGCCGATGGGCGGGAAAAGGGAAAAGCAAATGTGGCCCGTCGTGTTGGGTGAACGCTCCCATCGCGCACCGCACCAAGGCGATGCTGTGATTCTGGTCTCCAATCGGCTTCCCGTCACCGTCACCCGACGACAGGGCAGGCTCCAGTTCGAACCCTCTCCCGGTGGCCTGGCGGTCGGGCTCGAGGCATTCTACCGGGATCACGATGCGCGGTGGGTCGGCTGGCCCGGGGACATCCCGGAGTCCTCGCGTCGATCCGTGGACCGCAAGCTCCGCACGGAATACGGATGCTACCCGGTCTTCCTGCCGCGGGAGTTGGCGCGCGGGTACTACGCGGAGTTCTCGAACCGCACCCTGTGGCCCCTCTTCCACTCGTTCCCGACGTACGCCCGTTACGACGCGGAGAGCTGGGACGCTTACCGCGAAGTGAACCGCCGCATCGCCGACCGCGTCGCGGCCCTGGCGAAGCCCGACGAGGTGATCTGGGTCCACGACTACCACCTGATGCTCGTCCCCCGTTACCTTCGGGAGAAGAAGCCCGACGCGAAAATCGGGTTCTTCCTCCACATCCCCTTCCCTCCGTACAGCGACCTGCGGCAGCTCCCCTGGTGCCGCGAACTCGTGGACGCGCTCCTGGGCGCGGACCTCATCGGCTTCCACACGTTCGACGACGCGCAGGCCTTCCTGAGCAGCGTGCGGCGGCTCCTCGGGCTCGACAACGAGATCGGCCAGCTCCTCGTCGGCAAGCGGGCCGTGCAGGTCGACGTCTTCCCCATGGGGGTCGACTTCCGGCGGATCACCGCCACGCTCCGCGAGCCGCACCTGCAGGACCGTGTGGCCCGGTACCGCGAGGGGGTCGGGGCCTCGAAGCTCGTGTTCTCCCTCTCCCGGCTCGACTACACGAAGGGGATCCCGCAGGCACTGGAGGGCGTCTCGAGCCTCCTCGAGTCCCACCCGGGGTGGCGCGGCCGGTTCGTGTACCTCCTCGTCGTCGTGCCGTCGAGGGAGATTGTCGATCGGTATGCCGAGGAGAAGCGCGAGATCGACCGCCTCTGCGGAGAGATCAACAGCCGCTTCGGCACGTTCGACTGGACGCCGATCCGGTACATGTACCGGTATCTGGAGTACGAGGACCTGATCGCGCTCTACCGCGCGGCGGACGTCGCCCTGATCACGCCCCTGCGGGACGGCATGAACCTCGTCGCGAAGGAGTACCTCGCCTCGAAGGAGGATCTCCACGGCGCCCTCGTCCTGAGCGAGATGGCGGGAGCCTCCCGGGAGCTCCACGAGGCCCTCATCGTGAACCCGAACAGCCGAACCGAGGTGGCCGACGCCCTCCGAAGCGCCCTCGAGATGCCGGAGGGCGAGCAGGTCCGACGCAACCGGCTCATGCGGTCGCGGCTCGAGCAGTACGATGTGCGCCGGTGGGCGGACCATTTCCTCGAGCGGCTCGAGGAGTCCGTCTCGCTCTCCCGCTCCCTCGCCGTCCGCATCCTCACGAAGGCAGACCGCGAGACGATCGTCGCGGCATACGCCCGCGGGCACAAGCGCCTCCTGCTCCTGGACTATGACGGCACCCTCGCGCCCTTCACTCCGGACCCCGCCCAGGCCGTCCCCTCCGCCCGTGCGATGGGCCTGCTCAAGCAGCTCACCGCCTCCCCGTCGAACCGCGTCGTCGTCATCAGCGGGCGGCGGAAGGAGGATCTGTCCGTCTGGTT
The DNA here is from genome assembly GCA_963768855.1 of uncultured Thermoplasmata archaeon. Taxonomy (GTDB): domain Archaea; phylum Thermoplasmatota; class Thermoplasmata; order RBG-16-68-12; family RBG-16-68-12; genus RBG-16-68-12. The sequence goes on from CAVYJM010000006.1 coordinate 581,694, forward strand.
CGACGGGCTCTTCATGACGCTCGTTTCGGAGAACGGCGCCTGGGTGCGGCCCGCGGAGAAGGGCGAGTGGCAGGCCACGGTCGCCCTCGACACCCGCTGGAAGGACCGCATCCGCCCGATCCTCGAGCGCTTCGAGAAGCGCATCCCCGGATCATCGATCGAGGAGAAGGAGACCTCGCTCGTCTGGCACTACCGCCGCGTCGACCTGAACACGGGATCCATCGCGGCCCGGGAGCTCATCGACACGCTCACGAACCTGACGGCGAACCTCGAGCTGGTCGTCTTCATCGGGAACCAGTCCGTGGAGGTGCGGAGCAGCCGTGTGAGCAAGGGGGCCTTCTACCAGAGCCACCTTGCAGGCGGCTCGTGGGACTTCATCTTCGCGATGGGGGATGACTGGACCGACGAGACCCTGTTCAGCCGCCTTCCCGCCGACAGCTACTCCGTCCGCATCGGGCTGTCCGCATCCACCGCGCGATTCAACGTCGAGTCGACGGAGGACGCGCTCGCTCTCCTAGAGCGGCTCGGCGCCGTCGACTGAACACCGGGAACCGAAGGGACTCCCCTGTGCGCGACAGAGGATTCGCGACCCTTCGGTCGAAAGACTCATATATCACTCGTCTCTATCTGATGGAGGCTCGATAAGGCGACGTGAGGTCAGCAACGACTGAAGGCCGCCCGAGCTCGTGAGGCCGCCTTCGGCGAAGGCCCCGATCCGTGACGGGCCTGTTCTGATGCGGCCGACATCGTGGAGGTTTGAGAACCCCGCGCGATGCGTTCGCGCGTGCCCTCTCATTCCCGACGCTCGCAATCGAAAGGCAGAGGTGCATATCTGCTATCTCGCCAAATTCCTTGATTGATAGCTCAATACAGTCGTCGTGCGAGATCAACTCCGGTTGATCCTGCCGGCGGGCACCGCTATGGGAGTTCGCTTAAGACATGCGAGTCGAGAGGTGCAAGACCTCGGCGGACGGCTCAGTAACACGCGGATAATCTGCCCTCGGGTGGAGAATAATCTCGGGAAACTGAGGATAATGCTCCATAGACCTGGGATGCTGGAACGCTTCCAGGTCGAAAGCTCCGGCGCCCGAGGATGGGTCTGCGGCCTATCAGCTTGTAGGGGGTTTTAAAGACCCCCTAGGCTTCGACGGGTACGGGCTATGGGAGTAGTCGCCCGGAGATGGATTCTGAGACACGAATCCAGGCCCTACGGGGCGCAGCAGTCGCGAAAACTCCGCAATGTGGGCAACCACGACGGGGGAACTCCCAGTGCGAACACTTTGTGTTCGCTGTTCTCGTGCCTAAAAAGCACGAGAAGTAAGGGCCGGGTAAGACGGGTGCCAGCCGCCGCGGTAATACCCGCGGCCCGAGTGGTGCTCATTATTATTGAGTCTAAAACGTCCGTAGCCGGTCAGGTAGATTCCTGGGTAAATCCAACCGCTCAACGGTTGGAATTCCGGGGAGACCGCCTGACTAGGGACCGGGAGAGGCGCGAGGTACTCCTGGGGTAGGGGTAAAATCCTGTAATCCTAGGAGGACCACCAGTGGCGAAGGCGTCGCGCTAGAACGGATCCGACGGTCAGGGACGAAGCCCAGGGGCGCAAACGGGATTAGATACCCCGGTAGTCCTGGGTGTAAACGCTGCAGGCTTGGTGTCGGGGGTCCTACGGGGGCGCCCGGTGCCGGAGCGAAGGTGTTAAGCCTGCTACTTGGGGAGTACGGTCGCAAGACTGAAACTTAAAGGAATTGGCGGGGGAGCACCGCAACGGGAGGAGCGTGCGGTTCAATTGGATTCAACGCCGGAAAACTCACCGGGGGCGACCCTTGCATGAAGGCCAGGCTGATGACCTTGCTTGATTTTGGGAGAGGTGGTGCATGGCCGTCGTCAGTTCGTACCGTAAGGCGTTCTGTCAAGTCAGATAACGAACGAGACCCTCGCCTTTAGTTGCTAGTTCCTCCTCCGGGAGGGGCGCACACTAAGGGGACCGCTGGCGCTAAGTCAGAGGAAGGAGAGGTCAACGGTAGGTCCGTATGCCCCGAATCCCCCGGGCAACACGCGCGCTACAAAGGACGGGACAATGGGCTCCGACCTCGAAAGAGGGAGGCAATCCCGAAACCCGTTCGTAGTTCGGACTGAGGGCTGTAACCCGCCCTCACGAAGATGGATTCCGTAGTAATCGCGTGTCAACATCACGCGGTGAATATGCCCCTGCTCCTTGCACACACCGCCCGTCAAGCCACCCGAGTTGAGCCTGAGTGATGGTGTCGTTTTTGCGGCGCTAGAACTTAGGTTCAGCAAGGAGGGCTAAGTCGTAACAAGGTATCTGTAGGGGAACCTGCAGATGGATCACCTCCTAAGCTATCTCAAGGAGGCCTTGGCAAGGTAGAAGTGGGCCTCGGCCCTCGATTGCGAGCGTCTAATCCACCCCTTTCTTTTGGGTCATTGGGAGCGACCGCTCCGTCCGCAACTCATCTGGACGGAGCAATCCCGTTTGGCGCCCGTCTCCCGAGAGTCCGCCTCTCAGGACATCCCCTGGACGAGCGAGTACCGGTTGTCGCTCGGGTCGAGGAACTCCGCCTCGATCCCGCCCCAGGCTGCCTTCTCCGCCCGCTGGGAGAAGCGGACGCCCCGGGCCAGGAGCGCGTCTTGGAGCCGGTGGATGTCGCGGGTCGAGAAGATCACGGACGTGCTCTCGCCGATGTGGGACAGGTCGTCCGCGTAGTCCTTCGGGTCGTCGTACATCTCTTTGTTCGGGGTGAAGGGCATGAGGGACGTGCCGCGGGGACTCAGGCTGTAGAAGCGCATCCCCTCGTCACCGCGTCCCCCTTTCATGCCCAGGGACTTCGTGAAGAACTCGCCCGTGCGGGCGGCGTCGCGACTCGCGACCGTCACCCACTGCAGGGAGAGCAGGCCCGCCCTCCGGACCTTGGGCTTGGGGGGTTCAAGCACGAAGATCGAATTCCCGTCCGGGTCGTAGACCGTGGCGATCTGGGCTCTCCCCGCCGGTCCGGGACCTTCCACCTTCACCTTCTTCCGCCGGAAGGCCTCGATCGTCGACTCGAGGTTCGTGGTCAGGAACCCGATCCCGGTCACGATGCCGATCGACTTCTCGGCCTCGTCGTAGGCGTCGTCCCACATCTCGCGGGTCGGCTTCCAGAGGTTCAGGCTCGCGTCGGCCCCGCCCTTCGTGGCGCCGACCTCCAGGTACTGCCATTTCGGGATCGAGCTGCGGACCTTGAGCCCGAGCTTCCTCGTGTAGAACTCCTTCGCCTTCTTCTGGTTTCGGACGAACACGCCGACATTGCTGAGTGAATCGATCTTCACGATGGAGAGTCTTCCCCCTCGCGCGGCGACCAGAGGAGACCCAGGCGGATAAACTTCGCGACCCCGGATCCCCGCAAAGGCCTAAGACCCCGCTGGGCGTTCGAGCCGCGTCCCGATGGTCTCTCCGGCTCCGTCCGCAGTCGCCTGGCATGCCCGTTCGGCTCCGGATGCGGTGACCTCGCTCCAGGGAGACGCGTCCGCGGGTCTCTCCGAGTCGGACGCCGGCTCGCGCCTCGACCGGTACGGCCCGAATCGGCTCCGCCCGGTCGAGCACGAATCCTTCTGGGCGGAGTATCTCGAGGAGCTGACGGAGCCGATGATCCTGCTCCTCCTGGTGACGGGCGTCCTCTACTCGATCCTCGGCACCCTGGCCGACGCGGTCACGATCTTCGCGATCATCTTCACCCTCGTGGCCCTCGAGGTCGTCAACGAGCAGCGTGCGGGCAAGGCCATCGACGCGCTCCGCGAGCTCGCCGAGCCGACCGCGGCGGTGGTCCGGGACGGCCGACGACAGGAAGTGCCCGCGGAGCGCCTGGTCCCCGGGGACCTCCTCGTGCTCGAGGCCGGACGCCGGGTGCCTGCGGACGCGCGGCTCGTCGAGTCGAACCGCCTCGGGGCGTCCGAGGCCTCCCTCACCGGGGAATCCGTCCCCGTGGACAAGGACGCGGGAATCGTGCTGCCCGCCGATGCGCCGCTCGCCGAACGCCGCAACCTCGTGTTCGCGGGAACCACCGTCGTCCGCGGGCGGGGCACCGCGGTAATCGTCGCGACGGGGATGGGCACGGAGCTCGGCCGGATCGCGAAGCTCGCTCAGGAGGTCGAGGAGCCCAAGACCCCGCTCCAGGTCGCGATGGCGGACCTCACGAAGTACCTCGTCTTCGTTGCCGTGGGCTTCAGCGTCCTGGTCCCCGTCCTGGGCTGGCTCCTCGCCGGCGAGGACCCGAGGACGATGGTCCTCACCGGCCTCTCCCTCGCGTTCGTCACGATCCCCGAGGAGTTGCCCATCCTCATCACGATGGTCCTCGCCCTCGGCGCCTTCCGCCTCTCCCGCCGCCACGCGATCGCGAAACGCCTGCGCGCGGTCGAGACCCTCGGCGGCGTCACGGTCATCGCGACGGACAAGACCGGGACGCTCACGGAAAACCGCATGGAAGTCAGCCGGTTCTTCCCCGAGCAGGCGAAGCGCTTGCTCCTCGAGGCGGGCGTGCTCTGCAACGATGCCGTCCTCGACGGCAGCGCGGGCCTGGGGGACCCGCTCGAGGTCGCCCTGATCCGCGCCGCGGCCTCCGACGGGTTGGATGCGGCGGTCTTTCGCAAGGCCCACCCGATCCATGATGAGTACTCGTTCGACAACGAGCGCAAGCGGATGTCCGTGGTCGTGTCCGAGGACCGCGGCCTCCGGGTCGTCGTGAAGGGAGCCCCCGAATCGCTCCTCGCGGCGTGCTCCCGTCGCTGGACCGCGGACGGGGCCCGGCCGCTGACCGATGCGGACCGCCTCCTCATCCTGACGTCGGCCGCATCCCTTGCGGGATCGGGGCAACGGGTGCTCGGTTTCGGAGAGAAACGCGTCCCGGTCGGTCCGATTGCGGAGGCCCAGGTGGAGTCCGACCTCACGTTCCTGGGGCTCATCGGGCTCGCCGATCCGCCGCGGCCCGAAGCGCGCTCCTCCATCGAGGCGTGCCGTGCGGCCGGCGTGCGTCCGATCATGGTCACGGGGGACCACCCGCTCACCGCCCAGGCAATCGCCGCCCAGATCGGGCTCGCGGGGGACCGCGTCGTCACCGGCTCCGAGCTGGACGGCCTGTCGGACCCGCAGCTGCAGGAGACCGTTCGCGAGGTCTCGATCTACGCGCGCACGACGCCGGAGCACAAATTGCGGATCGTGAAGGCCCTTCATGCGGGCGGCGAGCGCGTCGCGGTCACCGGGGATGGGATCAACGACGCGCCCGCCCTGGCGGCCGCGGACATCGGGGTGGCGATGGGGGAGACCGGGACCGACGTCGCCCGGGAGGCCGCCGACCTCGTGCTCGCCGACGACAACTTCGCGACGATCGTCCAGGCGGTCCGGGAGGGCCGCATCCTCTTCGCGAACCTGCGGAAGGCGGTCCGCTACTACCTCGCCTGCAAGGTCGCGGTCGTCGCGATCACGCTCCTCCCCGTCCTCCTGCGCGTCCCGATCCCCTTCGCCCCCATCCAGCTCATCGTGCTCGAGCTGTTCATGGACCTCGCGGCCTCCGCGACCTTCGTGGCCGAGCCGCCGGAACGGGATCTCATGCACCATCCGCCGCGCGACCCGCACGTCCGGTTCATGGATCGGTCGATGGTCCTCAGCATCTTCGCCTCTGCCACCGGACTCTTCCTCGCCGTCTCGCTCGCCTACCTCCTGACGTACTACGCTGGCGCGCCCCTGGGCGTGGCCCAGACGACTGCGTTCGTCACGTGGCTCATGGGCCACGTGTTCCTCGCCCTGAACCTGCGGTCCGAGCGGGAGCCGCTGCTCCGGATCGGCGTGTTCTCGAACCGCCTCATGGTCCTATGGGGCGCGGCCGCGATCCTGTTCGCGGTCTTCGCGTCCCTGACCCCGGGGGTCCAAGAGGTGTTGCGGACCACCGCCCTGGGCCCGGTCCAGTGGGCCCTCGCGTTGGCCCTCGCACTCCTTGGGACTTTCTGGATCGAGGTCCGCAAGTGGCTCGTGGCGCCCCACGCCGGTATCGCCGCGGAAGTGCGGGCGACCTAACGCTCAGCCTTTTAGTCCTCGTCCGGCTACGCCAGAGGAACCCGCTATCTCCCAGCCGCATCCCTCCGAGGCCTGAGTATGTTCCTGCAAGACTGGTGGTATACCACGATGATGGGCACGCCGCTGGCGCTCGAGCCCCCGCTCAAGGGTGACGTGAAGACGGATGTGCTCATCGTCGGCGCGGGCGCCGCGGGTCTCGCGGCTGCACTCCAGCTCATGGATAAAGGCCTCGATGTCACGGTCATCGACAAGAACATCTGCGGCGGGAGCTCGACCGGGAAGAGCGCAGGGTTCCTGACGCCGGACAGCGAACTCGAGCTCTCCCAGATCCTCCGCCGGTACGGCCGCCAGGGGGCGAAGGACCTGTGGGAGTGCGCTCAGTGGGGATGCGACCGGATCGCCTCGGTCATCCAGGAGCACGGGATCGACGCGGACCTCCAGCGCCAGGACTGCCTCTTCCTTGGGGAGGGCCGCGGCGGACCCAAGGAGATCCGCGACGAGCTCGCGGCTCGGCGGTCCATGGGCTATGAGGTCCAGGGGTATTCGGCGTCGGAGCTGCCTTCGGTCGTGGGCGCCTCCGGGTTCACCGGGGCCGTGCGCTACAAGAACACGACCGGTGTGAACGCCCTCCGGTACGCGCAGGGCGTGAAGAAGATCCTCGTGGACCACGGCGTCCACGTGTACGAGTCCACGGAGGCGATCGGGCTCAAGGATCACCGGGTCGCGACCCACCTGGGAAGCGTGACCGCGGACAACATCCTCTTCTGCGCGGACAAGCTGAACCGCAACCTGACGGAGCACTTCTGGAACTACTACTACGCGCAGACGTTCCTGTCGATCAGCGAGCCGCTCCAGCCCCACGAGGTGAAGGCGATGTTCCCCGTGGAACCGTTCATGTGCTGGGACTCCCACTTCATCTACGCGTACTGGCGGTTGACGGGGGACAACCGCATCCTCCTCGGCGGCGGTAGCCTCTGGGCTACGTACGCGCGGAACGACACGTGGGCGGACCGCATCATCGACCGCGTCATCCGCCGCTTCCGGAGCCACTGGCCTTCGGTTTCCCACGTGCACTTCCGTCAGTTCTGGATGGGCCGCATCGACATGACGCGGGACCTCATGCCGACCGTCCTCCGCGAGCCGAAGACGCCCTGGGTTCACTACGTGCTCGGCTGTGTCGGCCTCCCGTGGGCGACGTTCTGCGGCGACTTCGTCGCGCGCCACGTCCTGAGCGAGGAGCAGCAGGACGACCAGCGCTTCTACCGCTACTTCAGCATCGACCGTGGCTTCGCGATCCCGCTCTGGGCGGAGAAGATCCTCGGGAAACGCATCTCGTACGTTGCGAACCAGGCGTACGCGAAGTATCGGCAGGTGGACCAAGACAAGCCCACAGAAGAACGAACGGGCGAGTTCTGATTTCGGGCCAGGGTCGGAAGCTATTTAAGAGGCCCTTGGTTACGGCGGCGCGTCATCCCATGAAACGCAGCTCGCGCGCATGGAAGAAGCGCGGCAAGATGCGCTGGAAGTGGCGCAAGAAGCGAATGCGCCGCCGCAAGCGCGAGCAGAAGATGCGTCAGCGCTGAGGCGTTTCCTGGGCCTTCTCGGCCATCGGGTCCTTCCTGTCCAGCGGAGCGGTTGGCGTCTCTTGTACGCAAAGATAGATGTAGGGCGGGAAACTTCCGCGGCCCTGCATCGAACCCATGGGGACGTAGTTTAGCCTGGTAGAATTACGGGCTCCAGTCATGGGCGTGATTGCGAACGGGTTTGCTGATCCGGTGATGACTGACTGGAGCGCGGACCCATGATTCGCAGAACGGGCGTGGGTCGCTCCCCGCCCGGGAGAAACCCGTCGATCAGGGTTCAAATCCCTGCGTCCCCACTTTTCCCACGTGCGGTCCCGCTGGCCTCGAGCCAGATCGCTGGAGGATCTGCGTCAAGTCCTCGAACGCGCCGGCGGATGCCTGCGTTCCGGGTTTGGCGCAAGGACGGGCGTTGCCACCACTCCAATCGTTGAATCGCCGCCCGGCCCGCTCAGGAAGCCGTACGGTTGCCGATGGAGTGCGGCACCTGAGGCCGCCGGGAAATTCACCCTCGTTCCAAGGTGAGCCAGGGTCCGGGAGGACGGCGACTACCTTGCCGGTGCGACTGCCTGGAGCTGCTCGGCGACTCCCTTGGCCACGCGGATTGCAGCCTCGTAGTCGCCCGCCTCGATTGCGTCGCGCGCGGACTTGACCGTCTTCCGAATGTCGTTCACCTTCCAGCCGGCATCGCGGGCACGCTTCCACGCCTCGATCGCCCGCGACAGTCGCTCCGTGGCCTCCGCCTTGGTCGCGCCGGGTTTGGTCTCCTTCTCCTCGGAAACCTCCTCTTGGACGGGGACCACGATGGGCGCCGCGGCCGGTTCGGGCTCCGGCGTGGCCTCGGGCACCGGTGGGGGCGTTACGGGCTCCGGGTTTGCCGGAGGCGGGGTCCGCGGGACGGGAGCCTCTTCTTCCTTGGGCACGTCCTCCGCGATCTGGAGGGCCGTGGAGAGGTATTTCTCGACCTCTCGGAGGCTCTTCTCCTTCGTCGCGAGCGCCTCGTGCTCGGCGAGCAAGCGGTTCACTTCCGCCTTGAACGAGTCCTTGAGGGCGGCCAGGGATTCATGTTGCTGGGCGAGCTCGCTCTGCCGCGCGTGCATCGCCTCACCGATGGTCTGGAGCTCCTTGCCGCGAGAATCGAACGCCTCGAGCCAGTCCGTCTGCAACCGGATGAGCTCCTGCTGACGCTCGAGGAGGTTGTGAAGCTTCGACTCGGATTCCGTCATCTGTCCCGCGAGCGCGTGCTCGAGCCGCTCGACCCGCTCCTCCTCGGTGCGGACCGTCCTCTCGCGCTCATCGAGCGCGTTCAGCTGACCCCGCAGCTGTTCGGTATCCTTCGCCAGGCTTTCCCGACCGTCGGTGATCGCAGCGAGGTCTCTCTCGAGCGATGCGCGAACGTCTTGGAGGCTCTCCTTCTCCCGCTGAACAGCCTCCTGGTCTCCCGCGAGCTTGGCCGCTCGACCCTCCAGCTCCGCGCGCTGCACGTCGAGCTGCACTTTGATGCCATCGAGTTCTTTGGCGCGGGCTTCCAGGGCGGATTGTCTCTCCTTGAGCTTCGAGGCGGAGGCTTTCACGGCGTCGATGAGGGGAGGGGGTGTGTCGCTCGACATCGCAGGTCACTGTCGCTGGGTCGCGGCTTCCACACGTTGGAGCACGGCTATTTAACGGGTCGGCCCAGGGAATCGGGAGCGAGAAGAACCGGGGTCGAGTCCCGCCGGCGGAACCCGCGTCCGTACGCCGTTTCCTGGCTCCGTCTTCCCTGACCGTGGCCGTGGGAGAGGAGCGTCCGGCGGGGGACGTGTGTGGCCTCGCGCCTGGCGACCGTCCTTCCTGCGAATCCGGCGGGGCCTATCGCCTCTGCCGGGCGCGCCTCGAGGTTAGGATCCACGAGGACCCCAGCCCAAGCCCGACGATTGCGAGGCTCGCGACGAGCAGCGTGCCGATGAACGGGAGCAGGGCGACGGAGACCGCCAGGGAGACCCAGGGCAGCACGCGCCGGGGACCTTTCTCCTTGAGCAAGCGGATGCCCGCGGCGGACCCGATGATGTACGCAAGGATCGCCGCGCCGCTGGTCATGAGGAACGCGGACTGGATGTCCACGTCCAGCACGTAGAAGGCGGTCAGGCTCAGGAGGACGAGCGTGATCAGGAAGAGCAGGGAGCCACGGGGCGCCCCCGTTTCAGGGTGCAAGCGGGCGAGCGCGCTGGGGAAGACCCCGTCGCGCGCCGCCGCGAAGACGACTCGTGCCATCCCCGCCGTGTACGCGTTGACCGTGCCGAACGTGACGAACACCGCAAGGAGCGCCACGACCGTCCCACCATACGTCCCGAAGGCGTTCGCCATCATCTCCGCGAACGGCGTCACGCCGCCGCCGAACGTGTAGGCGCCCGTCCCGACGGTCACGAGCGCCACGGCGAGGTACAGGGTGCTGATGAGGGCCACGCTGATCACGACGCTCCGGTCGAAGTCCCGTTTCGGGTCCTTGAACTCCTCCGCGACATTCGACGTGTTCTCGTACCCGAGATAGGACCAGACGATCAGCGCGGCGGCGACCCCGATGGAGCTGGGCCCGCTCGGGAGGAAGGGCTCGAAGTTGGAGGGCGTGATCCTCGGCGCGGAGACCGCTACGGTCAGGACGAGGGCCCCGATGATCGCGGCGACCGTGACGATCTGGATCCGCGCGCTGAACCGGATGCCGAGATAGTTGACCAGGAAGCCCGAGACGAGAAGGGCTCCCGCCACCAGGAAGATGTCCAGACGGGAGAGGGATGGGAAGGCGAACGCGACGTACGACGCCGCCGCGACGGTCGCCGCCGGCGCCCCCAAGACGTCCCAGGCCACGAAGAGCCAGGCAACCGCCGTGCTCACCCTCAGCCCGTACCCCTCGCGCGCGAAGGCGTAGATCCCGCCCGACTCCGGTTTCCGGGCGGACAGCTTCGCGAACGTGTACGCGAACGGATAGCTCGCGAGCGAGAGGAGGATCCAAGCGATGAGGGATGCGGGACCCGCGGCGCGGGCGGCGAGGCCGGGGATGATCAGGATCCCGGCACCCAGGACCGAGCTGACGTAGATGGCCACGGCATGGGGGAGCGTGATCACCCGCCGGAGAGCCGGGCGGCTGCCCGCATCTTCGAGGGCGCTCACAGTCTGCGTCCCCACCGCGTGACTTCCTCCTTTGAGGGCCGCTTCTGCCCCACCGGGCGCTACGCGTTCGACCGCATAAGGCGATTGCCTTCAGACGACGGCCGGGGTGTTCGCACGGGATTCCGTCAGAAGCCCATCGCGCACCCGTCTGCCCGCGGATCGCTGCCGCCGCAGAGCACTCCGGTGTGCGGGTCGCGCAGGATGATCTGGCCTCGACCGAAGACCGCGCGGTCCTGTCCGCTCACCCGCTCGACTCGGTGGCCTCGTGACTCGAGCTGTGCGACCGCGGAGGCGGGAATGCCCTCTTCCAGGAGCACCGTCCCCCCTGGCTCTCCTTCGTCGAGGCAAAGGCGCGGCCGGTCGAGCGCCGCCTGCGGGTCGAGCCCTTCGATCAGGGCCAGGAGGACCTGCACATGCCCCTGCGGCTGCATGAAGCCGCCCATGACGCCGAAGCAGGCGTACAGGGAGCCATCCGCATCCCGCGTCGCCATGGCGGGGATGATCGTGTGATACGGCCGCTTCCCCGGGGCGAGGCCGTTCGGATGCTTCGGGTCCAGAGAGAAGTTGGCCCCGCGGTTCTGGAGCGGGAAGCCCGTGCCCTCCGGCACGATGCCCGTCCCGAAGCCCATGTAGTTGCTGTTGATGAAGGAGCACGCGTTCCCTTGCCCGTCCACGACGCTGAAGTACACCGTGTCGTGCCCCGCGTCCAGCTTGCCGGGCCCGGCCTGGAGATTCGCCTTCTTCGGATCGATGAGGCGGGCGCGCATCCTTGCGTAGTCCTTCGCAAGGAGCGCGCGGGTCGGGACCTCCGCGTGGACGGGATCCGCGATGTACCGGTGGGCATCCGCGAACGCGAGCCGGAGGGATTCGATCAGGAGATGAAGGCGCTCGACGCCGAGCGCGTCGTCCGGGAGCGTGAGCTCGGAGAGCAGGTTCAGGGCCAGGAGCGCGACGAGTCCCTGCCCGTTCGGCGGGCATTCCCATAGGCGGATTCCGCGGTAGGTCGTGTGGATCGGCTCGTCCCAGGTCGAGTGGTGGGCGGCGAGGTCCCCCGTCGTCATCACGCCACCGGACGCCTGCACGGCCGCCGCGATCTTCTTCGCGATCTCTCCCTCGTAGAACGCCTCCTTGCCCTGCGCCGCGATCGCGCGGAAGGTGTGCGCGAGCCCGGGGTTCCGGAAGACCTCCCCGGCTTTCGGAGCCCGACCGTCGAGCAGGAGTTGCCTCCCGCCCAACGCCGAGGCGAGCTGCCGCTTCGCGCCGCCAGCCCAGTAGTACGCGGTGAGGGGAGCGACGGGGAATCCCGCCTCGGCCGCGCGGATGGCGGGGGCGAGGATGCGCTCCATCGGGAGCGAGCCGTGCCGCTCGATCAGGTCGCACCAGCCCGCGCATGCGCCGGGGACCGTGACATTGTGCGCATGCAGCGGCGGGAGGTTCGGGACCAGGCCCTGCTCCCGCAGCAGGTCGATCGTCAGCCGCTGGGGTGCGCGCCCCGATCCGTTGAGGGCCGTGATCTTCCCCGAGCCCGCCTCGTAGAACAGCGCGAAACAGTCGCCGCCAAGGCCCGTCGAGGTCGGCTCCGTGAGCGCGAGCATGGCCGCGGTCGCGACGGCGGCGTCCGCGGCGTTTCCTCCCTCCCGCAGGGTCGCGACGCCCGCCTCCGTGGCGAGGGGCTGGCTCGAGGCCACCATGCCGTTCGTGGCGAAGACCGGCGACCGTCGTGAATCGAACGAGAGGGGGGGTTCGGACATGCCTCGACCGCGGGGATGGAATCCGCCTCCCCCTATATGCGGCCTTCCTGATTCTGCGGCCGGGTATGTTCGATGGGGCCGATTCGTCAACCCATACGTACGGCGGGTTTATATCACGGCCTTTTCCCTTCATCTCGGTGCCATGGCCATGATGAAGTGCCCGGTCTGCGCCGTCTCCGTGAAGGCGGAGAACCTCGAGCGGCACCTGAGGAACCAGCACCCGCACGAGAAGGTCGACCTCTCCCAGGCTCTGAGCAAAGAGGACCAGCTGGTCTTCGAGGGGCAAAAGTCGGCCGCGCGACCCGGCATGACCCGTGGCGGGCGACGCCTGCTCGTCGTCGTCGGCCTCGTCGTCGCGGTGCTCGTCGCCCTCGCGATCCTCTATCCGATCCTCCTTCCGCCGGCCCCATTGAACACTGCGTTCACGGCGACGTCGACGGACAACACGACCGTGAGCACGACCGCGTGGCGCGGCAATCCCATCCTCGTCGAGTTCATGGACCTCGACTGCCCGTACTGCGCGGATGAATCTCCGGTCCTGGTGTCTCTCTACACGAGCACGGCCGACAATTTCACCCAGCGCGGCGTGAAGTTCGTCAGCGTCGACATGAATTTCGAGGGCGCCGCCGATACGGCGGACCGGATCAACAGCATGAGGAGCTCGCCCTCGTCCGCGTTCTACGGCAGCAGCTGGCCGTACGTCCTGGATGTCGGCGGCACGATCGCGAAGAACTACGGTGCGACCCAGACGCCCACGATCTTCATCCTGACCAAGGACGGCACGGTCTACAACAAGTATGTCGGCACGGCGCAGGCGTCCGCCGCCAACCTCGCGGCCGGCCTGACCGCGGCCCTCGGAGGGTGACGTGGCCCGCGAGCGGCTGTCCCGCGGGGACCGGCTCGTCCTCGTGGCGATCCTCGCGTCCGCCGGGGCGGTGGTCGCCGCCTACCTGACATACGAGTGGTACGTCTCGTTCTCCTCGCCGTTCTGCGACCTCACCAGCTACTTCAGCTGCAGCGCAGTCGGGAAGAGTGCGTTCGCGGCCATCGGGGGCGTGCCCACGGCCGTGATCGGCCTCGCGGGCTTCCTGATCCTGCTCGGACTGTCCATCCTCGCGTTCCGAGGCGTGGAGCGGATCGGTCCCTGGTCCACGGACGCCTGGATCCTGCTCATCGCGGTCGTCGGGTCGCTCGTCGGGCTCGGGCTCACGTTCATCGAAATCTTCGTCATCGAGGCCGTCTGCGTCCTGTGCACGGCCGGGTTCGCCCTCGACCTCGGCATCCTCGCCACGGCTTGGAGCCTGCGGCGCGGGACGTAGTCCGGGATGTTCGAAGGACTGGGCGTCCTGTCGGTCACTCGAAGGATTTATGGCGGGGGAGGGACTCCCTCCGTCCGGGGAGGAACGTCCGATGAATCGACGCCGGATCTTCCAGATCGTTGCGATTGCGGGCGCGCTTGCCGCCTATCTCACGATCATCATCGGCGGAGACGTCCGCTCATCGGAGGCGGGTCTCGCTTGCGGGGCGAGCTGGCCTCTGTGCAGCGGCGGACTGATCCCGGATCTCAGCAACCCCAACGTGGCCATCGAGTTCGCCCACCGGGTGATTGCGTTCGTGACTTCGCTGGTCATCCTGATCACCCTCATCCTGGCCCTCCTGTGGTACCGCACGGACCGGCGCGTCCTCCTGCTCGCGATCGCCAGCATGGTCCTCCTGGTTTCCCAGGTCCTCCTGGGGATGGTGACCGTGCAGAGCGACCTGAACGGGGCTGTCGTCACGGCCCACCTGGCCCTGGGGACCGCCACATTCGCCACGGCTCTCGTCCTCGCCGTGGTGTCCCTCATGCCGTCCTCGCTCAAGCCGGCGATTGAGGGCGCGCCGAGCTAGGCCTCACTCGACCAGAAAGTGGATCAGCAGCATCAGGGTGAACGCAATCCCTGCCCAGAGTGCCCACCTTCCGTCGGCGGCCGCTCGCACGCGCGGGAGGAGCCCGAGGAGCAGGAACAGGAGCGCGAACCCCGCCTCGAGGCCTGCGCCGAATACGACGAGCGCCTGTTCCGCCGCGACGCTTGCTGCGGAAAACGCGGCCGGGCCGAGCAGGACGACCGGCACGTACGCCGCGGGGAGGGTGGCCAGGCCGGCGAGCAGGCCCGGCACCGCTTTCGGCGGGCGCCAGGCGGCGAGGATGGCGGGGACGAGGATGAGCGAGCCCTCCGCGAAGCGATGGAGCACGGTCCCTCCCACGGCGGCAGCGGTGAGGGGGAAGCCCGTCGCGCTCACTCCCGCATATCCCTCTCCGAGGACGAGGCCGTCCGCGAAGCTGTGCAGGGCGACGAACGCGACGGCCGCCCAGACGACTGCCGAGGGGCGGAGGTCCCCGTCCGCTGACCTCTTGCCGAGGACCAGCCAGCCCAGGCTGATGCCCGCGAGGAGCCCTCCGACCGCGACCCCTGCGCTCACCTCGGGGCTCGCCTCGAACCGGAGGAACGCGTTGCCCTCGAGGAGGGCGGCCCCCGCGTGCGCAAGCCCGAGGAACGCCACGACGCCGACCAGCAGGCCCCAGAGGGCCATCTCGTGCCGCTTCAGCGTCTCGGGGAAGGCGTAGAGGACGACGGCGAGGAGCGGCAGGAGGCCGAATCCGAGCGAGACGATCGCGAGATCGATCACGCCCGGCTCACTTCTTCAGGCGTGCAGCGCGGGTGGCCCGGACTTGATAGACACCGGCAAGAAGGAGGACGCCTCCCATGACGACGACCATGATGCCGGGGATGAGTCCGATCGGGAATCCCGCGGGCCCGGCACTCGGCGTGCCAAGGACGACGATCATGCCCCACATCGTGCTCAGGTGGATTCCGCACCGGTAGGCGAACGTCCCGGCCCTCGTCGCCGTGAAGTTGTAGACGAGGGGGTTCGGGTTCCCGAGTCCGCCGAACTGGGCGGACTCGGTCTCGCCCGAATTGACCGTGGAGCTGTTGTCGAAATCGATGAGCCAGGTGTGGAAGGTTCCGTCCGCGGAGTACAGGGTGAGCGTGATGTTCGCCCCTTTCTCGATGATGAGCGTGGGGCCGGGCTTCGTGATGTTCGTCGCGTTGAAGCCCCAGCCGCGGGCCGCGTCGCCGTAGAGCGTGTAGTGGGTCGGCGCGGAGATCGTGATGAGGCCCGTCATCCCGGAGGGATGGATTTGGCACCGGTACACGTACGTCCCGATCCGCAAGGCCGTGAAGTTCCATAGGATGGAGTTGCCCGGCGAGAACTGGGGCGAACTCGGCTCGTTGCCGTTCGGGATCGTGCTGTTGTCGTAGTCAATGAACCAGGTGTGCGGCAGGCTGTCTGCCGCGATGAGCGTGAGCTGGACCGTGTCCCCGTACGCGACGGTCAGGTGCGGACCCGGGTTCGTCGTGTTGTTCGTGTCGAATCCCCACCCGCTGAGTGCGTTCCCGTAGAGCGTGAAGTTGTCGACGATCCCCGTCGAGATCACAGGGGGAACGATGGCTGCGCTCGCCTCGCTCGAGGGCGTGAGCACGAGGAGGCCGACGCCGATGAGGGCTCCCGCGAGGAGGAGCGCCTCAAGACGTGACCGTGAGGGTGGCGACCATCGCATAATGACTGACTCCGCAGAACTGGGTGCAGACGATGTCGTACGTCCCGGGGAGGACGGGCTTGAACCATCCGGTGTTGTCGTGGCCGGGGATGGCGTCCAGGTGCACCCCAAGAGCCGGGATGAAGAGGGAATGGTCCACATCGACCGACTTGATGACGAGCTTCACGGTCAGGTTCGATGTGAGCGTGAGCGCCCCGATGCTGTGGACGCTCGTCCCGTTCGTGGAGTTCGTCCAGAACTCCCAGAACCACTGGTGCCCGATGGCCGTCACCTGGACGTCCCACGTCTGAGGGACCGTGTCCGTGAACGTCAGGGTCTCGAACGCGAGGATGCCGAGCACAAGGAGGATGATTGCGGGCACAATCGTCCATGCCGCCTCGAGGCCGTGGTGGGAGGTCGGGAGGTTCGCCTTGGGAAGAGTCTGCCCCTTTCGGACTCGGAACTTCAGGATCGTGATAACCATCACGACACCGACGAAGACTCCGATGGCGACGGCGAGGATCGCGACGATCCAGAAGAGGCTCGAGATCTGGGCGTCGCTCGTTGAGCCGCTCGCGGCCGAGGCGCTCGCAGCTGACGTCAGCAAGGCTGCGAGGAAGAGAGTCGTGACGAGGATCAGCCGGCGCGCGCTGCGCATCGGCGCGCCGTACACCGCGGTGCTCTAAAGCGTTTGCGGTTTGCCGAAACATTCGGCGAACCGAACTCGTCTGCTACATGGAGGAAACCTACGAACTCCGTCGTACCTCGCCGAGGCCCGCATGGGGATGTGGAAACCTTTTTCAACGACGCTGAGGTTCCGGTTTCGGTCGGCCTAACTTGGTCGGCGCGATTTCGAGGTCCAGCGATGGCGGGTGAGGTGGTCGTCCGGCACGGCGTGGAGGAGGAGGTCCACCACGAGCGCGTCGGCGTGCTCAAGTGGGTCTACACCACGAACCACCACAACATCGGGATCATGTACATCATCAGTTCGATCATCTTCTTCTTCATGGGAGGGCTCCTCGCGGAGCTCATCCGGACGGAACTCGCCTACCCGGGCCCCACGATCGTGGACGCGGCCACCTACGACCAGTTGTTCACGATGCACGGGACCACGATGGTCTTCCTTGTGGCCATCCCGATCCTGGCGGGGTTCGGGAACCTCATGCTCCCGCCGCTCATCGGCGCGAAGGACATGGCCTTCCCCCGCGTGAATGCGCTCAGCTTCTGGCTCATCCCCGTTGCGGGGGTGATCATGTGGCTCGGCGTGGCCAATGTCGGCTGGTCCGGTTACACGCCCCTTTCCGCGTTCGACAACGGCGTGGGCGTCGACATGTGGATCGTAGGCCTGCAGCTCCTCGGCATCTCCTCGACCGCGGGCGCGATCAACTTTCTCGTGACCGCGTTGAGGCACCGCGCACCCGGCGTGACCCTGAAGAACCTCTCCCTGTTCGCCTGGTCCATCGTCGCGACCGCGGCGATCACCCTCGTCGCGACCCCGGTCCTCGCCGCGGGCCTCTTCGTCCTTCTCCTCGATCGCCACGGCGTCACCCACTTCCTGACCCAGCTCAGCGGCGGCGATCCCGTCATGTGGCAGAACCTCTTCTGGTTCTACTCCCACCCGGCCGTGTACATCATGATCCTCCCGGCGATGGGGATCGTGTCGGAGATCATCCCGCGGTTCTCCCACCGTCCCATCTTCGGGTACAAGGCGATCGCCCTGTCCACCGTGGCGATCGCGTTCCTCTCCTTCGGCGTGTGGGTCCACCACATGTTCACCTCGGGCATCGACCTGAGCGCGCGCCTGCCCTTCATGATCATCACCCTGGTCATCGCGGTGCCGAGCGGGATCAAGGTGTTCAACTGGATCATGACGATGTGGGGCGGAGCGATCGAGCTCAAGACGCCCATGCTCTTCGCGATCGGCTTCG
The DNA here is from genome assembly GCA_963768855.1 of uncultured Thermoplasmata archaeon. Lineage (GTDB taxonomy): Archaea > Thermoplasmatota > Thermoplasmata > RBG-16-68-12 > RBG-16-68-12 > RBG-16-68-12. Next base: position 599,739 of record CAVYJM010000006.1, read on the forward strand.
TCGGGATGTTCGTCATCGGCGGCATCACGGGCGTCTTCCAGGCGCCCATCCCGGTCGACTACGAGCTCCACGACACGTACTGGGTCGTCGGCCACATCCACTACGTGCTGTTCGGCGGGACGATCATGGGCGTGCTCGCCGGAGTCTACTACTGGTATCCGCGGATGTCCGGCCGCATGTACAGCGAACGGCTCGGCCTCTGGCACTTCGCCTTCACGATGGTCGGCCTCAACCTCGTGTTCTTCTCCCAGCTCTTCCTCGGGCTCGAGGGCATGCCGCGGAGGGTGTACGACTACCCGGCCCAGTATTGGACGCTCAACTGGCTCGCGACGATCGGGGCGTACATCCTCGGGGCCGGTCAGCTCATCTTCGCCGGGAACATGATGTGGAGCTTCTTCCGCGGGCCACGGTCCAGCCCGGATCCATGGGGCGGGGTTCCCATGACCGGGATGGAATTCGGAGCCCCCGCGCCCCTGATGCCGGAGTGGTGGGAGAAGCAACAGGCGGCGACGACCACGGCCGTCTCGATGACCGCGGCGGCCGCCGACGGCGCGGTCCTCACTGCGTCAGCGGAGCCGCCTCGAGGTCCTTGAGGATCACTTCGGCGAGCTTCGCCGCGGTGTCGTAGTCCCCGGCCTCGAACGCGGCCCGGGCCTGCTTGAGCGTCTTGCGGATCTCGCTCACGTTGCGGCCCGAGTCGCGGGCCTTCTTCGCGGTCTCGAGCGCCTTCGTCATGCGGTCGAGCGCCTCGGTCCGCGAGATCTTGGGCTTGGCGTCCGCAACAGGGAGATCCTCCATGAGGTCGTCCTTCACGGCTTCCGCCTTCGGGGCGGGTTCGGGCGCGGGGGGGACGGGAGGAGCGGCAGGCGGCGCGGTCGGCGGCGGGGGAGGCGGGACATGGGCCGGCGGTTCGACGGCGACGTCGATGCCGCTCGCCTCGAGGGCCGCCGCAAGGTACTTCTCCGCCTCGATGAGGCTCTTCTCCTTCTGGGCGAGCTTCTCGCGCTCCGCGGCGAGCCCCGTGAGCTCCCCCTTCAGGCTGTTCTGGAGCTCCACGAAGGAGTCGTGCTGAGCGACGGACTCCTTCTGGCGGGTGTGCATGTCCTCGGCGATCTTGAGCATCTCCTTCTCCCGGGCCTCGAGGGCGGAGAGCCGGTCGTTCTGGCTGCGGATGAGGTCCTCCTCGCGCTTCGCAAGGGTCCGCTCGCGCTCGGCGAGTCCCTTCTCCATGTTCGAGAACCGGTCGATCATGTCCGCAAGGCTGCGCTCCCGCTGCGCCATGAGCTCCTCGCGCTCGACGAGCGCCTGGAGCTTCGATTCGGAATCCTTAATCTGGCCCTGAAGCTCGACCTCGAGGCGCCGGATGCGCTCCTCGGTCTCCTTAATCGTCTTCTCCCGCTCGTTCAGCGAGCGGGCCCAGTCCTGGACGCGCTTCTCCTCGGCCGCGACCTTGTCGCGGTCCGCCCTCGTGGCGGCGATGTCCTTGTCGATCGACGCGCGGGACTCCGTCACGTCCTCCTTATCCTTGGCGAACGCGGCGCGTTCGGACTGGAGCTTCGCCGACTGCTTCGCGAGGGTCTCCTTCTCCTCGTCGAGCTGGGCCTTCAGCGCATCGAGCTCCTTGGCGCGGGCCTCAAGGGCCGACTTGTTTTCCTTGAACTTCGACGCGGACGCCTTCACGGCGTCCAAGATGAGAGGGGACGGCTTCTCGGTCGGCATGTCAGCTCACCACCGCAGGATGGCGATCAGGTTCCGGAGTGCAGTGTGTCGGTATATAAGGGGTGCCTCGAAGAAATCAATCGCGAGAACGTAGGTGTCCCTCCGGGGGTCCGAGCCTTTCGGAAGCCCGCAATCAGGTCTCCCTCCAACGCCCTCCGCGGGCGTTCTTGGAGGCTCCGCGGGGGTCGCGCCCGTCCCCTCATTGTCAAAGCCTGTCAGACAAACGAAAGACAGAAATAGCGTCATCGTCGTACACGCGTCAGCACGCCTCCGGTGGAGGCGACCAAGGGATGGGAATATGCCTGCACTCCGGGAAATCTCGTTCGATGACGCTCGGAAGATTGCGGCCGACCACGGCCTGCAACCGAGCAAAGTGAAGGGAACGAACACGCTTCGGTTCTCCAAGACCCCGAGCGACAAGCTCCAGGTCATCACGTGGGACGAGTTTCAGCAGACGGCGACGACCCGCGGCCTCGCGGTCTACGAGTCGGCCGGCTGGATGAAGCTCATGAAGAAGCCGTAGACCGCCGCGTCCGCCATCGTTCAGGGAAGCCCATGGTCGACGTCGCGTTCGCAGCGACCGCCATGGCCTCCATCTTCGCCATTGTCGACCCCCTTGGGGTCATCCCCTTCTTCTCCGTCCTCACGGAGGACATGACCACCGCCCAGAAGCGCGACGTGATTTCGAAGAGTTGCCTCGTCGCCACGGCGACGCTCGGCGTGTTCGCCGTCTTCGGCCAATGGATCTTTGACGCCTTCGGGTTCACCGTGCCCGCCTTCGAGATCGCGGGCGGCATCCTGCTGTTCGGGGTCGCGTTCGAGATGCTCCACGGCGAGCGCCCGCGGACGAAGATGACGGAGTCCGAGCGGACGGAGACGCTCGAGCGCGAGGACGTCGGCGTCATCCCCCTCGGGATCCCCCTCCTCGCAGGACCCGGGGCCATCACGACGGTGATGATCTACATGACCCACCCGGTCGCCGACCCGGTCGACAAGATGTTCATCTTCGCCGGCATCCTGGTGGCCGTCCTGACCACGTTCTTCCTCATGCACTACGCGGACCGCATCTTCAAGCGGGTCGGCCGCACCGGGACGAAGGTGATCGGCCGCATCATGGGCCTCCTGCTGGCCGCGATTGCGGTCCAGTTCATCATCAACGGCGTCCTCGGGACCGCGCGGCTGAACGGGCTGCTCTGACGGCTCGGGCCAACACCTTTTATCCGCCGCCCCGCATCCCCGGCCCATGAGCCTGGAGGAGTCCGTCCTCGCCCGGATCCGTCCGACGCCCGAGGAGGAGGCCAAGCTCGAGGCGATGGTCCGGGACCTCATGGCGGCCGTCCAGGCGGCCCTCGCGGCGAAGGGGTGGGAGGCGAAGCCGTTCCTGTCCGGGTCCGTGGCAAAAGGGACCCATCTCACGGGCGCCGACGTCGACCTGTTCGTCGCCTTCCCGCCGGACCTGCCGCGTGAGGATCTCGAGAAGCGCGGGCTCGCCCTCGGCGAGCTCCTCGAGCGCGGCGCCCACATGTACGCGGAGCATCCCTACACGCGGGGATTCTACCGCGGCTTCACGGTCGAGATCGTCCCCTGCTACCGGATCACGGACGCGAGCCAGCGCATGAGCGCGGTCGACCGGACCCCGCTCCACGTGGACTACGTCCTCGGCCACCTCGACGGGCAGCAGGCGGACGAGATCCGCCTCCTGAAGGCGTGGTCCGAGGGCACCGGGGTCTACGGGGCGGAGGCGAAGATCCGAGGGTTCAGCGGATACCTGTGCGAGCTCCTCGTCCTGAAGTACGGCTCCTTCCGCGGGGTGCTCGAGGCGAGCCTCGGATGGCGCCGCGGGGGCGTGATCGAGCTCGATCGACCCGCCGGCCGCACGTTCGACGAGCCCCTCGTCCTGGTCGATCCCGTCGACCCGAACCGCAACGTTGCGAGCGCGGTCTCCCTGGAGCAGATGGCCTCCTTCGTCCACGCCGCGCGGGAGTACCTGCGGGAACCGGGAGAGCTCTTCTTCTTCCCGAAGCCCCTGAAGTCGCTCTCCATCTCGCGCCTCCGCGCGATCGCGAAGCGCCGCGGCGGCCATCTCCTCGCGATCGCGATCCGCGCGCCGGACGTGACGGAGGACGTCCTCTATCCCCAGTTGCGGAAGGCCCATCGGGCGTTCCAGGAGCTGTTCGAGCGCGAAGGGTTCGCGGTGCACGACTCCCGCTTCGACCTCGCGGGGAGCGAGGCCTTGTTCCTGTTCGAGTTCGCCATCGCGGCCCTTCCGCGCGTCCAGCGCCATGAGGGCCCGCCGGTGTGGGTGAAGAACGCGAAGGAGTTCCTCGAGAAGTGGCGCGACGACCCGCGGCGGCTCGCCGGTCCGTTCATCGTCCAGGAACGCTGGACCGTGGACGTCGCGAGGCCGTTCGTGGATCCCGCCTCCCTGGTCAAGGCCTCCTGGCGCTCCCTGAGCCTGGGCAAGGACCTCGAGAAGATGGCCCGACGCCCGCCCCGGGTCCTCTCGGGGACCGCCTCGTTGCGCGCGAGCTATGCGGAGGCCTGGACGAGGCTGTTCGACAAGCGCTTCCCCTGGCAGCGCTGACTCACGCCGTGACGATGTCGAGGGACGCCGTCGTGGACAGGCCGGCCGAGTCGGTCGCCGTGATCGTGACGTGGAACGGGCTGCCCGTATTGGAGAAAGCGACCGCGTAGGTGTCCGGCATGTACACGGTGAGCGTGCTACCCACGCAGGCGTCCGGCTCGTTGGCGACGGGGATGGCTGTCAGGTTCTCACTGCCGCGCCTGACCTGGACGTCCCTCACCACGGCGTTGTCCGTCGCGCGGAAGATCAGGTAGACCGTCTGATTTCCTGAGCCCGGGACGGTCACGGTCGCCCCCGGCGTGCCGGCGTAGCAGTACATCGAGGCAGGGGCGGGGACCGTCAGATTCCCGCCCGGGTCGAACGTCCCCACCTGGAACGAGCCGATCTCCGGGTACGTGTGGTCCCCGAAGGGCGCGTTCAGCAGGATGATGGAGAACGCGAGGAAGCTGAAGAAGTACACCATCGCGTGGCTCGCCCAGTCTCGGCGCTTGAATCCGTGGATGGGCAGTCCCAGCATCGGGAGCACGAAGTACAGCGCGGCGAACACGAGGAGCCCGAGCAGGAACCCGACCGGGGCCAGGTCGAACGCGTAGAACAAGTAGGCGAGGATTGCCCCGACGACGGCCCACGCGATGACCACGAGGGAAATCTTGGCGTTCTCGATCTCCTTCCGCATGTAGCCGACTTCGTCGAACTCCGGGGGCTCCCAGACGGGGACCTCCTCCTTGCGCTTCCGACGGGCCACGAGCGGTCCGATACAGGGGTCCGCTATATAGGTTGCTCCGAACTACGTTCCAGGAGGCGCGCGCGGCATCTGCGAACGGAGCCGGGCGATCTCGATCTGGAACTGCCGGATCGAGATGAACATCGCGCCGAGGAGCAACCCGCCCACGAAACCCCCGGGCACACCGGTCAGGATCCGCATCAGGTTCGTCGACTCATAATGCGTCACGTCCGAGAAGAGCTGGTAGAACCCGTCGATCGCGACGGGCAGCAGCCCGACGACCACGATCAGCGCGCCGGCGCGGTCCGCGCTGAACCGGGCGAGGCGCTTCTGCACCCAACGGGGCATCGCATTGAGCATGACCCGGCTCGCGGAGGTCGACGGCTCCGCGAACGCCGCGGCGACCAGCCCGAAGTTCGCGAAGATGTACATGGAGGTCATCCGCGCGCACATCGGCATCTGGTTCCCATTGATGTACAGAGAGCGATACCAGAGCTCGTGGCACTGGATGTCGCCGAACGTGTAGACGGCCCTCGGGTAGAACCACATCGTCTGCCAGATGGGCTCGTAGTTGAGCTGGTTCGCGCCGCCGAGGTGGTATGCGACGAGGGGGTACTGGCTGTACGGCCAGGCGAAGGTCCCGGGCGCGAGGATGGCAGGCGCGATGAAGAACGACGCGCACCAGATTAGGTTGAGGAGCAGCAGACCGAAGAGCGGCTTGCTCCACACGAGGCGCTGCCACGCCCAGGACGCCACGGGCTGCTCACCGTGCCTTGCGAAGATAAACGTTTGCCGGGAGCCGCCCCTCGGTTCGTCCTGCACCCGACGGTCGGTGGATGGGACGGTCTCCCGTGCATGTCACTTCGCGAACTTGGCGGGATTCCGATCGAACGTGGCCTTGCAGTTGGCGTTGCAGAAGTAGTACGTCTTCCCCTGGTACGCCGACGTGCCCGCGGCCCGCTTCTCGTCGACCATCATGCCGCACACCGGATCCTTGGCTGCCATCTTTCACCTCCTGGCCATCCGACCTCATAGGGATTGTGCATTCTCAGACCTGCGGCCGGAAGCGCCGCAGGGCCATCGAGTTCGCGACCACGCTGACCGATGAGAAGCCCATGGCCGCCCCCGCGTAGATCGGGTCGAGCAGGATCCCGAACGCGATGTACAGGAGGCCTGCCGCGAGCGGGATGAGCGCGGTGTTGTAGCCGAACGCCCAGAAGAGGTTCTGGCGGATCTTGCTCACCGTCTTCCGGCTGAGCTGGATGGAGGCCACGACATCCCGCAGGTCGTCCTTGATCAGGACGATGCCGCCCGCCTCCATCGCCACGTCCGTCCCGCTCCCGAGCGCGATGCCGACGTCGCTCTGCGCCAGCGCGGGGGCGTCGTTGATCCCGTCTCCGACCATGGCCACGATCCGCCCCTTCGCTTGGAGCTCCTTGATCTTCGCCGCCTTCTGTCCCGGAAGGACCTCAGCGATGACCTGGTCGATTCCCGCCTGGCGGCCGATCGCCTCGCCCGTCGCCCGGTTGTCGCCGGTCAGCAGAACGACCTCGATCCCCATCGTTTTCAACGCTCGGACCGCGTCCGCAGAATGTTCCTTCAACGTGTCGGCGAGGGCCACGATGCCCGCGAGTTTCCCGTCCACGGCGAGGAGCACGGCGGTCTTCCCGCCGGACTGAAGCTTCTCGAGCGTCGCGGAAGCGGACTCGGTGGGGACCGATGCCTCGGCCATGAGGGTCCGGTTTCCAAGCAGGATCGTCCGACCATCCAGGACGGCTCGGAGTCCCCGCCCGGGCAGTTCCTCCGTACGTTCGCATTCGCTCACGGCGAGCTTGCGCTCCGAGGCCGCTCGTACCACGGCCTGGGCCAGCGGATGCTGGGAGCCCGTCTCCGCCGACGCGGCCAGCCGCAGGACCTCCGCTTCAGTCAAGCCGCCCAGGGGGACCACGTCCGTCACGGAGGGGGTCCCCTTCGTGAGCGTCCCCGTCTTGTCGAACACCACGGTCGTGAGCTTGTGGGCCTTCTCGAGGTACTCGCCTCCCTTGATCAGGAGGCCGTTCTCCGCGCCCTTCCCCGTGCCCACCATGATCGCTGCGGGAGTTGCCAGGCCGAGGGCGCAGGGGCACGCGATGATGATCACCGCGATGAAGATGGTAAGGGCGAAGGGGACTGGTTTCCCGAAGGCCAGGAGCCAGGCGAGGGCCGAGACGGTCGCGATCGTGATGACCGCAGGCACGAAGACGGCGGCCACCCGATCCGCGAGCCGCTGGATCGGAGCACGCGAGACCTGCGCGTCCTCGACGAGCTTGATGATCTGGTTGAGGGTCGTGTCCGCGCCCACCTTGGCGGCTCGGGCCCGCAGCGCGCCCGACTTGTTGATCGTGGCGCCGATGATCGTGTCGCCGGCCTTCTTCTCGACCGGGATGGACTCGCCCGTGATCATCGACTCGTCCAGCGCGGAGAAGCCGTCCAGGATCACCCCGTCCACGGGCACCCGTTCTCCGGGGCGCACACGGAAGACGTCGTCCACCTGGACGAGTTCAACGGCGATTTCCTCCTCCTTCCCGTCGCGGAGGACGTGGGCCGTCCTCGGGGCGAGGTCCATGAGCTTCCGGATCGCGTCGCCCGCGCGCCCCTTCGCGATCTCCTCGAAGTACTTACCCAACAGGATGAGCCCGATGATGGCGGCGGCGGTGTCGTAGTACGTGGCGGGGTTCGCGACGGGGACGCCCACATACGGGAGGAACGTCACGAGCGTGCTGTAGATCCAGGCCGCAGAGGTACCCATCGCGATGAGCACGTCCATGTTCGCGCTCCGATTGCGGAGCGCGTCCCATGTGCCCCGGTAGAAGCGCCACCCTGCGATGAACTGGACAGGTGTGGCCAGGGCGAAGAACACCAGGTTCGCGGGTTCTGCCAGACCGACAAGCCACCATCCGAGCCCCATCCCGAAGGCGAGGACCGCCATGGGGAGGCCGATGCTCAGGCTGAAGGCCGAGAGCCGCTTGAGTCGCCGGATCTCCTTGTCCGGCGCGGTGAACGTCTCGAGGCAGGTCTCCGAGCAGAAGTAGTACGTCCGGCCGCGGACGACCGCCGTCAACGTAGACGTGCGCTCGTCCACATACATGCCGCAGACCGGATCCGTCGCCATCGTTCACCTGCTCGGGGTCCCGTGCGGACCAGGGCATCCATGCGGTCCCTTCGTCATCCCCATTGCGCTTAACATTTGTAAAGCGTGGTCTAAAGGCCTTTGCTCATCCCCAGTCGACGCGCTCCCTGGGCTGAATCATGGCGACGCACATTCGCTCACCCCTCCCGCCTGCAGGACCTTGTAGTCCTCCGCCCATGCAAACCCATTCATGGCCTACGATGCCCTGAAGGAGTTCGAGGGTGAGGAGTACAGCGGCATGCCCGTGGGCGGTGAGCATGCCTGGCACTACACGGACGCGCGGTGGCGGGAGCGAAAGGTGGCCCCGGATGCGTGGGAGTTCACGCTGACCTCCGTCAAGCGGCGCGACCGTCCTGCGCCGCCCGGATCCGGTGCAGCCGTGTTCACGGAGTACCACTGGTACCTGCTCGCCCATCAGTGGGCCCGCAAGATCGACGCGGACAGCTACACGACGTTCATGTCGGGGATGAAGTACAAGGTGGCCCACCGACGTCCGCACTGGCGCGCCTGGAGCTCCGAGTATCCGGGCCAGGAGACCGAGACGGAGCGGGTCGCCGGAATCCTCGAATCGACGCTCGATCGGCTCCGGTCTTCGCGGGAGCGTCCGGCGCCCGTGTCCTTGGTCCTGCCCTGAGCCCGCTCGGCTCAACGGTACATGTCGGAGGGGATCGTCGTCTCCTTGGGTGTCACGGGGATTGCCTGCTGCTTCAGCCGCTGCAGGTACTCCTCCAGTTGTTGCGCCTGCTGCTGGAGCGGCTTCAGGTCGATCGTCACGTCCTCCAGGAGCTCGTCGAGCGCGTGGACCAGGGCGACCGCGGCGTGGGCGTCCGGGAGGTCGGGACGCGCCTCCGCCAGGAGCGCGATCACGTTCGAGTTGCGCCAACGCCCCTCGTTCAGCAGGACCCCCGCCACGCCGGCGATCATCCCGGTCTCCAGCTGGTCGATCTTGTGCTTCTCGAGTTCCTGCCTCGCGCCGTCCGTGCTCCCGACGCCCCAGACCGCGGGTCCCTCCGTCGGTCCGTCGCCCTCCATCGGCAGCCCCTCGAGGGAGATGATCCGGCGGCACCCCTGTTTCTGGGCCCAGTCCAGGAGCGCGTAGGCCACCGCGCGATGGATGCGGGTCGGCAGCGGCATCTCGCAGACGAAAATGGCGAGCTTGTGCTCCGCGCTCGCGTACACGCGCGCGGGGAACTTCGGCTTCTTCGCGTAGATCATCGAGACGGACGGGAAGTCCTCCGACTCGAGGGCGCACACCTGGTCGACGGGGAGCATCTGGATCATGTAGGTGGCCGTGATCGTGCTGACGAGTCCGACGCTCGGGAACGCGGCGACGACCGTCCCGCCTTTCAGGTCGACCTGCTTGAGCGTGCGGACTTCAACCGTGGGCATGGAGAACCCAAGCGAGGCATGCGACGGCGCTCGTAAGTAGTTTGGGCCTTCCGAGTCACAGGGCCTCGACGGCCTTGACCGCCTCGTCGATTTCCTGCGACAACCGGGTGCGGGCCGCGGGATCGTGCCAGAGGTACGTGAGGTCGGGGCGCGTCTTGCGGCAGATGTCCAGCATCTCCTCGACCGTGGTCGCGCGAAGGACCTCGAGGACGACGGGGCGGAACGCCCGCAGCTCCGTCCCGTGGTGTCGCACGATGTCGGGGTAGAGCCAGAACTCCCCCTTCATCCAACGTTCCACGTACCCCCGGGACAGGGGCCGCACGCGCTTTGCGACCTGCCGCGTGAATGCGTCCTTCGCAAGCTCGAGGAGGAGCCGGTGCTCGGACTCCTGGGAGACCGCCACGGAAGGCGCCGATGGAGGCGGTTGGGCATAGACTTTGGTCTTTCCTGCCCGCGCCCGGACGGCCGTCGCTCCCCCGGGTCGATACTCTGCTTGCGGGGTGTGTCATCTAGGCACAGTAAGTGTTATCAATACCCATGTGCCAAATCGCATCGTGCCGGGTAGGTCCGCCAGAATCCGGGTGAAATCGAAGAGCGCGCCTGCGATGGAGCGTGGCCGCCCGGACGGCGCTCGCATGCGGGACGCGCGGCGCGGGGGATCACCGTGTACGCTGAGAACGAACGGATCGTGTCGGCCAAGGCAGGGGAAACCCTTCTCCTCCTCGGCAATGAGGCGATCGCCCGTGCGGCCGTCGAGGCCGGCGTGGACCTCGCGACCACGTATCCGGGGACGCCGTCCTCGGAGATCGGCCTGGTCCTCGACGACGTTGCGAAAGAGGCCGGCCTAAAGTTCCAGTACGCGATCAACGAGAAGGTCGCGATGGAGGTCGCGGCGTCCGCGGCGGTCGGGGGCCTGAAGTCTCTCGTCTTCATGAAACACGTCGGGATGAACGTCGCCGCGGACGCCCTGATGACTCTCGCATACAGCGGCGTGCGGGGCGCGATGGTCGTCGTGACGGCGGACGACCCCGGATGCCACTCGAGCCAGAACGAGCAGGACAACCGGATCTTCGCGAAGTTCGCGAACCTGCCGCTCCTCGAGCCCGCGACGGCCCAGGAATGCCTCGACCTGACCAAGTTCGCCTTCGAGTTCTCCGCCTTCCTCGAGCTCCCGGTGATCGTCCGCACGACGACCCGCGTGAGCCACGCCCGCGGTCCCGTGACGGTCGGCGACCGGCTCGCCCCGCGGCGAACGGCCCACTTCGACCGCGAGCCGAACCGGTTCGTCATGCTGCCCGCGAACGCGCGGGAGGGTCACAAGCGGGTCCTCCAGAAGATGCGCCTTGCGGAGGGCATCTCCGAGTCGACCCCGTTCAACCGCATCGAGGACCTCGGCCGGAAGGGGGACATCGGGATCGTGGCCTCGGGCCCCGCCTACCTGTACCTCATGGAGTTCGCGGACGACCTGATGGGCAAGGTCCTCAAGCTCGGCCTCACGAACCCGCTGCCGAAGTCGAAGATCACCCAGTTCCTGCGCAGCGTGAAGCGCGTCGTGGTCCTCGAGGAGCTCGAGCCCTTCCTGGAAGACCAGCTCCGCGCCCTGGCGAACGAGTTCGACATCCACGTCGACGTCTACGGCAAGGCGCAGGGCCTCCTGCCCCGGACCGGAGAGCTCGACCCGGATCTGGTCGCCGAGGCGCTCGCGCGGCTGGAGATGCTCGACCCGAAGACGGTCCAGCGGCTGCGGGACGTCAAGCTCGCCAAGATCCCCGTCCGGCCGCCCGTCCTGTGCCCGGGCTGCGGCCACCGCGGCGTTGCCTTCGCGGCGCGGCAGGCATCCCGCCGCCAGGACGTCCTGTTCCCCGTGGACATCGGCTGCTACAGCCTCGTCGAGTACCCGCCCACCGCGACGGGGGACATCCTGCTCTGCATGGGCTCCTCGATCGGCACGGCCGCCGGCCTGGCTGCGACCACGGACAAGAAGATCCTCGCGTTCATCGGCGACTCCACGTTCTACCATGCGGGCATCCCCGCGCTGATCCACTCCGTCCACCAGGATCTCACGATGACCGTGTGCATCATGGACAACGGCACGACGGCCATGACGGGCCACCAGCCCCATCCGGGCGTCGCGCAACCCGGCCATCCCGCGGTGGACATGGAGGGCCTCGTCCGCGCATGCGGCGTCAAGAGCGTCGAGACGTACGACGCGTACGACGTGAAAGCCCTGACGAAGGCGTTCCGCCGGGCGCTGGACCGAGACGGCGTCAACGTGATCATCGCGCGCCATGAGTGCCGCCTCCTCGAGCTCCGGGACCAGAAGGCGAAGGGGCAGGCCCCCGTCCTCTACGAGGTCCTCCCCGAGAAGTGCACGAAGTGCGGATTCTGCATCGACGCCTTCGCCTGCCCAGCCCTCGTCAAGCTCGAGGACGAGAGCGTGGCGATCGACCCGGCCCTGTGCAACGGCTGCGCCGTCTGCGCGGACATCTGCCCGCCCAAGGCGATCGTCCTGGTCAAGGAGGCGAGGGCATGAAGGGCACGAGCATCGTCATCGGCGGCGTGGGCGGCCAGGGCGTCATCCTGACAGCCCGCATCCTGTCCGAGGCCGCGCTCACCCACGGGCTCAAAGTCCAGATGTCCGAGGTCCACGGGATGAGCCAGCGCTACGGCTCGGTCGTCTCGACGGTCCGCATGGGGAACGTGCAGACCTCCATGGTCAAGAAGGGCGAGGCCGACGCGATCGTGGGCTTCGAGCCGCTCGAGAGCGTGCGGATGCTCCCGTACGCCGCTCGCAAGACGGTCGTCATCACCGCGCTCACGCCGATCCGGCCTCTCCTCGTCGTCCTCGGCAAGGAATCCTATCCCTCCCTGGAGGAGCTGCACCGCCAGCTCCGGGAGCGCGCGGGCCGCGTGCTCGCGGTGGACGCGGACCGCATCGCCCGGTCCGTCGGCGACCCCGTCGTCGCGAACAGCGTCCTCTTGGGCGCCCTGCTCGGCACGAAGGTCGTGCCGGTCCCGCTCGAGCGCATCCGGAGGACCCTCGCCGAGCACGTCCCGGGGAAGCTCCTTGCGGCGAACCTAGAAGCCTTGGACATCGGTTATGGGATCGCGGTCCAGGACCAGTACTCGATCCAATTCGCCTAGGTGACATCATGTCGGAGAACTCACGCGGAATTTCGGGAAAGGCCGTGGCGCCGGGGATCCTCCTCGTGTTCCTGACGGTCCTTTTCAGCGGCGTCTCGAACTTCGTGAACGCGCAGGCCCTCGGACAGAACCCCGCCTGGAATTCGGACCTGTTCGTAACCCTGCGGAACGTGACCGTGGCGCTCCTGCTCGTGCCTCTGGTCTTCCTGGCCGGCCGGACCGCCCATGCTCGGCTCAGCCGGGTCGACTGGCTCAAGCTCGGGACGATCGGCCTCGTCGGCGGGGCGATCCCCTTTGTGCTGTTCTTCCGCGGACTCCAGATGGCCGGATCCAGCGGCGCGGCAACCGCCACGTTCGGGTACCGCGCCCTGTTCCTCGTCGCGGCGGTCCTCGGCGTCGTCTTCCTGAAGGAGCGTGTCTCCCCGCGCCTCGCGCTGACGGCAGTCCTCCTCCTGGCGGGGAACGCCCTTCTCCTCTCCCTGACCGCGCCGATCTGGACGGACGGGACGGCCTACGTCCTCCTGGCCACGGTCCTCTGGGCGGGCGAGTACACCCTCTCAAAGCACACCCTCCGGAACGTGTCGTCCGGGACGGTGGCCCTGGGCCGGATGGGCTTCGGCGGGGCCTTCCTCCTGGTCTACGTCGCACTCACGGGCCAGCTCTCCGGATTCGCCGCGATCAGCGGGCCGCAGTGGGGGTGGATCGCCCTCAGCGTGATCCTGCTCCTCGGGTTCGTGACGACCTGGTACGCAGGACTCAAGACGGTCGACGTGAGCCTGGCGACCGCCATGCTCGTCCTCGCCTTCCCGATCACCTGGGCCCTGGGATTCCTCGCGTCGAAGAGCACGTTCGGGCTGCCCCAGCTCGCGGGCGTCGTGGCGATTACGATCGGCGTCGCACTGGCCGTCGGCCTGGCCTCCCTCCGGGAGACCTGGAAGGCGGTCCTCGCATGGATCCGGACGAGGGCGCTCCGCGCGGAGTGATCGATGCAGGGCGTCCAACTGGCGGCGCGGTTCAGCATCGCGACGAACCGCCTGAAGTACTGCGGGCCCGCGGACGCGGAGCCCGCCCTCTTCCGGACGATCGTGGAAGGCAAGGACCTCGCCGCCTCGAGGAACGCCCTCCTGCACTTCGAGGCCCTCGAGCCCTACCTCACGGCCATCGCGGCGAAGCACGGCCTGGACCCGCTCGATCACGACGTCGTCGAGGCGTACTGGATCGGCAACAAGCTCCTCGACGACTTCACCCGGGACGACTTCCGGGGCGTCCTGGACACCCTCACCCGGCGCGGCCTGCCGCGGACCATGGCGGATGCTTTCGCCGCGCACTTGCCCGAGCGTCCCCTGCCCCACCACGTCTTCCACGTGAGCTACGTCGGCGTCGGGAACGTCACGGGCCACGTCAAGACGACCCTGCCGAACATGGAGGCGTGCCGACCCGCTTGGGCCCGCGTCCTCCGGATTTCGAAGGTCGGACTTGAGGTCGAGAAGCCCCCGCTCGAGTACGTCCGGGGCCGGCTGCGGCTCGGGGCTCCCGTCCGGGAGACGGTCGCGTACGATCCGAAGGTGCTCCGCGGGATTGCCGCGGGGGACCATGTGGCCCTCCATTGGAACTGGCCCGCGGTCATCCTGACGGACGGCCAGCTCACGAACCTCAAGGAATACACGGAACGCTCCCTCTCCGCCGCGAGCGACGCCCTCGCCGACCTGCGCGCCCCGTGACCGCGTTCAGCCCTCGACGACCGTGATCGTCCCACGCATGTATCCCGGCGTCTCCATCGAGGACGCGTCGCAGGGGGCCAGGCAGTGCCACGTGAACGAACCCGTGACGTTGAAGTAGGCCCGGAAAGTGACGATCATGGGGTCCGCCAGGCTGTTCGCGCGGGGGACCGGCACGTTCAGGGCATAGCCGCCCTGGTCCAGCGTGAAGGTGTGCGACACCTGGTCCGCGGGCACCGCGGCCATGTCCATCCCCTGGGCCTCGGAGGCCGCCCGCATCGTCTCCATGCCGCCGAGGGTCCCCACGACCCGCGCCGACTCGCTGGCCACGGGGTTCGAGACGTTGTCGTAGTTCGTGATCGTGACGAGGACGAGCGTGTGCGCGGGCACCGTGAAGTTCGCGGGCAGGTAGCGGTCGAGCCCCGTCGCGAAGTCGAACCCGATCGTCAGGAAAAGGTAGCCGGTCCCGGGCCCCGACGGTCCGGGACCCGGGCCCCCGGGTCAGGTAGCCGACGAGCCCGCCGCCGATGAGGCCGAGGACGAGCGACGACGACCGACGGCCAGGACTATCGTGCCTCGCGTCGGCGGCCGGGTCCCCCGCATCGTCCCGGGATGTGCGTTGCCGTCGATGCGGTCCTCGTACCCGTGGTTGGACATGCCGCTCCTTCCTCCCTACCGACGGGGAGGCGTGGGACACTGTATCTTGCCCTTGCGCAAGTACTGTACTTGGCGGGCGGTGTCGGGCGCACCGCGGCGACGCGAATCGCCCGACCCTGGTTGCGATTCGCCGGTCCAGGCCGCCGCGGTCCCCGCCTCACTTCGTCTTCCACGACAGGGCGCGCGCGGGGATCACGAAGAAGATGACCGCGATGACCGCGGTCACCGCTAGGTCGACGAGTGCTGCCCCATCGTTGCCCAGGACCATCGTGGACCGCAGGCCTTCGTTGAGGTAGGTCAGCGGCAGGAAGTTCGCGACGGTCTTCAGGTACGAGGGGAACAGGTCGATCGGGAAGAAGGAGCCGGAGAGGAACATCATCGGGAAGCCGATCGCGTTCGCGATCGCCGCCGAGGTCTCCTGGTCCCGGATGAAGATCCCGAGGAGCATGCCGAGCGAGGTGAACTCGACGGTCCCCGCGACGATCAGGAGGACCGCCACGGGCGTGATCGTGCCGTCCATGTGGAAGACGAAGACGCCCGCGACCAGGATGAGGACCACGGAGACGAACATGAGCAGGGTGTAGAACAGGATCTTGGCCGCGAGCCATTCCGCCTTCGAGAGCTTCGTGGTCGCGAGGAATTTGAAGTACTTCCGGGTCCGGTACTCCGCGCAGATGCCCGTCATCCCGAACAGCGGTGTGGTGAGGACGGTGAAACCGATGATCCCCGGCAGGAAGAGGTCGATGTACTTCTCGCCTCGTTCGGAGACGGTGCCCGTCGTCAGATGGACGACGGGCTGGGTCGTTCGTCACGGCAAAGTTGAACCCGGTGATGGCTCCCGCCGACGGCGGACGCGGCGATGCCGAACGGGGACTGCGTCGGGTCGCCGTACAGGGTGACCGTTACCGTCGCGTTCGGGTCCCCGGCCTGGGCCCGGGAGACGTTGTCCCCGAACCCCTCCGGAATCAGGAGAGCAGTGTTGATCGAGTTCTCACGGATGTAGGTCGTGATGTTCACGTTACTCGGGATCGGGTTGTAGATGAGGATTGTCGTGTTGTTGAGGGCTTGGACGAACTGCCAGCTCGCCGTGGTTCCGTCCAGGTTCTGCACGTAGATCGGCAGGGTGGAGGTTCCACTGCCGCTGAAGATGGCGCCGAAGAGCAGGATGATGATGACCGGGAATGCCAGGGCAAAGAACGTCCCCGTGCGAGACCGCAGGTACTGCATGCCGAAGGCCTTCGCGTCGGCCAGGATACGGCTCATTAGGCGAGCTCACCTTCCTTCATACGTGCGCCGATGAGCCTCAGGAACACATCCTCGAGGGTGGGCCTTCGGGTGTAGATTTCCTTCAAGGGCATTTCGATTGACGCGACCTTGGCGAGCGTCCACCGCACGAGGGACGGGTCGTCCACGTGGACCAGGACGTTCCCGTTCTCCTGCTGCGCAACGATGCCGCGCGCCCGTAGCGCCTCGTAGCCCGCTTGGCCTGCGCCCGCTAGGACGATCGTGGTCCCGTGGCCGTAGCGGGTGATCAGCTCCTCGGGCGAACCGCGCGCGACGATCCGGCCCTTGTTCATGATCGCGACGTCGTCGGCCAGCTGCTCGGCCTCGTCGAGGTAGTGCGTCGTCAGGAGGACCGTCTTCCCGGCCGATTGGAGGGAACGGATGAGCCCCCAGAGTTCTCGCCGGGCGCCGGGATCGAGCCCGGTCGTCGGCTCATCGAGGAAAACGAGGTCCGGGTTCCCGACGAGGGCCATCGCGATCCCGAGGCGTCGCTTCTCCCCGCCGGAAAGGTTGATTCCTTGGGTGTCCGCCCGGGAGGTGAGCCCGACGGTCTCGATGATCTTCGCAATCTCCTCCTCGCCCATCTTCTGATCGAAGAGGGAGGACCAGTACTCGACGGCCTCGGTGGGCTTGAGGCGGTCGAACGGCTCGAAATCCTGGGGGAGGACGCCGACGCGCTCGCGGATGCGCCGGTATTCCCTCGTCACGTCGACGCCGAACACCTTGGCGGATCCCGCGGTGGGATCCCGGAGTCCCTCCAGAATCTCGACGGTCGTCGTCTTCCCGGCGCCGTTCGGACCCAGGAGGGAGAAGATCTGCCCGGGCCGGACCTCGAAGTCGATGCCGTCCACGGCCTTGATGTCCGGGTACTCCTTGCGGAGCCCCCGCACCTCGATGGCGAGATCCACCATTCCTCGGCCCCCGGCGAGGAACGGGGACTGGCCTTATGGAGTTTGTCGCGCACGGGTGCCCGCCTACGGATCCTCGAGGACCAGGGTGGCCCGCCGGACGACGAACCCCCGTCCGCCTCGGAGCTCCAGGGCGGCCCCGCAATCCGGGCAGAGAGCGCGGGGCAGCTCGTGGCCGTGGCCCGTGGGGAGCTCGAAGGGTTTCGCGGCCTTGCAGGACGGGCACACGGCCGTGGCGGGTACCAGGGAGACCCGGAGGACCGCGCCGTCGAGGAGGGTGTTCGCCGCCTCCAGATCGAAGGCGGCCTGCAGCTCCTGCGGGTTCAGGCCCTCCAGCTGGCCGAGATCGATGTCGATCGCCTTGCAGCCGCTCGCGCCCCGCTGGTCCATCTCCGCCAGGACCACGCGGACGACCTGCTGGGCGATGACGGTTTCATGCATCGCCGGCGGCCTCGACCTCGTCCCACGCCTCGAGGATCTCCTCCGCCTCCTTGCGCTCGACGGTCATCATCGCGACGCCGCCTTGCACGAGGAGATACTCGCCGACGCGCGTCTTCACGTGGCTCGCGTCGACCTCGCGCGTCCAGCCGCGGGAGGTGACGACGGCCTTCTTGCCGCGCATCTCGAGGACCTTGGCCGGAACGGTGAGACACATTTCGGTGACCCCGATTCGGAGACCCTTTTCGGCTCCGTCCCAAATATACCATCTATATGTACAAAACGTTAGCGACGTTCAAGTCGAACGGACCCCGTCGAATTGGTCGGCGGGACTGTGATCGAAATCCGCTTCCATGGTAGGGGAGGCCAAGGCGCCGTCATCGCGTCGGAGCTCCTTGCGCAGGCCGCCTTCCTCGAAGGTAAGCATCCCCAGAGTTTCCCGTTCTTTGGAGTGGAGCGCCGCGGGGCCCCCGTGACCGCCTTCACCCGCATCGACGACGCACCGATCCAGATCCGCACCAGCATCACCGAACCGGACATCGTCGTCGTCCTCGACGCCGGTCTGATGCGCACGATCAACGTCACCGCGGGACTCAAGTCCGACGGGCTGATCCTCGTCAACACCGAGAAGGCCCCGGAGAAGCTCGAGGTCGCGTTCAAGGGTCGCCTCTCCACGATCGACGCGACCCGGATCGCCCTGGACCACGGCCTCGGCTCGAAGGCCATGCCCATTGTGAACACGGCGGTCCTCGGAGCCCTCGCCCGCGTCAGCGGGATTGTGTCCCTGGACTCCGTGCGGAAGGCCGTCGAGCGCTTCGTCCCCGCAAAGCAGCAGGCGAACGTCCTCGCGGTGGACGATGCCTATCAGCAGGTCCTCTCCCTGACGGCGGTGGCCCCATGACGAAGTACGAGGTGGAGGAAGACCTCCCGGAGGCGCCCATCGCGACGACCCCGAGCGACGTGATCCACACCGCATCCTGGCGGACGTTCCGGCCCGTCATCGACCTAACTCTCTGCACGAAGTGCAACGTCTGTTGGAAGTTCTGCCCGGACAACGCGATCGCGTTCGACGGCGTCGGCTACCCGGTCATCCGCCTGGACTACTGCAAGGGCTGCGCGATCTGCGCCGAGGAGTGCCGGCCCAAGGCGATCGTGATGGTCAAGGAGGAGTGACCATGACGGAGCTCGTCATCAGCGGGAACTACGCGCAGTCCTACGCCGCGAAGCTCGCGCGGGTCCATGTCGTCTCGGCCTACCCGATCACCCCTCAGACCTCGATCGTCGAGAAGCTTGCGGAGTTCGTGGCCTCCGGCCAGCTCGACGCGGAGTACATCAAGGTCGAGTCGGAGCACTCCGCGCTCCAGGCGTGCATCTCCGCGTCCGCCCTCGGCGCCCGCACGTACACGGCCACATCGAGCCAGGGTCTCCTGCTCATGCACGAGCTCCTGCACTGGGCGGCCGGTGCCCGGACGCCCGTCGTGATGGGCGTCGTGAACCGCGCCGTCGCGCCGCCCTGGTCCATCTGGACGGACCACACGGACACCGTGGCGCAGCGGGACACGGGCTGGATCCAGTTCTACGGAGAGAGCAACCAAGAGGTCCTCGACACGACCCTGATGGCCTTCCGCCTCGCGGAGCACCCCGAGGTCCGCCTCCCTGCCATGGTCACGGAGGATGCGTTCTACCTCTCCCACACCGTCGAGCCCGTGGACATCCCCTCCCAGGAGGAGGTGGACCGGTTCCTGCCGCCGCGCGAACTCAGTTCCACGATCCGGGTCGGCACAGGCATGCGGCTCGGTTCCTTCACCGGACCCGACCTGTACATGGAGTTCCGCCACAAGATCGCGCGGGCGATGGGCCGCGCGCGGGACGTGTTCCTCGAGATCGAGGACGACTACGCGCGGATCACCGGGAGGAACCACGGCGGCCTCTTGCCCACCTACAGGACCGACGACGCGGACACCGTGCTGATCACGATGGGCACCGCGACGACGACCGCGAGGGGCGTCGTGGACGCGATGCGCGCGGACGGCCACAAGGTCGGCCTCGCCAAGCTCCGCACGTTCCGTCCGTTCCCCGTCGAGGAGCTCCGGGACCTGGGGGCCGGCGTCGACCGGATCGGCGTGCTAGACCGTTCCTTCACGTTCGGGGCCGCGGGTGCGGCGTTCACTGAGGTCGCGGGCACCCTGTACTCGCTCCCGCAGCGGCCGATCCTGCGCGACTTCGTCGCGGGCCTCGGCGGTCGCGACATCACCGCCGCAACAGTCCAGGAGGCGTTCCTCGATCTCCTGACCCGGGACGGGCCGGAATCTGAATGGGTCGAGCTCAAGACCCGCCAGGGGGCGGCCTGACATGGCCCGCCTGACGATCCCGGCCGAGGAGCTCATGCGGTCGGGCCACAGCGCATGCCCCGGCTGCGGCGCGACCCTCGTCATGCGCTACATGCTCAAGGGCCTCGGGAAGCAGACGATCGTGACCGTGCCGGCGTGCTGCTGGACCGTCATCGCGACGCCGTTCCCGACGACCGCGCTGGACGTGCCCATGCTCGACTGTGCGTTCGAGGCCACGGGCGCATCGATCTCCGGCCTGCGGGCGGCGGCGGACAAGCTGGGTCTGAAGGACGTGACGATCGTCGGCTTCGCCGGGGACGGCGGCACGGCGGACATCGGGCTCCAGGCGCTGAGCGGCATGCTCGAGCGCCGGACGGACGGCATCTACGTCATGTACGACAACGAGGCGTACATGAACACGGGCGTCCAGCGGAGCGGCGCGACGCCGGAGGGTGCCTGGACGACCACCACGCCCGTCGACGAGCTGTCCCACGGCAAGCTCGAGCCGAAGAAGGACATCATGGCGATCGTCGCGGCGCACCGGCCTGCCTACGCGGCGACGGTCAACGTCGCGTTCCCCGAGGATTTCGTCAAGAAGGTGCAGAAGGCGAAGGCGATCCACGGCTCTCGATTCATCCACGCGCTCGCACCCTGCCCTCCCGGGTGGCGGTATTCCTCCGAGAAGACGATCGAGGTGGGCCGCCTCGCGACGGACACGAACATCTTCCCCCTCTATGAAATCGAGAACGGGGTCTACCGCATCACGCGCAAGCTCGGCGTCGCGAAGCCCGTCCAGGAGTACCTCCGGACACAGGGGCGGTTCGCCCACCTGGGCGAGACGGAGGTCGCTCAGATCCAGGCCGAGGTCAACGCAGCCTGGAAGCGGCTGGTCGCGCTCGAAGGCCTCGCGTGATCGGCTTGCAGGGAACGGTGGGATGAGCCCGCGGGCAGGTCGTTCCGCAAGTACCCACGTTCTCAGGTACGGTCAATCGCACCGAAACCTTAAACAGGGGTCGGGCCAACTCCGCCTCCATGTCTTCTCCACCCCCTGGTGGCCCGCAGACCCCTCCGCCATCGTACCCGCCGCAGTATCCGCAGCAATACCCGCCGCAGCAGCCTTACTATGCGCAGCCCGCGGCCCCACCGCCGAAGAAGTCGAACACGGCGCTGATCGTCGTCCTGGTCGTCGTCGTGGTGATCGTGGTCGTTGCCGTGATGGCCTGGTGGGTCTTCACCTCCCTCATGGCTCCGGTGAACAACGCCCAGAACGTCACGGTCACGGGGGTCAGCTGGACGGTCGACTATCCCGGCTCCGTCAGCTACTTCGGCACGTCCCCGCTGACGACCTGCAGCACCTGCCCGATCCACGCCACGATCTACAGCCCGTTCAACTACGTCCTGTCGCTGACGAACTCGGACTCGTCGTCGCACAACGTGACGGACATCACCCTCTCCGGGTTCCAGTTCACGATCGTGAGCACGACCCCGACGATCACCTCGGGGTCCCCCTTGGTGTTCACCGCAGGTCAGACCCGGTCCATCACGCTGAGCATCCAGGTGACGCCGCTGACCGGCAACGGAGTGATGACGGGAACGATCACGACGACCTGATCCCATCGCGCGTCCGGCCCGTCGCCGCGGCTCACGCCTGGCCGACGAGCTCGAAGCCTCCGAAGGCCACGGCCGGCACGTAGGCACAGCTCGGCGAGCCGTAGAACGCGTCGCGGGCTTCCAACTCGAGGTCGCCGAACTCGGCTCCGGCGGCCTCGAGTGCGCGGAGGACGGCGGAGAATGTGTCGGCCATGGTACGGCTCCCGCGCGGCGCAGGCCGGACGTCACTGAAGCGGTTTGCCTCACAGGGCGTGGGATTCGCGGTCCGCCTTCTTCGCGGGCTTCCGGGCCCTCGTCCGAGGCTCGCCCAGGACGTGGAAGACGCTCACGAGGAGGTGGGCCAATCCGGCCTGCTCCGGTCCCGCGGGGGTGAAGCCCTGCGCATCGAGGTCCGGTTGGATCCCCACGAGGCTCACCCGGGCTCCCGTGTCCTTCTCGAGGAACTCCATGACCACAGAGAGCGGGAGGGCGTGCGTCGAGAGGAGGGTCGCCCGGATCTCGTTCGGCTCGACGAGGGCCACGGCCCCCGGCCGGGCGCCCATGTCGGCGGCGTCCAGCAAGAGGACCGCGTCGGGCTTGAACCGCCGGATTGGGCCCGTCACGCTCTCCGGGACGGTCCCGGCGAGGAACACGCGGACGTTCGGCAGGTGGAGCCCCTCGACCTCCTTCGCGGCGAGCATGCCGAGGCGGTCGTGGACGTTCAGCTCATCCCCGACGCCGACGACCGCGATGCGCTTCGCTTCCCCCAACCGCCGGCGGAGCCGCAATTCGAAGTCGTGCTGGGCGATGTACGTCACTTCACCACGACGGTCTTGTCCGGTCCAGAGCCGCTGAACGCGTTCGTCAGGTAGATGGCTTTCGGGTCCGTGGGGCAGTACTCCTCGCACAGCCCGCAGCGGATGCAGAGGAAGAGCTCGACCTCGGGCTTCTTCTTGCGGATGATCTTCTTGCCCTTGACCTCGACCTCGCGCTCGTTCGCGACCATCGTGATGCACTGCGTCGGGCACACGACCGCGCACTTCGAGCAGCCGATGCACTTCTCGTCGAGGATCGCGATCTTCCCGCGGAACGCCGGCGGGATGACGACCTTCTCCTTCGGGTACCGCGTCGTGCTGGGCTTGTGCGTCAGGTTGTCGAACATCTCCCGCAAGACGCTCATCCGCTCACCCACCAGTAGTAGTTCATGACCAGGACGAGCGCGACCTGGATGATCGCGGCGCTCGCGAGGTACTTCCACCCGATGTCGTTGAGCTGGTCGATCCGGATGCGCCCGGTCGCGACCTTGATCGAGGACAGGACGAGGAGGATGGCCAGAGTCTTCGCGAAGAACACGAGGAACCCGACGATCCATCCGAACCAGTTCGGGGTGATCGCCCACGGGATCAGGGGGCCGCCCAGGAAGAGGGCCGCCACGAGGGCGCTGCCCACGACCAGGCTCACGTCCATCGTGAGCTTCATCAGGGCGAGGCGCCGGCCCGTGAGCTCCGTCGTCGGGCCTGCCACGATCTCCGTCTCCGCCTCGGGGATGTCGAAGGGGGTGCGCTCGAGCTTGGCCTGGAGGCCAATCAGCGCGACGATGAACCCGATCGGCTGGAGGATCGCGAACCAGTAGTGCCCCTGCTCCCAGGTGACGATATCCGAGATGGACCAGCTACCCGCCATGAGCGCGGGGGCGAGGAGCGCGAGGAAGAACGGCACCTCGTAGATGAACATCTGCGTCACGGCGCGGACGCCGCCGATCGTCGAGTAGACGTTCCGGCTGAGCCAGCCCAGGAGGAACAGGACGATTGTCGGGAGGGTCAGGAGGTACAGCACGAGGACCAGGTCGCCCTGGAACGCGAGGGGGCTGTTCCCTACGATGGGCACGTACAGGAACGCGGTCATCACGGCCGCCAGGGCGAGGATCGGGGCGAAGTCGAAGGCCTTGCGGTCGACGCCATCCGGGTCGATGACCTCCTTCCCGAGCATCTTGATGAAGTCCGCGAAGGGCTGCAGGAGGGGCGGGCCGACTCGGTTCTGCATCCTCGCGGCGATCTTCCGGTCGAGGAACTGGAAGAAGAACGCGTATGTCAGGAGGAACAGGAACCCGGGGAACACGAGGAGGTAGACGACCTCGAGGATCGGGTCCATCAGCGTCGCCCCCGTGCGCGGTAGAAGGCGCGTCCGTGCTCGCTCAGCTCATCCCAGGTCATCTCGCCCACCTTCCGCCCGCGCTCGTTGACCACCGTGATCCGGGAGGTGCACGAGAGGCAGGGGTCGATCGCCGCGACGACCACGGGGATGTCCGCGAGGTTCTGGTTCACCAGGCTCACCGCCACGGAGGTCCAGTTCGCCAGGCTCGGGGTACGGATGTCGAGGCGCTCGACCTTGTCCGTGTTGTTCGTGCGGATGAAGTGGACGAGCTCACCGCGGGGCGCCTCATAGCGCGAAAGGATCTCCGCCTTCGGCGCGGCCCGGGGCGGGGGCGTCCGGATGGGTCCCGCCGGGAGGTTCTCGAGGCAGTACCGCACGATCTGGAGGCTCTGCTGGAGCTCGCCGATCCGGACCAGCGTCCGGCCGTAGACGTCTCCGTGGGTGTCCGAGACGACCTTCCACGGCACCTCCGCGTAGGCGATGTACGGGTCGTCGTGGCGGACGTCGAACTGGATGTCGCTCGCCCTCGCCGTCGGCCCGACCGTCCCGAACTTCAGGGCCTGCTCCTTCGTGAGCTTGCCGACGCCCTTGAACCGCATGAGGACGGTCTGCTCGTTGTTCACCATCTGGCCGTAGCCGGTGATGCGCCGCTCCAGCTTGGGCAGGCGATCGAGCGCCGCCTTAATCTGGTCCGGGGTGACGTCCCGGCGGACGCCGCCGACCTCGTTGATCCCGTGGTTCACCCGGTTCCCAGTCAGCTCTTCGAGCATGTCCAGGACGGACTCGCGGTCCCGCCAGCTCCACATGAAGAGGGTGTTGAACCCGACCTCGTGGCCCGCGACGCCGAGCCAGAGCAGGTGGGAGTGCATCCGCTCGAGCTCCGCGACGATTGTGCGGATGTACTGCGCCCGCGGCGGGATCTGGAGCTTCATCGCTTCCTCGATCCCCTTCACGAAGACCGTGGCGTGGGAGTGAGAGCAGATCCCGCAGACGCGTTCCAGGAGGGGCACGACGCGGACGAAGTCCCGCGCCTCGGCGGCCTTCTCGATGCCGCGGTGGTTGTAGGAGATGTCCAGCTCGAGGCGGACGATCTTCTCGCCGTCCGCGACGACCTTGAAGTTCACGGGCTCCTTGAGGGCCGGGTGCTGCGGCCCGACGGGCACGATGACCTCGGCCATCTACCTCGCCTCCTCGTGGACTCCGCCGTAGAACCGGTTCGGGTCCATCTTCCAGTCCTTCCGCAGCGGGAACTCGTTGGCGGGCCAGTCCTCGTTCAGGATGATCCGCTTCAGGGCGGGGTGGCCCCGGAAGGTGATCCCCAGGAGGTCGTGGATCTGGCGCTCGTAGATCCCGGCCGGCGGCAGGAGGTCCGACGTGGTCGGCGCCTCGGGCCGGTCCCGCGGCAGCTCGATGGCCAGGGCCACGATCATCCGGTGGGGTCCGCTCAGGTGGTAGATGAGCTCGAACGTCTTCCCGTTGTCCGCGGCCGCGATCTGGACGAGGTGGTCGCACCCGAGGATGGACTGGGTCCGCAGGATCGCCTCCCGCACCTTCTCGACCGTCGTCGTGACCTTGGTCCGGTTCCACCGAACCTGCTCGACGGTCCCCAGGTCGCTGAGGGCCTCCTTCACGGTCTCCACCTTCAGGGAGGTCTCCGTCATGCCGTCACCTCCGCGGGCTTCGCTGCGCTGGGCGGGATCTCCACCGTCTTCTTCTGGCGCCAGGCCTTGCCGCCGTGGTCGAGGTCCCCCTTCAGGAGGCCCAGGCACGCGACGACGCCGTCGATGATCTCGTCGGGTCGCGGCGGGCAGCCCGCGATGAACACGTCGACCGGGATGACGTTCTCGACGCCGTCCACGACGTGGTACAGGCCGCGGAAGACGCCGCCGGAGGCGCCGCAGGCCCCCATCGCGATCACGTACTTCGGCTCGGGCATCTGCTCCCAGATCCGCCGGAGCCGGGACGCCTGCTTCTTCGTCACGGGGCCCGTGACGATCAGGACGTCCGCGTGGCGGGGCGAGCCCTGGGCCACGATGCCGAAGCGCTCGACGTCGAAGCGCGGCGTCAGGGTCGCGATGACCTCGATGTCGCACCCGTTGCAAGCGCCGCTGTTGAACACCGTGATCCACGGAGACTTTACTCGGGCCCAGTTTGCGAGACGCTGACTCAGGGTCATTGTTCCCACCTCAGGATCATGATGGCGACCGCGACGACGCCCAGGTAGCCCACGGCCGCCCACGGCAGGATGTCGTGCGGCATGGTGGCGAGCACGAGGGCCGCCACGTGGACGAGCGTGAAGAACAGGGCGACGTAGAAGAACTGGTAGCCCGGCTGGAACGCCTGCGCGACGGCGGGCTCCCCGCCGACGTACGGCATGCGCTTGTCCCCGCCGCCCGCCGGCGTCGGCGCGATCGTGCGGGACCAGAAATACATCAGGTACCCGATCGCGATGGCAATGCCGAAGATGACGAACGGGGAGGTCAGGATGTCCGCGGTGGTCATTCAGTGCACCCCCCAGAAGGCGGTCAGGCCTTGTGCGGCTTTGCTAATCCAATCGAAGAGGGTCTGCGGGAAGAGGCCCAGGTAGACCGTCACGATCGCGAGGATCGCGATGCCCGCGGACGTGCTCAGGGGCAGCTTCGCCTCGCCGCCGTCCGCGGCCGCGACGGGCGCCACGTGGGCCGCGTCGTGGCCCTGGAACAGGAGCGTGGACAGGATCGGCACGTAGTAGCCGAGGGAGAGCGCGCTGTTCGCCGCGAGGATGAGGGCGAGGAGCACGCCGCCGAGGACGTCCGTGGCCATGCCCGCCTGGAAGACGAGCAGCTTGCCCAGGAAGCCCGCGGTCGCCGGGACGCCGACGAGGCCCAGGATGAAGATCGTGAACGCCACGCCGACGACGGGATGGCGGGCGCCGAGGCCCCGCATCTTCGCCGTCTCGGGGGATCCGGCCGCGGCGGTGAACAGGTCCGCCGCGAGGAAGGCACCGCCCTTCATCACGCTGTACGCGACCGCATAGAAGAGCCCGGCCTCGAACCCGAGGAGGAGGCTGTACTGGATCCCGATCCCGAATCCCAGGAGGATGTATCCCATCTGAGCGACGCTCGAGTAGGCGAGCACGCGACGGAGGTCCTTCTGGTTCAGGGCGAGGAGGTTGCCCACGGTCATCGTCAGGACGGCGAGGACGCAGACCGCGACCCCGAGGAAGGTCTGTGACACCGCGGTCGGCGGCAACACGGACAGGGAGACGAGCAGGGCGACGAGGGCGCCCGCCTTCGTGGCGCCCGCCATGATGGCGGTCACGCCGCCCGGGGCGTGCGTGTAGGCGTCCGGCAGCCAGGTGTGCAGCGGGACGATCGCGAGCTTGACGCCGTAGCCGAGGAGGATGAGGACCGCTGCGAGGCCGAGCAGGAACGGGTCCGCGTTCACGAGGGCGAGCCGCAGGCCGGAGATCGTCAGGGTGCCGCTGCCCGCGACGCGGCTGCTCGCGAGGTACAGGAGGGACACGCCCAGGAGGGCGGTCACCGTGCCCGTCACGCCCTGCACGAGGTACTTCAGCGCGGCGCTCAGGGAGCGCGGCTCCTCGCGGTACCGGTACGCCACGAGGGCGTAGGACGGGATCGCGCTGAGCTCGACCATCACGAAGACCGTGAACAGGTCGTCCGCGAACCCGACCGCCGTCGCGCCGGCAAGGGCGAACAGGAAGAGCGGGTAGTAGAGGTGGACCGGCCCGTCCGGGGCGATGCGGCCCTGGGAGGCGAACGCCGCCAGGGAGCCGAGCCCCGTGGCCAGGAGACCGACGATCAGCCCGAGGTACGACGGGGCGAGGATCGGGGCGAAGACGGAGCCGCCCGAGGACGGAAAGCCGAGGTCCACCGCGTACAGGAGGAGGCCGAAGGCGGCCGCCAGCCAGGCGGCGGCCATCGCACCGGTCCAGCGGCGGAACCGCGGGCCGACGAGCTTCGCGAAGAGGTACGCCTCGACGCCGCCGATCGCGATGAAGAGCGGCACGAAGAAGGCGAGGTCGGCGGCGTTCACGCGCCCACCCCCAGGAGGACCGCGGCGAGGACCACGACGAGCGCGCCTCCGAAGGCGACCATGTTCCAGTTCACGTCGCGGTTCTCCAAGCCCCATCGCCCGCTTGCCGAGGGCGAACAGGCCGAGGGCCGCGTCCGTCGCGCCTTCATAGACGAGGCGGAAGCCGGACTGCATCGCGGCGCTGAATCGCACGAAGCCCCGGCCGCCCGCGGCGTACGCGACGTCGACGTCCTTGAGGCGGGTGTCGTGCGGTGCGAGGACCGTACGGCCGATCGTGAAGAAGAAGGCGGCCGCGAGTCCGAGGACGAGGAGGCTCGTGCCCAGCTGGAGGGGCGCCCAGGCGTTCCAGACGCTCGGGACGGCCGCGGGCAGGATGTTGTAGAGCATCTGCGGGTACACGCCGATCGCGATGCACAGGGCCGCGGTGCCGAGCATGGCGGCCTGCATCGGCAGGGGCGGGTCGGAGGCCTCCGTCACGCCGCCCGCGGGCGCGGGCCGCAGGAACGTGAACCAGCCGAGTTTCAGGAAGGAGAGGAACGTCCCGAAGGACGCGATCTCGAGGAGGATCCACAGGTAGACGTTGACGTCCTCCGCCGCGAAGATGACCATGCCTTTCGAGATGTAGCCGTTGAAGAGGGGCACGCCCGAAATGGAGAAGGCCGCGATCCAGAACGCGATCGCCGTGATGGGCATCTTCTTCTGGAGCCCGCCGAGGCGGTTCATCGTGTTCTCGCCCGTCTTCCAGATGACCACGCCGATCGTCATGAACAGGAGGGCCTTGTACAGGATGTGGTTGAAGACGTGGGCCATGCCGCCGTCCAGGCCGAGGACGCCCCACTCGTCCGCCATGCCGAGCCAGCCCGCGAGGCCGACCCCGGCGATCATGTAGCCGACCTGGGAGACGATGTGGTACGACAGGAGGCGGCGCATGTTGTTCTGGAACACCGCGAACGACACGCCGTACACGGCCATGACCGCGCCCATGATCGCGATCGCCTCGAAGGCGGGCTGCGGGTCCAGCTGGCCGATGAACATCCGTGCGAAGACGTAGACCGCGGTCTTCGTCGTGTAGACGCTCAGGAAGACGCTCGCGACGAAGTGCGCCCGCGGATAGGCGTCGGGAAGCCAGGAGTGGAGCGGGATGAAGGCCGCGTTCAGGCCGATGCCGAGGCAGATGAGGAGGGAGGGCCAGAACCCGGAGACCACGCCGACGGGCAGGAAGTTCTGTCCGGCGGGCATCTGCATGAACAGGAGCGCGATGCCGCCGCCCAGGAGGGCGCCGCCCGCGACATGGTACAGGAGGTACCGGAAGCCCGCTTTGATGCCGTCCTCGCCGCCCTGCATGATGAGCAACGTCGACGTGATGGCCATGAGCTCCCAGAAGAACAGGAGCGTGACCCAGTCCCCTGCGAACACGGCCCCGAGGGAGGTGCCCGCGTACAGGAGGGCGAACAGGTGCATCCACGGCTTGCCGAAGCCCGCGGCATAGAGGACCGCGAGGAACGTGATGATGCCGAAGATGAGCCCGGTCAGGTAGGACAGGCTGTCGACCGTCATCAGGGTGAGCTGGTAGCCCATGAAGGGCAGCTGCCACTGGGCTCCCATGGGCAGGAAGATGACGTCAAGGAGGGCCACGCCCGCCAGGATGATGAGGCCAATTTGGCGGGCACGGCCCTTGAGCAGGAGGACGAGGGGCCCGCCGATCAGGAAGATCAGGAAGGGCGGCACGGCGGTCCCCGTGATGATCGAGCCCATCGCGGGCGGGATCCAGGTGGCGACGCCGGTGGCCCCCTGGACAACGCTCGTCCCGATCGCGCGGGCGATCTCGAAGAAGCCGTAGGGCATCGAGGTCCAGAGGCCCAGGAGGACGGCGCCCGCGGCGGTGATGATGAGGGGGACGGCCAGGGTGGGCCGCGCCTCGCCGAGCTCGCCCTCGTAGGGGCGGAAGAACGCGCGGATGATGATCGGGAGCCAGTAGCCGAGGTTCAGGACGCTCGAGAGGACGAGGATGAGGGGGATCCACCAGAAGCCCGCGTTCCAGGCGCCGACGGAGATGAACCACTTCGCGACGAAGCCCGCCATGGGAGGCAGGGCGACCATGCTCAGGGCGGCGAGGGTGAAGGCCACGAACTCCCGCGGCATCTTCTTGCCGATCCCGTCGAGCTGGGAGATCTTCGTCTTCCCCGTCTCCACGGCGACCGCGCCCGCGACGAAGAACATGGTCAGCTTCCCGAAGGCGTGGGCCGCGATCGCGAAGGTCGTGCCGACGACGAGGGCGAACATGCCGTCCGCCGTGGAGCCGCCGACGGCCAATGGGACGAGGAGGGCGGCGCCCAGGGTGATATAATTGAGCTGGCTGATCGTCGAGTACGCGAGCCGCATCTTGAAGTCATCCTGGACGAGCGCCAGCAGGGAGCCGCCGATTACCGTGACCGAGGCGGCGATGATCACGAGCCACTGTAGATTCAGGCCGACCATGAGGGTGGGCCCGAACAGGAAGAAGATGAGCCGCAGGATGCCGAAGACGCCCGCCTTGACGACCGCCACGGCGTGCAGGAGGCCGCTCACCGGCGTGGGCGCGATCATCGCGCTCGGCAGCCAGCCGTGCATGGGCATGATCGCGGCCTTGACGCCGAAGCCGGCGAACAGCAGGACGAACCCGAGGCGGGCGAGGTCCGGGGCGATCGCCCCGATGGCCACGTTGCCGCCTGCGATGAACGAGAGGGAGACGGAGCCGCCGAGGCCCTGGAGGAGCATCATGCCCGCGAGGATCGCGACGCCGCCGCTCAGGGTGTAGATGAGGTACTTGCGGCCCGCCGCGAACGCCTCCTCGCTCTCCTTGTGGACGACGAGGGGATACGTGGCGACGGTCAGGATCTCATAGAACAGGAAAAGGCTGAACAGGTTCGAAGACAGGGCGACGCCCATGGTCGCGCCGATGACGATGGCGAAGCACGCGTAGTAGCGCGTCTGGGCGTGCTCTTTGAGCCCGCGCATGTAGCCGATGCTGTAGACCGTGGTCAGGATCCAGAGGAACGAGGCGAGGACGGCGAAGAGCAGTCCGAGTCCGTCCGCGGTGAGCTGGAGGCTCAGGCCGAGGAACATGACCACTTCCGGTGTGGACGTCGGCGTGCCCGCGAAGACTGCGGGGAGCGCGAAGGCCGCGAACAGGAACGTCAGGAGGGCGGCCACGAGGGACGCCGCCTCGCGGAGATTCGGCCGGTTCCGGAACACGAGGACGAGGTACGCCCCGAGGAAGGGCGTGAGGACCGTGAGGAGGAGGACCCACTGGTTCAGATCCATCAGAGGTCACCTCCGCGGATCTTCTGCGTGATCGAAGCGATGTCCAGGGTGCCCCAGGTGCGCTTCGCGAGGATCACCAAGGCGAGGGCGACCCCCGCCACGACCGCCTCGATGATGATCAGGGTGAAGACGACGGCCTGGGACGTGCCCACGTCCCCGTTCAGGTAGCCGGCCGTCACGAAGACGAGGCTGACCCCCTTGCCGAGGATCTCGAGGCCGATGATCATCTTGACGAGGTGCGTGCGGGAGATGAGGCAGACGAGGCCGATCGCGAACAGGGCGCCCGCGACGGTCAGCAGGACGAGGGCCTCAGGCCCGATCATGGGCTCGCCTCCCGGGTGCGGCGGGAGCCGAGCAGGAGCAGGATCGCGACGACGCCGCCGAGCAGGATCACGCTCTGGAGGAGGACCTCGAAGGTCCGGTCCTGCCACATCGCGACGCCCACGCCCGTGACGGTCGGGCCCGCGGCGGGCCACAGGATCGCGCCGGGGAGGACCGCGTAGACGAGGAGACCGAGGAAGGCCAGGCCGATGACGATCCCGGCGACGAGCTTGCCGTTCATGCGGGCACCTCCCGCTCCTCGCCGCCGGCGAGGATGAGCGCCACGAGGAACAGCACGGCCACGAGGCCTGCGCCGACGGTCAGCTCGAGCGCGCCCGCGAAGGGCGACGCGAGGAGGAAGAACAGGGCCGCCAGGAACGCGCTCGCGAGCGCGTACGCCACGACGGACCGCACGAGGTTCTTCAGCCCCACCGCGACGATCGCCATGCCGACTGCCGCCGCCCCGAGGACGGCCATCAGAACTAGCTCCAGCTCCGCCATGACGGCTCACGCTTCCCCGGGCATGTCCCCGGCTGGGACCCCCGGACTATAAACGCTTCCGACAAGTGAAATTGACTCGAATCGCGGCCTCATCGAGCTTGCGACTCCCCGTCACGTGGAAAAGGTCTGGCGAAGTACTGCATGGGTCGTGCGTTCGTGATTGTACCCGCATATACACCGCTGGAGTTGGGAACGACGGAGTCGTCCGGTGCCCGGGCTCCTCTCTCCGATCAGGGAAAAAGGAGGGGATGGCGATCGCCCAAAACTTGGAGGGGAAGCGATGGAAGGCCGTTGAAGGCGACCGTCATCATCCCGAGCGTCGAACCGGCTGCGCGGTCTGTTGGTACGAGTTGCGAAACCGGCATGTCGCTCCCCTAGGCCCGTTTGGGCCCGAACTGACACACGCCGCCGTCGCTATTGGAGGGTTCCGAGCATAAAGTATATTCGCGACCCTTCGAACGCGCTCATGGAATCCTTCCCGGCCGCGGGCCTCCTGAGGATTCGGTATGGAACGTGTCGAGAAACGGAATATAGGACGGCTAGCCTCGCCAAAAGATATATTTACATGTAAAGGCTAGTTACGAACCGAAGGCACGATCGGACGGGGGAAGTCCGTATGGAGAGCCGGAAAATCCAGAAAGTAGGCGCAGCCACATTGACCATCTCCCTCCCCAAGGAGTGGGTCACCCAGCGGAACCTGAAGAAGGGGGACCAGGTCTTCATCGTCGAGGAGGGCGACTCCCTCCGCATCCTTCCCGGGCCCGCCATGGAGGAGCGGAAGCGGAAGTGGGAGACCTACGTGATCGACGCGGATCTGTGCGACGAGCCCGGCCTGCTCGAGCGGATCATCGTCGGGAACTACGTGCTCGGCCGGCAGAAGATCATCGTCCGCTCGGCGACGCGGCTGCGGAGCGAGCACATCGAGGAGGTCCGGAAGACCTCGAAGAAGCTCATGGGCCTCGGGATCATCGAGGAGACCTCCAGCAAGATCACCCTCCAGTGCGCCCTCGACCCGGCCAACTACCCGCTGGACGCGCTCGTGAAGCGCCTGTACAACCTCGGCGCGACGATGCTCGAGGAGGCGATCGAGGCCCTCGTGACGGGCGACCGCCGCCTCGCGGAGGACGCGATCAAGCGCGAGGACGACGCGGACATGATGTACTGGCTCATCCTGCGCCTCGTCCTGAGCGCCCAGGTCGACGAGGCGCTCGTCGAGCTGCTCGGGATGCGCTCGCGCCTCGAGATCGCCGGGTACCGCGTGATCGCGCGGGACCTGGAGACCGTCGCGGACTACTGCGAGACGATCGCGCGGTCCGTGATCCAGCTCCTCGACATGAAGACGGAGATCAGCCCGTCCTTCGCGAAGCAGATCAAGGAGCTC
Organism: uncultured Thermoplasmata archaeon; assembly: GCA_963768855.1. Classification (GTDB taxonomy): domain Archaea; phylum Thermoplasmatota; class Thermoplasmata; order RBG-16-68-12; family RBG-16-68-12; genus RBG-16-68-12. The sequence goes on from CAVYJM010000006.1 coordinate 633,088, forward strand.
GCCGACGCGGTCACGGAGATCTACAGCAAGGCGATCGGAGGCCTGCTTTCGCGGGACATCAAGCAGGCGAACGACGCAATCCGCATGCAGGAAGCCATCGTCAAGCGGGAGCACGACCTCGTGCGGATGATGCTCAAGGACTACGACGACACGAAGGTGATCATCCCGCTCCGCACGATCCTGGGCGGGATCGTCGAGATGTCCGAGTACGGGAACTCGATCGCGGTCATCGCGTTCAACCGCTACCTCGAGAAGCCGACGAACCTGAGCCGCCCCGCGCCGCCGGCGTGAGCCGCCCCGCCGCGGGCGGCGTTGCCCTCCTGTGCGGGAGGCCGCGCTTTATATCCTCGCTTTATATCCCCGCTTATATATGCTCCGGAGAGTATTTTTATAACCTGAGCGGCATGGCGCGGCCCAAGGTGAACACAACATGGCAGCTCCACCCCAAGGACCTGGCCCGATGATGCCGCCCCAACCCTACCCGGGGATGTACTACCAGCCGATGTCCCCCGAGAACATACTCTCGCGGCGCAACGTGTGGTTCGTGAACGTGCTCGGACTCGGCATGATCTGGCTCGCGTTCATCCTGCGGCTCGTGAGCGATGACGTGAACCTGCTGAAGTTCGACATCTTCCTGGTCATCTCGGGTGCGGTCCTCGTGGGCCTGACCAACGTGGCCGCCGCGCTCGGCTCCAAGAAGACCACGGACATGCAGAACCTCGGCCTGTTCATCTGGTCCGGGTTCGTGCTGGCCTTCGCGGCTTCGCTCCTGGCGGCGCTCCGACTCTTCTGAGCCCGCCCCTTCCCCCTTTTCGGGTGCGTCCCTTTTCCCTCAGCCCATGAGCTCGCGCAGCGCACTCGCGAACTCGGGCGCGACGCTGACCTTCGTGTGCGGTGAGACGATCGTGTCCGTGGCCACGACCTCGTCGCAGACCTTCAGGTTCTCCTCCGCCCGGCCGACGAACAGGCCGTGGACGCAGGTCGCCAGGACGCGGGTCGCGCCCTGGGCCTTGAGCTCCTTCGCCGCGGTCGCGATCGTGCCGCCCGTCGAGATGACGTCGTCCACGATCGCCACGGACTTGCCCTTCACGTTCAGTTCCTTCGGCTTCACGCGGACCGTGTACGAGTCCAGGCGCTCCTTGTCCAGGAAGTCGTACGGCGTCCCGGCGATCGCGGCGGCCTCCTTCGCGAGGCGGACCGCGTTGTCGTCCGGGGCGAGGAGGAGGTCCACGCCGACGGCCTTCAGGTAGCGTCCGAGGGCGGGGACCCCGCTCACCTCCCGGGCGCGGATCGGGAACATCGCGAGGATGTCCGGGTTGTGGATCGTCATCGTCAGCATCTCGTCGGCATCGAGGGCGATGTGCTTCATCATCGTCTTCGCGCTGACCGCCTCGCCGTCCGCGAAGCGCTTGTCCTGCCGCCCGTAGCCGAAGTACGGGATCACGGCCGTGAGGCGGCTCGCGCCCGCGTCGCGGATCGCGTCCGCGAGGAGGAGGTACTCGACGATCATGGGATCCGGGTGCGTGGTCTGCACGAGCACGACGTGCTCCCCCGCGACGGACCCGAGGAGGCGGACGTACCGCTCCCCGTCCGGGAAGCCGCCCGGGTGCTTCTCGAAGCTCGCGTCGACGAAGGGCGCTCCGAGTTGCCGCGCGAGGGCGCGGGCGAGGGGCAGGGACGCCGAGCCGCCGACGACCTTCACGCTGGCACCGCGCGACGGATTCGCCACGGCGTATTTGAAGTGTCGGACGCGTGACGCGGCCGATAATGGCCTCCGAGCGTTCTTATACGCACGGGACGGGTCGGCGAAGGAGAGGGCCATGGGCCTCGAGGCGTGGGCCGCGAAGATGGCGACGCACCGCCGAGCCCTGGGGCTCGTGGGGCTGCTCGTCGCCTTCACCGGCGTGAGCATGGTCCTGAATCCGACCCACGCGACGGACCTGACGTGGATCGGCGTCGTACTCCTGGTCGTCGGGGCGGTCCTGTTCGCGATCCTCCTCTGGCCCCAGGCCGCGGCTCAGGCGCCAGTCGAGACGCCGTCCCTCGGGGCGCGCCTCATCCGCCGCCTTGCGTGGGACGGGCGCCTGATCCGGCTCTTCCCCGCGCTCGGCGTCGCGCTCGTCGTCCTCGACCTGGGATACAACCTCGTCCTGTCCGCCTCGCCCGCTCTCCTGACGGAGGACATCATCGTGCTGCTGTCCGCCGCAGCGCTCCTCGGGTACGGCTTCGTGCCATCGCGGTACGCGCGGGAGCGGGACTTCGTGCTCCTGTTCTTCCTGTTCCTCGACCTCATCCTGGTCGTCCCGCTCCTGGTCGCCCGGGTTGTGACCCACAGCGCGGACGCCTCCGTGGATGCGTATTCGTGGACCGCCCTCGCGCCGGAGGTCGGCGCGATTCTCTCCGGCCTGGGCGTCGCGAACTCCGTGCACGCGGTCTCCGGCTACACGGCGCCCGGGCTGACCTTCAGCCCGGTGCAGATCGGCGCTTCCGTGACCCTCGTGATCACGACGTCCTGCTCCGGGATCTACTCGTTCGGCATCTTCGCGGCCGCCTACGTCTCCTTCCTGACGACGGAGTACGCGCACCCATCGCGGCGCCTGTGGCTCCTCCTCGGCCTGGGCTTCGCCGCATCGTACGTCGCGAACCTGTTGCGCATGGTCATCATCGTTCTCGTCGGCTACTACATGGACACGGCCGCCTCGGACCTGCAGAACCTGCTCCTCGCGCATTCCTACGCGGGCTGGATCATCTTCCTCGCGTGGCTCGCCCTGTTCTGGGGACTCTTGTTCAGGTTCCTGCCGATGGAGAAGGAGGAGCCCGAGGCCCGGTCTGCGGAGGTCGCCTCGCCTCCGGCGAGGGCTCGAGGCGCGATGTGCGCGATCTGCGCCAAATCGCTGAGCCCTGCGATCCCCGCGACGCGGTGCGCCTGCGGCACGTACTATCATCGGGCGTGTGGGGCCACGGCGGGAGAGTGCCCGGTCTGTCATCGAAAAACGAGCGCGGTGTCCGGTGGGATTCCGAGCGGGGACTAGGCCTCAGATCCCGAGGATCTCGGACAGCTCGCGGCTGAGGCGCTGGACCTCGATCCGCACGAGGCCGAGGTTCGCGAAGCCCTCGAGGACGACGATCACGGAGAGCTGGCCCTCCGCGACGTTCGAGACGAAGACGGTCGAGTCGGGGCCGACCATGACGACCTCGTTCGGGCCGGCGAGGGCGAGGTTCTGGTAGACGCGCTGGGACGACTGGATCGCCATCGTCGCCATCGCGGTGACCGTGAGGACGTTCGCGCGCGTCGTGAAGGACGAGGACACGGGGAGGCCGCTCTTGTCCGCGATTGCGACGCCGCGGACGCCGTCGACGCGGGACTGGAACGCGCTGAGGAGGGCCTGGAGCTTCTCGGCGGGTCCGTCCGCCGTGATCTCGATCTCGGCCGTCTTCATGGGTGTCATGGCATCCCCGTCGGGGTTCTCATCCGCTTCTCGTGAGTCCTCCTTGCACGTCCCGGCGTAATAAAGGGGTACTCAAGAAAACCCGACAAGGTCAGGAATCGGGTCGCGCGCCCGTAGACCTCGCGCCCACGGGTAGCGATTGAACCGCTGAGACCCGTTTCCTTCTCCGGGATTGGAACCTTTAAGGGGCTGGGGGGGTTCGGGGCCGCAGTGTTTCGGGCCCGGACCGCGCAGAACGTCGCAATTAACGTCGCCCTGCAATGGCTGAACCGCCTCCTCGGGATCGTCACGAAGATCGTGCTGGTCCGGCTTCTCTTCCCTGACGATTTCGGAGTCTTCGCCCTCGCTAGCGGGCTCATCGGGTTCGTCGGCACGTTCGGCAACTTCGGCTTGGACTATGCGATCATCCAGAAGAACGACACGGCGACTAAAGAAGACTACGACGTCGGCATGAGCCTCCGGATCATCATCGCGGTGGGCCTATTCGTCATATCGTTAGTCGTCGCAGGACCGTGGGCGTCGCTCTTTGGAAGTCCCGTCGTCGGGCCGACGACGCAAGTCCTCGCCCTCATGTATATCTTCGGCATTTGGTCCTTTGTACCGGGTACTCGCCTCGTCACAGAACTGCGCTACCGCGCAATTGCGATCCCAAGCCTCGCCGCACAGGTCGCCAACACCGTCGTATCTATCCTGCTTGCCTTTGCCGGGTACGGCGTGTGGGCGCTTGTGTGGGGCTCGGTGGTGTCGGTTGCCATATCGACCGGGACGTACTGGGTCCTTCATCCTTGGCGGTTCCGTTTCTCGCTGAAGCGGAGCGTAGCGACGCCGCTCCTGAAGTATGCGCAACACCTGACCAGCGCCGCGGTGCTCGCGTTCCTCATTACGAACATCGACAACTTCGCCGTCGGGAAGTTACTGGGTACCTATCAGCTCGGGTTCTACGCCGTTGCCTACGGGTACGGCTATCTTCCGGTGTCGATGTTCTCCGGTCCCGCGGGCCAAGCTTTCTTCCCATCCCTGACGAAGATCCAAGGGGAGCTCGCCTCTCTGAAGCGAGGATACCTCGAAGGATTCGGATACGCTATGGCGATTATCGCCCCCGCAGCGATTGGGATGGCCGTGCTGTCGCCGGAGATTGTGAATATACTTTTCGGTCCTCTCTGGGCGCCGGCGACGCTCCCGCTCCTCGTGCTCTCGTTCTACGGATTGTTTCGGGCGATCATCGACTTCGGCTCTCCGCTGTTCGGGGCGATAGGGAAACCGAGGATCATCGCGGAGCTCAATCTTTACATCCTCATCCTGTCCCTCATACCCCTGGTTCCTCTCACCCTGTACGCGGGAATCGTCGGAACCTCGTTAGCCATGACGATACCCGTGGTAATCGTAGCGGTGCTCTCTATCTGGAAGTCCGCCAAGGTGGTTGGTGGGAAGATGAGCGAGTTCTACGCGCGCCTGCGAGGTCCGATAATGGCAACGGAGGCAATGGGTGTGGGGGTCTTTGCTCTCCGGTTTGCGCTTCTAGAGATTCTCCCGTCACGTGTACCCTTCCCACTCTCTCCCCACGGAGTCAGCGAGGTGACTATTGTGCTAGCCGTAGGTGTTTCTGCGGGGATGTTGCTATACTTCGGAGTCCTTCGGCTCGTTGACCGCGAAACATACGATGGGTTTACGCGAACCATTGCGATGGTGGTCCGCCGAGGCGCTCGCCGATAGGGCTGCCGGGCAGCTCACTGGCATTTCGGGTGCCGATTCTACGCGATACCATCCTCGTGGCGAGGTCCTACGTGTGTGTTGCTGGGAGAGTCGCGAGATTGGCTGCCTTCCGCGCCACTATCACAAACCCGGCAGGAATTTCTGTCCCAACCTATACGTCTTCGACCTTCTTAGTTGATCAGGAGCCGTAAGCAGGAGGATTGCAGACAGAAGGGAGAGTCTCAGAGGCGGTTGTGCCGTCCCCGTCCTGGGGAGGCCGCGGTACCAGAGGCTGTACAAGACGGCACTCAACCCTCCTCGTGTGGTAGAACGAGTCTTCGACTACCATCCCTTGCTCCTCCAATCTGCGCTCGAGGTCTTCGGGTCGGTAGTGCCTCAGGTGACCCACTGCTTGGTCGAATGATTCCCCGAAGAACTTGGGACACCTTCCCCGTGGGCACGGAAATCACAAGACGGCCACCCGCACGAAGTGCTCGTGAAACTGCTTCGAGTGCACGTCCCTCATCATGGATGTGTTCCAAGACATCGATCGCGAGGACTTGGTCTACAGACTGTCACTGAAGGAACCATGTCGAGGCGTCTGCAGCCGGGATTTCGAATCTGCTCTCATGCGGTATGCCTCTCAGTCGCCACCTCGGGTAGAAGGCCTCATCAACCGTGTAGATGGCCGCGACGCAAGACGAGCCGGTGTCCCCGACAAAGGCGATCATCATGTTGCCGTCTCGTGCGCCAATTTCGACAGTATACCCGCCGGGAGTGGATAGCCGCCTCACCGCTTGGAGTCGAAGGTGGGAGTGCAAGTCCTGCAACCCAAAGAGGTGGACTAAAGTACACGCCAGCGAGACCTTCCCGTGAAGTTGGGCTTTGAGGACATCCGCCATCCATGATCCATAGGCACTCGGCACTACCACACTCCGCTGAACTCAATTGGAGACGGGCTCAATCAGGTCGGCTCTCGGGGGCCTTTTGTGGAGCGGGTAAGTGAGGCCGTCAAATTGACCTTTCAGTGTTGACCAAAGCACTCTTCGATTCTTCCTGGCCGCAAACGCTAGGAGAGTCCTTAGCTGGGTGCTCCCGAAGTCATACGTATACCACGCGAGAAAATGAGGAGGACTGAGATGCTTGCGGGCTAACAGAATCCTACTGCGGGCTGAGTGATAGGCTCTAAACGGGGTTTGGATGGCTCGGTTGTCCGAGACTTTGTGATCGGCAACGGCGCTCGGAACGTACACTGACCCGATGCCTCGCTCCTTTCCCCGAAGACACCAGTCAATGTCGTCTTGATACATGAAGAATGACTCGTCGAGACCGCCGATCTGATCAATCACCTCACGTCGGACCAACATAGCTGCACCGTTCGGAGCCCCAATCCTCAGCTCTTGGTTGAACTGACCAAGATCCTTGACTTCGTATCCAATATAAAAACGATCGAGAAAGAAGCCGAAGTCATTCCCGATTGTCTGGATGATTTGGTCTTCGCGGTTGTCCGCTATGTAGACTTTGCCTCCAAAGAAGCCCGCCTCGGGGTGCGAGCGTGCGGCAGCCGTTAACTGCAGCAGGAAGTCCGGTCGGAGGCAGGCGTCAGCGTCGAGTTTGAGCACGAAGTCGAACCTCCTCTTGGCCTCCTCTAAACCCCTGTTGAAAGCCGCCGGAAACCCTTGGTCGGTTGTGAGCTCAACGAGATTTGTCGGCACTGAGTTCCGTCGATATTCCGCGATTACGGCTCGAGCACGCTCTCGACACTCCGGAGTGGAGGCCGCATCCACCACGACAATCTCCACTCCTTGCGTGTAGCCGAGCTGAGACAAGACGGATTGGAGGGCAGTTGACAAGTCTGAAGACTGGTTCTTGTGCACGATGATGCAGAGTACTGCGGCCTTCGTAGCTTCCGCCTCGGCCACTTAACTCCCCCCGGTCCGAGAATCGGTTCGGGGATTACGGTGACTCGCAAGCCACTCGACTATGGGTGGAAATACCGCTGCCGGAAGGTTCGCAGTCGCCAGATCGGGGTTCTCCCTTAGGGCTGCGACGAATTGTCCCAGGCTCTCTTGGTCGAAGGCTAGGAAGGCGTTGGCGTAGCTTCTTCTCTCGTGCTTCGCCTGGATGCCAATTTGCGTTTCACTGACGATACTTGTTGCAGGTAGCTCCGAGGCTAGAATCGGTCGCCCCAAGGCAAGTGCCTCCACCAGTTTGAGTGGGGAACTCGCAACGTACTGCTCGATATCGGCAGGAATTGCCACGACTGCAACTGTTGCCATGCTGAGGATTCTTTGGAGTGCTTCCTGCGTCTGCCACGGGTAGAATAGAACTCGAACTCGTCCTTCACGTCGGACTAGTGCTTCCAGCGGTGCCTTGTCGTCTCCTTCTCCAACAAGAACTAGCTCTCGCGGGGTGTTTGGATCCTGGTGGCAAGCGTCAATGAAACCCGACACCAGCTCCTCCAGTCTTCGAGCCTTGCTGATTGAACCCCAGTAGACAAACCGAATCAGCCCTCTCGGTCCAAGCGCCACAGCCGGCGGTCGCTGGAACGTTGGAGACACTGTGCTCTGCACCACCCATGGAGCGCCTCCGTAGCTTTCCGAGAGTATTCGCGAGCAACTGGGCGAAAGTGCAATGACCAGGGAGGACAGCTTGTAGGCGAACCTCTCGGCGCGCAGCAAGAGCCACTGTCTCAAGTTGTGCACGTCGGCAGCGCGATGAAAGACTGGAGGATTTCGGTAATCTAGGACAACGGGAAAGCCGCGAATGCGCGACAACAGCAGGGGGAGCACAAACGGGATAGCCTTCCCGTCGTCGAAGAAGTACGAGATGTGCCACTCGGACCCTAGGACGTGCCATGCTGCACGCAGGTTGAACCATAGCACTGCAGAGCTCACGTCGCTCAATGGCACGATAACTCGCAATATCCGCGGGTCATCATGCCTAGGGTTCGGCTCTCTCTCCCCCGAGATGCCGGGACATACAATCGTTACACTTTCGATTTCCTTCGAGGTCGCGAGGAACTTGCAGAACTGGTATTTGTGTGGATCATTGAAGGCAATTGGTCTGTAGAATCCGGATGGGTCTGAGGGCAGCACGTTCGCCGACCACACGTAGACCTCCACGTCCACGCTCGTCTCGGGCCTCATTGATGGCGGAATCGTGGCATTCGCGCCTTTACGCGGCTCGTCTGGAGAGCTAGGCGTGGCTTCCATTCAATACCCGCTCCGGCCGAGTGAAGGGATGGTTACTGAGCAAGCGACGAAGTCGGGAGGCGCTGCGTCAGGTCCTGCGCACTGCTGACGTCGCCTACAATGCTGTTCCCGACAACATTCCCGCTGCATCGTTGGCTCCTACAACGAGAAGGTACGCTGCAATTCGTCCGCATAGATGACGTAGTTGGTTGAGTTGAGGCTCGAGAAGAAAGGAGTCTGCGCTCCCGGGCAGCGCTCGATTGCGTACCGGGACTGATAGTACTGCATGATTTGGGCCGCGACCGGGGAATCCGGCGAATTCTGCAGGAGCACGAACGTGTGCTTGCTCCAGTAGTAGTCCGAGTACCCTCCGATTGCAGGAAGCCATTCTCGGGCGGCGATGAGTCGCTGGTCATTCACGAGAGATTCAATGGGATTGGGGTCCGCGGTGAGCTGCACATTGGTCTTATGCCTCAACCACGGGTATTCGAGGGTCCCAATTGACTCGAGGGGCTCAACGCTCGGAACACCTGATATCGCCTCAATTCTGCTTGCCTCGATTCCGTTGTCCCAGACGAACGTGAAGTTGCCCTCCCCGACGTACTTGATATACATGCCCGCATTGTAGGTCTGGTCGTCGAGTGCGTACGATTGATGGCAAGTGAGTGTCGCCGATCGTGGGATAGTGACCATCGCCGGTATCGCAATGGTTAGGATCGCAACTGTCAAACCGATACCCACGATAACGGCAGGAGGACGGCTCGTTCTCTCTTGCTTCCGAGTCTTACTGAGAGTCAAAGAAAATGTCGAGACGAGCAGTAGTAACGGCAACGCGAGGGCAATGCCGTATATGGGGTCCAGAGAAACCGGGAGGAACACGACAGATAGGCCCACGAGGGCGTACCTTTGACGGCTCTCAGGTCTCTTCAACACCCCGTAGAGCCCTAACGGGAGCAGCGCGACGCCCAGTCCGACGACCGTGGCGTACTGGAGACCGAGGTTGGTGACTACGTTACTGGGAATGCCACCGCCAAGGATCTGCGGGAGTCCGCTTGCTGTCCTTAGCTGCCCTGGGCCGAATTCCATGAAGGCGGACAGGACGATGCACACGACGGCAGCGGAGACGAGTACCGCCCTTGAGCTCGAGGAGAAACCATACCGGCGTCTGAGAAGTGAATCCTCGGCGCGCGCAAGTCTGAAAATGAGCCACGCAGCGGTGAGCGAGGGCACCAGAAGCATCCACAGTGCATGGATGAATGTCATCACACCGAGGACCAGCCCGAGTGCTAGCCAGATCGGCCTAGGTCGGCCACTTGCCATAGTCGCTTTGATGAACAGCGCTATGGCCAGAGGGGTAAACACGTAGAATGTTCCCCTTGTCGACAAAGTCCAGTCCGTGAAACCGACCATGCCTTGAGCAGACGTAATCAAGAAGGCAAAGAAGATTGAGAGTTCCTCTCGTCGGCAAGCCGCCTTGCCCAGCAGGAACGAGACCCATGGCGTGAGTATCGCCAGGAATGAGGAGTAAAACAAGACCGCAGGCTCCATGTCAAGACCGCCCAGCTGAGCAAAAGAGGCCATTGAAACCGGGACAGCTGGTGAATATGAGAATGGTGCGAGTCCAATGTAGGAGGGCGGGGAAATCAGCCAGTTCATGGAACCCGTGCTGGAAATGGCTGCTGCCAAACCGTGCACGAAGTAGGAATCGACGCCGATTTCATGTCCCTCTGGGTATCTCAGCAGAACAGCGAGCATCGAGAGCGCGGCTAGCAGAGTAAGGGTTGACTTCCTGCCTTTGTTTCGCATGCTTCGAACCCGAGGGGAATCGTTCAAGGTCGCTTTAGCTCCTGCTCTGCAGCTGTGTAGATATCGAGGACCCGTTCTGCAATCGGCCCCCAGCCATATCCTTGTGACGACCGCCTGCAGTCAAGTCGAAGGGCCGAGAGGGAGCTCATTCGTTTAATGAGAACTCGATTGAGGTCAGCCGGTGTTCCATCAAAGAAGAACCCGGTGCGGCCCTCGCTGATGACAGACTCAAGGTCACCGACGCGCGTGGAAATGATTGGCGTTCCGCATGCAAGCGCCTCCAGAACAACCGTGGGCATGCCCTCGTATGCTGAAGGGAGGACGAGTGCATCTGCCGCCGAATAGAGTTTCGGCATTTCCAAATGGTCGCGGGTTCCAAGGAACCGTACAGGTAGCCCGAGCGCTCGCTTTCGCAGCTCGTTACCTAGGCGGCCATCCCCTGCAACCAAGAGTAATGGGGGGTTTGGAATATCGCGCATCGCCTCGAGGATTACTTGCACCCTCTTCTCCGTTTCAAGGCGGCCAACGAAGAGAATCATCGGACCCGGCGGGAGGTCGAGAGAGCTCCTGGCGCTCTCGCGGTCGATAGGGAGAAATGCTGTCAAGTCTATGCCGATTGGTATGACACATGACTTGGACCGTAGCCACGGAAACCGCTTGAGGTAGGCATCCAGCCCGGTCGTACTCACTGAGATGATGCGTGTCGCACCCTTCAGGGCCAGTTTCTCTGCATGGTGGTAAAGCAGTCTTCCTACTCTGCGCCGCTGCGCGACGCCTCTTGCGGGGTCTCCATGAAGGGTGCAGACGAAGCTGGTCCGAGACGACTTCCGAACAAAGGGCCACAGTTCATCCGGTCGTTGACAGTGGACAATTGAGTCTGGGACTAGCGGGCGCTTGCGGAGCCATGTCCAAAGGGCATGAATATAGCTGTACTCAGACAAGGGGAACTTCCGTGCGACACTTATGAACTCACAGAAGTCAATCTGCGCTTCTGGCCCAGCCCCGACCAAGTAGACCTGATGGCCTCTTCGGGTCAGATTCTTTGCGAGCCCGAGCGTGTAGGATCTCGCACCTCCCGCGGTGGTGATGGTTGGGTGGATTCCCGAGACCAGGTAGATTCTCATGTCAACGTCCCCTCTCTGTGTCTGATGGGCCATTCGACGCCGACGCAGGGAAACACAGATTGCGATTCGAGCGTCCCTGGATTTTGTGTGCGATTATGATTCGCGTTTTGTCGCACCCCATCGTCAAGGTCCTTCGGATCACTGTCTTCACGGTCTCCGCTCGTTAGGAAGCGCGTACGCACTGGCCAGGCGTTCAACCATTACATTCCAGTCGCATGCCGCAAGGATGCCCGCGGCTCGCTGCGTCAAATCATGCTTCAGCATCGTGTCCTCGAGGATTCTCGTCAATTGCCTCGCGAGATCGTCAGGATCCGCCGGACGATAGTACAGCGCGGCATCTCCGAAAATCCGACGAACCGCTTGGAGGTTTGCGATAACCAACGGCTTCCCTGCCGCAACATACTCCAGCGCTTTGGTCGGCATGGAAAGCTCCGTCAACGGGTTGCTTTGGTACGTGATGGCCCCCAGCTCGCTGAGGGAGATGTACGAGAATGCCTCATCATGAGGGACTTGACCTCCCACGAAGCTGTCTGCGAGTCCCTCGTGCAGGGCGAGTTCTCGAATTCGGTCTCTATATCGCTGGTCCCCATGCCCTATGATCACCAGCTTCAGCCGGTTGGAAGATTTCAATCGAGCCACTGCACGCACTAAGGTTTCCAAGTCTCGTTCGGGGTTTACACCTCCGACATAGACGATTGCTCTCGCATCGGAAAGACCGAGACTCTGACGGCGTGCATGTAAGTCGGTCACGACGAGGGACCCAGGAGGCGGCGAATTCATCACCGTACTGACCTTGCCTTCTGCGAGACCGCGCCGGGTGATGCGCTCGCGCAGCGTTTCGTTTACGACGAGAACATGGTCGGCAAACAGGCAGCAGGTCAGCTCAGCGGCCTGGACGATTCGGACACTCCAAGCTGTCATGAGCAGGTGGAATCGGGCAGCAAACAGTTCTGGCATTGCTTCGTGCATGTCCAGAACCACTCGGACCCCCATCGCTTTTTCAGGAATGGCACAGAAGACCTGGAAATCCGGCAGCGAGTGAACATGGACAATATCAAGTCTGGTGCGGATGTGAAGTCTGAGTAGCATCGCCGAGGAGCCGAGCAGGAAGATCAGGTACTGGAACAGGTATCTGGCCCTTCCACCCCGCACGACGGGGAGTGGGAATCGGTGAACGTGCACGCCTGACACGTCTTCCTCGAGAGGTTGTTCTACGTCCCGCATGGCAATGACATGTAACTCGTGCCCCAGTCGAGCGAACGTTTCAGCGGCGCGGCGGGGACGTGGATTCTGAGGATAGTACTGATAGACGACATGGCAGATTCTCATAAGCTCATCGCGACTCCCACCACCACCGCGGCGCATATGAGTGCCTCGACACCCCACAGAATCTCGACGATCTGCCATTCTCTAAGTTTCCGCCCGCGCATGATCACATGAGTAAGGGACTGAATCGGCCCTTCGTAGTGCAGGTATCCGTGGGGGTCGACTCCTCCGTAGTTCTCGGCCTGAAACCTTCCGCGGGCTTTCAAGAGGAATTCAGCAATCATCGGAGCAAACAGAATCGCCGCGAGCGTCTTCATGGAGGGAGAGGACACGATAGCCGCTGCAGCCACTGTTGCCCCTGCGAAAAGTGTCATCGAGTCTCCAGGGAATACTCGAGCCGGGAAGCGGTTGTACCAAAGAAACGCCACGAGGCTCCCAAGGAGGGGAAAAAGAAGGAAGACCCCCTCGCTCGAGCCGATGAGGTATGCGAGTGTGATGAGCGTGGTGGTTATGATGATCATCAGGCCGCATCCCAGCCCATTCAGTCCTTCGAGCATGTTCGCCGCGTTGGCCGCACTAGTGATGCCGAGGGCCACCACGACCACGACCAGTATACCGAGATTCAGCCCCAGCAGGAACGTGTCACCAGTCTGAAACAGGGCCGCGCCGAGGGGGAGGGCGAGGAAGAAAGGGAGCAGGGCTTTCGTCCTCTTCCGGAGCCCGAACATGTCATCGAGGAGACCCACGACGCCCGCCCCGAGCGATGCTAGCAAGGCAGCGTAGAAGTAAGGGCGCGCGGGGGCATCAACAGGGTCCGAGAACACCACGAGGAGTGTCACCCCGATGTAGAACCCCAGCATGACACCCAACCCTCCCATTTCAGGCACTAGGGGCTTGCCCAGCTTGTTGAGATCCTTTCCAACAGCCTTCGTCCCATGAAGGCTCTTAATCAGCCAGGGGAGGAAGATGTAAGTAGCCACGAAGGCGACGAGCGCCGAGGCTGTGAGGTATCTCAGGAGCGTTGGAGCACCGTTGCATCGATGCTTCGGTGCCCCTATTTCTCCCTATAGCCGACATTCTAGCAACTGATAACGCTCATCAACTCGATGTATCATGCGCGATAGCGACTCGATAAGCTTCTTAAGCCTCATGGCGAACAACGAACATTGATGCAAGCCGAGAAGATTCGAACCGCGTACATGCCCTCGTTTCGTCTCGAGCCCCGCGAGGTCATGATTTTGATGAGCTTCGTCGGCGTCGCCGCGTACCTTCTCGGTTTTATCATCGGTATGCTGAACTGATCTTCTCTGTACTCGGAAAGTTACTTGTGCATCCAGCGCGCATCCCGAAGTTGATGGGCGCCAAGATTCATCCAACCGCTGAAGTCTCGGCGGAAGCTGATGTCGGCGACGGCACCTCGATCTGGCACTGGGCCCAGGTCCGCGAGCGAGCGCGGATCGGCGCACGCTGCAACATCGGCAAGGACGTCTACATCGACACGGACGTGGTCGTGGGCGACGACTGCAAGATCCAGAACTTCGCAACCCTCTACCACGGCCTGACCGTCGGGAACCGCGTGTTCATCGGCCCCCACGCCTGCTTCACGAACGACCCGTACCCGAGGGCCGTGAGCCCAGACTGGAAGGTCGTCCCTACGAAGGTCGAGGACGGCGCGTCGATCGGCGCGAACGCGACGATCCTCTGCGGGATCACGATCGGCCGGAACGCGATGGTCGCGGCGGGCGCCGTCGTCACGAAGGACGTCCCCGCGCACGCCCTCGTCGCCGGCGTGCCCGCGAAGGTCGTCGGCTGGGTCTGCGAATGCGGCCGCCCCCTGGACGCCCGGATGCGCTGCGCCCACGACGGCAAGTCCTTCCCCGACCTGAAGCCGAAGAGGGCGAAGCCTTCCCGCCGCCGGAAGTGAGGAGCGAACCTTCATACCATCCGCGTCCGTTGCGCGCGCCCGATGATCCCGATCGCGAAGCCCCTCCTCGGCGAGGCCGAGCTCGCCGCGATCAAGGAGGTCCTCGAGTCCGGGCGGCTCGTCCAGGGCCCGAAGGTCGAGGCGTTCGAGAAGGCCTTCGCCTCCTACCTGGGCCGCAAGCACGCGATCGCCGTCGCCACGGGCACGGCCGCGCTCCAGGTCGCCCTCCTCGCCCACCGGATCGGGAAGGGCCGCGAGGTCGTCATCCCCCCGCTCACGTTCTTCGCCTCCGCCTCGACCGTCCTCCAGGCGGGCGCCAGGCCCGTCTTCTCCGACGTCGACCGCGCGTCGTACAACCTCGACCCGGCGAAGCTCCCCGCCGCGATCACGCGTAAGACGCAGGCCGTCATGCCCGTCCACCTGTACGGCCAGACGACGGACATGGACCCCGTCCTCGAGGCGGCGAAGGACCACGACCTCGTCGTGATCGAGGACGCCTGCCAGGCCCACGGGGCCGAGTACCACGGCAAGAAGGCGGGTCACCTCGGCGATTCCGCGTGCTTCTCGTTCTACGCGACGAAGAACATGACGACGGGCGAGGGCGGCATGGTCGTCACGGACGACGCGGACGTGGCGGAGCGCGCGCGCCTGCTGCGGGACCACGGCCAGGCGCACAAGTACGAGCACGTGATGCTCGGCTACAACCTGCGCATGACGGAGATCGCGGCGGCCATCGGCCTCGTGCAGCTCTCCAAGCTCGAGGGCTGGGTCCAGCGGCGCCGCGAGAACGCGAAGGCGCTGACGAAGGGCCTCGCGGGAATCGACGGCCTCATCCCGCCTGCGGAGGGCAACTGGATGGTCCACGCGTACTACCAGTACATCGTCCGCGCGGAGCCGCCCTTCCGCCTGTCCCGGGACGAGGTCATCCAGGCCCTGACCGACGACGGCGTGGGCTCGCGCGCCTCGTACCCCCTGCCGCTGTACAAGCAGGCGGCCCTCAAGGATCTCCGGCTCCGCGGGCGCTGCCCCGTGGCCGAGGAGGTCGTCGGTCGGCTCTTCGAGCTGCCCGTCCACCCCGCCGTCACGTCCGCGGACCTCGAGACGATCGTCGAGGCGGTCAACCGCGTCGCCACGCCGGCGTGAGCCGTAACCGAACGAAGGAAAGATTCAAGCCCTCGCGCGCCGAGTGGCGCGGCGGAGGTGGGGGTCCACGAACTGCCCCGCGTGCGCCACGTGGAACAAGGACGAGGCGCTCTTCTGCAAGTACTGCGGCTTCGACCTGTCGAAGGTCCCGAAGCCCGTCGTCCCGCCGCCGCCCGCGGCGCCTCCCGCCCCGGCGTACGCGCCGCCCGCGGCCGTTGTCCCGCGGCCCGTGCGCGTCCGCACGTGGTGGCACGGGATCGGCGTGTTCGTCATCCTGGCGGTCGCCCTCCTCGTGATCGATGTGGCGGCGAACGCGCGGTTCACGTGGTCCTTCGTCGGCGTCCTCTCGGCCGCCTTCATCGTCGGGGGCGTGATGATCCTCCAGTTCCTCGCCACGACGGATCGCCGGGACCGGCGGCCGTTCGTCGCGGGCGCCGCCCTCCTCATCGGCGCGGTCCTCCTCCTGCCCGTGGCCGTGGCCCTGCAGAGCACCCCGACCTTCACGGACACGTACACGGTCGCCAACCGCTCCGGCATCGGCACGGTCGCCCTGGACGTCCGGGACTACGTCGGGCACGTGACCGTCGCCTTCGCCTCGTCTCCGGGCTACTTGCTGCGCGCGGAGGTCACCCACCTGGGCGGCCTGTTCTCGAGCCACTACCCCGGCGACGCCGTCGCCTCGAACGCGACGTCCGGGAACACCCTCAACTTCACCCTCGTCGCGAAGGGGGTGCAGGGACTCTTCTTCCTGGGCGGGCACGACATCGTCGTGACCGTCTCGACCGCCGTGGCGGTGACCATGCAGCTCCAGTCGACGACGGGGGACGTCGACGTCACGGTGCCCGCGGGCGTGGTCCTGGCGAGCCCCGGGATCTCCGCCACGGTGACGACGGGCAGCGTGCGTATCACCGCGACGGACGCGGTCTACCGGGCCGGCGCGGGGCTGCGGGGCGCGTCGACGACGGGCAACGTGGCGATCACGGTCACGCAGACCGTCCCCCAGGGGGCGGTCGCCACGGTCTCCGGGTCGTCCACGACCGGATCCGTCGCCTTCACGTTCAACCACGGGAGCGGGGTCGCGGCCCGCGTGGCCTCGTCCGTGACCACGGGCTCCGTGAACCCGGACCTGTCCAAGTATTCGGGGGCGACCAACGCCCTCCTCTTCGCCCCGGACGTGGCGATCTACGACGCCGCCGCGATGCAATTCCAGGTGACGCTCGAGTCGACGACCGGGAGCATCGATCTGAGGTGAACGTGGATGTTCTGCAGCCGCTGCGGGGGCCGGAATGACGAGGACGCGAAGTTCTGCGAGAAGTGCGGGGCCGACCTGGGCGCGATGCCGAGGCCCAGCGTCGTGGGCGCCGCACCCGCGGCCGCGCCGAGCCCGCCGCCCGGGATGGCGCCCCCCGTGGCGCCTCCGTACGCCTACCCGCCCGCGCACCGTCACACCTGGTGGTACCCGATCGGCGTGTGGGTCATCCTCTCCGGGTTCTTCGCCTTCATCGACGTGACCGCGACGCGCACGATCACCTGGAGCGTCTGGCCCATCGGGATCCTCGGGATCTTCATGGTCGGCATCCCGCTCCTGAACCTCCTCGAGGAGAAGTCGACCCGTCGGTGATCCCCGGGACCTGATCCCGAGCACCGGATACCACGCGCTCCGGGACGCAAAGAGGGAAATGGGGCCGCAGGTTCTCCCGCGGGGAGCGAGGTGGGCCGGATCGACCCGATGGAGTACGCGTCGCGCCTCCGCGAAGGCGAAGCGCACGAGCGGCGCCTCGAGTGGGAGACCGCGGCGGGCCTCTACGACCGCCTCCTTGGCGACCTCGGCTCCGTCGCGGCGGACGACCGCACGGGACGTCGGCTGCGGGCCCTGGTCCGCCTGCGCCGCGCGAACGCCCTGATGGAGTTGGAGCGATGGGACGAGGCCCGCGGCGCGCTGGACGGAGCGCTCGATGACGCGAAGGCGTCCGCGGATGGCGAGGTCCTCGCCCAGGCCCTCCTCGCCGCGGGAGTCTACGCCACGAACCGCGGGGACACCGCGCGGGCGGAGGCGTTCCTCATGGACGCGCTTGGACCGCTACCACCGCACGGACGACCGCGCGGCCCTCCAGGGCCGCGGCTGGGCCTTCCTGAACCTCGCCGCCCTGTACGGCAAGACGGCCCGGCTCGACCTCGCGTTCGTGACGTTCACGAAGGCGCAGGACGTGCTCGGGGCCGCGGAGGACTGGGCTGGGGTCGCGGCGGCCTGGGAGGCCCAGGCCCAGCTGCGCCGCGCGATCCAGGACGAGGACCGCTGGCGGGACGACCTCGCGGAGGCCGTCGTGTTCTACGACCGTGCGGCGATGAAGGAGAAGGCGGACCGCCTGCGCGGCCTGCTCGGCCGCCGGCTCGTCTGATCGGAAAGCCCGCGGGGGACCGTGGCCCGTCGGAGCGAAGCCAACCTTGTTTAAGGTTGACTTGCGCCGCATTCCCGGGATCGCGCCGGTGGTACGTATTGCAGGCACGGAGCCTTGAAGCCGCCGAGGTCGGCTCGTCCACCGGAATGGAAGACTCGGTCTACTACGCGAACATCCTCCGGTCACGGGAGTGCTCTGTGTGCGGCGCGGATCGCAGGGCTGCCGTGGTCCTCGTGGTCCAGGCGTGCGCGGTCTGCCGCACGGCCCTCGACGACGGCCACGCGCTCCTCGCGATCGCGAAAGGCGCGGCAAAGGCCGTGTGCTCCTACCCCTGCCTCGAGGTCGTCCTGAACGAGGGTCTGGCGGGCGGGACCGTGTGTCCGGCGTGCGCGAGCGAGTGGTCCGCGGCGGCGCCCCATCCCCGTTCCTGCCGCACCTGCGCGAAGGAGCTGTCCTTCGACGTGGGCTACGTCGGGCTATGGCAGGGCGGCCGGGTGCTCACCCTCTGCGGGATGCCGTGCCTCGAGATGCACGACGCCCGTGTGAACCCGTTCTGCGGCTGACGTCCGGGAACGCCACCCCACCCTTCAAGTGGTGCGGCGTCTTGGGAGGCGCCGAGCCCCATGTCTCAGACGTATGTGACCCGCTACCATGGCGAAGAGCCGGTCCTCAACATCCAGAACCTCTGGAAGGCCTACGACGGCTCGCCGGCGCTGCAGGGGCTCTACCTCGCCTCGTACCCGGGCGAGATCTTCGGGCTCATCGGCCCGAACGGCGCGGGGAAGACGACGACGATCAAGATCCTCGTCGGCCTCTTGCGGCCCGACGCGGGCGAGGTGCACCTCCTGAACGAGGACATCCTCCGCGACCCAATCTCCTACAAGTCCAAGATCGGCTACATGCCCGAGGCGCCCACCCTGCCCGAGTACCTCACGCCGACCGAGTTCCTCGGCTATGTCGCGCGCGTGCGGGACCTGCCGCGGGACCAGATCGCCCCGCGCACGGAGGAGCTCCTGCGGATGTACGACCTCTCCTCGAAGGCGGACGAGACGGTCGCCTCCCTGTCCAAGGGGATGAAGGCGAAGCTCGCGTTCGCCGCGGCGACGATCCACCGCCCCGTGTTCCTGATCCTCGACGAGCCCCTCATCGGGATCGACCCCGCGGGCCAGCACCTCGTGAAGGAGCACCTCGTCGACATCGCGAAGTCCGGTGGCACGGTCCTCGTGTCGACGCACCAGCTCGACACGGCGGAGCGCCTGTGCAGCCGCGTCGCGATCGTCCACCGCGGCCGGAACGTGGCGACGGGCGACCTCGCGGCCCTCCGGTCCCAGGCCCACGCGGGCGAGCAGGGTTCGCTCGAGGAGATCTTCCTCAAGCTCACGGAGGAGGCCGGGCTGCCCGAGCCGGAGCGCCCGCGCCGCCGCGGCCTGCTCTCGCGACGGAGGTAGGATGTCCCGCGTCCTGACGCTCCTCTCCTACAAGATCCGATTCTTCTTCGGCCCCGCCCTCCGTGGACGGCTCGGCCCGCTCGTCTACCTCGGACTGATCCTGCTCTTCGTCCCCTCGGGCTTCGGGATCGGGGTCGCGATCGCCTCGGGCATCAAGGACGCCAGCCCGGCCCAGGGCGTGGCCACGCTCAGCGGACCGCTCGGCCTGATCCTCGCGGTCGGGTTCCTCTACTCGGTCTTCTCCGGGGTCACCGCCCACGTCTCCGAGTTCGACTTCTTCATGACCTCGGACATCCGCCCCCGGGAATACCTGCTCGCGGACCTCCTCTTCCAGTTCTTCACCCTGTTCGGCGCGGGCGGGCTCGCCGCGATCGTCGCGGCGTTCGGGATGGTGTCGTTCGTCGGGCGTCCGATCGGTGCCGTCCTCCCCCTCGTCCTCTGCCTCTTCTCATTCGCCCTCGTCGTCCTCATGATCATCCAGATCGTCACGATCCTGGGCGTCCGGTATCCGAAGCGACCCGTCCGGTCGGCGGCGCTCGTCCTCTTCCTGCTCTCCCTGCTCCCCGCCGCGTCGCTCGCCTTCCCCGCGCTGCCCCTCCATCTCCAGGGGATCCCGCTCCCCACGACCGCCTTCGGCACCCTGGGCTACGATGCGCTCATGGGCCTTCCCCTCGACCCGACGAGCCTGCTCGTCGCCCTGGCGACCGTCCTCCTGGTCGCAGGCCTGTGGGTCGCCGTCTCCGACACGTACATCTTCCACGGGATCCACCCGAGCCTCTCCGCGGGGTTCGGCCAGGTCGACATGGCGGCGCGGATGGCGCAGCAGCGGCGCATGACGGCGGGCTTCGGGAAGTTCACGACCGGCCTCACCGTGCGGACGGACCGCGGGAACGACACGAGCTACATGTCGCGCTACCACCTCCTCCGGATCGTCCGCGACGGCAGCATCGTCTTCATCGCGCTCTTCGGGCTCATCTCCCTCATGCCCGTGTCCTTCACGGGCACGTCGACCGCCGCGGCCGGGGAGGCGCCCGTGGCCTACTTGGCGACCCAGATGCTGACCTTCCTCGTCGCCGTCCTCGCGCTGAACTGGTCCTACTACGAGCGGGAGAACCTCTGGATCGTGGTCGTCGCGGCCCGCTCCCCGGCGGCTTACTTCCGCGGTCTGCTCGTGAGCTTCATGGTGCTGGGCCTGCTCGTCGCCGCGGTCTTCAGCGTCTTCGTCGTGGCGACGAGCCCGTCCCTCGTCCCGCTCTCCCAGCTCGCGGTCCCGATCGCCGCGGCGGTCGCGGCCGCGCTCGTCTCGACCGCGCTCCTGACGAGGCTGAAGGTCCAGCCCTCGGCCTTCTCCGCTTCGATGCTCGCCATCCTGGTCGCCGCGGTCCTCGCCGGTTACATGGGAGGGCTCCTCGCCCAGGGTCTCCTGATCGTCAGCGAGATCTCGCTCGGCCTGAACACGCTCGCCCAGGCGTTCGTCCTCCTCGCGTACTGCAGCGCCCTCGCCGCCTTCGGGATGTGGTGGGTCAGCCGGCTTGCCGCGGGCTTCCGTCTCTAGTCAGAGCGCGCCCTTCCGGAAGTCGTCGACCACGTCGCCGTACGCCTGGACGAAGTAGCGTGCCGCGTCCCGGAGGCCCTGGCGGCCCTCCCGGGTCAGGCGGTAGACCTTCTTCCCCGATCGGCCCTGGGGCTTGATGAGCCCCTCTTCCTGGAGGGCCTTCAGCGCGGGGTAGATCGTCCCGGGCGTGGGGCGGTCGAAGCGGCGCTTCGTGAGCTCGGTCGCGATCTCCGACCCGTACATGGGCCGCTTGCCGAGCAGGTAGAGGATCGAGAAGCTGAGGAAGCCGCGCATGTCGCAGCAGGCGGGCGGGGGACAGCACTCCGCCATGGGGAGTTCCATGGAGGTCGGAAGCTCCCGGCGACGGATAAATGTATTGGGCGTACGATTATTGGATGTACGATATCCTTATGTACCGCATCGGGAATCGGGTATTGGGCGTCCAATACGCCTTGGAGACCGAGATGTTCGGGAACTACGACGAACTGGCGAAGGTGCTGATGAAGGAGCGGGCGCGGACCGCATGCTGCCGCGGCCCGTTGCGAGAGTGGTGCAACCTCGAGTGCAGGACGGTCGTGCGGCATGGATGAACTGACGATCCGCAGGACGGTCCGCGAGGTGTACGCGGGCCGGATGAAGGACTGCTGCGGGCCCGAGTCCGCATCGGACTGCGGATGCTCCTCCAACGTTCCCGCCTCGGATGCATCGAGTCCGCTCCTTTCCATCGGCAAGATGGGAGTCGGGAGCCCCGTGTCCACCCTCGACCCCCGTCCCGGCGAGATCGTCGTCGACCTGGGCAGCGGGCCTGGGCACGATGTGCTCGAGGCCGCGGAACGCGTCGGGCCGAACGGACGCGCAATCGGCGTGGACGCGACCGCCGAGATGGTCTACCGCGCCCGGGAGGCCGCCCAGGCGCTCGGCCGGTCCAACGCGGAGTTCCGGCTCGGCGAGATCGAACACCTGCCCATCGAGTCGGGGACCGTCGACGCGGTCACCTCGGATTGCGTGATCAACCTCTCCCCGGACAAGGCGGCCGTCTTCCGCGAAGCCTTCCGGATCCTGAAGCCCGGCGGACGGATCGTCGTCTCCGACGTCGTGGCGGACCGGGAGCTGCCCGCCGAGGTGCGGCGGGACGCCCAGCTCTGGGCCGCCTGCATCGCCGGGGCCGAGACGGAGGCGACGTACCTTGCGCTCCTCCGGGTCGCCGGTTTCGAGGACCTCCATTCCGAGAAGAAGGGCGTGTACGCGGCCGGTCTCTCGAAGGCGGTCGTCACCGCGAGGAAACCCCGGACCGCCGCCTGAACGTCGGGAAACCCGACAACAGGCTCATATAGCCCCGCCCCGTCGGGACGCCTCTGCTAGCTGAGAGGATGTCCCATGGCCGTCGAGTCGTCGCCGAACAACGGATCCAACGGAACCGCGCCCCCGAAGGACGACCGGATCGTCGTCGCGCGCAAGCTCGTGAAGACGTACGATACGGGCGAGATCGAGGTCCGCGCCCTGCGGGGCGTGAACATCGACGTGCGGAAGGGCGAGATGGTCGCGGTCATGGGCCCGTCGGGTTGCGGCAAGACGACCCTCCTGAACTGCCTCTCCGGCATCGACGAGTTCAGCGGCGGGGAGGTCTGGATCGCAGGCCAGCGTCTCTCCCAGATGAACGACAACCAGAAGACGGATTTCCGGGCGATGAAGATGGGCTTCATCTTCCAGAACTACAACCTGCTCCCGGTCCTGAGGTCCGTCGAGAACGTGGAGCTCCCGCTCCTCGTCCGCGGCGACGAGCCGAAGGAGTCCCGCCAGCGCGCGCTCGCGGCGCTCGAGGCCGTCGGCCTCCATGAGGAGGCGAACAAAAAGCCCGCCGAGCTGAGCGGCGGACAGCAGCAGCGCGTCTCGATCGCCCGCGCCCTCGTTAACGAGCCGGACATCGTCTTCGGCGACGAGCCCACGGGCAACCTGGACTCGGAGACCACGCACGAGGTGCTCGACGTGATGAAGGCGTTGCATCGGGAGAAGCGGCTCACCTTCATCATCGTGACCCACGACTCGACCGTCGGGAACTCGACGGAGCGGGTCATCCTGATGCGGAACGGCCAGATCCTGAAGTCCTTCCGGCCCGCAGGCCTGTGAGGCCCATGGCGCTGGATCAGGGCGTCGTGCTGCTGGCCATCGTCGGCCTGGTCGTCCTCGTCCTCCTGGTCTGGACGGGGCGCAAGCGCTTCCCGCTCCGGATCGGCATGGGGAACTTCTTCCGCCGCAAGACCCAGGTGGCCATCGTCGTCGCGGGCCTCCTGATCGGCACCGCGATCATCAGCTCCTCCTACGTCATTCAGTCCACCTTCGACTATACGATCCGGAGCACGGTGTTCCACCAGCTCGACTACATCGACGAGACGATCACCGCCTCCAACGCCACGGCCAACCGCATCCCCTTCGACCTTTCCGTGTTCCAGGGCCTCCAGGACAATCTGACGCGAGGGGAAATGCCCGCGGTGGCGAAGCTAGCCCCGCGGTACGTGGTAGGCGCAGCCAGCAACGACACGAGGACGCTGCTCTTCGAGCCCACGGGGACGCTCATCGGCTTCAACGCGACGTACGACCTAGGCGAGTTCGTGCGGGCCGACGGCACGACGTGGAACGGCACGGGACTCGCGCAAAGCGAAGTCATCGTGAACCAGGCGTACGCGAACGACACGGAGGCGAAGGTCGGAGACCAGCTCTTCGTGTTCCCGGCGGGAATGGTTCACCCCCTCCGGCTCACCGTGGCCGCCGTCGTCTTGGACCAAGGTCGCGGAGGCTACAGTGGGAACGCGAACCTATTTGCGCCGCTCGAGACGGTCCAGTCCGCCTTCGTTCTACCGTTCCAGCCCGTGAAGCCTCTCATCAACACGATCGTCGTCGCCAACGTCGGGGGGCCGACGCAGGGGTACCTCCACACGAGTGACGTCGACGCCCAGCTCACCGCGCACCTGCCTACGGGCCTCGGCCTGAGCATCTCGAACGTGAAGGAGGACGCAGTCACGCAGGCAACCCAGAATGTGGACATGCTGAGCCAGATCTTCCTCCTGCTCGGCTCTTTCACCATCATCGCGGGTGTCTTGCTCATCATCAACATCTTCGTCATGCTCGCGGAGGAGAGAAAGGGCGAGATGGGCGTGGAGCGAGCGCTCGGGATGCGCCGCAGCCACCTCGTCCAGAGCTTCGTCGCGGAGGGGCTGGCCTACGCGCTCTTGTCCGCGGCCGTGGGCACCTTCGCAGGCCTCCTCATCGCGGGCGTCATCCTGTGGGCCTTCACCTTGATCTTCCCCGCGCAGCTCTTCGGCGGCGTCCAGTTCGTCCTTACGTGGACGGCCCTCGACCTCATCCGGGGGTTTGCGATTGGCTTCCTGATCACGATGGGCACGATCCTCCTCGCTTCGTGGAGGGTCTCCAGGCTGAACATCGTGCGCGCGATCCGGGACATACCGGAGCCCGTGGAGCACCGCTCAACGAAGTGGCAGCTCGCCCTCGGCGGCTCTCTCGCGGGCCTCGGGGCCCTCCTCTCTCGTCGCCGCGATCGTCCGCGGAGACGTCCTTTTCCAGGACCTGGGACCGTCGAGCCTCGCCGTCGGGCTCGCAATTCTGCTTCGCAACGTCGTGACCCCTCGGGCGGCCTTCACCGCGGCGGGCGCGTTCATGGTCGTCTGGCTCCTGCTCCCCGAGCAAGCCCATCACGAGCTCGGACGTGAACATCGACGTGTTCGTCGCCGCGGGCCTCCTCATGGTCTTCGGGGCTCTCCTCCTGGTCATGTTCAACAGCGAGGTCCTCATCTGGGTGGCCACCCGGATCGGGCGGAAGCGCACCTGGCGCCCCGTTGTACGCACGGCGGTTGCCTACCCGATGAACAAGAAGTTCCGCACAGGTACGACCCTCGCCACGATCTCCTGATCATGTTCACAATCGCCACGATGTCCGGGATCCAAGGGATCATCGGCTCGAGCATCACGACGACGGTCGTGCGGCAGAGCGGCGGCTATGACCTCATCGGGAACTCCATCAGGCCCATCTCGGAGTCGAGCATCACCGAGAACCTTACGACACACCCCGCGTTGGGGCAGAACATCAGCGAGCTATGGGGCTTGTCCGCCATGAGGGCTGCGACCTCCTTCAACGCGAGCATGTCAGGGGACCTGCACAATACGACCCTGCTCGGCGTGCCGCAGGCCTGGGTGAACGCATCCATCCCGCTTGAGTTCCAGTCCTTGGATGCGAACTACTCCTCGCCACAGGCCGCCTGGGAGGCCATCGAGACGGATCCGCACCTCGCGATCGCGGACGGGAGCGTCGTGCCTGGCGGGATGGGGGCGGGGGCCGGGTTCGGCGGGCGGAGGGTTCTTCACCTTCAGCGCGAAGGTGGGCGACACCCTATACTACGGCAGCAGGACCACCCAGCTCGGGTACGTGAAGCTCATCGGTATCCTATACGAGCAATTCGTGCCGGGGCTCTTCGTCGGCCGGAACGTGGTCACGGCGCTCTTCCCACATCGACGCGTCAAGCATCTTCTACGTGAAGGTGAGGGCGGGGGTCGACGCAACCGCCGTGGCGCACAACCTAGAGCGGGCCTTCCTCGAGGAGGGCATGGTGGCCATCGACCTCAACAACCTCGTCAGCCAGATCACGGACGTCATCACGGGCGTCTTCAACCTCCTCGAGGCGTACCTCGCCCTCGGCCTCATCGTCGGGATCGCGGGGTTGGGCGTCATCACGATGCGGAATGTCGTCGAGCGGCGCACGGAGACGGGAGCGTTGCGTGCCCTGGGCTTCCGGAAGTCCATGATTCTCGCCTCCTTCCTCCTCGAGCTCATGTTCATCGCGGTCACGGGGATCGCGATCGGCGACGCCCTCGGGATTGCTCTGTCGTATGACCTGTTCTTGAAGTTCTTCGCGGACACTGGGTACTTCTCGATCCCGTGGGACCGACTCGTCTTGCTGAGTTCCATCGCGTTCGTGGGCGCCGTCGTGGCCACGGCGAGTCCGGCGATCCGCGCGGCCCGCATGCCTCCGGCGGAGGCCCTGCGGAGCTACGAGTGAGATTCGCTCATTCTGCTCAATTGGGCAGAAACGCGGCGGAGATCAGTAGACGGCTTCCTTCTGGCGGCGTTCGAGGACGAGCTCGCGGAAGTGCTCGGGCTTGCGGTCGAACGCGAGCTGGCACTCCTCGGAGCAGAAGTAGTAGGGCGTCCCCTTGTACCAGATCATCCAGTACGCGTTGTGCGGGTTGACCGGCTTCTCGCAGACGGGATCGACCGCCATGATGCCTCGGTCCTCGGTCCGCCGAAGACGCGGCTCGATATGAAGGCTTCGCCCGCACCCCGTCCGCGCCGTGCGTTTATATCCCCGCGCCCGATACGCGACGCGTGCCCCAGCGGGTCGCGGTCATCGGCGTGGGCAACATGGGCCAGAACCACGCCCGCGTGTACTCCGAGATCGCGGACCTCGTGGGGATCGCCGACCCGGACGTCAAGGCGGGAGGCGCTCTGCTCAACCGCCTCCCGGTGAAGAGCTACTTCCCCGACTACCGGGCCCTCCTGAAGGAGGACATCGATGCGGTGAGCATCTGCGTGCCGACGAGCCTGCACGCGAAGGTCGCGCTGGACGCCATCCGCGCCGGCGTCGACCTCCTCGTCGAGAAGCCCCTCGCGCCGACCGTGGCGGCCGCGAAGAAGATCGTGGAGGCCGCAGAACGCGCGAAGGTCACCCTGGCCGTCGGGCACGTGGAGCGACACAACCCGGCCATCGCTCTGGTCAAGCGCCAGCTCGACGCGGGAGACTTCGGCAACCTGATCACCCTCTCGGCGCGGCGCGTGAGCTCGTTCCCCACCCGCGTGCGTGACATCGGCGTGATCCTCGACCTCGGGGTGCACGACATCGACGTGATGCGGTACCTGGTCGGCTCCCGCGTCGAGAGCGTCTACGCGCTCTCCGGCCGGCGCCTCCACGAGCGCTTCGAGGACCATGCGAACGTGCTGCTGCGCTTCGCGGACGGGGTCCACGGGTTCATCGAAGTGAACTGGCTCACGCCGACCAAGGTCCGCCACCTCGCGCTCACGGCCCAGAAGAGCTTCGTCGAGGTCGACTACACGGACCAGAGCGTCACGGTGAGCTCGAGCACCCTGGGCCGGCTCGACTCCTTCAACCTGTACCAGATCCCGCTCGAGCACCACGTCCGGCGGATCCACGTGCGGAAGGAGGAACCGCTGCGGCGCGAGCTCGTCGATTTCCTCGAGGCCTCGAAGAGCCACCGCCCGCCCCTCGTGACCGGAAGGGACGCGATCGAGACGCTCCGCGTCGTCGAGGCGGCGATGCTCTCCCACCACCTCCAGCAGGCGATCAACCTCGCCCGGAGCGCGGGCAGGCCCCGTTCGAGGCGGTCCTAGAACTGCCCCTTGCCGATCCCGCGGTACACGAATCCCGCCCGGACCACCTCGGGCCCGTGGAACACGTTGCGTCCGTCCACGAGGACCTTCCGCCTCAGGAGCCGGCCGATCCGCTTCAGGTCGAGGCGGCGATACGCCGAGTGCGCCGTCACGAGGACGAGGGCGTCCGCGCCCCGTGCGGCCGCCTCGAGGTCCCGCACGATCGTGAACCCATGCTCCGTCCGCGCGTACGGGTCGTGGATGACCGTGTCCGCGCCGCGGCGGCGCAGCTCGCGGATGATCGGGATCGCGGGCGTGTTCCTCGAGTCCTCCGTGTCCTCGCGGTAGGCGAATCCGAGCACCGCGACCCGAGCTCCCTTGAGCCGCCGGCCCGAGGCGACGAGCGCCTCGTCGACGAGCTGGGCCATGCGACGCGGCATGTAGTCGTTCACGGACCGCGCCACGGGGATCAGCTCGGGCTTCGTGTGGATCGCGGGGTGGACGAGGAGCCACGGATCCTTGGGGATGCAGTGCCCGCCCACGCCGGCACCGGGGAAGAGCATCGCGCGGTAGGGGCACGTGTTCACGAGCTCGCGCACGCGGAACGCATCGACGCCGAGCTCCTCGGAGATGAGCGCGACCTCGTTCGCGAACGCGATCTGGACGTCCCAATACGCGTTCTCCGCGGTCTTCGCGACCTCCGCGGTCGTCCAATCCGTTTCGTGGAGGTCGCCCTTCACGAACCGCTTGTAGAAAGCCACCGCCTTCCGGGCCCCCGTGGGCTCGGCGGCCCCGAGCACGCGGTGCAGGGTCGTCAGGTTGTAGAGGAGCTTCCCGGCCGTCAGGCGCTCGGGGCAGTGGACGAGGTGCACGTCCCGGCCGACCTTCTTCCCCGAGGCGCGCTCGAGGGTGGGGCGGACGACCTTCTCCATCGTTCCGGGCGAGAGCGTCGACTCGATCGAGACGAGCGCACCACGCTTTAGGTGCGGGCCGATCCCGGCGAGGGCGGACTTGAGCGCGCGGTACGCGGGGTCGTGCGTGACGGCATCAATGGGCGTCTCGACCGCGACCACGACCACGTCCGCGGATCCAATGGCCGCGTAGTCGGTGGTCGCCGTGAACCGCTTGGCCGCCACCTGGGCCTTGATGAGTTCCGACAGCCCGGGCTCGCGTCCCCGGAGCGGGTTGTGTCCCCGGTTGATGACGTCGACCTTCTTCGCGTCGATGTCCACGCCGACGACCCGGACGCCCGTCGCGGCCACGGAGACGGCCACGGGCACGCCGACGTAGCCCAGCCCGACCACCGCGGCTCTCACGGGCGCGCGGATACAGGCCTCTCCTGATAAAGGTTTCAGCCTCGGGTCGCGGTCCGGGAGGCGGAGGCTCAGTCGAGCGCGGACTCCGTGATCGTGAGGGCCGGCCTGTCCGCGTCCAAGGTCGCGCGGACGCCGACGGGCACAGGATGGTTCCATTTCCCGTGGCCAACGCACAGGCCCGTGAACGAGGGCGCGCGCACCCGCGCCAGATGGTCCGCGAGGACCTCCTCGAGGCTCGGCTGGGCCTCCTCGCGCTTCGCGAACTTGGAGAACTGGCCGACCGCGATCCCTGCGGCTGCGCGGAGCTTGCCCGCGAGTTCGAACGCCGTCAGCTCGTACTCGACGTAGTACTCGGAGATGTGCACGTCCTCGAAGAACAGGATGCGCCCCTTCGTGTCGACCTCGAAGGGCGAGCCGAGGGTGTGCGTCATCATGGAGAGGTTCCCCCCGATCGTGAGGCCCTCGGCCTTCCCGCCGCGGACCGTCCGCAGGAGCATGCCCTCGGGCGGGTTGCGGATCTCCCCCCAGGGCTCCGTGGACGACAGGAGCCTCAGCGCCTTCTCCAGCTTCGAGGGGTCCGGCTTCCCTTTCTCCGAGTCGGGTTCGTCCGCGCCGACGGACTCGACGCCAGGGCCGTGGAAGGTCACGAGTCCGGCCTTCTGGGCGAAGTTGACGTGCAGGGTCGTGATGTCGGAGTATCCCATGAAGATCTTCGGGTGGTCCCGCACGACGTCGTAGTCGAGCAGGGGGAGGACCCGCATCGTGCCGTACCCGCCGCGGGAGCAGATGACCGCGTCGACCGCGTCGTCGCGGAACGCGTCGAGGAGTTCCTTCGCCCGCATCTCGTCCGTCGCGGAGACCATCCCCTGCCGCGTCAGCCTTCGAGTGCACTCGCCGAGGACGACCTTGTAGCCCTTCTTCCGGAGGAAGGCGATGCCCTGGCCCAGGCCGAAGGGTTCCGCGAAGCTCGCCGGACTGACGACCGCGATCGTGGCGCCGCGCTTCAGGTGGGCCGGCTTCTGTCGCTGCATCGGCGGCGGGAACGCGGACCGCTGGATAACGTCATCGCCGCGGCCCGGACCCGCGCCGATGCGCCAGGCCTTGCGCACCGGCGCGCGCCCCGCGTGCTTGACAGAATCTTCTTATCCCCCGCGGCCGGTTCGACCCGCAGTGAAGGTCGCCAGCGTCGTCGGGGCCCGCCCCCAGTTCATCAAGGCCGCCCCCGTGAGCCGCGAGATCCGGGAGCACAACGAGGAGGTCCTCGTCCACACGGGGCAGCACTACGACCCGAACATGAGCGAGGTCTTCTTCCAGGTCCTCGACCTCCCGAAACCCGACTACAACCTCGAGGTCGGCTCCGGGAGCCACGCTTGGCAGACCGCGGAGATGATGAAGCGCCTTGACGAGGTGTTCGAGAAGGAGAAGCCCGACTTCGTCCTCGTGTACGGCGACACGAACTCCACGGTCGCTGGCGCGCTCACGGCGGCCAAGGCGGGTCTTCCGCTCGGCCACGTGGAGGGCGGCCTCCGTTCGTACAACCGCACGATGCCCGAGGAGATCAACCGGGTCGTCACGGACCACCTCTCCACCCTGATCTTCTGCCCGACCCAGACGGCCGTGGACAACCTCGCCCGCGAGGGAATCACCCGGGGCGTCCACCTCGTCGGGGACGTCATGTACGACGTCGCGCTGCACATGGCCCAGCCCGCCCGGGCTCGCGGCGTCGTCAAGCGCCTGGAGCTCGTGGCGGGCGACTACATCCTGGCGACGATCCACCGCCCCTCGAACGCGGACAGCAAGGAGACGCTCTCGGGGATCGTCGAGGCCCTCGTCGACTGCGGCCGGACGGTCGTGTTCCCCGTCCACCCGCGCACGAAGAAGAACCTGCAGGCCTTCGGCCTCTGGGACGAGCTCGAGTCGAAGGTCAGGGTCCTCCCCCCGGTCGACTACCTCGACTTCCTCGGCCTCCTCATCGACGCGGCCAAGGTCGTCACGGACAGCGGCGGGGTCCAGAAGGAGGCGTACTTCTTCGGCATCCCGTGCATCACCCTCCGCGACGAGACGGAGTGGATCGAGACGGTCGAGGACGGCTGGAACGCGCTCGTCGGGACGGAGACAGAGGACGTCCTCCACGCGATCCAGCACTTCAACCCCTCCGGCACGAAGTCCAAGAGCTTCGGGGAC
Organism: uncultured Thermoplasmata archaeon; assembly: GCA_963768855.1. Taxonomy (GTDB): domain Archaea; phylum Thermoplasmatota; class Thermoplasmata; order RBG-16-68-12; family RBG-16-68-12; genus RBG-16-68-12. The sequence goes on from CAVYJM010000006.1 coordinate 663,982, forward strand.
GGCCACGCGGCGGAGCAGATCGCGCGGATCGTTGACAAGTCCCTGTGACGCGAGCCGCGCAGGCTTAATATCGCCCGGCGAATGCGCGCCCCGTGGCTCTCGCCGGCTTCTCCGACCCGGTCTCCTTCGTGGCGGTCGCGGTCATCGTCGGCGCCCTCGCGTACTCGTACTGGCGGAAGGCCCTGCTCACCTTCACGATCACCGTCGCCTGCGGCCTCGTCTTCGCCCTCGAGATCGTGTCGACAGGCGGGTTCGTGATCTGGCCCTTCGGCATCCTGGGGGACCTCAGCCTCGTCGAGATCGGCGGGTACGTGTCGCCTCCCTGGACCTTCGTCACCTTCCAGTACCTCCACGCGAGCCTCAGCCACCTGCTGTTCAACGTCCTCGCCCTCGTCCTCATCGCGCCCGTGTTCGAGGACCGGATCGGGTCGTTGCGGTTCGGCGTCCTGTACTTCGTCGGTGGCATCTTGGGCGCGGCGGGGTTCCTCCTCTTGAACCTCGGACACTCCGTCGTCCTGGTCGGGGCGTCCGCGGGAATCTCGTCCGTCTTCGGTGCGTACGGCCGCCTCTATCCGCGGGACCGGGTACAGCTCTTCCTGCCTCTCCCAGGGATGCCGGCGTTCCGGGTCATCGACCTCGTGATCGCGTTCCTCGTCCTCGAGACCGCGCTGAGTTACGTCGGAGGCCTCTTTGGCCCGCTCGCAGGCATCGCCTGGCAGGCCCACGTGGTCGCGATGATCTTCGGCTTCGCCTGCGCGCCGCTCGTGATGCGGATCCCCTCGAAGCGGCAGCGCCCCCTGAAGAAGATGTCCTTCCAGGCGTGGCGCGCGTTGGCCATGACGCCGGAACTGCGGTCCATCCTCGACGAGGCGGAGCGCGCGGACCTGCCCGAGATCCGCGACGCGTGGCTCGAGAAGTTCATCCGCGCCATGCGATGCCCCCAGTGCGGGGGTCCGGTGAAGCGGAGCTTCGGACAGCTCCGGAGCCGGTGCGGGTGGAAGGCTCGGCTCGGCTGACGCCGGCCTGAGGTCGCAATCCTTTTGGCCCACCGGTCCGTACCTGCTCCCGATGTCGGCGCCGAGCGCCCTCGTTCTCCACTGCGATACCTGCGGCGACGTGCCCCACAGGGTCCTCCGCGGCAAGGTGACCGGGAAGGACGAGGTGATCTTCGAGGGCATCGTGAAGTGCTCCAAGTGCGACCAGGTCCGCTCCGTCGTCACGCGCGAGCCGAAGCCGATCGCGGTGCCGCTGATCATCAGCTTCCTCGAGAAATCGGAGCGGACCTCCCTCGAGTTCTCCCCGGACGAGCAGATCGAGCTCGGCCAGGAGATCGAGCTCGGGGACACGCAGCTCAAGGTGACCGCGATCGAGGTCCAGGGGCGCCGGATGGACGGCGCGGTCGCGAAGGAGGTCTCCACGCTCTGGGCGAAGCGGACGGACCGGGTGCGGGTCAAGTTCAGCGTGAACATGGGGAACCGGACCGTCCCCCACGACGTCCTGGCGAGCCGGGACGAGGAGTTCGAGGTTGGGGACATCATCGACCTGGGCCGCGTCCGGGCGGTCGTCCATCACATCCGCACGCCGCACCGGACGATCCACGAGGGCCGCGCGCGCGCCGATGAGATCGTGCGCATGTACGGCCGTCGCGTGCGGGAGCGGACGCGCCGCTGACCCCGTGGACGGGCTCTCGCAAGATGCGGTTCATGTTCCTCCACACCGTCCCATAGATGAACGAGGGCGAGGGGGAGAAAGCGAAGCACGACCTCTCGAGGGTCCTCGCCGGGCGCATCGAGTCCGAGCGCGTCGGACCCGACCCTCGACAAAGCGTTATGCCGGTCGGGGCTGTTGAGGCCCCCGGCATGATCACGCTCCTCGGCGTCGGGCACGTCTTCGACCTGGAGGCCTCCATCCGGAGCGCGATCCAGCGGCGCGCCCCCAAGGTCGTCGCCCTGGAGCTCGACCCCGCCCGGTTCGCCTACCTGATGAACCGCCCGCCCCACGCCCGGAGGGCGTCCGTGTTCGGCTTGATCGCGGAGTTCCAGGCGCGAATCGCGCAGCAGTACGGCGTGCAGGTAGGCGACGAGATGGTCGCCGCCGCGAAGGTTGCGCGGGAGGTCGGCTCCGAGATCGCCCTGATCGACCAGGACTCGCGGGTCACCCTGAGCCGGGCGTGGCAGTCCATGTCCTTTCCGGAGCGGGTCCGCCTCGTCGTGTTCGCCGTGAGCGGGCTCTTCGTCCGCCGGAAGCGGGTCGAGGCGGAGCTCGACCGGTTCTACCAGGACGAGAGCGGCTACATCGAGCAGTTCGCGAAGGAGCTCCCCACCGTGAAGCGCGTCCTGATCGACGAGCGCGATGCGCACATGGCGGACGCGCTGCGGCAGCTGCACGCCGCGAAGGGCGAGGTCGTCGCGGTCGTCGGCGACGGCCACGTGGACGGGCTCGGTCGCCTCCTTCACGACGTGCCCCTCGAGGTCGTGCGCCTGCGCGAGCTCCAGCAGGGAGCGCCACCCGGTAGCTCCGCCTCCGCGACCGTCTCCTATCGTCTCTGATGCGGCCGCCGCGGGATCCACCGGGGCACGAGGTCGCGGTACGCCCGGTAGGCCTCTCCATACCTTTCTTCGAGGGACCGTTCCTCGTGGCGCACGATGAACTGGACCGGGAGGCCGAGCAGGAGTACGAGCAGGGCGGCCGCCGGAGACGCCACCGCGAAGGCGAGGCCGAGCGCGGCGAGGGCATGGGAGAGGATGATCGGATTGCGGGTCCATGCGAACGGCCCCAGAGTCACCAGGGTCTGCGGCGGCACGAGCGGATTGGGCGTCCCCTTCCCGACGCGGACGAAGAGCGTGAAGCACCAGGCGATCCCGGCCGCACCGGCCGCGAGCGGTAGGAGGCCGATCCACCGCACCGCTTCCGGGAACGGGGCCCAGCCGAGCAGGCCGTCGAGGGCGAGCCCCGCCGCCGGCAGCCCGGCATAGAGGGCGACGAAGAGGGCCACGCTCTCGAGCCAGGCGGCCGCGCGGCTTGCCACGTCCGCGGCGAGCGCCTCCGGCCTATTTCCGTGTTCGTCCGGCTGGCCTGGCCCGGGCGTGCGGTCCGCGGACCTCCCGGCAACCCTTAAGCCCGCGGCCCGCGTTCGCACGGCCACCATGGTCGTGACGCAGGCCGATCCCGCCAAGGAGGCCACGGCCGAGTGGCTCCGGACGCAGTACCGGCGCTACTATGCCACGACGAAGCGCATCCTACCCGACCGGTTCGGCCGGCGGGAATTCGGCTTCATGTTCTTCAACAGCACGATGGTCATCCGCCACCTCGGCTTCGCCCGCGAGCAGGAGCTGACCGACTTCCTCGTCGGCAAGACGCCGGCCCACGCCTACTACTCCTCGGCGTACTACGAGAAGCCGGGCGCGCCGACGATGGAAGAGAAGGGCTGGCTCGGCGCCGATCTGATCTTCGACCTCGACGCGGACCACCTGCCCAACGCGAAGTCGATGAGCTACCCCGAGATGCTCGAGGCGATCCGCCAGCGGATCATGAAGCTCTACGACGACTTCCTGCGGTCCGACTTCGGGTTTGACGAGGCCCGGATGCGCCTCGTGTTCTCCGGGGGCCGGGGGTACCACATCCACGTCTTCGACGAGCGCGTGTGGACCCTCGGCAGCCACGAGCGCCGCGAGATCGTGGACTGGGTCACGGGGAAGGGGCTCGACGTCGATTCCCTGTTCCGCGAGTCCGCGTTCGACAAGCGCGAGTTCCAGGGCCGTGCGCGCGTGAAGAAGAAGGTCATTGGGCCGGCGCAGAACGAGCCGGGCTGGCGGGGCAAGATCGCACGGGGCATGGACCAGCTCGTGACGACGCTCGAGGCGATGGACCATGACAAGGCGGTCGCGTTCCTGGTCTCCTTCGAGGGCGTCAAGGAGTCCGCGGCCGAGGACCTCTGCGAGAACCTTTTCAAGCCGCGGGCCACGAAGCCGAAGGTCATCCGGGGCGTCGACCGACTGCGGGAGGGGCAGATCGAGGCCCTGTCCGACCGAAGCCGGGACCTCCTTATCCGGATCGTCAAGGAGGTGCAGGAGATCCACCTCGACCAGCAGGCCGGGGTCGCGCTGGATGGGATCGTCCAGCGAGGCGACACGGACGAACCCGTCACCTCGGACATCAAGCGCCTCATCCGGCTGCCGTCAAGCTTGCACGGGAAGACCGGGCTCCGCGTCATCCCGCTCACCCGCGACGAGGTCGACGGCTTCCGCCCGCTCCGCGACGCGGTCCCGGATACGTGGACGGACGAGCCCGTCTCCATGCGGCTGGCCAATAGAATCAATCTGGAGATTAAGGGAGAAGCCTTTAATTTGGCACCTGGGGTAAACGACATCCCGCAGTTCCTGGCCATCTTCCTCGCGGCCAGAGGACTCGCCACGGTCAACCCAGAGGCCTAAAGCACCCATGTCGGGGTACCAGCAACGCATCCAGGGCATGGACCGGCTCCTCCGAATCCGGCGCATGCGCAAGGCCGTCTACGCAGCCCTGCTCTTCGTCACGGTCGTCCTCATGTACGCGCGAATGCAGAGCGAGGGCGGCAGCCTCAAGCCCTTCTTCGTCCCCCTGGACGGCGTCGTCGAGATCGGCCTGATGATGGGCCTGGTCGGCACGATCCTCGGGTTGTACCTCAAGAACCTAGAGATCCAGCGCGCCCAGACGGACAGCCAGCGGTACCTGCTGTCCAAGTACAGCATGAGCCGCGCGATGACCACAGCGATCCTCGCGCTCGCGCTCGGGGTCATCCTCCTCATCCCCTTGACCGGCGCAGGCCTGGCGTCCGTCGTGACGGAGCCCGCCCGGTACGTGAGCATCTCACCTGGGTCGTCCGAGACGGTCCTCTTCGCGAGCCCGGATGCCTTCGGCGTCAGCTACGTGAAGACGGTCCATGTGCAGGCCGCCTCTGGGTCCATCGGCGTCCTGATCGTCAAGAACAACGGGACGGTGGCGAGCGGCTCCGTGAGCGGCTCGAACTCCCTCGACCTGTCCATCCAGCCGAACGGATGGTCCACGAACGCGAATTGGTCCCTTGTGTTCCACAACATCGGGGGCTCGACGACCGCCTCGCTGACCTACAGTCTGACTCGGCCGCACTCATGCCGTCTCTCTTCTCGACGGTCCCCTTCCTTCTCTTCCTCTACGTGGCCGCGAACCTCGGCTGGTGGTTCGGCCTCCGGCCTATCCGGGACCGGACGAAGGCCGAGGCCCTCTATGCAGGGACCAACAACTCGACCGTGATGGACATGGGCGAGCGCGCGTACGTGGAGTACGCGATGCAGCCCCAGGCCGAATCCGCGCGCGGCTCTCCCCGCGGCGTTCGAACCGCCGCCCCCGCCCCCCTCGACGCCTCCGCCTCCTCCCGCTCCGGCAGTCTCGGTCCCGATGCCCGTCGTCAAGCCGGCGGCGGAACCGCGATCGGTTCCGCAGGCCGAGACCGCGGACACCCTCGCCGCGAAGGGGGACACGCTGTTCACCCTGCAGCAATACCCCTCCGCGATCGCGGCCTACGATGAATCGCTGCGGATCAACCCGAACTCGGTTCGGGTCCTCCTGTCCAAGGCGACCGCCCTGAGCGCCATGACCGACACGGGCACGGCCCTCGACGTCTACCGTCGGGTCCTCGCCCTCGAGCCGGGGAACGAGCTCGCCCTCCGCGAATCCTCCAAGCTCCTCGCCGTGCAGCGGCGCTGGCGGGAGTGCCTCGAGAACACCGAGGCGCTGCTGCAGCGACGGCCCAACGATGTCGGAGCGCTCCAGCTGAAAGGCGACGTCCTCACGAACCTCGGCCGACGCGCCGAGGCGCTCGCGGCCTTCGAGGCCGCGCAGGCCCTGGACCCGCAGGACGCGAATCTGAGGCAGAAGATCGAGGAGGTCCGCGTCGACGTCCCCGGCCTCCTGAGCCGCGCGCTGATTGCCTCGGCGAGCGGCAATTATCCCCAGGCCCTGAACCTCTTCGACGACATCCTCGAGGTCGAGCCGAGCAACGTCAATGCGCTCATCGGGAAGGCGGTCGCCTACCGCCGCAGCGGCAAGCCGAACGAGGCGGTGAACTGCCTCGACATGGTCCTGAACTACCAACCGACGAACGCCTCCGCGCTGCTGCACCGGGGGCGCCTGCTCGCCGAGAAGGGTGACCTCGACGCGGCCCTCGAGGCCTTCGACAAGCTCGTCACGATCAGTCCGCAGGACGAGGAGGCCTGGGCAGCCCAGGGCGACGTCTTCGTCAAGATGGGCCGGGACGACGATGCGCTGCGCGCGTTCTCGGAGGCCCTGAAGCTCAACCCGGGTGACGAGGAGATCCAGCACAAGATCCACGAGCTGGAGACCTCGCGGTCCGTCCACGCGGACATCCTCCAGGACCTGTATCGGATCAAAGGGGTCGGACCCGCGCGCGCGAAGGCGCTGATCGAGGCGGGGTTCCGGACCGCAGAGGACTACGAGAAGGCGACCGTGGAGCAGCTCCTTGCAGTCAAGGGGATCACGCGGCGGATCGCGGAGGACCTCGTGAAACACTTCAAGGTGCCCGTCCCCGTCGCGGCGCACTGACGCTCAGGCGAGCCCGCGGTACTGCACTTCGTAGTAGGCGCGGAACTCCCCCGACTTGACCGGCTTCCACCACGCCTCGTTCGTGCGGTACCATTCGACCGTCTCCCGCAGCCCCTGTTCGAAGGTCCGGGAGGGTTTCCACCCGAGGCGCGCGCGGATCTTCGTCCAGTCCACCGCATGCCGAGCCACGTTCCCGGGTCGGTCGGCGACGGAGCGCAGGAGGGACTGCGGCTTGCCGAGCGCTTCCAGGATGGCCGTCGCCACGGTCCGGACGTCCCGCTCCTGGTCCGCCCCGATGTTGAAGACCTCGCCCTCGACGTCTCGCGCCGTGAGGAGGAGGTCCAGGGCCGCGCAATGGTCGTCCACGTGGATCCAGTCCCGCGAGCTCGTGCCCTCCCCGTACATGGGGAGCGGCTGCTCCTCCAGGGCATTCGTCACGAAGAGGGGGATGAGCTTCTCCGGGTGCTGGTACGGCCCGTAGTTGTTCGTGCAGCGGGAGATGACGGCCGGGAGCCCGTACGTCGTGAAGTAGGACCACACGAGGCGGTCCGCGCCGGCCTTGCTCGCCGCGTAGGGCGACTTCGGCGAGAGCGTCGCGGCCTCCGTGCAGGGCGCGTCGCCCGCCTCGCCGTAGACCTCGTCCGTCGAGATGTGCACGAGCCGCGAGACGTCGGCCTTGCGGCATGCCTCGAGGACCGCGTACGTTCCGACCACGTCGGTCAGGATGAAGGAGCCGGCATCCAGGATGGAGCGGTCCACGTGGGTCTCCGCGGCGAAGTGGACGACGGCATCCGCCCCGCGGACGACGCGATCCATGAGTCCCCGGTCACACACGTCCCCGCGGACGAACGTGAGCCTCTTGTCGTCCTTGAAGTCCTTCAGGTTGTTCGGGTTGCCCGCGTAGGTGAGCTTGTCTACGACGAGGATCTCGTCCGTACCGGAGGCAAGCCGCCGCCGGACGAAGTTGCTCCCGATGAACCCCATGCCGCCCGTGACGACGAGGCGCGCCATGCCGCCTCACTTGAGCTGGACGTCCCAGTCGTACGGGATGTCCTTCGAGTTGGACGGCACGCGGAACTCGTCCGGCTTCGCGTAGTCGTAGAGCTCCGTCGGGAAGTTCACCACGTACACGGGCTCGCCGCCGATCGCCTTGAACCCATGGAGCACGTAGGGCGGGATCTTGATGAGCATCGGGTTCCGCTCGCCCGGAAAGAACTCGTTCACCTTGCCCTTCGTCGGCGAGCCTTCGCGGGAGTCGTAGCACACGACCTTCGCGGTGCCGTTCACGACGACGAAGTGGTCCGTCTGCTTCTTGTGATAGTGCCAGCCCTTCACGATCCCCGGGTACGCGATCGTGATGTAGGACTGGGCGAAGCGGTCGAACTCAGGCCAGTCGGTCCGGAGCATCTCCATGAGGTACCCGCGTTCGTCGTGGATCTGCCGGAGGGCCCGGACCTGGACGCCCTGGATGAGGTCCATCGGAATCAGGTCGGTCAAGGAGGCGTCGGTACATAGGCCTTCTCCCCTCGAAGGGTTTTTGGCGGCCCGACCCCTCCGGGGGTCCGTGTCCCGGGTCCTCGTCGTGGGCGGAGCGGGCCTGCTGGGCCAGCACGTGATCGCGGAGGCGGTGCAGCGAGGCCATGAGGTCGTCGCGACGCACCGGGGCACCGCGCCGACACGACCCGCCGTCACCTGGAAGGAGCTCGACATCCGGGACCGCGAGGCGAGCCGCACGCTCGTCCGGGAGGTCGCACCGGCCGTCGTGGTCAACGCGGCCGCGATGACCGACGTCGATGGATGCGAGGATCGCCCGGAGGAGGCCCAGGCGGTGAACGCCCTCGCGCCGGCCGCGCTCGCCTCCGCGACGAAGGCCGCAGGGGCGAGGTTCGTCCACGTGTCCACGGACTATGTGTTCGACGGCCAGGGTCCGGCCACGGAGGCCACGGAGCCCCACCCCCTCGGAGCCTACGGGCGCACGAAGCTCGACGGCGAGCGCCGGGCGGTCCAGGCCGACCCGAACGCGGTCGTCGTGCGTCTGTCCGCGGTCTTCGGATGGAACCGGGTCTCCTCGAAGACGAACGCCGTGACGTGGATCCTGCAGAAGGTGGAGGGCGGCGAGGAGGTCCGCCTCTTCCAGGACCAGCGCGTCACCCCGACGTACGCGAAGACGGCCGCCGCGGCGCTCCTGGATCTGGGCGAGCTCGACGCGCGCGGGACCTTCCACGTCGCCTCCAAAGACTGCGTGTCCCGCCTGGAGATGGGACAGGCGATCGTGGAGGCGTTCGGCATCCCGGGCGCGAGGCTCGTGCCCGTGGCGATGGGGAGTGTCACCCTGAAGGCTCCCCGCCCCCCGGCGCCGTGTCTCGTGGTCAAGAAGGCCGAGGAAACCTTGAAGAGGCCCATGCCCGGATTCCGCGCCTGCCTGGAAGACATGAGGGAGACCCGATGAAAGGCCTGATTCTTGCCGGCGGGGCGGGCACGCGGCTCCGTCCCCTGACCCACACAGGGCCCAAGCAGCTCATCCCGATCGCGAACAAACCCAACATCCTGTACTGCCTCGAGGACCTCCGCGACGCCGGCGTCACGGAGATCGGCATCATCCTCGGCGACAACCAGCCCGAGAAAGTCCGCGAGCTCTTGAAGGATGGCGGCGAGTTCGGCGTCCACCTCACGTACGTGGTCCAGGGCGCGCCCCGCGGCATCGCCCACGCGATCGGTTGTGCGGAGGACTTCCTGAAGGGAGGACCGTTCTGCGTGTACCTTGGGGACAACCTCCTCAAAGGTGGAATCCGCGACATGGTGGCGGAGTTCGCTTCGGGCGACGCCGACGCGGAGATTGCCCTGTGCCATGTCTCGGAGCCGCAGCGGTTTGGCGTCGCCGAACTCGACGCGGAGGGACGCGTCGTCCGGCTGGTCGAGAAACCCAAGGACCCGAAGAGCGATCTCGCCCTCGTCGGGATTTACTTCCTGCGAGACCGCATCTTCCCGATCATCCGCTCCCTCAAACCTTCGTGGCGCAACGAGCTGGAGATCACGGACGCGCTCGAGACGTTGCGGGCGCAGGGCGGGTTGGTCCACGCGCACATCGTGACGGGCTGGTGGAAGGACACAGGCAAGCCGGAGGACATCCTCGATGCCAACCGCCTGATTCTGGACGAGCTGCAACCCCGTATCGAGGGGATCGTCGAGGACGGCGCGGAGATCAAGGGGCGCGTTGCGATCGGGCCCGGTTCCGTCGTCCGCCGGGGCGCGGTGATCCACGGCCCCGCGATTATCGGACGCGACTGCCAAATCGGCCCGGGCACGTACATCGGTCCGTACACGACCGTCGGCGACCGAACGGTGATCGAATTCGCAGACATCGAAAACTCAATCCTGCTCCCCGACGTCCACCTGGCGACCCGCCACAAGATCGTCGGGAGCCTCATCGGGAGCCACAGCCACATCACGGAGGACGAGCAGGCGCGGCCCCGCGGCATGCGGGTCGTGTTGGGAGAGCACAGCCACGTGCGGCTGTGACCTCGGCGAGGCAAGTTCTTAAGTAGCGGCTACCCTTGCCATCTGGTTTCCATGAAAGCGTTTCGCATCAGCGGCCGCTTCCGCATGGGCCATGACTGGCAGGCGTACTCCAAGGAGGTCGCCGCCGCCGACGAGGCCGCGGCGCGGGAACGGCTCCTGTCGATCCTGGGGAGCCAGCACGGCGTGGCGCGGAAGTACATCGAGATCCGCGAGGTCGCCGAGGTCCCCGTCGCCGAGCTCCGCGACCACGCGGTGAAGTACACCGTGGAGGTCAGCAAATGAGCGGGTCGGAAGCGGATCTCCGTCGCGGGCTCGCCGTCCTGGACCAATACCGGGAGCAGCTCGAGTCCCTCGCTCAGCAGCAGGAGATCGTCCGCGTCTCCCTCGAGGAACACCTGCGGGCCAAGGAGACGCTCCTCCGCTATCAGCAGGCCGGGAAGGGCGCGGAGGTCCTCGTCCCCGTCGGCGCGAACGCGTTCCTCGTGGCCGAGGTGAAGGACGCCGCGAAGGCGTTCGTCGGCGTGGGGTCGGACCTCGTCCTCTTCGATGACATCCCGAAGCAGATCGAGCGTCTCGACGTGCGCGTCAAGTCGATCAGCGAGGCGATGGCCGCCATCGGGCAGCGTCTCGCGGAACTCCAGGAGCGCGCAGAAAACCAGAGCGCTTCCGTTCAGAGCCTGTACGACCGCCTCCAGGGGACCGCGGACGCGGGCGGGCGACCGTAGATGTTCAAGTCCCTCCGCGAGAAACTGGCCGCGTGGCGGGAGAAGGCCGAGGCCGAGGTCGAGGAGGAGACGAAGGAGGAGCCGGCCGCGACACCCCGGGCCGTTCCGGCGTCGAAGCCGGGTCTCGCCGCCAGACCCCAGGCCCCCGGGCGGTCCGTGCCTTCTTCCAAAGTGATCGGCGACTCCGGTCGGAAGCTGAAGGAGGACAAGCTCGAGGAGATCCTCTACGACCTGGAGATCGCCCTCCTCGAGTCCGATGTCGCCTTCCCCGTCGCGAAGGAGGTCGTCGACACGCTCGCGGGGGAGCTGCGCGGCAAGCGTGTGGCCCGCGAGGTCTCCGTCGAGAAGGGCGTTGAGGCCGCCCTGCGCGACGCGATCACGAAGGCCATGACGGTGCCGACGATCGACCTCTTCGAGATTATCAAGTCGCACCCGAAGCCCCTCGTCATCATGTTCGTCGGCGTCAACGGCACCGGGAAGACGACGACGATCGCGAAGCTCGCCTACCACATCCAGAAGAAGGGATACACGGCCGTCGTCGCGGCCGCGGACACGTTCCGGGCCGGTGCGATCGAGCAGCTCGAGAAGCACGCGGAGGCCGTCGGGTTCAAGCTCATCAAGCACGAGGCGGGATCGGACCCCGCCGCGGTCGCATACGACGCGGTCGAGCACGCCCGAGCGCGCAAGCGCGATGTGGTGCTCATCGACACCGCGGGCCGGATGCAGACGAACACGAACCTGATGGACCAGATGAAGAAGATCAAGCGCGTGGCGGACCCGGACCTCGTGTTCTACATCGGGGACGCCCTCGCCGGGAACGACGCGATCGAGCAGGCGAAGGATTTCCACGAGTCCGTCGGGCTCGACGGCATCGTCCTCACGAAGATCGATGCGGACGCGAAGGGCGGCGCGGCCCTCTCGATCGCCCACACGATCGGCAAGCCCGTCGTCTTCGTGAGCACGGGTCAGGGTTACGACGACATCCGGCGGTTCAACGTGAAGTGGATGGTCGACCGCCTCCTGTCCCCCGAGGAGAAGGAGGCATAGGTTGGCAGCCCTCGGCCTGATCGAGAAGAACCAGGTCGTGGAGTTCCCGGTCGCGCAGCTTGCCCTTGCGGTCCTCAAGGCTAGTGTGGAGTCCGTGACCCTGCGCTCTCTTGGGTTCGTCGGCGCGGACGAGGACGTGCCGCTCGTCGAGATCCACGGATCTCCCTCAGACTTCCGACTCCGCGTGCTGACGGACAAGGCGGACTACTTGGACTGGTTGAACGGCGCCCTGCTCCGCGCCGGGATGGTCGAGCCGGTCGGCCTCACGTCGGTCGCCCGCCGGCTCGCGGAGTACGAGGACATTGTCCTCGGCGTCGACACGAACCTCCTGTACTCGTGCATCTTCGGTGAGCATCTCCTGGAGGAGTTCCACCGCATCCACGCGCGGCCCTACAAGGAGACGGTCAACTGGATCCTCCTGGTCATCCCAGGCGTCGTGATGAAGGAGCTGGAGAATGCGGCGAACCAGAAGAAGGGCGGGCACCTGACCCACGCCGGCCGCATGGGCTATCGCGCGCTCCAGGAGATCACGAGCCTCAAGCGGACGGAGGCCTTCCAGGGGATGAGCGTGCTCGTCGTCGGGGAGACGAACCCTCCGCAGCTCCGCCTCTCCGCGGACGGGCTCACGATCCTGAATGCGGACTCGATGATTCGCGACCAGTTCAAGGCCTTCCTGCGAGGGATCGAGTTCCGCAAGGGCATCTTCTTCCTGACCATGGACAAGACGAACGCCTCGATGGCGGCAGCCGAGGGCCTGAGCGCGTTGCGCATCCAGCACCCCCGCCGGTTGCGGAAGGGCGACGAGGTCTCCCTCCCGCGGGAGGAGACGGTCCTCCTGGCCCGCGTGCTCTACGAGCTCGCGGTGGAGTTCGGGAAGATCCGGATCGCGTGGAACGACGGAGGTGCGCATCACCTGGACCTGGAGGGATCCTGGACCTGGAAGTCCATGGAGCACTGGGAGGCGTTCCAGCTCCTGTGCTCGGATCAGGACCGCGGCTTCGACAAAGCGATGTCCCGCTACATCGGCGGCCGCTTCGACCTCCGTCGCATCCTCGAGCAGTGGCAGGAGATTCACGAGGCCCTCGCGGAGTGATCACGCCGGTTCGCGGACCCAGCCGAACCGCTTCCGGAAGAGCCAGAGGAAGTTCGCGAATGCATCGTTGAAGCTCCGGATCTTCTTCTCGCCCACCCGGCGTCGGTAGTCGACGGGGACCTCCACGTAGCGGTATCCGTGGAGGAGGACCTCTGCTTTGAGCTCCTCTGAAAAGGCCATGCCGTCGTGGAGGATGTGGAGATGGGGCAGGAGATCGCGCCGGAACGCCCACATCCCCGACTGGGAATCCTGCATGGGGAAGCGGTAGAGGAATCGGAACGCGACGTTGAGCATCGTGTTGCCGAGGTGGTGCATCCCCGTCATCGCCTCCTTGGAGAGCCGGGTGATCCGGTCACCCGCCACGAAGTCCGCTTGGCCTGACTCCAGGGGTCGGAGGAGGTCCGGGAACCGGTCGGCCGGATACGTGAGGTCCGCGTCGAGGGTGCACACGTACGTCCCTCGGACCGCCGCGAAGCCGGTCTTGTACGCCCGGCCGTAGCCGCGGCGGGGCTCCGACACCACGCGCGCCCCCTTCGAGGATGCGATCTCCCGCGTGCGGTCCCGCGAGTTCGTGTCGACGATCAGGATCTCGAGGTCACGGCCTGCGAGCGCCGCCCGGATCTCGTCGATCACTGCACCGATCGAGCCCTCCTCGTTCATCGTAGGGATGATGACGGAGACCTCGACCACGCCGCGCGATTCAGACCCCTTCCTATAATGCTTTCCACCTTGCTACTCGGCCCTCTTCTTCCCGAAGAGTTTGTACCCGCCGTAGCCCAGGAACGCGGTGACCAGGCGCAGGAGGCTCCAGAACGTCGTCTTGTGCCGGACCATCTCGAAGGGACGGTAGGCCCCCCACAAGCTGCCGTGCTTCAGCGTGAGCTGCTTCCGGCCCACGCCGTTCCAGAACGCCTGGCGCACGAAGTCGAAGTACGAGTCCCGCGTGCGGTGGTAGATGATGGCCCCCGCCCGGAACGAGATGGGATGCCCGGCGAGGACGGCGCGCAGGTTCAGGTCGATGTCCTCCGCGGTCACCATCCACTCGTCGAACCCGCCGATCTCCTGGAGGACCTTCTTCCGGTACGCCAGGTTCGAGGACGGATACGTGACGTCCACATCCCGGACGATCAGCTCAACCCGCTCGAGGTCCTCGAAGGGTCGGTACCCGATCTGGATGGAACGCCCTGCGACGACATCGGCGGTCTTCAGCCCGTCCCGCAACTCCTTGATCCAGAACGGGTTCGCGATCGCATCGCCGTCGATGAACGCGACGGCCTCGCCGCGGGCCTTCGCGATGCCGAAGTTCCGCCCGGCGCCGCGCGTCCCGCCGTGGATGTACAGGTGGACGGAGTCGTAGCGCTTCTCGTACCGCTGGACGACGTCGCGGGTCGCGTCCTCGCTTCCCGCATCGATGACGAGGATTTCGATCGGCGGTTCCTGGATCACGAGGCTGTCGAGGAGCGCGGCGATGTTCCGCGCCTCGTTCCGGACCGTGGTCACGACGCTGATGAGCAACGCCGCGGCGAAGGGGCGGGGCCGTTATCAGAGTTTCGGGCGCGGGTCGGCGGATTAATATCGCCCTCGGCACATGCGCGCGGACGGTTCCATGGCGCGCGTCGTGACGATCATCGGCACCCGGCCGGAGATCATCAAGATGGCGCCTGTGATCAAGGCCCTGGATCGACTGGAGGGCATCGAGCACGTTCTCGTCCATTCGGGGCAGCACTACGACCTGCTCATGGACCGCATCTTCTTCCAGGACATGGAGCTTCGCGAACCCGACCGCCAGTTCGAGCTCAAGGACCAGCCGCCGCATCTCCAGGTGGCCACGACGATGCGGCAGATCGCGGAGGTCACGAAGGACGCCGACCTGGTCATCGTGCACGGCGACACGAACACGACCGTCGCGGGCGCGCTCCTCGCGAGCAAGCAGTCGCGCCGTCTCGCCCACGTCGAGGCAGGCATCCGGTCGTTCGACCGCACGATGCCGGAGGAGATGAACCGCATCGTGGCGGACCAGCTTTCCCAGGTCCTCTTCGCTCCGACGCCGGTCTCCCGCGAGAACCTGCGGAAGGAAAATGTCACGGAGGGGGTCCACGTCGTGGGGAACAGCGTGGTCGACGCGCTGATGCAGAACCTCCCGATTGCGGAGACAAGGTCCACGATCCTGCGGACGCTCGGGCTCGCGCCGCGAGGGTATCTCCTGCTGACCTTCCATCGCGCCGAGAACGTCGATTCGAAGGAACGCCTGGCGCGAGCGCTGAACGCCTTCGAGGCGGCCGCGCAGGAGACCGCGCTCCCGGTCATCTTCCCGATCCATCCCCGCACGACGAAGCGTCTCAGGGAGTTCGGCCTCGAGAAGCGCGCCGCGGCCCTCACGGGCCTCCGCCGAATCGAGCCCACGGGCTACCTCGACATGCTCGTGCTCGAGAAGAGTGCCGCCGTCGTCCTCACGGATTCGGGCGGGCTCCAGGAAGAGAGCTGCTTCTTCCGGGTGCCTTGCGTGACCCTTCGCGAGAACACGGAGAGACCGGAGAGCCTGGAGGTCGGGGCGAACGTGCTCGCGGGCACGGATCCGGATCGGGTGCGCGCCGCGGTGCGTCATCAGCTGGACGCCACGCGGAACTGGCCGAACCCCTACGGCGACGGAACGACTTCACGGAGGATCGCCGCCGTCGTCGAGAGCCTGGGATGACCCGATGACTTCCCGCGTCGTCTTCCTGCGTTCGAAGAGCCCGGCAGGCATCGAGCCGCGGCTGGAGAAGGAGGCGGCCACGTTGGTCCGAGCGGGCTACGAGGTGCATGCGATCCTCTGGGATCGCACGCGATCGTATCCGGTGGAGGAGACCCGTGACGGAATCCACGTCCACCGCTACCGGCTCCCCGCGCCGGAAGGAGAGCGCGGACTGGCGCTGAAGCTCCCCCGATGGTGGATCCACGCCGCGATGGCGACCGCCTCCTTGCGCCCGAGCGTGGTCCACGCCGTGGACTTCGATACCGCCTGGGCCGCGTGGATGGCGGCGCGGGTCTGCGGTGCGCGACTCGTTTACGACATCTTCGACTTCTATTCGGAGATGATCACGGCCGAGCTCCCTCCGGCCCTGCGACGATTCCTCACCCGCGCGGAGCGGCGCATGGTCGCGTCGGCCGACCTCGTGATTCTGCCGGACCAGCGCCGCGAGGTCCAGTTTGGCGGGGCCGTGCCCCGCAAGGTCATCGAGATCATGAACGTCCCCGAGGACCGCCGCCTCACCGTTGAGCCGGCCCCGCACTTCACCCTTTTCTACGGGGGGATGATCGCGAAGGATCGGGGCCTCATGGACCTCCTCGCCGCCTGCGAGGCCACGGGGGCGAGACTGATCGTCGCGGGCCACGGGCCCGACGAGACGGAGCTCCTCCCCCACCTCGAGACCTCTCCAGCCTGTCTGTATCTGGGAACGATTCCGTACGACGAGGTCCTTCGCCAGACGGCGGCGTGCCATGCGATCGCGGCGCTCTACGATCCCCGAGTGCCCAACAACCGCTACGCGGCGCCGAACAAGGTGTTCGAGGCGATGATGCTCGCGAAGCCGGTCCTCGTGTCGGATGGCATCGCCATCGCGGACCTCGTGCGCCGCGTGGGCTGCGGCCTCGTCGTCCCGTACGGAGACCGGGAGGCCCTCCGAACCGCCTTGGAGCGGCTCATGCTCTCGCCGGCCGAGTGCGAGACCCTGGGCGGCCGGGGCCGGATCGCCTTCGAATCCCGGTACAACTGGAAGGCGATGGAGGCTCGGCTCCTCCGTGCCTATGCGGAGCTGTGACCTTGCGGATCCATCATGTGACTCCCCACTTCCTCCCGGACCGGGGCGGGGTCGAGTCCCATGTGCTCCGCCTGTCCGAGTTCCTGGTCGGGCGAGGCCATGAGGTGGTCGTGCACACTTCGGCTCGATCGCAGACCGGGGCGAGCCTCCCCGAGACGGACCGGTTCGACGGCATCACGGTTCGGCGATACGATCCGGTCTTGCGGCTCGGGTACTATCTGACCACGTTCCACCCGGACTTCTCCGGCGCGGAGGTCGTGCACTTGCACGGGTACGGCTTGCTCGCGAACGACTGGTCGGCCCGCCGCGCGAATCGTCTGGGCGTGCCGGTCGTCTACACGCTGCACCATGGAGTCGCCCGCGCCGAGCCGACAGCCCTCGCCCGGGCAGAGCGGACGATCTATGATCGGCTCGTCGGTCGGAAGACGCTGTCCCTCGCGTCCGGGATCATCACGGCGAACGACGCGGACCGCCGGTGGCTCGAGACGCGCGGGATCCCGGGTGTCCGCATCCGCGTCATCCCCACGGGCCTCGAGGCGGACGCGTTCGAGGCCGGGGTCCCCGCGCGCACCCGGGATGCGTTGGGACTTGGGCGATACGTGCTCTACGTCGGGCGGCTCCAGAAGGAGAAGTCCGTGGACACGCTCCTGCGGGCCTTTGCGACCCTTCCGCCCGGGGGCGAGTCCCTCGTCCTCGCGGGCCCGGACGGGGGGGAGGGCGCCCGCCTGCGTGCCCTTGCAGCGTCCCTCGGGATCCAGGCTCGCGTCCGCTTCCTCGGGGAGGTCGACGAGGCCACGAAGCGGGACCTGCTCGCGGGCTGCGAAGTCCTCGTGCTGCCGAGTTTCTACGAGGCTCAAGGCATCGCGATCCTTGAGGCGTGGGCGCAGGGTCGACCCGTGATCGCGTCCCGGGTCGGCGGCGTTCGGGAACTCGTGGAGGATGGCCGCGACGGGTTGCTGGTACCATGGGGAGACGTTCAAGCGTTGGCCAAGCGCCTCCGGCAGATCCTTGGAGACCCGAATCTGGGGACCGCTCTTGGCGATGCGGGCTTGACGAAAGCGCGCGGGCGGTATGCTTGGAGTCGGCTGGCACCCGAGGTCGAGGCGGTCTACGAGTCCCTACTCCGCCCCGCTCCCGCCCAAGCGGGGAACGCTTAATAGGCGTGCGGCTGGTCCCGGGCCGTGCGCGTCTGCATCGTGCTGCACACGGATCTCTTTACCCCGTGGCCCGTCGTGCGCCCGATGCGGGAAGCGCTCCTTCTGCGCGAACTGGGCCGCGAGGTGACCGTGCTCTGTTGGATCAAGGACCCCGCTTCCCCGCTCCCGGATCGAGAGGTCCGAGACGGTCTCAACGTCCAGAGGGTGAAGCTTGCCCCCCCACGAGGTGCGCTCGCGCGAGCGCTGGGGTATCCAGCGATCTCCCGCCGCTTCGCGAAGCAGATCGTCGCGTTGCGTCCGGATGCGATCGTGTGCCATGACCTCGAGCTGTTGTGGGCCGCGGTGCGCGCAGGTCGCAGGTTGCACGTGCCCGTCCTCTACCATTCCCACGAGGACTGGCCCGGGATGGTCTCCGAGCGGAGCCGAATCGAGGGCTGGGCGTTCGCCCACCTCGAGCGCTACCTTGTGCGCCGCGTCGAGCACGTGTACACGGTCGGAGACCATCTCGCCGCCGCCTATCGTGCGCTCGGCCCCCCCGTTACGATCCAGTACGGCTCGAAGGCTGTGGCGGACCTGCCCCACCTCAGCGAGGCGGAGAGAACGCGGATCCGAGATGCGTTCGGCTTTCCGTCGGACGCGTTCCTCGTCGGTATCGTGGGGTCCCTCGGAGGCGGGATCGCATTCGACTCGATTCTCGAAGCGCTCGCCTCCCTCCCGCCCCACGTCAGGCTGCTGGTCGTGGGCGGGAGTCCGGAGCGGATCCGGGACCTTCGCCTCCTTTGCGAACAGCGTGGGCTCGCTCCTCGTGCCGCGTTCACAGGGCCCCTTCCCACTCCTGATTACCTGCGACATGTCGCCGTCCTCGATGTCGGGCTCGCCCTGTTCCTTCCGACGAATGCGAACGTCCGGCGGGTGGTGCCACTCAAGCTCTTCGACTACATGGGACTCGGGATTCCGGTGGTGGTGAGCGATTTCCCGTCCCTTCGCCAGATTGTGGTGGAGGACTGCGGGTTCGGATCCGCCGTCGACCCCGAGAGGCCGGAGGCGATTGCCGCCGCGATCCGGGCTTTTGAAGCGGATCCAGAACGTCGACGCGCGCTCGGCGAGGCGGCTCGCGCATGCTTCGTCGCCCGATACTCCTGGGATCGGATGCGGGAGCGGCTCATGGCTTCTCATCGGGTCTTCGCGCCTGCACCCGGGACGGGATCATGAAGCCTCCACAAGGATGGGCGGATTTCCTCCCGCCTGCGCGCTACGCGTACCGGTACCGCAGCCGCGTCCTCGGATTCCTCCTAGACGGGCACGTCTATCTGCGCGAGATGCTCCGGCAGGCTTGGCCTGGAGCGATTCGCCGCGAACTCGCGGTCAACGAACGGATCATCGAGGTCCCGTTTGCATTGAAGGCCCTCGACCTCCAGGCCGGGAGTCGGATCCTGGACGTCGGCTCCCGGTGGTCCCTCCTTCCGCTCTACCTCTCCACGCTGGGCCATCGCGTCGTCGCATCGGATCTCGTCCCCGCAGAAGTTGTCGGCGCGGGGCCGGATGCCGTCGTGGCAGACTTGCGACGAGCGCCCTTCCGAGACGGTTCCTTCGACGCCGCGACGATGATTAGCACCCTCGAGCACGTCGGGATTGGGTTCTACGACGGACGCGTCTCGGGGGATGACGACCTGGCGGTGATGCGAGAGCTCCGGCGCATCCTTCGGGCGGGGGCGCCTCTCGTCCTCACGGTGCCCTTCGGAAAGGGCGGGGTGGGCACTCTCCAGCGTGCCTATGACCCTGATCGTCTCCGGAGCGTCTCGGAGGGATGGGTCCGGGGAGAGGCCCGTTTCTTCCTCCGGGCGGGCTCCCGCTGGAGCGAGGTCTCGGAAGAGAGCGCCTCCCACGCTGACTCCGTCGACGACACCCATGCGGTCGCTCTCCTTGTGCTCCGGCACCCCTGACGCCGTTCATTGAAGGGCGACGGGAGAATCCGCTCACGAGAACCCGGAGATACGGGTCGCGGAATGCAGCGGGGCTGCGGTAGATCCGGTCATCCGTCCCCATGACCGATCCGGTGCGCCTGCGAATGAGGTCATCGTGTCTGCGCCTCGGCACGACTCGGGGTGGTCCCCGCATGCCCCGGGCGGAGAGCCGCTTCGTACGGTCACGAGCGTCTGCTCGGCCATCCGACGGAAGCTGAAACTGCGTGCATGGGCGGCCCGATCCTCCGCGGTCCCCTTCGGACCTTGCCGGAGGCATGTCAGGATCGCCTGAGGCAGGTCCCCCGGCGCGGTGTAGTAGCAACCGAAAGGTCCCAAGACCTCGCGCACCGCAGGCGCGCGCGCGAGGACGTGGGCCCCGCAGGCAAGGGCCTCCAACGGGACGAATCCAAATCCCTCCTCGGGACACGGATGGATGATCAGGGAGGTGCGGTTGTAGATCGACGGGAGGCTGGCCTCGCCGGACCACACGAACTTCACGCGTCCAGCGAGTTTCGGGATCGACGCCGCATGGTCTTCGAGCGGCTTGTTCAAGGCGATCCTCTTCCCGACGAAGTGGAGCTCATGAGGAATGCGGTCCGCGATCTCCTCGAAGGCCTTCAGGGTCGACCACGGGTCCTTGATGGACCGGTGGATTCCGACTTGGACCAGGAACGGGGGATCCGACCGTTCCTCCCTGGAGAATCTGGAAGCGCTCTTCAAGCCCGAGGGGCACGAGGTCCAGCGGAGCCTTCGGCCGGAACGTCGATTGCACAACCTCCCTCGTGCGGCGGCTGTCCACGAGAACCCGGCGCGACCGGTGCACGATCCACCGCAGCTTCTGGATGTGGAGGAAACGCACCCACCAATCGAAGTACTCGGGATACGTGACCGTGGCCAGATCGTGGATCGTGACCACGAGCGGCCTGCGGGGCCGGAGAGGCGCGTTCCAGGGAGGGCTGGGGTCGTGAAGCAGGTCCACGTCCGCGGGGTTCTCGCCCTTGTGGAGCGGGACCACGTCGACCCCGAGCGCCCGCAGTTCTCGGGTGAGGTAGTGGATGTACTTGGAGGTGCCCGTGCCGATCTCGTCGCCACCGTAGAGATGGTCGGAATACAGCCCAACCCGCACGCGGTCACCTGCGGGGCGTCGTCCCGGCCGCCGCCCTCCAGGCGCCCCGGAGGGGGCCCATAGGGGTTGGTCTATTTAGAGATGGAGCGGGCCGCTCCCGCTCGCCGTCTCAGCGACGGGCGAGCTGCCGCGACAACGTGGTCGCCGACGGTCGCGACACGTTTATAGTCGTCCCGGTGTTCCCATCGGTTGTCCGACTCACGTCGGACAACCGAGCGAAGGTGGATTCATTCCGCCGGGAGCGGACGGACCGTGCACGCCCTGTCGCGGACAGGGACGAGAGACCCTGGCTGAGCGAAGGCTCCGCTCCCCGCAGCCATCCCTCTGGAGCGGACTCCCTTGAAGAGGGTCCGCGTCGCTTTCGTTGCGAGCGTCGACCCGCCCTTCGTCCAGCGGGACCGTGAGATCCTCTCGCAGACGTTCGCCCTGGGAGACGTGCGTTGGCGAGGCAAGCGGAGCATTCCGACTCTCGCGGCAGCCGTTCTCCGTGCCGACGTGACCTTCAGTTGGTTTGCCCTCGATCATGCGTACGGCGCCTGTCGCCTTGCGCGCTTGTTCCACAAGAAGAGTATCGTGTTCGTGGGCGGGGTTGATGCGGCGAAACGGGCCGACCTCGAGTATGGCGTCTATCTGGATCCGGCGAAGGCGGCGCTGAGCCGGTATGCCGTCACCCACTCGGACCGCGTGCTCGTTGTGGACGACCGATTGCGGGAGGACCTGCGCGTGAACGCGGGCCTGGATCGTCCTGACATCGAAACGGTGCCGCTGGGATTCGACACGGCCTGGTTCAGCCCGGGAGACGGCCCCCGGTCGACGGTCCTCACGGTCGGGATTATCACGGACGTCAATCTGCGCCGGAAGGGCCTCCTCACCTTCGTTGAGGCGGCCCGCTTGCTGCCCGGCCTATCCTTCGTCATCGTAGGGGCGCGGGACAACTCCGCGACCACACGGCTCCGCGCGGTCGCACCTTCGAACGTACGGATCCTAGGTCAGATCCCAGACGAGGAGCTGCGGGAGGAATACCGTCACGCTCGGGTCTACGCTCAGCTTTCGGAGTACGAAGCCTTCGGCAGCTCGCTGGCGGAGGCCATGGCATGCGGCTGCGCGCCCGTTGGCACGCGCGTAGGTGGAATCCCGACGTTGATCGGCACCACGGGCCCCTACGTCTCCCCCGGTGATGCAAAAGCGGCGGCCCGGGCCATCGAGGCGGCGTTCGAGTCGGGAGACGGAAGCTCCGCACGGCAACGAATCGTGGACAGCTTTCCGTTGGCCCGACGACGGGACTCCTTGCGACGGATCGTCCAAGAGCTCGCCGACGCACGGTGAACGACCCGAGCGATCGCAAGTCCCGGGACGCCCCACATTTGCAGGTCATGTCGCGGCGTGTTCCGGAGGAACGGGACGCGGCCCGTCTTTGTCAACGCGGTCCTTCGCCCCGCTATACTTTTATAGCCATCGAGGCTTTCCGCCCCTTTGTCCGACTTGCGTCGGACGTCAGAAGGATAAGGATGGGATGGGTCGTCGTGGTGCCCTTCAGCGCTAACCTTCCCCCGCGCAGGTGAGGACCTTGTTTCTGAAAGAAGTCCAGATGGAGAATTTCAAGTCCTTCGGCCGCAAGATCGCCGTCCCGGTCCTCCAGGGCTACACCACCATCACGGGACCCAATGGGTCCGGGAAGAGCAACATCTCGGACGCCATCCTGTTCGTCCTCGGCCCGAAGAGCTCGAAGGCGATCCGCGCCGGCAAGCTGACGGACCTGATCTGGAACGGCGGCAAGACGAAGAACCCCGCCGGGTACACCCAGGTCAGCCTGATCTTTGACAACACGGACCGCGGCATCCCGCTCGAGGAGGATCTGGTCAAGCTCACCCGCTACGTCGGTCTGAGCCCGAGCGTGGACGGCGGCTACAACTCCTACTTCTACATCAACGACCGCAAGTCGTCCCTCGCGGAGTTCGACCAGCTCCTCGCCCACGCGCGGATCTCTGCGGAAGGGTACAACATGGTCCAGCAGGGGGACATCCAGAAGATCGTCTCGATGACCTCCGTGGACCGCCGACGCATCTTGGACAACATCGCCGGCATCACGAAGTTCGATGACGACATCGGCCAGGCCGAGACGAAGCGCCGGGAGACGGAGGAGAACCTTGAGCGCATCCGGATCATCCTCGAGGAGATCGACAAGCAGCTGCAGCAGCTCGCGGCGGACCGCGAGGGCGCGCTGAAGTACAAGGAGCTCAACGAGCGCCTCACGGAAGCCAAGGCCCAGCTCGCGTACAAGAACCGCGAGCTCATCGAGCGCCAGATCCTCGGCACGAAGGAGCAGATTGCGAAGCATGAGGGCGACCGGGAGAAGCTCCTCGCGGCGAAGGAGGAGCTCCGCAAGAAGCTCGGGGAGGCGCAGGCGCGCCTGGACGAGCTCGAGCAGAAGATGGCGGAGCGCGGCGGCGACGAGGCGAAGCAGCTCAAGGAGAAGCTCGACGGCCTTCGCGTGGACCGCGCGCGGGCCTCGGACGGCATCGAGACTTCCAAGGAGACCCTCAAGCAGCTCAAGTTCGATTCTGCGGACTCCGCGAAGGAGCGAGCAAAGGTCCTCAAGGAAATCGACGCGCTCGAACGCGAGCGAGGGAACGTGGAGAAGCGGCTCGGCGAACTCGAGGGATCCGTGAAGGCCGTCGATGCGGACCTCCACGAGGTCGACGAGAAGGCGTCCAAGACGGACGCGAAGGTCCTGACGATCCAGAAGGAGATCCTCGCCCTGAACAAGCAGGTCGACGAGATCGAGGAGAAGATCAAGGGCATCGTCCTCGAGGGCGACCGGACCAAGGAGTCCATGGAGCGGCTCTCCTCAGAGATCGCCCAGCTCGAGGAGACCCGGAAGCAGTACCAGGTCGAGTTCGACGACGCGGACTGGCAGATCAAGGAGCTCAAGTCTCATTCCAAGGAGTCGGGCAAAGGACTCCTGAAGCTCCAGCAGGACTTCCACGAGAAGCGCAACGAGGAGGCCCGCCTGTCCCGCGAGCAGACGGAGCTGCAGCAGGCGATCCTGACCCTCACGCGGCAGTACGCGCAGCTCAAGGCCGAGGCGGATGTGGCCGAGAACATGCGGCGCGGGTACACCGCGGCCGTGTCCGCGATCCTCGAGGCCCGCGACACCGGCACCCTGAAGGGCGTGCACGGGACGGTCGCCCAGCTCGCCCACGTCGACCCGAAGTATGAGACCGCGATCGTGACCGCCGCAGGCGCGCGCATGCAGGCGATCATCGTCGATAGCGACAGCGTCGCGGCCGCGTGCATCGACTACCTGAAGAAGAACAAGATCGGCCGCGCGACGTTCCTCCCGCTCAACAAGATGCTCGTCGGCAAGCCCCGCGGCAAAGCGATCCTCGTGGCGAAGGAGTGCCTCGGGTTCGCGATCGATCTCTGCCAGTTCGAAGAGAAGTACCGCGACGCGTTCTTCTACGTCTTCGGCGACACCCTCGTCGTCCAGACGCTCGACGAGGCCCGCAAGTGGATGGGCGGGGTCCGCCTGGTCACGCTCGGCGGCGAGCTGATCGAGGCCAGTGGGGCGATGGTCGGCGGCGAGGCGGAGAAGTCCTCCCTGAAGTTCGGCCCGCGTTCCGCGGACGAGCTCGAGAAGGTCTCCGAGAAGCTCCGCGACGCCCAGTCCCAGGCGGAGCAGGTCGGCTCTCGCCTCGAGGAACTGCGGCGCGATATCCTCGACCTCGAGGGCCAGCTCAAGGACTACGGCGGCAAATCGGGCGTCGCCGAGGTCAAGCAGAGCGCGATCGAGGCGAAGCGGAAGGAATACGGCACGAAGCTCGCGGCGAACGAGAAGGACCTGACCGACCGGAAGGCGCGGTTCGCCGAGTCCGAGAAGACCGCGAAGCGGATCGCGGAGGACCTCCAGAAGTTCACGCACGGTCTGGATTCGCTCAAGGGAAAGCGGGATGAGCGCAAGAAGGCGGTCATCGACGCGACCCCGCAGCAGATCTCCTCCCGGATGAAGGAGCTCATGGCGAAGCGGACCTCCCTCTCGGAGGAGCTCAGCCAGAACCGGTCCAAGCTCGACGCGATGGCGACGCAGCTCCAGGTCCTCGGAGACCGCAAGACCGAGATCGAGACCCGCGCCTCGAACCTCGAGGCTCAGCGGAAGGACCACGAGGGCCGGATCAAGACCTTCGAGGAATCGCTCGGCCGGCTCGAGAACGAGGTCCGCGCGCTGGAGAAGATGGAGGCCCAGCTCGGGAAGAAGATGAAGGACCTCCAGGACGCGCGGGATGCCGCCTACCGGGAGAAGACGGACCTCGAGGGTGAGCTCGACAGGGTCACGCACAAGGTCGAGACGAAGGACGATTTCATCCTCAAGATGCAGATGGAGCTCAAGGTCGAGGAAGACCAGCTCTCCGAGGCGGACCGCGTGATGAAGGAGATGGCGGTCGAGATCAAGGAGGAGAAGCTGCCGTCCCTCGAGACCCTGAAGCAGACGATCTCAGAGTGCGAGACGGGGATCGGCGCCCTGGGGAACATCAACCTCCGCGCCCTCGAGGACTACGACGCCCAGCAGGCGCGGCACAAGGAGCTGGACGAGGACCACAAGCGCCTCGAGAGCCAGCGCCAGGAGCTGATGAACCTCGTGGCCGAGCTGACGGAGAAGAAGAAGGAGGGCCTGGGCAAGGTCTTCGTCGCGATCAACGAGAACTTCAAGAAGGTCTACAGCGAGATCAGTGAGGGCGGCGAGGCGGAGCTCCTGCTCGAGAACGAGGCGGAGCCCTTCCTCGGCGGCCTCGTCGTCAAGGCGCGTCCGCCGAACAAGAAGGTGCTGCGGCTCGAGGCGCTCTCGGGCGGCGAGAAGTCCCTCGTCTCCCTCGCGTTCATCTTCGCGATCCAGGAGTTCGACCCGTCGCCCTTCTACCTGTTCGACGAGGTGGACCAGAACCTGGACGCAGTCAACGCGGAGAAGGTCGCCCGGATGATTCGCAACAACAGCTCCACGGCGCAGTTCCTGCAGATCTCCCTGCGCAAGGTCACCCTGAAGGAGGCGGACCACATCATCGGCGTGACGATGGCGCCCGGATCCACCTCGGAGATCATCATGCGGGTGAACCTGGCGGAGATCGAGGACGAGAAGCCCGCCGCGGAGGTGCCCGCATGAGCGAGACATCCCAGGCGATCCTCAACCACCTCCTCTTCCACAAGTCCCTGATCAGCGAGCAGGAGGGCGGCGAGCGGATCAACCGCTACATGTCCATGCTCGGCGAGATCGACCAGGGGCTGCACGTGGCCGTCCGCGACCCGTTCGAGAAGTCCGTCGTCGCGGCCTTCGAACTCGTCCTCGAGAAGCAGATGGACCCCTGGGAGATCGACCTGATGCAGTTCACGAAGCTGTTCCTGGACAAGGTCCGGAAGGACGGAGTCGTGAATTTCGTGACCGCGGGCAAGCTCGTCTTCCTCGCCTGGTCCATCCTGAAGCTGCAGAGCGACAAGGTCCTCCTCGCGGCCCAGCCGCCCGAGGCCGAGTCGCCCGCGGACGGTTGGGACCTCGACCTGTACCGCGACCCGGAGGATGTGGACTACAACCATCTCATCCTGGACGGCGCGAAGATGCCCCTGAACGAGGCGATCCGCCGCGAGGGCCGCCGGGCCGTGACCCTCATGGAGCTCATGGACGCCTTCGACGAGGCCCGCCGCGAGGCGGAGATCCAGATGCAACTCAACGCCCTCCGGGAGCAGGCGATCAAGCGCTTCGCCCCGAACTTCCACCAGAAGGTCCACGGCGAGGACCTCACGGAGGACATCGGCCTGACCTGGGGCCGCCTGACCCAGTTCAACGGCGACCCGGTCCCGCTCCGGTCGCTGATCGCGGGCAGCGTCTGGGACGAGGTCACCGTGTTCATGGCCCTCCTCTTCCTCGCCCAGCTCCAGAAGGTGAAGCTCTGGCAGAAGGAGTTCCCGCACGGGGAGATCTTCGTGAAGCGCCTGTCGACCGAAGAGACGATCGCCGCGGACGAGCTCCTGGCGATCCCCGCCCTGGCCCACCCGAAGTCGGAGGCCGCCCGGGTGCCTTCGCCGGGGGTGGGCGCGTGAGCGACCGCGGGATGGTCGAGGCGGCCCTGTACTCCGCGGGGCGCGCCCTGACCGTCGACGATCTCATGCGGGTCACCGGGTTCGACGAGGCGACCGTGAAGGAGCATCTCCGTGCCCTCGCCCGCGAGTACAAGAAGCGGGAGAGCGCCCTCGAGGTTGCCCAGATTGGCACGCGCTGGACGATGCAGATCCGCCAGGAGTACACGGAGCGCGCCCGGACCTTCGCGCCCCCGGAGATCGACCGCGACCTGCTCAAGACGGCCGCCCTGATCGCCTACCACCAGCCGATCCTGCAGAGCGATCTGTTCGACATGATCGGCGAGAAGGTGTACGAGCACACGAAGGCGCTCGAGGACCTCAAGCTCATCACCCGCAAACCGAGCGGCCGGTCCCTCGAGCTCACGACCACTCGCTACTTCGCCGAGTTCTTCGGGCTCAAGACGACGAACCGGGAAGGGATCCGGAAGATCATGGCGGAGCGCGCGGGGATCGTGTACCGCGAGAAGCCCGCCGAACCGGAGGTCCCGGAGCCGGCCCCGGAGAACCCGGCCGGCCCGGCCCAGGGACCCGAGGCCACCTCGCCGCCGCCCCTCGCCGAATCACCTCCGATAACCACGGGCTAATTCCTTTATAAGCCGCGGGGCCCTCGCGTCCCTCGGCAGCTCCCGGAGCGCGAGCCGGGGCGCTGACAGGGCAGAGCGGAGCGGACCGTGAGCGGGTACCTGCGGGACAGCCAGCTGCGGAGGCAGCTGGAGGACAAGGTCAACGAGGCCAAGCGTACGCGCCAGTCCGCCGAGGACGGGCTGAAGCTCGCCCAGGAAGTCCTCGAGGCCGCGCGCAAGATCGACGCGAACGTCGTCGAGGCGGAGAAAGTCCTCGCCGAAGCGACCGCCGCGATGGGGGCGAAGGACTACAAGCTCGCCGCGGACAAGGCCGCCGAGGCGACCGAGCGCGGGAAGCGGATCCACCGCGAACATGCGTCCGCGATCATCGAGTCCGGCGCCGGGCTTGCGGCGCTCGCCAAGGGCGTCGGCGCGGACGTCTCCGAGGTGGAAGGCAGCCTCGCGAAGGCTCGCGACGCTCTCGAGGCCGACAGGCTCGAAGAGGCGGTCGACTTCGCGAAGAAGTCGTGGAAGCGGAGCGAGAAGGTCCTCTCCGAGCACCTGTCGTCCAGCTTCTCGAAGGTCCAGGCGCTCATCCTCTCGGCGAAGAACCTCGGCCGGGACATCACGCCCATGGAGGACCTCCTCTCCCGCGCGCGCACGGCCGTGGAGGGCAACAACTTCGCATCCGCGCTCGATTTCACGAAGGAAGGGCTTGAGATGATCACGGAGGACCTGACCTCCGCGCTCAACAAGGAGACGCGCGAGGCGGAGGACCTCCTCAAGACGGCCCAGGAGCTCGGGGCCGACGTCACGAAGGCGACGACGTTCCTCGAGCGGGCGCGCTCCGACGTCGCGAACCTCGAGTTCGAGAAGGCGAACAACGCGGTCCGCCAGAGCCGCGCGGAATCGGAGAAGGCCCTCCAGCGCAGCCTCGAGGGAAAGCTGACCGACTTCACCAAGTTCATCCAGGAGGCCCGGGCGATCGGCGCGGATCCCGGCCCCGCGGAGGGACACTTCGCGAAGGCCCAGGAGTCCCTGAAGCAGGGCAACTACAAGGCGGGCGCGCAGTTCGCCAAGCAGGGCTTCCAGGCGCTCCAGGACGCGCAGTTCCAACGGGTCGTCGGGAGCATCGGCGCGTCGCGCGAGAAGTTCGTCGCGGCCGTCAACCTCGGCATCGACCTCAAGGATCCGCTCAACGACCTGGGCAACGCCCGGGCCGCGCTCCAGCGGGGTGCCTTCCGCGAGGCTCTCGAGTGGGCTCGCAAGGCCGACGAGGTCGTCGACGCGACGGTCGCCCAGTACCGCGCCGCCCAGGAGCGGCTCAAGACGCTCCACCGCGCATTCGCGGAGGCCGAGGCCCGCGGGGTCGATACAACGCCTGCCCGCCGGCTCGCGGAGAAGGCCCGCGACGCGTACCAGCAGCACGATCTGGCCGCTCTGGAGGCCGCGGTCGACGCGGCCCACGAGGAGCTGCGCAAGTCCGAACGCGAGCAGGTCATGCGCACGATCGAGCGGGCGGAGTTCATCCTCACGGTCGGCGAGCAGAGCGGCGCCGATCTCTCCGAGGCCTCGCGCCTCCTGGAGGACGCGATCGTCGCCACGAAGGCGAACGAGCACAAGCGGGCGCTGGACCTGGTCGGACAGGTCGAAGTCAAGGCTGAGGCGACGCTCGAGAAGCACGTCGGCGACCGAACCGCCACCTTGCGAAATGCCCTGCCCCATCTCGGGGACGCGGGAGCCGAGCTGAAGACGATCATCTCCCGAACCGACGCCGCGATGGCCGCGCACGACTTCGAGGCCGCGTTCAAGGGCCTCGAGGAGGGCCGCCGCTTCGTCGAGGAGCACACGCGATCCCTGGCGGAGCAGATGATCGGATCGCTCGGCCTCGCCGTCCAGATGGGCGTCGATTTCGGGATCAGCGTCCAGTCCGAGGAGTCCCTGTACCGGGAGCTCAATGAGTCCCTCGGCGCAGGGAAGGTCGCGGAGATCATGGCGTCGCGGGAACGGGTGCAGACCGCCCTCGCGAGCGCGTCGGAGAATCTTCTGGCCCAGGTCAAGGCGCGCATCGCCCAGGCCGAGGGCCTCCGGATCGACACGGACGAGATGTCCGACTCCCTGAAGCGCGCCGAGCTGGGACTCCGCACCGGAAGTTACGCGGAGGGGCTCGAGCTCCTGAAACAGGCGGGCGACCGCGCGAACAAGGCGACGGCCCTGCACCGCCAGGCCCATGACGCGCTCTCCGGCGCGGCGGCGTTCATCGCGGAGGCGCGCAAGCACAACGTCGACGTCACGAAGATCGTGGAGGTCCTCGTGGACGCGAAGAAGGCGTTCGAGCGCCTCGATTACGTCCAGACGATCGAGCTGTCCGCCCGCGCGAAGGCGGACACGGCGAGGCTCACGGTCCTCTATTCCTCGGCGCAGAAGATCCTCTCGAACAAGGAGAAGATGGAGGTGGGCAGCCGCCTCGGGATCGACGCGCCCCACCTGCGCGAGCTCGCCTCGGAAGCGAAAGAGGCGATGAAGGCGAAGGAGTACGACCGGTCGCTCGAGCTCGCGAGCCGTGCGGACGACGAGTTCGCCTCCTTGATCCGGGAGAAGATCGCCGCCCTCCTCACGACCTCCCAGTCCATCCTCGGATCCGTCGAGGGGGTGAACCTCGCGACGGTCAACGACGAGGTGATCCGGGCCCGCCAGTCGCTCGAGACGGGCGATCTGCCCCGGGCCGCGGACCTCGCCCTCCACCTCCGGGAGACGCTCGAACGGCTCAAGAAGCAGGGCGAGGAAGCCGACGTCGCGATCCAACGGGTCCGGGAGTCCGCCACGGACGCGGAGGCGATGAACCTCGAGGTCCCGAACACCCGCGCGCTCCTCGAGAAGGCGGATCGCGCCTACCGGATGGGGCAGTTCGAGGAGGCGATGGACCACGCCGCCCAGGCCGAGGCGGCGGTCTCGCGGGAGCGGGACCAGGGAATCGCCGGCATGATGCAGAGGTTCGAGGAATCGATCGCCCGCGCCCGCAAGGAGGGAACGGACACCCGCTCCGCCGAGAAGCTGTTCGAGCGCTCGCGGGAGTTCTTCCGTGCGAAGAAGTACCGCCAGGCCCTCGCAACGGCCCTGCAGAGTGAGGCCGAGGCGGAGCGAGTAGCGCTCCAGCAGGGAATGGCTTCCCAGGCCGTTGCCACGATCGAGGGCAAGCTCCGCTCCCTGGGTCGGCCCGCGCCCTCCGTCGAGCGGGTCAGCGAGGAGTCTCGCCGCGCCCTCGCCGGCGGCGACTATGTGAAGGCGCTGGATCTCGCGATCCGCGCCTCGGACGCCATGGCAGAGTTCCGCGCGGCCTTCGAGGAGGTCCAGGAGGTCCGGGTCCACGCGTCCGCCCTGCGCCAGACCGCGCGAGAGATCGGTGCCGAGGCGGACAAGCTGGACCGCTTCATCCAGGAAGGCGACGCGGCGCTCTCGGCCGGCGACATCGAGTCCGCCCGCGCATCGTTCTCGCAGAGCCTCGAATGGGGCATCGGGCTCGTTCGGGCCCATCTCAAGGAATCCCTCTCCAGGGCGGACGAGCTCGTGGCCGTCTGCCGCAAGCTCGAGATCGACCCGACGCCCGTCCTGAACAAGCTCTCGGAGGCGCGAACGCAGATCGAGTCGGAGAACTTCGCCGCTGCCCACGCGCGGATCGCCGAGGGCCAGGAGGTCGCGCAGCGCGCCCTCGGTGCCCGGCTCAACCGGACCCTGGCGGACGCCGCCGAGAATGTGGCCCACGCGAAGAAGCTCGGGTCCGACGCCCGCAACGCGGAGGACCTGCTCCGGCAGGCGAACGAGAAGGTCTCGCGGGGCGAGTACGAATCGGCCCTCGAGGCCGTGGGGCGTGCGGTCGAGCACGTCGAGAGCGCGAAGCTCGTCGAGAAGCGCTTCGTCGATCTCACCTTCAAGGCCGAGACGACCATCCGGAACGGGAAGAAATACGGCATCGACATGCACGCGGCGGAGAGGCGCCTCGCCGAGTCGATGGACCTTCGCCGGCGGGACATCGCGGACGGCCTGAAGGCCGCCGAGGACGCGTACCGGCTGGCTTGGGACGCGGTCGAGGCGTTCGCCCCGAACCTGAAGGGATCCCTCGAGGTCGGCCCCGCGAAGCTCAACCAGCCGACGGATGCGACGCTCACCCTGGAGAACGTGGGTAAGGGACTCGCGAAGGACGTCCACGTGAGGATCCTCGGCGACGCGGAGGCGGAGGGCCTCCCGGAGCTCGCCGCCCTGCGCGCGCACGGCCGCGAGGTCCTGACGTTCAAGCTGAAGATGACCGCCCCGGGCTCCGTGCCGCTGGCGATCCAGCTCGTCTCCCACCGCGTGTTCGACGACAAGGAGTATGTCCAGGAGACGATCGCCCAGGTCGACGTGGCGGAGACCCTCCAGGAGCGGCCGAAGAAGCTCCTCGCGGACCTCGAGTCCCGTTGCCCGATCTGCAAGGGCGCCATCAAGAAGGGGTTCAAGGTCCTCCAGTGCGCGTGCGGCCGCGACTTCCACGAGCTGTGCGCGTCCCGCGTCGGTCGCTGCCCGGTCTGCTTCCGGCCCCTCGGGAACCCCACGGAGTGATCAGTCCAACCGTCCCGCGGCCTTCTCCGCCGCGGAGACGATCTCCCCGGTCCGCATCCAGTCCAGGATCTGCTCGACATCGGCGGACATCGTGCGGTCGTCCTCGAGGGGTGGGACCCGCGTCCGGATGAGGGCGTGGGCGGCCCGCGGTCCGCGTCCCGCCTTCAGGGGGCGCAGGAACTCCAGGCCCTGCGCGGCGGTCAGGTACTCCAGCGCGACGACCCGCTGGGCGTTCTCGAGGGCGGTCCGCGCCTTGAGCGCGGCGGCCATGCCCATCGGCACGTAGTCCTCTTGGTTCGCGGAGGTCGGGATGGAGTCCGCCGAGGCAGGGTGGGCGAGGACCTTGTTGTCGCTCGCGTACCCGGCCGCCACGTACTGCGCGACCATCATCCCCGTGTTCAGGCCCCCGCGCGTCGTCAGGAACGCGGGGAGTTCGCTCAGCCGGCCGTCGACGAGACGGGCCGTGCGCCGCTCGGAGAAACCGGCGAGGACGGCCATCGCGAGCGCGAGATGGTCGAGCGCCATCGCGACGGCTTGGCCGTGGAAGTTGCCCCCGCTCAGGCTCTCCACCTCCTCCGGGAAGAGAAGGGGGTTGTCCGTCGCGGAGTTCATCTCGATCCCCACGGCCTCCTCCGCGAATCCGATTCCGGCGCGGCACGCGCCGAGGACCTGCGGGATGCACCGCAGCGAATACGGGTCCTGGACGCGGTGGGGACCGCGGTGGGATGAGATGATCTCGCTGTCCTTCAGGAGCCGGCGCATGTTCGCCGCGACCTCCCGAGCGCCCGGTTGGGGCTTGAGCCGGATGTAGCGGTCGTCGTAGGGCACGGGGGAGCCGCGCAGGGCCTCAAACGAAAGGGAGGCGGCGAGCTGGGCGTCCTGGAGCAGGCCGAACCCGTCGTGGACGGCGAGCGCCCCTACCGCGGTCATCACGGACGTGCCGTTGATCAGGGCGAGGCCTTCCTTCGGTTCCAGCTCGATCGGCTCGAGGCCGGCCCGGTCGAGCGCCTGCGCACCGTCGAGGATCTTGCCCTCGAGCTCCGCGGCGCCCTCCCCGATGAGCACGAGGCCCAGATGGGCCAGAGGCGCGAGGTCCCCGCTCGCGCCGAGCGATCCGCGGGAGGGCATGACCGGGTGGACGCCGTGGTTCAGCATCTCGAGGAGCAGGCTGACGACGGCCCGCCGGACGCCCGAGTGCCCCTTCGACAGCGTGTTCGCACGGAGGAGGAGCGCACCCCGGACGATCTCCGGAGGCAGCGGATCTCCGAGGCCCACCGCGGTGCTCCTCAGGAGGTTGACCTGGAGCCGCTTCGCGTCCGCGTCGGAGATGACGACGTGTTCGAGGGCCCCGAACCCGGTCTTGATGCCGTACGCCACGGTCCCCGCGGCGAGGATCTTCTCGAGGGTGCGCCGCCCCTCGTCGACGCGCCTCGCGGCACCCGGAGCCAGGCGGACCTTCTCCCGGTCCCGCGCGACCCGGACGAGGTCGTCGACCTCGAGGGAATGTCCGTCGATGGAGAGCATGGGCCGCCTCGCGCGGGCAACTCCCCCGCGGCGTTAAAGCTTTGGCGCGCCTCCCCGCCAAAGGCGTTAAGCCCGCCGGGGCCATCGGGACCGAGTCCATGCAAATCGTCTTCCTCGGGACCTCGGGCTCGTGGCCCACGCCGAAGCGCAACGTGAGCGCGATTGCGATCAAGCGCGGCCCCGAGGTCCTCCTGTTCGACTGCGGCGAGGGCACCCAGCGGCAGTTCATGGTCTCGAAGCTGAGCTTCATGCAGGTGTCCCGCGTTTTCCTGACCCACTTCCACGGGGATCACTTCCTCGGGCTCCCGGGGCTGTTCCAGAGCATGAACTTCTTCGGACGCGAGGCGGCCCTCGAGGTCTATGGCCCCGCAGGATGCGAGAGCCTCGTCACGGAGCTGCTCTCCCTGGGACACTTCCGGGCGGGCTATCCGGTGAAGGCGCGGGACCTCGCCCCCGGGGAGCGCGTCGACGGCGGCGAGTACGAGGTGACCGCCTTCGAGGCGGTCCACACCGTGCCCGGCCTCAGCTACGTCCTCGAGGAGAAGGAGCGCCCCGGCCGCTTCGATCTCGAGGCGGCGAAAGCCCTCGGCGTCCCTGCGGGCCCGCTGTACAGCCGCCTCCAGGAGGGCCAGCCGGTCACGGTCGGCGGCAAGACGGTCCGGCCCGAGCAGGTCCTGGGCCCGCCTCGGCGCGGGCGCAAGATCGTCTACACGGGGGACTCGATGCCCCACGCGGGTCTCGTGACGATGGCCCAGGGGGCCGACGTCCTGATCCACGACGCCACATCGGACACCGCACTCGAGGAGAAGGCGAACCGCTACGGGCATTCGTCCTCGCGGCAGGCCGCGCAGGTCGCACGGCAGGCCGGGGTCGGACTCCTCGTCCTCACTCATCTGAGCCCGCGCTACGAGGACCCGTCCGTGATCCTCCAGGACGCCAGCGCGGTCTTCGAAAACGTGCGCCTCGCGGACGATTTCATGGAGATCGAGGTCCCGTACCCCGACTAGGCCGTCGCCATCTCCGCGTGCGTGTCCCGGACGAATCCCGCGAGCTCGGACTGGGCCCCCTCCACGTAGGCGGCCACCCGCCGTTCGATCTCTTGGCGGGCGCGGGGGTTCCTCGCCGGGCCGACGTATTCCTCCATCTGCTCCCGCCGGCCTCCCCGGGATTCGTAGTGCCAGAAGTACAGGTAGGGCCGCCCGTGGATCGTCTTCTCGCAGTACCCGCATCCGAGCATCATGGGCACACCATCGGAGGGATAACGCGGCCCGGGGCTTCAAGTTATCGTTGAATAACGATAACAAGCCGGTCGCGATGCCGACGGTCGCCCGGCGGACCCCCGCCCGGCTCACAGGAGCTTCATCAGGTCCGACTTGGTCACGATGCCCGTGACCTCGCCCTTGCTCGTGACGAGCACGGCGTTGTAGTGCCGGAGCAGCCCGGCCGCGAGCTCGACGGGCGCCTTCGAGTCGATCTGGGGGAAGGCGGGCTCCATGACCTCCTCGACGCGGATCCGCGCGAGGTCCTTCGGGTCCTTCCCAGACAGGATCAGGTTGTTGATCACCTTGTCCGAGATCGATCCGACCGGGAGGCCGTTGTTCATCACGGGCATCTGGGAGAACTTCCAGTGGCGCATCTCGTCCACCGCGGTCTCCAGGGGCAGCTTCGCCTCGACGTACTGGACCTTGCGCGTCTGCACCTGGTCGACGAGGGCCTTCTTCTCCTGCTTCTTCAGCTCGGCCTGGAGCGCGTTGTACACGCGCCGGACGACGTCGTACGAGGGGTTCATCTGTTTCTTCTCGATCTTCACGATTGTCGACTGGCTCACGTTCGAAAGGCGGGCCAGCGCGGTCTGCGTGAGCCCGAGGGCCTTGCGCAGCCGCGGGATCTCCTCGAGGTCGGGCAGCATCGAGCCGCGCACGGCGGAAGCCCTACATATTCCTGTCGGAATGTCCGGAGCGACAGGATATTCATTCGAATCGGAGTGGGCCCTATTCCGATTGAGGAATAATTATGCCTCCCCCGTTATTCCTCGACCTCGGTCGCGGCCGTGGCAACAAAAGCCATATATCCCGCCACTCTCTCCGCGGCCTCACTTCCGGGGGGCCACTCTTGCCGCGGAACATTTCCGTCGAGGAACTCGTCCACACGCCGATTGAGGAACAGGGTACCGAGATCATCGAGAGGAAGGGCGTCGGCCACCCCGACAGCATGATGGACGGGATCGCCGAGGCGGTCTCCCGCTCCCTCTGCAAGATGTACCTCGAGCGCTACGGCCGCATCCTGCACCACAACACGGACCAGGGAGAGATCGTCGGCGGGCAGAGTGCCCCCCGGTTCGGCGGGGGGATCGTCCTCGAACCCGCGAACGTGATCCTCGTCGGCCGCGCGACAACGATGGTCAACAACGAGCGCCTCCCGTACCGGACGACCGCCGTGGAGGCGGCCCGGGATTATATCCGCAAGACGTGCTCGAGCCTCAACGTCGACGCGGACGTCATCATCGACTGCAAGATCGGCCAGGGCTCCGTCGACCTGCGGGGACTGTACGACACGCAGAAGCAGCTCGCGAACGACACGTCCTTCGGCGTTGGCTTCGCGCCGTTCTCGCAGACGGAGAACCTGGTGTTGAAGACGGAGGAGCTCATCAACGGGCCGCTGAAGAAGGACCTCAAGGAGGTCGGCCAGGACATCAAGGTCATGGGGGTGCGGAAGGGCAACGCAACCCGGCTCACGATCGCGGCGGCCATGGTGGACCGCTACATCCCCGACCGGGACCACTACCGCAGCGTCGTCGACGAGCTCCGGGAGCGCGTGCTCGACACCGCGGTCAAGCACACGGACCGCGAGGTCACGGTCGACATCAACACGGGCGACAACTACGGGGCCGGCATCTACTACCTCACCGTCACGGGCCTCTCCTGGGAGAACGGGGACGACGGCAGCGTCGGCCGCGGGAACCGCGTGAGCGGACTCATCACGCCGTATCGGCCGATGTCCATGGAGGCGGCCGCCGGCAAGAACCCGGTCACCCACGTCGGGAAGCTCTACAACCTCCTCTCCTTCGACATCGCCGAGCGCATCGTCAAGGAGAACCCGGGCAAGGTGAAGGAGGTCTGGGTGCGGATCGTCTCCCAGATCGGCAAGCCGATCGACGAGCCCCAGGCCGCGACGGCGCAGATCATCCCCGAGAAGGGGACGAAGCTCGCCTCGATCAAGAAGGACGCGGAGAGCATCATCGACCAGGAGCTCTCCAAGATCTACAAGCTCACGGACCGGATCGTCGCAGGCAAGGCGCGCGTGTTCTAGGCGCGCGCCCGCGGTCCGCCGTCTTTGCCCAACATATTTATCCCGTGCGCCTCATCCTGCGCCGGGTTGGGGCCATGAACGAAGACGTCGCCTTCATCTACGACCAGATCGACAAGCACAGCGCGTGGTTCGCGAAGTGCCTGCCCATGATCGCGTCGGAGAACGTGATCTCGCCGCTCGCGCGCGAGCTCCTCCTCTCCGACTTCGGAGACCGCTACGCCGAGGGGCTGCCGCACGAGCGCTACTACCAGGGCAACCTGTACACGGACGAGGTCGAAATCCGCGTCAACGAGCTCGCGAAGAAGCTCTTCCGCTGCCGCCACGCGGACCCGCGGCTCATCAGCGGCACGACCGCGAACATGGCCGTCTACTTCGCCCTCCTGCAGCCCGGCGACATCATGACCTCCGTCGCCCTGGCGAACGGGGCGCACATCAGCTCCGCGAAGTTCGGGGCCGCGGGGATGCGCGGCGTGAACACGATCAACTACCCCTTCGACGTCGAGCGGATGAACATCGACGTCGACGGGACCGCCAAGCTCATCAAGCTCGTCAAGCCGACCGTTGCCGCGTTCGGCCAGAGCGTCTTCCTCTTCCCCACGCCGCTCAAGGACCTCCAGGAAGCGTTCCAGGAGGCTGAGTGCCGCGTGTGGTACGATGGCGCGCACGTGATGGGCCTCATCGCCGGGGGCAAGTTCCAGGACCCGCTCCATGAGGGTGCGGACGTCCTGACGGGCTCGACGCACAAGACGCTCCCGGGGCCGCAGCACGGGATCATGCTCTCCGACTCGGACGACGAGAAGTTCATCAGGAGGCTCCAGCGCGCCGTCTTCCCCGGCGTCCTCTCGAACCACCACCTCCACGCGCTCGCGGCCCTCGGGGTGACGCTCGCCGAGTCCCTCGAGTTCGGCCACGCCTACGCCGAACAGATCGTGCGGAACTCGAAGGCGCTCGCCCAGGCGCTCCACGAAGACGGGATCAAGGTCCTGGCGGAGAAGGCGGGGTTCACGGAGAGCCACGCGCTCGCCCTCGATGTGGCGACCCAGGGTGGCGGGGCGAAGGTCGCCCTCGACCTCGAGAAGGCCAACATCATCTCGAACAAGAACCTCCTCCCCTGGGACACGTCGCCGGTCAAGCCCTCCGGGATCCGCCTCGGGACCCAGGAGTTGACCCGTCTCGGCATGAAGGAGCCGCAGATGCGGGAGGTCGCCGCCCTCTTCGCGCGGGTCGCCGTGAAGAAGGAAGCTCCCGAGACGGTCGCCGCGGACGTCGCGGCCCTCCGCAAGGAGTTCAACACGATCCACTTCTGCTTCACGCCGAACGCGGAGGCGCATCGGCGCTGGCGGATGGCCTGAGCCTCACGGACGACTCGCGAGGACGAGGTCGACGAGGCGGCGGAACGCATCCTCGACGCCGGCGCCCGTCTTCGCGCTCGTGAACGACCAGCTCGACCCGCGCTGCCTGCAGTACGCGTCGATCGTCTCGGCCTCGAGCTGCCGGCCCGCATCGAGGTCGGCCTTGTTTGCGACCACGTACGTGGGGACGCTCCCGGCGACCGTCCGGATCGAGTGGGACCAGGCGTCCAGCTCCCGGAGCGTCTCCCGACGAGTCACGTCGGCCACGCCCAGGATGCCTTGCGCGCCGTGATAGTACGCCTCCTTGAGCAGGTCCCGCAGGGTCGGGGCGCCCATGATGTCCCACAGGATCAGGCTGACGTCCAGCGGCTCGCCCGTCCGCGGGTCCTTGGCCGCCACGTTCCGCTTCGTGATCTTCGTGCCGAGGGTCGCGGTGTACCGGTCCTCGTACTCATCGAGGACATAGCGGCGGATGAGGGACGTCTTCCCGACCATCGCCTCGCCGGCCATGCAGATCTTGAGCTTCACGACCTCCGGCGCCGTCATCCCTCGCTCACCTCGCCCTGCCGCCGCGCGGAGTCCGCCTGCCCGGTCTCGCCCCGCATCCGATGCAGCTTCTCCTTGAAGAACCACGCCCCCGGATAATCGGGGTCGAGCCGCAGGACTCGCTCGAGGATCACGAGCCCCTCGTCCGCGTGGCCGTCCTGGACGCGGAGGGCGGCGAGCACGAAGAGTGCGTCGACGTCCTGCGCGTTCTTCGCGAGCGCCTCGCGCACGAGGACGTCGGTCGGGGGCCGCGTCAGCGGAGGGGGTCCATCGTCCGGTCCATCCTTCGCCCCGCCCATCCCGATCATTCTCCTCCCCGGGTTCGGCCGCGGAGGATCCGGAGGCTAGTTAAAGGTTCGGGGACTCGGCTCGGAGCGGATCCCGGTCCGGGCCGCATCCATCCGGTCATGCGAGCTGCACCCTCCAGGGCGAGCGGAACTCGCCGCCGAGCAGACGGGTGAGCGCCTCGTCGACTCCGTCGAGGCGGCGCATGCTGCCGTCCCACGACAGGAGGGCGTCCCAGTGGCGCGCCTCGATGGCGCGGGTCGCCGCGAGCATCTCCGGGATCAGGTACTCCACGTCCCCGCGCGAGGCGACCGCCGCGAGGATCGTCAGCTCCCCCCGCACGACGGCGGCCCGTCGATGGCCGAACGCGACCGCGTCGAGGGACGCCTCGCGGCGGAACGAGTCTCGCACGAACTCTTGGATCGCGACGAACATCGAGGCCACGATGTCATCGTCCTTGTGGACCTCCGCGGTGCGGCCGACGTGGCGGATCAGGACGCCGCCCTTCGTCATCAGGAACACCTCATCGATGATGATCTTCCGCTGGCCCATGTAGAGCAGGATCACCAGGGTCGCGAGGATCGCCACGAGGCCGATCGCGGCGCCCGCGATCAGGTTCGGCGTCGAGAGGACGCTGGCCTGGACGACGTAGAGCGGCCCGGACAGCGCCTCGATGGGGCCGATCGCGTGGCCGTTGAAGTCCTCGTACGTGATGACGACCCGGATCCCGACCACGGAGCCCGCGGTCAGGTTCTCCGCCACGATGGCCCGGAGGTTCACCCCGAGCTGCGCACCGGGAGGCACGGCCGGGAACATCGTCGTGAGGTTCACGAGCCCCTGGCCCGGACGCAGGCCGGGGTCGAGCTCGATCGTCACCCGGACGTTGAACGCGGTCCCCGTGCCGTTGGCGTCCACGGGCAGGTCAGGCGTCGCCTCGTTCGTTGCGTTGATCCAGAACTGGACGATGTCCCCCGCGCGGGCCGACTCGGACGGCTGGGAATCGACGTCGACGATCCGGACGATCGACCCGGCGATCCATACGCTCGAGTTCGCACGGTCGTCCACGATGCCCGAGGGGGTTCCCGAGGCGGTCACCGCCTGGACGCGCTGGAACCGCCCCACCGACGCGTTGCCTGGCGCGTACGCGGGGACGTCCCAGACGTAGCTACCCGCCCGGACGCCGGCACACTCCCAGCGGAGGTCCCATCCCGAGGCGAACGTGATCGCGCAGCCGGCCGGCTGGGTCCAGCCCCCGGGACCCTGGACGAGTCCGTTGTCGTTCGGGTCCGCGGCCGTGTCGAAGCTGACGTTCAGCCAGGTCTGCTGGAACTGGCCGTTCCCGGTCACGTTCAGCCAGACCGTGAAGTTGAGATGGTCCCCGCGGCCGACGACCGACCGGTCCGCGGTGATGTTGACGGCCGCGCTCGGGGCGCTCGCCGCGACCGGGAACGATGCGGGCGCGGGATGGCCCGGCGTGGCCGCGAGGAACACGAGCGCCGTGAGCCCCAGAAGGAGCAGCCTCCGCGACCGCAGCATCGAAACCTCCCATCCATCCGAAGCGACGTTCATGGACTTTGCGACCTTGTTATCGGAAGCCTTCCCGTCCCCGTCGATTCCGCTCGTGCGGCAAGCTTTATATCCGAAGCCCATTTTTGGCAGACCCCCGGCACCTCGGCGCGTGAGGGTTGTCCTTGCTGGATGAGCTCCAACTGAAACGGGAGAAGGAAAACCAGGAAGCCGAGCGCCATCGCCGCCGCCGCGACGAACTCAACGACAAGACGAGAGAGTGGGTCGAGAAGCGGGACGAGCTGAACGCGCAGGTCCGCGGCCTGGTCGAGGAGGCCACCGGGCACCGCATCAAGCGGGACGAGCTGAACGCCCAGGTCCGCACCGCCAAGGAGGAGCGGGACGTGTGGAACAAGAAGGTCAACGAGCTCCTCGAGGTCGTGAACGACGCGAAGCGGAGACGACTCCCCCGCGGTGCGATCCCGATCAGCAAGCTCCGGCGGGACCTCAAGTCACTCGAATTCCGGCAGATGACCTCCGTGCTGACCGTCGAGAAGGAGCGCGCCCTGATCGAGGAGATGGCGCGGATCCAGGCCGAGCTCAAGAAGCTCGAGAAGTCCCTCGACGAGAACGAGGAGGTCCGGAAGCTCAACGACGAGCTGAAGGCGGCGAGGGACAAGGCGGAGGCCGCGCACAAGCAGGTCTCCGAGCTCGCGGAGCAGGCGCAGGGCGAGCACGACCAGATGAGCGCGCTGTACGAGAAGAGCGACGAGACGAGGCGGCAGGCCGACCAGGCGCAGGAGGAGTTCATCAAGACGAAGATGCTCGCGGACGAGGAGCACCGCAAGCACATCGAGCACATCCGCCAGGTCCACGACTACGACAAGATCATCCACGGGATCTGGATGAAGAACCGCGCCGAGTCCGGCGAGATGGTCGAGGCGACCGACGTGAAGCGCGAGGCGGAGGCCATCTTCGAGCGGTTCAAGAAGGGTGAGAAGTTGTCTACGGAGGACCTGATGACCCTCCAGAAGTCCGGCTATCTGTGACAGCTGGCAAGTTAGCCTCGCCTTTACAGTTCTGTTGGGGTGCGGCCGAGGGGGCCGCCAACTCCACTCCGCTCGGCTCCTCCCGTGCACCTGCCAGCAACGCTGGCAGATTGCAGAGGGGACTCACCACATCATGGCGGAGGGCACCGGGCTGGAACCGTACAGCCCTTGCCAAGGCCTCGTTCGAGGCCAAGGCGGATTTCAGGATGTTCAAACCTGCGTTGTGCTGCCGGTCCATTTCCCAGTCGCACATCTCGCAGACGAAGTCCGGGCCCACCCTATCTCGGCGCCGAGCGCCACACACTGGGCAGGTCTTGCTCGTCCAGGCAGGATTGACCTTGATGATCGGCACGCCCGCGAGGGCGGCCTTGTACTCGATCTGACGATGGAGTTCGCCGCGGGGCCAGGACGACAGGCGGCGGTTCATGCGGCGGGAACGGCCACCGGAGTTATGCAGCGTCATGTTCTCGAGGATAATCACGGCTCTTGCAGCTGCCGCGGCTTGGACTAGGCCCTTGCTGACTCGATGGAGGCGTTGTCTCACGCGGCTGTGTTCGCGTCGTCCTTCGCGAACCGCCAGGGCTCGTTGTACCCGACGGTCACAAGCTTTCTTTTTCGAGAGATGCCGTCGGCGACGGAAGTGCGTCGCCTGGACCTGACGGACGCCGAAAAACGGCACCGACAGGAGGCGGCTTGTTGTAGGTGTGGCTACCACGCCATCGAGGGAATCTTCATTCGTGTCCATCGCGATGGCTGTCGTAGGTTCGTAAGCTTTCGGGGCTTGTTTGCGCACTACGAGGAGGATTCTGCCGGGCACAAGGGTGAGGGACCCCAGCTTCCACGAGTTAACGTTCAGGAATGAGCGATGCCACCTGCATAGTGGAAGGTTGAATTGAACCCCCTCAGTTCCCCGGATGGGGATTCGTAAACGCCCTGTCTCCCGATCCAGGCGGTAGGACTGGTTCTCCATCTTCAGCATCGGCCGCCGAAGGAAAGGGGTGGAACTCTTGCCACCCTTCCGCACACGCCTCCTGTGGGCTTTTAGAAGGCTCAACGCGACTTCAAAGGCCGAGGGGAGGTACTGGCTGTACACGTTGTGTTCCCGGCGGAGCTCCGAATATGCGGCCTTCGCTAAGCGTGTTCTCGACCGGACGTCTGTTCGGATAGCGATGCGGATGGATTTGTTAGTAATCAGTCTAAACTCCTTCATTAGCCAGTCGAGGCGGGGATTGTCACAGCGCATGGGGAACGTGAGGGTGCGATGCGCGAGCGTGCACCCAAGATGGAAGCTTCAGTCATGAACAGTCACAAGGGAGCCCAGTGAAAGTGGTAATCCCCGGCCGGCTCGCTTCTCACAAAGTAACGGTGGGGGCTTTACAAAATCTTATATACGCGTTTTTCAATGACATTTCGGGGGAATTTTGGGCTAGTTCGTTAGAGTGCATCCCATCCCTTCTGACAAGGCTAGCCCTCCCTTCCTTTTTAGACGCGAACAAGGTCCAAGTTTTCGCAGCCCTCACTGAAAGCTCTGCGGGTGCGCCGTGCGTGACGGGTCGGCGGGGCTACTTCCGTTTCTTCGACGCGGCAGCCTCGTTCAGGGCGACCGCCTCCCGAATCAGGTCCTTCAGCGCCCCTTCCCGGACCGTGTCCCCTTCGTGGAAGTCGATGGCGCGAAATGCGTTGCCCTCGAGGCTCGCGTTGAATACGCCTTTCGGGTCCCTGAGAGAAGCTCCCTTGGCGAAGGTCATCCTCACGTGGTTCTTGTAGGTCTCGCCGGTGCAAATGATCCCGTCGTGAGACCAGACCGGAACTCCGGCGGGATTGGATGGCTTCCTCCATTTCCGCTCCTCGACGACTTCGGGGTCGGCCTCCTGGATCACGCGGCGGATCTGGGCGAGCAGCTCACCCCGCCAGTCGCCGAGCTCCGCGATCCGCGCGCTGACGAGGTCCGATGCGGACTCCGATGCACGTGGTTTCGACGGCGCCTGTCTTCCCCCTGCCGGGGCCGTCGAAGCCGCCGCAGCCTAAGTAGGTTACGTCTCTCCGGGAGGAAGTCGTTCCTTCTGAGCGGGCCGCCCCGACGTTTCGCCCACGGGCGGGGTGGGTCAAGCTTAAGTCCCTTGGCCACTTTGGTCCCAGGCTATGGTCCTCGAGAAGCTGGGGGACTCCCTCCGCGCCGCCCTGCGCAAGATCGCGGGCGCGAGCTACATCGACGAGGCCCTCATCAAGGAGATCGTCCGCGACATCCAGCGCGCCCTGATCCAGGCGGACGTGAACGTCCAGCTGGCCCTTGCCATCACGAAGGAGCTCCAGCGCCGCGCGCTGAACGACACCCCGCCGCCCGGCATGAGCCCCCGGGAGCACGTCGTCCGGATCATCTATGAGGAGCTCGTGAAGATCCTCGGCCAGGCGCGGGAGGTGCCGCTCCAGAAGCAGCGCATCCTGCTCGTCGGCCTATACGGGCAGGGCAAGACGACCACGGCGGGCAAGCTCGGGAAGTACTTCCAGAAGAAGGGGCTCTCCGTCGGCCTCGTCGCGGCGGACGTGCACCGCCCCGCGGCCTACGACCAGCTCAAGCAGCTGAGCGAGCAGA
Source organism: uncultured Thermoplasmata archaeon (assembly GCA_963768855.1). Taxonomy (GTDB): domain Archaea; phylum Thermoplasmatota; class Thermoplasmata; order RBG-16-68-12; family RBG-16-68-12; genus RBG-16-68-12. The sequence continues at coordinate 708,441 of CAVYJM010000006.1, forward strand.
TCAACTCCGGGTTCTTCGGCGAGCCCGGCGAGAAGGACGCCGTGAAGATCGCGAAGCACGGCCTCAAGTCCCTCGAGGCGATGGACGTCCTGATCGTGGACACCTCGGGGAGGCACGCCCTCGAGCCGGACCTGATCAAGGAGATCGAGTCCGTGGCGAAGGCCGTGGAGGCGAACGAGCGGCTCCTCGTGCTCGACGCCACCGTGGGCCAGCAGGCCGGGCCCCAGGCGAAGGCCTTCCACGAGGCCGTGAACATCAGCGGCGTCATCGTCACGAAGCTCGACGGCACCGCGAAGGGAGGCGGCGCCCTGTCCGCAGTGGCCGAGGTCAAGGCGCCCATCGTCTTCATCGGCGTGGGCGAGAAGATCGACGACCTCGAGAAGTTCGAACCGCCCCGGTTCATCTCCCGCCTCCTCGGGATGGGCGACCTGGAGACGCTCCTCGAGAAGGCCCAGGAGGCCATCGACGCCCAGAAGGCCGAGGAGCTCACGAAGAAGATCATGGCGGGCAAGTTCACCCTCCACGAGATGTACGAGCAGATCGACATGCTGAAGGGAATGGGTCCGATGGGCAAGCTCGCCTCCCTGATCCCCGGCATCTCCGGGAAGATGAAGGACTCCGAGATGGAAGGGACCCAGAAGAAGCTCGCCCGGTTCAAGGTCATCATGGACTCCATGACGGACGCGGAGATGAGCGAGCCAAAGCTGGTCAAGTCGTCCCGCGTGCAGCGGATCGCGCGTGGGGCCGGCGTCGCGCCCCGGGACGTGAAGGAGCTCCTCCGGCACTACGAGATGTCGCGCAAGGCGATCAAGGGCTTCGCGGGCAACCGGAAGATGCGCCGCCAGCTCCTCAAGCAGCTCGAGGACAGCGGGGTGGACGTCGGCGCCCTCGACAAGGAATGACGCCGCCGCGCTCGAGACAAGCTATATAGGCTCCTGGTTTCTACCGGGCGTCGGGAGGAGGCATTGTGGACATCAAGGAATGGATGACCCCCCAGGAGAAGCAGTTCTTCGACGACCTCGAGTCCGAGGCGGAGAACATGCTGGTAGGGGCCCGCGCCTTCCGCGCGATCTTCGACGATTTCTCTCATCTGGCAGACCATCGCAAGCGGATCAAAGACATCGAGCACCGCGGCGACGAGATCGTTCATCACATCTACGGCTCCCTGAACCGCGCGTTCGTCACGCCCCTCGCGAAGGAGGACCTCAGCGGCCTCGCGACGAAGCTGGACGACGTGCTCGACTACATCAACGGGGCCGCGACGCGGCTCGCCGTCTATGAGATCGACCGGCCGACGAAATCCATGGTGGAGTTCGCGGACATCATCCTCAAGGCGGCGGAGCAGATCCGCGCGGGCATGAAGGCCGTGCGCGACCGCAAGGCCCAGGATGCCGTCATGTCGTACACGATCGAGGTGAACCGCCTCGAGAACGTCGCGGACGACCTCCTCATGACGTCCCTCACGGAGGTCTTCAAGTCGGGCGATCCGGTGCGGATCATCAAGTTCAAGGACATCTACGAGTACCTGGAGATCGTCACGGACCGCTGCGAGGACGTTGCGAACATCCTCGAGGACATCGTCGTGAAGGGCCGCTGATCCCCGGGGGACCTGGATGGGGACGGCCGAGGTTCCTTCCGAGTTGGCGGGGAACCCCACCGCGGCGCGCGCGCCCGAGCACGCGTGGCGCGCCAAGGCGCTCGCCCGGGTCTCCACCTCCTGGGCCGTCCGCCTCTGGCACGGCGGGATCGTCGCCTTCTTCCTGGTCTTCGTCCTCCTCCCGACGCTGTACGTCCTCGGCTACGTCGCGGTGGACTGGGGTGGCGTTCAGACGATCTTCGCGGACCCGGTCCTCGCGAGCCGCATCCTCCCCGCGGTCGCCTACTCGTTCGGCGTGGCGGGGATGGTGGCGCTCTTCGACCTCGTCGCGGGCCTGCCCCTCGCCTGGCTGCTCGTGCGCCACGACTTCCGCGGGAAGAGCTGGTTCGACACCCTCATCGACTCGCCTCTTGCCGTGACGACCGCGGGCCTGGGCTTCAGCGTGGTCCTCTTCTGGGGCCTCTCCCCGACGATCGCACAGCATCCTCCCGGATCCCTGGGCCTGACCGGGAACGCGTTCCTGATCCTCGTCCTGCTTCACCTCACCACGACGTTCCCGTACATGGTGCGGTCCCTCGCGGCCATCTTGCAGGAGATTGACATCGAATACGAGAACGCGGCGAGGGCCGCGGGGGCGAGCCGCCTCACCGCGGCTCGGACGATCACGCTCCCGATGTTCCGGTCCGGCATGGCCACCGGTCTCCTGCTCGTCCTGGCGAAGGCCCTGAGCGACACGGGGGGCGCCCTCACCGCCCTCACCCTCATCGGCGCGGTGAACGCGGACGCGAGCGTCCCCGCGAACCTGTATGCCCCCTTCACGGGGAACGGGACCGCGTTGATCGGGATCTGGAAGAGCTTCGCGACGCACGCCGGCACCCCCGCATCCGTTGCGACGGAGCTGAACGGCGGGCTCGCGCTCGTCAGCGCGCTCATGATCGTGCTGGCCTTGGTCCTCCTCGTCGTCGTGAAGTACGTCGCGGTGCGGCTCAAGTTCCCCCTGCGGCGCGTCTGGCCCATCGCCGAGCGCCGCCTGAGTTCGCGCCCCTTCCCGCGGCTCCGGGACGTCGGGGCGCTCGCGGCCCTCGTCTTCTTCATCCTGGTCCCGTCCTTCTTCTTCCTGACCTTCCTCGTCGTCGCGACGCCCACGATCGCCCTGGACTGGGGGCGGTTCTGGGGTGCGGTGGGCATCTCGTTCCTGATCGGCGGCATCGCCACCGGGATCGACCTGGGCATGGGCGTCCCCCTCGCCATCCTGATCACCCGCGGCAAGATGCGCTGGCTCGCGCGGATGCTCGACGCCCTCGTGAACATCCCGTACATCGTGCCGAGCGCGGCCCTCGGGATCTCCCTGAGCCTCTTCTGGAGCGCACAGAAGACGATCGTGCCCTCCCTCCTCATCCTGGTCACCCTGGCCCACGTCGCCTTCACCTTCCCCTTCGTCGTCCGCAACGTGGTCGGCGCGCTCGAACAGCTCGATCCTGCGACGGAGGAGACCGCGCGGACGCTCGGCGCCAAACCCGTCCAGGTGTTTCAGCGTGTCCTGCTTCCCGCGATCCGCCCCGCGATCCTCGCCGGCGCGATCATGGCCTTCACCCGTTCGCTCGGGGAGACGGGCGCGACGCAAGCCGTCGCGGGCACGAACCTCGAGACGATCCCGCTGCTCATCGTGAACATCATCACCTCGAAGACGCCGCAGTACTACGAGGCGGCCCTCGCCCAGCTCGCCCTCCTCGGCGTCTCCTTCGCCGCGATCCTCGCGTTGCGACTCGTCATCGAACGGAGGCGCGGCCGTGGCTGAGGTCGTCCTGGAGGGGATCTCGAAGTCCTTCGGGAAGAAGCGCGCCCTGCGGGACGTCAACCTGAACATCCGCGACGGCGAGTATCTCGTCGTCCTGGGCCCGAGCGGCGCGGGAAAGACCACCCTCCTGCGGACGATCGCCGGCCTGCTCGACCCGGACAGCGGCCGGATCCGCATGGACGGAAAGGACGTGACCCGCCTTCCCGCAGACGTGCGGCAGGCCGCATTCATGCCGCAGAGCTACTCCCTGTTCCAGCACTTGACGGTCTGGCAGAACACGACGTTCTCGCCGACCGTGAAGGGATGGCCCGAGTCGGACAGCGACCTCCTTGCGCGCGAGATGCTCTCCATGGTCCACCTGATCGAGCGCGCGGAGTCGTTTCCTCGGGAGCTGAGCGGAGGGATGCAGCAACGCTGCGCGCTCGCGCGCGCTCTCGCCGCCGACTCCGAGGTCCTGCTCCTCGACGAACCCCTGCGGGCCCTCGACGCGCGTCTGCGGATCGAGCTCCGCGCCGAGCTGCGTTCTCTCATCCGGCACGTCGGCACGACGACGATCCATGTGACCCACGACCAGGAGGAAGCGCTCGTCGTGGCCGACCGCATCGCGGTCCTGCGGAACGGCGAGCTCGTCGAGGTCGGCCCCTCCGAGTACGTGTACTCGAAACCTTCCTCCCCGTTCGTCGCGAACTTCCTCGGGGAGATGAACTTCTTCGAGGCCGATTCGTTCCCCGCCGAGGCGGGCACGGTTCGCCTCGTCGCGGGAGGGACGAACCTCATCGCGCCCGCCCGCGAGGGCCTCTCCGGCCGCGTCCTCGCGGGAATCCGCGCAGAAATCTGCAACGTGCTCCCGCAGGAATGGGGCGCGGGGCAAGGCGTCGAGGGGGTTGTGAAGCGCCGTCTCTTCATGGGCCGGCGGATCTCCCTGGAGATCGACGTGCCGGAGATGGGCGTCCTCAAGGCGAAGCCGCTGACCGCGAACGCGCGCTGGGCCAAGGAGGGCGACCCGGTGTTCATGGCGCTGCCCATGGAGCACATCCTCCTCTTCCCCGTGCCTCGCGGGGGCGTGTCCGCGGCGCTGGAGGTCGAGTGACGTGCCCCGCATCGAAGCGGTCGACGTGGCCAAGCGGTTCGGCCGCATCACGGCCCTCGACACGACGAGCCTCACGATCGAGGACGGCGAGTACGTAGCCATCCTGGGCCCGAGCGGATGCGGGAAGACGACCCTGATCAAGGTGCTGTCTGGGATCTGGCAGCCGACGGAGGGCCGGGTCCTCGTCGACGGCCGCGACGTGACCGCGCTCCCCGTCGAGGACCGCGACCTGGGCTACGTGTTCCAGAACATCGTCCTCTTCCCGCACATGGACGTGTGGCACAACGCCACATACGGCCCGTGGGTCCGCGACCACAAGAAGGACGAGGTCGACCACGTCGGTCGGGAGGTGCTCGAACTCGTCGACATGCTCGCGGACCGGGGCCTCTTCCCCGGCGAGCTGAGCACGGGCTCCCAGCAGAAGGTCGCCCTGGCCCGTGCCTTGGCGAACCACGCGAAGGTGCTGATGCTCGACGAGCCGCTCTCTGGCCTCGACGCCCGCGTCCGGCTCGACCTGCGGTACGCGCTGCGTCGCGTCGTGAAGGATCTCGGTCTCACGGCGGTGCACGTGACCCACGACCAGGAGGAAGCGATGTCCGTCGCGGACCGCGTGGTCGTCATGCGGAAGGGCGGGATCGTGGAATCCGGGCGGCCCGAGGATCTGTACGACCACCCGGGCAGCGTCTTCACCGCGAATTTCATCGGCGAGAGCAACTTCCTCGAGGGCGCCGTGCGGCGGGTCCGGGCGGACTGGGCGTTCGTGGAGTTCCGCAGCGGCTACATCCTCCGCGTCCCCGCGAAGGGGCTGATGGAAGGCGACCCCGTCGTCCTCGCCGCGCGGCCCGAGTGGCTCGAGATCTCGAAGGAAGGGTTCGGCAACGTGATCCCGGGCCGCGTCGAGGGCCGCCTCTTCCTGGGCGCGACCCAGCGCCTCCTGGTCCGTCTCTTCACCTACGATACGGTATCGGTCGACGCACCAACCTCTCAAAGTCTTAATACAGCCCGGGATGTTATGGTCTCGTTCCGCGAGGCGAACATCCTGGTTTACCCCCGGCCGTACGAGGGTCTCCAGGAGGCGTTGAAACTTGAGTGAGAAGTCCCAGCTTGAATGGTTCCGGAACCGGCGAGAGTCCCGCGCCTTGGCCATGGTGCGCGAGCACGTGACCAAGGTCGTCGATGCCGGGGCAGAGCTCGACAACGTGCTGGACGCCGCGGTCCGCGGACGCAAGGACGAGCTGGCCGCCGCGTTCAAGCGCCTCCTCATGGACGAGAAGGCCGCGGACAACGTCGAGATCAACCTCGTCGAGGAACTGAGCCGTGGCGAGCTGCCCGCGAAGGACCGGGAGGACCTGATGCGCCTCGTGTCGTCCGTCGACTTGATCGCGGACTGGCTCAAGGTCAGCGGGAAGAACGTCGACCTGCTCCAGGAGACGGGCGTGACGATTCCGGCCGAGGTCTGGAGTTCGTTCAAGGAGATGACGAAGAACACCCTGGACTGCGCTCGCTCCCTCAAGGCCATGATCGACGTCTACGGCCAGGACTACGACCGAATGATCAAGGCCCGCGATGAGGTCAAGCGCCTCGAGAACGTCGTGGACGACCTCTATTTCGAGAACCGCAAAATCCTCGTGAAGATCCACACGAATCCTGGGATCGTCGTGATCCTGAACGATCTCCTCGAGGGAATCGAAAACGCGACGGACTACTGCAAGCACTCGTCCGATACGTTGCTCAGCCTGGCTCTCCAGGGGCGCTAAGGCTCACTCGGATTCGATCCGAGGCGCCAAGAGGTACCTCACGTCACCCTTGCCGCCGGCGATCTTGAACTCCATCCGCACAGGGTAGTCCGTGCCCAGGTACAGCGCGACAGTCGGTGCCGTGCTGATCGCCTTCACCATGTTCGAGAAGTAGTCGAGCGGGAACAGGGAACGGACCGCGTCCTTCGCGGAGAGCTCCTCGAGGAGGTCCTTCGGCACCATGTGCGACACCGTGTCCGTGTCGCCCTCGGACACAACCTCGAACCCTTCCGGGGAGGCCTTCAGGGCGATGTGGTCGCTCACGCTCTCGGACGCGCGGATCGCCTGGCGCAGCTCGTCCGTCCGGACCACGACCTTCGCGGGCAGGTTCAGGCTCGGCACCTTCGGGTCGCTCATCCCCGCTGTGTCCACGAGGGACATGCGCCGCGTCGTGTTGCCCACGGTCACCACGAGCCGGTTCTTGTCCTCGTCGTGGGCGATCGAGATGACCTCGCCCGCCTTCGCGAGCCGCAGGATCTCCTTCATCTTGTCCATGTCCAGGCCGAGCTCCGTCTCCTCCGCCTTGTACGACTCGAACGCCCCGCGGTCGAGGGAGAGGTCGACCATCGCGACGTGCGCAGGATCGACGGCCTTGATCGTGACGGAATCCTTGCCGACGTTCAACTTGGCCTCGTCGACCAAGGTCGAGATCACGTCGACCATTTCTCTAAGAACATCTGCTTTCAGCTTTGCCTCGAACATCCGTCTCCCCCGAAAGTTCGGCCGACAATCCGGTCAAGCATAATAAAGGTTCCCGGGAGGACGCTTTCGGCCTCCCCGCCCTCAGTATTCGCGCCAGGTGTGACCGCACTTCACGCAGCGGTAGATGCGCGTCGTCGGCTCGTCCGCGGCCCGTGTCTGCCGCATGACCCAGAACGCCTCGTAGTGCCCGCACTTCGGGCACTCGGCGCGCGTCTTCGGGAGCGTCTCCGTGATTTCGTCGAGCACGAGGGTCTCCGCGGGCTTCTCTTTCGTCTGCCGGACGACCTTGGTCACCGTGACGTCCTTGCCCGACGTGGAACGCTCCATGCCGCACGCGTTGCAGCGCAGCTTCCCGTCCACCGGGAACATGAGCGAGCCGCACTTGGGGCAGAACATCCGCGCGGTTCGGAGGGGCGCGTGCGATAAAAAGCTTGCGACATCAGCGGGTCGGGTGCTCGTAGTGCTTGAGGGCGCGCTCGACGAACTTCTGGATGGCGACTTCCTCTTCGTGGCTGCGCTGCCTCGGCCGGTGCGCTTCCTGTGCCTCCCGGTGGGCCACCCGCTCCTCGTCTTCTTCGTCGTCCCCTTCGGATGCCGCGCGGGCCTTCCCGTGATGTTCCTGGGCGGCCGAGTGGGGCGCCCGGTGCGTGCGCGATGCGACAAGCTCTTCCTCCTCGGGCTCCTCGTCTTCCTCGTCGTCGCGCGCGCGGGAATGGGCCGCACGGCGGGCCGAACGGCTCTCGGATCCGTCTCCCCCGAGCTTTCGGTATTCCTCAAACCGGACGGGGGAGCCGTGCCGGCGACGCTTCGGACCGGTGTGGATCTCCACCTGCCCGTGTCCGCGCGCGCGGGCCCGGACCGGGCGGCGCATCTCGCGGAGCTCCTCATCCTCCTCGTAGGACTCCTCGTCGTCGGCACCCCGGTGCCCGCCGAGGAGCGGCTGGATCAGGTTGAACCCGACCGACTGGCTCGACCCGCTCTTGTAGTAGAGCTCGCGGCGGGTCTGGTCGGCGATCAGGCCCCCGATGTAGGCGAAGATGACGACCATCAGGTATCCGTTCGTCCCCATGCCGAAGGTGCTCTGGAGGGCCCTCACGAACCCGGTCATGTAGCCGACGAGGAAGTCCTTGTACGGCATGAGGAACGGGAGGACGCTCGCCGCGCCGCCTGCGACGGCCTGGGGCAGGGAGGCCACGAGGTCGATTTGGGAGGAGCCGACGCCGCGGGTGTAGGCCGTGTTCGCGATCAGGACGATCGCGACCGGGAGGATCGCAGCCATGACGCCCTTGATCGCCGATCCCGAGCGTCGTCCGCCGACATAGCCCGCAATCATCGGACCGGCCGGCTGGATCCACCACAGGAGAAACGAGAGGATCAGGATGACCCGCGCGGACGACCAGAAGGAGAACGGCGGGCCCTCCCCGCGCATGCGCTGGGATTCCCCGTCGACCTGGATGCGGTAGGCGTTCGGGTTCCCGCGCCCCTGGCGCGGCGACTTGCCCTTCCACGCACCCTTGGGCTCCTCCTCCTCATCGTCGTCTTCGGAACGGTGGGACCCGAGGAGCCAGCGGAGTACACCCATGCCCATCCCTTCAAGGTCGGTCGGACCTTTGTCTGACAGCCTCATGGGCCGACCGCGCTATTAATAGCTTCGGCGGGGCGCCGCGCGTTGACAAAACGACGCGCTCAAGGACGGAGGACGACCTGGAAGGGGAAGTCCACGGGCGTGCCGGCCGGTCCCCGCACCTCGCCGCGGAGCTGCCACGTGCCCGCGGCATTGAGGACCGGGGAGTCGATGAAGTAGTGGTTCCCGTGCGGCCCCTCGAGGGGCAGCGTGACCCACGTGCCGTTCCCGCCCTCGAGGAGGAACGAAAGCGTGGCGTTGCCCCCCTGGAGATACGCGGTCCCGTTGCCCTCGTAGTAGACGATGAGCTGGAAAATGTAGTCCCCCGGACTCCCGGGCCAGGGGTTCATCTGGAAGAGGGCGTACAAGCCGCCGCTCGTCGCGTCCAGGGTGAACGTTGGGTTCGACGGCGCGGGCGCCGCGGCCGGGTTCATCGTCGCCAGGAGTCCCGCCATCACGAGGACGACGGCTCCCATGACGGCCTCCCAACGCACGACGCGCGAGACCCGCTGGACCTTCGGCGCGCCGAGCTTCTCCGAGGAGACCGCCGGTCCGAGGGCTCGGTGGTTCCAGGCGCCGAGGAGGACCATCGGGACCAGGAGCCCGGTCTTCGCCAGGATGACCCAGCCGTAGCCCGTGCCGGTCAGGGCGTCCAGGGTGCCGAGCAAGACGACGGCGAGGATGGCCCCTGCGGAGACCACCATGCCGGCGCCGAGGAGGGCGAGCCGCGAGAAGGCCCGGAGGATCCCGACCGAGAACTCGGGAGGCGCGGGTTCCTTGAGCCACCCGCGGGTGCGAAGGAGGGCGAGGAGTCCTCCGACCCACAGGCTTGCTCCGTACAGGTGGATGGCGTCCGCGATCGGCGCAAGGGGCCACCATGCCGTCGCCGTCGCGCTGTGACTCGCCGCAACCTCGGCGAGGATGATCAGGAACCCGGAGAACAAGATCGGGAGGAACTCCCACGGCCGCTCGTCGAGGATCCGGCCTGGGTCGGATCGGGACAGGACGTGCGTGATCAGGATCACAAGGACGAGCCCGAGCGCGAGCTGAGACGCGAGGGAGAGGAGGAAGACGGACCCGACGGCCGCGGCGGCACTGGCGGGCGGCGAGAGGATCAGGTTCTCCGCCCACAGGCCCGCGACGGCCACTGCGAACACGGCGGCCCCCAGCCGGGCGAACCGAAGGAGGGCTCGCAGGCCGTCGGCCACCTGGGTGCGATCGGCGGTCTCCAGGGAGGAACCGATCGGGATCCAAAGGAGCCCCGCGAGGAGGCTCCCCCCGAACGCGACCGAGAAGCCCACGAAGTCCGCGGCTTGGAGGCCCACGTCGAGGGGCGAGACGGGCTGGCTCACCCCCAGGGTCCCGGTCTGCGGAAAGGTGCCCGGCAGCGTCCCGTTCCGATAGGACACCATGAAATAGAATGTGCCCGCGGTGAAGTGCCCGTCGTCCGCGGAGACGAGGCTCCAGGTCACCGTGTAGACGCTCGGGCCGATGCCACTGAGGAGATGGACCGTGAACGTCGTCGGGTCCGCGGACGAGAGCTGGACGGGGCCCGAGTCGACCCTCGCGTCCGAGCTGTTCGTCACCGTGATGGTCGGGGAGCCCGGCTGCACCGCCTCGGAGACGGTCACGCTGACGTACGTCGGGGAGACGTTCCAGATGTCGTAGGGCGCGGGAGTCGATGCGATGAATTCCGCGTGGCCTGCGACGAGCGGCGCGGCAGCGAGGAGTCCAACGGCAACGAGGGTGGCGAAGGCCGCGAACGCGCACGCTACGGACCGACGGGAGCGCATGTCTGCGGTCACCCTATCCTCCGGTTGTAGATGTACTGTTCCCCCCTTTCCGCCAGATCGGACGCACGTCCGGGGATCGACGGGTCCCCCTCGACGGACCGAGACATTACGCCCCCTTGCGTCAGAAGGCATAAGTGCCACGAGGGCGATGCATCTGCTAATGGTCCTCTACGCCAAGGACATCGTCGAAAAGGACATCCTGGCCGTACCGGCCGGAACCTCCGTGCTCGAGGCCGCGAGGGCGATGCGGGACGGACGCCACGGCTTCGTGATCGTGGCGACCGCGGACGGAAAGCCGGAAGGCATCGCCACGGAGTGGGACTTCCTCGCGCGTGTGGTTGCGGAGGACCGCGACCCCGAGGCCGTCCGGCTCGAGGAGATCATGACCCGCAACCTCGTGTCCGTGGACCCGGCGGTGGGCATCGACAAGGTCGCACAGATCATGGTCAGCCAGGGCACGCGGCGGGTCCTCGTGGTCAAGGATGGCAAGATCCTGGGCGTCATCGAGGCCAAGACGATCCTCGCGCGGATGAAGGAGTACGTCGATCGCCTGAGCGCCCAGATCGCGCGGACCCAGACGCCGATGTTTTGAGGCTCAGCCCTTGGCCCGGTAGCGGTCCGGGTCGTCGAAGAAGTCGATGACCCGAGCCCCTTTCTTGAGGATGGCCGAATGGGGGGTGCCGGCCGGGATGTAATACTCGTCGCCTCGCCGGCACCTGCGGACCTTCGAGCCGATCGTGAGGCGCAGCTCGCCCTCGAGCACGACCCCCCACTGTCCGCCATGGCGGTGCTCGGGGACCGCGGTGTCCCGCGTCGCCTCCCAGAAGATGGCGGAGGCGGTCGGTCCGCGCAGGAGACGAACGGCCACACCGGGGATCGGAACGTCGGCCTCGGGGAGGGTTCGGAAGAGTTCGGGGAAGGGAGCCATGTCCCTCCATGTCCGGGTGCCACAAGAACCTGCACCTGCGCGGTTGGGCACAAGACAGGAGGCCCGCCGCCTAGGATTTTCGCCTCGCGTCCTCGAGGTGTTCCACCTTAATCGCAACGTTTGGTTTGATGCCGGCTAGCGCAGGCAGGATGTGATTCAGGACTTGCTCTGCAGTCGCCCGGAACGTTCGGCCACGGGTACTCACCTTTACCCAGCCGGCTTTGTCGCGGTAATAGCGCTCAGTAGAGGTCTTGATGCTAATCAAGATGACATAGCTGTCATTGGCTAGGTTCATTCACACCCTCTCCGGGTTCTCTCTATCTCCGCCCCTATGGTGCGAGCAGGTGGGACGGCATTCAGGAGCAAGGGATGGCCGGGTCAGGCCAGGAATCTTTCGGTTGAGTTCCCAGATCGGGTCCCAGCTTGTCTACAACCCCGGTCGTTTGTTGTGCACCAGCTTGCGGATTTCTCAAGTGGCTAAAGGAAAAGGTCCGTCCTCATGGGCGGGCATGAGGGGACGGAGACCTCCGAGAAACGCCTACCGCGACGCGAAATCGCCGACCCCCTACTTGAGGTCGCAAAATAGGGAGAGGAGTCCCGCCTCCCGGATTTGAACCGGGGGCCTGATGATGCCAGCGGGCACCGCGGACGCCCTGTCCGCGGGAGCACTCTACAGTCACCCGCTCTGACCAGGCTGAGCTAAGGCGGGACGAGCGACGAACGGTTCTCCCGATAAAAAGGTTGTCTAGGACTCGCGCCCCGAATGGAGTGCCGCGGGCCGGGCTCGAACCGGCGACTTCGAGATCTTCAGTCTCGCACTCTCCCAAACTGAGTTACCGCGGCGCGACGCGACCGAACGGTTGGCGGGAGAAATAGTTTGCCCTGCCCGTCTTCAGACCTCCCGTCCTGAGGGGGCTGACCTGCAACCTTATCGTCTCCCCGTCCATCCCCGCGGCGATGAAGGAAATCGCGCCTCCCGAAGTGTACCGCGCCCTCGAGCAGCGTTTCCCCGAGGGACTCGAGAAGACCCGCCAGCTCCTGCGCCAGCCGAGCGTCAGTGCGACGGGGGAGGGGATTCCCGAGTGCGCCGAGATGGTCCGCTCGCATCTCGCCGAGCTGGGATGCAAGACGAAGACCTTCGCCAAGGGTGGGCACCCGCTCGTCATCGGCTATCTGGACGTCGGGGCGGACACGACCCTCGTCGAATACGAGATGTACGATGTGCAGCCCGTGGGGGACCTGAAGACATGGCGCTCGCCGCCGTTCGCGGCGGAGATCCACGACGTCGAAGCGGTCGGCCCGTCGGTCGTCTCCCGCGGCTCGACGAACTCCAAGGGGGCGCTCATGGGCCATCTCCACACGTGGAGGGTGATCCGCGACGTGGACGAGCTGCCCGTGAATCTGAAGATCCTGGCGGAGGGCGAAGAAGAGATCAGCAGCGCGAACTTCATCGAGTTCATCCGCACGCACCGCCCTGAGCTCAAGGCGGACGCCGCGATCGCGAACGACTACACGGAGGACCTGCGAGGCGTCCCGACCGTTTACCTCGGAGTCAAGGGATGTCTCTACCTGACGGTCTGGTCACGGGGCAACCCGAAGAAGGGCGGGCCCATGGAGAGCCGAGATTCACAGCTCGAACGCGGTGTGGATCAACTCCCCGGTCTGGCGGCTCGTGCAGGCCCTCGACACGCTCGTCGACCGCAAGACCCAGCGGCCGATCGTCGAAGGCTTCTGGGACGATGTGCGCCCGCCGACCAGGCGGGACCTCGAGATGGTCCGCACGCTCTCCAAGAGGTTCGACCCGAAGGCCTGGCTCCGCGAGGAGCGCACGGCCAAGTTCAAGTACGATCTCCCCAAGGCGAAGCTCCTGCGGAAGTATCTCTTCGATCCGACGATCAACCTCTGCGGCATCTATGCCGGCTACATCGACCACGGCGGCACGAAGACCGTCCTGCCGCATGAGGCATACGCGAAGATCGACATCCGGCTCGTGAAGGACATGACGGTCGAGGGCACGTTGCGCAAGCTCCGCGCCCACCTCAAGAAGCACGGGTTCGAGGACCTCGAGATCCAGGTGCACGGACCGTACGGAGCGGCGAAGACGGACCCCGACTCTTGGATCGCGAAGGCGGCCGTCGACGCGGTGCGCGCCCATGACCGGGAACCGGAGGTGTGGCCCACGAGCGCGGGGCACGATGCCCGCGTTCGCCTTCGACGAGTACCTGAAGCTTCCCTGGGTCGCGTCGGGACTCGGTCACGGATCCGGCGCCCATGCGCCGAATGAGTACGCCTCGATCGACGGGATGAAGAGGTTCATGCTCGGCGAGGCGACCCTCGTCTACGCCGCGGCGAAGATGCATTCCGCTCGCCGGTCCTGAGCGGATGCATTTCGGGGCTGGCAATTGTACGAAAACGGTCGATTCGCGCCCTGAAAATGACCACGAATTTTCCGCCCCGTCGAACCGCGCGTCCTATGGAGAAAATCGACTCATTCTCACTCGTGGAATTTCAGCACGACACCTATAAATAGCGTTACCCGGGTTGGCGCGACGTAATGCCCACCGGAGAGGGTTCTATACAGGTGACTCGATGGTCCTTGTGATCCGTCGCAATTTGCGTAGGGACGAGCGCGGTGTTGCGTCGACCGTCGGGACGATCATGGCGCTCCTCGTCTTCCTGACGTTCCTCAGCCTGATTGTGAACCAGTACGTCCCGGTATGGATGAAGGACTCGGAAGCTACCCACATGGACACGGCGGTCGCCCAGTTCGCCGACGTCAAGGGGGCCATCGACTTCTCCGTCCTCGGCGCCCTGATGGCCCAGAACGCGGGCCCCGGCGCGATTTTCGTGCCGCCTACAGCGTCCACTTCGGTCACGTTAGGCGTCGATGGGGTGCCGATCTTCTCGAGTCCGACCACGGGCGTGCTGAACGCGAACCCGGACGGAGGGCCCTGGAACCTGAGCTTCGAGTACTGCATCAGGGTCAACGACGTCTGCACGAACACCCATGTCGACCAGAACGCGAGCGGACAACTGGACCTCGTGATCCAGAACCGCTACTACCTGACCGGGGACATCGTCTACGAGAATGGGGCGGTCATCCGCTCCCAGTCGGACGGTCAGGTCGTGCGCGCCTCTCCGATCTTCCAGATCACGCCGAGCGCCACGAACCTTTCCGTCGCGTTCGAGCTCGTCAACCTCTATGGAGCCGGGAGCGCCGCCGGGACCACCACCCAGATCGTCGACACGAAGGTCATTGGCGTGAACCAGCAGGTTTACGCAGGCCTGACGAAGAACCTCACGATCCGCCACACCTCGGCGTACGGCCTCGCCTGGTTCAACTTCTTCAACTCGACGCTCTCCTCCGGACTAAGGGTCACCCAGTACGTCTACTCCTCCCGCTTCGGGACCACCCAGGTGATCGGGACATTGCCGGGGACCACCAGCGCCATCTACACGATCGCGATGAATTTCGTGCCGGCGACGGGTTTGTACTCGCTGACGTTGAACATCTCACCCACGCCGCTCAGCCTCGCTTTCACTCTCCAGCAAGCGTTCGTGAACGTCGGAGTGGGACAGACTTCCAACGGGGTGTGAGGTGCGATGCCGAAGCAGAAGAAAATCATGATGCCCAAGGGGTCGATGGCGCAGAAGGCCGAGTGGTCCGGGTCCCGCGGCTCCTACCTGACGCACATCCCTGATCTCGACCGGGACACGCTCGAGGAGATCGAGGTCATCCCGATCCGGGAGCCGTTCACGTACTCCCGCGTCGTCTACGACCACGACCGGTCCGAATACATCTACGAGGTCTGGGAGCCGCAGCTCGACGATCGGGAGAAGGAGCTCCTCGACATGCTCAAGGACTCCCTCCAGCGCACCCTCGAATATGAGTGGGACAAGATGGCCGAGAAGGACAAAAAGGAGTACCTCGAGGAGGCCGTCGAGTCGTTCATCCACTCCCGCGGCCTGCGTCTCGAGCCCGCGTCCCGCGACAAGATCGTCTACTACATCATCCGGGACTTCGTGGGCTATGGGCCCGTGGACGTGCTCATGTCCGACGGCCGGATCGAAGACGTCTCCTGCGATGGGACGAACATCCCGCTGTTCATTTTCCACCAGAAGTACGAATCGATCAAGACGAGCGTGATCTTCGAAGACGAGGACGTGCTCAACTCCTTCGCGGTCATGCTCGGACAGCGCTGCGGCAAGCAGATTTCCGTGGCGATGCCCATCCTCGACGGAACGAGCGTCGAGGGCCACCGCGTCCAGGCGACGTACAGCAAGGAGGTCACGACCCGCGGCTCGTCCTTCACGATCCGGCGCTACAAGGAGAAGCCCTTCACGCCGGTCGAGCTTGTGAAGTTCGGGACCGCCAGCACCGAGATGGTGGCGTACCTGTGGATCGCCGTCGAGAACGGCAAGTCCATGATGGTCTGCGGCGGGACCGCGTCCGGGAAGACGGCCACCCTGAACAGCGCCGCGCTGTTCATCCGTCCCGGGGCGAAGATTGTCTCGATCGAGGACACCCGCGAGATCAACCTGCCCCACCAGAACTGGATCCCGGGAACGACCCGCACAGGGGTCGGGGAGCGCGGCGCGGACGGCAAGGCCGGAGGCGAGATCGACATGTACGATCTCGTGCGCGCAGCGCTGCGCCAGCGTCCGAACTACATCCTGGTCGGTGAGGTCCGTGGCAAGGAGACGTACACGATGTTCCAAGCCATGGCCACCGGGCACCCGACGATGTCCACGATGCACGCGGACTCCGTCAAGTCGATGGTCAACCGGCTGGAGAACCCGCCGATCAACACGCCGAGGATCCTGCTCACCGCCCTGAACTTCGTGATCATCCAGACCCACGCCCGCATCGGCGACTCGATCGTGCGCCGCATCAAGCAGATTGTGGAGCTGGTCGGGTTCGAGCCTGAGACGAACGAGTTGATCACGAACACGGTCTACGAGTGGGACCCCGCCACGGACACCTTCGTGTACAAGGGGCACTCCTTCCTCTTCGACGAGATCATGGAAATGAAGAACATGACCCATGAGGAGATGGAGGCGGAGTTCCAGCGCCGCATCGACATCATCAACTACATGGTCGAGAAGTCGATAACGGACTTCCGCGACATCGCGAAGCTCGTCGTGTCCTACTACCAGTATCCGGAGGAGACCGCGAAGCGGATCCGGGACGAGATGGGCTGGACCGAGCAACGTGCTGAGAAGCCCCTCGAGGCGGGAGGTGAGGCCGTTGGGTAACTCGGCCTTCGCGAAGCTCGAGACCCGCGGCACCCTGACCAAGACGAAGCGCACCCGCCCCGGCCAGGAAGAGCCCGTGGAGGGCGCGCACCTGGTGAAGCTCCCGAAGGGGGCCAAGCCGGTCAACGTCAGCCTGTCCCCGCGGGAGCAGCTCGCCTGGCGCACATTCGGCAAGTTCGTTCAGGCCCGAGAGCGCGAGAACCAGGAACTGGAGGACAACCTGCTGAAGGCCCACATCCGGCTGCGCCCCGAGGAATACCTCGCGGTGGCCTGGATGAACACGACCATCGCGGCGGTCGCCGCGGTTGTGACGGCCTTCGCGGCGATCGTCCTGCTCTCGTTCCTCCACGTGGACATCGTGACGCTCCTCATCATCTTCGCCCTCGTCGCGGCCGTTCCGATCTTCCTCTCGTACATGTATTCCTTCGGCCTGCCCATCGGCTACAAGGGCAAGCCCGCGGCCCTCTCGAAGAAGCGCGGCCGCAAGATCGACAAGAAGATCTCCGGCGCGATGTCCTTCGTCTCGGCGATGGCGTCCGCGGACGTCCCGGTCGACGTCATCTTCAAGGAGCTCTCCAAGCAGCAGGTCTACGGCGAGGTCGCCCGCGAGGCGGAGTGGATCACCCGGGACACGGAGTTGCTCGGCCTGGACATCCTGACGGCCATCCGCCACGCGGCGCAGCGCTCCCCCTCCCCGAAGTTCCAGGACTTCCTCCAGGGCGTCGTCACGACGTCCACGAGCGGTGGCCAGCTGAAGCCCTACTTCCTCATGAAGGCGGAGCAGTTCGAGAAGGAAGACCGCCTCGAGATGCGGAAGAAGATGGAGACGCTCGGGATGCTCGCCGAGTCGTTCGTCACGGTCGTCGTGGCGTTCCCCCTGTTCCTGGTCGTCATCATGGCCATCATGGCGCTGATCAGCAAGGGCGGGACCGGGTTCATCCTGGAGCTGCTTTACGTGGTCGTCGCCCTGATGATCCCCATCAGCCAGTTCGGATTCATCTTCGTGATTTGGAACATGGAGCAGGAGGGATAAGATGGCCCGACCCGACCTCGAGCAGGCACGCATCCGGCTCTACGAGAAGGCAGACCGCTCGAAGTTCGTCCTGGGCATCAGCATCGCCCTCTTGGTGATCTTCGGCTTCATTGCCGCCCTCAACCTGATTGGATCCGTGGAGATCGGCTTCCGCGCGAACGCGCAGCCCACGGACAACTTCCTGAACTGGCTCGTCATCGCCATCATGGGCTTCGTCGGCCCCTACGGCTTCTACATGGCCCGCAAGCAGCGGGAGGTCAAGCAAATCGAGCGCCGGCTCCCCGACTTCCTCCGCGACGTCGCGGAGGCGGGCCGGTTCGGCATGACCCTCGCCGAGGCCATCGTCGTGTCGAGCGGAGGGCGCTACGGCCGGCTGACCCCCGAGATCAAGAAGATGGCGGCCCAGATCAGCTGGGGCGTCCCGGCCACGGAAGCCCTGCGCCTCTTCGCGGAGCGCGTCAAGACACCCGCCGTGCAGCGGGTCGTCGCGATCATCGTGAAGTCCTCCGACGCCGGAGGCGACGTCGCGGACGTGCTGACGATGGTCTCCCATGACACGAAGGAGAACCAGCTCACGGAGGACGAGCGGAGGATCACGATGTCGACGTACATCGCGGTCATCTACATCTCGTTCCTGGTGTTCCTGGTGACGATCTTCATCCTGGACGCGACCTTCCTGCCGAAGATGGTGGAAGCGAGCGGAGCCCTCGGTGCGGGCGCGGGCGGCGCCCTCGCGGGCAACAGCCCCCTCGCCGCGAACCTGCCGGAGGTCGTCCAGCAGATCAAGATCGCGTTCTTCATCGCGCTGATCGTGCACGGCCTGGGCGACGGGATCCTGGCGGGCGTCCTCGACAACGGGAAGATCCCCACGGGCCTGCGCCACAGCTTCATCATGCTCCTGATTGCCCTGCTCGGAGTCCAGATCATCTGAGGTGAAAGCATGTCCCAGTCCACGGAATCGGATTACTCGGAGACCCTCGAGGACCTCGACCAGAAGAAGGCCAAGGTGGCCGCGCGCGTTCAGCGGCTGGAGGCCGAGAAGGTCGAGGCCCAGAAGATGCTCGCCCAGATCGAGGAGAAGCGCAAGAGGACCCTGTTCGCGGCCCTCGACTCGATCAAGAAGCGGTACTTCGGACGCCTCCTCGGCGACAAGGGCATCAAGGTCAAGGCGCCCCGCGTCAGCGGCGTCGAGGAGGCGACCCTCGGCAAGATCACGACGATCCCGAAGATCGTCGAGCGCAACATGAACGAGATCGAGATCCAGCCGATCCTGAAGAACTACTCGTACGTGCGGATTCTGTACGATACCCTCGCCAACGAGTATTTCTACGAGGTGATCGAGCCGAAGCTCATCGAGGAAGAGTCGGAGCTCCTGGATGTCCTGAAGGAGATCATCGTCGCCAATCTCGAGCTCATGGAGGACGCGGACAAGGCCCAGAAGGAGACCTACCTCCGCCGCGTCGTCGACGGCCTGCTCCGCGAACTCGGCGTCGAGCTTCACCCGGTCTCCAAGGAGCGGATTATCTACTACATCATCCGGGACTTCATGCGATACGGCGCGATTGATGTCGTGATGACGGATGCCCAGGTCGAAGATGTCTCCTGCGACGGTGTCTTGGTGCCCTTCTACATCTACCACCGCAAGTACGGCTCCATCCCGGCGAACCTGAAGTTCGACAACGCGGAGGAACTCGACTCCTTCGTCATCTGGCTCGCCCAGCGCTGCGGCAAGCACATCTCCGTGGCGCAGCCCATGCTCGACGCGACGATCCCGGACGGCTCGCGTCTCCAGGCGACCCTCGGCATGCACGTCACCAAGCGTGGGTCCTCCTTCACGATCCGGCGGTTCCGCGAGAACCCCTTCACGCCGCTCGACATGATCCGGTTCAAGACCTTGTCGCCCGAGATGGCCTCGTACCTCTGGCTGGCAATCGAGAACGGACAGTCGCATGCTGATCTGCGGCGGCACGGCGTCGGGCAAGACGACCACCCTCAACGCGATCCTGCTGTTCATCCCACCCCAGATGAAGATCGTGTCCATCGAGGACACGCGCGAGCTGAACCTGCCCCACGAGAACTGGGTCCCCCTGCTCACCCGCGGAGGTTTCGGCGGGAAGAGTGTTTCCACCGGCAAGGCGGCTGGCGAGATCGACATGTTCGATCTGCTGACCGCGGCTCTCCGCCAGCGCCCGCAGTACATGATGGTCGGTGAGGTCCGAGGTTCCGAGGCGTTCGTCGTGTTCCAGGCCATGGCCACCGGCAAGTCGGCGTACACGACGTTCCACGCGGATGACGTCCAGGCGATGGTCCACCGCCTCGAGAACGACCCGATCAACCTGCCGCGCGCCCTGGTCGCCGCACTGGACATCGTGCTCCTCCAGGCTCAGGTCAAGGTCGGCACGGACATGACGCGACGCGTCAAGTCGATCGTCGAAATCGTGGGGACGGATCCCGAATCGAACGAGCTGATCACGAACTCCGCATACACGTGGAACCCGGCGGATGACACGTTCAACTACTCCGGCCACAGCTACGTCTACGAGAAGATCTCGCTGGCCCGCAACTGGAACCAGCGACGCATGGAGCAGGAAGTGAAGCGCCGCCTGGACCTGTTCGAGTACATGAAGCGGACGGGCGTGCAGAATTACCGCGAGGTCGCGAAGATCGTGTCCTCGTACTACAAGGACCCCGAGGGCATGATCAAGATCGTCCGCGACACCCTGGCGACCCAGGGCGTCCAGACCGTCGCGGCCTGACCGCCCTACCGAGCCCCCTGACGACAGTCGCCCGACGCGGAGCGCGGTCCTCCCGCGATCTCCATGCGGTTGAGCGCCAACGCATACGTAGCCCGGACGGCAGGGTCTTGCGGTCCTGGAAGAGCCCGGGAAGGACTTCGCCGTGCGGATGGACGTTCCGCTGGACCCCGGGACCGCATTCGAAACGTTCCTCGAGGATCTCCTTCCGGTCTCGCCTGTCTGGGGCTGAGCCTCGATCCGGTCCCGGACGGGCGCATCCCGCAGGCCGGACGGGAGGTGGGACGGGTCCTCACGTGGGAACCCGGGAAGCCGCCCGCCTCGAGCCGGACGCGCGAGCTCGCCGGCACGCCGGCCGCGCCCGAGCCCATGGCGTCCCGCATCCGCTTCTATGAGGACGACGAGCTCCGGCGACTCGCGCTGCAAGCGGATTTCGTGGAGGCTCATGCCGAGCGTCCGGAGCACGAAGGATTCGCCCGCGAGGCGGGACTCTCGGAGGCCGAGGTGGCGTTTTTCCAAGCCACGGGCGGGGCGCAGCTGCTCACGGCCCGCAAGCCGCGACCGAGTCCTCGCCTCCGGGTCGGATCGGCGGGGTCACAGGTGCATGACGAGCGGGGCGACGGAGGGCATCAGGAAGACGAGCGTCACGACGAACCGGGCGAGGAGGCGGCCCCTGGGCAGGACGGCGGGCAACGTCGCCGCATAGAAGGGTGAAGCCAAGGTCGTTCCGGAATCGTTCGGGGGAAGACGAACGGAGCGCCGGCGCTTCCGCTCGCCCACGAAAAATGAAGAAGGGAAAGGAAAGGGGAGGAAGGCGAGCTCAGAGCTCGTCTCCCTGGTTGTTCTGTCCGCCGGACTGCTGGTCCGTCTCTTCCTGCGTGCCGGCCTGCTCGCCCTCGGTCGCGGGGCGCTTGATGACCCGCTTCTGGACCACGGGGGCGGGGGTCACCGGCCTCCGGATCACCGGGCGCGCGGCTGGCGGGCTCCCGCAGCCTGCGGGCCTCCCAGCGGCTGCTGGTCGCTCGGGGGTGGGGCTTGGGCGGCGACGGCTCGCTGCCTCACGGCGGGGGCCATCCCGCCCGATCCGGTTCCGCCGGACGGCGGGCGTCGGTCCTCCTTCATGAGGGAGCCGCACTTGTGGCAGACGGTGGCCGTCACGGAGTTGAGGGTGCCGCAGACCGGGCACGGTTTCGAGCCCATCTTGCGCATCTCCTCCTCTTCGCGCAGCCAGTCCTCGAAGGTCAGGAAGGTCGGCTGCTTGCGCCACCACTCCTGGAACTCCTTGTCGGAGAGGGCCCGGCCGAGCTGCCGCGACGCGTCCTCCTTGAACTTCTGTACGACCTCGTCGTACTGGAGGCGCATCTTCTCCTGGTAGTCCGCCATCTCGACCTCGCCCGTCGCGAACTCGACGCCGCACTCCGGGCACTGTTTCACGTCGACGGGGATCCAGGCTTGGCAGTTCGAGCACTTCGCCATGTCCTTCTCGAACTCGACGCCGCACTTCGGGCAGACCGTCGCGTCCTCGGGGATGAAGGCGCCGCACTCACCGCACTCGACCATCTTGCCGAGGCCGTAGACCTTGAAGTAGACCGTCACACCGATGACGATCGCGGCCACGGCGGCAATGATGATCAGGAAGAGCCACCAGGGGATGCCCAGGAGCGGGACGAGCTGGTTTAGGAAGGGCACGTTCCGCTTCACGACGATCGACGGCGATGCGGAGGCAATCGTTCCCTGCGAGGAGGACACGCGGAGGGTGTACGTCCCGTCCGGGAGGTCCGCCAGGGTCACGAGGGCCGTGAACAGGCCGTTCGAGTCGGTCGTCTGGTTGATCGTCTGCAGGACCGTGCCGTCGCTCCGAACAACTGCGATCGTCACGTTCAGGCTCGCGATCCCGTTCTGAGCCGGAGTCGTGTCACGGACCACGCCCGCAACGGCGATCGCGTCTGTCGGTCCGAAGGTTGTTCCCGCAATCGGGGTGTAGAGGACGATCGTACCTTGGGGCGGTGCCACGTTCATGGCCACGTTCACGATGTTGTTCGTATAGCCGGTCCCACCCTCGACGAGCGTGTGGTCCGGGTTCACGATGATCGTGAGCGTCTGGCCTCCCGGCACCGGGATCCCGGACACCTGCACGGTCACGTTCGTCAGGGTCGTGACTGCGATGCCGTCTGTGCGCCCGTAGGTCACCGAGGTGTTCCCGTTCAGGAAGACGGCCACGGAGGTGTTCTGGACAGCGGTCTGGCCGAGGTTGTGGACCTTCACCACGATCTTGAATCCCTTATTCTGGCTCACGTTCAGCGGGGTGAAGTCCGCGGACAGCAAGGCCAGATCGGGCTGGGACAGGACCTTCTGCTGGACGCGGAGCGCGTTGTTCGTGACGTTGTAGTCACGATTGCGGATCGAGGTGTTCGCCGTCATCACGTAGATCGTGATGTTGTGGAATCCGACGAGGGTCGGCAGCCACTGGACCTCGACGTTCGCGAGCTGACCCGCACTCACGCTGAAGGTCGTGGAGGTCGCGACCGAGTTCCCGTCCTCCAGGATCGTGAGCGTCGCGCTTGTTGCGGCTCCCGTGCCGAGGTTGTGGACCGTCACGTCCACGGGGACGCTGTTGTTCACGACCGGGTCCACGGGGAAGCGCACATCCGCGGCGTCCACGAGCGCAAGATCCGGCCAAGTGATCAGGGCGAATGCGTGAGTCGCGATGTTGTTACTCAGGTCCGTCTCCGGGATCGCGCTGGCGCCGAGGGGGTCGCCCAGGGGCGGGTTGACGACCACGGAGATCGTCAC
Organism: uncultured Thermoplasmata archaeon; assembly: GCA_963768855.1. Taxonomy (GTDB): domain Archaea; phylum Thermoplasmatota; class Thermoplasmata; order RBG-16-68-12; family RBG-16-68-12; genus RBG-16-68-12. The sequence goes on from CAVYJM010000006.1 coordinate 731,604, forward strand.
GCCCGTCTCGAAGCTGCCCGAGACGGTGAAGTCCGCCGTCGCGGTCGCGTCCCCGTTTGCGGGGACCGAGGCGATCGTCACGTTGTCGATCAACGCGTTCGCGTTTTCGTATGCGCTGACCGGGGCGTCCATGATGTTGTCATGGTTCGCGTCCACGTTGACCGAGAAGAAGTTCACGACCACCGAGGTCACGGGGTTCTGTCCCGCGTCGTGGATCGTCGCGGTGATGGTCACCGGCTGGTTCAACGGCTCGAAGTCCGGGAGCGAGCTCCCGCCCGTGATCGTGACGCTGGCGACAGTCAGGTCCGGCGTAAGGCCGGGGACGGGGAGCGCCACAACCACAGGGTTGTTGTTGTCCTGGGCCGTGATGCTCGGATAAGGAGCGAAGGTCGCCGAGGCGTTCCCGACATAGGACCCGCTGTAGGTGCCCGTCGCTTGGTAGTTCCCGAAGGAGTACGCGTTTGGCAGGCTGGCGGAGGTGACCGTGTCGGTCCACAGCGGAATCACGGCCCGCCCCTTCGAGTCGGAGGTGTTCCAGTTGGAGGCCGTCCGGCCGATGTACCAGAGGGTGCGGGATCCCGGGACCAGGGCGTTCCCGTTGTCCGGGTACTGGGCGGTCTGCGAGCCGACGTGAGACCAGATCGTCGCGCTGACGAGTGGAGTCCCGTAGGGGTCCGTCACCTTCGCGTTCATCCAGCGCAGAATGTTGACCGCGCCGTTGCCCGAGGGGACGAACGCCGCGAGCTGGAGGTACTGGGGCGTCGCATCGCTCTGGGCCTGGTCGACCGTGACGTTGTAGAAGTACGTGCGCGAGGTCGTGTCGACGTTCATGACATTGTGGACCTGCCAGTTGTTGGAGAAGTCAACGCCGATGTACGTGTCGTACGCATAGATGAAGGAGCCCCCGTTGACGGTCACGTTCTTCGCAACGAGCCCGCCGCCCTGGGTGTTCTCGTAAATCTGCTCGATCCGGGAGTGGTACAGGTAGGCGGTCGCAGACGCCATCGTGATGAGCGCCGAGTCGTCGTCGTCATCGATCCACGAGGACGTTCCGAGGCCGTTCAGGTCGGAGTCCGAGAATCCAGTGATCTTCGAGGCGGTCATGTTGAGGACGGAGCCGGAGTTCAGGTTGAGCGCCCCGGGGAACCTCAGGACGGATCCGGTCTGCATCGCAAGGGTCCCGTTCACCGTCGCGGTCAACTTGACGTACGGGTTGAGCGTGTTCGTCGAGGTGGTCAGGGTCGAGTTCACCAGGACGAGGGATCCGCCCGCGTCGATGAACATTGCGTGGACGTGCGATAGGTCCTGGACGAAGCTGATGCCACCGTCCACGAGGGTGAGGCTGCCCGCGCCGCGGATGTAGAGGCTTCCATCCAGGTAGAAGAACATCCCCGAGCAGGTCTGAGGCGAAGTGACGATCCAATTGCCCGACAGCAGGGTGCTGGACTGGCCGCAGTTGTCGGCGCTCACCACAGGCGTCGTCACGAACAAGACGCCTGTGAGGCCGCCGATGGCCATCAGCGAGACGATCATAAGGCTCAGCGCCCTGGCATTCCGGTTGGCTTGGTCAAACATCGCAGGACCTCCCGGGGAGGAGTCGCAGGGCGGTTTCCCTAGCACCTCTTCCGGTGGGCATGTGGGCGGCCCATCCTGGCCCTCTTTATAAATAGGTTACCGCGCGATTATCTATCTCGATAGCGAGGTATTCTCGGAATCAATAACAACGTCTCTCACATGGAGAGAATACTTTTATCTAAATCGAGTTATCAAAATAGGGTTCTGGACGTCCGGAAAGGCCCTTTTTTCGGGTCCGTGCCGGGCGTCCCCGTGCGGGTCTCAGATGACCTTCTTCTTGAGGACCTTCTTGACCGTCGAGATCTGAGCCTTCTTCCCGCCCTTGTCGTCCTCCGCGGACATCCGGTGGCCGCACGCGTAGCACATGATCGCATCGCTGGAGATCATCGTGCCGCACGAGGGACAGGGCAGTTCGCTCTCCCCGGCGGCTTCCTCGACGACTTCCTCTTCCTGGAGGCGGTGGCCGCACGCGTAGCACATGATCGCATCGCTGGAGATCATCGTGCCGCAGGCAGGGCAGGGCACCTCCGCGGCGGCCTCTTCCTTGACCTCGGGTTGGGCCTGGACGACCGGCTTCCCGACCGGCTTGGCCATCTGGGGTACCGGCTGGGCTGCGGTGGCGGGCTGGGGTCGGGCCGCCGGCGGGGCGGTCGCGGGGCCCGGTCCGGAGCTCCGGACGGCCGGAGCGGGCGCGGCCGCGGGAGCCTGCGCCGAGACGGGGATCTGCGCGGCCTGCGCCTGCTGTGCGCGGAGGCTCTGCTCCAAGGCGAGGAGCTGCTTCTCCTTGTCGGCAAGCCGGCGCGTCTCGTCCGCGATGCGGGTCCGGCTTTGGGCGAGGTTCTGCTCCTCGTCGGCAAAGCCCTTCTCGCGTTCGAGTTGCTGTCGACCCTTGGCGATCTGGTCCTCGAGCGCGGCCTTGTGGTCCTCCATGACCTTCACGAGTTCCTCCTGACGCTTCACGATCTCACTCTTGCGAGAGGCGATCTCGTTCGCATGGGCAGCCGTTTCCTCGTGCCGCTTGGCGATCTCGTCCTCGCGCTTCACGAGGGATTCAAGGCGCTTCGCGAGTTCCTCCTCACGCTGGACGAGGCCTTGCTCCTTGGAAAGCACCTTCTGCTTGGTGGATTCGAATTCCTGTTCTCTCTGCTCCAACGACCTCTCCTGCTGCTCGAGCTCCTTCTCGCGGGCGCGGAGTCCCTTCTCACGACCCGAGAGGGCGTCCTTCTCGTCGGCGAGGCCCGCCTTCTCCTGGTCCAGCGTCTGCCGCTCCTCGGCGAGTTTGGTCTCCCGCTCCTGGAGAGCTCCCTCGCGGTCCTTGAATTCCGCGTCGCGAGTCTTGATGCTCTCCTCGAGCTTCTTCAGTGCATCCAGTGCGTCCAAGATCGATCCATCGGCCATCTACGGTGCCCTCCCGCTCTGTTGTCTCGTTCCACGACGCCTCCCAGGCGTGCGTGGCTCGAAAGGAATCATGAGGTGTTGCCTCCCGTGTCGAAGATGGGGCCCAGCACGGTGAGCCCGCCTTTTCGCGGCTCGATCGCATGTTTCTCCATGGAGTGCTCGACGGCGCGCATCTTCTCCACCTGGAGGTAGCGCACGAGCTTGCCGTGGGCGCGGTCGAGACCGAGCATCACGATGCCATCGACGAGGAAGCCCTCGTTGCCAAGCATGTGGCTCTCCCCGCCGAGGCTCCGTTCCATGACGATGAGCGAGATCAGATTGTTGTCCCGCAGCATCTTGAAGAAGTAGAACATGCGCTTCCGCATGTTGCCGTTGTTCTCCATCAAGGAGTACAGAGCCCCGAGGGAATCGAGCGCGAACACGCGGAACTTCGGACCGTGGAGTTTCTTGAAGTGGGTGATCATCTTCTCGATGAACGCGATGTAGTCGGTCTGGTCCTCCGGACCGACCACCGCGTCGATCTCGCGCAAGTCCGTGAAGTCGCTGATTTGCATGTTGAGGGAGATGTCGATCCCGAGGGACTCCATGTTCCGGAGATGGGACTGGACCGTCTCCTCGAGGGTCGTGTACAGCCCGAACTCTCCCGTCTCCTTGAGGTACTTCGACATGAGGGCGTAGCAGAACGACGTCTTCATCGCGCCCGGCGGGCCCGTGACGAGGATCACCTTGGGCGGCGTGATCTCGGTGCGGATGACCTTGTCGAGACCGTCGATGGACGCGCGGAAACCCATGGCAGCTCCTCGCCGACGCCAATCGCACGGGGAACTCGCTCACTTAACGGTATCGCGCTCGTTATCCGAATTGAGCACTTATCATTCTCTGTACCGAGACCAGAAAGTCTTTATCGCTCGCGACGGGTCGGAATCCCCACGTCCAATCGCTGAGGTCGAGCCGTACGCCTCCTAAAGAGACCAAGGTCTGTCCCGTGTGCGATGCGACGATCGACGCGGATGCGGAGAGCTGCCCATCTTGCCTCACGGACCTGACCCTTTTCGACATCGGTGGTGACTCGTCTGAGGAGAGCTCGGATGTGCGCATGCCCGAGGGAAAGAGCATCGACGACATCCTCGCATCGATCATGGAAGGGAAGGCCGAGCAACCCGAGATCTTCGAGACCCTGAAGAACGTCGCGAAGGATCATCGGAGCACGAAGGACCTTCTGGTCGAGGAGAGGTCCGTGGAGCTTTCGCCCCCCTCGCCGACTCAGGAGGAGTCGCCGTTCCTGTGTCCGGTCTGTGACACCCCCGTCCGATCGGACGACACGGTCTGCCCCGGTTGCGGGGCTGAGTTCTCCGAGGGCCAGGCCACCGAGTATGAGTGCCCCGTGTGCAAGGCCGCGGTGCCCGCCGATGCGGACCACTGCCCGGGGTGCGGCGTCCGCTTTGCCTCCGAGGAGGAGGCTGGACTGGCTGCCGCGGAGCCTTCCCCCCCGCAGGAACGTCCTCCTCCTGCATCCGTGTCTCCAGCCGCGCCCGCCGCGTCGGCCTCCCCAGCGGCTCCCAGGCCGCCTGACACCGTGAGGCTGGGGCTGGGCCCCAAGGTGGAAGGCCTCCGTGACGAGGTCCGCAGCGAGCGTCGGGACATCCCGTACGGAGATCGCAAGCTCATCGCGCGAGAGTTGCCGCGGCTCGTCAACGAGGTCAAGCCTCTTCTGGTCAGCGCGAAGCGGATCGGAGTCGGCATCGATGGCGGGAAGCGGCTCATCAACAGCGCCGTCGAGGCCGGGAAGCGCAAGGAGATGGAGAAGGCGGTCCGCCTGATCTCGGATGCCCGCCACTCCCTCGATGTCGCGTTCGTCGACTTCGTCGGCAGCCGCCTGGTCGCGCTCGCCTCGGAGGTGGAGGCGGCCGGCCCCGGCGACGCCGCGAATCTCGCTCGCCCCCAGCTCGAAGACGCTTTCGCCCGACTGAAGGATCGCGAGTACGACGCCGCATGGGACGCCCTCCAGGCCGCGAAGACTACGTTCCAGTCCCAGGCCCGTGAGTACACGGAGGGACGCAAGATCCTGGAAGCGACCGAGCGGCTGCTCGGCGAGGTGCGGAGCCTCGGGATGGATTCGAAGGAGGTCGAACGCCTGGTGCGGCAAAGCCGCGAGGCCGGCGAACGCCGCGATCTGCCCGGGTCCCTGCGACTCGCACGCCAGGCCCAGGAGCGCCTGCTCCAGGCGGTGCCCGAGTTCGTGCAGGTCGAGATGCGCAATGCACGGGACCGCCTCTTGGACGTGAAGGTGCGGGGCGGAGATCTGTCCAAACCCGTCGGGATCCTCAAGGAGGCCAGCGCGCACGTGAAGAACGAGGAGTGGAGCGAGGCCATCCGGTTCCTGAAGGAGTTCGAGAAGGAGATCTCCCGTCTGCCGAAAGCCTGACCGACCTGGCGGTCAACCGGCGCGGACGACTTCCATCTCCCGCTCGAGCATCCGGAGTTCCTGCTCCTTCACCGTCGCGGGTCCCAAGGAGATCAGGAAGATGTGGTGGCCCTCGGAGACCGTGTCGACGAGTCTCCGGACGAACTTGAGGACCGCGTCGAAGGAGTTGTTCGAAACGAGGTACTCGACGCCGTCCAGCATGATCGAGCCCTGCGGCCGCTTCGACATGAAGCCTTCGATCTCGTAGACGATTCGCTCGAGCGCGGGGGCGATTGTCTCCTCCTTGCTCCCCTCGCGGTCCGTGAGCCAGAGGACGCGGACGGCATCGAGCGAGAAGGATTCCCGGACCCGTTTGGGGTTCGTTCGGGTGATGAGCAAGCCGCCCTTGGCTCCGTCGACCGCCTTCGCGAAGAGCCGGTACGCCTGCTCCGGACGGTCCTCCTCGACTAGGTAGCTCCGTCCCGCCCGCAGGTCCTTCGGAACGCCGGACGGGGGAGCGGTCCTCGTCTCCTTCGTCGGCTCCACGACTTCCTGCCGCAGAACTTCCTTCGCGAGGTCCGCGGTGATCGGGCGCTCCATGAGCGACGAGAAGGCCACAACGCGGTTCAGCGCGCCACCGAGCTCGCGAACGTTGTCCTCGACGAGGTTTGCGATGTACCGGAGGACGTCGGTGTCGACCGTCAGATGCGCGTCCTCCGCGCGCTGTCGCAGGATCTGAATTCGGGTGTCGAGTTCGGGTGCCTGGATGTTGGCGAGGAGGCCGGATTCGAACCGGGAGACGAGGCGGTCGTCGAGCTGCGTGATGGCCTTGGGAGGCCGGTCACAGGCGAAGACCAATTGTTTCCCGCCGTTCGAGAGCTCATCGAATATCCGCAGGACTTCCTCTTGGAGGTCGCCCTTCCCGCTGAGGAACTGCAGGTCGTCGAGAAGGAGGCAGTCAAGCGATCGGACGCGTTCGTGGAAGCCCCCCGATCCGCGGACGCCCCGCGACGCCTCGAGATGGCCGGCGAGCGCCTCGCACGTGAGATACAGGACCTGCGACCCGGGACGGTGGGCGCGCAGGTAGTTGCCGACGGCGTTGAGGAGATGGGTCTTCCCGAGCCCGGGGCCCGACGTCACGACGAGGGGGTTGTATGCGCCGCCCGGTTGCTTCCCCGCGGCGATCGCGGCGCCGTAGGCGAAGCGGTTGCTCTCCCCCACGATGAAGGCGTCGAAGGTGTACTGCTCGATGAGCTCGGTGGCCTGGTCGCGCGTCGGCGTGGGACCCTCGAGGACCTTGGCGACCTCTTCCCTCGACGGGGTGGGGATGTCGGACCGCATCGCTCCGCGTTGACGGAGCACGAGTTCGAGCACTTTCTTCGTCCGCTCCTGCGAGTCACGCTCCCTGGTGACCTCGATGCGGCGCCGCTCCTCGATTCGCTTGTAGCTCTCCACCGCATCCCGGAGGCTCTCGACCTCCGAGTCGATGTCCGGGTTGCGGAGTGGATCCCTCAGCTTCTGATGGAGGGCGGCCGCCCGCGCCTCGAATCCCCTGGTGTCGAGCCCTTTCAGCGTATCCTCGACGGCCTCCGCGCGGCGGATCGCCTCGAGCAGGGACAGATAGGCTCCGGTGACCACGCCAGGATTCCCGTTGATCTGGTCCTGAACGGAGTTCACGACGAAGCCCCGCGTCCTCCACTCCGCGAGCTTGGCCTCAATCTCGGCCCGGTCGATTACCTGGGGCACTTTCGGCTTCTTGATCACCTTCGCCGGCCGCTCGAGGATCGCGTCCGCGTACTCCGCAATCAGGCCGTCCATGTCGATGCGAGCGTGGAGCTCGATGGTCGCCTCATCGACGTAGGAGTCTTGCCACACCCGCTTGAGTGCAGCTCGGCCTCGCTCCTGATCCTCCCCGCGCTGGTGGAGGCTCGCCTCGGGGCTTCCGGCGCGGAGCAGGACGATCCCCTCCGAGCGCACTCCGTCGCGCGTCAGGACGATTCGCACGTAGCCCGAGAAGGAGTACTTCTTGAGGTCGAGCAGGAGCTGTTTGAGGGCGCTGGCTCCGCCTCGCGTGGTGCGGATGAGTTTTCCTTCTGGGAGAAGAAGGTCCTGCGGCGTAGGACTTCCTCGAGACTCCCGAGCCATCCCGAAGCCCCTCTAAATAGGTTGCAACGTAGTTACGAATGCTGAGAACACCCTCGGTTTCCGCTCCAGTGCGCCCGCATGTTCACGACCCGCAAAGGAGGCAGAGGCGGGCGTTGCCGGCGAAGTGTTTTCCCTCTTGACCGGAGCGCTCAGTAACGTCCTAAGCAAAACTCTATTATCTTCTTGGATTTTGCCGCGATTGCCATGGCCCGGGCTTTCTTCACGATGGATGATTTTGACCTCTCGGGTCGCACGGTGCTCCTCCGGGTCGACATCAACTCGCCGATCGATCCGGCGACCAAGACGCTGCTCAACGACGCGCGCCTCCGCGAGCACCTCTCCACCATCCGCGACCTCCGGGGCTCAAAGGTCGTCGTACTTGCGCACCAGTCCCGTCCGGGAAAGGATGACTTCACGTCCCTCGCGCCGCACGCGGAGCGCCTCTCCAGCCTGCTCGGCCGCCCTGTTAAGTTCGTGGATGGCCTGTACAACCGGGAGGCCCTCGACGCCATCCGCGGCCTCGAGACGGGGGACGTCCTCGTCCTGGAGAACGTTCGGTTCTTCGCCGAGGAGGACGCCCTCGCCGACTCAAAGATCGAGAAGATGGCCAAGACGCACATCGTCCGGAAGCTCGCACCGCTCGCGCAGTACTTCGTCCTCGACGCGTTCGCCGCCGCCCACCGGGCCCAGCCGAGCCTCGTCGGCTTCGTGGACGTGCTGCCGACCCTCGCGGGCCGCGTCATGGAGAAGGAGCTCACGATGCTCGATCGCGCGATTCACAGCCAGGACCGCCCCAAGATCGCGATCTTCGGGGGCGTGAAGGCGGACGACAGCATCGCCGTTTCGAAACACATGCTCGAGAAGGGCGTCGTCGACAAGGTGCTGACGACCGGCGGCGTCGCGAACATGTTCCTCCAGGCGGACGGAAAGGACCCCGGCCCCCTCACGACGGAGTTCATGAAGAAGGAGATCGAGGAGTACGACACATACGTCGGCCAGTGCAAGGAGCTCCTCGCGAAGTACCGGGACCGGATCCTCATGCCGACGGACGTCGTCCTGAACGACGGGGGCCAGCGGAGGCCCGCCCTCGTGAAGGAGCTGCCTTCCGCCCTGCAGGTCTACGATATCGGCCTCGACACGCTCGCGCGGTACATCGAGGAGATCCGCGCGGCGAAGACGGTCTTCTTCAACGGCCCCGCCGGCGTGTTCGAGAAGGACGAGTTCGCCGTCGGAACGCGGGAGCTCCTCCAGGCCATCGCGGAATCGGATGCCTTTTCGGTCGTCGGCGGAGGACACACGGTCGCCGCGGTGGAGCAGTACGGTCTCGAGGACGCGATGGGCCACGTGAGCACGGGCGGAGGCGCGCTGATCAACTACCTGGCGGGCAAGGAGCTCCCCCTCGTCACGGCCCTGGAGCGATCCTACAAGAAGTTCTCCCAGAAGAAAGCGTAGGCCGCGGCACAGGGTTCAAGTATCCGGCGGAGGGTGGCTCCGCCGATGCGGTTCGGGGGTCTGAGGAAGCCTCAGGACTGGGGCGTCGAGCCGGTGCCTCCGGAGAAGCGCAACCTCCGCACGATCGATCTCGGGGTCCTCTGGTTCAACCTGGGCGTCGGGCTCCTCGTCCTCTATGCGGGGACGTTCATCACGGGCTACGGGTTCGGGCTCATTCCCCTGCTCGGGATCGTCTTTGCGGGGTCCGTGCTCGGAAGCGTCTTCCTCGCGGGCGCCGGGACGATTGGCACACGCCACGGCGTGCCGACGATGGTCAGCCTCCGGCCAATCTTCGGGCGGCGCGGATCGTTCGCGCCCACCGCGCTCAACGCGGCCCAGCTCTTCGGCTGGACCGCGCTGGAAATCTGGGTCATGTCCGTGGCGGCGAACGCCTTGTCGGGCCCGTTCCTCGGAACCTTCACGGGCGTCTTCTGGGTCGTCCTGTTCGGCGCGTTCTGCGGGTTCCTCGCCTGGGGCGGACCCATGGTGGTCGTCAAGGACTGGCTCGAGCGGATTGGCCTGTGGCTCGTCCTGGCGGGGGCCGGATGGATCACGTTCCGGCTCGTGACGGCCCCGGGCGTGGCCGCGTCGCTCCCCCTCTGGGGCGGCGACTGGACCAAGGCGGGTCTCGGGCTGGACCTGGTCATCGCGATGCCGATCTCGTGGTGGCCTCTCGTCGCGGACTACAACCGGTTCGCGGAGTCGAACCGCAAGGCGTTCCTCGGCACGACGATCGGGTATGTCACGGCGAACACCTGGTTCTACCTCCTCGGAGCCGTCATGTTCCTGGTGCTTGGCCTTTCGAACGCGAGCGATGTCTTCGCAGCCGCCATCGTCGGCGTGTACGGGGCGCTTGCCCTGGTGGCCATCCTCGCAGACGAGACGGACAACGGCTTCGCGAACATCTACTCGACGAGCGTCTCGCTCCAGAACATCCGGCCGAAGGCCACGCTCCGCCGCCTCGTGCCAATCGTGACCACCGCCGGACTCGCGGTCGCGGCGCTCCTGACGGCCCTGCCCCAGGCGAGCGTCCTCGTGTACCAGCCGTTCCTCTACTTCATCGGCGGCGTGTTCGTCCCGATGCTCGGCGTCGTCCTTGCGGACGTCTACGTGGTGCGTCGGTCCGGCTACGCGCCCGAGGAGTTCCGCGACGGCGGGAAACGTTCCTCCGTACCCGCCTTCATGGCGTGGATCCTCGGCATGGCCACGTACTTCCCGATCTACCTCGTGAACTCGCAGTACGTCTCGCTCGACCTGGGAGGGCTCAATCTCCTGGGTGCCAGCGTGCCCTCGTTCGCGCTCTCGGCGGGGGTATACATCGCCGCGACGAGGCTCCTCGCCCCGGCCGATGAGCGCGCTCCCGCGTGACCGGGTCGCTCGATATCCAGCCGTAGGCCGTAGCTCCGATCAGGTTGCCGCATAAATGGAAGGTGGGAGCGGTGCGATCCGCCCCCTTGGATTTCCGTTCAGCTCTGGTAGCCCACGATGACCTGGGGCAGCGGGAACGTCCCGCCGTTCTGCTGGAACGTGGCGAGCGTATCATCCGTGTAGACGACCGCGGCCTTCCCGTTCGCGTTGATGGAGATCTCGAACAGGTCCAGCAAGGTCCTCGTGAGGAGCGGGTTCACGCAGCCCGTCCCGCTCGTGCAGATCACGCCGACGTGGTTCGCGTGGTCGGAGACGACCGACTGGGAGAAGTGCACGCCGTCCGTGGACTGGCTCATGTAGGTGTTCCAGACCGCGCTCGGGTCGTCCTTGCTCGAAGCTGTCGTCCCGTAGTACGCGACGTCAATCAGGCCGTTGCGCGCCGCGATGGCGGGGAAGACGGCCGTGGCCGCGTTGCCCGTGTTCACGACGACCGCGGTCGACCAGGTGGTTCCGTGGTCCGCGCTCATGGAGACGGAGACGCCATGTGCATCCGACCAGGTCGCGAACAGGTTGCCGTTGCTCGGGTCCACCGCGAGCATGGGGAAGACGTTGTTCAGCGCCGTGAAGAGCGGCGCGTGGTACACGAGGCTCGCCTTCCACGTCCTCCCGAAGTCCGTGCTGCGGGAGACGAAGATGTTGTTGAAGTTCGCGCTCGTCCCCTTCTGGATCCCGGGCTGGCCCGCCGCGTAGACGGCGAAGACGTCGTGGGTCGTCGGGTCGGCCACGAGCTGTCCCTGGTCGTTGTTGAACGTCGCATCGGCGGTCGTCCCATCCTGACCCACGACGGGGTTGCCGACCTTCACCCAGGTGAATCCATCGTCCATCGATCGTTGCACGTGGATGAGCGTGCTCGAGCCGCTGTCGTGGTAGGAGATGTAGACGACCGGTCCGTCCGACGTGATCCACTGGCGATCCGCCTGCGTCGTGTCGATGAGCTTCGCGGTGCACCCCGTGAAGTCGGACGCGGACGCGAAGTGTGGACATGCGATGGCGGACACGCCTAGCTGGGCCGCGTTCATCGTCGGGTTGAAGATGAACATGAGCGTGGACGCGTGGAGCGTGCCCGTGGACCCGAAGTCCAGGTCCTCGTCACCGCCGCCGATTCCGGTCCCGATGTGCGCGTCAATGGGTCCGATGGCGGCCGGCGCCGTCCCGAAGGAACCCTTCCAGACGTCCGTCTGGAACTGGAACCAGTCGAGTCCGCCGAGGACCACGGTGCCATCCGGGCCGATCGTGACCGCGGGCTCGCTGCCGCCCATGCCGGGCGAATCGGGTTGCAGCAGGAAATTCGAGAAAGTCACGGTCGTCGAGGGGGGCTTCGCGTAGGCTCCGGTTCCGAAACCGACCGCGGCGACCACCGAGCCGACCAACGCCAAGCTCACGAACAGGGCGAGTGCGATACGCATGCTTCGCTCCTCCTCCAAGAGGTGCGCGGGCGAAGACGGGAGCGTGTCAAATACCTTTCCCCAAGGAGAAACGTTGTTCTCAACGGTGAGAGGAAAGCATGGGCCACCGGGGAGCTGGGAAGAAGCCACCGCAGGGAAGCAGCCCAAGAATGGGTATGCAACCAAGTAGTCCCCGGATAACGTGCCCGCTCGGGGGCGGCGGAGGCGGGCACCTTTCCTTTATGACCACCTGTGACTCTCTCGGGGGCGGGTGATGCTTTGCCAGCGACCGGTGAAAGCCTGAAACGGAGGCGACCAGGTCCGTCCATCTCCTCCTCGAGAAGCCCCATCGACCTATGCCGTGACGGGTGAGCCATGGGCGCATGCGCTGAATGCGGAGCGGAGACAGAGTTCGAATGGGCCCGGCCGGATGTATCGAAGCAGAAGATTGAACAGGTCGGACCCAAGGACCTCATCTGCCTGCGATGTTACATGCGCCTCCATTGGTCGTAGGGCTTTGACAAGCTGGAAGGACATCACATCGTGTCGTGAGTGGTGTCGCCTCCGCGAGCGCAACTGATTCGCGGCGGTGGACGGCCTCAAAACCGAAGCGCGGGCACCTTCCCTGTTCGCGGCCATCGAGGTAAGCGTTCTCTGGTTATTCGATATGCGCATGGACAAACGAGTTTGTGCTTTCGGCCTTCTGAAGGAATGTTAGGAGTCGTTTGAGTCCCTGCTTCAGTGGCGAAGTCAAGAGTGCTCCAACCTCGGAACCTTCGGTGACCAAGTACTCGATGTCTCGCACCAACGCAGGGATTTCATCCGGCGAGAAGGTCTCGTCCGAGCAGGCTGGTGCAGGTCCCAATCGGCGGAGTTGTCGCAACTCCCGCGTGAGTCTTCCGATGAGCTTCCATAGTTCGTCTTCGACGTGGTCGTCCAGAGAAATGGCCTTCGGCGCTCGGTAGGCGTCCGCTACTGTCCGCCCCGAACTTATCGAAATCGGCATTGGTCTTTCCAGATGTGTCAGCGTCCTCCTCGAATCCTTTCTCCCGGCATAGCCCTTCCGGCCGCTCGGGGGAGACGGGAGGCAAGCCACCGCAGGGATTCGAACCCCGGACCTGCAGTTTACGAAACTGCCGCTCTAACCGGCTGAGCTACGGTGGCGCGAGTCGCGCTGAAAGGTTCCTGCCCCATAAAGATTCCGTGCTCGGTCCGTGCCTCTCCGCCAACGTTTAAACCTGTCCGGACCATCGGCCCGTCGTGCCCCGCGTCTCCGGTTGGTACTACGACGGCCGCGGATTCAAGGCGGGGACGGTCGGATGGGAGGACGGCGTCATCGTGGAGGCCCGCTCCGGCCGCGTGCGGGACGCACTCGCCGAAGGCCTCGTGATCCCTGGCCTTTGGAACGCACACACCCACCTCGGAGACGCGGTCGTGACCCAGGAGCTACGGGGAACGATCGAGGACCTCGTGGCCCCTCCGGACGGCCTGAAGCACCGGGTACTCGCCAAGGCGACGGACGAGGCGGTCATCGCGGCGATGCGCCGCGCGATGGCCACCATGCTCCGCACCGGAACGACAGGGTTCTCGGACTTCCGCGAGGGGGGTCTCCGTGGGCTGAAGCAGCTCTACGCGGCCCTCGTCGTCCTCCCGCTGGAAGGCGTCACCCTCGGACGTCCGGTCGGCCTGAGATACGATCCACGCGAGGTCTCCGCGCTGATCCGTGCCAGTGACGGCATCGCGGTGAGCTCCTACATCGACTGGCCCGCCGCTGATCTCGCGAAGATCGCGGCCGACGTGAGGCGGGCGAAGAAGGTCTTCGCCATCCATTGCTCCGAACGGGTCCGGGAGGACATCGATGCCGTGCTGGACCTCAAGCCGTCGTTCCTGGTCCACATGATCCAGGCGACCGATCCGGACCTGGAACGGGTCGCAGACTCGGGCGTGCCGATCGTGGTCTGCCCGCGATCCAACGCCTTCTTCGGTCTCACGCCGGACATCCCCCGGATGCTCGCCGCGGGGGTCGAGCTCCGCCTCGGGACCGATAACGCGATGATCAACGTGCCGTCCGTCTTGCGCGAGATGGACTTCGCCTATCGCGTCGCCCGAATGAAGGGCGGGATTCCCGCCCGCGAGGTCTTCGAGATGGCCCTGCGCGGCCGTCGCCTGAAAGATCCGAAGGCCGCGTGTGCGATCCGTGTGGGCGAACCTGCCGACCTCCTTGTGCTCGACCTTCCCGGGGGCGCGGACGGGTTCGCCTCGGTCCTGCGCGCGTCCGCGAGCGACGTCCGGCTCGTCGTGTCCCGCGGACGCATCTGGGACGTTTCGCCATCCGCCCGCTCGACCCACGCCACGCGCCCTCCGCGGAATCGGAAATCCGCAACGTGATCGTTCGCCCGGCACCGCGCGACCCCATCCTTTATGACAATCCCTCCCTTTCCCGGCCGGGATGGCCTCTTACGAGGACCTCATGTCCCTCTCCGTCCGCCGCGGGTTCCTGTGGCCCGCGGTCGATCTGTACGGAGGATTCGCCGGATTCTACGATTACGGCCACAACGGCGCCCTGCTGCGGAGGCACTGGGAGGACGCGTGGCTCGAGCACTTCCTCGGCCTGAACGACAACTACTACCTCATCGACACGACGACGATCCTGCCACACGCCGCCCTCAAGGCATCGGGACACGTGGACCACTTCACGGACCTCCTCGTCACCTGCACCCGCTGCGGGGAATCCTACCGCGCGGACCATTTGCTCGAGGCGGCGACCCACGAGGAGCACGAGGGCATCACCGCGGCCGAGACGGATGCGAAGATCAAGGCCGTCGGCGTGCGCTGCCCGAACTGTAAGGGGGAGCTGGGACCCTCCCGCCCGTTCAACATGATGTTCCCCCTCGGCGTGGGCCCGACCGGCCAGGACTCCGCCTTCCTGCGACCCGAGACGGCCCAGGGCGCCTTCCTCAACTTCAAGCGGGAGTTCGAGGCCCTCCGGCGCAAGCTGCCCATGGGGCTCGCGATCGTCGGCCGCGCGTACCGGAACGAGATCAGCCCGCGGCAGGGGACGTATCGGATGCGGGAGTTCCTCCAGGCCGAGCTGCAGATCTTCTTCGATCCCGCGACGTTCGCGGACCAGGTGCCGTACTCCGAAGTGGCCGACGTCGCCGTGCGGCTCTGCTGGGCCGCGGAGAAGAACCAGCCGATCGCGCACGAGCTCGCCGCGAAGGACCTCGTGGCCCGCGGCCTCCCCTCGTGGTACGTGTACCACATGGCGAAGGTCCAACAGTTCTACATGGACGTGCTCCAGATCCCGCGGGAGCGTTTCCGGTTCGCGGAGCTCGATGAGAAGGAACGCGCGTTCTACAACAAGATCCACTTCGATGTCCAGGTGAACCAGGACAGCCTCGGCGGGTTCAAGGAGGTCGGGGGCGTCCACTACCGCACGGACCACGACCTGACGGGCCACGAGGCCGGCTCCCACCAGAAACAGGCCGTGACCGTCGGGACGAACCGGGTCGTCCCCCATGTCCTCGAGCTCTCCTTCGGCGTCGACCGCAACGTCTGGGCGCTCCTCGATCTCGGGTATCGACCCGGGGAGCGCGCGGTCCTCCGGGTCCCGCCTCGGCTCGCGCCGATCACCATGGCCGTCTTCCCTCTCGTGAACAAAGACGGTCTGCCCGAGCGCGCCGAGGCCATTTATCGACGGACCCGGAAGCAGATCACCGCGTTCTACGACGACGCGGGATCGATTGGGAAGCGCTATGCCCGGATGGACGAGATCGGGACGGCGTTCTGCGTGACCGTGGACCACGAGACCTTGGAGGGGAAAGGGGTGACGCTCCGGGACCGGGACTCGCAGAAGCAGGTCCGGGTCGCGGACGCGGATCTCGTCTCGCACCTCGAACGCCTGCTGTCCGGTGAGGCGCACTTCGGCGACCCGGCGTGACCGCATGCGCGCCGACGGCCTCACGTCCCGTGCGCTCGTCCGGCTGGATGCGGAGATTGCGCGGACGGTCGCGAGCCGGGATCGGATCGTCCTCGCCTTCTCGGGCGGCCTGGGCAGCCTGCTCGTTGCTGCGCTCGCCCGAAAACGGTGCGACCTGCATTGCGTCGTGGTCGGGAGCCGTACCTCGGCCGATGTGGGGGCCGCGCTCGTGGCCCAGAAGTTCCTCGACTACCCGGTGACCGTCCTGAGCCCGAGCGCCGAACGAGCGCGGACCGTCGGGAGACGGATCCGCTCGGCCGACCCGCTCCTCCCTCTCGAGGAAGTCCTCGCCCTCGTCCCCCTGGAGTTCGTGGAGGAGCGTCATCCTCTCGAGCCGGTCGTCTCCGGGTTTGGGCTGACGGCACGGACCCCATCCCTTCGCAGGGCGCTCGAGTCCAAGGCCGGTCGCTGCCCCGGGCTCCGACTGCAGGTCTCGCACTCGACGCGGGTCCCGCTGACCCGGATGGCGGAGGCCACAGGCCTTCCGGTCTCGTTCATCCGGGCGGCCCCCCGGAGCCCTCTGGAGGGATCCGGCCTAGGTCCTGCCCTGCGTGAGCTGGCGCGCTCTCGGAGGGTCTCGCTCGACCGCCTCCTCTCCGTCGATAGTCCGTTGCGTGAGAATCAATAACGCCCGGGCCGGCACGTCATTCCCGAATCATCGGCTGTTGACTAACAGTTATAAATAGCTCGCGCGCGAATCATTACGTTCGCCGTCGTCCGCTCCTTCTGGAGCACAAGTTGGGGGGCATCCACTGACCGAACGTGCACGGGCGCGCACCGCGAGGAGTCTCCTCGCGCTTCTCGCCATCAGCTTCACGGCGGTCCTCGTGCTCAGCCTTTCGCTGCCCGCTTCTGCGTCCCAGCCACGCTCGAACTACGCGCTCACGGTCCTGATCAACGACTCGCGATCCCCGAAGCTCGGCATCATCCTCGAGATGGATCAGATCACCGGGGACTCCTCGTTCACCTACTGGGCGGAGAACATGACGGCGAACGTGACCCTCGGCCCTGAGCTCTCCTGGACCGAGGACGGGGCCGCTCTCGGATCCACGATGCAGTTCCAGAACAACGTGAGCGGGATGACGTACTTCAACTTCACCGCGTACATCGCGCCCGGCACGCGCGCGAACATGACCGCCGAGCCGAATGAGACCGTGTTCGCCTCGTTCACCACGACGATGGTCTACACCGACAACCTCGGAGCGAACCCGCGCACCATCCAGCGTTCCGTTTCCTTCGCGTTGAACTACATCCCGCCGGCTCCTCCGCCCGTCGTCGCCCTCTTACCGGCCGCCCTCCTAGGCGTGGGCGGCGCCAGCGGGATCGGCGCGATCCTCTACGTTCGCCGACGCGCGCGGCTCGATGAGCTGTACTTGATGCATGACAGCGGGATGCTCATCCGCCACTGGTCCCGCGCGCAGGGCAACCCGCACGACAGCGACATCATGAGCGGGATGCTCATCGTCCTCCAGGAGTTCGTCCGGGACACGTGGAAGACCCACGGAGACGAGGACGCGCCGCTCCAGCAGCTCCGGTTCGGACCCGAGCGGGTCCTGCTCGCGCGAGGTTCGCACACGGTCCTAGCGGCCGTCGTGCACGGGCGGTACCTGAACGGGCTCCCCACGAGGCTCGCGAGCGCGGTTCAGGAGTTCGAGCGCTCCAACGCGGAACGGCTCGTCGACTGGAATGGAAACGTTGACGTGTTTCCGAAAGTGGACCTAATCGCCCAGCAATTCCTCGGGACCCATTCCCGCCCCGCCGCATGAGGGCAGGGTATTCGCACATCTGACATCCAGCGGAAAAGCGTTATAAGAGGGTGCCTCGCATCGGAAGCGCTGCGCTATGACTGACGATCGCATCAAGCGCAAGGTTCTCCTCCTCGGAGACGGCGCTGTGGGCAAGACCTCGCTCATCCGCCGCTTCGTGGTCGACAAGTTCTCCGACGACTACATCACCACGATCGGCACGAAGGTCACGAAGAAGGACCTCCGCATCGAGTCGCCGGGCAAGGTCACCGATGTGACCTTCATGATCTGGGACGTCCTCGGCCAGAAGGGCTACCGGAACATCCAGGAGAGCTCCTTCCAGGGAGCGAAGGGCGCACTCCTCGTCTACGACGTCTCCCGGAAGGACACGCTCCGGTCCGTCCAGGAGTATTGGATTCCTCACCTCATCGAGATCACGAAGCCCATCCCGATCGTGCTCGTCGGGAACAAGGTCGACCTCGTGAAGGACCGGGCGGTCGCGCGCGACCAGCTCGAGGACGCGATTGAGGAGCTCCACATCACCGGCTTCCTGAGCTCCGCGAAGACGGGGGAGAGCGTCGAGGCGAGCTTTGCCTGCCTTGCGAAGGAGGTCATCCGCGAAGCGGAATCGAAGCTCCGGCGCGGCGAGCGCGTCGAGGAGGACGTCCCGAACGAGCTGATCGCGGTATGCGACCAGATCCTCATGGATTCGTGCGACTCCCTGGGGGGACAGGAGGCTGCGATGCCCATCGTCCGTCAGCAGATCCTGAAGGCGGGGGTCGACGTCCGGTCGCCGACCGTGGAAGGCCTCAAGCTCGCGGTCGAGTACCTTGCGGAGGCCGAGAGCGGCTTCCGGAACGCGGAGGACGTCGAGGCGAGCAAGCTCAAGCGGCTGGGCTGGATCAAAGCGATCGCGTGATCAGAGCCCGCGGATCATGTAGGGCTTCTCGAGGCGGTATCCGAGCGAGCGGTAGTACCCGCGGACCCCGACCCCGGCCGTCACGCGCAGATTTCGCGCGCGGAACTCGTCTCGCGCGACGCGTTCGCATTCCTCCATCAGCCGGCGGCCGAGGCCGCGGTGCTGCCACCGGGATCCGGACGGTTCGTGGATCGGCACGAGCCGACCGAAGACCTTGAGCTCCCGTACAATCGCATGGTCCCGGTCCGCGCGGAGCCGCGCGTAGGCGACGAGGACCTCCCGCTCCGAATCCTCCAGGCTCAGGAACACCTCCTGCCCTCCCGAGGACTCGTAATCCTCTCGCATGAGGCGGATGGCTTCTTCCCGCGGCTCGATCCCCCGGAACCCCACCTCGCGGCACCGCACGCAGTGACACGCTAGCCCGCGGGCTCGGAGGCGCTCCCTCGCCAGAACACGAAGGTCCCCTTTCGTGGGCCCTCCGTCGATGTACGGAGCACCGATCTCCCGCTGGACCCGCTGGATTCGGCACCACCGGGGGACGAACGCCTTCACCCGCGCCACGATCTCGATGGCGTCCTCCATCGAGAGCGGCCGGTAGAGACCGTGCTCCCACATCTCGTGGAGGGCCGTGTCCTCGAGGACGAGGGTGGGATAGATCTTCAGGAAGTCCGGTCGGTACGCCGGATCGTCGAAGAGGAGGCGGAAAGACTCCAGGTCCCTGTCGAGGTCGGATCCGGGGAGGCCCGGCATCATGTGGACCCCCACCTTGAGCCCCGCCTCCTTGGCCCGCCGGAGCGCCTCCCGGCTCTGGGCGTCCGTGTGGCCGCGATGGACACGCTCGAGGACGTCGTCGTGGGTGGACTGGAGGCCGAGCTCCACGCGGGTGGTCCCTAGGGCGAGGGAGTGCGCGACCTCTCGTCCGAGGAAGCAGTCCGGCTTCGTCTCCACGGTGAGCCCGATGCATCGGACCGGAGCAGCCTCGTTCGCTTCCTGGGCCGCCTCCAGGTCTGCCGCGATCTCTCCGTTCATCGCGTCCAGGCAGCCCTTCACGAACCACTCCTTGTAGCCGTCTTCCATCGAGGTGAACGTCCCCCCGAGGATGATGAGGTCCACCTTGTCCGTTCGATGGCCGATCTCCTGGAGGGCCCGCACCCGGGAGAGGGTCTGCGCGTGCGGGTCATACCGGTGGTCCGCCGCCCGCCGCGCCGCGGGCTCGGTCCCCGTGTAGGACTGGGGCGTGTGGAACCGCGGGCCTCCAGGGCAATAGACGCAGACCCCATGCGGGCAGGCGTGGGGCGCGGTCATGACCGTGACCACCGCCACGCCGCTCGCGGTGCGGGCAGACTTCGTCCTCAGGAGGTCCTCGAACACGTCCCGATCCGCGTCGGAGAGCTGCCCGAGGATCGTCGCATCGCTCGGGACGCCGCCGAGGCGGTGGACGCGCGCGAGCCGGAGCTTGGTCTCGTGGAGCTGAACCTTGTTCTGGGGAGGGTCCGCCCTCAGCGTTTCGACCAGCTCGTCATAGAAGGCCGCCTCGGATGCGAGCATGTCCCCGTTGGGAGTCGCCAGAGCTGGACGCCGCCATAAAGGCTCCGTCCGGCATCCGCTGCACTCGAGCGTCGACGGGCTCACCATGGGCATTGCGTTCCTGGCAAACCGCCCATGGGCCTTCCCAGGAGCGCTCGCCCTGGGGTCGTGGTTCGCGGTGGTGCTTGCGCCGTCCGAGGAACGCGAGCTCCGCGCCCTGTTCGGCCCGGCCGAGGAGTCCTACATGGAGACGACGCGGCGGTTCCTGCCCTTTCGCCGGCGTCGACTGCGGCGCCGCGCTACCCGTACATCGTCCCGTGCTTCTCGGGAGGCGGGGCCTCTCCGGCTACCTGCTCGAGCACGTCGACGGTGAGGATGACGTGGAGGGGGATGATGCGGAGCTTTCCTTTCAGCTCCTGGTGGCTCTCGTCCAGCTCGATGACGAGCGCGTCGTCCGGGCCGATGGCCGCGTAGCCCCGGAAGATTCCCTTCGTGACCTTCGTGTGGTCGCGCGTCTCCATCGACTCGACCCGGTAGCGGGAGCCCTTCGTCAGCGCCACGATGCCCGGTTCCGGCACAGGGTCACCTCCGCTGCTCTCCGAGCTTCTGGATGTGGTCCACGGTCTTGCGGTAGTTCTCCATCGCGATCTCCACGTTCGATTCGACGAAGTTCCAGGCCTTGGAGAGGTTCCCGTAGCGGATGCGGTATCCCTTGCGGACCGAGCCGCGCTCGTTCACGTTGACCTCGTCGAGGAGGTCCATGTCCTTGAGCTTGTTGATGTGTCGGTAGATGGTGGCCTTCGTGGTCTTGAGCTTCGCCGCGAGCTGTTCGACCGTCCACCCCTTGTCCATGCGGCCCAGGAGGCACTCGACGAAGAGTCGGTACGGGACGGAGTCCCGGACGGAGCTCGCGTCCGTCTTCGGGTCGTACCCCTTCGGGATGTAGCCGATCTGCGTGAGGAACAGGAGGGCGACGTCGTCCAGGTCCTTGAGCGGAGTGAGGGGCGTGTTGCTGACGACGGTGATCTCGAATGGCAAACCAGGACCCCCGGTCGACGGGTATCGATTCTACCTAGTTAAGCGTTGTGATTGAAAAGTGGCGGTGTGGCCATGGAAAAGACGCGCTTTGACGTGGATAAATTCACGTTGCAGTATCGGCCCGATTTCCGCAAGGGCCTGGTCTTGCGGCGAGGCGGGCCCCGTCTACGGCCATGCATGCCCACGAATTGGGGCCGCTGGGGGCCGTCGGCATTGGCGTGGGTGTAGAAAACGGTGTCGATTCGGCCCGCTCGTTCGTCAATCGCTCCGGAGCCTCCCTCCGTGGCGGAATTCTCGCGTCCGGTGCACTTTCACCGACCCGCCGGCGAAGGGTTTTTCCGTGGAATGCGTCTGCGGGACCGGGGAGCGATGGATTCCCGCATCCGTTCCGAGGAGCTGGCGCATTCCGGCGTGATGGTGCACATCCCGCCGGCCCTGCGGTCCTTCACAGAGGGCCAAGATGAGGTGCTCTTGGAGGCCGGCGATGCCGCCTCCCTCCTCCGGGCTCTGGATGCCGCCTTCCCCGGCATCCGGGAACGGATTCTCGACGAGATGGGTCGACCGCGGCCGTACGTGAACGTGTTCGTGAACGACGAGCTCGTGCGCGGCCCGCTCGAGCAGGTCGCCCTCTCTCGAGGAGACGCGGTACACATCCTTCCGAGTGTCGCAGGTGGTTCTCTTGCCTAGAGTGAAGAAGGACGGTACGGTCGTGCTCGTGGGTACGAAGAAGGGCGGTTTCGTCTTCCACTCTCCGGATCGACGGCGCTGGTCCGTCCTCGGGCCGTACCTCCCGGGGATGCCTGTGTACCACATGATCCTGGATCCGCGGGACGGGCGCACCGTCTATGCCGCGTCCCTGAATCCCGGGGAGGTATGGGGGCCCGGCCTCTATCGAGGGCTGCTTGGAAGCGTGCCCGCCCTTACGAAGTCCGCGCCGAAGTTCCGGGAGGGGAGCGGCCTCGCGGTCAAGGCTCTGTGGCACATCGAGCCCGGCCCCGAGGATGCTCCCGGCTCCCTCCTAGCCGGCGTGGAGCCCGCAGCCCTCTTCCGGTCCGATGATCGCGGAGACAGCTGGTCGGGGTACGACGCCCTGAACCGCTACCCCGGGCGCGAGAACTGGTCGCCGGGGTTCGGCGGGCTCTGCGCCCACTCCGTCCTCCTGGACCCGCGGGATTCGCGACATCTGGTCGTCGGGATCAGCGCGGTCGGAACGTTCGAGTCCAAGGATGGTGGCGCCTCGTGGAAACCGGAGAACGGCAACGTGCGCGCCGGATTCCTCCCCAACCCGTATCCGGAGACCGGGCAGTGCGTCCACCACCTCGTCTGGGACTCCGCGCGAGATGGCTCGATCTTCCACCAGAACCACTGCGGCACCTATCACCGCGGGCCCGAAGGCGGCCCGTGGACCGAGGTCACGAAAGGTCTCCCCTCTGACTTTGGTTTCGCGATCGCGGCCCACCCCCACGAGAAGCACACCGCGTACGTGGCGCCGCTGATCGGCGGCGAGAACCGGGTCCCGCCGAAGTCTCAACTCGCCGTCTGGAAGACCTCGAACCGGGGCCGCAGCTGGAAGCGGCTGAACAAGGGCCTCCCCGGCCCCGGGGCCTACATGGGCGTCTTGCGGGAAGCGATGTCGGCAGACGGCGGGGATCCGGCGGGCCTCTACCTGGGCACGAACACGGGGCAGTTGTACGCGAGCCGGGACGAAGGGGCCTCCTGGAAGCCGATCGCCACGACGTTACCCCCGATCCTCTCCGTCTCCGCCGGGCTGGCCCGCTAGGTAGTGGTTGCCAGAAAGGGGAAGGGGCGGCGCCGCTCGGGCGCCGCGGGTTGTGCCTTGTCTTCGCCTCGCTCAGAGCAGGATGATGACGACCACGACTGCGCCGATCAGCGCGGCGATCCTCAGGCCGGTCCCGTTCGACTCGCCCATGCCGGCGAACGCGCCCAGGAACAGGGCTACCGCCACGAAGAACGCGCCGAATCCGCCGAGCGCGGCGGCCACGAACGAGACGGCCGCCGTCGCCGTGAAGTAGGCGGCGAAGGAGCGCAGGATGACGCCGGCCAGCAGGGAAAAGAGGCCGAAGACCAGGAAGGTCAGGTTCTGCGGCGGCGACTTGCCGATTTCCCAGAGCTTCTCACCCATCGTTGGCATGGAGCCACCTCACAGGAAGAAGGTGGCCGGGCTCGCCAGGATCAGGAGAACAGCGACGAAGGCCAGGATCATCAGGAACAGGCGCACGAACACATCGAGATCTTCCAGTACGGCGACTGCAAACAGGAGGCCGCTGACCAGGAAGAACAGGCCGATGTCCATCAGCGTGGGTCCCCAAACGGCGACGAGGTTCGCGTTGTTTGCCGCTTGCTCCGGGGTCGGGGCCACGATTAGCGTGTGGCCGGCGTTGATTACGGCGCCCCCGATCATGAGGAGCAACAGGCCCAGAAACACGAGGCCGACGACGATCAACCGATTCCGAGACACCATGGGCTGTATCATCATTGGGGGTGGAGGTCCCTGCATCATCATCCCATCCTTGGGCGCCTTAATCATGTCTGCATTAATATAAATTACGATGGATGGCGGATTCTCGCTAATATAAATTGCGGGAGCCAGCGGGAAGCAGACCCATGGTTCCCCCGGGAGTCGAGGCCTCCCCGCCCGGCGCTCGCTCGCCGCGGGCGCTGGACGTCGTCGGGCGGAGACTCCGCCCGCGGCGCACCCGGAACCCGGGTTGGACGAGCTATGCGCGGGCGAGCACCTACCGGGTGCACGCCTTGCGATTCGGAGTCGCGTATTCGTTGTGCTCCAGGCGCATCGGGATTCAGTCCTCCGGGAGCTCGAGCAGCTCGTCCTCGTCGCATTCAATCTTGTGGAGCTTCGCTTTCATGGGGATCCGGTCGTCTGCGTTTCCGAGTGACCGCACAACGCTTTCGTCCCGATGCTCGCGACTGATTCCTCTCTAGACGACGACCGGGCCATTTCCGAGGATGCGCAGGCTGCCCGGGCCGCGGAGGACCGTGAGGAAGGCGGTCTCTCCCGGTACGACGGGCATCGGGCGATCCGCGACGGCCTTCAGGGCTCCGTCGATCTCGCGGAGGACGACCGGCCGGGGATACAGTCCGACCTGGAGATGGAAGCCTCTCGCGCCCGCCTCGAGAGGGTCCTTCGCGAACTCGACCCGATGGAAGGGCTTGACGGTCGCCTCGGCCTGGGAGACGACGGCGCCGTCCGCGGTCAGGAGGAAACCCCGCTCGATCTCGTCTGCCTCGACGCCCTTCAGCGCGACGCCGACCCGGCTCCCCGTCGGCGCCTCCGTCTGGTCCTCGTCGAACCGCTGGATCGAACGGACCAAGACGCTCTTGTCCAGAGGAACGAGCCGTAGCTCGTCGTGCACGCGCAGCGTGCCTCGTCGCACGAAGCCGAGCGCCACGGTCCCGACCCCGCGGACCGCGAACGCGTGGTCCAGGACGACCGTGCACAGCGAGGACGGCTCGCGCGGAACGGTCATCCCGGGGATGAACTCTCGGAAGCGCCTCAGGGAATCCTCTCCGGACCACTCCATCGCGACCCAGCCGCGGAGGCGGTCCTTCACCATCGCCCGAGCACGGTCCGCGGTCTCCGGGTTGCGCAGGATCAGGAGTCCTCGCTTCCCTGCGGCGGCGAGACCGATTGCGGTTTCCCCGAACGCCGCGTCCAAGGAGTCGACCGGGAGGACCGCCGCGTCACAGAGCGACGCCACCTGGAGCATCGGTACCACGCGCTCAGGATAGGTCGCGGGCGCGATCGCGGTGATCGCGAGATCGCCCTCCTTCTTGTTCCAGAACAGCAGGTCGCTCTCCGTGCCCTTCTTCCCGATCGTGGAGCCCAGCTGCTTCAGGAAGTCGAGGTCCGTGCCGAAGAGTCCCAGGGTGAGCGAGTTCGCGGGGGGCGCCACGATGCACGCATCCAATGACAGGATTTGGGACTTTCGCTTTGGCGCGGCGCCCCCTCCATGGGCCTAAGGAGGGCTTCAAAATGACCATAACATAGCTATCTCGACGTCGTCGTCGGACGCTTCTAAGGGAGGGAAACGCTTTTGACACCCTAGTGCATGGAGGGGATGAGGTCAAACATGCCGTACACGTACCAGGGATGGACGCTGTACTCGCGAGAGGTGAAGCTGAAGAAGGGACCGAAAGTCACGATCTACTTCTTCAGCAAGAGGAAGCCGAAATCGGGCAAGCCCATGGACGAGATGCCCAAGAACCGGAAGGTCGGCGTGAACAAGCGCACGGGCCTGCCGTTCCTCCGGAAGGCCTGACCACCAATCTCTCGACGAGATCAGCCGAGGCGCACGGGGAGGCCCTCGGCACCTTTACTTTCTTCCGGGACTCGGCGGGTCATCGTGCAGCCTGCTTGTCCGCATTTGCCGTGTGCGGCCTCCCGGTGCCCACTCGTCAATCGCCCTCCAGGCCACGCCGTTCGGATTTGATAACGGGAGGCACGACCTTTTTAATGCTCAACCCGCGTCCGCGGTCTCGTGGCCATTCCCCCACCCATGGGAGGCCCCACGTCACCGGCTCGAGCGAAGCTGGTGGCCGAGGAGCTCCTGCTGTACGACCGGGACGGGCAATCCCTCCTGGATGACCACGCCCTCCGCATCCTGATCGCGCTGCACCAGGAGACGCTCACCGCCCAGGAAATCTCCCAGCGCTACAAGATCCCGATCGCGCCGTGCTACCGGCGCATCCGGCGGCTCGTCTCCCTCGGGCTCATCTCCGAAGCGGGATACGTCACGGAGGGCCGCCGCCGGCCCGCCCACCTCTACAAGTCCGAAGTCGACCGGTTCACGATCGCGTACGGCAGCGGGGAGATGACCCTCCACCTGATTCTGCGGAGCGGGACGGCCGCAACGGCCGTCGTCCATCTTCGGGACGACACGGTGTCTATGCGAACAGAGGCTCCAGTCCCGGGCGGTATCGGGGAAGGTCCGACCGCATGACATCGGGGTTCGCCCTCCTCGCGACGGCCACATAGTACGCGACGAACTGCAGCGGGACCACGGACACGATCGGCCGGAGCGGCTGGGGCATCGTCGGGGTGCGGACGTCCGCGTCGGCGGCTTCCCCCACCGTCGCGATCGTGGCCCCCGTGCGTGCGAAACCTCGGAGGAGCACGGCCTCGCGCTCATCGTCGTCGTTCGACCGGAGGGCCACAACGGCCTCGCGGCGATCGAGGGAAAGGAACGGGCCATGCAGGAATTGCTCGACGTGGTAGCCGTTCGCGGGCATGCTGCAGGTCTCGCGGATCTTCAGGGCGGCCTCCAGTGCGGTGATCTCGTCCAGCCCGCTCCCGAGGAAGGTCACCCGGCCGAGGGTTGCAAGACTCTTCGAAAGGCGGCGGATGGCGGCCTCGCATTCGAGCGTCTCTTGCAGGACTTGAGGGATGCGGTCCACCCCGCCCGGGAAGAGGTCCTCGGGCTCCGGGGCCGCAGCCTCGGCGAGCTTCGCGAACGCCGCCAGCTGGGTCGTGTAGCTCATCGTGTTCGCCCACGAGTGGTCGTGCACGGAACCCGTGATCAGCATCGTCTCCGCCACTTCCGCCATGCGGCTGGCCGGGAGGCCGCACAGGCCCCGCGTCGCCACGCCGGAGCGGCGTGCGAGGCCGAGGGCCTCGTTCGTCGTCGAGGTCGTCCCGCTGTGGCTCACGCCCAGGACGACGCAGTCCGACGGCAGGACGAAGCCGTGGAGGAGGTCGTATGCATGCACCGCGCGGACGATCGTCGCGTCCCCGAGCGCTTCCTGGAGCAAGCGGGATCCGATTATCGCGGCGTGGAATGAGGTCCCGCAGCCCGTGACGATCAGGTTCCGCGAGGTCCCAAGGAACGCACGGGCGTCGACCTCGCGGAGCCGCTCGAGCGTCTCGCGCACGAACGCGGGCTGGCCCCGGATCATGTCGTGCATGTGGAACGGGTGGCGCGAGCGCGGGTTCTCGAAATGGACCATGCGCGCCCGATGCCGCGACGGGGCTTAAACGTCGCCGCGCCCGCTCAGACGTAGAGGAAGTGGTTCGGCACCCCGAACGTCTGGAGGAGGACGACCGCCAGGAGGGAAATCATGAAAAGCCCGCCGTAGTCGCGGTTCAAGATGAACGCGAACCCCACGAACCAGAGGGGCCACGAGTCCTTGGGGTAACCTTCCGGCGGCCCCGCCGGCTTCGACGCACGGAACACCTTGACCGCGAGGCGCGCGCGGGGAAGGCTCAGGAACACGAGGAGGACGAGCCAGGGGAGCCAGCCGACGAGGACGAACGGAACCACCAGGACGTACATGAGCGCGAAGATCGCGATCGAGGCGGTCCGCGCCCTCCGCTCCCCGAGGAGGACGGGCAGCGTGTGGATCCCCTTCTTCGTGTCGTCCTCGATCTTGTCGATGTGCTTCCCGAAGAGGACGCCCGTGGTCCCCAGCGCGTAGGGGATGGAGGCCAGGATGACCCAGAGCGGGAGCGTGCCCGTGATGCAGAAGTACGAGCCCCCGACCATCAGCGGACCCCAGGTCAGGAACACGGCCGGCTCGCCGAGTCCGAGATACTTCAGCGGAAACGGCTTCCCCGCGTAGCTCATCATGACGAAGCCGCCCAGGAGAGCGAAGACGATGACGAGGGGTCCCTGGACCCAGGCGAGGTACAGGCCGATCGCGACGGGGACGACCGTCGTGCCGATCGCCCAGGTCAGGAGCTGCCTCTCCGTGAAGAGGCCGGCCACGAGCGGATGAGGCCCGTACTGCGCGCGGAAGTAGTTGTCCGTGTCCACTCCCTGCTTGAAGTCCCAGTAGTCGTTGAAGAGGTTGCTCGCGCCGTGCGCGACGACGAGCCCGACGGCCACGAGGATGTAGAGCCCCGCGTTGAACCGGCCTTCCAGGGCCGCGAACAGCCCGCCGAGCGAGGCGGAGAGGAACGTCATCACGAGGACCGCGCCACGCGTCGCGATGAGCCAGCGCGCGAAGGGATCGAGCCGGTTGAACTCGTCCTTCTCGATGCGCGGGATCACCCGAAGCGCCGCGACCCACATCCTCGGATTCACCGTCATGTCGGTCCCCCGTGTTCGCCATGGCGCCGTTCCACATGAGACTGTAAGGCCACCCTCGGGTATAGCCATCCGCGGTCCCATGTGCCGCGTTTCCGAGAGGGGAAGGCTTTTCCGCCCTGCTCCCTTCGTATCCTCCGATGCGTCTCCTCGCGTGGGTGCGTGCGTCCCAGGCCGTCCTCTTCGAGGCGGCGATCGTGCCCGCCTGCGTCGGGACGGTCGCCGCCGTGGCTGCGGGCGCTCCCTTCAACGCGCTGTACTTCGCCCTCATCCTCGTCTCCCTCGTGGCCATCCAGGCGGGCGCGAACCTGCTCAAGGGCTACTACGAGGCTCAGGATCGCACCGTGTCCCCGTCCTCCCCGGGCTCCTGGATTGCGTTCGACAGCGGTGCGGCGGTCGGGCTCACGCGGGATCCCCGGACCGTCCTCCGGGTCGCGTGGACGTGCATGGCGCTCGGCGTCCTCGCGGGGCTCGCGCTCGTTGCGCTGACCGGAAGCGTGTGGCTCCTCCTGTTCGGATTGGCGGGGTTCCTCCTGGCCTGGAGCTACAGCTCGCCGCCCCTCAAGCTCAGCTACCGCGGAATCGGGGAGATCTCGACGTTCCTGGCCTTCGGTCCCATCATGACCGTGGGGGCGACGTTGGCGTTTGGCAGCCGCGGACTCGTCGGGAGCCTGCTCGCCTCCGTAATCCTTGGGTTCCTCGCCGCGGCGATCTCCTTCAGTCGCTACTTCCCGAACGAGGTCGAGGACCGCGCGAAGGGGAAGCGGACGCCCGTGACGCTCCTGGGGAGGCAGCAGTCCGTTTCGGTCCTCGTCGCGCTGTGGTGGTCCCCCGTCTGCCTCGCCCTCCTGTGGTACTCCCAGGATCCGCAGCTGCTCCCTGCGCTCCTCCCGCTTCCCTGGCTCCTGGCAGCCTCGGCCGTCCTGCCGGGAGCGCAGGCTCGCACGCGCGCCCGCTCCCTCGCGATCGGACTCACCGTGCTGGCCCATCTGTTCGCCGGCATCGGGCTCCTCGTGGCGTTCCTCACGTAGTCGGACCCGCGGCCTCGAGCATCCTCCGGGGAGAGGGGCGCCCGCCCAGTCTCCTTGGACGACGGGGAGGCGTCACAGGAACGTCAGGAGGAGGTACGCCAGGGTGAGGCCGACCCCGAGGAGGAGCACCGCTTGGATGGTGCCCGCGTTCGCGGGCATGTGCCTCGGATACTCGCGATAGTACGTCCGGAGGATCCGGATCGACTTCAGCAGGGGAGGCACCGCAACGAGGCCGAGGAGCGCGAGCCACGGGATCCCGCCCACGGCGACGAACCCCAGGAGGAGGACGACAGCGGCCGCGACCAACGCGAGGTAGATCCGATAGGAACGCTCGAGGCCGAGCCTTGCCGGGATTGTGCGCTTCCCGCCTCGCGGATCCGTCTCATGCTCCGGCATCTCGTTCACGAACAGGAACGCCGCGACGAGAATTCCGAGGGGGATCGACGCGAGGAACGCTTCGGTGGATAGACGGCCCGTCTGGACCGCGTAGGCCCCGAGGGTCACGATGGGCCCGAAAACCACGCCGACGGCCACGTCGCCCAGGCCGTGGTACTGGAGGGAGAACGGCGGGAGGGTGTAGAAGACACCGAGGGCGCCACCCACGATCCCGAGTGCCAGGAGGAGCCCTCCGTTCGGTCTCGTCGCGGCCAGCGCCACGCCGAGGAGACCGCCGACGGCGTAGAGGGCGATCCACGCGCGGCGGTGCGCCGAGACGGTCAGCTCGCCTTCCGGCAAGACCCGCGCGCCGCCCGTGAAGGGGCTCACCAGATGCGGCGGAAGGTCGTCCACGCCATGGAGGAAGTCCACCGTGTCGTTGCTCATGTTCGTGGCCGCCTGGAGGGCGACGACGCCGAGGAGGGTCGCGACGAATGCGGGTCCGTCGAAGGCTCCCGCCCGGGCGTAGGCGATCGCGGTCCCCAGGAAGACGCCGACCGCCGAGGCGACGAAGGAGTGGGGCTGGGTCGCCTTGAACCAGGTCCGCAGCGAGGCCATCCGACTAATCCCACTCCGTCTGGTCCTTCCGGAGCACGCGGACCTCGAGGAGCGTAAGCGGGTCCGGTCCGGGGTTGACGACCGTGTGGGTCTCTCCGTGGATCATCCGGACCACGTCGCCCGGCCCCACCTCGACGGGCGCCGCGTCGTCGAGGACGATCTGCCCCCGTCCCTCGAGGAAGTAGAAGATCTGGGCGTACCGGTGGCGGTGTGGCGGCGAGTGCACCCCCGGCTCCATCCTCGCGATGCCCATGAGCATGAAGTTGCTGTCGTTCGACCCCATGATCTTCTTGTCCACGATCCCTGGGCCGATCCCCTTCTCCCACGCCTCCGCCGGGAGACGGCGGACCGCCGAACGCTTGTCGATCATCGCTTCCAAAGTCCGACCTCCGTACGTCCGAGGCCGAGGGTCTATTAGTAGGCGGATGATTACGTGTAATCTATGGCCTTCTGGCGGATTAGCGTCGGGCTCCCGTCCGCGCCCCTCGTGCAGGCCGGCCTCTTGCCCCCCGCCTTCTTCCGGCACAACGAGTCGATCGAGATCCTGCGGGTGTATGCCTTCCAGCCGCGCGAGCAGATGCTCCTCGCCCGGATCACGCGGTCGGGACGCCCGTGGTCCGCGGAAGAGATCGGGCGTCGTCAAGAGGCGTTGCGCCGGCGTTATAGGCTCCGCGACTTCGAGATCGTGGAGGTGGGCCCGGAAGGCCGCACGTACGTGGCCCTCCTGCGGCAGGAGACGCCCGGGATCCTCGAGGGGCTCCTCGAGGAGCTGGGAGCCGGGGTCACCCCGACACCGCCGACCTGGATCGGGCGGGACCGCGCCGTCCTGACCTTCTTGGCGGACGAGGCCGCCGAGAGGAGGATTCTCGGGCTGCTCCGCTCCCTGGACGTCGCGTACGAGTTGAAGAGCCGTCGGCGGGCTTCCGGAGACCGAGGGAACGCCGGCGACCTCACCGCGCGCCAGAGGGAGGTGCTCAGTCTCGCATGGAATCTGGGGTACTTCGATGTCCCCGCGCGGGTGGGGTTGGGGAAGATCGCCTCCCTCACCGGGATGAGCCGGAACACTGTGAGCCAGCATCTTCGCCGCGGAGTGCGGCGCATCCTCCGGGAGCGGATGGCCTGACCGGTTTGGGGTCCCCGAAGCGCGGTATGTATCCCGCGGTAGGTTACCGCACGAAGGGTTCTTGGCCCCGCGCTGCATCGTATGCCCGGTGCTTCGCATGATCCAGTTCTACACGCTCGAGTTCTTCCAAGAGATCGCACGTCGGCTCAATGCGGACTCCGAGTGGGCGAAGGCGATGAAGGGATACGACATGCGGATGGTTTGCAGCGCCAGCGACAAGAAGCGCTGGTTCCTGATTTCCGTGAAGGACGGTGTGGTCATGACCACGGAGGCCGGCCCGGACACGCGGGCCGACTATCGCTTCGAGGGACGCTACGCCGCGTGGGTCCAGCTCTGCAAAGGGGAGGCCGAGATGGATCGACTCATCCAGCAGGGCAAGATCCGGCTCGCCGGATCAATGACGGACGCGATGGGGATGATGGGGCCGCTGAATCGGATCGTGATGGCGGCGCGGAGCTTCCCCAAGGAATTCTGACACACGCCCCCGCGGGGACCGCGACCCCGAGACCGCACTCGCTCGCGAGGCTCGCCGAGTTGACTTCGAAGCCCACCCGTCGGTGCTCGCGGCCGTGACATGCTGGGTTCGGTCCGGCGCGGGTCCATGAGTTTGGTCTCCCTAAATTCCCACCGCGTTCGGGAAAGAGTTATACACCCTAGCGGGTTACCGAGCGCCGCGAGAAGGGAGTTGAGTGCAGCCGCGCGCGTTCGCATACGTTCGGGCTTCGACCGTGTCCCAGGCGGTCGATCTCCTCAAGAGAAATGGGGACCGCGCGAAGGTCCTCGCGGGGGGCCAGAGCCTCATCCCACTGATGAAGTTGCGTCTCGCCGACCCGCAACTCCTCATCGACATCAGCCGCATTCGCTCGCTGTCGGCACTCCGCGAGACGGGGAACGGACTCTTGATCGGCGCGATGACGCGGGACCGCGAGTTCGAGCAGTCCAAGATCGTGCAGAGCAGCTATCCGATCTTGGCAGATGTCGTGAAGGTCCTCGGGGATCCGGAGGTCCGCAATCTCGGGACGATCGGCGGCTCCTTGGCGCACGCGGATCCCGCCGGAGACTGGGGCACG
The DNA here is from genome assembly GCA_963768855.1 of uncultured Thermoplasmata archaeon. Classification (GTDB taxonomy): domain Archaea; phylum Thermoplasmatota; class Thermoplasmata; order RBG-16-68-12; family RBG-16-68-12; genus RBG-16-68-12. Next base: position 763,916 of record CAVYJM010000006.1, read on the forward strand.
GCGCTGCTCGCGCTGGACGCGGAGCTCGTCCTGACGGGTCCGAACGGCGAGCGCACCGTGTCGATCGACGGTTTCTTCAAGGACACGTTCGCGACCGAGCTCCACTCGGACGAGCTGTTGACCGAGATCCGAATCCCGAAGCCGGGCCCGGGGACGGGGAGCGCGTACAAGAAGCTTAAACGAAAGACCGGCGACTTCGCCACCGTCGCGGTCTCCGCGGGCATCGAACTCGACTCGAAGGGGACCATCGCGAAGGTCCGTCTGGGTTTGGGCGCGGTCGGCCCGACACCCTTCCGGGCGAAGCGCGCGGAGACGTCCCTCGTCGGCAAGTCCCCGGGCGAGGCCGCGTTCAACGAGGCGGGTCGCCTCGCCGCGCAGGAGTCGAGCCCCGCCTCAGATCTGCACGGGAGCGAGGCCTACAAGCGCGCCATGGTCCAAGTCTTCACGAGGCGGGCGCTCGAGGCCGCGGTCGAGCGGGCGCGGAGGTGAGCGCATGGTGAAGAAGACGACGCGGTCGCGGAAAGCCCCGGCGGCGAAGCGAGCGAGTCGCCCCGTCACTGCCAAGGCGCCGTCCCGCGGCGAAGGCCGAATCGCCATCACCGTGAACGGAACCCGGCACGAGCGGAGCGTGGAGGCGCGGATGCTCCTGGTGGATTTCCTGAGAGACGAGCTGCGGCTCACGGGCGTCCATGTCGGATGCGACACGAGTCACTGCGGCGCCTGCACGGTCGTCGTGGACGGGCACGCGGTCAAGGGTTGTACGATGTTCGCGGTCCAGGCGGATGGGTCGGAAGTGTTGACCATCGAGGGGCTCGCCTCGCATGGGACGATGCATCCGATTCAGCAGGCGTTCAAGGAGAACCACGGTCTCCAGTGCGGCTACTGCACTCCGGGCGTCGTCCTCGCGGCGTACGAGTTCCTCATGGCGCACGCGTCCCCGACAGAGGAGGAGATCCGGGTCGCAATCTCCGGGAACCTGTGCCGCTGCACGGGCTACCAGAACATCGTGAAGTCGGTCGCGGCCGCTGCGGCGGTGGTGGCGGCCAGCGGAGGGAAGTGAGACCATGGCGCCGCGGACCTGGCCTTAGCGATCTCCGTCTTCTCGGAGGCGAGCTCTCTCCACGAGCATGCGCTTCCGCATCGGGGTGGCCAGATGGACCTGGAAGCCCATGTCTCGGTCGGCCACGTTGCGTTCTTTCCCGAGTGTCTCAAGCGCCGACTCCCCGGAGGCAAACGGCCCGAGCGTGTCCGCCCTACTCGTCCGTCCGGACGAGCGTCCGTCCCTGCCGCACGGAAACGATCTCCGCGAGGATTGCGAGGGCGATCTCCGCGGGAGTGCGCCCACCAAGGTCGAGACCGATCGGCGTGTGGACGGAGCCGAGGAACGACTCCGGGATGCCTTCGGTCCGGAGGGCCTCGAAATTCTGCTTCGTGCGGGTCCGGCTCGAGAGCATGCCCACGTAGCCGGCGTGGACCTTCGAGAGGGCACGTAGCACGATCAGGTCGCGGTCTCCCTTGGTCAGGACCACGACCGCGTCGCGCGGGCCGAACGGGTACTTCGACAGGTCGAAATCAAGATCCCGGATCGTCTCGTCCGGCTGCTCCGAGAGCATCGGCAGGTGATCGACCACGACGACCTCGTAGCCGAGGCGCTTCCCCAGGTGGACCAGGTGATCCTCGAGTTCGTCCCGCCCGCCTTGGCCGATGATGACGAGGCGATTCGGTGGAAGGTAGGGCTCCACGTAGATCTCCATGACGCCGCCGCAGTTCGTCTCGACGAAGATCTCGTCCGGGGTGTCTGCCGCGACGGTCCCCGCGACCGCCTTCGACACGTCGACAAGATGGACGCGGACGACTCGGGGCACCCCCGTCTCCATGGTCTCCAGACCGACCTGGACGATCGGACCGTCCGGGCAGCCCCCGCCCAGGGTCCCGTGGACGATATCTCCCTCTTTCGAGATGACGATCTTGAATCCCGGCTTACCGAGGGTCGATCCCTCCGTCTTCACGACCGCCGCGACGGCAAAGGGTTCCCGTCGGGCGGCGAGAGTCGAGATGGTGCGAACGTACGATGCCGGATCCACCCTTTCCCTCGGAAAGCCACCACCCCGGCATCGCTTATAGATTTTGATGGGTCTGGAACGGATGGCGTCCGCGCGTTCGCCCTTGGAGGCAGGATCCAGGTTCCCGAGCCATCGCGGACGTCGAGCCCGTGGGTTCTGCGGATTGGCTCACCTCGCGCGAGGGGCGGCCGGTCCGTTTCTAGAACCCGTCTCGGTTCCCCGATCTGCCGGTCTTGAGAGCCGGCCTCTGGGCCGCTCGACGCGGGAACGGAGCACGAGTCCCCTGGGAGTGTTGATGTCCACGGGGGTCCGATTTCGGACATCGGGCAGGTCGTTCGGCCCTCGCGACCGCGACGGTTGGTGGATCGTCAGGTCGATTACGGGTCCGGATGTCCCGCGCGAGGGGATCGAAGCCGCTTCCCGTGCGGGGGATGAACCGGACGAATAGGCTCTATATTTGCAGACCGCGATTTCGAGCCCATTTTCTCCTTACATGACGTAACAAAAGCCTTTATAAAATGCCCTCCATCCCCGCATATGGCGCTCTCGGTGACGGGCCCGGCTCGCCTTACGGGGAGGCGCCCGCGGGATGATTTGTCGGAGGTACACGGAGGCGCTGGGTGCCACTTTTAGAGGTCAAGGATCTCAAAGTGTACTTCAGCACGCCCGAGGGCGACGTGCGGGCCGTTGACGGCGTTACCTTCTCCCTCGACGAGGGAGAGTCCCTCGGCCTCGCGGGCGAGAGCGGTTGCGGGAAGACGACCGCGGCCCTTTCCATCATGCGTCTCCTCCCCAAGAACGGCCGGATCGTCGGCGGCTCCATCAACTACCAGGGGTACGACTTGGCCACGCTGACCCAGCCCCAGCTGCGTAGCGTCCGGTGGCACCACATCTCCATCATCTTCCAGGGCGCGATGAACGCCCTGAACCCGGTGCAGCGGATTGGGCGGCAGATTGCCGAACCCATCAAGCTCCACGAGCATGTCGATGATGACGAGGCGAACAAGCGCGTGGGCGAGCTCCTCGAGCTCGTCGGGATTCATAAGGACCGGGCGACCGAGTACCCCCACGAATTCTCCGGCGGGATGCGGCAGCGCGTGATGATCGCGATGGCGCTCGCCTGCAACCCGAAGCTCGTCATCGCGGACGAGCCGGTCACCGCGCTGGACGTCATGATCCAGGCGCAGATCCTCGAACTGCTCGAGCGCCTGAAGCGGGAGCTTGGTCTCTCCATGATTCTGATATCGCACGATCTGTCCGTGATGGCGGAGACGTGCGACAAGATGGCGATCATGTATGCCGGGAAGATGGTGGAGACCGGCAGCGTCCGGGACGTGTTCAAGAACTCGAAGCATCCCTACACGAAGGACCTCATCGCCGCCTTCCCCGACATCAAGGGCGCCCGCGTCCTGCCCGCGTACATCCCTGGGGACATCCCGAGCCTGATCCACCCGCCGACAGGATGTCACTTCCACCCGCGGTGCAAGTTCGCGTGGAACCTGTGCAAGGAGCAGGAGCCCGGACTCCTTCCGGTCTCGGATGGGCACTGTGCGGCCTGCCACCTGAACACGAAGGAGTCCTCCCCATGACCGATCGCGAACCGTACCTGGCCCTGCGGGATTTCAAGGTCTGGTTCTCCAAGCGTCGCGGGTTCGTTGAAGCCCTCCGCCGATCGGATCCGGGCTACGTCCGCGCGGTGGACGGACTCAACCTCACGATCGGCAAGGGGGAGATCTACTGCCTCGTCGGAGAGAGCGGGTGCGGCAAGACCACGACGGGAAAGGGCATCCTGAGGCTGGTCGAACCCACCCACGGCGACGTCTTCCTGAATCCGACCGCGGAGGAACTGGCCCAGTACGAGGCGGCGAAGGCGGGGGGGAAGGCGGCCGAACTCGAGGAGTTCCGGAAGCACAAGTCCCTCACATACAGCGAGAAGGTCCACCGGAGTATCAAGGACTGGGCCTTGGGATTCCTGCTCGGAACCGCCAGCCTGATCGTGGCCACCCTCGTTGGATTCGCGCTCGTCCTGGGTTTCCGGGCAATCGACGCGGGGTCCGTGGAATCCCTCGCCTACCTGATCCTCGGAATTCCGCTGGCCCTCGTGGGGACGCTCCCTTGGGTCAAGATCAGCCGCCGCGTTCCCCAGCTGCTGACCGTTGCTTCGATTGCCGCGAGCACGGCGACTCAGGTGCTCGGGGTCTACGCGTCCCAGGCGGCCGCCGGGCTGCCCGCCGATTTCGGTGCCGTCTTCGGCGTCTACAACAACTACATGCAAGAGAACACGGTCTTCCTCGCCCTGGTTCAGTTGGGCCTCGCCGCGCTCGCCACTTGGGTTGCCTCCGGCGTGTTCTCGCGCCTCTGGGCCCGCCGGCGCGGCGTCGAGACGGACCGTCTCCGGAAGCTCCGCACACGGTTGCAGATCATCTTCCAAGACCCCTACGAGTCGCTCAATCCGAGACACACGGTCTACAGCATCGTCGCGGAGCCCCTGCTCGTGAACCGGATTACCCGGAGCCGGTCCGAAACCGAGGCACGCGTCGAGCAGGCCCTGCAGGACTCGGGCCTGCGGCCGCCGAAGGAGTATCTCCTCCGCTACCCCCACGAGCTGTCGGGAGGGCAGAGGCAGCGCGTGGGCATCGCGGGTGCCCTCGTCCTCGAGCCGGAGTTCCTCGTCGCGGACGAGCCGGTCTCCATGCTGGACGTTTCCATCCGCACCGAGATCATCGAACTCCTCCTCGAACTCCGCCAGAAGCGCAGCCTCACGTACCTGTTCATCACTCATGACCTCTCCCTCGCGTACGTCCTCGCGGACCGCATCGGAGTCATGTACTTGGGCCAGATCGTCGAGGAAGGACCCACGGAGCAGCTCATCTCGAACCCGCGTCATCCGTACACGAAGGCCCTCATCTCCGTGGTCCCCATGCCGGACCCAGACCGGAAGCGGGAGCGGATCATCCTCAAGGGAGAGCGGCCGGATCCCTCGGACATCCCCTCGGGATGCCGGTTCCACCCGCGGTGTCCCGTCGCCTTCGAGCGATGCGGCTGGACCTCGGACGAGGTGCTCGAGTCCCTCCGTCACCGCGCGGCCGGGGCGGAGTCGGCCTACCTTCAGGATGCCGTGGTGCAGGGGCCGGACGCGATCGTCTGGCCTCACGTGGCGGACGGATTCGAGCCGTGGCTCCGCGGGCTCATCGCGTCGCGGTCGGAGGAGGATCGCGCCCTGACGGCGATCCAATCCATCGAGAAGACGGGCGCGGGCGCGAAGGTGATCCTCCACGCGTTCGAGGAGCCCGCACTGAAGACGGCCGCTCCCAACGTCATGGTCGCATGTCATCTCTACGGCTGACGCCGCAAACGGATCTCGCGAAATCGGGGGGCCGAAGGACCTATCTTCCCGTGGGTCTTAGCCTGAGATGACGGGCGCAGGGGGCGGTCGATGGCACACGCAAGGCTCACGGTCCTATCGCGCGACGAAATCGAGGCTATCCACGGCGCCACCCTGACGCTTCTCGAACGGGTGGGCGTCAACGTCCGGGAACCGAGCGCCCTCCGGCTTCTCGTGGATGCGGGTGCGGTCCACGAGGAGGGGACCGAGCGAGTCCGGATACCCGAGCCGTTGCTTATGGAGGCCGTCCGTGGCGTCCCGAAGCAATGGACGTGGCATGCCCGGGAGGCCTCGAAGAGCTTCCGGCTCGGCGACGGGGGCCGCACTCGCCTGGGCCCCGGTTCCGCATGCACGAACATTGTCGACTACGCGACCGGGCAGGCCCGTGCGCCCACCGAGAAGGACGGCGACGACCTCGTGCGGTTGATGGATGCCCTCGAGTTCGCCGACATCAACTATACGCCGGTTTCCCTCGGCGCCTCCTCGGATTCCTCCGGGTACCGCGAGGTCGCCACGCTCGTGCGGGACCTCCGCAACACGTCGAAGGTCTTCGTGGGTCCCTCGTACGACGGGACCATGGCGAGGGAGGGTCTCGAGATCGCGAAGCTTCTGGCCGGCGGTGAGGAGGCCCTCCGCAAGCGGCCGATGATGGCGGGATACTGCGACCCCGTCAGCCCGCTGACCCACGACCGCATGATGACGGAGACCCTCCTCGAGTATGCGCGGTGGGGACAGCCCGTGTTCTTGATGTGCCTCGATCTCGCGGGCGCATCCGCCCCGGCCAGCCTCGCGGGAACCCTGGTGCAGCAGAACGCGGAGATCCTGAGCGGAGTGCTGATCGCATTCCTGGTCAATCCGCAGACCCCGGTCGTCTACGGGAGCGTCAGCGGGACGATGGACATGAAGGCGGGAAACGCGGCGGTGGGCGGTCCGGAGTTCGGGCTCATGAGCGCCGCCTCGGTCCAGGTCGCCCACTTCTATGGCTTGCCTTGTTCCACGGGAGGGCAGTCCGACGCGAAGATCCATGATGCCCAGGCGGCGTTCGAGAAGGGCGCCTCGCTGCTCGCCTCCATGCTCGCGGGCGCCGACATGGTCGACCTCTACTTCGGCTCCTATGAAGGGTTCAACGCGACGAGTCCAGAACAGATCCTCATCGATCACGAGATCGCGGGCTACGCCCACCGCTACGCCCGCGGGATCGAGGTCGACGAGAGCAGCCTTTCCCTCGATCTGATTGGAACCGTGGGGCCGGGGGGTAGCTTCCTGAAGGATCCCCGATCGCTCCGGGATACGATGTCTCGGATGAGGACGGAGTGGTATCTCCCCCGGCTGTTCGACCGGAAGGTCCCGGACCCGACCGCGCCGCGCAAGACGGTCCTCGAGATCGCCCATGAGGCCGCTGCGGCGATCCTCCGCGAGCACGTTCCGACGCCGCTCGACCCGGAACTCCTGAAGGAGGCGAACGCGATCCTCCAGCGGATCCGGAAACAAGCGGCGTGAATGGCACTCCGTGCTTAGGCTGACCGAAATCTTAAGCCAAGACACCGCATCCTCTCAGGAAAGGCCGGGAGGCGATTCGGTGGTATCGATGCAACACGGGGCCTCGACGACGCGGAGAAGGAAAGCCGGAGACCGATTAGCGGCGCTGCGCGCGGTCGATCGACCCCTCCATCGTGCTGCCACCTTGCCCGGGTCGTTCTTCAGCGATCCCGATGTGTTCGCACGGGAAAACCGGGCGCTCTTCCAGCGCTCGTGGATGTGCGTGGGGCGGGAGGACGAGATTCCCCATCTGGGCGACTTCCGCACCTACGAGGTCGGAGGATCCGGCGTCTTCGTACTGCGAGACACGGATGGCCGCCTCCGCGCATTCCACAACGTGTGTCGCCACCGCGGCACGCGACTCCTCGAGGACGCCTCGGGGAGCGGGCTGAGCGTCATCCGGTGTCCCTACCACGCCTGGACCTACGACCTGAAGGGCCTCCTCGTCGGCGCCCCCCACATGGAGGGGGCCGAGGAATTCCCCCACGAAGACTATGGCCTGTACCCTGTCCGCGTCGAGACATGGCGCGGCTTCCTGTTCCTCAGCCTCAGCGGGAACGCGGAACCCCTGAAGGACTACCTCGGCGAGTTCGTGGACCGGGCCGCTCCATATCCCTTGGAGCGTCTCCGGCGGGCTCACCGGTACGTGTACGAGATCGCCGCCAACTGGAAGCTCGTCGTCCAGAACGCGAACGAATGCTATCATTGCCCGGGAATCCACCCGCAGCTCGTGCGGCTCACGCCCTATCGATCCGGGGAGGAGGACCTGAGGAAGGGACCCGTGTTCGGAGGATGGATGGATTTCGTGGACGGGGCGCGTACCCTCACGCCGGACGGGCGCACGCCCCGCCGGACGTTCCCCGGTCTCTCGAAAGAAGACCTCGGACGGGTGTACTACTATGTCCTGTACCCGAGCAACTTCCTCAGCCTCCTGCCCGACTACGTCACCCTGGACTGGTTCATCCCGCTCTCCGCCGACCGCACGCGTCTCGTCTTCGATCTCTACGTCGACCGGGACGAGGGTGACGCGGCGACGGACGCGATGGACTTCTGGGACACGACGAACCGCCAAGACTGGCACATCTGCGAGATGGCGCACCTCGGCTCCCGGACGATCGCCTATACGCAGGGCCGCTATAGCAGCGAGGAGGAGGTCGTTCACCTCATCGACCGGTACTATCTCAAGCGGATGGGGCTGCTCCCGCGGGCCGGCCGAAGGTCCTAGCCGCCTTTCGTGGCTCCGCCGCGGCGCTTCAGGGCAGGGTTCAGGATTTCCTCGATCCCGTACCCAAGCATGGCGAACCCCAGCACGAGGACCGTGATGCAGATTCCGGGCGGGAGGAACCACCACCACTTCCCGGTCAGCATCGCACTGGCGGTGTAGGCGTAGTTGACCATCTGGCCCCAGGTCTCGACGCCCTGCGGCCCCAGCCCGAAGAAGGAAAGGAACGCCTCCGTGAAGATCGCGCTCGAGACCGTGAGCACGGCCTCGGCCCAGACGAGGGGCATCACGTTGGGGAGGATGTGACGAGCGAGGATGTATGCCTTCCCCGCGCCGACCGCCCGTGCGCGTTCAATGAACTGACGTTCCTTCAGGGATAGCACCTGGGATCGGATGACGCGAGTCGTCGTCGGCCAGCTCACGAGAGCGATCGCGAAGACGATGGTCGCGAGGCTGTTGCCCAGGATGGACACGATGACCAGCACGAACGGAAGCCACGGGACCACGAGGAAGAAGTCCGTGATCCGGGAGAGGATCTGGTCCGTCACCTTCCCGTAGTAGCCGGCGATCAGACCAAGGGACGTCCCGAGGATCATCGCGGCCAAGGATGCCACAAAACCAATGAGCAGGGAGATCTGGCTCCCGTAGACGATGACGTTCAGGATATCCTTCCCGAAGTGGTCCGTCCCGAGGAGGTGGGCGCTGGACGGCGGAAGGTCGTTCGGATACAGGGTCAGGAAGCTCTGGTAGGGCCCCACCAAGTAGGGAGCGAAGACGGCCAGGACAACGAAGAACACGATGATGACCATCCCGGCCAAGGACAGCTTGTTGCGCAAGATCTGAATGAAGGTCTTCTTGCCCCGCGCGAGGGTTGCCAGAAGACGCTCCCGAAAAAGGGAGTAACTATCCGGTGTCGCGGTCGCGGTCCCCATGGATCAGGTCTCCTGCACGCGCGGATCGAGGAACATGTAGAGCACGTCCGCGACCGCGTTGGCAATCACGACCCCAATTGTTGCGATGAGGAACACCGCGGACAGGACGGGGAAGTTCTGGTTCTGGGTCGCGGTCCACGTGAGAAGGCCGATGCCGCTGATGTTGAACACGGTCTCGATGACGATCACGCCACTTACGACCCAGCCAAAGTACAGGGCAGACGCGGTGACGACGGGCAGGCGAGCGTTCGGCAGGGCGTGCCATCGGAGTTGCTGCCTCTCGTTGAGGCCTTTTGCCGCCGCGGTCACCATGTAGTCCTCCGGGAGGACCTCCGTCAGGGAGTTCCGGAGGGTCAGGGAGAACCAAGCGACGTTCGTGATGACGAACACGAGGATCGCGGGGATGTAGTAGTAGAGCGTGGCGATCGAGTCTTGGATTGGCTCTCCGACGAGATGGAGCATGCCCGGCTGCGGGAAGAGTCGGACCTCATACGTGAATGCGAAGACGATGACGAGAGACACCCAAAACGAGGGCATGGAATACCCGGCTAACGTGGAGAGGGTGATCGTGACATCGGTCTTCGAACCGCGTCTCCAGCCGGACACCCGGCCGAGGACCATGCCCGCCCACATCGTGACCACGGTCGCGATGCCAATGAGGGTCAGGGTGACACTCAGTGCGGGGGCAATGATCTGCACGACGGGTACGCCGCCCAGGGGCTTGGTCAGTGAGGTTCCTAGGTTCCCCTGGAGGAGATTACCCATGTAGATGACGAACCTCTGCAGGATTGGCTTGTCGAGCCCCCATTCTGCGATGAGCTGCTTTCGGATCGCGCACTCGCCGCCGCCTCCGACAGAGCTGTTGCCTCCCCCGCCGCACCCCCTCGGGGTCACGCTGAACGTGGGGTCTCCGGGCAGGACCTGAAAGATGAAGAAATTTAGGGCGGTGATGAGGAAGATTGTCACCACGATGAGGACGGCTTTCCTCAGGAGGTACCTCCGGAAGTTCGTTCTAGCGCCTCCTCAGGGTTTCCTCATCACCTTGGTTCTCCGTTGCTACGGCTTCGGCGGGAGTTCGATCTTCGCCTCCGCTTCCTCCTTCTTCTTTCGCCGTCTCATCATGTACACAGCCAGGATGGCCGCAGCCACAATGACCACCACCGCGACGATCGCCCCAATGATTAGCGGGGTGAACAGCGGTTCCGGCGTGGTCGTTGGGGCAAGGGCGAAGTTGACAACCGCCGCCGAGCCCGAGGTGACCGAGATGCCCGTCTTCGACTGGGTAGCGTAGCCCGTTGCGCTGGCGTTGACCGTGTAGGTCCCGGGTTCCACGCTGATGTTGAACTGTCCCGCGCTGTTCGTGGAGCCGGAGGTCTGCTGCCCGTTGCTCGCGGTCACATAGATCGCGGCGGCCGCAATCACGGCGTTCGTTTGCGAGTCCGTGACGGTCCCGGTGATCCATCCGAGAGCGGGGGTCAGCGAGAAGTCCTTCGTGGTCGTCGCGTTCGCGGTTATCGTCACGGACTGCGCTGCCGACGTGACGTAGAAGTGCGCCGAAGCGACCGCATCGTACGTCCCCGGGGCCAGCGTGATATTGTATAACCCGCTGGCCGGCGTCGTTGATGAGGACGCGCCGCCCGGCATCGTGGCGACGACCGCGTCCTTGATCGGGCTGCCAGAGGTGTCTTTCACGACTCCCGCTAGCCAACCGATGATTGGCGGCGCCTCAGTCACGTTCAGGTACACCGGACCTTGCGTCGTCACGCCCGTGTATCCGTCCGACACGGTCGCGCGGATCGTGTAGTTGCCCGTGCGATTCCAGTAGTGCGTACCCGTTGTGCTGCCTCCGGAGGCGGTGCAGTTCGTCACCGTCTGGTCGTGCGGGCAGTAGGTCGTGGTCCCATCGCCCCAGTCCCACGTGAAGTTCAGTGTGTCCGGGGGGACCGTGGGGTCCGTCGACGTGGCGGTGAGGCTCAGGCTCGTGTTCACGATCCAGCTGGCGTAGGTCGGATAGTGGATCACGGGCGAGGTCGGCGGCTGGTTCTGGACGATCGCAGAGCAGGTCGGGCAGGTGATGTTGAAGAACAGCGGGTTGGCACCCCAGAACGCGTTCATCTGCATGTACGGGTCGTGGTTCCAGTCGCCCCAGTTCGTCCACACGTCCGTCCGCATCGCCCATTCCCCGTACGGATAGACGTAGATGATGTACGGGGCCATGTCGTAGTTGATCTTCTGCGCCGCGTGGACGTCTTTGATCCGCTGGTTCAGGTCGAAGTCCGCGAGCTGCGCCAGATAGTAATGGTTGTACGTCGCGTTGTTCCAGAAGTTGTCATTCCAGTCGTCCAGCGTCCAGGACGATTGCATGGACAGGATGTAGTTCGGGTCGGGGTCCGCGGACCAGTACCAAATGTACATCTCCACCGCGCCGGCATACACGTCGGCGCTCAGGATGTCCTCCGTCGTCTCGGGTTTGAGGACGATCTGGATCCCGATCCGGGCGTACTCTTGCTGGAGGTACTGCGCCGTGGCGTACTCCTCGGGGAAATCACCCGAGGGACGGGTGGCGAGGGTGAATGCGATCTTCGTCCCGGCCTTGATCGTCTTCGTCACGTTCGGCGGATCCGTCATCTGATAGGAGCCCCAGCCCGTCTGGTAGTCCACGACGATGTCGTTCCTGGCCTCCCGGTAGCCGTTCCCGAACGTCCCGCCGCTCCACAAGTCGTATCCGGACTGATTGAGAAGCGCGTTCGCTGCCTGGATGTTGTAGGTTAGATTGTCGCCACCCGCGACCGGGTCATACCACCACTGCGGCGTGACGGGGGAGACCAGCGTGTCGCCCCGCTTGCCCTCGCCATCGTAGAAGTGCTGGATGATGTAGTCCTTGTTCGTGGACATGGCCATCGCCCGCCGGACGTTGATATCGAAGCGGGCGAGGTTGAGAGAGCTCCCCGGTTTGTCATACTGGCTGATCCCAATCTCGTTCCACTCCTGGATGACCTGCAGGCCCGACTGGACGAGGATGTTCGTCTGGCCTCGAGCGGGTTCGATCGTCGACGGCGAGAACTGAGCCAGCTGGACACCTCCGCTCAGGAGGTTCGAGGCGAGGGAGTTCGGGTCGCTGAAGAACTTGAGGTAGATGTTCTGGATGTGGATATTGTCCGACCCGCTGACGTTCGCCCCGACTGCATGGTAGGAGGGGTTCCTCGACACGTGGATGTATCCGCCCGGGCTGAGCGCCGTCAGGAACTGGTTGTAGATGTTGGAGTCGGCGATGAAGGGGCCCGTGCCGATCGGGTTCGCGTTCGCGTAGGGGATGCCCCCAGGGCAGCCGGCGGTCCCGCCCGCGCACGATGGGTCGACCGTCCTCCACTGCGCTTGCTGCACGATCGGACCGAAGATGTCCTCGCCCGCGACGAAGGGGATCTTGAAGTAGAGGATCACCTGCCACGGGTTCGTGGAGGAGATTACGGCGCCGCAGTGGGGTCGGGTCTTCGAGGTACACTGCACGACCTGGTTGAAGTACGGCTCGTATGCCCACAGGGACGCGAGGTTCTGGCTGTCGTAGTTCCAGGTGAACGCGACGTCGGCGGCCGTGAGATCCGTGCCGTCCGACCACTTCACGCCCTGGCGCACGGTGTAGGTCCAGTTGAAACCCGCCGCATCGTGCGTGGCACTCGTGATGATGTTGGGAATGAACGTCCCTTGTCCATCGAATGCAAACGGATAGTCGTACAGTAGGCCGTAGAGGAAGTAGGATGGGTCATTGATCCCGCGGTACGGATTCAAGTAATCGATTGTCTGCAGGAAGCCGATTGTGAGGTCCGGCGCCGGTACGGCTTTCGCGGTGATCGCGAGCCCGACTGGCCCGACCACCAAGGTCTGCAGCAACAACGCGACGGTCACTAGTCCACAAATCAACGCGACGTTCAAGGACTTCGTCCGAAACCCTCCCGTCCGCGCCGGTCCTTGCGGCCCGACGTCTTTAAGTGATTGACGGACCCCCATAAAAGGGTACTGTCATGACACTAGTACTCCATGCGTGCAAGAGCGTCCTTGCGAGCTTTTTGTCTGCGTCGATAGTACGCTTTCGTGCGACACAACCGGACGTATCCGAGGGCCATCCCTTGAGGGATGCGTGGGCCAGGATTCGAACCTGGGAACCCCTGCGGGAAGGGATCTTGAGTCCCTCGCCTTTGACCTGGCTTGGCTACCCACGCACGGTGCGCGGAGCGTGGCCTTCTCCTATAATCTTTGTCGCGGGCCGGCGGGGCCCCGAAGCGTTTTTGTCGTGGCGCCGCCATGGCCCGCCGGGGTCGCATCGTGGTCTCGTACTTCTCGAAAGAGTTCTTCGACGCCCTGGCGAGCGCGTTGAACGCAGATGCCGAGTGGATGAAGAAGTCGTCGAATTCGACCTTCAAGGCCGTCATCACCCTCACGGACCGTTCGAAGTCGTACCTGCTCGACGTCGTGAGCGGACGGGTGGCGGTGAGCGAGGTCGCGCCGGACGTGCCCGCCGACTTCAAGTTCGAGGGGCCGTACGACGCCTGGGTCATCTTGGGCAAGGGCGAGAAGGACTTCCAGTCGCTGGTGATGGGAGGCAAGATCAAGTTCCGGGGATCGATGCCCAAGGTGATGGGCATGATGGGCCAGTGGAACCGGCTCATCAAGGTGGCTCAGGAGCTCCCGAAGGAGTTCTAATCGGAGCTCACGGTCGCTCCGGTGCTGAACACCTTCACGCGCTCAACCGGATCGATTCGAAAAACGGTTCCGGCTTGAACCTTCGCCCGTCGGCGACGAGCCGCTCAAACGATTAAATAGCGAGGGACCCATTCGCATCCCAGATCGGGGAGACCGGGGGAGACCATGGTCGATTTTGAGCTCACGGAAGAGCAGAAGCTCATGCAGAAGACCGCGCACGAGTTCGCCGAGAAGGAGATGCGGCCGATCGCCCTGGAGTATGACAAGAAGGCAGTCATGCCGTGGGACATCGTGAAGAAGGCGCATGCGCTCGGCTTGGACACGGCCTTCATCCCCGAAGAGTACGGCGGCGGGGGCATCGCGTCGACGCTCACGCACTGCATCGTGATGGAGGAACTGAACTGGGGATGTGCGGGGATCGCCACGGGGCTCCTCGGCGCGGGACTCGCGTATCTCCCGATCATCCACATGGGGACCGAGGATCAGAAGAAGCGCTTCCTCGTCCGCTTCACCGGGCCCGAGCCGCGCCTCGGCGCCCTCTGCCTGACCGAGCCCGACGCCGGCTCCGACAACCAGAACATCTCCACCACCGCGGTAAAGGAAGGGAACGAGTGGGTCCTGAACGGTGTCAAGCGGTTCATCACGAACGGGGGCATCGCCGATGTCCACGTCGTCTTCGCCACGATTGACAAGAGCCTCCGGTTCCTCGGGGTCCGTGGGTTCGTCGTGGAGCACGACACCCCCGGGCTCAAAGAGGGCAAGGTCGAAGACAAGATGGGGGTGCGCGCGAGCCACACCTCGGAGGTCCTCCTGGACAACTGCCGCATCCCGGGCGACAACATGCTGGGCTCCGAGGACAGCTCCGCCTTCTACGGCGCGATGAAAACGCTCGAGTCGTCGCGCCCGCTGGTCGCCGCCGGCGCCGTCGGGATCGCCCGGGCGGCGTACGAGTACGCGCTGGACTACGCTCGGAAGCGCAAGCAGTTCGGCGGGCCGATCGCGAAGAAGCAGGCGATCGCCTTCATGCTCGCGGACATGAAGACCAAGGTGGATGCGGCGCGCATGCTCGTCTACCGGGCCGCCTGGATGCTCGACCAGGGGATGCCCATGAACAAGGAGGCGAGCGAAGCGAAGCTATTCGCCGCGGACATCGCCATGGACGTGACCACGGACGCCGTGCAGATCCTGGGCGGCGCGGGCTACATGAAGGACGAGCCCGTCGAAAAGTGGATGCGCGACGCGAAGGTCTTCCAAATCTGGGAAGGCACGTCGCAGATTCAGCGGCTCATCATCTCCCGGGACGAGATCGGCGAGCTGTGACTGCCCGCTAGGCTTAAGGCCGTCCGCGGCCGATGCGGACCCATGGCCGTGCCCGCCCTCTCTGTTGCCGCCCCGCTTCCGGAACCGCTGCGTCTCCCGCGCGGAAGTGTCCACGGCCTGCTCGTGATCGTCCTCATGGGCACGTTCGTGTATCTCCTCAACCGCGACCGCGCCGCGCCCCAGGTCCTGGTGAACGCCGTGGTCGTCTGCCTCGCGTTCTACTTCGGGAGTCACGGGACGATTCCGGCCGGCCTTGGAGCCTCCGGGGGCACGTCGAGCCCCGGGAGGCGCCCCCGGATCGTCCGAGGTCTCCTCCTCGCGGGGTTCGCCGGGCTCGCGGGATGGTTCCTGTACTCGGGCGTGCCGTTCGACCAGCTTCCCTCCCCGCTGGTCGAGATATGGGAGGTGCTGGGCGGCTATCTCCTGGGACTCACGCTCTCCTGGGTGTTCCATCGGCGGGCCCATGAGACGGACGCGCGACGCCGCCTGGCCACCGTGTTCCGCGACCTGAGCGCCCTGGGCGCGCTCGGGTTCACACTGTTCGCGTGCTACGCGATGGCCACGGGCCTCGTGAGCGCCTTCGGTCAGACGGTCGAGCAGGGGCTCTCCCTCGTCATCACGTACTACTTCGGTTCGCGGGTCATCGCCCACTGAGGAGGGCCGCCTACTCGGTGATCTCCGCGACCCCTTTCGCGGGGACGCGGAACAGAAGGGGCAGCAGGCTCATCCACGCGGTTTCGAAGATGAGAGCCGTGATGGCGGGCAGGCTTGCCAGGGGCCCGAAGACGTTGAAGGCCAAGACCACCGTCAGGCCGAGATTCTTGAACCCCGCGAAGGTGACGGCGGCGATTCGCGTTTCTCGAGGAGTCCGGAGGAGCACCGTGACCGCGAGGATCATCAAGCCGAGACCAATCGTACGCGCGAAGGCCAGGAGGGACAGGCCGGCGGCCAGGCCCGGCTCGCTCAGGAGGGTGGCGCGGGTGGACCCCGCGATGGCCATGACGAGGACGAAGAAGGAGACGCATACCGCGACGGGCCGAACCTCATGGACAGGCTTCCAACCCCGCAGCGGCCTCGAGAGGATGGTCGGGACGCCGATCAGCAGCAGCGTCTGGACCGCAAGGGTCTCCACGGGCACCGCCTCTCCCAGGAACAGCAGACTCAGTCCGGGCACCATGGCGAGTCCCGTGAAGTAGAGGACCGACTCCGAGATCAGGGCGCGCCGGACATTCCCCCGGAGGAGTGACGTGATGGGGACCACGGCGACCGCCGGCGGCACGGCCCCCATGAGAACCCACCCGCTGCGGACCTGGGGGTCTGGGGTGAGGAGGCCGATGGCGATGACGAGCGACCCAAGGACTCCGTACGTCATCGCGGACGAGAGCGCGAGGCCGCGGAGCTCCGCACCCGGAGAGATGCCGCGGAAGGAGATCTCCGTGAGGGAGAACGCCATGGCGACGATCAGGGTGGCCTGCTGGATGATCCCGGAGAGGTTTGCGGGGAAGCCCCCCGTCAAGAAGCCGACGACGAGGCCCGCGCCGACCATGAACGGGAAGTTTCTCCAGAACCGGAACACGCGGCCACGACCGATGCCGGGCGCTTAAACCTTGACGTCGCCTCGAGCCTCGCGGCTCACAAGCTCACGAGGGCCGCGCCGACGATCGCGAGGCCCACGGCAATCTTCTGCGCACGGGTCATCTCTTCCTCCATCCAGAACCGGCGGAACAGAATGGCCACGATCGGGTACGCGGTCGTGAGCGGCACGACGACGGCGAGAGGTCCCAGCCCGATCGCGAGGAAGATCGTGATGCCCGCGGCCGCGAAGAGGATGAGGGTGGGCTGCGCGGCCCGGATGTCCGCCCGGGCGACGGGCCCGCGCTTGCGGGATTCGCGCCATCCGAAGGCGAGCATCATGGGGGTGGAGACGAGGACGTAGATTCCCGCGTTTCCTGCGAATCCCATCGAGGCGATCGCGAGCTTCTCGAAGACGCCCCAAGCTCCCCAGAGAAGGACTGCCACGACCATCGGAGCGAGCCAGGCGCGGCTGACCGACTTCTTGTCGGACTCTTCGACCCATCCGAGGAGGAACGCCGCGCCCACGAGGAAAGCGATGCTCACGGCCTGGAGGGGGAGAAGGGTCGCGCCGAGGCCGACGACGGCGGCCACCACCGTGACGACCGGGTACGCGGCGGTGAACCCGCTGACCACCGACGCCTCGCCGGATTCCATGGCCACGAACCAGAGCATGTTGCCGATCGTCCCGCAGAGGGCCGAGGCCACACCGAAGGCGATGCCCGTGGCCGTCAGGGAACCGCCACCGCTCCCGAGCAGGAACCAGCCCGCGTAGATCGGGACGCTATAGAGAGAATACAGGGCGAGCATCCGGCCTGGACCCAGCCGGACCGTCGGCTCTTTGGAGAGGCCCTCGCCCAGGCCGTAGAGCACGACCGTGAGCAGGGCGCATGCGAGCCAGAGCTCCATCTCGCCACTCTGCCGTTCGTCTGTCTTTGTCGGTGTCTTGTTCCATGTCTGCAGACTCCGCGCGGAGACGCGCTCCGCATCCGAGTTGCGGGTGTCTCTTAGGCCGAGGTTTTCTTAAAGGTGCCGGTAAAAAAGTACGTCGCGAAAGATGAAAGTGGTAGGCGGGAGACGGATCTCCCGCCATCTTTGCACTACCTTCCCGACTCACGGGGACATGCCGTACGTCTGCCGCGGAGGCGCGACGCCGAACATCGGGAGGCCCTGGAAATCCTCAGCGACTTTCCCCGTCGTGGCAAATCGGTAGAGCGCTGCGATCAGAATCGAACTCGCAGCGGACGAGATCAGGCCGAGGATGATCCAGTACACGACGGCGATCACGAGCCCCACGATCAGACCGACGATCCCCCCGATCACCGCTCCGAGAGCGATCGGCAGGATTCCTGCGAGGCCCGCGAGGACGAAAATGGCCCCCATACTGAAACCGCCCACGATCGTCTCGCCCCATGTCGCCTTGAAGATGTGGGCGCTCCGCTTCACGGAGGCCCAGGGACCGAGCTTCTCGTAGACTAGGACCGGCACCACGAAGTACGTTGCCAGGCTCCACGCGACGCCCACGAGCCCGATCACGATCCGTCCCAGGATTCCGCTCCGCTGCTGGATGGCGCGGAGGATCATCGCCACGGTCCCCGCGAAGAGGGCCCACAGGAAGATCCGCCCCACGTTCTCGCGGGCGATGCGCAGGCCGTCCCCGAGGGTCGGGTTCCCCCCGTTGAGGCGGATCGTCGCGGCGCCGATCACCGCGGCATTGAAGAAGATCGCCACGAAGAACGCGAAGATGTAATACACCGCGAGCACGGGGATGAGGAGCCACGACGAGGGTCCGTTGAGGAACGCTTCGAACCCGACCAGGGCGAACATCCCGCCGAGGAACCCGCCGAGGATCAGGAGGAGGGCCAGCCCCGAGAGGAGCGGGAAGATGAGGAGCTCTTTGTCCTTTCGCAGCACACGCAAACTGGTTTTCGTCAGTTGCCAGCCGAGTCCGATTCGTCCCATGTCCCTCTCTCCTCCGTTGTGTTGGGCGTTCGAAGAGCCCAGGGTCTCCTAAGACCTTCGACGGCATTCCCAGCTGCTACGTGGCGGCGAGCACCTTCGTCGCGGGTCGCTTCAGGGCCCGCTTCACGAACGCGTTGAGCTTGGCCTCGACCGCGGGCTCCAGGGGTGGATCGACGACGTGCTCCCGGAGGACCGCCTCGGCGCGACGCGCGGCCTTCTCCGCTACGTCCATTCCCTCCCGCGAGATGCGGGATCCCCGCAGGAACGTGTCCGGGAGGAAGTGTTCCTGGCGGAAGTGGGAGAGGGTGTGCGGGTGGGCGAGGTAGGATCCGCGGAAGCCCGCGGACTCGATCACCTCGGTCGCCAGGGTTTCCTCCGAGACCTCGATCCCCGTGAGGATGCGCCGCACGGATCCCGCGAGGTCTCCGTCCAACACGAGCTTCGCGTAGCTGGCGCTGAGGCTCGATTCGAGGCTCCCAGCGACGTCGTAAATGAAGTCGAACCCGGCGAGGCCGGAGAGCAGGAGCGTCGTGGCCGATTCGGCCCCGGCCTGATAGTCCGGGGAGAGGGCCTCCGTGTTCCCTCCGGTCCCGCGGGAGGGGATGCCGTAGTACCGCGCAAGTTGCGCGGCGCCCAGGGAGATGAGGCCCGCCTCGGGGGCTCCGAGCGCGACCGCTCCCGTCCGCATGTCCAGAATCGTCGAGACGCTCCCGTAGAGGACCGGAGCCCCGGGATGGACGCACTGGGCGACAGCGATCGACGCGAGGACTTCGGCGTTCTGCTGGACGAGGACGCCCGCCAGGGTGGACGGCGCGGTGCCGCCCGCCATGCATTCCGGCGGCATGATGCACGGCTGTCCCGCCCGCGCGAATGCGACGAGCCCTTCCGTCGTCTCCTTGGCCAGGGTCAGCGGGCTCACAGGGTTCGTGAAGCCCAGGAGGAGCGGTCGTGCCTCGAGCTCGTCGCGGCCTCCCGCGACGATGGCCGCCATGTCGATCGTGTCCTGCGCGTATTGCCGGCCCCAGTTGTAGCCGTCCAGGGACTTCGTGCTGAACTTGAATCCGTACAGGACCTCGTAGAGGTGGACCGCCTCGTTCGGGACGTCCCGCGGCCACACGACCCAGGACGCATGGTCCAGGAACGGCGAGGCGTCGACGAGGCGATAGAAGGATTCAACGTCCTTCAGCGTCGGCGGGCGCACGTCCCCGTGTCCGTTCTCCACCTGGACGGCCGTGCCCATGCTGCTGAAGTACGTGTTCCCCTCCCCGAAGGCGAGGACGTGATCCGGCGCGCGTCCGTAGAGGCGGAAGCGGCTCGGCGCCAGGCAGGAGGAGCTGCTTCAGGGCGGTCTCCGGGATCCGGACGACCTGGCTCACGTCGTCGTAGGATGCACCCGCGGTCTCGAGGGCCTTTGCGGCCTCCGGGTCCAGGATCCGCACTCCGGTCCGCTCGAGTACGCGCACCGTGGCTGCGTGGATCTTCTGCAATTCCCCGCGCGTGAAGGGTTCCAGACGAATCGTCAAGCTCCCCGTCCCCCCAACCGACCGCTCCCGATGGGACGAACCATCGTCACGTCTCCCCGGGACCCCGTGGATCCCTGGGCAAACTTTCGCATGGACCCATGGAACTAATAGTTCCATCGTAATGACTGCATGATTGCCCCCTTTCCCGGATTCCTCAGGGGGAGTGTTCCGGGCAGATCGAGCGGACGCGTCCGCAGTTCGGGCGTGAAGGCTATGAGGGCCCGTCTCTCTTCCCCCGGCATGCGAGGTGGGGACCGACCGTGGACGCGGCCGACCGGGAAGTGACGCAGAGGGTCGGGGCGTTGCGCGGGGTCCTCCGCGTCGTGGCCTTGGCTCCCGAGGATCGCGAGGGCCTGATCCGGCACGGCACCGCGGCGGCCGCCGAGAACCAGGGCGTGACGGAGGTCCTGTCCCGCCAGCGCGTTCTCTGCATCTTCAAAGACCCCTCGTTCCGTCCGCCGCCGGAGCCGACGCTCCTCCTGGTCGACGAGGCAGGGAAGGTCTTGGGTCGCGAACTCCTCCCCGGGGACGCGCCTCCCGCGGACCGTCGCGTCGCGCATCTGGGGAAGGATTTCGTGCTCTTCACCGGGGAGCGGCCGGAAGGGCACTACCGCTTCCTCCTCCCCCCGGTACGGTTCCCCGAGCTCGAATCGATCCCCCGCGTCGACCGCGTGGTCTCCGCGAGCCCCGACTCGCCGCAGGACGACTACCTACGTGCACGCTTCGACGTGCCGCTGGGACACCGGTACGCCTCCGTCCTCATCGGATACGATGTGCGGAATCCTTAGGTAGCGTCACGCGCCTCCCTTCTCCGCTTGGCGCAGCCCGTCGCAATCTTCCAGCCGGAGGGACGCCGCACCCGCGTGGGCGTGCGGGAAGACCTCCTGGACGCCGCCCGCCGATGCGGGGTCGGCCTCGAGGATCTCTGCGCGGGGCGAGGTACGTGCGGGAAGTGCAAGGTGCTCGTGCGCCGCGGCTCGGAGCTCCTCCGGCCCCCCGGCCCCTTCGAGGCCCACCTCACCAAGGAGGACCGCCAGCGCGGCGTCCGTCTTGCGTGCCAGTGCCGCCCCGCGGGCGAGGGGATCATCGTCCTCGAGGTTCCCCCGGAGTCGCAGCGGGGATGGCAGCGCCTCCAGACCTCCGGGCTCATGCCCGCCCACGGACTGGCCCCGGACCTCCGCAGGGTGCGGGCGCCCCGGATCCTCACGCCGGCGCGAATCCGGTCGTCGGGATGGCGGGTCGCACCCGGAGCGCTCGACGCCCTGGTCCCTCACGAAAAGCGGCGACCGACCGCTCGGAGCCTCGTCGTCTGGCGGA
This sequence comes from uncultured Thermoplasmata archaeon, assembly GCA_963768855.1. Taxonomy (GTDB): domain Archaea; phylum Thermoplasmatota; class Thermoplasmata; order RBG-16-68-12; family RBG-16-68-12; genus RBG-16-68-12. The sequence continues at coordinate 785,449 of CAVYJM010000006.1, forward strand.
AGGAGGTCCTCGCGTGCCAGTCCCCGTCGGACCGGATCCTCGGGATGGCCTTCGACATCGGCTCGACCAAGATCGCCGGCTTCCTGATGGACTTGGAGACGGGCGACCCCTTGGAGACCGTCTCCGCCCCGAACCCGCAGATGGTCCACGGCGAGGACATCATGTCTCGGCTGGCGTTCGCCCGCGGCGGGCCCGCACAGGAAACCCTCCTCCACGAGGAGATCCTCGGGACCCTGAACGATCTGATTCGAAAGGGGTGTGCACTGGCCCACCAGCCCGTGGAACGGGTCTTCGAGGTCGTGGCCGTCGGGAACACGGCGATGCACCACCTCTTCCTCGGCCTCCCGACGGACGGCCTCTCGCGCGCCCCGTACACTCCCTCCACGAAGCGGGAGGAGACGCGGCGCGCCGGCGCCTTCGGGCTTCACGTCGCTCGTGCCGCTGCGGTCGTCGCGCCCCCGGTCGTCGCAGCCTTCGTGGGGAGCGACCTGGTCGCGGGGGTCCTCGCTACCCGCCTCCATCGTTCCTCGCGGTTGCGGGTGTTCATCGACGTCGGCACGAACACGGAGATCTGTGCCGGGGGCCGAGGGCGGCTCGTCGCGTGCTCGACGCCCTCGGGTCCTGCCTTCGAGGGCGCGCACATCCGGTTCGGCATGCGGGCCGCCGATGGCGCGGTGGAGCGCGTCGCGATTGAGCCGGACACGTTCCATGTGGACTACCGGGTCATCGGCCGCATGAAGCCTCGAGGGCTGTGCGGATCGGCACTCCTCGACCTCCTCGCCGATCTCTTCCGTACCGGGGCGATCGACTCTGCGGGGCGGCTCCAGCGGCGGGTCGCAGCGCGCCGGATCCGGCGTCTCGGAGACCAGCTCGCGTTCCTTGTGGTCGACGCGGACGAGACCTCGATCGGACAGGACCTCCTCCTGACTCAGGACGACATCGGCCAGCTCCAGCTTGCCAAGGCGGCGATCCACGCCGGCATCGATCTGCTCCTGGACACGCTCCACCGTCCCGTGTCCGACATCCAGACCCTCTACCTGGCGGGCGCCTTCGGCAGCTACCTCGCGCCCGAGAGTGCCCGGGCGGTCGGCATGCTCCCGGACTTGCCGCTCGAGCGCGTCCAGTTCGTCGGGAACACGGCCGGGTCGGGTGCGCGTCTGGCCCTCCTCTCCATCCGGGAGCGCAAGGCGATGCGGGATATCGCGAGGCGCATCCGTCACAATCCTCTCGCTGGCGACCCGCGTTTCCCCCGGGAATTCGCCGCCTCCCTGTTCCTCCCGCACCGGGACGCCACGCGGTTCCCGAGCGTCACGCCGCGGCGGCGCGCGCCTGCTCGATGAGCTCGTCGAGCCTGCGGACCGTGTCGGCGGGCAACGGGTTGGGCGGGGCGTGGGTCAGGGCCTCCCGCACCTTGTCCCGGGCCCGGTCCTCCATGCTCCGGCTCCCGCTCGCGACCCAGAGGTCGTGGCTCCGGCGGTCCACGAGCCGCGGCTGAAAGTGTTCGGTCCGCAGGTGCTCCATCGTGTGCCGCTGCCCCAGGAACATGCCGCCGATGCCCACCTTCTCGATCACGTCGAGCGCGAGATGATCCGCATCGACCATGATTCCGTCCGCGATGCGGCGGATCATGCTCACCATCTCGTCGTCGATGAAGAGCTGCTCCAGCCACAACGTCCGCGCGTCCTCCAGGAGTCCGATCCCGCAGATCAGGTCCGCGCCCCCGAGCACGAGCGACAGTCCGCTGGCAAACTGCTCCAGGGCGGCCTGCGTTCCGGGTACGGACGCCGTCGCGTCGAACCCGCCGCAGAGGCTTGGCACTCCATAGGCATGGGCGATCTGCGTCACGGCGGCGCCCGTGAGTCCATGCTCGGGCGACCCGCCGGCACGCGTGGTCGTCTTCATGTCGAGCGGGGCGATCCCCGTTCCCCAGATCACCGGGCACCCGGGATTCGCGAGCTGGCACATCGTGAGCCCGCTGAGGAATTCCATCGCCGCGACGACGACGGACCCCGCGAGCGTGACCGGCCCCGAGGTCCCCGGCCCCGGCATCGTGAAGATCGCCACGGGCACCCCGGCCTCCCCGAAGACGAACGCCGTGTCCATGTTCCCGCCATCGTGCTGGAGGGGGGCGATCGACGTGTGGACGGAGGAGATGATGGGTCGCTTCCGGAGCGCTTCCCTCCCGCCGGTGACGGCTGCGGCCATGTCGACGAGCCGCCGTCCGTTCTCCGGCGTGACCGCCGTCGCGAACTGGACGTGCTTGTCCGTGTTCATCAATGAAACCTTGAGGTCGACGTAGGTCCGGATTCCGGGGGGCACATCTTGGGAGGTGACCATGGGCCAGAAGACATGGAGATTCTCGAGCGCGTTGGACACGATTGCCGTCTTGGCGAGGTCGGCCGCGGTCGAGGGGCGCCGCTCCCCCGTCTCGAAATCGATCGCGAGCGGTCCGTTCCCGTCGTTGCAGACGTGGACGTGCTGGAGATCGAGGTCCGCATCCTGGCTCGGACTCCGTCCGAACAGCGTGATGCGCTTCGCGGTGCGATTGAGCGCATCCTCGACCAGTGACGTCGGGATCCGCGCTACGTGGGTGGCCTCGTCCACGTGCGCGCCCGCCTCTGCAAGTAGCCGCCGTCCCCGGGCCGTCCCGATCTTGACGCCGACCTTCTCGAGCTCGAGCAGGGCCGCTTGGTGGATCCGCCCGACGTCCTCTTTCGAGAGGACGGGATAGGGACGACGGATTGCGATCCCGCTCATGAGTGCTTGCCGACGAGCTTCTGCGCCAGCCGCACCGCGCCGGACGCGTCGCCGGCCGTGCCGTCCGAGCCGATCTCCTTCGCGTACTGTTCCGTGACCGGCGCACCGCCGACGAGGAACTTCTCGCGCGAGCGGACGCCCTTCGTCTGCGCCGCGGCGAGCAGTTCCTTCATCCTCGGCATGGACGTCGTCATGAGGGCGGACACCCCGACGATCTCCGCGTTGATCTCCTTCGCCTTGGCGAGGATCGCGTCCGCGGGCTGGTTCACGCCCAGGTCGACGACGTCGAACCCGTTCGCCGTGAGCATCGTCCCGACGAGGTTCTTCCCGATCTCGTGAATGTCATCCTGCACGGTCGCGAGGACGACCTTGTGCGTCTCGCGCGCGGGCCCTCCCTTCGGCACGCGCGGTTCGAGGATCGCGACCCCGGTCCGCATCGTCTCCGCGGCCATGACGAGCTCGGGCAGGAAGCACTCGCCCGCACCGAACTTCTGGCCGACGTCGCGGATTCCAGCTCCCAACCCTTTCTCGATTCCGGCGAGCGGATCCATGCCGTGATCCAGAGCCTCCTTGGCCAGGGCGGGCATGCCTTCCATGTCGTATTCCATGACGGCTTTCTTGAGTCGCGCTACGTAGTCCTCCGTGGTGTTCACCTCCGCCGTGCGGTGAACCGGGACGTGCCGTGGGGTGGAAAACCTTTTGGCTCTTACCTTGTGCCGCAAACCTTGACATACTCCTTCCGGTTTCCCGCTGCACCTCGGGAGGCGGTGGAATCGCATCCTACGATGCTGTCGTCATCGGCGCAGGCCACAACGGTCTCGTCGCGGCGAACTACCTCGCGAAAGCGGGTCTTCGCGTCGCAGTGGTGGAGCGCTCGGACCGGGTGGGCGGGGCCAGTGTCACGGACGAAATCGCCCCGGGATTCAGGGTGAGCGCGGCCGCCTACGTGTCGGGCCTGTTCCGCCCGCAGATCATCGAGGACCTCGAGCTGGCGAAGTACGGCCTGCGTCAGATCGCCTTCGACCCGCAGGCCTTCTGCCCATTTCCGGATGGCCGCTCGCTCCTCCTGTGGAGTGACGTCGAGCGCACGTGCAAGGAAGTCGCCCGGTTCTCGAAGAAGGATGCGGAAGGGTACCGCCGCTACGCGGCCTTCTGGGACTCGTTCTACGAGCTGATCGAGCCGATGCTCCTGTCGCCTCCCGTCCCGGTGGCCGATCTCGTGGACCTGATGCGGGGGGCAGAGGCGGAGGAGCTCATGCGGCGCCTCCTGTTCTACAGCGCCGAGGAACTCCTCGACGAGTACTTCGAGTCGCCGGAGGTGAAGGCCGCCCTGGCGAACCAGAGCATCATCGGGCATTTCGCGGGGCCGTCCTCCCCATGCACCGCATTCACGCTGAGCCACAACCTCCTGGGGAACATCAACGGCGTCGTGGGCGCATGGGGCTTCACGGTGGGAGGCATGGGTGGGATCCCGGACGCTCTTGCCAAGGCCGCGCGGGCGCGCGGCGTGGAGATTCTCCTGAACGCCCCGGTCGGACGGGTCGTCACCGCGAACGGGCGAACGACCGGGGTGAGGCTCGAGGACGGTCGTGTCCTCGAATCGAAAGCGGTCCTCTCCAGTGCCGATCCGAAACGGACCTTCCTGGGAATGGTCGAGCCCGACGCGCTTCCATCCGAATTCCTCCGGGCGGTCTCCCGTATCAAGATCCACGGAGCCGCGATGAAGGTCAACTGCGCATTGTCGGAACTTCCGGAGTGGACGGCGCGGCCCGGTGGTCCCGGTCCGCACCACCGTGGGTCGACGTACCTCTGTCCCTCCATCGAGTATGTGGAGGCGGCGTTCGCGGACGCCAAGCGCGGAATCCCATCCCGAGCTCCGTGGATGGAGGTCGTCACCCAGAGCGTCCTGGATCCGAGCGTCGCCCCTCCGGGGAAGCACACCCTCTCCGTCTACGTGCAGTACACGCCGTACCATCTCGCATCGAACTCCTGGGACGACATTCGGGAAGCGTACGCGGACACGGTCCTGGAGACCCTCGCGCAGTACGCTCCGAACGTCCCGGACGCGGTCCTCGCCCGCGAAGTCCTCACGCCTCTCGATCTGGAGCGCCGGTTCGGGCTCACGGAGGCGCATCAGTCGCACGGAGAGATGGGCCCGGACCAGTTCTTCTCCTTCCGGCCCGTGCCCGGCTGGTCCAACTACCGCATGCCGATCCGGGGCCTCTACCTCTGCGGCGCGGGAACGCACCCCGGCGGCGGAGTGATGGGCGCACCCGGATACAACGGCGCGCAGGCCGTGATCGAGGATTGGGCCAGCCTCAAGGCGTGAGCCGGAACCGCGGGACATCCCCTGGCCGCTCCCGGCGGAGTCCCCTGCCGTACTTACCATAGGCTCATGATTTTTGAGCGGCTACCCGCCTCGCATGACCCCGGGGACGGTGAGCGGTCGCTTCGGGCTCGCTCACCCCGGGGCCTCGATGTCGCCCAGTGGCTCGGAGGCTCGAATTGACAGGAGGTGAAGGACATGGCGGTACTGCGGACGAAGTTCCTCGAGCGTGGCGAAGAAGACCTGATTCACGAGCAGAGCCTGAAGAGTCTGCAGGAAATCGGCGTCCTGATCCACAGCCCCGGCGTGCTCCAGATGCTGAAGGAGGCGGGGGCCGATGTCGACCTCAAGACGGAGATCGCGAAGATCCCGGAGTCCCTCGTCAAGGACGCGCTCAAGAAGGCCCCGAAGCGGATCCGGTACTGCGGCCGCGACTCGAAGCGCGACTTCGAGATCCCCACCGAGCGGTGGCCCTTCACCGCGACGAACGGCCTCGCGGTCCACATCGCCGACCTCGAGACCGGGAAGGATCATCCATCCACCCGTGCAGACCTCGCGGGTTTCTCGAGGCTCGCCGACGCCCTCGATCCAATCGACTACCTCTGGACATCGCTGACCGCCACGGACGTGCCCGAGGTGTCCCATGGTCTCCACGAGCTCTGGATCACCCTGCAGAACACGACCAAACATGTGGAGAGCATCACGGTGGCGGGTGCGGCCGATGCGAAGGCCCAGATCGCCCTGGCCGCCTTGGTGGCCGGCGGCGAGGATGCCTTGAGGAAGCGGCCGCTGATGTCCGTGGTCTCGTGCCCTACGGCACCGCTCACGTTCAACCAGGTCGCGGTGGAGGCCCAGGTCGAGTTCGCAAAAGCCGGCGTCCCGGTCCTGTCGATGTCCATGTCGATGGGCGGCACGACGAGCCCCGTGACCGTCGCCGGGACGATCGTGAACATCAACACGGAGAACCTCGCGAGCCTCGCGATCGACCAGGTGGCCGCTCCAGGCTGCCCGCACATCTACACCTCGGATTCCACTCCAGTCGACATGAAAACTGGCTACATCGACTACACGGCGTCCGAGACGCCGATGATCTGTGCTGCAGCGGTCCAGATGGCGAGACGGTACAAGCTCCCGTGCATGACGTCTGGATGGGGCGCCGCGGTCGGGACGGAGGTCGGACTGCCGGCCTTCTCCGAGCTCGCGGGCATCATGGTCTCCGCCATGGGCGGCACGGACCTCTCCGCGGGAATGGGCGGACTCGACCACGCGAAGGGCGGCTCGTACGAAATGATGGTGCTCGACGCCGCGATCTGGGAGGACGTGCGCGCCTTCATGCGGGACATGACCGTCTCCGAGGAGACGATCGCGCTCGATGTGGTGCGGCAGGTGGGGCATGGCAACACCTTCCTGCGGCACCCGCACACCGTCCAGAACTTCCGGAAGGAGCTCTACTTCCGCGATGCCCAGAAGCTCGGCTGGCAGGCGACCCTTTCGAGCCGCATGATCCCGGAAGCCCGTGGCATCGCGAAGAAGATCCTGAAGGACCACGAGGTGCGGCGTTTCGACAAGGACGTCCTGCGCGACGGCGACGCGCTCATCCGTGCGTACGAGAAGGAGCACGCGTCCTGAGTCCTCACGCCGCCTTCAGGAGCTGCTTGCTCCCTTCGGCAACGACTCGTGCCAAGTCCTCCTCGACGTCGCGGTCCAGCGGCGTCACCACATGCTCCCGCAGCAGCTCGCGCACCTTCTCGCGGGCGGTATCCTGGATGGGTCGGATGCCCTCCGTCCTCGCCCGCTCCATGGTCCGCTTGTCCCACAGCGGGGAGTTGCGCATCTCACCCTCCCGGAGATACTTCATCGTGTGACGCTGCGCGAGGAAGTTGCCCATCGGGCCGACCTTGTCGATCACGTCGAGCGCGAGGCGGTCCTCGTCCACCTCGATTCCTCGCACGATGCGGAAGATGTCCGAGTAGATCTCGTCGTCGATGACCGCCATCTCGAGGGAGGCGGCGTTCTCCCACGCGCCCCCGATCCCGGAGAGGTTGTCCGCGCCCGCGAGCGCGGGCGGAAGGGCCGCCATCATCCGCTCGAGGCCGATCTGCAGATCCCATCCGTTCGCGTCCGTCGTGACCCCGTAGACGTCCGCCGTCATGTGGTAGCGGTGGGCGATCTGGACGGTCGCCGCGGAGACGAGCCCGAGCTCGGGCAGGCCCCATAGGTTCTTCCCGGAGCGGAGGTCGAGGAAGCTGAGCCGCCCCGAGTACTGGGTCGGCAGCTTCGGGTCCACGGTCTGGAGGAGCATCACGCCCGCCAGGAGCTCCGCGTTCTGCTGCGCCAGCCCTCCCGCCAGGGAGAGCGGAGCGGTACCTCCGCCGATCGGGCAGGGCACGACGTCGACGGGGATGCCGTTCTCGGCCGCGAGGACCATGACGTCGCACACGTGGGTGTCGTAGGTGAGCGGGCTGCTGGGCGATCCATACAGAGTGAAGAAGGGGCGCCTCTGCAGTGCCTCCGCGCCGCCAGCCACGCACGCGCCCATCCGAAGCAGGACGTCCATCTCGGCCGTCCGCAGGGCGTAACCGGGGACACACTTGGACGTGTTCTTGATCATCGCCTCCACGGTCTTGATGACCAGGAGGGGGCCGGGTGCGTCCGTTGCGACGACGAGGGGCGATGCGGTGTGGCAGTTCGGGAGCGCGTCCTGGAGGCGCGTGCTCTCCTCGACGTCCCTCAGGGTGGAACTTCGGATCATCCCGGTCTCGGAATCCAGGATGGCTGGGTTCCCGCCGAGGGCGTGCGCGAACGTGTGCTCCCCGTCGAACGTGACGTCGTTCTTCGGGTCTCGGGCGCAGTAGGTCCCATAGCGGGGGATGTGGCGAATCGCCTCTTCGACGACGGCCCGCGGGAAGGTCAGGACGTTTTTCCGCTCGGGGTGCCGCAGGGCGCCGAGTTGCTCGAGCCGCCGCCTCGCGTCCTCGCCGTCGAACCGCGCGCCGGTCCGTTCCAGCAACCGGAGGGACGCGTCGTGGATTGCCTCCACTTGGTCGTCCGTCAGCACCTTGAGACGCGCCGGATTCCGAATCCCCTGCATGCTCTCGCCTCTCGCGGGTCCCGCGCGCCGCATGCGCGGGTCGCAGGACCCTTCGCGACGGAGGTAGGGGGCTATGAAGGCTGAGCTCTTACAACTTGGGAAGAAAAGCGACGGCGAGGCTCAGGCGTCCCGAGGCAAGGCGTCTTCGAATCCGCGGTAGAGGTTCTCCAGGAGGGACGGCACGAGGTCGGGCGGCGTGGCCCGCAACCCGCAGTCGGGCAGGACGAAGGCGAGGTGCTCGGGTGCAGCGGTTCGCACGATCTCCCGCAGCAGAGCCGCAACCTCGGAAGGTTTCATGACCTCCTCCGGTCGAGAGACCTGGACGTCGATGCACCCCGCCCCGAGGCGAAGGTCGCGGTCCTCCCAGGATCGAGGTTCGAGCAGGGCGCGGTTCTCCCGTTCCGCCTTGCCCGCGAAGGCCAGGCTCAGGACGGAGATCCGCTCCAGCCGGAACAGCGCGTCGAGGGCCTTCGTGCGCGCGAGCCCCCCGCAGACATGAAGGCTCATCCGTTCGCGCGGCAACTCAGAAGCGAGGAGATCGAGCCGGTGGATCTCCGGTCCGTAGTCCCGCATGCCCTGAGAAAGGATCGGCTCATCGAGCTGGAGGCTCGCGCCCCGGCGGCCGAGTTCGCGGGCGATGGGCCCGAGGGCCTCCGTGAGGTCGTCGTGGAGGGATGGGTCCATCGGCCCCCGGTAGGACGGGCCGGCACCGCTCGCCGCACAGGCGAGGAGGAAGGTCGCGGGTCCCGTGAGGCTCACCTTGAACGCGGCGCCTGGATACAGGGACCGAAGTCGGTCGAGGTCGCGGACCTTCGTGAAACGGGCGGGGTCCTCCATGGGCCGGATGCGGCCCGTGATGCGGGGGACCCCGCGCCCTTCTTGGATTCCCGGGATCTCCGTGTACAGCGACAGCATGTCCCCGCGTTGCTCGCCGTCCGTCAGGAGCTCGATGCCGTGGGCGCGTTGCATTTCGACCGCGGCCTTCAGGGTCTCGTCCGGAGCACCGCCGAAGGGCGGAAGGCTGCCGATCAGGGTCAGGACGGGTCGCATGCGAGGACCTTCTTCCGAGAGATTGCATCCCGGCTAATGCGTCCTCGCGCTTCAATGTCGCGGCGGACGGCTCCCCTCGCCGGGCCCGAAGGGCGTCCTCCTGGAGTTCGCATTCCTTCCCGGAAAACCTGTACTGCTCTTAGGGAGACATTAAATAAATCCTGGGACGCTCGAATCCCTGGGAGGCCGCTGCAATGCCGGGCGTGTGTACGTTCTCACATCCGATCAGGGTTCGAGTCCGTTCCGCCCCGCGTGGTCCGCGGTCCCGAAGGACGTAGGTGTCGCCAGGAGGTGGAACATGGAGACGAGCGAGCACGTGCCGGAAATGCTGGAGCCGATTGGGAAAGTCCTGCGTCGGCATCCCAAGGTGAACCGCCAACTCAATCGGGCCCTCGCGCCGTTTGAGAACTCGGCGAAGGTGCTGATGTTCAGCTGCAACATGTGCGGTCAATGTCTCCTCCACGAGAACGGCTACACCTGCTTGATGAACTGCCCCAAGCAGCTCCGGAACGGCCCCTGCGGCGGCGTCCGGATGAACGGGCACTGCGAGGTGAAGGCGGACATGGAATGCGTCTGGCTGAAGGCGGAGCGGCGCTCGCGCCGCTTCCCCGGACGCTACCTCTTCCTGCGGATTCATGCGCCCCTCGACTGGCGGAGGAAAGGAAGCTCCGCCATTCTGAACGCAATCGCAGGGTGGCCGGGTAACGGGAAGGAATGACCATGCTCCCCGCCGAGCCCCAGCGGGGCCGCTTCGAGCGCGCGCTGCGCTCGGGCCGTCCCGTGGTGACGTGTGAGATCGGCAGCCCGGATGGCGCGGATCCCGCCGACATCCGCAAGCGCGCGAAACTCGTGCGCGACTGGGTCGACGCGGTCAACGTCCCCGACAACACGGGCGGGGTCGTCCACGCGTCTCCCCTCGCGGCGTGCGCGATCCTCGTCCAGGAGGGAATCGACCCGGTCCTGCACATGACCTGCCGGGACCGGAACCGCATGGCCCTCCAGAGCGACATGCTCGGAGCGGCCCTCCTCGGAATCCGCAACATCCTGTGCCTCACCGGAGACCACATGATCCACGGCGATCAACCGGAGACCAAGCCGGTCTATGACGTCGACTCCGTGATCCTGCTCGAGATCGTGAACCACCTGACCCACCAGGGCAAGTATCTCAGCGGCCGAGAGATCGATCCTCCGCCGGACCTGTTCCCCGGCTGCGCCGCGGAACCCTTCGCCCCTCCCTACGAATACCGACCGCTCCGCCTCCAGAAAAAGGTCGAGGCGGGCGCCCAGTTCGTCCAGACGCAGATCGTGTTCAACGTGGACCGGTTCCGCGAGTACATGGGCCGGGTGCACGACCTCGGGGTCGACAAGCGGGTCCCGATCCTCGCGGGAGTCGCCCCGATCCGATCCGTCAAGGCCGCGACCTTCATGCGGGACGAGGTCCCGGGCATGGAAGTCCCGGACCGCCTCGTGCGCCGCATGGCGCAGGCGGGCGACGACAAGAAGAAGCGAGAAGCCGAGGGGATCGCGATCTGCGTCGAGATCATCGAGGAGATCCGGAAGATCCCGGGCGTCGCGGGGTTCCACATCATGCCGATCAACTGGGAATCCGCGGTGGCCAAGATCTCCCGCGAGGCGCACCTGCAGCCCGCCATCGCCTCCCCGAAAGCGCCTGCCGATGTGGCGAAGGCCGTGGCGCCCGCCACGTTCGTCGCGCCCGCATCCGCCGTGTCTCTGTCGCTCCAGCCGAAGTCCTAGGAGGAGATTCGATGAGGACCAATTTGTCGTCTGCAAAGAAGACTGTCGTGATCAGCCCGGACGATCCGTTCGTCGTGATCGGGGAACGGATCAACCCCACGAACCGCAAGAAGCTGGCCGAAGAGCTCCGCCGGTTCGACTACACGCGGGTGAAGGCCGACGCGTTGGCCCAGGTTGCGGCCGGCGCCCAGGTCGTGGATGTGAACTGCGGCGTGCCCGGGGCCGACGAGCCCGCGATCCTCAAAGGCGCCGTGGAAGTCCTCCAGGCCACGATCGACGCCCCGTTGTCCCTTGACTCCTCCGTCGTGGAGGCGCTCGAGACCGCCCTCCCCGCGTACAAGGGGAAGGCGCTGATCAACTCGGTGACGGGCGACGATCGCCTCCTGGACCGCCTCCTCCCGGTGGTCAAGAAGCACAATGCCGCGGTGATCGGCATCACGCACGACGAGTCCGGGATCAAGAACGATTCGAAGGCCCGGCTCGCGGTCGCCGAGAAGATCGTGAAGCGAGCGATGGAGCACGGGATCCCGAAGGAGGACGTGATCATCGACCCCATCTGCATGCCCATCGGCGCGAACACGAAGCTCGGCGCGATCACGCTGGATACGATCCGGCTGGTGAGGCAGGAGCTCGGGGTCAACATCTCCATCGGAGCGGGCAATGTCGGCTTTGGCCTGCCCGACCGGCCGACCCAGACTGCCGCGATCATCCTGCTCGGGATGTCCTTGGGGCTCACCGCCTCGATCGCGAACCCGCTCGAGCACGAGATCTACCGCGCGGTGCTCGCCGGGGACCTCATGATGGGCCGGGACTCGTTCGGCATGAAGTGGATGGGCTACTACCGCAAGCGCGAGGCGGAGGCCAAGGCCGCCGCCGCGGCGGCGGGAGCAGCCGCGGAGCCGCCGAAACCCGTCGCGTGAACGTCGCGCCGGGGCCATCACCCGGGGTCGCCACCGGAAAGGTCTATCTTCCGGTCCGCGTACGAGGAATCGAGGCGGAGGCGTGGCGAAGTCGTCCAAACCCAGGGTCGGCGCGAAGGGCTCGTCCGAGTACTACTGGAAGAAGTACGAGCAGTACTTCCCGAAGTATTTCTGGGCCGACGAGACGCGGCTCGCGAACATCGTCCTCAAGAGCGCGAAGGGCTCGACGCTCGTCGACATGGACGGCAAGGAGTACATCGACCTCACGAGCCAATGGTCGACGAACAACCTCGGGAACGTCCATCCGGAGATCCTGGCGGCCACGGTCGACGCGCTCGAGCGGTACGGCTTCCTGATCTACTTCATGAACCCCCACCTCCCGATGATCGAGCTGGCGGAGAAGCTCCTCGAGATCCGGCCTTCCCCCAACCTCACCCGGGTCTTCCTCGAGCTCTCCGGAACCGGAGCGTCCGAGGCCGCCGTCAAGCACGCAATCGAGGGCACGCATCGCCCGCTGATCCTGAGCTTCATGGGCCAGTACCACGGCCTGAGCATCGGGGCGACCGCCTTCGGGAGCTTGGGCGCGCGGTGGCGGCGATACTGGGAGGCGTTCTCCGGGGGAGCCGTCCACGCCCCCTATCCGCGGCCCTATCGCAAGCCGGAAGGGATGACGGACGCGGAGTACGGCGACTTCTGCCTCACGTTCCTGGAGGACCAGATCCTCCGCTATGTTGCGCATCCCGAGCGGATCGCGGGCCTCATCCTCGAGCCCGTGGCGCTCGAGGCCGGGGTCTGGATTCCGCCCGTCAACTTCGTGCGCGGGCTGAAGAAGCTGGCAGAGCAGTACGATTGGTTCTTCATCGCGGACGAGGTCGAGGCGGGACTCGGCCGTTGCGGGAAGATGTGGAGTATCGAGCACTTCGGCGTGTCTCCGGACATGATCTCGATCGGCAAGGCGCTCGGCGGCGGCCTCATGCCCATCTCCGCGGTCCTGGGGACCGACCGCGCGATGAGCGAACACGAGGTCGTCGCGGGGACGACGTTCGGCGGCCATCCAGCCGCCTGCGTGGCGGCGAGCACCGCGATCGGCATCATGGTGCGGGACCGCATCGCCGAGAGGTCCGCGCGGCTCGGGGCCAAGGCGCTGAAGCGCGTGAAGGAGTGGGAGGATCTCCCCCTCGTCGGGGAGGTGCGAGGACTCGGCCTGGCGATCGGGGTCGAGCTCGTCTCGAGCAAGAAGTCGAAGGCCCGTGCTCTGAAGGCGACGCGATCCGTGTTCTTCGACTGTGTCGAGCACGGTGTCGTCCCGCTCTACGACTATGACATGAACGTTCTGCGAATCCAGCCGCCGCTCACGATCGAAGAAGCTTATCTGGATCGCGCCCTCGACGTGATGGAGGAATCTCTCCAGCGCGCGTCTCGTCGGGGAGCGGATTAGGTCTTCCCCTCGTCTGGGCGGGTTTCTTCAGGCCTTCCGGTGGGGCGGGTCGTAGAATGGCCGCTCGACGACCGTGGCGGGGGCGCGCTTCCGTTCCCACTCGACCTCGACTTCGATCTCGAGAGTCGTGCCAAGGTGGGCGTACTCGGAACGTACCGTCGCGATTCCGATGTACTTCTTGAGGGTCGGGGACCAGCAGCCGCTCGTGCCCCAGCCCACCTGGCGGAAACCGGAGTAGATGGGGACCTTCGACGTCCACGGATCCGACGGCGGGGTGGGAGGCAGCCCCAGGTCGGTGAAGTACTTCGAGGCGGTCGGCCAGTCGATTTCGATCCCGACGGTCCGACGAGGCACGCCTTGTCGTAGCTCCTGCGCGAGCGCGGGCTTTCCGACGAACGGTCCCTTGTTCATCGAGACCGTCCAGTCGAGGCTGAGTTCGAAGGGAGAGTACCGTTGGGCGTCGATCAGCGCGCTCCTCGAGTGGATGTAGTCCACTTCGGCGAGGACGAATCCCGCCTCGATGCGGCAGACGTCCATGGCCACCTGGCCAGCCAGCTGCATATGGTGCGGTCCGCCGTACTTCATGATCGAGTCGAAGAGCTGCTCGGCCTGGTCGCGATCGACCCAGACCTCGTAGCCGAGGTCACCCGTGTATCCCGTGCGGGAGATCTCCACGGGGATTCCCTCGATCTTCGCCGTGGTGAATCGGAAGAACTTGAGCTTGTCCAGTGCGGAGCCTGCTGCGTCCCGCAGGATGGCCTTCGAGCTGGGTCCCTGGAGGGAAAGCGTCCCGATGTCCTCCGACACATCCTCCACGTGGACGTCTAGGCCAATCCCGTTGTCCTCGATCCACTTAAGGCTCGGCTGGGCCGAGGTGAGCCGGAAGCTGCCGTCGCCGTAGTTCCAGATCGTGCCGTCGTCGACGACCTTCCCCCGGTCGTCGCACCACGGGGTGTAGACGACGTGCCCTTTCGAGAACTTTCGGAGGTCCCGCGTCACGATCTTGTTGAGCACGCGCTGCGCGTCCTTGCCGTCGATCCGATACTTGTAGAGCGGGGATACGTCGATCAAGCCCGCGGTGTGTCGGATCGCGTAGTACTCCATGTAGGGGACGACGGAGTACGAGCTCGCGGAGAGGTAGCCGGACCAGGCCTGCCATTCCCAGCTCTGGCACAGCGGAAATGTCCGCGAGTGAAAGGGTGATCCCTTCAGCACGGTTCCTCCTCCCGTCCCGACGTCGCTGGAGCGCTGCTCGCAGGCCCGTCGTCAATCCGTTTTCGGGAAGAGCCGCTCAGGGATAAGCGTTTCGGAGAGCCGAACTTCGTCTTCGATATCGAACGATAGATAAAATCGGCGGCTTGAGAAAAAACGCTATATCCCGGGGACGGCTTCCCCGCGCAGGGCCGGCGTCTAACACTCGGCCGATGACCGATGGAAGCGAGCCTTGGGGAGGAGGACGGGAATTGCAGTCCGGTCAGGCGTACGACGCGATTGTCATCGGCGGAGGGCACAACGGACTCGTAGCGGCGGCGTACCTCGCGCGTGCCGGCAAGAAAGTCCTCGTCCTGGAGCGCCGCCACCTCGTCGGTGGTGCGGCGGTCACGGAGGAGGTCTTCCCCGGATTCAAGTTCACGGTCTGCTCGTACGTTTGCTCCATGTTGCGGCCCGCGGTGATCCGCGAGCTCGAGCTGCCGAGATTCGGCCTGACCGTGATCCCCCAGGAATGCAACTTCATCCCTTCTCGAGACGGCCGGTACCTGTTCTACCGTGGGGACGAGGAGGACACCCACAACGCGGTCCTCGCCTTTTCGAAGCACGACGCGGAAGCCCTGCCCCGCTACGACGCCCTGATGGTGCGCCTCTGCAAGTTCATCCAGCCGCTCCTCGACATGGCCCCGCCGGATCTCGCCTCGTTCCATCCGAACGAGCTGCGGAAGCTGATGAAGCTCGCCGCGCCCCTCCAGGAGCTGTCCGAGGAGGAGGTCTACGAGTTCGCCCGCGTGATGACGATGAGCGCCGCGGATTACCTCGACGAGTGGTTCGAGGGTGATCTCCTCAAGGCAGCGTTGTGCGCGAGCGGGATCATCGGGACGCTCCTGGGCCCCCGGTCTCCCGGGACGGCCTACGTGCTCCTCCATCACTCCATGGGGGAGATCGACGGAGCGTACCGGTCCTGGGGGTACGTCCGCGGGGGGATGGGCGCGCTGAGTGCGTCGATCGCGGCGTCCGCAACCCATCTCGGGGCGAACATCCGCACGAACGCGGAGGTGCGTCAGGTCCTCGTCCAGAACGGACGCGCGGTGGGTGTGGAGCTCGCCACGGGCGAGAGGCTTCATTCGCGGGTCGTCCTCTCGGACTGCGACCCGAAGCGGACCTTCCTGAAGTTCCTGGACCCTCAGACCCTGCCCGAGGACTTCGTCCGCGGTATCCGGAACTTCAACATCGAAGGGTCCTCCGGGAAGGTCAACATCGCCCTCGACTCGTTCCCCGACTTCAAAGTCCTCCCGGGCTACGGCCCCCATCTCCAGGGAGACGTGACGATCGGGGACAGCATGGACTACATGGAGAAGGCCTACGAGGACGCGAAGTACGGTGACTTCTCGCACCGCCCTTACATCGACATGTGCATCCCCTCGACCCTCGATCCCACGATCGCGCCTCCGGGCAAGCACGTCATGTCCAACTTCGTCCAGTACGCGCCGTACCATCTCCGGAAGGGTACCTGGCCCGATCGCCGGGAAGAGTTCGGAGAGACGGTGATCGACACGATCGAGGAGCACGTCCCGAAGATTCGCGAGATCATGGTGGGCAAGCAGGTCCTGAGCCCCTGGGACCTGGAGCAGGAGTTCGGGCTCACGGGGGGCAACATCTTCCACGGCGAGTTGACGCCGAACCAGCTCCTGTTCTTCCGACCCGTGCCCGGGTGGGCCCAGTACCGGACGCCGGTCAAGGCGCTCTACCTGTGCGGCTCCGGGGCCCACCCCGGCGGCGGTGTGATGGGCGCGCCGGGACGGAACGCCGTGATCGAGGTCCTGAAGGACATGACCCTGAGGCGGGTGTGACGATGCAGGCCGCCTACGATGTCGTCGTGATCGGTGGGGGCCACAACGGCCTGGTCGCGGCGTCCTACCTCGCCCGCGCGGGTCGACGCGTGCTCGTCCTCGAGCAGCGAGCCTCCGTCGGCGGCGCGGTCACCACGGAAGAGATCCGCCCCGGGTTCCGGGCGCCGACCGGCGCGGCCGTGTGCGGCCTCTTCCGTCACGAGATCATCGATGACCTCGAGCTGATCCGCCACGGGCTTGCGTTCGTCCCGTTCGACCCCGCCTCCGTCGTGCTCGGGGAGGGAGGGAGGGCGCTGCCCCTCTGGCATGACATACGCAGGGCCCAGCTCGAGATTGCCAAATTCTCCCCCGCAGACGCGGCCGCCTATCCTCGGTTCCGCGCCCTGATGGCCCAAGTGGCCCGCGTGCTCGATCCGTTGATGCTGTCGATCCCGCTCAGCATCGCGGACCCAACCATCGCGGACGGGTGGTTCCTGCTCGGCCGCGCCTTGAGGCTCCGCCGCCTCGGACGCGACACGATGTACGAGTTCCTGAGGATGCCGCCGATGTCCCTCCACGACTACCTCGGGGAATGGTTCGAGGACGAGACGCTCAAGGCCGGTCTCTCCGTCGACTCCCTCTTCGGGATGTTCCGGGGCCCTTGGTCTCCGGGCACCGCGTTCGGGTTGATCCACCACTTCCTCGTGGATGCGAACGGCGGGAGGTGGGCCTTCATCCGAGGCGGGAGCGCGACCCTGTCGAACGCGCTGGCCTCCGCGGCCCAGGCCCACGGCGTCACGATTCGCACGAACGCGGAGGTCCGGCACATCCTCAGCCCGGACGGCCGCGCGACGGGCGTGGAGCTGGCAAACGGCGAGACGGTCCTCGCGCGGGCGGTCGTCTCCACCGCCGATCCGAAGAAGACCTTCCTGGCCCTGGCCGACCCGCTCATCCTGGGGGCCGATTTCCAGATCCGCGTGAAGAACTACAACTCGGAGGGCTGCGTCTCGAAGGTGAACATCGCCTTGGACGCGGCGCCCCGGATGCCCGCGGTGGGCGACGGTCTGGTGCCTCACTTCCAGATTGCGCCGTCCATGGAGTACATCGAGCATGCGTACGACGACGCGAAGCATGGGGACGTATCCGCGTCTCCCTTCCTCGACGTGGTCGTTCCCACGGCCGTCGACCCGAGCCTCGCGCCCCCGGGGAAGCACATCCTCTCCATCCTCGTGCAGTACACGCCCTATCATCTGAAGAAGGGGAGCTGGGCGGACCGGCGCGGGGATCTCGGCGAACGGGTCCTCGATCTCCTCCAGCCCCACGTGTCGAACGTCCGCTCCGCGCTCGCCGGGATGGAGGTCCTGACGCCGGCGGATCTCGAGACGCGCTTCGGCCTGACGGGCGGTCACATCTTCCACGGCGAGATGACGCTCGACCAGCAGTTCGTGCTCCGCCCCGTCCCGGGGTGGGGCCGGTATCGCACGCCGATCCCCGGACTCTATCTCGCCGGATCGGGAAGCCACCCGGGAGGCGGCGTGACCGGGGCGCCCGGGTACAACGGCGCCCAGGCGGTCCTCGAGGATTGGGCCTCCATCGTCCGGGGGAGCTGAACCTACTTGGGCCGCTCGATGATTGTCGCGAGGCCCATGCCGAACCCGATGCAGAGCACGGCCAGGCCGTAGTGGAGATCCTGCCGCTCCATCTCGTGGAGCATTGTCGTGATCAGGCGAGCACCGCTCATCCCGAGCGGGTGTCCGAGGGCGATTGCACCGCCGTTTACGTTGAGCTTCGCGGCGTCGAAGCCGATCTCGTTCCGGGTGGCGAGGGGCACGCTCGCGAATGCCTCGTTCACCTCCCAGATATCGATGTCGTCTACCGTGAGTTCCGCCTTCGCGAGGGCCTTTCGCGCGGCCGGAATCGGCGCGTCGAGCATGATCGTCGGGCTCGTACCCGCGACACCTGTGGCCACGAACCGCGCGCGGGGCTCGAGCTTGAGCTCCTTCGCCTTCTCCGGGTTCGTGACCAGGATGGCGCACGCGCCGTCGTTAATGCCGCTGGAGTTGGCGGCCGTGATGCGACCGTCCTCCTTGAATGCGGGAGGGAGGGACTTGATCTTCTCGAGGGTCGTGTTCCGCCGAGGGTGTTCGTCCGTGTCGAACATTCGCTTGTTCCCGCTCTCGTCGACCACGGGTACGGGCACGATCTCACGCTTGAAGCGGCCCTCGTCGATCGCGCGGATAGCCTTCATATGCGAGTGGTAGGAGAACTCGTCCATCTGGTCGCGCGTGATGTGGTACTTGTCCGCGACGAGGTCAGCGGAGATACCCTGCATGACGATGTCGTACTTGTCGAGGAGCTGCTGACTGAGTTCGCCCATGTCGGAGCCCAAGGGGACGCGGGACATGGATTCCACACCGCCGCCGATGACGATGTCGTTCTGTCCAGTCATGACCTCCATGCAGGCGTCGTTGAAGGCCTGCAGTCCGGAGGCGCACATCCGGTTCACGCTGTTGCCCGGGACCGTGTCCGGGAAGCCGGCGATGAGCGGCGCTAGGCGCCCGATGTTTCCACCCTGGTCGGCGACCTGGGTCACGCAACCCAGGGTGACGTCCTCGATGAGCTTGGGCTCGATCCCCGCGCGGTCTACGACTTCCCGCAGGACATAAGCGGCGAGGTCGTCGGGCCGCCAGTCTTTCAGGGATCCCCCTCGCTTGCCGATCGCTGTACGGACCGCGCCCACAATCACTGCGTCAGGCATCGACTTCCCTGGGTATCTCGATGGGCCGGGCGAGATAAGAAGGTTCGCCAGACCCCCGCGGGGAAGGTTCAAGTCTCGCGGTCGGATTCAGCGGCGAGATGCCCGCGCCCCTCGAAGGTCTCCTCATCCTGGACTTCACCCGCCTCCTTCCCGGCCCGTTCGCGACGCAGCTCCTGTGCAACCTCGGAGCTGACGTGATCAAGATCGAGGACCCCAACCTCGGCGACTACATGCGGACGGTTCCACCCTCCATCCAGGGTATCTCCTACGCCTACCTCATGGTGAACCGCGGGAAGAGATCGCTCTCCATCGACCTCAAGATGAAGGAGGGCCGGGAGATCCTCTACAAGCTCGTTCCGAAGGCGGACATCGTGATGGAGCAGTTCCGGGCCGGTGTCATGAAGAAGCTGGGCGCTGATTACGCGACGCTCTCGAAGCTGAACCGGAAGCTCATCTACTGTGCCTTCTCGGGTTACGGGCAGACCGGGCCCGCGAAGGACGTACCCGGGCACGACATCACCTTCGACGCCCATGCAGGCATTCTCGGGGTGAGCGGCGACCACCGTGGCCGCCCTGCCATTCCGGGCGTGCCGATGGCCGACCTGGCCAGCGGCTTCAATGCCGCTATGTCGGTCCTGGTGGCCCTACGGACCCGCGACAAGACCGGAAAGGGCGAGTTCATCGACGTCTCTATCTTCGACACAGCGGTCAGCCTCATGGTCCTGAACCTGGCGCGGTTCCTCGCCACCGGAGAGGAACCCGTCGCGGGAGAGACCCTGCTCACAGGCTCGTTCCCCTTCTACAATCTCTATGAGGCCTCGGATGGCGGTTGGCTCGCGGTGGCCGTCGTTGAACCCAAGTTCTGGCAGAAGATGTGCGAGCTCCTCGGAGCGCCCGAACTGAAAGAGGCGCAATTCGCCGATGAGCGGGAGAAGACGCGGGTCCTGACGACCCTGCGATCTCGGTTCCGCTCGAAGACGAGAGCAGAGTGGGAGGCCCTGTTCACGGAGGCGAACCTGCCCATCGTCGGCGTCAAGACCGTCGCTGAACTCGTGAGGGATCCGCAGGTGAAAGCGCGCGAGCTGCTGCCAGTCGTCGACGTGCCAGGTCTCTGGAAGATGCCGGTGATCGGGCATCCGGCGAAGCACACGGTTTCCTCGACGCGGAACCCGGCCCGCGCGCCCGCGAAGGGCGAGGACACGGAGGAGATCCTCCGCTCCCTGGGGTACACGCCGAAGCAGATTGCCTCTCTCGCAAAGAAGGGCGTCATCGCGTTGGGATAGGGAGGAGATTTGCGGCCGCGGTGCGTGTCGCGGGCACGCGAATCCCCGTGACCTGCGCGAGGCGCCGTTTCACTCGCCCTTGAATGCGGGCGGCCGCTTCTCCATGAAGGCTTGGATGCCTTCGTAGACATCGTCCGTCGACATCACAAGCCCGAACGCCATCGCCTCCATCTCGAGCGCCGCATCGATGGGGATATCGCCGCTGCGGTTCAGCATCACTTTGATGAGGCGCATGGCCACCGGGGGTCCCTTCGCGAGCTTCTCGGCGAACGCCTTCGCCTCGGATTCGAACGCTTCGTTGTCCACGGCTTTCGTAACAAGGCCGATTGCCGCGGCCTCGTCGGCCATGATGCGGTCGCCGATCATTGCGAGTTCCTTCGCCTTCGCGAACCCGACGATGCGGACGAGTCGCTGACTCCCTCCCGCGCCTGGCACGAGTCCCCGCGCAACCTCGGTCTGCCCGATCTTGGCCCGTTTCGCCGCAATGCGGAAGTCGCAGGCCAGGGCGAGCTCGAGACCTCCGCCCACCGCGGAACTATTGAGCGCGGCGAGAGTGGGCTTCGGGAAGTTCGCCACGATGTGGAAGACCTCCTCCGATCGCCGGGAAACCTTCCAGAATTGGTGCGCTTTCGACGCGTCACCGAACGCGGTGAGGTCCGCGCCGGCACTGAAGGCGCGATCGCCCGAGCCGGTGAACACGACGCAGCGGACGGCGTCGTCCTTGCCGAGTTCCGCGAGCGCGCGTTCGACCTCCTCGAACATCTCGGGTGTGAATGTGTTCAGCCGATCCGGGCGGTTCAGCATGATCGTCGCGACCCCGGTCGCGCTGTCCTTCGTCACGAGGACCGTCTCGAACTTCGCGGGCGCGCCCTGCGCCTCTGCCGCGCGATGCTCGTAGAATCCCTTGCCGGATGCGACGCCGAGCTCACCCCTCGCGGCCATGTCCTGCAGTAGCTTCGCCGGCTTCGACCGGGGGTGGTTCTGCAACGCCGCGAGCACCTTGTCGATGCCCAAGTCGTCCGCGAGGGCCAGCGGACCTTTGGGGAACGCCGTCCCGAGGCGCATCGCCTCGTCGATCTCCGCGGGGCTCGCGACGTCCATGGCCACGAGTTCCGCGGCTTCGTTGATGATCGGCGCCAGGATTCGCATCGGATCGAAGGAGCCCGCCATGTCAGGCGTCAGCTTGGGTCGTCCCTCTTTGTACGAGTAGAAGCCCTCCCCGCTCTTCTTCCCGAACTTGCGCGCGGCGTACTTCTCCTGGAACGGGGGCGGGACGGGGATGCTCGCCTTCTCCTGGGCCGTGAAGAGCAGGTCGATGCCGACCTGGTCCGCGAGCTCGAAGGGCCCCATGGGGAAGCCGACGCGGAAGCGCATCGCCGCATCGATTGTCTCGATCGGGATGCCCTCCTTGTAGTGGATCCACGCCGCCTCGTTCATGTAGGGGGCCAGGACGCGGGTCGTGATGAAGCCGGGAACGTCCTTCCGCACGACGATTGCGGTCTTCCCAAGGGACTTCGCGAGATCGACCGCAGCTTGCAGGGTCGAGTCCGAGGTCTTCTCCGTTCGGATGACTTCGATCAGCGGCATGAGCATGGGCGGATTGAAGAAGTGCATGCCCACGACCTTCGTGGGTCGGCGGGTGGCGAAGGCCATGTTCGTGATCGGGATCGCGCTCGTGTTGGACGCGAGGACGGCTTTGTCGGGCGCGACCTCGTCGAGCTCGTGGAAGACTTTCTTCTTCAGCTCGACGTCCTCGAAGACCGCCTCGATGATGAAGTCGGCGTCCCGACACGCTTCCCCGAGGTCGAGCGTCGTCTGAATCCGGGCGAGCGCCTCGTCTGCCTGCGGCCGCGTGACCTGCGCCTTCTCGACGAGCTTGTCCAGGGACCATCGGAGCCGCTCCATCCCGCGGTCGAGGTATTCCTGCTTGATGTCGCGCATCGAGACCGCGTAGCCGTGGAGGGCCAGCAGCTCCGCGATGCCGTGTCCCATCTCGCCCGCACCAATGACGGTAACCTTCTGCGTCATGTGACTCCGCCCCAGGACGCGAAACGACGAAGCGGGATTAAAGGTCTGCCCATCCCCGTCCGCCGTGGCCGCAACCTTCATCCTTCGGGCTTCCCTGCGTCACGCGTCGATGGTCGACCTCCTCGTGATCGCCCTCGTCTTCATTGCGATCCTCTTCCCCTTCGTCGTCGTCCCGGAGGTCCTGGAGCGATGGGGATACGATCCGAAGGGACGTTTCGTGCGGCTGGTGGTCTGGGCCACCTTTCTGATCCTGGTCCTCTTGCCCGCCGCGCTGTCGGGCTTCCTCTCCACGGTCACGAGCCCGGGGGACTGGCTCATCCTGGCCGGAGCCCTGGCAATCGCGATGCTCTGGGAGTATTACCGCCTGCACCCGCGGACGTTCCCGTGAGGAACGCGGGAGCCGACCGTCAGATGAGCTTCCAGTCCTTCAGGACGTCCTCGAGGTTCGGGTGGCCGATTTCGTCGAGCTCGTACCGCACATGGACGATCGGCTTGTTCGCCTTCAGGACCCGGCTCAGGTCGATGGGCGTTCCGCTCAGCACGATGTCGCACGGGGTCGCGTCGATCGTCTCTTCAAGCTCCTTGATCTGCTTCTCGCCGTAGCCCATCGCGGGCAGGACCTTGCGGGAGTTCGCGTACTTCTTGTACGTCTCCTTGATCGAGCCGACCGCGTACGGCACGGCGCTCACGATTTCAGCAGCCCCGAAACGCTGGGCCGCGATGTAGGCTGCGCCGTACTCCATGCCGCCATGGGTGAGCGTGGGCCCGTCCTCGATCGCCAGGACCTTCTTCCCGCGGATCTCCACGCCGTCGTCCGGGGTGATCGGCGACGCCGCCTCGACGACGACCGCGTCGGGGTTCAGGATGCGCACGTTCTGCTTGACCGTCTCGATGTTCTCCGGCTTCGCGGTGTCCACCTTGTTGATGATGACGACGTCCGCCATGCGGATGTTCGTCTCGCCCGGATAGTAGCTCATCTCGTGCCCGGGCCGATGGGGGTCCGCGACGACGAGGAGGAGATCGGGCTTGTAGAACGACGTGTCGTTGTTTCCGCCGTCCCAGAGGACGATGTCCGCCTCCTTCTCCGCCTGCCGCAGGATCGCCTCGTAGTCGACGCCTGCGTAGACGACCGTCCCCTTGTCGATGTGGGGCTCGTACTCCTCGCGCTCCTCGATTGTGCACTCCTGCTTGTCCAGGTCCGCGTAATTCGCGAAGCGCTGGACGGCCTGCTTGGCCAGGTCGCCGTAGGGCATCGGGTGGCGCACGACCACCACCTTCTTGCCGTGGTCGCGGAGGATTTGGGCGACCCGCCGGGTGGTCTGGCTCTTCCCGCTCCCGGTTCGGACCGCGCAGATCGCCACGACGGGGACCTTGGACTTGATCATCGTCGATTCGACGTTGATCAGCATGAAGTCCGCGCCGTTCGCGTTCGAGAGGGCCGCGCGGTGCCCGATGTACGGATAGTCGACGTCGCTGTAGGCGAACACGACGAGGTTGGCGCTGAATTTCTTGATGAGTTGGGGCAGCTCGTCCTCGGGCATGATCGGGATTCCGTTTGGGTACATCTTCCCGGCGAGGACGGCCGGATACTTGCGCCCCGCGATCCCCGGGATCTGGGTGGCCGTGAAGCAGACCACGCGGTACTCTGGGTTGTTCCGGAAGTACGTGTTGAAATTGTGGAAGTCCCGCCCCGCGGCTCCGAGGATGATGACCTTCTTCGGCTCGCCCATGGGGGCGGGCAAGCCACCGGGGATATAATCCCTTTTGGACGAAGACTATAGACCTCTCCTCGTCTCCCTCTTTGTACGAGTTCGGGGAGCCGCGTCGGGCGGGGTGCCTTCCAGGAATCCGCGAGCCCGCCGGAAGATGCCATCGAACATCTCCTCCGTGAGCAGGCCGGTCTGCGTGTTGCGCTGGCTTGGGTGGTAGGACACGAGGAGCGTGACCGGTCCGAGGTCCGCGACATGCCCGTGGCCGAATGAGGGTCTCGGCCTGGGGATCTCCCGACCTGTGGCCCCCCATGCGCGGAGGAAGTGGTCCATCGCGACCTGGCCCAGGACGACGACCACCTTGAGTCCCCTCAGCAACTCGATTTCCGCCTCGAGGTACGGTCGGCACCGGGCGAACTCGATCGGGGAAGGGCGGTTCCCCGGTGGGGCGCATCGCACGGCGGCTGCGACGTACGCGTCGGTCAGCCGAAGGCCGTCGTCGACCGAGACGGAGGTCGCCTGGTTCGCGAAGCCGGCCCGGTGAAGGGCGCGGTACAGCCAGTCGCCGCTCCGATCCCCGGTGAAGACCCGGCCCGTCCGGTTCCCGCCGTGGGCCGCCGGCGCGAGCCCGACGATCAGCATACGGGCCGCCGGGTCGCCGAAACCGGGGACCGGCCGGCCCCAGTAGGTCCAGTCGCGGAACCGGGCCACCCTCTCCCGTGCAACCTGCTCGCGGTACCGGACGAGGCGGGGACACTTCCGGCACGCGACGATGTGGTCCTTCAGCGTCCCGAGGTCGCGCGCGTGGGCCCCGTGCACGCGCCAGCGACGCGTCCCGACGTCATAATCATTGCCGCGTGTGCACGGGGATGCGGAGGGTCAAACCGCGGGGCCGCCCTCCAGGTTCCATGGCCGCGAAGACCCGCGAGGTGCGGTTCCGCCGCCTCGTGGACCTTTCTCAGGAGATCTCGCCGGACACGCCGATGTTCCCCGCCTATCCTGCGCCCGCGTTCACGCCGTGGACCACGCGCGAGGTCCACGGATTCCTCGCCGAGACCCTGTTCTTTGTGAGCCACACGGGCACCCACGTGGACGCGCCGTTCCACTTCGAGCCGACCGGGAAGAAGGTTGACGAACTCCCGCTCGACCAGTTCCTCGCTCCCGGACACGTCTTGAACCTTCCCGGCCCGGCCCCCCGCGCGTCGGTGGAAGCCCCTGACCTCCGGACGGCCCGAAAGGCGGCGGGGCGTCCCATCCATCCAGGAGACGCCGCGCTCATCCGAACGGGATGGGAGCGGACCCGGGGCACGCCGGGCTATCTCCACGAGAACCCGGGACTCGGAAGGGCCGCCGCGAAAGAGCTCGTGGACTGGGGCGTCTCCCTCGTGGGGATCGACTCCCCCAACCTCGACGCGGCCGGAGCGGTCGACTACCCGGCCCACCACACGCTCCTGGGTGCGGGCATCCCGGTCGTGGAGAACGTCGCCAACATGGCCGAGCTGGGGACCGGGCCGTTCACCCTCGTGGCGTTCCCGCTCCGCCTCCGCGGCACGACCGGATCGCCCATCCGGCTCGTCGCCCTGGTGGAGTGATCCTCGCCCTGGGCCCCGACGCGGTCCCCTGGGAAACCTTAGTATGGGGCCGGGTGTTTCCCGCGGACAATGCCGGAGTACCGCATCCCGAGCGACGAGCGCGTGAAGGAGTCGCTCACTCGGGTGTTCGCGACCCGGCACGAAGTGAACAGCCAGCACCGGCTGAAGCAGCTCGTCGAGAAGGACCTGAAGGCCGAAGAGCGCTTCCGCGTCGGAGAGCCGCGGCTGCGTCAGATCGCGATCGACTCGGGGCTCGTCGACCTCGAGATCCATTGCCGCGAGACGGATCAACGGAAGAGCCTATACAAGTGCCCGGTCTGCGGCGAGCGCCTCCAGCGCGTGCGCAACATGACCGTCTACGGGGGAACGGTCACCCTGGGCTACCGCTGCGAGCGGTGCAAGTACTGGACGGGCCTCAAGCGCCGCATCCCAATCCGCTACGTGTTCACGAGGCGCCCCTGATGCAGGTCGTCTACCGCGGAGGCATTCTCCTCCAGGATGGCCTCTGCCACATCATCCTCGACCCGGCCCGGAAGACCCCCGGGTCCGTCGTGAGCCACGGCCACATGGACCACCTGACGTCGGGCGGCGTGATGACGCCGGAGACCCTCGAGGTCCTCCGGGTGCGCCGCGGGTCCGGAACGGGGACCGAGCTTCCCTACGAGAAGGAGATCGAGCTCAACGGGTTCCGCGTCACGCTGAAAGATGCCGGCCATGTCTTTGGCTCCGCGATGGTGCGGGCGGACGACCTTCTCTACACGGGGGACTTCAACCCGGAGGGCGGCGCCACCTGCGGCAAGGCGGTCCCCGAGAAGGTCCACAGCCTCGTCGTCGACGCGACGTACGGGAAGCCCGGCCTAAGCTTCCCGGACAAGAGCATGGTCGAGGCGGACCTGCTCAACTGGCTCGAGATGGAGCTGGCCGAAGGCCCCGTGGCCCTCGGCGGCTACGTGTTCGGAAAGAGTCAGGAGCTCATCGCCTTGGTGAACCGCCTCAAGGTCGAGGTCGCGGTCGCAGATGGCATCGCCGACCTCGCGGACATCTACGTGCGGCACGGCGTGAAGTTGCACTACCGCAGGATCTCGAGCCTCGCGGAATCGGAACGGCGGGATCCGCGGGTCTACATCTTGCCGCCGGGCTGGCTCCGACCCCCGCTTGACGAGAGCGTTTCGTGGCTCGGCGCGCTGCGCCTCCGGTCCGCGTACGTCTCCGGGTGGGCCGCGTTCTTCGACTTCACGCGCCGGTATGGGCTCGACGCGCAGTTCCCCCTGAGCGATCACGCGGACTTCGATGACTTGATGGCCTTCATCGAGGCCTGCGAGCCACGGGTCGTCTACCCGGTCTTCAGCCATGCCACCGACCTGGCCCGCGCGGTGGAGCGCAAGCTGCGCATCAAGGCGGTGCCCCTCCTGGAGAAGTGATTCGGTGCAGAGCGCAGAGGAAGGCAACCGGGTGATGGTGAAGCTCTCCGACGGCGAGGAACTGTTCGCGAGCCTGGAAGCCGCGGCCCGGAAGCACCAGATCGAAAGTGGCGCGGTGCTCTGGGGCATCGGGATGCTTCAGGATTTCGAGATCGGATTCTTCTCCCCGACCAGCTACGAGAAGAAGGCGTACGCGGACCGCCACGAGCTCATCGCGCTCCACGGCAGCATCGCGATGCGCGCGGAGCCGAAGTTCCACCTTCATGTCGCGGTGGCGGGGCGGGACCACGGTGTCGTCGGCGGTCATCTGTTTCGGGCCAAGGCCTGCGTCGTCAACGAGATCGGCCTCGAGCGGTTCCGGGACATCCGCTTGAACCGCAAGGCCAATCCGAGGACGACGCTGAACGAGCTCGAGATCGAATGAGCGCGCGGCGGGACGGCCCTTCATGGAATCGTGGGACGCCCCGGAGACGGGAGGTCAGGGTGCCGCAAGGCGGCCAGGTAGACCGCCAGCGCTACGAGGGCCATGGCCGCCGCTAGTTCGAACGTCAGCGCATAGCTCACCGCAGCCACGAACCCACCGAGGATCGGCCCGACGATCGAGGAGAGGCTCGTCACGCTGTTGAACCATCCTCCCGCGGTTCCCGTCTCCACATTCTCCTCGGTGATGAACTTCAGAGATCCCACGTAGAGGGTTGCCCACGCGAACCCGAGAACAATCTGGATGGCGAGCATCGACCAGAAGTCCCATGAGACCAGGAAGAGCACGAAGGTGGCGAAGGAGCCGAGAAGGCCGACGACGATCAGGGTGCGGCTCCCATAGCGGTCGATCCCCTGCATCACCACGAACTGGACGAACGGGTTGAAGGCGTTGATGACCCCGATCTCGAGGAGGTCGAGGTGGAGGACCTCGGCGAGGTAGATCGGAAAGATGCCCCAGATCATGTTCGCACCCGTGTGGCGGATGAACATCATTGCGTAGACCGGGACGTTCCGTCGAAGGACCTTCCTCGGGAAGAGGGGCACGCGGATCCCGCCGGCAGCCTCCGCCGGGGCGGCGGTGGCCAGGAAGAAGGCGAGGAACCAGGCAGCGGAGGCGAGGGCGAACACCTGCCAGTACACGCCCGGATCGATTTGCGCGGCGACTCCCGCGAGCGCGTTCCCGAGGGCCCACCCCAGCGATCCCCATGAGGAGAACTTGCCCATCAGGGAATCCGCAGTCTTCGCATACGCCAGGAGGGCCGCGGGGTACATGCCCACGCAGAAGCCCAGGAGCGTGCGGCTGGCGAGGAGGAGCCATGGGTTCACCGCGAACGGCTGGAGCAGACACGTCACCGCGGAGAGGAGCAGGCCCGCCCGCAGGATCCGCCGCACTCCCTGAACGTCCGCCGCGCGTCCGAGGAAGATCGAAGCGAAGACGATGGCCGCGTTGTACGCCGCGACGATGAAGCCGACTTCCTCGAGCGAGGCGCCGTATTGGACGGCGTAGAGGGGGATGAAGAGTCCCGCCGCGGAGGCCGCCGCATTGGTCAGGAAGTTGATGTGGCGGGGACGGGGCCGCACGGGGTCACGACGCGACGGAGCGGGGGCGGCTCACCAGCCGAGGCGCTCGAGTTCCCGGTCCTTCTTGGTCGCCTTGCGGAACGCGCGGTAGTGCTCCCGGCACAGGTGGACCCGGCGGAAGTCCGCGGTCAGGGTCTTTCCCGCCAGGATCTCCTTCGCCTTGTCCAGGGCCACGGACCGCACGGCGTCCTGTCCGCACCCGGACACCCCGCAGACCTCCTTCTTGGCGGGCATCGCTCGGGCGATGACGCCTCGCGTATAAGAAATTCGCCGCTCAGTCGGGTCGGCGTCGGAACATGACGGCTGCGGAGACGGCGACGAGGAACACGGCCGCAACGATGGCCATCTGGGTGGGCCCGTCGAGGCCGGGCTGCGGGAGCGCGACGCTCTCGACCTCCAAACTCGCCGAACTCAGGTCGGGCACGTACACGACGAGCACGGTGGCGTTCATGGAGAGCCGCGCGTACGTCGCGTGATCCGTCGACCCCGGAAGTGCAAACAGGGACGCGAGCGGATCGGCGGCCTCCGGGATCTCGACCCCGTTGGCCATCACGTTCAGGCGATGCTGAGAGTCCGCCGGCATCGTGTCGGGGTCGAACGCGAGGAGCACGAGGCCGTCTTGGGGCCCGGCCGTCTCGAGTTTGAGGACGGCCCGGTTGAACTGGACCTCATTGCTTTCCAACACGAGGTCGTCCAGGTATCTTGCCGAGTTCTCCAGCCAGCCCCCACTGGACACCGCGACGAGAGCGAACTCGGCCGCCAGCCGGCCCGAGCCGAACGCATCGAGGAGAGCGGTGCGCTGCATCGCGTGCTCGCTGGACCCGGGCACGGCCCGCAGGGCGAGGTAGTCGTTGGCCGCAAGGGAAGCGGTCACCGTCGTTCCATTGAGAGCCAGGCCCCCTCGACCGACGATCAGCCGGCCGTTGTTGCCCCCGCTCGTGAAAGCGAGGCTCGCGGCCGGCCAGGAGTCAGACTGGGAGACTTGGAGGTCCGTCGTGGCCGCGGGGAATGTCAAGATGACGCTGCGCGGCTGACTTAGGGTGCGGATTTCCAGGAGGGCCGTTGGCTCGTCGTGCGCGATGATCGTCGTGTCGTTGTCGGCCGTGATGAAGGTCGCACCGGCGACGACCGGCGGTGCGTTCGGGGAGAAGCCCGCGACGGAGATGGAATCGACGAGGACGGACGTCTGGCTCCCGTTGACCAGGAAGTACGCGGCGATCGGGCCGCTCCCGTCAACGTAGTCGAATTGGACGAACGGGCCGGACGCCACGCTGCCATCCCAGGAGAACGGTGCGAACAGCCCGCTCGCCAGGCCCCGCTGGAACGCCTCCGCCACGGGCACGTTGGTGTCTTGCGACCGCATCGTGGCCGGCTCTGGCGCGGCGGTCCACCCCAGCACCGCGGCCATCGGACCGTGCACGGTGGCGACCATTACGCCCACGGGGAGCAGCGTCAGCGCGAGCAGGGCGGACGTCGCCCGATGGAGACGACGGCACGCGTCCCCGCCCTTTCTCATCGGTTCCTTACCGTCCCACCGCCGCTAAATGCGTTTTGGTGCGCGTTCCGGAGGTGTTAGGACGATGTTCGAACCAGATGTGCGCCTCCTTGCGAAGCCCGGTTCGCCTCATCTTCGACGGCTGTACGGAAAGACCTTTTAGCCCACGTGACTATTGCTCGGAGGTAATGGGACCTCTCGACGCGTTTGTCCGGGTAGCGTTCGTTGGCTTCGCGGCAATCCTGGCGGCGGTGTCCCTGAAATCCTACGCGCGTCACCGAGAGAGGCGGTTCCTCCTTCTGAGCGCGGCCTTCGGGCTGTTTCTCGTGGAGGGCGCGTGGCTCGTCGTGGAGATGGCGTTGTCTTGGTCTTCGTCCGTCGGGACGGAGTGGGTCACGCTGAACCTCGCCGTCCTCGTCTCCCTGTATTTGGCCCTGCTGAGGTGACAACATGTCAGAAGGTCTTGAGTTGGAGAGTCGCCGCCGCATTTACGATTACCTTCTCGCGAACCCGGGTGTGCACCTGCGCCGGATCGGCCAGGCCCTCGGGATGTCGACGGGCATGCTGTCCTACCATCTCATGTACCTCGAGCGGGAGGGCATGCTGAAATCCGAGACGGATGGCCACCGGAAGCGATACTTCATCGCCCGCGCCTTCATGGAGGCGCAGAGGCGGATCCTCGGAGTCCTGCGGCAGGGCGTGCCCCGCAAGATCGTGGTCGAGATCCTCCTGCACGGGGAGCGGACCTTCGCCGAGCTCCGTGAGGCAACCGGCGTGTCGAAGTCGACTCTCTCCTACCATCTCCAGCACATGATGGAGCGGGACCTCCTCATCCGCTATCGGAGGGAAAGGGAGAGCGTCTTCGCGATCAAAGATATGAACGAGGTGTCGAACCTCCTCGTGTCGAACCGGCAGAGCTTCCACGACGACGCGGTCGATCGGTTCGCCGACCTCTGGACACGGCTCCAGCAGTGAGCGCCCGCGGGCTCAGCCGTTCTTCATGTACTCCCGCAAGAGGCAGGTCGCGTACGCCCCGCGGGTGAGCTCGACCGACACTTCCAGCCTTCCCTCCGCCACGCGGGCATCGATCGACCGAATCGGCGCGAGGATCTCCCGTCGCGTCCCCCGCGAGGAGATGCGCGGGATCTCGGGGATGATGAAATCCTCCGGCCGCACGCCCTCTGCGGCGACGACGGCCCTCTCGATCTCCCCCATCTCGCCGTCGGCGAAGGCCGTCTCGGACCCGTAGAGGACCGCGCTCACCCAGGCCTTCCCCGCCCGGCACCGCTCCGCGACCCGCTCCCAGTTGTCCGCGGTGACCTCGATCGTCCGCTCCCGGTCCGGGAGCCCGCGTCGGTCCGCGGGCAGGACGAGGTCCCCCTCGATAGGTTCGTGGATTGGGAGGCCGCGCCGCATGCGCTCGCTCAGGATGAGGTTGTAGAGGAACGACTGGTACGCATGGACGAACATGATCAGCAGGTTCAGCGGGAGGACCTGGAGCGCGCCGACCGCGTCGTCCGGATGGACCGCCAGATGGCTCAGGATCGCCTTCTCAAACGTGTAGGCACGCGGATAGTTGTGAAGGGCTTCCTTCACGTCGCCGCTCTCGGCGAGCGCGGAGCGGACCTCGAACGACTCCGCGTCCTCCCCCTCGATCGGGTTCGCGACGTAGGTCTCCACCGCCTTCCTGAATTCTCCCCGTACGATCTGCCGGCCGACCTGGTGGGTCACGGGCCGGACGGAGCCGAACCGCTGGACGCCGAAGAAGTTGGGGAATCCCCGGAACGCCTCGAGCTGGCGGGTCGTCTCGGCGACGACCCGGGTCGCCTCATCCGAGGGCAGCCGCAGGTCGCGGACGACGATCCGGAATCCGTTGCCCACGAGATCGCCGATCTCGAGCGGCCGCGAGGACGTGTACGCCTCGAGGACGTCGACATCCTTGAGGCGCAAATCCCGCACCGTCTCGGGCGAGATGCGCTCGAAGGAAAACAGCTGGGTCGTCCACGCGCGTTTGTCCTTGGTCCCCGCGAAGCCGATGCGCCGTCGAGAGATGCGGAGGCTCCGGGCGAGCTGCCGGACGAGCCGGTTCGTCTCCCACTCGCGGACGCGCAGCCGCGCGATCGTGTACACGCCATCCGGGTCAGGGACGCGGTCTTCCGACACCTCTTCGACAACGAAGTCCTCCGCGGTGGCTTTGAGGACCCCACCCACGCCGGGCGTGGTGGTCAGGAAGCCATCGATCCCGAGGTCCCGCTCCATACGTCTACGCGATCTCCTTCTCCAGGAGTTTCTTCGCGCCTGCGTAGTCGTCCGCAAGACCCTTCGCCGCGCGCTTGAGGGCCGCCTCGGGCGCCCCCTTCTTCGTACGGATCGTGAGCACGGGCTTGTCGAGCTGCGGGTGACCGCTGTAGTAGAGGGCGTCCGCCACGTCGCCATCCTTGAGGAGCGCGGTGATTAGAGGCTGAATGAGCGTCTCGTCAGGGTTCGTGACCTCGACGCGGAGGGAGTCCTTCTGTTTCTCTAGGAGGCGCAGCTGCATCGACGGCGGCTCAGGGGGAGCCGCCATTTAAGGCTTTGCGGGCCCCGGCGCCTCGACGGCCCTCGGAGCGGGCGCCGGCTGCGCAGGTCCAGGTGACCGCCGGCGCAGAAGGGGGTCCGCCCTATCTCCATCGCCATGAGGTCCTGTCGCACGTCCGCGGCGCGACGGCCTCCCTGGCTCGGAACCTAAATATCGAAGAGCCCATTCGTGGTGGCGATGACCCCTCCGGACGGCTCGGAGGCGGGTTCGTTCGAGCAGGACGCACCCGCGCTGCTCGAAGAGATCGGCCGGATGCGGAGGAAGTTCGCTGACCTGCCCGGCGCGCTGAGCGGAGAGCTCGACCGGTTCCGGGACCGGATGGACAAGCTCATCCGAGAATCAGAGGTCGACAACTACCGTCAGATCCGCATCTTCCTCCGGGACGTGGACGCGCTCGCGGCGGACCTCCGGAAAGCCGCCGCCGAGAAGCGCCTCATTCCCCGGCACGTGGCCATCCTGGACGCAAGCCTGCGCAAGGCGCGGAAGCGCGACTTCTACGGTGCGCGCAAGGTGTGGCACAAGCTCGACAAGATCGTCGAGCAGTCCTCCGGGCTGCGAGAACTCCAGGACGACTACCGCGATCGGTACCGGGCGGTGGAGGCCCGCATGCGAGACCTGCGCCGGCGTGTGGAGCATCTGGGGCGGGTGCCGAAGCCGCCCGCATCACCGAGAGAGAGTGACGGATTCGTCCGCGAGATCGAGTCGTTCAATCGGGCCGCGGAGGCGGCCTACCTCGACTTCCTCGCGCGGGCTCACGCAGATGTCTCGATTCCCTTGCTCCTCGACACCTGTCAGCACCGTGGGGTGGGGATCCCCGCTCCGCCGCAGGGTTCTGACCCGGACCCGCTGATCCGCCTGCTCTCCGGCGCTGGACCCGGCCACGACGAGGTTCGCGCCCGCTCCTTCTACGGGCTGCTCGAACTCCCCGGCTATTCCGACGCGAAGCTCACGCACCTCTACGGCGACTCCCGCCTCATCCGGACCGCGTTGGATGCCGCTTGGCCTTGGCTTAAGGCGGTGCGAGACGACGAGAAGCGGTCGCTCCTGATCCTCTGGAGCGAGGACGCCCTCGGTCTGGAGCGGCGTGTGGCCGCTCTGGTCGATTTCCTCGAGCACCTGAACCCTTCGAACGACGCGCTCGATCGGGGCAAAGCGCTTCTAGAGGAGCTGACGAGCGGGAGGTTCTCCACGCTCCAGTCCGCATCGCGTCTGTACGCCACCCACGGCAAGGACGCCGAGGCAAAGTTCGACGGTCGGGCCGAGAAGGAGATCGAGACCGCGAGGCGGGAGATCGCCCGCCTCACCGCGGTCCTCAAGAAGTTCCCTGACCCTGCGAAGGTGGAAGCGGGAGACTTGGGCTGACGCGGGCGTTCGCCCGCTGTCTGCGGTTCGCGCCACAAACTCGATTGCTGAGGTAGCGCCACGAAGAACGTAATTTCGACGGTGGCGAAGACCGCGATGAAGTCACGTGGTAGGGGGCACGTGCCGTCGAACCGTCTTGGGATATCACGCTGCATCGCGATGCATCTCGGCACGCTACTGACGTCAATCGAGACTCCGCCGAGCCGGTGGAGCGGGGCGCGGGCTCCGTGCGGGTCGTCTGCTCCTTACGATACGGTTAAGAGTCTCCTGCCCCGTCGTTCCCCCGTGCCTGTGTCCGATCCTGCCGGCGACTCCGAGGCGGTGGAGCTCCCGCGCGACCCGGCCCCCCGCATTTCGGTCATCATCCCTTCCTGGAACGAGGCGAGTACCCTTCCAGGGTTGCTCGAGACCCTGCGGCATCAGACCGTCTCGGATTTCGAGATCATCCTGGCAGATTCGGGAAGCACGGACGCGACCGCCGAGGTGGCCGCTTCGTTCGGAATACGGGTTTCCCCGGGCAGACGGATGGGTCCGGCGGAGGGCCGCAACCGCGGGGCGCGGTTGGCCCGTTCAGACATTCTCGTGTTCATGGATGCGGACTGCCTCGTGCCTCCCGTTCTGCTCGAGCAGGTCGTGAAGGCGCTTGGCGACCTCAAGGTAATCGGGGGCGCAACGCTCTTCCGACCCCTGGAGGGCACGGCCCCCGAGCGGCTCCTCTTCTTCCTGGCGAACGCGTACCAGCGAGCCACGATCGCATGGGGCTGGCCGCACAACGCCGGTTTCTGCTTCTTCTTCCGTCGCAGTGCCTTCGATCAGCTCGGGGGGATGCGGGAAGACATGCTCCTTAACGAGACGCACGATGTCGCCCTGCGCTCGAGAGGCCTTGGCCGGTTCGTGAGCCTCCCTGTTGCGGTCGACACCTCCGTGCGCCGGTTCCGCAGGAACGGGTTCATGAAGACGGTCCTCCACGAGTACCTTGGGTCGACGATTCTCTACTACTTGACGAAGCAGAGTCCTGCGACGGTCTTCCGGCCCGAGCCCGTTCGTTGAACGCCTGCGGGCGTCCGTGGATGCCGGGGCCACCGCCATCCTCATAGCCCATTTGCGCCTCCCTCGCGCGGGGGCCATGGGGACCTACGATTGGTTCGGACTCTCCCTCGCCACGGTCGTCATCTGGGGATTCGGGACCCTCGTCTCGAAACCGGCGACGATGCGGCTCGGCACGCGCAAGATGCTCGCGTTCGTCGGATTCGCGGAGGGCTCAGCCTACTTCGTCCTCTTCCTGCTGGTCCGGACGCCTCTCGGTCCGACGTCCGGGGACGCGCTCCTTGCGGCGTTCCTGGCCTCCCTCACGGGCACTTTGGGTTACATCTTCTACTACGAAGGGATCCTGATCGGCACCGTCGGCCTGATGGGGACGGTGACCGCGGCTTACCCGGCGCCGACGATTCTCCTTTCGATCTGGCTCCTGGGGGATTCCATCAGCGCGCTCCAGGCCGCCGGGATTGCCTTGGTCCTGCTCTGCGTGCTCGTCCTGAGCCGTCCGCCGGAAACCGGTCGCTCCGGAGGCCGCGCCGCCGTGTTCTTCGCCCTGCTCGCCTTCGTCTCCTGGGGACTGTGGGGCTACTTCGCGAAAGTGGCCGTCGACGGCGTCGGGGAGGGGAACCTCTTCGGATTCTATGCCCTGTCTAATCTCCTGGTCATCGGATTGTTCCTCGGGCTGACTCGGAAGCGCCCCCTCGAGGCGCCCCACGCCGGGCGTGGGCGCGGCATCACCCTCGGGATCGTGGATGTGGTCCTCGGAGCCAGCGGAGTGATCGTCCTGACCTATGCCTACGGATTGGCCCCCGCCTCGCTTGTGTCAGCCGTGACGGGGTCCTACCCGCTGGTCTCCATGCTCGCCGCACATTTCCTCCTCAAGGAGCGGTTCGGTTGGAAGGATGCCGTCGCGCTTGCCCTGTTCATCCCGGGAATAGTTCTCATCGCCTTCTGACGCGGGACAGTTCGGGAGTCCGAAACCGAGGAATCCTCGGTTCCGTTCGTCGGCCTGTCCGTGTCGGCGCCCCTCGACGCGAAGGCCGTCGAGACGGACACCCCTCCGAGCTGTGGTCCGGTCTCGGAACCGATCGCGCGGAACGCGGGTCCATGCAGTAATTACCCACACTTCTAAGAGGGCAGGGAGGCTTTCGCGCCAGCGGTGAGCGGATGAATTGCCCGAGTTGCGGCGTGGAAAATGGCAGTGAGGCCCGGTTCTGCAAGTCCTGCGCCACCCCCCTTCCGGAGGCTGCTCCCAGCCCACCCACCGTTCCGGCCATGGCTGCACCCCCTGTGCCGCCGCCCCCTCCGGCGCGGCATCGCCAGCCTCATGAAGAGTTCGTCGGGCTTCTCGGGTTCGCGTTCTTCCTGATCGCCCTCGCGGTCGTCTTCGGCCTGAACCCGAACCTGATCTCGGACCTGCGCGCCTGGTCCCAGTTGGCCTCCGACAACCACACGATCTTCGTCCGGCCCCCCGATGCGGTCATCACGAGCGCCGCGTGGTTCTTCGGACTCATGGGGGTGCTCGAGTTCGTGGCCGCGGCGATCCGATGGGCGCTGGGCTGGACGCCGCTCCGCTCGGCGGCGCGCGCCCTCTCGGGCGTCGCGGACCTGATGTTCTCCGCCCTGCTCTTCCTGTACGTGGCCCGCTCGCTCTCCGGCACGTTCCTCGTGAGCGTCCTCGTGGGCGTCTTCGCGATCCTCCTGATCATCTACGTCACGCTGGGCGTCTACTGGTCGACGCCGCGGGCTGGCCCCCGCCACGAGTTCGGGCAGCCTCGGATCCAGGGCTAGACCGAGCGAACCCTTATCCCGCGCACGGGCGTTTCGGGTCCGGGGATCACGATGCAGCAGACACCACCTCCTCAGGGACCGCCATGGGGCGGCCCACCTCCGACCGGACCTCCCTGGGGAATGCCGGGATGGGCGCGCCGCGGGATGCGTTGGCGGACGAGTCTCACGATTCTACTCGGGACGGGATGGCTCGTCTTCATCCTGTTGTACGCCGCGTTCTGGTCCGGGGGATTCAGCCTATTCCAGAACCTCGTGATCTTCTTCGCCTCCATCATCGTCGTGATGGGCGGCCTGGCCGCGATCTGGGCTTCGTGGGGGATGCGGTTCGCTGGCGGCAATTGGGAGCACTGGCGGTAGCCGGCCGACGCCATCCTCATGTGCCCGAGCGCCATCGGGTCCCGAGGAGTCCCATGGCCACCGTGGAGAAGCTCGCGCGATCCATCGTCCGTGAAAGTCTGAGGCCCAGAGAGTACGAGCCCGTTATCATCAGCACCTTCCCGCACACGCTGGACCTCGCGGAGCACGTCGACCTCGAATGCCAGAAGGTCGGGGCGGATCCGTTCATCGTCGTCGACACGGACCGGGTCTTCTACGGCCAGTTCAAGAACTACTCCGACGAGAACCTGAAGAAGGTCTCCGCGCACTGCATCGGGATCGCGGAGTACGCACGTTCGTATGTCTGGCTCGGCGGCCCGAGGGACCCCGGTCCCATGGCCCGGGTGCCGCGTGCGAAGTTCGCGGCGATGTTCGAGGGGGAGCAAGCTCACTACGACAAGAACCGGGTCACGAAACCCAAGAACGTCGTCGTGGCGGTGGGCATGGTCACGCGGGAACGGTCCCGGGTGTACGGCTTGAACTTCCCGAAGTGGAAGGGCATGGTCGAGGACGCCATCGCGGTGAACTATGCGAGGCTCCAGGACGCGGGGACGCGCGCGGCGGCCCGCCTGGCCCGGCCGACGGATGTGCGGATCACGGCGGAAAACGGGACGGACCTCCGCTTCCGGCTTGCCGGCGAAGCGCGGAAGCCGGACGTCGACGACGGGGTGATCAGCGACGAGGACATCGCCTCGGACAACACGGACGCCAGCCTTCCCGCGGGAGCCGTCTGGGTCGCGCCCGTGGAGGCGAGCGCCCAGGGCACCTTCGTGTGCGACGTCGGCGTGCCCCAGGTCGGCCGCGTGATCGAAGGCCTCTCCTGGACCTTCAAGGATGGCCACGCGATCGAGTTCACCGCAAAGCGGAACCTGGTGGCGGCCCAGACGAACTGGGAGGGGGCGACCGGAGACCGGGACATGTTCGGCGCGTTCGGCCTCGGGCTGAACCCTCGCGCGAAGCCGGGCTTCCTGCAGAACGCGGTCGTCGCAGGGGCCGCCACGATCGGCATCGGGGAGAACCGGGACGCCGGAGGGACGAACGCGTCGTCCTACGGGTTCGCGGGGACCCTCGTCTCAGGGACCGTCGAGATCGGCGGCACGACCGTCATCGACCGCGGGAAGTGGGTCGCGTAGGCCGGGGTCCGCCCGACTCAGCTGGCCGCCGGGCGGAACTTGTAGCCGTAGTGGATCACGCCGGCGTCGCCTTCCTGGCCGAGCTTGCGGAAGGTGGCTTGGACCCGCATCCCGATTTTGACGTCCTCGGGCTTGACGTCGATGAGCTGGCTCGTGAGCCGGACGCCTTCCTCCATCTCGATGATCGCCATCACGTAGGGCTTCTGCATGTCAAACTGGGACGGCGCGTCGTAGATCGTGGTGTACGTGACGACGGTCCCCTTCCCGCCGAGCTTGTAGGTCTGCATCTTCCCCACGGACTTGCGGCCGCAGTCCGGGCATACGGACCTCGGGGGGAAGTCGACCTTGCCGCAGTTCCCGCACTTCGTGCCGACCAGGTTGTAGCGGCTCTGGATCTCCCGCCAGAACCGGGGGATGGCCGTGCCCATCTCAGTCCCCCCGCTCGAAGAGATGCACGACGGCCGTGGCGCCGGTGCCTCCGAGGGTGTGCGTGAGACCGTGCATCGCGCCGACGACCTGCCTCTTGCCGGCCTCCCCGCGGAGCTGCTTCACGATCTCGACCGCCTGGGCGACGCCCGTGGCGCCGACCGGCTGGCCTCGGGCCTTCAGCCCGCCCGAGGTGTTCACGGAGATCTGGCCGTTCAGCGCGGTCACCCCGTCGACCGTGGCGGGGCCGCCCTTGCCCTTCTCCACGAACCGCAGGTCCTCGATCGCGAGGATCTCGGTGATCGTGAAATTGTCGTGGACCTCGGCGACCTGGATGTCCTTGGGCTCGAGCTTCGCCTGCTGGAAGGCACGCTTCCCCGCGACGACCGTTGCGTCCATCGTGAGGAGGTCCCTGCGGTCATGGAGGGCGAGGAAGTCGCTCGCCTGTCCGGAGCCGCGCAGGAGAATCGGGGTGTCCGTGAACTTCCGTGCCCGGTCCGCGGAGCACAGGACGACGGCCGCGGCCCCGTCGGACAGGGGCGCGCAATCGAACAGTCCGAGGGGGTCCGCGACGAGCGGGGCGTTCAGGACCGTCTCGAGGGTGATCTCCTTCTGGAACTGGGCCTCGGGGTTGAGGGAGCCGTTCTTGTGGTTCTTCACCGCGACGGCGGCGAGCTGCTCGCGCTTCGTGCCGTACTCGTACATGTGGCGTCGTGCCATCATCGCATAGAGCCCGGCGAAGGTCGCCCCGAAGACGCTCTCCCACTCCTGGTCTGCGGTGCTCGAGAGGATCTCCGCGGCCTGAACATCCCCGACGTCGGTCATCTTCTCCGCGCCGCCGACCACGACGATGTCGTACATCCCGGAGGCGATCGCGAGGCGTGCCTGCATCAGGGCGATTGCGCCGCAGGCGCCGCCCCCTTCGACCCGCACGGTCGGGAGGTGGTGCTTCGCCAGGCCCGAGTAGTCCGCGACGAGAGCCGACACATGCTCCTGATCGATGAACTTCCCCGCGGACATGTTGCCGATGTAGATTGCGTCGATGTCCTCGGACGCGATCTTCGCGTCTTGGATGGCCTTGAGCCCCGCCTCGATTCCGAGGTCGCGGAAGGATCGGTCCCAGAGCTCCCCGAACTCGGTCTCCCCCACGCCGATGACGGCCACATCGCGCACGTTCACTCCTCCCGGAGCAGGATCTTGCCGCGGTACTTCGCGTAGGTCGCGTAGTCCACGAACGCATGGTCCTCGATCATCTGTTTCACCGTCGGAGTCGCGTTCCGGCGGATCTTCGTGATCTGGTCGGTCACCGTGAGGTCGAAGCCGTCCGAGCCCGCGCCGGAGCCGTAGCCCACGGCGAAGATCCGGTCGCCCGGGTCCGCCTCGTCCAGGATGGCGCTCAGGCCGACGAGGATCGCTCCGCTGTACGTGTTGCCGATGTCCCGGACGCAGAGGCCCGCGTCGATCTGGGCGTCCTTGAACCCGAGCTGCTTCGCGGCCCGCACGGGGAACTTCCCGTTGGGCTGGTGGAAGACGGCGTAGTCGTAGTCCTGGGGCTGGCTCCCCACCTGCTTGAACAGGAGCTGGGCGCAGTTGATCACGTGCTTGAAGTACGCGGGCTCTCCCGTGAACCGTCCGCCGTGGCTCGGATACCGCTGTCCCTCGCGACGCCAGAAGTCCGGCGTGTCCGTGGTGTAGGAGACCGTGTGGCTGATGTCCGCGATCGTGTGGTCGGTCCCGATGAGCAGGGCCGCCCCGCCGGCCGAGGCGCTGTACTCGAGCGCGTCCCCCGGGGCTCCCTGGCTCGTGTCCGTGCCGACCGCCATCCCGTACTTCATCATCTTGGAGAGCGTGAGGCCCATCGTGGTCTGGACCGCCGCGGTGCCCGCCTTGCAGGCGAACTCGAAGTCCGCCGCGGTCAGGATGGGGGTCGAGCCGATGGCCTCCGCGACGATCGTCGCGGTCGGCTTCACGGCATACGGGTGGGACTCGCTCCCGACGTAGATCGCGCCGATGTCCGTGGGGTTGATGTCCACCTTGGCCATGCACGCCCGCGCGGCCTCGACGCTGATGGTGATCACGTCCTCGTCCGGGCCCGGGACGCTCTTCGCCTTGATGTTCAGGGACCGGCCCATGGCCTCGCCGTCGTTGCCCCAGACCGCTCCGATGACCTTCGGCGTGATCCGGTATCTCGGAATGTAGGCTCCGTAGCTCACGATTCCTGCTTTCATCCCAATCGCTCCAGTCGTTCGACCAAGTCCTTCGGTTCCAGTTCCGTGCGCGCCAGGAGGATGTTGTCCATCTCCGCGAGCTTGACGGCCAGCTCGTCGATGTTCTCCGGTTGGATGTACACCACCATGGCCGGCTTGAGCGGGTGCGCCTTCACGGCGATCATGGGCGAGCGCCCGTACTTCACGCCGGTGAAGAGCAGGGCCCGCTCCGACGTGGTGCCGTAGATCTTGAGATAGTCGTTCGCGTCGAACGTCGTGATGGCCTTGATGGAATCGATGACCGTGTACCCGTTCACGAGGCGCCGCGTGTTCATGCCGCTCGTCAGCAGCTTGCCCTCGATCTTGCGAAGGAAGTCCGCGGCCCGCATCCCGACGGGCCAGTCCCGCATGGACGGGATGACGTCGTTGTACTCTTCGAACCGCCTCGACAGCCGCCGTCCGGACCGCTGGTCGACCTCCAGGAAGGCGTCCACGAGCCGGTGGACCGTCTTGATCCCGGGCGAGGTCCGTCGGCCCGCCTCGTAGTCGCTGATCACGCTCGGCGAGACGTGCATGTGGCGGGCGAGTTCGGTCTGGGAGATGTGGAGCTCCTCCCGCCACTTCCGCATCGTGCGGCCGGGGGACTCGGAGAGGACGATCTCACCCGCGATCTTCTCTCGGAGCGGGAGCTCCATGGGGCGGTCCGAGACCCCGAGACGTATATAAGCGTGTCGAAGATGTCATCGGCGCCCGACGAAACGACGGGGTCGGTGCGCCCTCCGTCTCCGGGGCCACGCTCACGTCGTGCTGGCCTGGTATCCTTCCGCGATCCGACGTCGAACATCCGGGTTGAGCAGGTTCCCGAGGACCACCTTTCGGCCCGTGCGGTTCGATCCCATCATGCGCACGAAGTCCTTCAGGCCACCCTTGCTCTTCCATCCCTGGATGTGCGCGGCGTAGGCCGCTTCGGAGAGCTTCCCTAGGAGTTCCTGCGGCAATCCGTTCTCGTGGTACTCCCAGATCCGATGGTTCCGCTTCCAGTCGTCCGGAGCCACGAGGCCCTCGTCTACGAGGTCGTCCCAGATCGGAGTCCCGACAAGGCAATCGAGGATGTTCACTTGCACCGCGTGAGGCCGGAGGTCGCGGATGAAATCGATCGTCCGCTGGATGTCCTCGCGCTTCTCCACCGGGGCACCGATGATGAAGGACGTCACGACGATCATCCCGGCGCGCTTCGCGTCCGCGACCGCTCGCTGGGCTTGGATCGCACGGATCCCCTTCTTGTAGTAATTCAGGACATGGGGCGTGGGGCTCTCCACTCCGAAGTACATCACGTCGAATCCGGCGCGCTTCATCGTCCGAAGGAGCTCGTAGGGCGCGTTGTCGACCCGCCCCTCGCAGTACAAGCGCATGCGGATCCTGCGCTCGCGGATCTGCTCGCAGATCTCCGTGACCCGGCTCTTCTTTAGGGTGAAGTTGTCGTCCACGAAGACCACGTTCTCGTAGCCTTGCTCGTGCAGGTCCTCGAGCTCGTCCACGACGTTCGTGGCGGTGCGAGCCCGCCACCGGCGCTGGGAGAAGGCAGCGCAGGAGCAGTAGGTGCAGGCGAACGGGCAGCCGCGGGACGACACGATCGTCGTGAACTTGCCGAACGTGAGCCGGATCTTCTCATGGAAGTAGCCGTACTCGAGGTCCCCGAGCATGCGCCGATCCGGCGCGGGGAGCGAGTCCAGGTCCTTGATGACGGCCAGCGGCTGGCTCACCAGGTTTCCGTCGCGCAGATAGCTGATGCCCTCGACGTCGGACGGCTCCTTGTCCTGCTCAAGGCGATCGAGGAGGTCCGGGAACGCGCGCTCGGCCTCCCCCTTGATCACGTATTCGACGAACGGATAGTCCCGCAGGATCTTCTCCGCGGCGAAGGTCGAGTGGTACCCGCCCATGACGAGCGTGGTCTCGGGCCTCGCCTCGTGGATCTTGCGGAGGGCTTCGATGGCTTCGAGGAAGGTGTGGGTCGAGCAGTTGATCCCGAAGACGTCCGGCCGCTCGCGTGCGACGTGCGCGGCGAGCTCGTCCCCGCTGAGGTTGCGGCAGAACGCGTCGAGGACCTGCACGTCCTCGCGTCGGCGGGCGCGGAGGCTCGACGCGATGTAGAGGAGGCCCAGGGGCGGCCACAGTTCGGTCGTCTTCCCCGGAGGGGTGGACAGGAGCACTTTCATGATCGGGGTCCGAGGTCGCCGCCGCGGCATCTCTCGCGTCCTTTGACGGAGGCGGGGCAGCCGCTGGTTGGGGCCTCTAGGCGCACAGCCGGAACCGCGGGTAAGAACACTCCGTACATTCTATGGGTGTAGTCCTGGGCAGGCGCCGCCCGTCCCTAGAGGCCCAGGAGGGCGTCGAGGGACCAGGCTCCCGCGCCGAGGAGGACGAGGGCGAGCGCCCCCGCCAGGTAGAGGAGGTCCATCTCCCAGCCTCCGATCAGCTTCTTGCTCAGCTTCTTCCGGGCGAAGATCGTGGTCGCGATCATCTCGAGGCCGAAGAGGACGCCCACAACCCGGGTGAGGAGCCCCGCGACCAGGACGATGCCGCCAAGGAACTCGAGGACCGTGAAGACGTAGGCGAACCCCGTGGCCCATGCCCATCCCGTGCTGGCGACCCAGGAGGCCGTCTGCCTGGGATTCTTGATCTTGGGCCAGCCATGGAGGATCATGAGGCCCCCGACGGCGAGCCGCAACACGAGCGAGGCGAGGTCCGTCGATTGCAGGAAGCCGAATGCGCTCATCATTTC
Organism: uncultured Thermoplasmata archaeon; assembly: GCA_963768855.1. Taxonomy (GTDB): domain Archaea; phylum Thermoplasmatota; class Thermoplasmata; order RBG-16-68-12; family RBG-16-68-12; genus RBG-16-68-12. Next base: position 829,368 of record CAVYJM010000006.1, read on the forward strand.
GGCGAAGCGTCTGGTCCCTAAATCCTTTGCGTGTCCGACGGGAACCGCAACACTCAAGTCCTTTTGCGGGCCGCCCTCTCGATGCGCTCGTACTTCTCTAGGTACAGCCGCTCGCAGGAGTGGCAGCAGAAGTAGTGGTACCGGCCGTCGCGTCGCACCTTCACGGGCTCGTCGTGGATCGGCCCCTTGCACTCGAAGCAGACGAGGCTCGTCGAAAGCCGATTGGACAAGACGGCTGCCGGCTCGTCCTTCACGCTCTTCAAGCCCACGTATGGCTGGACGTTGACGACGTCGGGGAGCGAGGAGACCTCGTGGACAATCTGCTCGACCTCTTCTCGCCGCACGGCCGTCGGGTCGACGAGGATCCATCCCGGACGGCCTGTGAGGACCCGTCGTGCCCAGCCGGATTCCGCGATCCTCGCGGCGACCGCGTCAGCCGCTTGGCGTCGCGTCTTGACGACCAGGGCCACGGTCGTCTCGTTGAGGCGCTCGGGATCCAGGACCGCCCGGTACCCTCGTACGATGCCGAGATTCTCCAGGTTCCTAAGGCGGGTACTCACCGTCGGCACGCTCACCCCGACTCGCTTTGCGACGGTCCGCAGGGAGGCTCGGGCGTCCTCCTGAAGACAACGAAGAATCGCGGCGTCCGTGGCGTCGAGCTTCAACGTCGAGGGATGGCTTCGGTGGCCCTTAAAGTTCCTTTGCATCCGAGGCCGCACAATCTTATACCCGTGGCTCGGGCTTAAGCGGACCCTGCGTGGGGAGCGGTGTCGTCGGTGACGATGGTCCAGGAGCTCGCGGAGTTCGTCGTCGCCAGTTCGTTCGACGATCTCTCGGACGCCGCCGTCGACGCCCTGAAGATCCGGATGCTCGACGGTCTCGGGTGCGCAATCGGGGCCCTCGATGGCCAACCCATCCGCGCCCTGCGCGACCATCTCGCCGACTTCGGCGGACGTCCGCTGTGCACGACGATCGGCGGGCCGAAGAACGCGCCAGACCGCGCCGCGCTGATCAACGGAGCGCTCGTCCGGTACCTTGACTTCAATGATAGCTACCTCGCGAAGGGGGAGACGTGCCACCCGAGCGACAACCTCGGTGCGATGCTCGCCGCGGCGGAATATGCGAAGGGAAGCGGGATGGACCTCCTCGTCTCCCTCGCGGTGGCCTACCAGGTCCAGTGCCGCCTGAGCGACGTGGCTCCCGTGCGGGCGAAGGGCTTCGACCACACGACCCAGGGATCGTACGCCGTCGCCGCTGGCGCGTCGAAGGCCCTCGGGCTTGACGCAGTCCGGACCGCGAACGCGATCGCGATCAGCGGGACCGCATTCAACGCGCTGCGGGTGACCCGCACCGGCACGCTCTCGAACTGGAAGGGCCTCGCCTACCCGAACACCGGATTCTGCGGCACGCACGCGACGTTCCTCGCCAAGCACGGGATCACCGGACCCCTGGAGGTCTTCGAGGGGAACAAGGGGTTCATGGACGCGATCGCCGGGAGGTTCGCCATCGACTGGTCCGCGGAGGATCTCGAGCGCGTCACGCGCACGATCGTCAAGCGCTTCAACGCGGAGGTCCACTCCCAGTCCGCGACGGAGGGCATCCTCGAGCTCCAGGCGGAAGCGGGCTTCGCGGGAAGCGACGTCGACCGGATCGAGATTGACATCTTCAACGTGGCCTACGACATCATCGGAGGAGGCGAGGAAGGGTCGAAGTACGGGGTCCGGACGAAGGAGGAGGCCGACCACAGCCTCCAGTACATCGTCTCCGCCGCGATCCTGGACGGCAACGTCCTGCCTTCTGCGTACGCTCCCGCGCGGATCCTGCGCGAGGACATCCAGCAGCTCCACCGCAAGGTCGTCGTCCGCCCGAAGAAGGAGTACAGCGACCGCTTCCCGGGCGAGATGCCGTGCCACCTGACGGTCCACCTGAAGGACGGCCGCATCCTGGAGAAGGAGAAGCGGGACTACGAGGGCTTCGTCACGCGCCCGATGACCCGGGCGACGGCAGAGGCGAAGTTCCACGCCCTCGCCTCGCCCTTCGCCTCGGCGGCCCTCCGGAAGCAGATCACCGAGTCCGTGTCGAATCTGGAGAACCTTCAAGCGTCGGACTTGCTCAAGCTCCTCGCGAAGATACCGAAGCGTGGCGGGGGGCGGTCGTCATGAGTCCCAAGACAACCTCGAAGGCATGGCAGGAGCAGGAGCGCGCGTTCAGCTGGGTCAAGCGGAACGATCGGCAGGGGAAACCGCGGACGAAAGGCCTCACGGAGATCCGGGGACCGTACTACTCCGTCATGGGGCCGCGGTACCTCGAGGACGTCCTCGAGACCGCCGGAGACTACGTCGACTCGCTGAAGTTCGCTGCAGGTTCGTTCAGCGTGATCCCGAAGAAGTCGCTGCGGCAGCTCCTCGACCTCGCTCACTCTTATGACGTTCAGGCGTCGACCGGTGGCTGGATCGAGTACGTCCTCACGCAGGGCAAGAAAGCCGTGGACCGCTACATCGAGGAGGTCAAGTCAGTCGGTTTCGACATCCTTGAGATCTCCGCAGGTTTCATCTCCATCCCGATTGACGACTGGGTCGGGCTCGTGGAGCGGGTGAAAGACGAGGGCCTCAAGCCCAAGCCTGAGGTCGGGATCCAGTGGGGCGCCGGCGGCGAGACGAGCGTCGAGGAACTCGAGGAGGCCGGGGTCCGCGATCCGGCACGCGCCATCCACGCCGCGAAGCGATTCCTCGAGGCGGGGGCCTACCTCATCATGATCGAGTCCGAAGGGATCACCGAGAACGTGAAGGCATGGCGAACCGACGTCGTGTCCCAGATCACGGATGCCCTCGGCACGGAGAAGGTCATGTTCGAGGCCGCGGACCCCCAGGTCTTCACGTGGTATGTCCAGAACTACGGGGCGGACGTGAACCTCTTCGTGGACCACAGCCAGATCGTCCAGCTCGAGATCGTGCGGCGCGGAATCTGGGGCATGGCGGCAAACTGGGGCCGTATCGTCACGTACAAGCCATGAGCCCAGGAGACGAGAGCATGGACCGCGCGAAGTACGTCATCGTGGGCGGGGGCCTTGCGGGCTTCAACGCGATCCCCGCAATCCGCGAGCGGGACCCGGAGGGCCGCATCGTCCTCGTCACCGATGAGAAGGAGCGGCCCTACGACCGCGTGCCCCTTTCCAAGAAGTACCTGCAGGGCACTCTCTCCCGCGAAGGCGTGTTCCTCCGTCCGAAGGAGTTCTTCGACGAGAACCAGGTCGAACTGACAACGAGCCGAAGAGCCACGGCACTCGACGTGCAGGCGAAGACGATTTCACTGGACGACGGCCGGGGACTGCGCTACGAGAAGCTGCTGCTGGCCACGGGCGGTCAACCGCGTCACCTGCCCCTTCCTGGCTCGGAGCTGCCCGGGATTCGCTACCTCCGGACCCTCGAGGACAGCGACGTCCTCAAGGAGGATATGGCGGGAGCCAAGCGGCTCGTCGTGGTCGGTGGCGGATTCATCGGATGCGAGGTCGCAGCTGCGGGCGTCGTGAAAGGCCTCGACGCCACGATTATTGAGGTGGGTCCCTACCTGCTGAACATGGCCTTCGATGAGCCCACCGGCCGCTGGGTGACGGACTACCTCACCGCCAAGGGGATGAAGGTCCGATGTGGGGAACGGGCTTCCCGGTTCCTGTCGCGGGACGGCCGCCTGACGGGTGTCGAGACCTCGGGCGGAGCGGCGATTCCCGCGGACCTCGTCGTCGTCGGCGTGGGCCTCCTGCCGAACACGGATCTCGCAAAGGCTGCCGGACTCCAGGTGGACAACGGGATCGTGGTCAACGAGCGGCTGGAGACCAGCGCCCCGGACGTGTATGCCGCGGGTGACGTGGCCCGGTTCTACTCGACCGTCTTCGAGCGGCGGCTGCGAGTCGAGCACTACGACGTCGCGGTGCGGCACGGGAAAGTCGCGGGCGCGAACATGGCTGGCGCGGGCGTGGCCTTCACGGAGCTTCCCTACTTCTTCTCGGACATGTTCGAGCTCCGGATTCACGTGCATGGCACGCTGAGCGACCACGACCGAGTCGTCCTGCGCGGGGAGCGGAAGCTGACGGACCAGGGGGGATTCATCCAGTTCTATCTCAAAGGCCATCGCATCATGGCGTACCTCGGCGTCAACCGGAAGCTCAAGGAGGAGCGTGCGGCCCAGAAACTCATCGCGTCGCGCCGCCCTTTCGAAGATACACGTCCTCTGGAGGATCCGAGCGTCGATCTCGCCGCGCTGGCCGGTTAGGTCTCGCGCCGGCCTCATAACGCTTATACGGAAGCCTCCCTTACGCGAAGCCGCCTCCGGGTCCGTGGGGTAGCTTGGTCTATCCTTGGTGGTTCGGGACCACTAGACTCCGGTTCAAATCCGGACGGACCCATCCCTATCTGCCCGCCCGAGCACGCTGATATCGATTTGATGGAATTGGCAAACCGCAATAAAGAAGCGGGCCGTTGTTTTGAATCGATTCAATGAAGATTGGCATCCTCGGCAGTGGCGACGTGGGACAGACCCTGGGCCTCGGCTTCGCGAAGCGGGGTCACCAGGTGACGATCGGCTCGCGGACGCCGGGCTCGGGGAAACTGAAGACTTGGACCCGCAAAGCCGGACCGTCGGCGAACGCGGCGAGCTTCGCAGAGGCCGCGATGGGAGAGGTCCTCGTGCTCGCTTGCCTCGGCAGCGCCGTGGATGACGTGATCAAGGCGGTCGGTCCGAAGAGCTTCGCGGGGAAGATCCTGATCGACGCGACGAACCCACTGGACTTCTCGAAGGGCATGCCTCCCGGGTTGTCCTTCGGCCTGACGGACTCCCTGGGGGAGCGGGTGCAGGAGCGCCTGCCTAAGGCGAAGGTCGTGAAGTGCTTCAACACGGTTCCGAGCCTCCTCATGGTGGACCCGAAGCTTCGGAGTGGGCAAGCCGAGATGCTCATCTGCGGAAACGATGCAGATGCGAAGGCGCGGGTGACCAAGATCCTGAAGGAGCTCGGATGGACGGGTGCCATCGACGTGGGCAAGATCGATGGATCGCGATGGATGGAAGCCCTCGTCCCGCTGTGGGTCCGCGTCAGCAACAGCCTCGGCACCTGGAACCAATGCTTTCAGATCGCCCGCGCATGAGAGGGGCGCCTCTCGCTTAGGTCATCGGACCCCGGGGAGACGGCGAGCCTGGCTTCGGCTGACCGAAGGGGGAAGACTCAAAAGGAAGGAAGACCGACCACCGCCTTGGGCGGCCAGTCAATGCTCACGGGACGGGGTCGGAACGATCAGTCCGTTTCCGTCTCGTTGTCGTGGTCAATCTCGGGGGTCTGACCCGACTTCTCCTGGGCCCAGGCGGGCATGTCGCCCGTCCGGAGCGTGATCCACGAGCCTCCGTTGATGGAGACGGACCAGGCTTCCAGGTCGGTCGTGCTGTTGTCGTCGAAGACGCCCTTGACGCTCGCGGTGTCGTTCACCTTGATCGCCGGGTAGTTGTGCTCGGCCCAGTACCAAGGCGGCGCCAGGTCGACATGGATCGTCGACGTCCCGTTCGTCAGGTTGAACCCGACGCTCGCGTTGAAGTGCGGGTTCCAGTCGACGGAACTGACCGTCCCTGAGACCGTCACGAGGCTCGGGGATGCGTCCATCGTGTGGAGGGCGAACCCCGCGGCGCCCGCGCTCCCGACGAGCGCCAGCGCGACGAGGACCAATGCGGCGTGTGCCATGTTTCGTTCTGCCTCCTTACGCCGGCCGAGCACGGCCGGGGAGTTAAGGGTTCTTTGACGCTCCTCGAACGGAGAATGACGCCGCGGAACGAGCGAGCGCCTCACGCTCCCCTTTGGTTCGCTGGCAGAATCGTTATTAGCTCATCCTGCCATGGCCGGGCAGTTCCCCCCAAACGGAACTCGTCTTAGGAGGAGAGGAGAGCATGGCGACCCCTGCGTCCGATGTGTCTCCCGAGCCTGCCCGTGCGCCGACACCGCCGCCGGCGCCCCGGCGTCGCCCGTGGAAGTTGATTGCGGTCATCGTGGTGGTGATCGTAGCCCTATCCGCCATCGCGGTCTATGTGGTCCTGTACAGCCCCAAGCCCGCAAGTGTGGTGGTCTACGACACGAACTCGGAGATGGTCACGTTGGACCCGAGTTCGGAGTTCTCGAACTCGATCCTGATCCTGCCGAACGTGTATGAGACGCTGACCCACTGGAATCCGGCAACGAATTCCGCGGATCCGCTTCTCGCTTTGAGCTGGAACCATGCCTCAGACGGCATGACGTGGAATTTCACGCTCCGTCAGGGCGTCACCTTCCACGATGGCACCCCGTTCAACGCGACCGCGGTGAAGTACTCCCTCCTGCGCACGATTGGCTTCGCGCAGGGGGCGGCCTACATCTGGAGCGCACTCGGCGACTTGACGCAGGCTGAACAGAACATCGAACTGACGGGGACCTACGCAGTCGAGTTCCACCTGCTCTACCCCGCGGCGATGGACAAGATCGCCTCCTCCGGATACGGAGCGTACATCTTCTCACCGAACACGCCGGGCGCGAACTACACGCTCCAGCAAGCCTGGTTCAATGCGGGGCATGACTCGGGATCGGGCCCGTACTCGATCAACACGGCCCAGTACACGAGCACGTACTCGGTCCTGGACAAGTACGCCAACTACTGGGGCGGCTGGCAGGCCGGTCAGTTTGACCACGCCATCATCAAGCGCGTCGCCGATGCCATCCAACGCGAAAAGGATGTGACGAGCGGGGCGGCTGACATTACCGAGGACGTGCCCCTGAGCGATCTTCCGACCCTCCAGAACAACTCGGCCGTGAGCGTCCTGGAGACCCCGAGCTATCGCGCCCTCTACGCCTTCTTCAACATGCAGAAGGATCCGACAAGCAACCTGTCCTTCCGCTTGGCACTTGCGTACTCGCTTCCGTACGATTACGTGGCCGGGACCGTCACCGAAGGCCTGGGAACACAGTCGGTCGGAGTGATCCCCGCCACGATGTGGGGGCATGACAGCACCCTGCCCCACTACAGCTTCAACATGGCCCAGGCCGCGCAGTACCTCGCCCAGTCCCCCCACCCGACGGGCCACGTCACGCTGACGTACACCTATGTGACCGGAGACCCGTACGAGCAGAAGATGGCCGAGGCCTGGAAGACGCAGCTCGCGACTCTGAACATCACGCTGAACCTTCAGCCCATGGAATGGACGGCGCAGTGGGCGCTGGCGCAGGGGCCCCCATCCGCGGCGCAGGACATCTTCGTGATGTACTGGTGGCCCACGTACGTGACCCCGTACGACTTCCTGTTCAACATGTTCAGCTACGCCAGCTACCAGGTCTACAACCTCGGCTACTACAACAACTCCGCGTTCGACGACTCGATCAACACAGCCTTCACGGAGGAAGCCACGAGTCCGTCGACGGCGCTGCAAGACTACCGGACGGCTCAGCTGATGCTGTACACCGACCTGCCGGGGATGGGAGTCGTGGACCTGAAGAACCTCTACCTTGAACGGGCGAACCTGAAGGGCTTCACGGACAATCCGGCGTATCCGCTGGTGGTCTTCTTCTACCAGCTGTCGCGCTAGCGGCGCGGGCCTTCGGGCCCGCCAGGAGGAGGACGGTGGTCGAGGGGGCCCGGACGTCCGGCACCGCAGGGGGAGCGTTCCTCCGGTTCCTGATACGCCGAGCGATCCTCGCCCTCGTGGTGGTCCTCGGGGTCATCGTGATCACCTTCTTCCTGTCCCGAGTCGTGCCCGCGAACGTCGCAGGTCTTTGGGCCGGAGGCACGCATGCGACGGCCGCGGAGTTGGCCCAAGCCCGCACTGAACTCCACCTCGATGACTCCCTTCCGGTCCAGTTCTGGTATTACCTCTCCGGGCTCGTACAAGGCAATCTGGGCACGGACCTGGTCACGAAGCACCCGGTCAGCCAAGATATCGCCGCCTACCTACCCGCAACGCTGGAGCTCATTTCATCCGCTATCCTCTTAGCCCTCCTCATTGGAATCCCTCTCGGGGTGTTTGCAGGGGTCAAGCGAGGCCGGTGGCCCGACCACCTGACCCGGTTCCTTGCCGTTGGGGGGGTGGCTCTTCCATCCTTCTGGTTCGCTATCGTGTTACAAGTGATCTTCGTTGAAGGACTCCACGTCCTTCCGTCGAGCGGTCGGTTCACCGACTCGCTGGCCATTACCTCGCCGATCCGGACCATTACCGGCTTCATGACGATCGATTCGTTGCTGCAGGCGAACCTGCCGCGCTTTGTCGATGCGATCGGGCACTTGATTCTGCCCTCGCTCACCCTCGCGCTGTATCCCATCGGGCTGGTTGCCCGGATGGTCCGCACGATGATGGTCGAGGTGCTCGGCGAGAACTACATCCGGACGGCGAAGGCTTACGGCTTGCCGGCCCGCCTCATCCACTACCGCTACGCGTTGAAGAACGCGATTTCACCCGCCATCGTGGCCGTGGGCTTGTCGTTCGCCTACGAGCTGACGGGAGCCTTCCTCGTGGAGAACATTTTCTCGTGGAACGGGATTGGCCAGTATGCGTTCCTTGCCGTGGAGAACTTCGACTATCCCGCGGTCGTGGGTACTGCGATCGTGGTCGCAATCTTCTACGTCATCGTGAACTTGGTCGTCGACATGATCCAATCGTTCCTGGATCCACGAGTGGTCCTGACGAAGTCGGAGGGCTGAGCGATGGCCGCGGAGTCGCCGCTTCATTCAGGTGCCGACGCGTTCTCTCCGGCACTCCGTCGAACTGTCGACGCAGCCCTCGCGGGAATCCGCTCCCTGTGGCGGATTGTGAGGAGGGATCCGCTAGCGCTCGTCGGACTGGCAATCCTGACGGTTTTCGTGGTGGCCTCACTTCTGGCCGGGTTCCTTCCCTCTCTGATACCTTACTCGGCGCAAGGGCAGGGCGCTGTGAACCTGAACTCCGCGGACAAGTTGCTTGCCCCAAGTGGGACGCACTGGCTCGGCACAGATGAAGCCGGCAGAGACCTCTTCGCACGACTCTGGTTCGGCGCGGGTCTCGCCCTTTGGGTGGGGCTCGCCACGGTCCTGATCTCCTTCCCCGTGGGAGTGCTCCTCGGCGTGGTCGCGGGCTATATGCGGGGCGCCGTCGAGGAGGTGATCATGCGGGTCACCGACATGTTCCTCGCGTTCCCGACGATTCTGCTCGCCATCGTCATCGCCGCGACCCTGAACCGCGGAACGACCGCGGAGATCATCGCGATGGCCGTCAGCTTCTGGCCCTGGTACACCCGCCTCGTGCATTCGCAGGTCCAACACGTGCGGTCCCAGCCATTCGTCGAATCCGCAGTGGTCCTCGGGCTCCCGCGCCGCCGGATCATCCTTCGCCATCTCCTCCCGAACTCACTGACGTCGGCCTCGATCCAGGCGACGATGGACATCGGGTCCGCCATCCTGATTGCCGCCGCTCTGAGCTGGATTGGACTCGGTCCACAGCCCGGCGCGCCTGACTGGGGCGTCATGCTCCAGTCCGCTTACTCGGAGGGAAGCTTCATCACCTTCTGGTGGTACTCGACCTTTGTCGGGCTCGCCCTCTTTCTCGTTGTACTCGCGTTCAACCTTTTGGGCGACAGCTTCCGCGACGCGCTCGATCCCAAGCTCCGCAGGAGGCGCATGTTCTGAACGCCCTGCTTGACGTGAAGGATCTCAGCTTGGATTTCGAGACGGAGATGGGAACCGCCAAGGTACTCGATCGCGTGACCTTCTCCATCGGGGAAGGAGAGGTCTTCGGGCTCGTCGGCGAGACGGGCTGTGGCAAGACGGTCACCGCGCTCACGGTTCTACGACTTCTCCCGTCCAATGCCCGGATCCGGACCGGCACGGTGAAGTTCCTGGGAGAGGAGTTGCTCTCCAAGACCGACGCCGAGATGGAGCAACTCCGCGGCTCGAAGATCTCCATGGTGTTCCAGGATCCCGCGACGAGTCTCAACCCGGTGTTCAGCGTGGGCGAGCAGGTCACCCGGGTCGTAAGGATTCACGAGGACGTCGAGAAGGACGTCGCGGAGAAGCGGGCGCTCGGCCTGTTCAAGCGGGTGGGTCTTCCCGACCCTGAAAACGTCCTCCACAGTTACCCGCACGAACTCAGCGGCGGGATGCAGCAGCGCGTCATGATCTCGATGGCCCTTGCGTGCCGTCCGAAACTATTGATCGCAGATGAGCCGACCACCGCCGTGGACGTGACCATTCAAGCTCAGATCCTCGACTTGCTGCTCGAGCTTCAACGGGAGTTCCGGCTCTCGGTTCTCTTGATCACCCACAATCTGGGGATAGTCGCAGAGACCTGTCAACGGGTCGGCGTAATGTACGCGGGGACGCTCGCGGAGGTCGCCGCGACGAAGGATCTGTTCCGTGAGCCTCTGCATCCATACACCCAGCGGCTCCTCAAGTCGCTCCCGCGGCCCGATGCCCGAGGCGAGCCCCTCGCCTCAATCCCGGGCACCGTGCCGAGCCTGATCAACCCTCCGTCCGGCTGCCGATACCACCCGCGTTGCGAGTTCGCGATGAAAAGCTGCTCCGTCCGGAGACCCGCGATCCTCGAGCACCGCCCGAACCATCGCGCTGCCTGTCTCCTGTATGAGGGGGTGAAGGAGTGAGTCTCGTGCGCGTCGAAGGCCTTCAGAAGCTCTTCCCTGTGCGGATTGGTTTTGCGGGTCAGGCGCGGGTCCACGCCGTCGACGGGGTCGACCTCGAAATCGAGGAAGGCGAGACCTTCGGGCTCGTGGGCGAGAGCGGCTCCGGCAAGAGCACCCTGGGGCGCTGCATCCTGCGGCTCGTCAATCCGACCGCCGGACGCATCTGGTTCGAGGAGCTGGACCTGACCGCGCTGCGCGGAGAATCCCTGAGGAAGACACGCCTCCGGTTGCAGATTGTCTTCCAGAACCCGATGGCCTCCCTCGACCCGAGGATGCGGGTCGGACAGACGATCGCCGAACCGCTGCGCGTGCATCGTGGGGCGAGTCCCTCTGAGGCGCGGGTGAAGGTCGAGGAGCTCCTTCGTCGTGTGGGCCTACACTCCGAAGTCGCGGGTAAGTACCCGCACGAGCTGAGCGGGGGCCAGTGCCAGCGCATCGCGGTGGCGCGGGCTCTCGCGCTCGAACCGAAGTTCATCGTCCTCGACGAACCGACCTCCTCCCTCGATGTCTCCGTGCAAGCCCAGATCGTGAACCTCCTCAAGGAGTTGCAGCGGGACCTCGGGCTGACCTACCTCTTCATCACGCATGATCTTGCCCTCGTGGGCTACCTCGCAGACCGCGTGGGTGTGATGTATCTTGGGAAGCTCGTCGAAGTCGGAGGAGCGGTCGACGTCCTGCAGCACGGGCAGCATCCGTACACCCTCGCCCTGCGGAACGCGGTCCCCCTGCCGGATCCTGAGCGGGAACGGAAGCACATCCCTCTGAAGGGCGAGATTCCGTCTGCGCTCGAGCCGCCCTCCGGTTGCCGTTTCCGCACCCGGTGTCCGTGGGCCCAGAAACGGTGCGCGGACGAGGAGCCGCCCCTCCGCGAGGTCGGCCCGACCCGCGTGGCGTGTCACTTCGTTGAAGAGATTCAGACGCAATTGGGGAAGGGGAGTGCGACATGAGGACTTTGGACTTGGAGAACTTGCAGGACATCTTGGTGGGCGCGGCGTTCCTCGGAACGGGCGGCGGAGGATCGCTGGATAGGGGCATCCAGACCGTGTCGGCGGACCTGAAGGCGGGTCGCTCGATCCGTCTTGCCGACCCCGACGAACTGGCATCCGAGACCTGGGCGTGCACGCCCTACTACTGCGGGAGCCTCGCTCCGACCGGAAAGACCGCGTTCAAGACGAAGGACACTCCCTACGACGGGACAGAGTGCCTCCTCGCCGCGAAGGCCCTCGAGCGCCACCTGGGCGTCAGCTTCGGCACGACCGTGGCCACCGAGCTGGGCGGCGGCAACACCGCGGCCGCGCTCTCCGTCGCCGCGCAACTGGGCCTCCCGGCGCTCGACGCGGACGGAGCGGGACGATCCGTCCCGGACCTCCAGCACTCCACGTACTTCGTTGCCGGCATTCCGATCGCGCCGATGGGCGTGGCGAACAAGTACGGGGACGAGGTCGTCGTCCAGCATGTCGCGGACGACTTCCACGCGGAGGCCCTCGTCCGGGCCATGGCGGTCGCCAGCGGCGGACACGTCGGCGTGGCGGACCATCCGGGACGCGTCGGGGATCTGCGGAAGGGGCTCGTCCTGCGGTCCATCTCGTTCTCGGAGAAGGTGGGCCACGCGATCCGCCGCAAGGGAGGCGACGCGATCGACGCGATCCTCGCGGCCACGGACGGGTACCTCCTGTTCCGGGGCGTCGCCCCCTCGAACTGCAAGTACGAGGATAAGGAGGGCTTCACCTTCGGGACCATCGACGTCCGCGGGACGGACGAGGACCGCGGCGCGCGATATCGCATCTGGTTCAAGAACGAGAACATCATGGCATGGCGGAACGGAAAGGTGGACGTGACGGCCCCCGACCTCGTGTGCCTCCTGGACCTGGATCGGCGCGAGCCGATCCTGAACCCCTGGGTGAAGAAGGGCCAGAGGATCGCCGCCTTTGGGCTGCCCGCGCCCGCGATCTGGCGCACCCCGCGCGGGGTGGAGGGCTTCGGCCCCGGCTACTTCGGCTACAAGACGAAGTTCGTTCCAATCGAGAAGAAGCACAGGAAAGGACGGCGGTGAAGATGACGGACATCCGGAGGGCCGCGACGGTCCTCGCGCGGGACATGCTGAAGGTCAAGAAGGGCGAGACGGTCATCGTCTACGGGGACCCCGCCACGGACCCGAGCGTCGTCCGGGCGACGGTCGACGCGGTCGAGGCCCGCGGCGGCGTGCCCCTCGAGGCGTGGTATCGGATCAAGGGTCCGCCCGGCACGGAGCCCCCCGCCCCGTTCGCGGAGGCGATGCGGAAGGCGGACGTCCTCGTGGAGTTCGCGCGAACCTACCTCATCACGACGCGAGCGTTCCAGCGTGCGATGGACGCCGGAGCGAGGGCGATGTGCCTGACGGGCATGGACGCGGACATGATGGTCCGCTGCATCGGGAACGTCTCCCTGCCCGCCCTGAAGGCGTTCGGCGGGACGCTCCAGAAGATGACCCAGCGCGCGAAGAAGGCCCACGTCACATCGCCCGGAGGGACGGACCTGTGTTTCGACCTCGGGAAGCGACCGATCATCCTCGACACGGGGGAGTGCGTTACGCCCGGGCGGGACTCCTACCTCGGCGGCCAGATTTCCTGGGCCGCGGTCGAGGGGTCGATCGAAGGCAGTCTCGTCCTCGACGGGACCGTCTGGCCTCCCGATCCGCTCGCTCCCCTGCGGGAGCCGATTCGGCTCGAGCTGGATCGCGGTCGGATCGCGTCGATAGGCGGGGGCGAGGCCGCGAAGATCCTGCGGGACTGGATCGAGCACTTCCGCGACCGCAAGATGTACAACGTGGCCCACTTCTGCTTCGGGTTCAATCCGGGCGCGAGCATCTCTGGGAAGATCCTGGAGGACGAGCGCGCGTTCGGTGTCTTCGTGACCGGGTTCGGTTCCCAGATGGCGTCCTTCAAGGGTGGGTTCACCCTCGCGAAGAGCCACATCGACGGGGTGACGAGACGCCCGACGATCACCTTCGACGGGGAGACGATTCAGCGCGATGGTGCGTTCGTGCACCCGAAACTCGTTCCTCTCGAAAAGCGCCTCCTGGCCGAACGGCCACCTGACTGAGGGGCGCCGCAGGTCTAGAGTCGGTCGTGGTCTTCGCGCGCCGGCAACGGCCGACCTCAAAGATGGCCCCTGGGTAATGGCGTAAGTTATATCCCCGCGCATCCGGATGGGGAGGCATCCGAGGGGTGCTGTGAGCCTACTTCGGTACGCCGGCTCGGGAATCCTGCGAAACCGGAGGCGGACCTTCTCCTCCATCCTCGGCGTCCTCCTCGCGGTCACGTTCGTCGCGGGCACCTTCATCGCGATTGACTCCTCGACCCGGGCCACGCTAGACGCCTCGCTCCAGTCCATCCAGGGAGATTTCAGCTACTATGCCTATCCGCTCAGCACGGGACCACAGTACACCCCGGGTCAGAGCAATGGCACGGATCTCCGGGACGCCATGGCGGCCGTGCCCGGAGTCGAAGACGCGTCCGTCTATCGGCAAGTCAACAGCTACTCAGGAGGTCTGCTCCTCTCGAACCCGACGGACCCGGTGAACACAACCGCGTACATCGGTTCGATGCTTGCGGTCGATCCCTACCATCTCCCGTACCAGCTGCGCCAGGCCACGGTCTCCGGGTCCACCCTGCTCCCGAACGGCACGCTCCTGCTGGACACCCAGACGGCGAACCAGATTCGGGCGAAGCTGGGCGACTCCTTGAACCTGACTTACCAACAGTGGAACGGGACGGGCGTGACGAACATCTCGATGCTGTTCACGCTCGGCGGGATCGCCACCCTCTCGTCCACGTACGGATACGGCGGCCCCGTGTACGGACCGTACCCGCCGTACTATGGGAGCCTGGTTGCCTTCAACCTGCGGGACTTGGACTGGGTCGTCAACCGTCTGAATCTGACCAACGCCTACTCTTCCCAGATCCAGGGCGAGGTGTGGATCGACCGGGCCCGCTTCGTCGATCCGTATGATCTCTCCGCCACGACGTTCCGGCTGACCCGCCTCGATCGCCAACTGACCCAGGCCATGATCGCGGCTGGATACACAGGGAGCGTGAACGACAACATCTCCCCCGCGATCCAGACGTTCTCCTCCCTGATCCTGTTCCAGCGCATCGAGTATCTGCTCCTCTCGTTCCCTGTGATTCTCCTAGGTCTCTATCTGGGGGCCGTGGGCGTCGATCTCGGCCACGCGGAGCGCCGTCGGGAGCTCGGCGTCCTCAAGACGCGGGGCGCGAGCCGACGGCAGGTCGCCCTGCTTCTCATCCTCGAATCGCTCCTCGGCGGGTTCGTCGCGACGGTCCTCGGACTGCTTTTCGGCGTCGCCTTGAGCCGCGTCCTCATCGGCGTAGTCACCCCCTTCGGCGCCTCCGCGGCGTACGGCGTCGTGACCCTGACCCCGGACACGATCATCATCGTGGCCATCCTGAGCACGCTCTTCATGGGAATCGTCAGCTATCGGTCGGCGAGGCGGACCGCGAGCCTGCCGATCATCGAGACCCTCCGCTACTACGCTCCGGGCGAGACCCGCATCCAGTACTCCCCGACCCTGGACATCCTCATGATTGGGTACAGCGTGTTCGTTTACATCCTGTACTTCTACATCACCTCCAACGCCTCGAACTTCTTCATCTTCATGATTGGGAGCCTGTTCCTCATCACCCTCCCGGTCACTCCCATCCTCCTGATCGTCGGGTCCGTACGTCTCATGACTCGGTCCACCGGGCGGGTGTACGAGTGGACGACCCGGCTCATCCGGCCGTTCGCGAAGAACCTCGAGTACGTGGTCAGCCGCAACCTCTCTCGGAATCCGCGGCGTTCCTCGAACATCGCGATCATCATCGCCCTTGGGCTGGCCTTCGGCGTCTTCATCATGTCTTCCCTGGGGTCACAGCAGGCGGTGCAACAGGCGAGCCTCCGCGCCAGCATCGGCGCCGACATGTCCGTGAGCATCCCGTTCACATCCAACGGATCCGCGGACCTGGGCTTCCCGTCCAACCTCAGCAAGGTGTCCGGTGTCGCGGCCATCGCGCACGTCCTCCCCCTGAACGTGTTAGTCTCGCCAGGCGTCATGTACGGTTCCGCATCCGTCTTCTCGTTGGATCCGACCACCTACTTCTCCGTGGCGCAGCCGGCGCCCTACTTCTTCGAGGACCCTGCGAGTGAGGCGGGGGCGCAGGCCGTGCTCGCGACGCCGGGTCAGGTCCTGATCACGGGTCAGTTCGCCAGGGATGCAGCGCTCCAAGTCGGAGATTCGCTCTACCTGAGCGCGACGACGTATCCGAACGGCACGCCTCAGACCGTATCCCTCACGGCCACGATCGGCGGGATCGTCCGGTTCCTGCCCGGCACCTACAACGGCTTCTTCTACGGGTCCGCCACCGCGCCCGACGAGGTCTACGGGAGCAACCAGACCTTCGCGAAGCTCATCGCGGCGACCGAGGGCGCAGGCTTCTACTACTCGAGCTCGGACCGCTTCCTGGTCTCCCTCCAGCCGGGCGCCGACTGGAAGACCGTCAAAGCGGACGTGCTAGCGCTTGGTTCCGCAGACGTCCTGGTGTACCAGGAGCAGCTCGACCAGATCAACAACAACGCGTTCACCGGATCCTTCCTCGGTTTCATCCGCATGGAGATCGCGTTCATCGTGGTCATCCTGACGGCGGGCCTGGGTCTCATCATCTACGCCGCAAGCCTGGAACGGACGGTCGAGTTCGCGGGCATTACCGCACGCGGCTCAAGCGGGTGGCAGACCGCGGGTCTTCTGGTCGGCGAGGCCTTCGTCATCATGCTCCTCGGGGTCCTCATGGGGCTCGTCGTCGGTCTGATCACGGGATACCTCTCCGTCTCGATTACCACGCCTAGTTTCACTGGGGCCGAACCCATCGTCCCGAACCTGTTCGTGTTCCCGTTGGAAGCCCTCCTCCTCGTCATCCTCGCCCCCGCGGCGATGCTCGGGACCACAATCCTGGTCGCGTGGAGGATTGCGAAGATGAATGTCGCACGTGTGCTCAAGATGCGAGGCGGATGAGATGCCCGAAGTCGTGATGAAGGACTTGATGAAAGTGTACCGTACAGGGAAGTCGGAGGTCATCGCATTGCGCGGCCTCGATATGACCGTCGGCAACGGGGAACTCGTTGCGGTCCAGGGGCCGAGTGGATGCGGGAAGACCACCTTGCTCAACCTGGTCGGCGGCATCGATCGCCCGACGGCCGGTCGCGTCGAAGTCGACGGGACGAACGTCCCCGACCTGAGTGACGCGGACCTCGTGAAGTACCGGCGGAACCGGGTGGGCTTCGTGTTCCAGTTCTTCAACCTGGTGCCGACGTTGACCGCCGAGGAGAATATCCAGCTCCCGATGCGGCTTGCCGGCAAAGCCGCGAAGGATCGCGAGGCACGCACGCACGAACTGCTGAAGCTCATCGACTTGGAGAAGAGGGCAATCCATCGGCCTGACGAACTGAGCGGCGGCGAACAGCAGCGCATCGCCCTAGCCACGGCGCTCGCGAACGATCCCCCGCTCATCCTGGCGGATGAACCGACCGGCGAGCTGGACACGAAGACGGGCCATGAGATCCTCGAGCTCTTCGGGCGGCTGAACCAGGAATTCAAGAAGACGATCCTCGTGGTCACCCACGACCAGCGCGTCGCGAACATCGCCCATCGCGTGCTACAGATCGAGGACGGTAAAATCACCGGTGAGACCACCCGGTCCTGACGGCGACCTCGGAACTCGTCGCGCCGGAACCCGTCACTGGCTCCGAACGGTAACGACGTCGAATCCATCGCCTCGCTCCCCGTTGCCGGAGACGGAGGAAGGGGAGGACCCATGCGTCGGGTCATGACGGTTGCAGCGGGCTTGCTGGTGGGGATTGTGATTGCCCTCGCGGCATTCCAAGGGGTGAGTGCGAAGTCGCCGAAAGCCTCGTGGACCGTGATGGTCTACCTGGACGGTGACAATAACCTCGACCCGGACGCCCATGTCGACATGGGCGAGATGGCTGTGGTGGGCTCCACCTCGGCGGTCAACGTCGTCGTCCTGCTGGACGAGTTCGACGGCCCCGCGAACCTGCTCAAGGTGACCGCGGGAGGCAGCCAGCTCGTTTCCGGATTCCCGCTGAATGGCATCGAGGCGGACATGGGCGACGGGAACACGCTGGCCGTCTTCGTCGACTTCGTCGTGGCCAAGTTCCCAGCGGATCACTATCTCCTGGACCTCTGGGACCATGGGGACGACTTCCGCGGGTTCGCGTGGGATGACCATCCGAACCTGGACAACTCCCCCGGCGACGACTTCATGACGCACACGGAGATCGTGAACGCCCTCTCGGGCCATCACCTCGACATCCTGGCGTTCGACGGGTGCGTGATGAGCAACCTCGAGGTGTCGTACGAGTATGCCGCCCGCGGACTCGCGATCGACTACCTCGTGGCCTCCGAGATCTACATCCCCAACCAGGGCTTCGCCTACGACGGGCTCCTCGCGCCGCTCATCGCGAAACCCTCTATGGACGCGCTCACGCTCTCGAAGACGATCGTGGACTCCTACCTGGCGTACTACGGCGACGGCGGCTGGCAGGTCGGGCTGTCCGTGCTCAAGATGTCCAGCGTTCCGGGCTTGGTGTCCGCGGTTGGCGACCTCACGAGCGCCCTCCAGGCGGACATGCCGGTCTACCGCGACTGCATCGGCGACGCCCGAGGCAAGGCGCATCTCGGGTGGTCCATGACGGGCTGGGAGTCTTTCGTCGACTTCCCGACTTGGGTCACGACCCTGGAGCGGTGTCTCGGTCCGAACGCGGACCTGGCCCCCTTGTTCGCTGGAGTGAACGCCCAGCTGGCCGCGACGCTCCTGTACGTGCGCAACGCACACGCGCTCGACGTGAAGGGAGCGGGCGGCATGGGCGTCTTCTTCCCCGGTTCCGCCGGCTCGTTCGAGAACAACGCCTTCTGGCACGGGGAGTACTTCCTGGCGACCCAGTTCGCGTCCCAGGGATGGTACGACTTCCTCTGCGCCTACTGGGGCACCACATAGGAGTTCGAGCGTCGCGTGCCTACGCAGGGAGGCCACAGGCCGACGCGCTCAGAGAGCAATCTCCGTCCCGAACCCCTGCTCCCGGGCGCGCTCGTAGACCAGGGAGCCGACCGCCACGTCTTCGATCGCGAGTCCGAGCGACTTGAAAAGAGTCGTGTCGCCGGCCATCCGGCGTCCTTTCGATTTCCCTGCGACCACCTCGGCCAGCTCGAGGATCTGGTCCCACCGTAGGAGCCCTCGTGAGATCGGGTCCAGCAGGTCCCCCGCCTCCAGGCGCGCCTGTTCGATGGAGTCCGCCGTGATGAGCGTGCAGCGCTGGATGGCCGCGTCGTCCAGCTCCCGCGCATCGATGTGGTTTCCTCCGATCGCGTTCAGGTGGACTCCGGGT
This sequence comes from uncultured Thermoplasmata archaeon, assembly GCA_963768855.1. GTDB lineage: Archaea > Thermoplasmatota > Thermoplasmata > RBG-16-68-12 > RBG-16-68-12 > RBG-16-68-12. The sequence continues at coordinate 848,470 of CAVYJM010000006.1, forward strand.
TCCAGCCACTCCCCGCGAACGACGGGGTTCTTCGAGTTGGTCGCGGTAATCACGATCTCCGCTCGCCGCACGGCCGCCTCCGGCGACTCCGCGGCTGCCACGTCGACGCCCAGGGATTTCGTCACTCTTTCCGCGAACGCCTTGCATTGCGGTCCGTCTCGGCTGTAGCAGCGGACGCCCGTGATGGGGCGGACGGCGCACAGAGCTTCGAGCTGGCTCTCGGCCTGCCAGCCCGTCCCAAGGAGGGCTGCCTTCGACGCCTTGTCGCGAGCGAGGAACTTCGTCGCGATCCCGCTGGCCGCTCCGGTGCGTTGCTGTCCGAGCCGGTTCGCCTGCATGACAGCAAGCAGCTCGCCGCTCTTCGCGTCGAACAGGTGGAACCAGAAGTGCACGGACTCGCGGGAGATTGAGTAGTACTTGAAACCATAGTAGCCGCGGGAGGGCCAGGAGGCCGGCATGACGTTCAGGAGGGCGTGCGGGCCGCGCACCCGTTGCCGGGGTCGGTTCTCCGCCTTCCCTTCCCCTAGGTCCCGCAGCGCCGCCTCGACCTCGCGCAGCGCGTCTTTCATCGTCAGGAGCTGGGCGACGTCCTCCTCCGTGAGGTGCAGCATCACGTACCCCGAAGCCACTCCGCCTCTTGAAGCCGCCGTGCGCGGTCCCAGGTCACGTGGCCGCAGGCCGCAGCAATTCCTCAGGCTTCAGCGGTGTCCGCGTGAGCCGGCGGCCGATCTGGCGCTCGACCGCGCGCATGAGGGCCGGGGGAACCCCGATTGTCGGGCTCTCCCCCACGCCCTTCGCGCCGTGGGGCGTGTTCGAGCGGGTCTTCGCGGTCTTCACCGTGAACGCGGGCATCTCCGTGGCGGAGAGCAACCCTGCGTCCCCGATCGTTCCGACGAGGGATTGTCCGTCCGCGTCGTAGAAGGCGCCCTCGGAGAGGACCTGACCGATTCCCTGCGCGGATCCGCCAATCACCTGGCTCTCGAGCATCGGGCGGTTCAGGACCTCGCCCGCGTCGTAATACGCGACGACCTCTCGCACCCGGACGAGGCCCGTCTCGTCCAGGTCGGCGGACACGAGGTTCGCCCCGAGCGAATTGAAGTTCCCCTCGGGTTTGAAGAACACCTTCACATCGTAGGTCCCCGCCAGGAGCTTCTTGGCGGAGTACGTCCCCGCCCGCTTCACCCGTGCTTTGAGCTTGCGCGCGGCCTCGATGGCGGCGCCCCCGCCGACGATTGCCGTGCGGCTCCCCCAACTGCCGACCCCCTTCGGGACTGCATCCGTGTCGCTCTTCTCGAGGTCGATCAGCTCAGGCGGGACACCGAGTTCCTCGGAGACGAGCCGGCGCACGAAGACCTCGTGACCCTGGCCGTGCGGGTTTCCGCCGAGCCACACCTGGACGCGGCCGTCCCGCACGGAGATCCGCGCGCCCTCGCCGCTGTTCGCCGCAGGGAGGAGGATGAACGAGGAGAAGCCCGTCTTTCCGTCCGCCGCGCGGTCGCGGTAACCCGTCTCGCGGATCGCGTCCTCCAGGAACGCGCGGAACGGCGGAACCTGCATTCCCGTTGGGGACTTCCACGGCCCATCGGCCGCGTTCCGCAGCCGGAGATCCACGGGATCCATGGAAAGCTCATCCGCGAGGAAGTCGAGCATGCGCTCGATGAAGAACGCCGCCTCCGGGCGACCCGCGCCCCGATAGGGCCCAAGGGGCACCTTGTTCGTGAAAACCGCCTTGCCGGTGACGAAGGCCTTCGGAATCGAGTAGGGCCCCGTCATCTGCATCCCGATCCAGCGGGGCGCCCATTCCGCCATCCCCGCGGAGTACGCCCCTCCGTCGATGAGGACGTCGCCGCGCATTCCCCGAACGAGGCCGTCCCGGTCCGCAGAGAGCGTGACCCGGGCGCGGGCTCCGCGGCCCTGCTCCGTGGCCTGGAGGTGCTCGTAGCGGGTCTCGATCCACCGCACGGGCCGCTTCTCCTTCATCGCCACATGGGCCGCCACGATGTACTCCGGGTAGATGCCCCCCTTGCTGCCGAACGCTCCGCCTGTGTCCATCTGGATCACCCGCACGGATCGCTTCGGAAGTCCGAGGCTCTGGCAGAATCCCTCCTGAAAACTCCCAACGGACTGCGTCGAGGCGTAGACGGTGAGGCGGCCGCCCTCCCACCGCGCGAGGACGCCGCGCGGCTCGAGTGGGTTCGGCACGACGCGCTCGCAGCGCAGGGTCTCCTCAAGGACCACGGGGGCGTCCGGGTCCGTGAACTTCACTCCGACCTGGCCGGAACCCATGATGTTGGACTTCGTCCCGGGGTGGATGGGCTCGGCGGTGAGGGCCGCCTCGGGATCCGGGACGGCCTGGAGCGGCTCGTAGTCGATCTCGACCGAGTCGAGGAGATCCTCGGCCTCCGCAGCGGTCCGGCCGACCACCGCGGCCACCGGTTGCCCGACGTAGTTCACGCGGTCGCGGGCGAGGACCGGGTACGCGACGGATCCCATGCCTCCCTCCGCGCCCTCCCCGACTGCGCTCATGAGCGACTTGACGTCGGCGGATGTGAGTCCGCCGCGAACGGAGCGGATGATCGCGCGGGCGTACCCGCTCCGCGCAATCTTCAGGTGGAGCGTGCCGGGGAGCTCGAGGTCCGCCACGTAGCTGCCCTTCCCGGTGAGGAAGCGGTCGAAGGTGTCGGTCATCTGCAGTCCTCCGAGCTCGGTCCGCCCTCGAAAGCCGCCCGCGCGATAAGCCTTTGCTCTCGTTGGATTCCCTGCGGCCGCGCGCCGCGCTTGCGCGGGAGCCATTCCCTTTTATCCGTCAACGGGATTCCGCGTCTCGGATGATTGAGGCTGCCCTCCGCGTGACCCTGCCGTGCAGCTGGGTGACGGAGGTCACGAGTGCGCACGGCGCGACAGTCAACCTGGTCGAGCAGAAGCCCGCCGGGGGCACGATCCTCCAGAGCCTCGTGGAGATCGACCCCGGAGGGGCCGAGCCTCAGGCCGTGGTCGACACGCTGCGCCGGAACCGTTTCGTCCACAGCGTCGAGGCGATCGTGCCGCCGAAGGGGAAGATCCTTGCGACTCTCCTCGTGGACAACTGCCACGCCTGCCACGAGCTCGCCCAGTCCGAATGCTTCCTGACGGACGCCACCGCCACGGAGGGCGGCGGTCTGGAGTGGCACCTCCTCGCGCCCCAGCGCTCGGCCGTCGAGGCCCTGGTCAAGACGCTGAGCGCGCGAGGCATCGCGGTCGAGTTGATAGCGATCAAGAATGTCAGAGGGTCCGGGAGCCTCACGGACCGCCAAGAGCGCGTCCTGAGCCTCGCGTTCCAGCTCGGCTACTTCGAGTTCCCCAAGAAGATCGGCCTCACGGAGCTCGCGAAGAAGCTCGGTGTGTCAAAGGCCGCGCTGTCCGAGACCCTGCGGACCGGCGAGGAGAAGATTCTCCACTCCTACTTCCAGGGTCTCATGAAGCGGACCCGCTGAACTCCCGAACAGGTTCGGGGAGACGGCTTACCGTGCGGGGTCCTCGCAGGTCCGTCCGAGGTGGTGTACGATGACGGACGGGCAACTGGATTCCGTGGAGCGCGAGAATCTCCGACGGCGAACGATGAAAGCCCCGCGGCCGATGGGCCGCGGCCTGTTGGCGGTGGTGGTCGCGGTGCCCCTCCTGCTGGGGGTCATGGCGGGCGCGATCGGGGGCTACGTCCTGAAGTCGCCCTCCGCTGCCGCGGGCGCGGGGAAGACGGATTCGTTCAACCTAGACGTGTTCGATTTCTACTTCGAAGGCATGGGAGGGACGATCGACAGCGTGAAGAACCCCACGCTGAACGTGTCGATCGGCGATCAGGTGGTCATCGGGATCACGGACAAGGTGAGCACGGGGCACAACCTGTACGTCGAGGGCTACGATGCGCAGTCGGCCGACATCATGTCTGTCGGCGCGACCGCGACGGTTAGCTTCGTCGCGAACCAGGAGGGTACGTTCGCTTACTACTGCGCCATGCCGGGCCACCGGGCGCTCGGGATGGAGGGGAAGCTCGTCGTCGGCACGGGCGCCGGTGGGCCCGCATCGCTCCCGCCGATCGGCCCTGAGGTCCTGCCGGTGAACGACATCATCCGGAACGCGACGGACCTCCCGCCGCCGATCACGCGCACGACGCCCGCGACCGTCGACATCTGGCTCAACGCGACCGAGGTGAACGGCGAGATTGAGCCCGGGGTCTCATACACCTTCTGGACGTACAATGGGAAGGTGCCGGGGCCGTTCTTCCGCGTCCGGGTGAATGACACGGTCGTCGTGCACTTCCACAACGATGCGTCGAGCATGATGAACCACTCCGTGGACTTCCATGCGGTTACGGGACCGGGAGGCGGCATGTACGCTTCCATGGCGGGCCCGGGTCAGACGAACGTGTTCACGTTCAAGGCCCTGGTCCCCGGCCTGTTCCTGTACCACTGCGGGACGCCCGACGTCCCGACCCACATCGCGAACGGGATGTTCGGGGAGATCCTGGTGCAGCCCGACATACCCCTGCCCCCTGTGGACAAGGAGTTCTACGTGGGACAGAGCGAGCTCTACACGAAGTGGCCCATCCACACGCTCGGCAACCAGGTGTTCGACGGGCAGAAGCTCTGGGACGAGCAGCCCACATACTTCGTGTTCAACGGAGCGTTCAAGGCCCTGACGGGGGCGCACGAGCTGACCGCCCAGGTGAACCAGACAATCCGCATCTACTTCGCCGACGGCGGCCCGGACTTCATCTCCTCGTTCCACGTCATCGGGGAGATCTTCACCCGCGTCTGGCAGTACGGCGACCTGATTGACCCGCCGCTCCACGGGGTGCAGACCGTCCTCGTCCCGCCCGGCGCCTGCGTGGTCGTGGACCTAACGCTCGAGTATCCGGGAAACTACACCCTCGTGGACCATGCGCTCCTGCACGCGGTGGACATGGGGGCCGTCGGCGTCCTCGACGTCACGGGTGCCGCCAACTCGACGATCTTCAACCCCGGCATGTGATCCGAATGCCCGGGATCGCGGATGTCCCGCCTCCGAGGCACCTCCTTGTGGCGGGACGATCCCCCTTTTTCGGGGAGGGATGCACATGACGACGAGACGATCCCGCGGCCTCGAGCCGCCGCCCGCGGAGCTCGCCCCCACGGGCTTTTCCCACTCGGATCCGTTCCAGATTCTCTCCGCAGAGCACGCGCTCCTCCGGCGGGATCTGGCCCGTATTCTCGAGGGCCCGCGCGACTCCGAGGCAGGTACTGTTGCCGGAGAGCGTTTGGCCTCCCTTTCCGAGCGGCTCCAGCGACATCTGATGAGCGAGGAGCGGGTGCTTTACCCGGTGTGCGAGCGGCTCTTCGGACGGAAGGACGGTCCTGCGCCTGTCCTTCGGGGAGACCACCAGGCGATCCGCGAACGGCTCGTCGCGTTGGTGGACGAGGCGGATCGCCTCGAACGGATTCCCCGCGGCCGATTGGACCTGCTGCGCCTCGAGCTGGACGACCATTTCGGGAGGGAGGAGCAAGTCCTCTTTCCCCTGACTCGTGCTCTCCTTACGGGGACCGAGAGCGGCTCCCTCGCCCGCAGGTTGCGCGCGCCACCCGTGCGGTGAAGCGAGCCTCTAAGCCGAGAGGGACCTATCCAAGGCCGGGGAACGCCGTGCCGGCAACGCGCCTCACGTTCTACGGGGGCATCAACGAGATCGGGGGGAACAAGTTCCTCCTCGAGGACGGAAGCGCCCGCGTCTTCCTCGACTTCGGCAAGAACTTCGGCCGGGAGAAGCAGTACTTTGACGAACCCTGGATCCGCCCGCAGAAGGAGGAGCACCTGGTCGCCCTCGGCATCCTGCCGAACCTGCCGGGGATGTACAAGAAGGACTCCAAGGCGGAACGGAATCTCGACGCGGTCCTGCTCACCCACCCGCACACGGACCACTACGATGCGATCCGCTGGCTCCGGGACGACATCCCCTCCTATGCGACTGCGACGACGAACGCGGTGATTCTCGCTCGCGAGTACGCGGGGCGCATGGGCCCGTCGAAGGACTACTACATCGCGAACTGGACGAAGGACGGCGGGAAGGAGGACTTCCGCACGCTGGAGACGATTGAGCCTGGGAAGCCCCGCGACGTCGCCGGGCTGCCCACGACCGCGTTCGGGGTGGACCACTCCGTCCTGGGCAGCGTCGGCTACGTAGTCGAGACTGCCGCGGGGAACGTGGCGTACACGGGGGACTTCCGCCTCCATGGCGCGCGCGCCGCACAGAGCCGCGCGTTCCTCGAGAAGGCGAAGGCCCACGAGCCGGTGGCCCTCCTGATCGAAGGCACCCATGTGGGCGAATCGAAGATCGAGTCCGAGGACGAGGTAGAGCAGAAGCTGACGACCGTGGTCGATCAGACCAACGGGCTCGTGCTCGCGGGGTTCGCGCCCGCGGACGTCGATCGGCTCAACACGTTCCACAAGGTCGCCAAGGCCACGAACCGCACGCTCATCGTCACCGCGAAGCAAGCCTTCCTCTTGGATCAGCTGAATGAGAAGGGTCTCTTCGACGAATTCGACCTTACCTCGACGAACGTGCGCATCTTCCGGAAGGAGAAGAAGACCACGGTCGAGTTCGAGAAGCATCTCGAGGAGAAGTTCGGGGACCGGATCGTGGACGCGGAGCACGTCAAGGCGATGCAGTCCGAGGCGATCCTCGTGGCCTCGCTCACGGACATGCTCGCCCTCCCGACGATCGAGCCGGTGGCGGGCAGCGTCTACATCCTGTCGAGCAGCGAGCCGTTCAACGAGGAGATGGAGATCTCGTTCGACAAGCTGATGGGCTGGCTCACCCGGTACGGCCTGCCCCTCTTCCAGGTGCACGCGTCGGGCCACGCGACCGCCCACGACCTTCGCGCGGCCGTGGAGACGATCCGGCCGAAGAAGGTTTACCTCGTGCACACGGAGAACCCGGCCCTGTACGCCCGGTTCCTGGGGAAGCTGGGTTTCGAGACGGTCCAGCCCATCGAGGGCCAGCCGTATGAGCTGTGATGCCTGCGGCCCATGGCCAGTTCGAATCAGCCCGGGGTGATTTCCAGCCGAGCACGACCTTCGAGGTCTTCGGTCCGCGCGACCAGGACATAATTCCCCGGTCGGATGTCGCTCGGCAGGGTGAGCCGTGTCTCGAGGGAATCCTCGCCGGTTAGGTCTACCTCGTGCAAGTCGCGTTCCTGGTCATTCGGGCCCGCGAGTAGGAGCCGGACGTGCCGTCCCCCCGGAGCAGCCAGCTCTGCGTGGACGGTGATGGCGTCCCCCGGCCGCACCTCAGCCGGGGTGGCCGCGACGATGATCCCGGGCCGCCGCGCGATCTTCTCTCCGAGGCGGTGGGAGCCGTGGTGGAGGATCAGGGGCCGCTTCCCCGCATCCACGGAGAACGCGAGGACCTCTCCGATGAATGCGGTGTGGTCCCCGAGCGGGAAGTGCTGGACGAGGCGGCACTCCGCGTTTAGGAGCGCGCCACGGATCATCGGGGCCTTGATGCGCCCGGCCGCGTATGTCTCGAAGACTTCGCTCGACAGCTTGTCCGTCTCGGCCTTGGAGAAGTGACCCGCGAAGCGGATCTGCGCTCCCTGATTCTCGGACACCAGGTTGACACCGAACTCGCCCGCGGCGAGGATCTCGTCGTGAGTCACGTTGGCCTTGTCCACGTGGACCGCGATGAGGAAGGGATGGTACGACACATTGAAGGTCCACTCCGCGGCCATGATGTTCGGTCCGCGGGGTCCATTCACCGTGATAAGCGCGCACGTCGTCGTGAACGCACGAAACGCGTCGCGCAGCGACTCGGGAGACATGGGATGCACCTTGGCGTCTTTCAGAGGTCGGTCGATTATAGTGATTGGGGTTTACGAATTCGCGTAACGGCCCGCCCCACGGGGAACGTTATATGGTTTTCGTGCGTCCCGATTCCAGCATGGTGGAGGAGCGCGACGTGGTCATCATCGGCGCGGGCATGGCCGGGCTCGCCTGCGCCCAGCGTCTCCAGGAGACGGGGGTCGACTTCCTCGTCCTCGAGGCCGCAGACCGGATCGGCGGCCGGGTCCAGACGAACTACACCCTCGGTGGCGGACGCCCGTTCGAGATTGGCGCGCTGATGATCCACGGGAAGCGCGTCATCACGCACTCCTGGCTGCGCGAGTTCGGAATGCACGCCCGACCTCTGCCGACCGTGAGGCGTGCGCGGTTCTGGTGGAACGGCCGCGTGGAGCGGCTCCCGCTTCCGGGGAACCTCCTCCATCGGACGATCGGCATCCGCGCGTTCTACCAGGGGGCCTTCACCCTCCCGAAGCGGCTCGTTGCATACGACGGCCCGGACCTCTCTCTCGCCGAATGGCTCGAGCGCCAGACCGCGCTCCCGGGAGCGAAGCTCCTCGTCAACCTGCTCTACGCCCACGCCTCGGCCGCAGACGTCGATGCGCTGGGCGTGCGGGGACCGGCCGAGGAATCCGCCTTGGCCGACGAGGAGTTCGGGTACACGAACTTTCAGGTGGTCGAGGGATACGACGCCCTCGTCTCCCGTAGGGCGGCGTCCCTCTTGGACCGCATCCGCCTGAAGACCCGCGTGACGGCAATCCGGAGCTCTGGCCGCGGCGCGCGCATCGAGACGATGGACGACCAGGGGCAGGAGGGGGAGGTGCGCGCGAAGTGCGTGGTCGTCACGCTCCCCCTGGGGGTGCTCCAGTCGGACGCGGTGACCTTCGACCCGCCCCTGCCTGAACGCAAGCGCGCCGCGATTCGTGCGATTGCCTTCGGGGACGCGATGATCATCCTCCTGCGCCTGCGGCACAGCGACCTCGCCCGCCGCCTCGGCGACTTTGGCCTCCTGTGGGGCGAGGGTCCCACGAGCTTCCATCGCCCCTATGTCGCGACCCGTGACCCGCCGGACATCCTCGACGGGTTTCTCGTCGGCCGCGAGGCCCGCAGGCGAGCGGCGCTCCCCGATGAGGAGGTCCTCGAGCTCACGATGGAGGACCTGCGGGCCATCCTGCCTCCCTCTGTCCACCCGGGCGAGGTCGAGGCGTTCACCTGCAGCCGCTGGCCCGTCCACCCGTTCACGCGCGGCGGCTACTCCTTCCTCCCTCCCGGCGGCACCGTGCAGCACCGGAGGGACCTGGCCGCGCCCGTGGACGGCGTGCTGTTCTTCGCGGGCGAGGCGACCCACACGCATGGGGAACCCGCCACGATCCACGGCGCCATCGAGACGGGGTACCGCGCGGCCGCGGAAGTGATGCACAGCCTCCGGTCTGGATGAGCCGCCGAGCTTACTTGCCTTTGGACAGGTAGCGCGTCGTCTCGAGCTGGATGGTCTCCTTCCGCGCGCGGTCCACTTCGGAAATTAGGTCCACGGCATGGCGCAGGTTGCGGTGGCTCGAGGAGATTCCCCAGAGGCCGATGAGGACGAGGGCCACGGAGGCCGCGACGAGGACCGTCTTCCAGGCGGTGGTCGACACGGACGCCTGCTGCACGAGGCTCGCCAGGTCCGGGACGAGAAGGAGGACCGCGAGGGCGAGGCCCACGACGAAGATGACCGTCCAGAGGACGGTGAGCAGGATGCGCCGGCCCACGTGCGCCTGGGAACTGGCGGAGGAGGCCATCGGACCGACCAGAACGAGCTTCGTGATTCTACTTAAATCATTCCACCTCATAGTCGCGGCGGACATTCAGCCCTCCGGACCCCGTGGGAATGGGGCAAACGTTGAAAGGCCGCGAGTCCGTCGGCACAACGTGGCCTCGAGGCTCGGCGGGATCGGGGCGCGCCTCCGCGGTCTACCGTGGAACCGGTTCTTTGCGGGGATTGCCGCCGGAGGAGCCGCGCTCCTCGTGACGCTCATCATGCGGGTCCTGGGCCTCGGCGTGTTCCTGCCCGAGGCGGCCCTCGAGTTCGTGATCACGCGCATCCCCGGACCGATCGAATCGTTCTTCATCGGCTCCCTGGGCGAGGGCGCGAAAGGGCTCGGGTTCGTCAGCGCGTTGGTCGCGGTGGAGGTCGCGTACGGGCTCGGTGCGCTCGCCTTCCGCCGGCTCGAGTCGTTCGTGCACGCGCGCGCGGCCCTGATCGCGGTCTACACGATCGGGAGCGCAGCGATCGTCCTGTTCGTCGCCCTCCCGCTCCTCGGCGCGGGCGTCGCGGGTTCCGAGACGGATGCCGGAGCGACCTTCGCTATCCTCAGCCAGCTGATCGGCGGGTGGATCTACGGCGCCTTCCTGGACTACTTCCTCATCGAGGTCGCAAGCCGTCACCCCGAGGGATTCAGCCCTTCCAGGAGGCAGTTCGTCATGGGGGCCGCGGCGGGCCTCGGGGCCCTCGCGTTCGCCTACGTCGCATTCAGCGAGGCGGTCGTGCAACCGGCGCGGCTGGCCTTCGCCTCCCTTGCGGAGCTGATCGCGAAGGAGGTCACCCCGACCTCCGACTTCTACGTCGTCACAAAGAACCTGATCGATCCGGTCGTCGACCCCGCGACCTGGAACCTGACCGTGGACGGACTGGTTTCGTCCCCGCTCGCCCTCGACTACGCATCCTTGCAGTCGAAGATCCAGACCGGGGCCCTCCCTGCCACGGAGGAGTACGCTACAATGGAGTGCGTGAGCAACGAGGTCGGGGGGAACCTGATCGGGACCGCGAAGTGGAGCGGCGTCCGCCTCGCGGACCTGCTCCAGATGGCGGGACTCGATACGGCGGCGGACTGGATCGAGTTCACCTGCGCCGACGGGTACACCGTGGCGATCTCGCTCGCCCAGGCGTCCGACCCGGCGACCCTGTTCGTCCTCCATATGAACGGCGCTGACCTGGAGGCGCGGCACGGTGGGCCGGCCCGCATCCTCGTTCCCGGGAAGTACGGCATGTTTTCCGCGAAGTGGGTCAACCGGATCACGGCGATCCAAGGGGAGTATCTCGGGTTCTGGCAGCAGAAAGGGTGGACGAACGACGGACACATTGCGACGGAGGCCCTGATCGCGACGCCGGGCGATGGCACGGTCTTCTCCGGATCCGTGACGATCGGCGGTTTCGCCATCTCCGCCGCCGAAGGCATCTCCAAGGTCGAGGTCAGCACGGACGGCGGGTCCACCTGGTCCGTTGCCCAGCTCCGGACCCCCAAGGACCCCAAACTGACTTGGGTCCTCTGGACGTTCCCATGGGCTCCCCCTTCGGGAGGAGCCTACCGGATCGTCGCACGCGCGTACGACGGGAATGGCGTCGTCCAGAGTGGGTCAGTCGCCCCGCCCTTCCCAAACGGCGCCTCCGGCTACGACAGCGTGACGCTCCTCGCGTCCGCGTGACCGGGGATCAGGCGGCTTTCTTCGCGCCGGGCGAGCGCGCGCCCGTGACGAGCAGACCGAGGCCGACGACGAGGAGGACGACTCCGACGGCGAGCCAGAAGGAGCTCCCGGACATCACGGAACCCATGATCACATCCGCGCCCTGGAGGGTCCAGACCAGACCGACGAGGAGCGCGATCACACCGATGCCGACGAACAGGGTTCGCATGCGCGCGACGAGCCGCGATTCACGCTTAAGGCTTCACCCAACTCCCCGCGCCGCGGTCACCGGAGCCGGGTCGATTCCAGCGTCGTCTCCAGGCCCCAATCATACAGCAGGTAGAAGTGCTCCCTCCCAGAGGGTGCGGCGACCACGCCGATGAGCCACGGGTCCGCCATGCCGACCGCCTGCCACACCTCGAGGCGTTCGAAGTGCTGCAACATGTGCCTCGCGCGATGCACGGCCTCCGCGGGGAGGGCCCTCGCCCGGCTCAGGGGATGGCGCTTGAAGTTCCATACGCTCCAGTCCGCCCATAGCACGGACTTCTTCGGGATCGCCGAGGCGAGCTCCGGGGAGAGGAGGGTCAGGTACTCTTTCCTCACGGAAGCGAACAGGTGGTCCTTGGAGACCACCGGGATCTCAATCAGGCCGCGGAGGTTGTCCCGGGCCCAGGCCTCGAACGCGATCTCCGCGCGGCGGCTCAGGATCCGCTGGGGGAGGCTCTGAAGCACGGTCTCCGTGTGCTCCAAGTCCGCCTCGAAGGTGCGTGCCATCTCCGAGTCGGAGCGATAGAGCCCGATCTTCTCCTGGGCCTCGCGCAGCTCGTCCTGCCACAGGCGGACCAGGTTGTCGTCGCTTTCCACTTCGTCGGACACACGTATCTGTGCAGCCGCCTCGACGAGCTGCTCCATCAACCGTGCGCTCAAGATCTCGCCCCCGAGAATGGCTCAGGGGCTCCGGTGCGGGGAACGGCCTTCGGTGCGCTTCCCCTTCCAGACGTGAGTCTCGCTTCCCCCTGAGGTATCGACCTCGGCCAAAGGATTAGAACCATAGTATCCGAGGAGGGGGTTTAAAACTTGAGGTTGCCCGAACGACCCCGGGGCGGCGTCCCTCCGGAGAAGGATTCCTCCTCCGCCCTCAGGTATCTGTACGCGGGCGACCATGCCCAGGCCGGGTGTGACGACCATGGTGCAGAAGGTCAGCGAGATCGTGGGCGTGTCCGCGCAGAGCTTCGCGAAGGCCGCGGAGGATGCGATCAAGGAAGCGGGCAAGACCGTGAGGGGGATGAAGTGGGCGCGGGTCTCCGAGTTCGAGATGGAGCTCGACGGGTCCAAGATCAAGTCGTATCGGGCCACGGTCCGGATTTACTTCGAGGTCGAGCGCTGACCCTCTCGGATAGGACGTTCCGCGGAAGGAGCCGCCGATCCGCGTTCAGCCGCCCGTTGTGACGAACTCTTCCTCCCGCCAGTGCCGGTACAGCTCCTCGATCTCGTACGGCGGAGCGTGGCAGGACAGGTACACGAGCTTCGTCCGGCCCGTGTTCCGGATCCCATGGACGCTCCCCGCCGGGAAGTACACCGCGGTATGGGCCCCGACGGCCTTCCCTCGGCCGCTTTTTCCGGAGGGGACCTCTCCGCGCCCCTCGAGGATGAAATACATCGATTCGACCGTGCGGTGCTCGTGGGGCGGCGTGCTGCCTCCGGGGCGGACCTCGACGAGGGTGATCATGAAGCGCCTCGACCCGACGTTGTCAGGGTTGATGAGTTGGTACGACCGGCTCTTGTCTCCCTTTAGCGCCTTGGCCTTCCTCAGCTCGACGACCTTCACGCAGCCACCGCCGACGACAACCCGGAGGAGCCATTTTGAACTTTCTGTATTGTCGCGTCGTCCCGGAACCATTATATCGCCTCCGAATCGTGGTCGCGCGGATGGCACGGGTCGAGGTCATCGCCTATTCTCCGACGGATTTCCTCGAGGAGACCGACGTAACGGTCGGTCACTGCCGCGAGCTCGTGGAGCGGTTCCCCGTCACCTGGGTCAACATCGTCGACCCGGACGGTCGAACCCTCGCCGAGCTCGAGACCCTCTTCGGCTTCCATCCGCTGGCCCTCGAGGATTCCTCGAACACGGACCTCCCGCCCAAGGTCGAGACGTACGACGACGTGGTCTTCATCGTGGCCCGGACGATCGTCTGGGCGGAGGAGATCGAGACCGACCAGCTCTCCCTGTTCGTCGGGCCGCGGTTCGTCGTCACGATCCACGACAAGGCCTTCCCGCAGCTCGAGGACGTCCGCATCCGCCTCCGGAAGAAGAACCCCCGCCTCATCAAGGCGGCCGCCGATTTCCTCGCGTACACGATTCTCGACGTGGTCGTCGACTCGTACTTCCCCCACCTCGACCGGTTCCAGGACATCCTGGACCGGCTGGAGGACCAGATCATCAAGAGCCCGAACGCCACCGCCATCGGCAAGATCCACGACATCCGCGTCGACCTGACCCTGATCCGCAACGCGCTGCGGCCGCAACGTGACATGTACGGGACCCTGTACCGGACCGAGACGCCAACGTTCAAACGGGAGACGCGGAACTACCTCCGCGACGTCCAGGACCATATGATCCGCGTGCTGGACACCCTCGACACGTACCGCGAGGTGTCGACGAGCCTCATGGAAGTCGGGGCGACCCTGCAGGCGAACCAGATGAACCAGGTGATCAAGGTCCTCACGGTCCTCTTCACGATCACGATCCCGCTCACGATCGTCACGAGCGCGTTTGGCATGAACGTCGGGTTCCCGGGGTTCAACGCCCCGGAGGGGCTGTACTTCGCCCTCGGGCTCATGTTCGTCCCGACGATCGTCCTCACGTACTGGATGTGGCACAAGCGCTGGCTCTGAATTTCGGTAAGCCGAAATACTGCCGACTCGTTGTCCCGTGCGAGGGGATCCGACGCCCTGGAAGTACACGGACGACTACTACCGTGAGTACACGCGGACGACCTGGAACGAGACCGCGGAACAGTGGACCCGCGTCATGCGGTTCCTCGAGCCGTACAGCTTCGACCTGATGAACAAGGCGGACGCCAAGGTCCGCGAGCGGATCCTGGATCTGGCCACGGGACCCGGAGAACCTGCGATGTCCCTCGCCCGCCTGGTCGGACCCGACGGGCACGTCACGGGCGTGGATCTCTCGGAAAAGATGATCGAGCTGGCCACACAGGTCGCGCGGGAGCGCCGTCTCGACAACGCCGAGTTCCGCGTGATGGACGCGGAACATCTCGCGTTCCCGGATGAGAGCTTCGATGCGGTCGTGAGCCGGTTCGGATTCCAGATCTTCACGCAGCCCGAGGCCGTGGCGAAGGAGGCCTACCGGGTGCTGAAGCCGAACGGTCGGATCGCCCTGGCGGTGTGGAGCACGGCAGAGAGGGCCCCCGCCCTCCACGCCCTCATCGGCCCGATGCTCGAGCATGCCGAGCCGGACGAGACAGGCTACATCCCCACGCCCTACGAGCTGGGCGGCCCGGGAGAGATGGTTACGATGTTGACCTCCGTCGGATTCCACGACCTCAAGGAGGAGCGCCGAAATCACCAGTGGGTCCTGGCGGACGAGAAGGAGTACCTGGACGCGATGCTGCACGGGACGCCGATGGGGCACTCGATCCGCGAGGAGGACCCGGCCACCCAGGAGAAGATCATCGCGAAGACCGTGCGGAACCTCCAGCCATGGCGCACGCGGCGAGGCTTCGAGATCCCCTGCGAGTGCGTCCTCGTGACGGGCCGGAAGTGAACGACGGCCCTACTGGGCGACGACCAGGTTCGGGACGCCCTCCGAGGACCAGCCGCGGTACCGGTAGAACTCATCCCGCAGGTGGTGCCACGTGTCCCAGCCGACCTGGACCTGCTTCCCGTTCACGGTGACCTCCTCCTCGATCAGGCGGACCGGGAGGGTGTCCTTCTCCTTCGTGTGCCCGCGCTCGATGTCAAGCCAGCGCTCGAGGTCCGTGATGCCGCGCCCGATGCGACGCATTTCTTCCTCGGTGATTTCCTTCTCGAGGACCGCCTTGTACGCCGCCGGGGATTCCGTGAACACCATCGGCGTCACAAGGGTGCAGATGCCCGTCGAGTCGATGACCGCCGTCTCGTCGATGAGGTCGGAGACCATCTTCGCCTTCCCCTGGGGGCCGACTCGCGCCTCGAGGCTCATCCCCAGTTCGACGTACACGGTCCAGCCCTTGTTGTGGCATCCGTGCCGGGGCCCGAAGACGTAGCAAAGGAACATGCCCCATGAGCCACGCGGGTCGTATGCGGGGAGCTCCATCCCGCACTGCTGGATCGCGAAGTCCGAGGAGCCGCCGTTGAACACTTGGCTCGCCCGGAGGGTGCCCTCTCCGAGGATCTCGCCGACTCCGCGGCGGTGCGCGATCGCCTCGATGAGCTCGAAGATCTTCTCGTTCGTCGTCCAGGTGTCCTTCGCGAGCCCGCGCTCGATGCACTCCCGGTAGAAGCCGAGGACGCTCCCCGTGGAGATCGTGTCGAGTCCGTACAGATCGCAGAGCTTGTTGGCGTGGACGATCAGCTCGGGGTCGTCGTTGAGAATCTGGGGACCGAAGGCCCACGCCGTCTCGTACTCGGGCCCGCGGCCCTTGTCCCCGTAGCGGGAGCTGTTCGTCCGGGTGCACCGGATCGCGCAGTCGAAGCAGGTCGTGTATCCGGTGAGGATGTTCTTCCACTTCGGGAAGTACAGGCTCTCGCCCTTCGACCACGTGACCTCCTGCCAGTTGTGGGTCGGCCACAGGTTCCCGTCGTTCACCTTGGGCGGGATCTCCATCGTGCCCTGCTCGTGGAAGTACCCGCTCCGCTCCTTGTTCCAGGCCTGGGTCTGCTTGTGGAATGCCTTCGTCGCGTCGGAGTCCAGGTTCGGGAGCTCCGCGGTCCCGAACACGGTCACGGCCTTCAGCTGCTTCGAGCCGAGGACCGCCCCGAGCCCGCCCCGGGCGGCCATCCGGTCCTCGAGCGCGACGCCCGCGAGCCGCACGCGGTTCTCGCCGGCCGGGCCGATGCACAAGGTCCGTCCGTGGTCCTTGAGGGCCTCCCGGGTCTCCTCCGTGTTCCGACCCCAGAGGTTCGACGCATCGAGGAGCTGCGCCTTGCCGTTCCGGATCTCGAGGAACGCCGGCTTGTCGCTCCTTCCGACGAGACGCACGACATCGAACGACGCCTTGCGCAGGGTGATGCCCCAGAATCCGCCCGCCGCGGCGCAGGAGTAGTAGCCGGTCAGCGGGGAGATGCTAACGACCCAGGTGCGGTTGCACGAGGCGATCGTCCCCTCGAAGGGCGACGTCACGAGGAACACGGGCGTCCGGGGATCGTACGGATCGTGGCGGAAGTCTTCCTCGCTGAGCAGCTTCGCACCCACGCCCCGCCCGCCGATGTAGCGTTCCCAGTACTCGGGTCCCCGCTCCTCGCTCTCGATCTCGCCAGAGGCCAGGTCGACGCTGAGCATCCTCAGGTTCGGCTCCACGATACCGTTCCTCCCCTCCAGGATGGCCGCGACCTTACATTACGATTTGGTACCTGCTTCCGGATGGTTTTTATGCCCCAGCGGGCTTCGAGCGGACGTGCGCGTGTTCGTCCGGCTCATGGGCCCGTACAAACGTGCCGCGGGCGGGGTGGACGAGATCGCCCTGGATGTCGTCCGATCGGACCTGGGCGGGGTCCTGACCGCGATCCGCGCGCGTTTCCCCGAAGCGGGCCGGAAACTGGAGCCCAGCCCGGGCAAGATCGAGCCTGCGGTTCGCGTCGTGTTGAACGACGTGGTGCTCCAGGGGGCCACGACCTCCCAGGAGGTCCGCGAGGGCGACCGGGTCGCGTTCGTCCCCATCGTGGGCGGCGGCTGACCCGTTCCTCCCGTTCTCGCGGCTCGCGGGATTATGGGAAAGCTTCAAGTCAAAGTTACTATCTAAATAGTAACATGACCACCGCAACCAAAGTCGCGCTGGCGTTCGTGATCGGGGCGATGGCCCTGGGACTGGTGTCCCTGACCGCCGTCCCCGCGAAGGCCGCGAGCGTCCCGTACGACCTCTATGGATCGTTGACCAGCGGCTGGGGCCTCACCAGCACCTCCGAGACAAACCCGGGTCCCATGCTCTCCGCGAACGCAGGCGACACGGTGACGATCACCCTCCACTCCACGGACGGGTTCGCGCACAAGCTCCTCATCGACTACAACGGGAACGGCGTCGCCGACCCCGGGGAGCCGTTGTCCTCGGAGTTCACGACGACGACCACGCTGACCTTCGTCGCGAACCAGGCCGGGACGTTCCAGTACCTCTGCACGATCCACGGCAGCGCCATGGTGGGCAGCTTCACGGTTCAGGGAACCGGAACTCCGGCCCCGTCCGGCAACTCCGGCACCCTGCTGATCGTCGGGATCGTCCTGGGAGTCGTCGTGGTCGCTGGGGTGTCGGTCCTCGTGCTGCGCTCCCGCAACTGATCCGGTTTCGCCCCCTTTGGCTGCGGGTCCAGACCCCGCGGCTCCCCTTTTTCCCTCCGGATCAGGTTCGGGGCCGCTGTCGAGTCCTCGGCGGGTTCAGCTTCGGTCCCTCACCTGGATCACGATCTCGCGGATGTCCGAGTTCGCGCCCTGATCGACGACGCTCTCCACGGCCTTCGCCACGTCGTCTGAGGTGAGAGCCCATTCCGCCTCGGGGGCTTTGAGGTCTTCCTCCCGCCCGCCGAACTCCGTGATCACGTAGCCGGGGGCGATGTACGCCACCTTGATCCCGAACGGATAGAGCTCCTCGCGCCAGCACTCGTTCATCCCCCGCAGGGCCCACTTCGTGCCGACGTAGGCGGTGCCGCGGGCCACCCCCACCAGGCCGACCACGGACCCGATGTTCACGATCTGCCCCGACCTCTGCTTCTTCATCTGCGGGACGGCCGCCTTCGTGAACAGGAACGGCGCGAAGACGTTCGTGTCGAACTGCTCCTTGAACGAGTCCTCCGGGAACTCGTCCACCGGCGCGTACTTCCCGATTCCGGCGTTGTTCACGAGGACGTCCAGTCGATGCCAGGATGCCACGACCCCGTGCACCGCAGCGGATGAGAGCTTCGGGTCGCGGACGTCTCCGGCGAAGGTCATCGTCTCCCCGCCCTTCTCCTGGACTGCCTTGGCTACTTCCTCCAGCCGATCCGTTCGGCGCGCGACCAGACCGACTCGCATACCCTTCGCGCCAAGGCGCAGCGCGATCGCCCGTCCGATGCCGCTCGAAGCCCCCGTCACGAGCGCCGTGCGCGGTTCCGTCATCGAGGCGGGCAAGGCGTTCCCGCTTTATTGACTCTCGGCCGGCGGAAAGCGAAAGGGGTAAGTTCGACCGGAAGATGGAGTGGGGGATGCGCGTCGCAGTCCTCGGCGCGGGTGCTATCGGCGGCGCGGTCGGCGCCCTCCTTGCCGAGAACGGGCATGACGTGACCCTCGTCGGGAGGTCCGAGCAGGTTCGCGCGATCCGGACCTCCGGTCTCCAGATCGAAGGTTGCCTCGGATCCTTCGGGGCGAAGGTCCGCGCCACGGAGGCGCTGGACACGCGTCCCGATCTCGCCCTGCTCGCGGTCAAGACGCAGGACGTGGAGGCCGCCGTGATGCAGAGCGCTCCGTTCCTGCGCGGCGTGCCGCTCGTCACCCTCCAGAACGGCGTGCGGAGCGACGAGATCGTGGCCCGTCTCCTCCCGCCCGACTCCCTCCTGAGCGCCGTGGTCCTGGTGACCGCCACGTACCTCGCGCCGGGCCGCGTGACCCTCGTCGAACGAGGGCATCTCCTCCTCGGTCGCCCTCGCGCCCCACATGATGCGCTGGTCGACGAGATCGCCCCGATCCTGAGCGCGGCCGTGCCGACCTCGATCTCGGACAACCTCGTCGGGGCGCACTGGCTCAAACTCATCATGAACCTGAACAACGCCCTGCCCGCGTTGACGAACCGGCCGCTTCGGGAGCTGTCCGCGGATCCGTTCCTGCGGACGCTCGCGGTGCGCCTCATGCGTGAGGGAGTCCGCGTCGCGGATCGCGGCGGCGTCGCGTTGGAGCCCCTCGACGGCGTCTCGATTAGGGCGGTACGCCTGCTCACGCGCCTCCCCGCGCCTTGGGCCGGGCGGATGTTCGGCTCGAGGGTGGCTCGGCTCGGAGGCGAGTGGCCCATCCTGGGCTCAACCCTCCAGAGCCTCCGGCGCGGCCGGCCCACGGAGATCGACTACCTCAACGGGGAGGTCGTGCGTCTAGGCGCCCAGCTCGGGGTCCCGACTCCGAACAACGCGCTCGTGGTGGAGCTCGTGCACGAGACGGAGCGCAGCGGACGCTTCCCGACGGCGGACCGCCTTCGCGAGGTGCTCGGGGGAGCGCCCGCGGGCTGATCCACCCCTGCCGGAGTGGCCCGTTCAGCTAGGTGTCTCGTGCCTCGCGATCGCCCAGACCTCTTTTCGGACGTCGCGGTCCAGAGGCGTCGGCTCGTGCTGGGTCAAGATCTCCCGTACCCGGGCCCGTGCGCGCTCCCGGACGCGTTCCTCGGCCGGGTGGCCTTCGACGAATCCATCCCGCAGGAGGATGTTCGAGGACCACAGCGCCTCGCGGAAATGGAGGAGCGTGTGCTTCTCCTTCAGGTAGTTGCCCGCGGGGCCCACGCGTTCGAGCATATCCAGATGAATGGAGTCCGCGTCCACGCGGAAGGCGCGCATCACGCGCTGGATGTAGTCCACGATCTCCGCGTCGAGGACGAGCTGCTCCACGCTCATCGTGTTGTCCGTGTCGAGCCCGCCGATTCCAGACACCGTGTCAGGACCCGCGAGAAGGGAGGCCATGCCCGTGCCCATCTTCTCCACGCCGGCCTGGAAGCCGGGAGTGTCCGCGTCGCAGCCCAGCGAGGCGATGAGGGATGGGAGGTGATAGTGCCGGGCGAGCTCCGTGCCCGCCGCGCTGAGGACCGCCATCTCGGGCGAGCCCGCTCCGAACGATCCCGAGCGCATGTCGATTGGACCCGAGGCGATGCTCCAGAACATCGGTGCCCCCGGGTTCGCGACCTCGGCGACGACCACGGAGGCGAGGATCTCTGCGTTGCTGACAACCAGGGCGCTCGCCAGGTCGACCGGGCTGCTCCCGCCAAGGAGGACCATGGACATCGGGGCGACCGGCACGCCGGCGTGGCCGAAGCGCATCATCGCCTCCGTCGAGCCCTCTTCGAGGACGAGCGGGCTGACGGGGCACTGGATCGACGAGATGATCGGACGGCGATGCAGCTCCTCGCGCCCGCCCACGATCTCCGCGGCCATGGAAATCATTCCCTCCGCCTCTTGCGCGGAGAGGGCCTCGTGCTGGATGTGCTTCGTCGTGTTCTCGAGGGCGGTGGCGGCCTCGACGAGGCCGTGGATTTCATTTGGGACGTCCCCGGCGACGGACATGGGCCACTGGTAGTCCAAGGGCTCGAGCGCGTCGCCCACGCGGGTGAGGTCCGCGAGGTCCCTCGTCGTGCTCGCGCGCCGCTCGCCCGTCTCGAAGTCCAGGACGTTCACGCCGCACCCGTCCGTCGAGACGTACGTGTGACCATCGGGCACGCGGATGTCCCGCTTTCCGTCGCGGGAGGCGAGGAGGATCTCGCGTGGAGCCTTCCGCAGGCTCTCGGCTAGAACGGCCTCGGGGATGCGGACCCGAGCGGTGTTCCCGACCGCGTGGGCGCCCGCCATCTGAAGGACCTTCCGTGCGGCTGTGCTATGGACGTCGACGCCGGTCTGAGCGAGCAGCGTTCGGGTTGCCCCGTTGATGGCATCGATGTCCGCCGCGTCCAGGACGCGCAGGCGTGGGAAGGCGATGAGATCACCCCGGACGGGAAGCCTTCGAGGGGGTTTCTCTTTTTCCGATATACCTCTCGGCGGAACGCAGGTCGGAACCGGGTCGTTAACCTGCCTATTCGCTCGATCGCCCGCCGGTTCAAGGTCGGCTGCCATGTCCCTGATCAGGATCGGGCCCAACGAGCTCAACGGGATTCCCGAGATGGATTGGTGGGACCGTCACTTTGAAAGAAGACACCGTCATCTGGGAGCGAGACGGTGGGGGACAAGATGGCCAGCGCCAAGCGGACGACCGAATTGCTACGACTGTTCAGAGAGCGAGCGCCCATCGCTCGGTTGTTCGGAATGCAGCTCTCCTACAACGAGGATGGAGGCGCGGTTGTCGATCTTCCGTACAATCCGAACCTCGACCATGCGCTCGGAGGCATCCACGGTGGCGTGTACGCGACGATGCTGGATACGGCCGGGTGGTTCACGGTGGCCGCGACGACGGACCGCTCCTGCTGGGTCGCCACCTCTGAGTTCTCGGTCCATTTGCTCCAGCCCGTTCGGCGCAGCTCCCTCCGTTCCGTGGGTCGCCTCGTGAAGGTCGGAAAGCGACAGGCCATCGCAGAGATGCGCCTCGAAGACGGTGAAGGTCGCTTGGTCGGGCACGGGGTGGGCACGTTCATCATCCTACCGAACGTGCCGACGGCGTAGACCCCCGCGCCCAGCAGCTCGGGGTCAAGGAGATGTTCGCCTCTCGGGCGATCATCACCGGAAGGCGTACTTTCGACATCGCCAGCGGCTCGCGCGGGCTGCAGGGTGGTCACGGGAGTTTCGGCCGACCGAGTCCGCACACCGTCGGGAGAAGGGAGAAACGACTGGCGCGGTCTAGCGCCCGCGTTTCACGGCAATGACGACGCTTCCGTCCGCAGCCGTTTCGATCGAAAGCACCTCGTGACCCAGGAGGCGTGCGAGAGCGGGTAGGTCCTCCTTGGCCGAGGGATCTCGCGCCACGACTTCCAGCACGTGACCAACGGGAATGGCACTGACCTGGCGGCGGAACTCCTGGGGCAATCCGCTTCCGCAGCCCAAGTCTCCAGCATCGTAGTGGTGCTGGGGAAGTTCGCCAACAGCACCACCCCTTGCTTCAGGGAGGAGAGCTTCGGAGCAGACGAGATCCATCGACTCGATTAACCCGTCACGAACATCGCAGAACGCGTGTTGCTCGATGACCTCCGTCTCGCCGTCGGAATAGTGTTCCCGAAAGCGGTAGCTGATATGGACGCGGTCTGCCACGAGATAGATTTCCTTTTGGAGGAGCTGCATTCGGGTCGGCTCCGAGAACCAGACTTGTAGCTGGGCTGTGGCGGCTGCCGCTTCGTTGCGCTCCTTTATCCCGGATGGCACCAGGGCGCGAAACCGCACCTGAGGGTGAAAGCGGGCCTCGACGTGCTCAAAGTCACGATTCGCCAGCGCGGCAACGAAGGTCTCGCCGGCTGATTTCGCGTCTCTTCCGTCGCTGTCACGGGAGTGTCTTGCCTGGCCTCCATGTTCCCGTCCCTCCTCTCTATCCCAGGTTCACCGAGCTGGCTCCCGCCGCGAGTTCCTCGACGAGCTTGGCCGCGCCGACGATCGTTGCGCCCTCCGCCAACAGTTCGTCCGTGATGCCTCGGGGCTTCGTGCAGGCCCCGCAGAGCCACACCTTGCCTCCAGCCGCGACGAAGTCAGAATAGATCTTGGACAGGGGCGCCAGTCCGTGGGATTCGATTCCCTGCTTTCCGTCCTTCGTCCCGAGCCACACTCCCTCAATCGTGCAAAACACGATCGCTTCCTTGCCCGCGGTGGCAGCGACGTTGGCTGCGACGAAGGGAAGCGACGCGCGTTCCGGGTTGTCCTTTCCGTGGTTGCACATAAAGATCAGTTTGCTGGTCATGCTCCTTGACACCTATTCGCGCCCATCCTCCGCTCGTGCTTAAGTCCTCGGACAACGGAGTGCAGGTTTCGGGTGGCCGAAACCCTTAAAAATCACCGTTTCCGCTAAGCCATCACGGTTTTGGGGAGAAGGAGACCTTGGACCAGCTTGACTTCAGGATATTCAAATCCCTCGGCTACCAACCCTTCGGTCCAGATGCCGGCGACCTATCGAGGCTGAACCCGTGGGTCATCGCCAAGAAGCTAGGAGCCGACGGAAACACGGTCAAGCTACGCCTGAACAAGATGAAGAAGAGCGGCTTCATCAAGTACTTCCAAATCTACCCTAACTACCGTGTGCTGGGGACCAACGGGGCTGCCTACCTCTTTCACGTGAGCGATGTCCTGGAGAAATACGACACAATCGACAAGTGCGCGCTCGTCGACGGCGTCATGGAGATTCACAACTTCATCGGAACGGACATCTGCATCGACTTCACCTACGAGGACGGTAGGGACGAGGAGCGAAGGCTGGAGCTGCTGCGCAGGCTGACCCGCTGCGATTCTCCGGAGAAGTTCTACGATCGCTTCATGCCACAAGTAGACGTGGAGCTGTCGAACGCGGACTGGCGGATCATCAAGGCCCTGAGGTACGATGCCTTCAAGCCATTGTCCAAGGTGGCCGAGGAGCTTGGGCTGACCGCACAGACCGTCCGCAAGCGATTCGAGAGGATGACTCAGCACAACGCGGTGTTCATCGTGCCCCTGGTGAACCCGGCCGAGATCGCTGACACAATCACCTACGTGATGTTGATGTATCCATCGCCAGCCAAGCGCAAGGAGGCGATGGGTACGGCACTGAGGGAATTCGGGGACGCTTCCTTCCTGGTCAACGCGTCCTCGGAGGGGAACGCTATGCTGGCGCTCGCGGGGCGGACTCTTGCCGAGACGGAGGACAATCTGATCAAGGCAAGAAAGATCGAGGGCATGGACGACGTGAAGCTCCTCGTCCTCAGGGAGACGCGCGAGTACACGCAATGGATGGACTCCGCAATCGGCAAGAAAATCGCGGAGACTGCGAAAGCCCCGTAGCAACCCGGCGTGGAAGGACGCCGAGACAGCAGACACCGCGCAAAAACGCCCCTGAAGGTCGATGTTCGGTAGACCATGCCTTGCGTCGATTCCCCGGACCTCTCGATGGTTCGTGGCGCTCAGTCCGAGTTCTGCCGCACTGCTGCGGTTGACGTAGGTGGTCCCGGCCCCTGGGACTAAGGTGAACCGCAAGGCGCGAGGCCCATTCACGCGCACGGAGACGAAAATGAGGTGGTCCTGCACATCCGGCGGGACTTCCGCCCGTTGCTTAGACTCGAACCGATCGCGCGTTGGCGTCGAGGACACGCCGCGGGGCTCCGGGGGCTCCAGGCATGCAGGCTCCAAGCCGCCTTGCCCGACCACGCCAAGGGCAGGCCCAGTCCTCGGCCGTGGCTAGCGTCCGAGCACGAGCGACCCGGAATGACAGCTGCAGTCGCAGGGCTGCATGACGCCGTTCTGCAGCACAAATCCGGAGCACTGGCGCGGGGATGTGGCCGTGTATCTCAACGAGGTCTCTTCGATGTCCTTGTGACCGCCCGCGCACCACGATGACATCATAGAGGGCCACCCTTATAACTGGACTCGACCTTGAAAGCTCTCATCCTTGGGAACGGACGGGGCGGGAGCCGCCATCCCGATGCCGTGCCAGAATTCAAGATGGGATCCGAAACCCAGGTCACGCCGCAGAGTGGCTTCTCAAGCAAGTATATCAAGGATGGCGAGACCGTTAGCGGATGGCCAAGGGGAGAGCGCCCTCGGTCCCGGCCGGCGGCAGCTCTCGCAGTGGGGCGGGCATCTTACTCCTCTTCCTCCGGTCGCTGGGCCGCGCCTCGCTCCCGGCCTCACAGGTCAGCCCGGCCGTCGAACCCAGCAGACTGCCATCAACATGCCACTGCCACGGAAAAGTCCGGATGTGGCCTGGAAGGTGCTGCCCGTTCGCGGCAATCGTCACGCTGAACATGTCCCTCTCCTTAGGCCCCAGCGATTGCGTTGCGAGAGCCCTCGCGGTCTGTGCGCTCCTCGTTCTTGCGTGACGCAACTACTGAGTCTCGTGTCGACGTCGGTGACGAGGATCCGCCAAGACCCATACCACAACCCCGACAAGAATGAACTCTCCGAGCACATACAGCATCGCCATGCCGAACACGTCGGCAATGTTCCACGATCCCCACGCGCTCCCCACAACCCGAAGAGAATACTGCGTTGATGAAGAGCCAATGCCCACGACTTGTCCGTAGGCAATGACGACGCCTCCCGCAGGCTGAAGCCCTATCGAGGTGCCCGCGTCGAGGGATGCTTGCGTTGCGACGGCGCGTCGCGACCATGACCCCCCGGCGTTCGTCGCATACATGACGAGTCCGCTCTGGTAGTCGATGTAACTGAGATGGACGTTCCCGCTTGTATCAAGGACCAGGGAACAGGCAATAGCCCCCCCACCTGGGCCACGAGCTCCTGTGTCCAGGTTCCGCTCACGTTCGTGGCATGAACGACGTAGGTTGTGTTAGTGGACTCATTGTAGGAGGTATGGGCCGTGTGGACGCGACCGCGGGAATCGAGTGCTATCGGTGCAGGACTGTACATCCCGCCGGAGGAAGGGATGTAGGACAACCACGAAGCGGTCCAGGTTCCGCCCGAATTCGTAATGTAACGGATGAAATACAGGCCGAACGCCAGCGAGATGTGGACGCCACCTGAGGGCGACGCCGCAATCGCTAGATAACTGCCACCCGTCAGATCCCCGTTCGTGGAGAACACGGTCGTATTCATCCAGGCTCCCTGCGCGTTGGTTGCATATCGAACGTCCGTGACGGACCCGTTCGTCCAGAGGTATGCCACGTGGACATGATCGGACCTGTCGACGGTTATCGCGGGATCGAGCGCGTGGTCATCGAGGGTTGTCGCAGACCAGGATCCTCCTGCGTTGGTCAGGTACCGGATCAATGCGAGCTCGCCGATATCCCTGCGGGGCGGAACCGCAGCTTCCACAACATGGAGATGGTCTTTCGAATCCTTTGCGAGACCCGCCTGCGTGACCCAGTTGACTTGATCGAGCGGAGTTAGGGTCCAAGTTCCGCGCGAGTTGGTTGCGTACAGGACCGAACCATTCGTGATCACCATGTGGAAATTACCACTCGAGTCTACGACCAAGTCTGTCGCCCGGGTCCACTGGCTGAACACGGTACTGCCGGGCCAAGATCCCGCGATGCCGAAGACTCCCAGCGTGCCGGCGAAGACCAAAACCACCGCAATTGCGAATGCGCCAAACGGGTGACGCCGGATGAACCGCAGAGTCCGCGTGCCCGCGCCCGTGCGGGGTTCTTTCGCCGGAATGGGTCTTGCTGCCTCCGACGTTGAAACCCCTACAGTGGCGAGAGCCACCGGTCGTCTGCTTAACCTTTCGTATGTATCGCAGCGGGAGGGAGGACCACGTTCACCCCAAACGGTGAATGACAAGTACGCCCCCTTCTGTTCGGCGTATGTTGTTCTACCTCGTTCCCCAACGCATGAGACCCCCGCGGCCGCGGGGGTCTCCCCTTACCACAGAGTCCTGCCGGTGTGATCGCGCCGCCGGCCGGCCGTGCGCCTCCCCGTTCTGACAGGCTGCCCGAATCACCTGATTCTGGCGCGTTCGCGCTCCATGATTTCGGGCTTCTACAGGCCGAAGAAGACGAAAACTGCAGCACAAAGACCGATGATGCTCCCGACGAGGATATCCATGGTTGTAGCAGCCGGGCTGGTCGGCCCAGATTTGGGGAGGACGACGTATCCGAGAATCATGCCTCCCCATATCCCAATAGCCATCGTGATGAGCAACAGCCTTTGTTCGTGCGGGGTGAGTATCATGCCGAAACCCCGCATCCCCTCGTCCCGGCGTAGCCGTTCCGGCCGACTCGGGAACGACGGGGCGAGGCACCCCGCTCCGCTCTGGGGAGGCGTTTGCAGCCGTCTCACTTCACGCGCCGTTCAGTCGACCGAGCTCGATCCCGGCGTAGCCGTCCGCGCTTCCACTTTCGGCTCTTTTGTTGGCCACGCTCGGGGTTTCTGGAGCCTTTCCTTCCCTTTCCCGTCATCGTTGGGTCAGCAGGTGACCTCGTCACTTAAGGGTATGGACGAGATCTTCGGGACGAATCCAGTAATCGACGCGGCTTTCGCCGCTCACCAAAGGACCCCGCGCAGCCTCAGTCGCTCCACGAGATCCCGGAACCTCGCGCGATTGAACCGACGATATCGCTCGCCCTCGTTGAACAGGACGGCCTTCACCTGCTCCGGGCTATGCGAGTCCAGGATCGTCCGCACCGATGTGTCGGCGTCCTGGCGACCTTGCAGGTACGCGACGACGGCCTCGTTCAAATGCCGATACGACCCCTCGAGCGGTGCTGGCTGTCGCGTCACAATCTCCCCGTTCCTGCCAGCGATTTGTGCCGATAAGGCACCGTCCGGGAGGGGTGGGCGAAAGTGCACGAGCGCGAGCACCTTTCTCGCGATGGTCATGTGCTACCGCGAGGCCATCACTTTCGTAATTGCCTCGACGACATCGGTCGGGCGGGCAACGGCTCCGCAGTATTGACACTTGGTGAGGGCCTCCGGAGACATCGTTCCCGTGATCGCGGAAGGACTACGACAGACGGGGCATGTGTAGCTCGCCGATACGCCCATGGTCCTGAGCTGCTCCAGAAGGTCGTTTACGTTGACATGGACCTGCGTACTGACTTGGCGACGTCCCGCCCGTCGGACCTCGCCAGCTTCCTTGTGCATCCCCAGGCTCTCGTAGATCTTGGCTGCGTCCTCGTGTCGCTCCGCGCTGATGTAGTTGATCGCAGAGGCGAGAGCCCACTTGCGTTTGTGGTCCGAGATCATCCGGCCGACCCGGTCCAGGAAGGCCGGTCCGAGCGCCACTCCTTCGAACATCCACGTCGAACCCCATGCGACGACCTGTGCGCCGCTCGAGACGCGGTATGATGCCCAGGCGTCGAAACATCCCGTTGAACAGCTCGCCCAGGGCTCCCACTTGCCCGTAGGCTGCATGGTGTGACCGACGACGAGGAGGCAGTTCTTGCAGGCTGTCCTACCGCAGGTCCTGCATTGCTGGGGGCCGAGGAGGAGACCCGAAGCACCGCAACTGGGACATGTCCCCAAGCCCTTGTTCCCTCCAGAGAGTGAGACACCTGTGGGGATTCAATGGTTTCGGTTGAGTTCCCACCGAGGACGACCCAAAACCCCAAGCTTGCGACCAGGGGAACGGGCCGTCGCACCGCTCTCGCGCGGCGGGCGCATTGCGATGCCCACATCGGGCATGATCGACTCTCGCCGCGCGAGCGTCACAATTCGGTGAACCGAAAGGATGAAAGCGCAAGGCGCAGTCCTAGCGGCGATGCCTAGAGACAAAGTCCTCGATTGGCTCCTCGAACCGGACCAGCCGTCTGTTCGCTATCACACACTGATTGACCTACTGGGGCGCAAGCAAGACGACCCGGAAGTGAAAGCAGCGTACTCGACGATCCCTCGAGTTGGTTGGGCTCATGACCTTCTGAGAACCCAGAAGCCCAAGGGGTACTGGGAGGCCCATGAGCCGAGGACGGTCCGGGAGTGGGTCCGGTTCCTCCGCTTCCCCCTGTACGACTCGTCGATTTGGAAAGGGATCGTCCTCTCCGACCTCGGCCTCACGGCGACCGACCCGCGGATTCGAAGGCTCGCCGACCTCGTCTTCGAGTACAAGCTGCACCTCAGCTCAGAGGTGAACCTCTTCACGGAGGAGGTCTGCATCGTCGGGAACGTCGCGCGCATGCTGACACGGTTCGGGTACGGCGACGATCGCCGGGTCCGGAAGCTCTACGACTGGATGATCGAGGACCAGCGGGAGGACGGGGGCTGGAACTGCGCCGCCAGTAAGCCCGGGACCCTTGACTGCTGGGAGGCGTTGGCCGCGTTCGCGACGATTCCGAAGGCGAATCGGACCGCCGCGATGGAGCGGGCGATCTCGAGAGGGGCGGACTTCTATCTCGAGCGGAAGCTCTTCGAGGAGGGGCGACGGTACGCTCCTTGGTTCCGGTTCCATTACCCAACGCATTACTACTACGACGTCCTGGTAGGGCTCGACGTCCTCACGGGGCTCGGATACGCCAGGGATCGTCGCCTCAAGCCCGCCCTCCAGATCCTTCGCGAGAAGCGACGGAGCGACGGGACCTGGGTCCTCGACCGGGTTCATCCCGACGAAGGGCCGGGAAGCGGTCACGGGGCCGCCGCGAGGAAAGTAAAACCGCTCGCGCTGGAGCGGGCGGGGGAACCGAGCAAGTGGATCACGCTCACGGCCCTTCGGGTCTTTAAGCGGGTGGAGGACGCGAGGTGACGCGATGTCCCGCGGAAAGCTTCAGTCCGAGGAGAGGGCCATGAGATCCTTGGCCAGCTCGTCCGGCTTCGTGATCATCGGCCAGTGACCCGTGTCGATGACCTTGTGCGGACCTTCGAGCTTCCCCCACTTCCCCGCGATAATCTCGTCGACGGGATCCCCGCTGAGGCTGCAGAAGATGTACGCCTCCTTCACGCCGTCGTAGTTCTTGGACAGCGTGATCGGGTCCGTTGCGAGTTTGAGCGGCCAAGGCGTCGCCAGGGACATCATCCGCTTCAGGTTCGTTCCCTGGACGTCGCTCCCGATGCGGGCCACAATCTCCTCGGTGAGGGGGATCCCGTAGGCGCCTGGAGGTGGCGGTCCGAACTCGCCGGAGGGGTCGAACCCGCCTTGTGGGGTCCTCACCCTCTCCGGGCGGAAGGCGTCCACGTAAATCACCTTGCGGACCTTGTCGTGCGCGCGATCCGCCATGGCCGCGGCCACCTTGCCCGCGAAGCTGTGTCCGACCAACACGAAGTCATCGAGCTCCTCGTAGTTGACCGCGTTCAGGACATCCTGGATCGCGATCTCAATGCCGACGTCCCTCGAGGCCAGGTGCACCCGGTCGCCCATTCCGGTCAAGGTGATAGGATATACGGAGTGCCCCTTCTTCTCGAGGAAGGGTGTCACCTGCCGCCACGCCCAAGCCCCCAACCATGCACCCGGAACCAAGACGAACCGCGCCATACGGGAGTGTCACCGCGGTTCTCTATTTAAGGCCGCCCTAGAGGAGGCAAAACGCGGCCGAGGCTGATTCCCGACCTGGCCACCGAGTGCTGCGAGGGCCACGCCCGCGCGCGAAGAACGGGTGGATGTTAAGTACGGAATCCGTTTTCGCGGGCGTGAGGGCGTGACCATGAAACCTTCGAAGAAGGACACGCAGAAGCCTGCCAAGAGTACCACCGGGACCGGCAACAAGTCCAAGGGATTCACGGAAGAGGAACGAGCCGCGATGCGGGAGCGCGCCCGAGAGCTGAAGGCGGGCGCGGGCGAGGTGGACGGGGAAAGCGCCGTGCTCGCGAAGATCGCCGCGATGCCGGCACCGGATCGCGCCCTGGGCGAGCGGCTCCATGCCATCGTCAGATCCAACGCACCCGTCCTCGTGCCGAGACTCTGGTACGGGATGCCCGCGTATGCCAAGGACGGCAAGGTCGTTTGCCACTACCAGAACGCGGCGAAGTTCAAGACGCGGTACGGGACGCTCGGCTTCAGCGACAAGGCGCACCTCGACGAGGGCCCCGTCTGGCCGGTGGCCTTCGCGTTGACGGAGTTGACGCCCGCCGACGAGGCGAGGATTGCCGCGCTCGTGAAGAAAGCGGTGAGCTGAGGATGAAGGTAAGTACGAGTCGTCACCAGAGTGGCGAGTCTGCCTCCCACTTGACAGACGACAGAATCAGGGGGACGAGTGACTGGCGGGGCAAGACCCTATCGCATCTGCGAGATGTGATCCAGCGAGCAGACCCTGCCGTGGTCGAAGAAGTGAAGTGGAGGAAACCCAGCAACCCGGCGGGAGTCCCCGTCTGGTCCCACGACGGAATAATCTGTATCGGAGACACGCTCAAGAAATCCGTGAGGCTGACGTTCCCAAAAGGCGCTCAGATTGAGGATCCAAAGACGCTTTTCAACGCGAGACTGGAAGGCAACACGGTTCGCGCCATCGACGTCCACGAAGGCGATACTATAGACGAGGCCGCGTTGGAGGCGCTCATTCTCGAAGCTGTTGGTCTGAACACATCGGAAGTTCGCGAGCGATAGGCTCACGTCGAGGCAGACTGTGCGGGAGCGCTCAGCTCTCTGGCCCGCCCGATGGTGCCTTTCACGGGTGTCCACATAAACTCCATCTGCGAGTGGCGGGATCCCTCCCCGCGGCGCCACGGCTGAGCCGGCAATCCCTTCCTCCTTCGAAGATGAGAGCGCTCTGCGGCCCCAGGGCGTTTCTCCCGTAGATACGCGTTGACCTTTGAGCGCTGGATTCATCTGCACGCCCCGATCTTCCTCCAGTGGAACGGACCCGGTGGGAGCCGGTGCCCAAATGCCGTGTTGATCTCTCAAATGGGATTCGAAAGGCCTTCTCGGGAGAATGAGACTACTTGAGGACCTCCTTAAAGGAGGCGCGACGGACTGCCATTTTCGTATCACGCAGGGCATCACTCGCTTCCGTCACCTCACGGATCGGGCGCATTATCCAAACATCACAAATCGCACCGGTACGAACAGCCCGACGGCCCTCAGTTCCCGGTGAGAGAGCGCCCTTTTATATGCGAACAGTCTAGTCCCGTCTGGTGTCTGCGCGGGGGAGACCCCTGCCGGGAACCGCGCAGATCGTGCGCCGCGGTGATGTGTTTTGATTGAGACTGAATCCCTCACCAAGAAGTTCGACGGCCTGACTGCCGTGGACGGTTTGACCTTCCGGGTCCAAGATGGTGAGGTCTTCGGCCTCCTGGGGCCCAATGGAGCCGGCAAAACGACCACGGTCAGAATGCTCTGCTGCCTCATCTCGAAAACGAGCGGCGAGGCGAGGATTGGGGACTATGTCGTCGGGAGCGACGTCGACTCACCGAAGATCCGGAAGATGATCGGGCTCGTGCCCGACAACGTCGGCCTCTACGAGAACATGACAGCTTACGACAACCTGGATTTCTACGGCCAGCTGTACGACCTCGCGGAGGCGGATCGGAGAGCGAACATCCGGCGGTTCCTCACCATGCTCGGACTGTGGGAGAAGAGGGACGTCGCGGCTGGGACATTCTCAAAAGGGATGAAACAGAAGCTTGCAATCGCCCGTGCCTTAATCCATGAGCCCGAAGTGCTGTTCTTGGATGAGCCGACCGTCAACCTGGACCCGGAGTCGGCGAAGACAGTCCGGGACTTCCTCCTGGAACTGAAGAAGCAGAAGAAGACCATCTTTCTGAACACGCACAACCTCGACGAGGCCCAGAGGGTCTGCGACCGGATCGCGATCCTGAACACGCGGCTCATGGCCCTGGGTTCTCCCGCGGAGCTCGAGCGGTCCGTGGGGGGCCGGAAGACGGTCGTCCAACTGACACAGGTGACCGACGCGATTTTGGGCGCATTAAGGAAGCTATCGGTCGTGAATCTGGCCGTGGACGGCAGTCGTCTAGTCATCGACGTGGTGGATCCGGAGAAGGAGAACCCGGCAATCCTCCGCGCCATATTTGAGGCGGGGGGCGTCGTCCAGTCTGCATCTGTGTCGTCCTCAACCCTGGAGGACGCGTATCTGAAACTGGTGAGGGAGAAGACGTGAGCCTGAGGCATGCGTGGATCATCGCAAAGAAGGACCTTAAGTCAATCCTCCGGAGGAGGACGGTCCTCTACACGACGGTGGCGTTTCCGCTCATCATCGCCGTCCTCCTTCCCCTGGTCATCGAGTTTAGCGGGAGGAGGTCAGGCGGCTTCCCCGCCGCAGCCTTGCCGGGGTATTTGGACGCGTTCGCATTCTTATTTGTGATCATACCCGCGATTATCCCCACACCCATCGCGTCGTACAGCATCGTCGGCGAGAAGGTCGAGAAAAGCCTCGAACCACTTCTTGCGACCCCCGTAGCCGATGGAGATATCCTACTCGGGAAGAGCATCGCTGCGTTCCTCCCGGCGATGCTTGGCACGTTCGCAGGTGCGGCCGTCTTCATGACGCTCATGGACCTCGTTACCGCGGACAAGTTAGGCTACCTCTACTTCCCGAATTGGAGGATAGGCGTCATCCTGCTGATTCTTGCCCCGCTCGCTGCACTGCTCAGCATCGAGGTCAGCGTCCTCGCCTCGTCGAAGGTCAGCGACGTTCGGGCGGCCGCCCAGCTGGGCGGCCTAGCCTTCCTCCCTTTCATTGGTATCTACATCGCCGGCGAGATCGGTGCTATCACACTCGACACGAACGGTCTCCTGACCATTGCTGCCGTGATGGCGCCCCTGGGCTTAGTGCTCTTCTTCGTCAGCAAGGCCACGTTCCAGCGTGAGCAGATCCTCACGAGGTGGAAATGAGAAGGGTCGGCGTGGGCCACGACCGGTGGATCAGAAATCCGCAGTGCCGTCTTTGAACTCCGTCTCCCCTGGCCGGGCCACGACGAGTTTCAATTCTCGGGACCGGTGGGAGCTGATACCAGGAACCAGTGCCTGAACTCAGGATGGGATTCTAAATCCATGTCACACCGCAACGTAGGTTCTTAGGGCGGTACATCAAGGCTCGAGAGACCCTTAGCGGATAGCCAACTGGGCACCGCCCTCGTCCCCTGCTCACCGCCGCTTCGGAAGGCGTTGAAAGATTCAATATTCGAGGTCGGATGGGTGCCGCCCTGGTGGCAGCTCTTTGCACGCCCAAGTAAACTTGCACAGTCCCGATGTCGGCAGGATGTTCGACTATTTCACGGACAGCCTCGGCTTTGCGCCGGAATTCCGGGTGCGCGGACCCGATGGCAGAGTGGTGTTCGCGGGCGCGTGGTGGGGCGCGGTGGGAAAAGGCACGCGGGTCGTCCTCGGGGACATCGAGGAAGCCCTGCACGACCATTACGACCATGGGGCGTTTGGCCAGCAGATGGAGGAGCATCCGCTCGGGACGGGCGTCGTCGTGTACTTCTACACCCAAGATGTCGACAGATTGTACGCGCGCATCACGAAGCACGGAGCCACCATCGACGAACCGCCCACAGACCAGTTCTGGGGCGAGCGGACCATCAGCGTGGTGACTCCTGACAGGTACTATCTGACCTTCGCTCAGCCCATCAAGGGCTTCCGCTTCTCACCCGCGTTCGCGGAGCGCATGGAATCCTTCCCCAAACCGGCGTCGCTAGCGCCGCGCGCGGGATCGAAGCGACGGCGACGGGACGCGAGTCGATCCAGATAGCCCCTTTGCCGAGGGCGAAGACGCAATCACCCCCTCCGGCGCGGTGTCTCTCACCCAGTCGGTTTTCTCCCAAGGAACCCCACGATTAGCCCAATAACGATTAGAGCGACACCGACGACGAGGAACAGATCCTGAAGGAAGACTGCGGTCGCGGCTGGTATCTCGGCGCCTCCGATTTCAATTATGGCCGCCTGGGAGTCTGCGGAGCGGAGCGCATTCAACGAGAGCGTGAAGTCAATCGCCACGGTGAAGAAGGCCACACCAGCCAGCACGATCGGTGCACCGAGCAAACGGGTCGTCCTCACGGCAAGGAATTCAAGACGGTTGCCTTACTTAACGATGGCGAGGGGACTCCCGTAGCCAGGGCGGTTCGACCGTACCCCCTCGCACTCCTGGATCGGTTCTCGCACGCGGCAAGGAGTGGTGAAAGGATATACGCGACGCCCGCGTCACCATCAACACAAGCATCCCTTCACAACAGCCGCTCGGGCTTGTCAGCGGCGACTGCCTCTGCCGGTGGCCTCCACTATTTCTCACTGGTAACTAGGCCAGCAAGATTGTTCCAAATGGCGTGGACGAGTTCTCTTAGGCTCGGGCTTTCCGCACTTCCATGAGCTTCAGCAACTTCGTCCCATGATTGAGCAGTTCGGTGTAGGTGAGGATTTCCACGCGCGTCAGATGACTCATCAGAAGTCTCCTTTCACGAGGATTGTCGGTCCGCTTGTTGCCGATGACGATAATAGCCTTCGGCTTGAACAGCCGCAATGAAGGACGCCGGTCGCACTCGCTGAGGTATGTGAGAACTTGTCCCAGAGCCGTAGAGAGGGCGACGTTGAGTTTCGAGCGTCTTCTTGTTCTTCGGTCGAAAAGCGATTCGTCGGGACCCTTGAGTTCGACAAGGTCCATGTAGCCATCCAGCCGTCGCAGCATGAAGTCAAACTCGAATTCCTTCGTATTGGGCGGGAATGCAACCTTACTCTCTAGGTCAACATACTCCAGTCCAAACAGCCAGAACGGCTTCTTCTCCTCGATGAAATGGTGGACAGTTGTCTCGTTGGCATCAGGGTCGTCTATCGCGGCTTGGAACTCGCGGAGTATCTTACGGTACGTCCCTACGTGGCGCTTCATGTCTCGGAGCCGTTGCTCCGCCCGGCGTCTCGCGGCCTTGTGATGCTTCTCGGCAGCGCGCGCTTCAAGCGCCTCGCCTTCAAGCCGCTCAATCTCCACATCGGGAACTCCTTCGTCGCCGAGGGTTGCTTCCAGCCGTACAAAGTCCGGGTCGGACAGCGAACTCTCCTCTTGGAAGTGCGCGTCTACGAGCGCGGATGCGCTCGCCCACTGCTCCGCTGACCGGATGTTGTAATTGCGGAATCTTTGCCAATATTTCGCGTTCGCCGCTTCCCTATCGACGCGCGCCCGCCACCGCACGAGTTGGACAAGCCGCTTCCCCGTCTCGTTCTCGGTAGCCACATCGACGGTGTAGAGCCACGCGCGGTTGGATGTGAGACCGGCCAGCGACCGGCTTACTACCTCATAACGTGGGCTCTCACGGAACTCGCGCTCGGCGTATCGCATCCCAGACTAACCCCCGCCATGCCCGGATAGCAGCGAGGCAAAGGAGATTATCTCGTCGAGCACTCCAGCCGCCCCAAAGAATAGGCTGACCAATGGGTCTGCGACTGTCACAACAAGCGCGACGTAGATGGATACAGCACCCAACGGGATGCTCACTATCTCGAATGACAAGCCGTCCCTACTCACGAGGAAGACGTTAGCCCTAGACTACTTAAGACTTGCAGGGGGGTCCGCAATGCCCAGATGAAACGGAAAAATGGGCCGAGGCGGTGCCGCCCGCCTCAGGAATGGCCCTAGAATCGATTTCCAATATAGATTTCGCACGTTGACCGCTTGGGCGTGGATGTGGGCGGTCAGTCCTTCGCTTCCCCGACCGGTCTTCGTACCCTCCGCACTCGTGTTCTCCGTGTCGACCTTGACTGGCTCTCAACAAAGGAGAGGATGGCACCCGTCGCTATCGCGCCAACGCCTAGATAGACCCCAACGAAGGTGAGTGCGTACAGGGGATACGCGGTTACCTGCACGCACAGCCCGTCAGCGCAGGTTGCCGGAGACGGAATCGGGATAAGGCCGGTCAGGGCAACTGCCCAGAGCACACCCCCCGCCAGTGTGACCTTCTTGGACAGAGAGTGGCCCAAATCAAGAGGCGGGCGCGGCTTTGCGTTCTGAAGCGGCTCCGGCCGCCCGAGAATCGGCCGGAGGATTCGATAGAGATTCGTTGCATTCATGCCGACCAGACTTCCGACGACCCACGAGACTGGTACACCCTGAATGGTGATTGCGCCCGTTCCACCCGCGAACTCAAGGCTGGGAGGCGTCGTCATGAAGACGATGACCCAGTAGACCGCCACCCCAAAAGAGACCACAGACACGACATCGAACGAGGTTTGCAACGTTGGTCGCCGACCCATCAGAACGAGCAGGGAGACGAAGAGCAACGCGGATACCAAGATGACATCGACTATGGGGGTAAGGTCGCTCCCCTGCGCCCAAAGTACTACCCCGAGGAGGATGCTGACCGTGGTGACCTTGACGGTCCATCCGCCCCACGGCATGACCCGGAATAGCGCACGGAACTCGAGCACGAGAATCGGTGCGAATGCCACGAGAAAGAGCCCCGCCGTCTGGAGTTGCGAGTCCATTCACTTCGCCTCAGAAGTAGAAGGGGTACCACCTCCATTAGCGAGACGGGGGAGATAGGCGAAAGTGGCATTCCTCACGTCTCCCTGCTCCATCGCCGAAGAAAGGCCGGAAGGGCTATCCTCCAGGTGACGGATGCGGCTGAGAGACCGCTCGATGACAGGAAGCTCCCAGCCCCGCCGAGAAAGTCAACTGCGGAGGATTCTGGGAAGCCGATGGCTGATAGTCGCGGTCATCGTGATTGTAGTCATCGCAATTGTCATCGCAGGAGAAGTGCGGCCTGGACCCGTCTTCTCCCTTAGCGGTCTCGGTTACAAGCGGAACTGCTTCTACAACACGACCCAGGGCAACTACTCCTTCTGGAGTGTGTACTTCAACATTACGAATCGCGGTGCCAGTGCGTCCGCAGCGGTCGCCATCTCGGTGGACGAGACAGTGGTTTCCTACCAGCAGGTCTACGTCGCGTCGAGTGCGACGGCGCTTGTTCATGAAAACGTTACAGATTCGGCCATCTCCACCGACCCAGGTTGCCAGCAGAACAACGTCACGGTCGGTATTTGGGGATGGGTCTTCTAGCTAGTCTGCCTGAGCCCTTCGCCCCCGACTCGGCCGGAAGGGCTATGCCGGGACTGGTCGATGTAGGTGTTGGGAGTGGAGAGATGCAACCGAATGTGTCGCCGTCACCGACGCCTGTGCCGACGCCTGAAACTAGAAGCCGTGGTTGGGGCTATTGGGTCGTCATCTTAGGCGGACTCGCCGTGGCCCTCGGGACGGTTGTTACGCAGCAGACCTCTTTTGACATCCTAAACTTGTCCGGCGCCCCGCCCAGCCTTCCGTTGGGGACCTATCAAGAATGGGCGATTCTCTCAGGCACCGGAACCTTGCTGTCTGCGGTAGGCTTTCTGTTGGTCTTCGTCGGGGCCTCCGTGGCGTTCCGGGGTTCACGGTCGGTTCCGGTTGGACCGACCCGCCGGACGTTCGTGACCCTCCTTCTCGGCGGTTCGCTCGTAGCTGTTGGGCTCGTGGCATTGAGCGTGCTCGGGTTCTACTCCTACACGCCGTTCCCTCCCGGTCTCACCGTGTACTATTCCATCGACCTAGGTGGACGGATTGTCGAAGCCGTCGGGTTCTTCGTCGCGTTTGTCGGGGTCGCCGGCGCTCTTCGCCGTTGACCTCGGAAAGGGAGAGTGCCCCCGCCTCGTCGCCCCCGAGCGGCCGGAAAACGGAAAGGGAGGGCGGTACGACCGCCCTCGTGGGTGGGGACGAGGCAGCGTCGAAGAAAGTAGAGCGTTGTCAACAAACCGCTATCCGGCCCATCGTTCCGCTAAAGCGACAACATTCAATCCGAGTTGATTTAGGCTTTCCTACTCCATAGGGGTACGGACCCGGTGGGATTCGAACCCACGAGAGCCGGATTAGAAATCCGGAGCCCTATCCGTGCTAGGCGACGGGTCCGTAACGCGGGACGGTCGGGGTCTCATAAGTATCCATCGTCGTCGTGCGTCACCGGTGTCCCGGAGGCCATGCGCCTCCCCACCTGGGAAGTCTCCACGATACGACCCGTTTCTTTAAGATGTGCTCGAAGCCTGCCGTTGGCTGAGGGGCGAGCCCTGAGGCCGAGGCGATGAAGGCCCAGCCAAGGAACATCGCGAACGCCCGGCGCGAACCGCGCCTCGGGCGCCGGGTGCGAAAGCCCGCTCGCCCCACACCCAGCCAGGTCCCGGACCAGATTCGCATCACTTCCGTCGCCGGCGGGGCGGTGATGGGGCGGGGCTCCCAGCTCCGTCCGCCCAGGAGACTCTCCTCGCCGCGATCGCGGAGGCCGTCGAGAAGGAAGCGCTCACCGAGGAACGGATGGCGGAGTCTCGCCCGCGCGCACCGCGCGCCTCTTGTCCACCGTACTGAGCCTCTACACGTTTACTTCCCCCCGGACAGCTGGAAGACGGTGAAGCGTCTGCAACGGCCTTCCGTGCGCCCTTCGGGCCGACGGGGCTATCCATGGGCAATTCGGCGCCACCGAGTCCGACGTGGGCACCGCGTCCTGCCTCGGGTACTGCGCGAGCGCGCCGGTGGCCTGGAAGGAGGGCCGTTACTACACCACCGCGTCCGGTCGTCCCAAGGAGATTCAGGAGAGCACTGCGGCGTGGGTCGATGCACACACGCAGGGATTGCGGGCCTATCGAACCACCGGCGGGTACACGGCCTTCAAACGGGTGCTCGACGCGAAGGACCGGGACTCCCTCCTGGGCGTGATTGAGACTGCCGTCCTACGGGGGATGGGCGGTGCCGGGTTCCCCGTGTACCTCAAGTGGAAGGCGGTGATGGGCAGCACCCGGACGGATCGCGTCGTTGTCGTGAACGCGCACGAGGGGGAGCCCGGGACGTTCAAGGACCGGCTCATCCTGGAGAGGGAACCTCACCGGCTCGTCGAGGGGGTCCTCATCGCCGCGTCCGTCGTCGGAGCGGCGGTCGTGGTCATCGCTCTCAAGGCGGAATACGCGAACGCCCGCCGCGTGCTGGAGCGCAGCCTCCGCGAGCTCGCGCAGGCCGCCGGAGACATGGGCTTCGAAGGGCGGCTCCCTAACCTGGAGCTCCGCTCGCTCGTCGGATCCTACGTCACAGGCGAGGAGACCGCGCTTCTTGAGGCCCTCGAAGGGCGGCGGAGCGAGCCCCGCTCGCGCCCTCCATTCCCCGCCGAGGCCGGCCTGTACGGGAGGCCGACGCTTGTGCAGAACGTGGAGACGCTTGCCGCGATCCCTCCCTTGCTCCTGCCTTCGTCCGACGAGGCGGATCGGCAAAAGATCGCGAAGTTCTTCTGCCTGACCGGCGACGTGCGCACGCCCGGAGCCTACCGTGAACCCCTTGGCATCCGGGCGGACTCACTGGTCGAGAAGGATGGAGGGTCTTCCGCCGGGGAACTGAAGGCCTTCTTCCCCGGCGGGCTGTCCGGCGGCCTCCTCCCCACGTCCAAGCTGGACGTGGAGCTGAACTTCGAGGCGGTCCGGAAGCACGGCTGCGGTCTGGGCACCGGCGCGGTCGTGGCGATCAGGGACGGACCGGTGCATCGTGGACGTCCTCTCGACCGCTCGGCGAGTTCTTCCGGTCGGAGTCGTGCGGGAAGTGCGTCCCCTGCCGGCTCGGGACCACCCAGCTCTCCGCGCTCTATGGGTCGCCTGCGCGACGGGACGGCGACGGAGGCGGACCTGCAGGAAGGCGGAGCCGTCGCGAGGCTCATGCAGGAGACCTCCCTCTGCGCCCTCGGCCAGGTGGCGGGCAAGCCCTTCCTCGATGCGATGAGCGGCCTGCGGGACGAGATGCTCGCCCACGCCCGCGGTGAGTGTCCCGCGCACGTTGGTCGTCACGGCGGTGGTTGATGTGTCCGCCCGCCTCACCCTGAACGGCGCCGAGCTGACGGTGGACGGGACTCCGACGATCTTGGAGATCGCGAGGGCGCAGGGTGCGGACATCCCGACGCTGTGCGAGCTACGACGGTCGCGCGAACGGGGTGTGCCGGCTCTGCATGGTGGAGCTCGAGGGGAGCGGCCGCGTCGTCCCCGCCTGTTCGACGCCCGTGCGGGATGGAATGTCCATCCGAACCGATTCGCCGCACCTCCGGGAGATGCGTCGAGGCCTCGTCTCCCTCCTCCTGGCCGAGCATGCCCACCACGCAGGGAGCCATCGCTGCTCCCTAGAGCGGCTTGCGGGCGATCTGGGGGTCCGTTCGAACGGATGTAACGGTGGAACCGTCACCGCGGACGTCTCGCATCCCGCAATCCGGTTCGACGCTTCACTCTGCATCTTGTGCCGGCGGTGCCTCCTCGCCTGCGACGAGGACCAGCTGAACGAGGTCATCGCGCTCGCGGGGCGAGGCCATGAGACCCGGGTTGCGTTCGACCTCGGCGCCCCGCTCGGCGAGTCCACCTGCGCGAGCTGCGGCGCATGCGTCGACGTCTGCCCGACGGGCGCCCTCCAGGAGATCGGGTGGCAGCCCGCCGACCGCACGGTGGTCACGACCTGCCCGTACTGCGCGGTCGGCTGCCGCGTCGAGTACGGCCTCGCCGGCGACACGGTCGTGTGGGCGAGGGGTGCGAAGGACGGCGTGAACCGCGGCAAGCTCTGCGTCAAGGGCAAGTTCGCGTTCCAGCACGAGGCGAGCCGGGACCGGCTCCTCACGCCGTTGGTCCGCAAGGAGGGCGTCTCGCGCGGTCCGCTCGGGGATCGGGATCCGCGGGACGTGTTCCGGACGGCGACCTGGGAGGAGGCGCTCGACCTTGTGGCGGAGAGGATCCGGAGGACGCGCGACGACCATGGGCCCGAGGCCATCGGCGGCATCGCGAGCGACCGGTCGACGAACGAGGACATCTTCGCCTTCCAGAAGTTCATGCGGGTCGCCGTCGGCACGGACAACGTCGACCAGAGCGCCACCCTGTGCCACTCCCCCTCCGCCGCGATGCTCTCCTGGGCGCTGGGGGCCGGCGCCGCGACGAACCCCATCGCGGACCTCGAGAACGCGAGGACGATCCTCCTCGTCGGCTCGAGCACGGAGGCGGCGCACCCCGTCCTGGCCGGGCGGATCAAGAGAGCCGCGAAGGACGGCGCGCACCTCCTCCTCGTGGACCCGCGGACGCTCGGGATGTCCCGGTTCGCGGAGCTCAACCTGAACCTGCGGCCCGGGACCGACGTCGCGCTCTTCTCCGCGATGGCGAGGTACATCCTCGACCAGGGCTGGGAGGATCGGCCCTTCATCGAGGCACGGACGGAGGGCTTCGAGGCATGGAGGAACAGCCTCGGGCCCTTCACGATCGAATTCGCCGTCAAGGTCACGGGCCTGTCCGCGGAGACGATCCGGACGGCGGCGAGGGTGTACGCCACGCAGACGCCCTCCGTGATCCTGTGGACGCTCGGGATCACCGAGCACGCGAATGGCTCCGACAACGTCTCCTCGCTCGTCAACCTCGCCTTGCTCACGGGAAACGTGGGCAAACCGGGGTCGGGCCTGAACCCGATCCGGGGCCAGAACAACGTGCAGGGAGGCGCGGACATGGGGAGCACCCCCGGCTCTCTCCCCGGGTATCAGGACCTCTTCGATCCCGCAATTAGGGCGCGGTTCGAAAGCAAGTGGGATGCGAAGCTGCCGGAGACGAAGGGCTGGAAGAGCACGGAGATGATCCAGCTCGCCCGCGGCGGCGTCCTCCGTCTCCTGTACATCTCCGGGGAGAACTCGGTCCGGTCGCATCCCGACTCCCAGAGCGTCGCCGAGGCATTCCAGAAGCTTGACTTCCTCGTCGTCCAGGACCTCTTCCTCACGGAAACCGCCGAGTTCGCCGACGTCGTCCTCCCCGCGGCCTCTTCGTTCGAGAAGGCGGGGACCTTCACGAACACGGAGCGCCGGGTCCAGCCCGTCCGCCCGCTTTCCCATCCCACGGGGCAGGCGAGCCGACTGGGAGGTCTACACGGCATTGGCCGCGAAGCTCGGGTGCCCGATGGATTACGAGGACAGCGATGAGATCTTGGAGGAGATCTCCGGGCTGGTTCCGTCGTACGCGGGCGTCTCCCACTCCTCGCTCGCGCGCGGCGGCGTCCAGTGGCCCGTCGCGGCAGGGTCGAGCGAGGGTACGCCCATCCTTCACGTGGGCGCAGTTTTCTCGGGGCAAGGGACGGTTCAGACCCCTCGAATGGAGAGACCGTACAACGCTCGAGGAGGGCGATTTCCCTTATGCGCTCATCACGGGACGGCAGAGGGAACAGTATCACACGGGAACGATGACGCGTCGCTCGCCGGTGGTGAACGCGATCACACGAGGCCCCGAGATCGAGATGAACGGGGAGGACATGGAGAGGGAGGGCCTCGTGGACGGTGCCCGCGTGACGGCTCGTCTCGAGGCAAGGCTCGGTGGAGGCGAAGGTCCGCGCGAGCCCGACCCTG
This sequence comes from uncultured Thermoplasmata archaeon, assembly GCA_963768855.1. Taxonomy (GTDB): domain Archaea; phylum Thermoplasmatota; class Thermoplasmata; order RBG-16-68-12; family RBG-16-68-12; genus RBG-16-68-12. The sequence goes on from CAVYJM010000006.1 coordinate 891,460, forward strand.
CCACGCGGCGTCCTCTTCACCACGTTCCACTACGCGGAGCTCCCCGTCAACGTGCTGACGCCCCCGACCCTGGACCCGACAGACGCGCACCCCCGCGTACAAGGATACGGGTGAGGGTCCGGCTCGGAGGCACGGCCCGATGACCCAACGGAGGTCGGACCTGATTGGCGACGGACACGGGACTCATCCTGGCCGGTGCGGAGTCATCGCGCTTCGGCTCCTGGAAAGCAGGCCTCGCGCGGTTCCGGGGACGGCCCATGGTGCGATGGGTCGCGGATGTCGCTGTTATCCGTGTCCGACGAGCTCCTCGTGTCCGCGCGGTCCCGCGAGCAGGCGGCACGCCTCCGGGACGTCCTCCCCGAGGCTCGCGCGGTCCCCGACGATCGCCATGACCGTGGCCCCATCGAGGGCTTCGCCCGGGGGTTCGAGGCGGCCCGCGGAGACATCGTCCTCGTGGCGCCCTGCGACGCACCGCTCCTGGGGCCCGCGCTGTACCGTCTCCTCCTCGAGGTCCTGGAGTCCCACGAGGCAGCCGTGCCCCGTCTCGGTGCCATCGACCCCCTCCGGGCCGTGTACCGCACGGGCGCGGCCCGGCGCGGCATGGCGGAGCGGGCCCCGAGGTGCCCCGCGTCCCTGGTCGACGCGCTCCGGCCGATCCTCGTCGAAGCGGACGAGCTCCGAGAAGCGGACCCCAGCCTTGTCGTCGTTCCTCGACGCGAATCGCGTGGAGGACCTCCGCCGGGCGGTTCGGGCGTCCGTCGCGTGGGAGGCCAAGGGGTCCGGACGGGGGGTCAAAACCCCTACGGGGGCCTCCCCTACATACTGTCGCAACGGAGCCCTATTGACCCCTCTTCCGGATGGGGCTTCCGAGGAGCCACAGAATGAAGGTCATGGTCCTGGGAGCGGGTGCCATCGGTTCGCTGACCGCCACCCTGCTCGCGAGGAGCGAGCAGGTCGACGAGCTCGTCGTCGCGTCGCGGCGTCTGCCGCAGGCGCGCGGCCTCGCCAAGAAGATCGGGAAGAAGCACGTGAGGGGGAAGCAGCTCGACTGCGACAAGGTCGGGGACATGACGAAGGCGTTCAAGGGCTTCGACATGGTCGTCAACCTCGTCCTCCCGCGGTTCAACCTGAAGATCATGGACGCGTGCGTCAAGGCCGGCGCCCACTACCTTGACACCGCGACGGACCTCGTCCTGACGAAGGACAAGAAGGGCGACGTGATCACGCGCACGCCGGAGCAGATCCAGCTCGACCTAGACGACAAGTGGAAGGACCACGACCTGACCGCGATGCTCGGGTGGGGCTGCGACCCCGGCCTGTCGAACATCTTCGCCCGCCTTGGGGCGGACCGCCTCGACCGCGTGGACGAGATCCTCGTGCGGGATGGGGACAACTCGACGATCGAAGGGTACGAGTTCGCCACGCTCTGGTCCGCGGACACCCTCATCGAGGAGGTTCAGATGGACGCGCTCGCTTTCTACAACAAGCGGTTCGTGCGCGTCGGCACGGCGGAGGGCGAAGAGGTCTTCAACTTCCCCGAGCCCGTGGGACCGCAGACCGTGTACAACGTCGACCATGAGGAGTCCAACACGCTTCCCCTCTTCATCACGAAGGGCCTGCGGAACCAGGACTTCAAGCTCTCCCTGCCGAAGGAGCTCGCGGAGTTCATCCGCCTCGCGAAGAAGTGGGGCATGACGAAGGCGGAGCCGATCCCGGTGCGGAGCAAGTTCTACAACACGACGACGAAGGTCGCGCCCCGTGACGTGATGACGGCCCTGCTGCCCACGCCTGTGGACATGACGGCGAACGTCCACGGGTCCACCTGCGTCGGGAGCGTGGTCAAGGGCGAGAAGAACGGCCACCCGGCCGGCTGGTTCATCTACACGTTGATGAGCCACGACTACTGCTACAAGAAGTACGGGTACAACGCTGTGTCGTACACGACCGGCGCGCCGCCCGTCGTTGGGCTCGAGATGTTCGCCCGCAAGGAGATCGCCCGCCGCGGCGTGTTCCCGCCCGAGGTCCTCGACCCGGTGCCGATCGTGAAGCACCTGCCCGACTGGGACATCCCGTACGGGGAGCGACCCGAGGTCCACGAGGTCGAGCTCGCCGCATAGATTCGAGAAACCCGCGGTCCCAGGAGGGCACAGTTACTCCTTTCCCGGGGCCGCGGGAACCTCTACTTTCGACGTTGGATCAACCGGGTGGACGTGAGAATCAGTGATCTCTGTGCAAGACAATCAGCAAGTTCAAACCATGCAAGGGAGATGCGGAGTCGTGGTGGAGTCCCTCACTCGCGAGGCGGTCCGAGAAGCGCGCCCTGGGAGATCATCTCCACCCTCCTGGGGCTTGGCTGTTGCTTGCGCGGTGGCCATGACGCCAGGTATCCTTGTCATGATCGCAGCTTTCGGTGCGTTCGCGCGGATCTATCAGTACGTGCCCGTCGTGGACGTGTCAGCACTGCTTGCCTTCTCGGTCTTCTTTGCAGCAACCCTTTTCATGGCGTCGCGGACGGATTCGCGTGGCAGAGGACCCGAGTTCCTGCTAGTTGCAATCTTCGCGGGGTTCGGTCTTGGCTATTTCGGCATGGGCGCCTGGAATCTTGCCTCCATGGGGTTTCTCATCTTCACGCCGGCATGCCTCCTTGCGTATCTTGGGGTCGTGAGGACAGCCGATGCCACTCTGCCCACGAAGAAGTGGTGGGCCGTCACTTCTGCCAGCTTGGCGGTGGGGCTTGGTCTCCTGCCGGCCGTCCTCGTAGCGTTGAGCCTCTCTGCGACGACAATCTACCTTCCTGAACTCAGGAGGCAGATCGTGGTTGCTAGTTTTCTTGCTCTCGTGAGTTCTGTCACCCTTCTTGGCCTGGTGCGCGCTGTGTGGCCCATGCGAGGCGTTTCGGCCCGGGGGGCGGCGACCTCCTAGTTCGAGACGGTCGGTGTTGCGGCCCCGGAGGGCATAAGTACCCCTTCCCCGGGGCCGCGGGAACCGTTATTACCCCCGTCTGGCTCGGGACGGCCCAAGGAACGAGAGGTTCCGAGCTGATGAAAGTTGTCGTCTTGGGAGCGGGAGCCATTGGCTCCGTCTCCGCCACCCTGCTGTCGAAGAGCCCGGTCGTCGAACGCCTCGTCATCGCGGACCGCAGCCTCGAGGCCGCGAAGACCCTCGCCGAGAAGCTGGACCGCGGGCGGGTCGAGGCGATGCGGGTCGACGCGAACAAGGTCGAGTCGATGGTCGAGGCCTTCAAGGGCTTCGACGTCGTCCTGAACCTCGTCCTCCCGCGCTTCAACCTGAAGATCATGGACGCGTGCCTCAAGGCAGGCGTGCACTACATGGACGCGGCCACGGACCTCGCCCTGGCCAAGGAGAAGCCGGGCGAGTTCGTGAAGGCGCCGCCCGAGGCCCTCCAGCTCGCGTACGACGATGCGTTCAAGCAGGCCGGCCTGACGGCCCTCCTCGGGATGGGCCAGGACCCCGGGATCTCGAACATCCTCGCCCGGCTCGGGGCCGACCGGCTGGACGAGGTCCAGAAGATCGAGGTCCGCGACGGGGACGCCGGAACGGTCGACGGCTACGAGTTCGCCTCGCTGTGGTCCGTCGACACGCTCATCGAGGAGGTGCTGATGCCCGCCCTCGCGTTCCGCGACGGGAAGCTCGATCCGCCTCGGCTCGCTCGAGGGGGAGGAGATCTTCGACTTCCCCGCGCCGGTGGGCCCGCTCACCGTGTACAACGTGGACCACGAGGAGACGAACACGCTCCCGCTGACGATCGGCAAGGGTCTCCAGGCGATGGACTTCAAGATCGCGATCCCGGAAGACCTGGCGCACGCGCTGAAGGTGTTCCAGCGGTTCGGCCTGCATCGCGGCCACCCGATCGAGGTCGAGGTCAAGTCGACCGGGGAGAAGGTCAAGGTCGCGCCCCGCGACATGCTCGCGGCCCTCATGCCCGACCCGAAGACGCTCTCGGACAAGGCGAAGGGATGGGCCAGCCTCGCGGTGGTTGTCCGGGGCCTGAAGGATGCGGAGAAGGCGGGCTGGATGTTCTGGATGATCCTGGACCACCAGGAGTGCTATCGGAAGTACGGATTCAACGCGACGAGCTATCCGGTCGGCGCGCCGATGGCCATGGCGGCCGAGATGATCGGCCGTGGCGAGATCACCCGCCGCGGCGCATTTCCCCTCGAGATGCTCGACCCCGCTCCGTTCCTGAAGCACTTCCCGGAGTATGGGATCATCATCCAGGAGAAGCGGCTGACCTGATCCGGGTCAGCGCGGGTCGGCGAGGCCCGCGTAGCCGCCGAGGCCCGTCGCGGCGCGCACGGCGTTGACCGCGGCGCGGGCCACCTCCCGCACGGCGAGGTGATGCAAGGCGTCGAAGGCGCGGTAGTCGATCCGCTTGGCTCGCCTTCTCCCGGTGCAGAAGCCCAGGATCGTGTCTCCGTCCGTCGACATATGCGCGGGTCGAATGGCCAGAGCGAGCCCATCGTGGGCCAGTTCGACGAGGCGGGCGAGCTGTTCATGGTCGAGCGGCGCATCCGTGCCGAGGGCTCCGATCGTCGTCCCGAAGCGGGTCGTCGAACGCGCGAGGTATTCGTCGAGGAGGTCGTCCATCTCCAAGAACTCCTCCGAACCCGCCCGGTGGGTCCCCGCGATCGTCTTCCGCCCCACCAGGTCGTAGACGTTGCCCACACAGTTCGTGACCACCACCGCGCCGAGGGTCCAGGAGCCGATTCTCGCGCTGCTGCTGCCGAGCCCACCCTTCGTCCCCTTCAGTCCGCGCGCGTCGAAGAACGGGCCCACCGTCGCGCCGGTGCCCGCGCCCACGGTCCCCTGCCGCACCGGCCTGGAGGTCGCCGCACGGCATGCGCGGTAGCCGAGGTCGACATAGTCCCGCCCCTCGAGCGGGCCGAAGTGGACGTCGTAGATGTTCGTGCCCATGATCGCGGGCATCTTCCCGCCGCCCCGAGGCTTCGCGAGCCCCTTCTCCAGGAGGTATCGGCGGATCCCGATCGAAGCGTCGTACCCGTAGATGTCCCCTCCCGTGAGGAAGAGGGCATGACGGTCGATGAACGTCTTCCCCAGGTCCGACGCCGCGGTGTCGAAGCTGCCGGGCCAGCCGCCGCGGGTGTCCGCGAAGGCCATCGCCGGAGGATCGATCAGGACGACCGTGGTCCCGCTTCGGACGGCGAGGTCCTGCGCATGCCCGACGCGAACACCTCGAAGGGCCGTGAGGGTGCGGTTCGTGGAAGGCATGAAGTTCAACCCCGGAGCGGCGCCGGAACGCCCTCGTCCCTTAAAGAACCGACGCGTGTCCCTAGGCGGGAGTCTCATCGATTTGGAAGGTCACGCCGCGGGCCTCGAGCTCCGGCAGGACGACGTCGAGGGGAAGTTCCTCCGCCGCGAGGACGCCCGTGCGCGGGATCTTCTTCCCAATCACGATCGCCGCCGCCGAGGCGACCGCGACGGCCGTGAGGAAGCGCTCCGCGGTCGTTCCGCGCCGCCGGTTCGCCTCGCGGTGGTCGATCACGATGGATGCCCGGATGCGCGCCCGGGAGCCGTCCGGCTTCACGCCGATCGCCTCGGCGACGATGGCCATGGATCCTGCGATGGGGTGGATCAGGGTCGAGGGCTCCGGGAACGTCGAGAGGAACGCGTCCCGGAAGGTGGTCTGGCCGCTCCCGATCTGGATGCGTTTCTCCTCGCGGAGCAGGCCGAGGGAGTCGAGCGAGACGATCGCCCGGATCAGCTCCGGGTTGATGTCGTGCTTGTAGACGACCTTCCCCACGGGCCGTCCGAGGCGGAACGGGAGGGTGAGGACCTCTTCATGATAGAACTGGTACAGATGTCGCTTCCCGACCGGCGCGGGGAACTCGTAGTCCTCCTCGCCGCTGACGAAGGGTTGGGGCGTGATTTGGCCACCTTCCCACACCGAAGGCGGGGAGAGCGCATCGCGGAGGAACACGGCGCGGGAGTAGAGCGGATACCCTTCGACCTCGCCCGTCCCTGCGGCGGCCTTCAGGATTCGGATCTCCTCCACGGTCTGCAGGCGGTCCGCCGCGGCGCGCGCCATCACGTTGGAGAGGCCGGGGTCCGATCCCATCGAGACGACCGCGGTCCGCCCCTTCGCCCGCCAGGCGGCATCCTGGTCCAGCTGGGCGAGGACGCCGGGCCGTTCCCCCGGCGCCACGGGACTCAGCCCCCAGGAGTCGATGTAGGAGCATCCCGCCTCGAGGCACGCCGCCATGACCGGGAGGTTGAAGTCCGGGAGGGTCGCGTTGACCGCGACATCGACGCCCGCCAGGGCGTCGCGGAGAGGGCCCGGTTGGGTCACATCGACCTGCAGGGGACGGACCGTCGTCGTGCGGCCGATGGACTTGAGCGCCTTCGAGCGGTCCCCGCGCTTGTCCGCAAGGACGAGCTCCGTGACGCGGGCGTCGGAGGCGAGCTCGAGCGCCAGAATCCGGCCCAGCCCCCCGATCCCGAGGACAGCGACCTTCACGTCCGGTTCGAGGGGACGTGGCGCGGCTTCAATCTTTGCCCGCGAATGTCCATTGGCGCGGGTCAGGGGAGCGGCCTGCCCCGCGCAGGAAGGCGGCTATGATTCTGCCGCATGCGAATGGCCTCGCAAGGACTTTATATCAACGAGACTCGATGAATCCCAAGGCCGGCATCCCCCCGCACCTCCGGCCGGAGTGAGGCTCGCATGGTCGCGAAGGCGATCCCCGTCAATGGGAATGCGCATCCCCGCCTGGCCCGGGAGGTCCTCGTCATCGATGCGAACGAGGACCATCAGACCCTCAGCGCGCTCGCCCTGGGGCGTCGCGGGTTCAAGGTGACCGCGGTCGCGTCCGGGACGGAGGGGCTCCGGCTCGCGCTCTCCCAACCTTTCGATGCGATTGTCCTCGACCACAAGGTGCGCGATGTCGCGGCGTTCGAGGTCCTCCAGAGCCTCGTGCGGCGGCTGCCGCAGACGCCGAAGATCTTCGTGGTGGCCGCCGGGACCGAGGATCAGGCCGTCAAGGCGATGAGCGCGGGCGCGACCGGGTACCTCGTGAAGACCGCGCGGTACAACGAGGTCCTCGCGGTCGAGGTCGAGGACCAGATCGAGAAGGCGCGGACGAAGGCTCGCCTGGTCGAGCAGAGCCGGGCGCTCGAGCAGGGCGTGGCGGAACGCGAGAAGGCCGAGGAGGCGCTCCGGGCCTTCGAGGACCGCGTGGGCGTGATGAGCGAGCAGGCTCCCTTCATCCTGTGGACTATGGACACGGACTTGCACTTCACCTCCTCGGTGGGCTCCGGACTCCAGAGCATCGGCCTGAGGCCGAACGAGGTCACGGGCCAGACCCTCCAGGAATTCGCGCGGAGCGACGATCCCGACCTCCCGCTCATCGCAGCGCACCGGCGCGCCTTGGCGGGAGAGACCGCGCGGTTCGAGCAGGAATGGGAGGGACGGGTCTTCGACGTTCATGTCGAACCGCTGCGGAAGAAGGGCGGCCCGATTCTCGGCGTATTCGGCGTCGCCCTGGATGTCACGGAGCGGGTGCGGGCGGAGCGGATCCAGTCCGCTCTCTTCCGGATCTCGCAGGCCGCGTCAAGCGCGGAGAGCCTGGAGGACGTCCTCCGTTCGATCCACGCGATCGTGGGCGAGCTCATGCCCGCAAGGAACTTCTACGTCGCCCTTCACAATCCTGATGCGAACACGCTCACCTTCCCATACTTCGTCGACGAGGCGGAGAACCCGCCGGGGCCCCAGCCGGTCGGGCGCGGCCTGACGGAGTATGTCCTGCGGACCGGGAAACCCCTCCTCGCGTCGCCCGATGTCTTCCAGAACCTCTTGGATACGGGCGAGGTGGAGCTGCTCGGTCCGCCCTCGATCGACTGGCTCGGCGTCCCGCTCATTGTGAAAGACCGCGTCTTCGGAGTCCTCGTCGTCCAGAGCTACACGGAAGGCGTCCGATACACGGAGGAAGAGCGGGACCTCCTGCGGTTCGTGTGCGCTCAGATCGCGATGGTGGTCGACCGCAAGCGCGCGGAGGACAGCGTCCGGCAGAGCGAACGCGCCCTGTCGACGATGCTGAGCCATCTCCCCGGCGTCGCGTACCGCACCCGGTACGACGAGGCCTGGACGAACGAGTTCGTGAGCGAGGGGTGCTTCGAGATCCTCGGATACCGTCCGGAGGACCTGCAGGGGAACCGGAAGGTCTCGGGGCGGGACCTGATCCACCCGGACGACCGTCGCTGGGTGCAACAGGAGACGGAGGTCGCCGTCGAGGAGCATCGGCCCTACCGGATCCACTACCGCATCCGCACGGCGACCGGAGAGGAGAAGTGGGTCTGGGACCAGGGTCACGCGATCTACGGGCCGGACGGGAAGGTCGTGGCCCTCGAGGGCCTCGTGACCGACGTGACGGAGTGGAAGGCGGTCGTGGACGGCCTCCGGAACATGGGCATCTTCCGTGCACTCTTCGATTCCGCGAACGACCCGATTCTCCTCATCGATCGCAAAGGGTGCGTCTTCGACGCGAACCCCATGGCGGAGGCTCTCCTCGCGAAGGAACGGGGCCTCCTCCTCGGCAAGCCCGTCGAGGAGTTCGTGTGGTCCGAGCCCCTGGGGACGTTCCGCCGCCATCTCGAGGACCTGTTCGAGGATCGGATCCGGGAGGACTCGTGGGACGCGACGCTGCGCGGGCCGCCAAACACGCGCCGTCGGGTGCACCTCCACGCGCGCATGGTCCGCGAGGCCGGTGCGGACCCGCTCGCGGAGCTCAGCCTTCGGGACGCGGAGCCCGGAGCGGGTCCCGGGACCCGGGCCGCGGTGGGCCGGATCGGTCCGCCCAGGGCGTGAGGTTTATCAACCGGGGGCCATTCCGGCGCATCGGATGAAGCCCAACCACCCCGAGCTGTGCCCGAAGTGCGGGAAGCCCACCTTCAACTGGTACTACCTCGCGGTCCGCATCTACATCCATTGCGAGCACTGCGGATACGAGGAGCGCGGGATCAGCAACACCCCGCTGTCCGGCGTCCAGGTGAGCAGCGACAGCCGCACCCCCGCCGCGAGGAGCTGAGGTGGATGCCCGAGGGGACTGTCGTCTTCGACGTGGCCGTGCCGGTCGACCGAGCCTGGACATTCTTGAGCGACATGAGGAAGGTCGGTACCTGCGTTCCCGGCGTCGAGGCCATCGAGGTCGTGGACGTGCGACACGCGAAGTGGACGCTGAAGGTCAAGATCGGGCCGCTCTCCCAGACGGTCCACGTCGACACGGAGACCCTCGAGCAGATCATCCCGTCGCGGGCCCGCTTCCGTGGGGTCGCGGACAACATGGAGATGCTCGGCACGATTGAGCTCGCCCCCGCGGGGGGTGCGACACACATCACCTACACGATGGTCGTGACCGCGAAGGGGCCGCTCGCGAGGATCATGGACAACTTCATGAAGTCGCGGCTCAAGCAGCAATCCGACGAGTTCGCGGCGAACGTGAAGAAAGCCCTGGAAGGCGGGGACGCGGCCTAACGGCATCCCTCCGCGCACAGCCCGACAGGACGAGCCGGTGGGGCGAAGGCCGTCGCGGGCTTGGTTCCTCGCCGCGCGCATGAGCGCGGGATGTCGGCCCGTTATCGACCTCGGCTCATTCTCTCGATTCCGTTCCACAAGGCTTTTTGCCATCTCACGCCTACTTGTTGGAACCCCTGCACGGGTTGGGGAAGGAAGTCGGTTCATGAAAGCCGTTCGAAGCCATTCGCGGGGAGGACCCGAGACGCTCGTGTACGAAGACGCCCCGGAGCCGCACGTCCAGACGGGCGATGCCCTCGTCCGGGTTCATGCGGCCGCCATCACGCCCACGGAGTTCACGTGGAACTCGACGTGGACGGGTGCAGACGGGAAGGACCGGCGTCCGATCGTGCCGAGCTTCGAGGTCTCCGGGACCGTGGAACGGGTGGCCGCTGGCGTGTCGGATGTGAAGAAAGGCGACGCGATCTACGGCTTGCTCAGTTTCTGGCGCGACGGTGCGGCGGCCGAGTACGTGGCGGTCCGCGCCGCCGACCTGGCTCCCAAGCCCGCGTCCCTCGATCATGTCCACGCGGCGGCCGTGCCGTTGTCGGGGCTCACCGCGTGGCAGGCCCTGTTCGACCATGCCCGGGTGGCGAAGGGAGACCGCGTCTTGGTTCACGGCGCGGCCGGCGGCGTCGGAACCTTCGCGATCCAGTTCGCGCACTGGCACGGGGCGCACGTGATCGGGACGGCTTCGAAGCGCAACGCGGAATTCCTCACGGACCTCGGAGCGGACGAGGTGCTCGACTATGCCTCGGTTCGCTTCGAGGATGCGGGCCGCGGCGTGGACGCGGTGATCGACACGGTCGGTGGCGAGACCCTGGATCGCTCCTGGGGCGTGCCGCGCCCGGGCGGTGTCGTGGTCACGGTCGCGGGGGATGTTGCGGAAGCCGTTGCCGCGAAGCACGGTGTGCGCGGGGTGTCCATGCTCGTGCAACCGAACCGGTCCCAGCTCACTCAGATCGCCGGCCTGATTGACGCCGGGACGATTCGGCCGATCGTCGAGGCGGTCCTTCCTCTGCCGCGGGCCCGCGAGGCGTACGAGCGCGGCCTCCGGGGGCACAACCGGGGAAAGCTTGTGTTGCAGGTCGTTCGTTGATCCAGGTCCGATGAGGGAGGCCGTCCCCAGGGAGATGGGTCCCGTGGCCAAGGGATTTGAGGGGGAACGAGTTGGGGTGGCCGCCGTCGCCCTGTGTCGATCGGACGGCCGGTGACCGGACGCGGTGAGGCGTGTCGCAATGGCGAACCAGGCAGAGAAGGCCGAGGAATTCCGCAGGCTCCACCGGGGAAAGAAGCTGCTCATCCTTCCGAACGCATGGGACGTCCCGAGCGCCCGCGTGTTTGAGGAAGCGGGCTTCCCGGCCGTCGCGACCTCGAGCGCCGGGATGATGGTCTCGCTCGGCTACCCAGACGGGGAGGCCATCGACCGGAAGGAGTTCGCGTCGGCCATCAAGCGGATTGCCGGCGCCCTTTCCGTGCCGCTCAGCGCCGACGTCGTCTCCGGGTTCGGACCGACGCCTCGAGAGGTCGTCGCCACCGTGAAGGACGTGCTCCGGGCGGGCGCCATCGGGATCAACATCGAGGATTTCGACCACCGAACGGATCAGCTCGTTCCTGTCGAAACGCAGGTCGAGAAGCTCAAGGCTCTCCAGGCTCTGAGGGACTCGCAGGACGTCCATTTCGTGATCAACGCGCGCACGGACGCGCTCCGGCAAGCGCCGGGAGACACGGCGGCGCGCCTGGAGGAAGCGATCCGCCGGGGAATCGCGTACCGGGATGTCGGAGTCGACTGCGTCTATCCGATGGGCCTGACCGACGCGCCGTCCATCGCGACCTACGTGAGGGCATTGGACTTCCCGGTCAACGTGATGGTCCGGAGCGGACTGCCCCCCGTGCCGGAACTCGAGCGACTCGGGGTCGCGAGGCTCAGCCTCGGACCGACTCCCTCCTATGCGGCCCTGGGGCTGCTCCAGCGCGCATCTCGAGAGCTGCTTCACCAGGGAACGTACGCGAGCTTGCTCGATGGGGCGATCACGTTCGAGGAGTTGAACCGGCTTGCGTCCCCGAGACGCTGACGATCTGCGGGAACCGTGCGTGCGTCGGGAGCGGGGAAACGCCCGAGGCCTCGGGGTCCCGCTGACTCACGCGGCCGCGGGGAATTCGACCGGCTTGGCTTGGTCCGGATGCCGCATGGGGAACTCCTTGATGTGGGCACCGTAGTAGGGAACGCGGTTCGCGACGACCCGGCGGAACGCGTCCCGCAGGCCGTCCAGGTCCAGACCGCGCGTCGGGATCAGGTCGTCGTTGCGGTTCAGGCAGCCCTTGAGCTCCCCCTTGTGCGTCACCCGGATGCGGTGGCAGTTCATGCAGAATTCCGCGTTGTACACGGGGTCGACCACCTCGACCTCCGCGCCGTTGAAGAGGTAGATGTGACGGTGGTGCATCTCCCGCACGAGGACTTCGTCCGCGCGGGCCTCGAGCCACTTCTTCACGCCGTCGATGTCGACCATCCAGTCGTTGTGGTCCACGAGCTCGGGCATGAACTGGATGAGCTGGAGCTTGAGCCCCTCGCCGTGACCGATGTAGTCGATCATCGCGGGGATGTAGGGCAGGGTCTGGCGGAAGACGACCATGTTGAGCTTCACGGGCTTCAGGCCGACGCGGAGGGCCTCCTGGATTCCCAGCAGGACGGGGTGGAGGTCTCCTTTGCGGATCTCCTTGAATGCCTGTGGATCGAGCGAGTCCACCGAGACGTTCACCCGCTTGAGACCCGCGTCGCGCAACGCCTCCGCGCGCTTCGCCAGCATCGAGCCGTTCGTCGTCATTGAGACGTCGTCGATCTGCCGCACGGTGCGATCGACGATTTCCTCCATATCCAGGCGGACAAGCGGCTCACCGCCGGTGAACTTCACGGACCGGATGTCGGACTCGCGGGCCACGCGGACGATGCGCTCGACCTCGTCAGGGGTCATCTCCTCGTCGTGGGGGACGCGAGGCCGCAGGACCGGTCCGAGGCCCTCGTCATGGCAGTAGATGCAGCCGAAGTTGCAGCGCTTCGTGACGCTGATGCGTATGTCCGTGACCTCGCGTCCGAAAGCGTCGACGAGCATGTCGGTCGGAAGAGGCATTGTCCCGCCTTATAGTTGCGCGACCCTCGGAGCAGGCGTCTGGCGTCGTCATAGCTGCGCTGGCAGAATTGGCTCGAGTCCTTCCCCCTGTCACGGTACACCACCCTTCGGCTGTCGTCGCACGGGTTCACAGGCAGGGACCCTGACCCCTCGCTTTGTGCTCCGGGTCGGACACGAATGTGGTAACCGTCGACCCTCGCGTCGGGCGAAGCACTCAAGCTGTGAGCGGAGCTTCGACCCGGCGCTTCAGGTCATGCCGCGCGGCCCACTCCGTGAGGCTCCGGAAGACGGGGGCGAGGGCGAGCGCCTTCTCCGTCGCGGCGTAGTCGACCCGGGGCGGGATCTCGTTGTACGCCGTACGGGTCACGAGTCCCGCATCGACAAGGTCGCGCAGGCGTTCGGAGAGTGTATTGGGGGAAATGCGGAGGCGCTCTTGGATGTCTACGAAGCGGTGGGGCGTCGGATCGGCGTGGAAGATGTGCAGGATGTCCAGCATATGCGCCTTTCCGAGGATCTGGAAAATCTCGGTGACTTGACATCCGCCCTGCCCGCCACTCGACGTCGTGCGGCGCTTGCGCGGCCGTCCCCCGTGCGGATGCTCGCTGGCCACGCGCCTACTACGGAATCCGTAGTATAAATGCTTGCCACTCCGGAGTCCAGGAGTCGCTTCAATACTACGGAGTGGGAAGTATATCACTATCGAATGAATAGCGAGGCGCATGGTGACTCAAACCTTCACCCCGAACGAACGCACTCCAGCCGAGACACCCACGACCACGGTGTGGCAGATCGACCCCGCCCATTCCTCCGCGGAGTTCGCGGTCCGCCACATGATGGTCTCCACCGTGAAGGGCTCCTTCAAAGTCCTCTCCGGCACTCTGACCGTTGACGAGTCGAACCCGGAGAACTCGAAGGTCGATGCGGAGATCGAGGCCTCGTCGATCGACACTGGCGTGCCGGACCGTGACGCCCACCTGCGCTCTCCGGACTTCTTCGATGTCGCTGCCCATCCGAGGCTCACGTTCCACAGCCAAGCGGTCCGAGCTCAGGGCAACGACAGCGGAACGCTCCACGGAGACCTCACGATCCATGGAGTGACGAGGCCCATCGCGTTCGACGTGAGCTACATCGGCGAGATCCGCGACCCGTGGGGCAAGCGCCGCCGCGGCTACTCCGCGGAGACGAGCTTGAACCGCAAGGACTTCGGGATGACCTGGAACCAAGTGCTCGACGCGGGCGGCGTCTTGGTCGGCGACAAGGTCAAGGTGACCCTGAACATCGAGGCGGTCGAGAAGGCGAAGGCCTGACCCGAACCGCCTCTCCTCTCTTTCTTCCGAACCCGTCTCAGAACGGCCTGGTGGCCAGGGCGACCCGGATCTTCTTGGGCCCTTGGCGTTCGTAGCCGATCTCCACGGTGTCCCCGATCCGCTTCCCGCGCAGCGCCTCCACGAGGTCCGAGACGTCGGCCAAGGGGCGACCGTCGAGCGAAGTGAGAACGTCCCCGACCTGGAGTCCCGCGGCCCCCGCGGGTCCGCCCTCGGACAGTTCCACGAGGAAGACGCCCTGGGAGACGGGCAGCTGGTAGTAGTGGGCGATCCGCCGGTCGACGTCGTAGCCCACGACACCCAGCCAGGCCCTCTGCGCCTTCCCTTGGGCGATGATCTGCGCCGCAACATCCCGGGCCACGTTGATGGGCACCGCGAAGCCAATGCCCTCCGCGTAGGGGATCGTCGCCGCGTTGAGGGCAATGACCCGCCCCCGCAGGTCGACGAGCGGGCCTCCGCTGTTCCCCGGGTTCACGGCGGCATCCGTCTGGATGACCTGGAGGCCGTCCCCCTCCCCGAGCTGGATGCTCCGGTGGAGGGAGCTCACGACCCCGGAGGTCACGGTCGGTCCGCCGGGCAGCCCGAGGGGGTTGCCGATCGCGAGGACGGGCTGGCCCACCTTGAGCCGGTCCGAGTCGCCGAACTCCGCGGGCGTGAGGTGGTCTCCGTCCACCTTGACGACCGCGACATCCGTGTCCTCATCCGCACCGAGTACCCTCCCGCCGAGGACCCGACCGTCCCCGAGTCCGACGAGGATCCGCTCCGCCCCGTCGACCGTGTGGGCGTTCGTCAGGATGCGTCCCTCCGTGTCCATCACGACCCCGGAACCGATGCCCCGCCGCGGGTACGGCCGGAAGGGCGGGTTGTGAAAGGCACCCGCGACGCTGATGCTCACCGTGCTGGCCCCTGCGCGCTCCACGGCCTGCGTGTAGGCCGTCTCGAGGTCCGCGATCATGGTCTCGGGCTGGACAAGGCGGGCCCGGGTCATGTTGACTAGACGCGGGGCGCCCCGGTCACGCGACGGCAATCGGGCAGTAGTACGCGCAGGATGGCGCAGCCGCGTACACCACGGAGGCGATCTCCGAGAGGTCTGCGGGGGAGCTCGCGAGGACCTCCGTCTCGGACACCGTGTACAGGACCTCCCCGATGTACAGGGACCGCCGGATCTGTTGCGCGGAGTTGTACCAGCCGTACGTCGCGTTCACCGTGCCATTCCCGTGCGCGATTCGCCCGACGTACTCGAACCCGGTCGTCTCGTTGACGCGGTACACGTAGGCGCCCTGCCAGACGACGTTGCCCCAGGCGTACGGGGGGACGCCGTCCGGATACTGGGTCGGGTCGACGATCGCGAGGTCGACCGGGAGGACGATGTACTGCCAGCCGGGCACGTAGAGGAAGGCGTGGGGGTCGCTCAGGACCTCGGACTGCGTGCCGCGGTCCCCGATCGTCACGTTGGCCGTTTCGCTCGGGGCCGTCGCGTTCGTGACGTCGTACAGCCCGAGCTTGAGACCCTGGTACCACGAGAAGTTCCCCTGATCCGCAGGGAGAGCGTCCTTCCCGACTCCCACCAGGTGGCCCGCGTCGAGCGGGTAGAGGTATTCGGAGAAGCCGGGCATCTCCAGGAAGCCGCTGACCTTCGGGGTGGCCGGATCGGACAGGTCGATCACGAAGAGCGGGTCGATCTTGCGGAACGTGACCACGTACGCGCGGTCCTCGAGGAACCGCACCGCGAAGATGCTCTCGCCCGGCGCCAGCCCGGTCACCGAGCCCAACAGGTTCAGGGATGGGTCGAAGGCGTAGACGTTGTTCGTCACGGACGTCCCGTTCACGGTGAACGAGCGGTCGGTCGTCGCGACGCGCAATCCGCCGTGCCACTCGTCCATGGAGTACTGGCTGAGGAGGGAACCCGCGACGTTCGCCGAGGCCACGGCCTCGATGTCCAGCCCGTCCGCGGTCAGCTTGTAGATCGTGGTCCAGGTCGCGCCCGCCTGGAACGGCAGGATCATGGGCGCGAGGGCCACGGAGGGCACGGCCCACTTGTAGAACGCGAGGTACAGCGCCGTCGGCGACATGTAGAGGACCGAGGACCCGCCCGTCACGACCGACATGGGCTTCGCTTCGCCCGTGCCGAGGTCGATGGCGAGGAGGTTCGTGTAGTCCCAGGCGTCCTGGGACTGGGGATCGCGGTAGATCTCCCCCGGCGCGAGATCGCGGCACGGTCCGTCCGCGCACACCTGCGGCGGAAGGTACGTCCCGTTGACCTGGGGGATCCACTCGTCCGCGACCAGGTAGACGGTGGACCCGACCATCCTGCCGGTCGAGGCCGATCCGCCGATCGCGATCGTGTGCTCCAGGACGGGCGAGCTCGGGTCAGAAACGTCGAAGAGGAAAGCGAACGTCTGTTGTGGGGAGACGAGCGGGGCCATCGGCAGGGGGGTCGGGGCCGCGAGCATGGGCCCGGGCGCCCCGCCCCCCACTGCACCCCCCCACGAGTAGGCGTAGGAATCGGCGACGACGAGGAGCTTCGCCCCGTCCAGGAAGAGTCCGACGGAGGAGGTCGCGTTACTTCCCGTCAGCGGGAAGGTCAGGTTCCCGAGAGCGACTCGACTGACGACATGCATGTCCGCCGCGGGGTGCGCGAGCAGGATGACGAGTTCGCTTTGGGACGCCAGGTACAGGTACGTCCCGTCCGTTTTGACCATGTCGAGTTCATCGACACCCGCCACCTGGACGTTCGTCCCCGAGTACGAAGGCCCGGAGGAGCCCGGCGGAACGCCCGCCGTGGGGGAGCCATTCGGCGACGCGGCGGGTCCTGAGATGAGGCCGGAGCCCCACCCGCTCGTCTCCTGGGCGGAGTGGGCGCCGCTCACGAAGCTCGTGAGCTCGGAGTAGCTCGCGAACGGGAGGAGCCCGGAGGCGGGCGGCGCGGCCGCGATGAGCAACGCCGCGGACGCGGATACGGTCAGGGTGACCAGCACGAGGAGCACGCCAATCTGTTTCCGGGCCCACATCAGGGTCCGAGAGGTCCGGGGGGATACTTCAAACGCCGTTGTTTGTGAGGTGTCCACCTAACGTTGCATGCGTGCAACCCAATCCAAGGTCAGGCGGCGTGCGCCTCATCGAGGTTCGGGTCATGCCGCGCGGGCTCGACATGGACCACGAGCTCCGACACGCTCGGCACGGCCTGCTGCACGGCCCGCTCCACGCCGTGGGCGAGCCCGTGCGCCGACTCGAGCGTCGACCCCCGGGTGACGTGGACCACCAGATCGATCAGGATGGTCCGGCCGGACATGCGTCCGCGGAGGCTGTGGACCTCGGAGACTCCCGGGACATGGGTCACGGCGTCCCGGACCTGCTCCAGGACTTCCGCGGGTGGCGCCGCGTCCACGAGGACTTCCAGGTTCCGACGTCCCATCCGAAACGCGGTGGCCAGGAACACGATCGCGATCGCGACCGCGCCCACGAGGTCCATCACAGGATAGCCCAGATAGGCCATGCCAACTCCGAAGAGGACGCCGACTTTGCCGATTGCGTCCGTCCCGAAATGGTAGGCGTCCGCCTGGAGCGCGGAGCTGCCGAGCACGTCCCCGCGGCGCGAGATGTACCGGTACAGCCCGATGTCCAAGGCCATCGTGCCGAGGACCGCGGCGAGCGCGATCGCGCTGATGTGGATCGTGAAGCCGGTGAAGAGCCTCCGCACCGCTTCCTCGATGACCGTGACGCCGATGATTGCGATCAGCACCATCTGGATGAGGGCTGCCGCGTTCTCGTACCGGGAGTACCCGTAACCGTGGCGCGAATCTGCATGCCGCAGAGCCATCACGATCCCGGAGACCGCGACGAGCGATCCAGCAAGGTCCACGCCGGAGTGGAACGCATCAGCGAGGATGGCAAGGCTGCCGGTGTACCACGCGATCGTGAGCTCGACCACGGTGAGCCCCGCGTTCGAGCCGATGGAAAGGCCCGCCACGCGCAGCTTCGGGTGCACGCCGCGGCGAGTTAGGAGGGCCTATTTCCCCGTTTGGTCCATATCTCACGACACCGGTGGGGTCGGTGGTAGGGCGATGGGTTAAGAGGGGGAGGGACATGCAGCGGGCCATGAGCCAGGTCATCCTCCGAACGACCATGGGCGACATCCGCGTTGAGCTCTTCGAAGACTCGATGCCGATTACGGCGGGCAATTTCCGGAAGCTCGTCGAGAAGGGGTTCTTCAATGGGGTCATCTTCCACCGCGTGATTCCAGGATTCATGATTCAAGGAGGAGACCCCACGGGCACGGGGATGGGCGGCCCCGGGTACACGATCAAGGACGAGTTCACGGGGAGCAACCGGAACGCCCGCGGGACCCTGTCCATGGCGAACGCAGGACCCAATACGGGCGGGAGCCAGTTCTTCATCAACGTGGTCGACAACAACAGCCTCGATCGGAAGCATCCCGTCTTCGGTAAGGTCACCTTAGGCATGGAGGTCGTGGACGCGATCAGCAAGGTCCCGCGGAATCGCCAGGACCGCCCGACGACCAACGTGGTCATCAAGACCGCGACCCTCGCCTAGGCTCCCGACCGGTCCCACGGGCTACGGCGCCCCCGCAAGGCGCGGCCCGGACCGTTAGGCATGCCTAAACTCGAACAATACGTACCATGCCACCCGCCCGTTGATATTCCTCCTGGCTTTAGGTCGACCTAAGAGGCATCGGTATGGCAGCGAACGAGAATGGAACAACGTCCCGGGCAGGCGTGCTTGAGCGGCGGATGAAGGGCCCGCGGCCGGCGAGGTCCGGCACGATTGTGATGATTGGGGCCGTGGTGCTGGTGGTCGGTCTTCTCGTCGGCGGGATCCTGGGGCACGTAGCGGCCCCGCCCGTCGTGACGAGCTCGGGGACGGATCACCTGTATCTTTCCGTCGCCTACGACCCCTACACCGGGCTCGACAAGTACTTCCCCGCGAACTTCACGGTACCCGCGAACGTGCCCGTCCTGATCACGATCACGAACTATGACAACGGGACAAACGTCGTTCCGGCCACCTTCTCGCAGGTCCTCGGGACCGTCGGCGGCACGGAGACGGTCACGAACGCGACGGCGAGCGGCGTGGCACTGACCTCGGTCCCCGCGGACCAGATCGCCCACACGTTCACGATGGACGCCGCTTCCGTCAGCATTAACGTCCCGATCCCCGCGGCCCAGGACACGACGCCGACCGTGGTGACCTTCACGGTCGTCTTCACGACCACCGGACAGTTCATCTGGCACTGCATGGCCCCGTGCGACATGGACGCAATGAAGACCCCCGGGTTCATGATGGGGACCGTCACAGTCGTGAGCGCCTAGAGGTGCGGGATTCGAGACGCAGTGATACTCACGGGAGCGGGGCGACCGATGCCTCGAGGATGACCCCCGCTCCCCTCTCTTCTTTTTGCAGGACCACTCAGACGGGAGTCCTTATCCCCGTCGGCAGATGACGGTCCGTGGCGCGGATCCGCTACGACCTTCCGGGAGACCTGCGTCCCTCCTCGCTCGCGGAGCGGCGGACGTTCTACGCCCGCCTCATGGACTACGATGCCGCGGAGCGCTGGTTCTCCGGCTTCCCGGGCGAACACGTCTTCGCGCTGATCCTCGGCCGGCACTCGGGAATCTATCCGCGCCGGTTCCGGTCGCTGAAGAACATCTCCCTGCTCGTCGAGGACGCCCGAACCGTGCGGGACCTTCGGCCGTACCTCCTGAAGTACCTCCCGGAGGGCGTTTACTATGACCGCAACGCCTACGCGTCCGTGCGCGAGGCCCAGGCTGCTCGACTAGATTACGCCCATTCGTGGCGGAGCCGGCTCTTCCTCGGGCAGGAGCTCGCCTTCGACCTGGATCCTGAGAACCTCTACTGCCCGATCCACGGGGACATCGTCGCGAAGATGCGCCGCCACCAGGGCCTCTCCTTCTGCGACTGGGAGTTCGAGGAGACGCGGCGCCAGGCCGGGGAGCTCCACGACCTGCTGGCCCGGGAATGGTCACGCCTGTCGGTCGTCTACTCCGGGCGCGGGTTCCACATCCACGTCTTCGACGCGGACGCCTACTGCCTGACCAAGACGGAACGCACGCGGATCGCCCGGCGCTACGGCCAACGCTTCGCCCTCGACGAGTGGGTCACCTCGGGGGAGATGCGGCTCATCCGCCTGCCGCATTCCCTGCACGGCATGGTCTCGAGGGTCGTCGTTCCCGTACCGCGCAAGGCGCTGCCGGACTTCCGTTACGACGATCCCCGCACGACCCCGAGGTTTGCGCGGCGCTGATCACTTCTTCGCGCGCTTTTCCTTGCGCCCGGAGTAGTACGCCTTCTTCTTGGCGGCCTTCTTGCCGCCCTTCTTGGCCTTCTTCGGCATCGCGGCGAGATAGGCCGGACGGGGGTTCAACCCTTCGGCGGAGGGCGGGAGGGCGTCCTCCGAGGAGATCCGGTCGGCAAAAGGAGATGGGGTGGGCGCCGACCTCGGCGCGGGTCGGTCGGTCCACCTAGTGTTCGCACGTGCAGGCTTCGTCGGAGACGGGTTGGTTGGGCTGGACCGTCAGGATCAAGGCGGAAGTCGCCAGGACCTCGCAGGGATGATCCAGGTCCGCATGGGGGTGCTCCCTTGCCCGCCCGTTGAGGCCCTCTTCGTCGAAGTGGACGGCGGCAAGCCCCGGACGTAGCGAGGCGGACGGCGCACCCGAAGCGGCCGAGCGCGGAAGGCGTAGACGCGAGGCCAGCCACGCGCGGACTCCGTTCCCCCACGGCGTGCGGGCTGGCATGGCGGAGAGGGCCCAGGCGAGGTTCGTTGAGGCGTGCTCCGTGCGGGCGTAGCGCAGGAGCTCCTCAGACACCGACGGAGCGATGTAGGGCGGGACCCGATACAAATCCGACGGGGGGATCATCGCATCGACCTCCGGAGAGCCGTGATCTCCAGGGAGATCCGCTTCGTTCCACTCAGCTCACGATTCACGCGGTCTTTTGCGCCGATGTTACGCATGTTTTTGCCACCCCAATGGCTGTTTGGCCAATACACACACCCACTATTAAAACTACCGATTGTCCGACCCAAACACTTATATGTAGGCCTACAATATCTATTGATTCGGTAGGTTCGGCATGAAGTCTTTCAAGGTGATCAGCGACCCGGCGGCCTTCCAGCTTCTGGCGGACGAGACGCGGCGCCGGGTCATCTACCTCCTGCGGGCGAAGGAAATGACCGTGGCGCAGATCGCCGAGGAACTCAAGCTGACCCCCCAGGCCATCTACCACCACATCCGCAAGCTGAAGGACGCGGAGATGGTCGAGGTTGCGCGCGAGGAGCGCGTAGACCACTTCATCGAGACGTACTACCGCGCGACGGCCGAGATGTTCAACCTCGCCCATGGCGAGGCGGGGAGCGCCAAGGTGATGGAGGAGGAGGTCCGCGAGGCGCTCGGAGCCCTGGTCAAGCTCGAGCTCTCCGCCAAGGTGGACGACGGCACGGTCACGAAGGTCGTCGAGCTCATCAAGCGCATGAAGGAGCCGGACGCAGGGTCGCCGTGGACAGAGAAGGTCAACGAGCTCGAGGACGTGAGCTACCTCGCCAAGCAGGAGCTGCTCGAGTTCACCTACCTCATGACAATCAGCGACCACGAGTTCGAGAGCTTCCTGAAATGCTACCGGGACCTCCGGAAGGCCCTCCGTTCGACGGTTAAACAGCCCGTGGCAGCTCCCTCCAAGCGGTGAGGACGCCCTCCCGTCGTGTGGCGGGACCATCTCTATCGGGTCCCACGCTCCTCGCCCGTGCATGCGAGCGCGGTTCCGATACACGGGCATCCGGGTGCGCGACTTGGACCGTTCCCTGACATTCTACACGAACGTCCTGGGCATGCGGGTCATCGGCGGGGGAACGATGCCCCATGGTGGCCGCTACGTGCATCTCCGAACCCCCGGATCCCAGCAGCGACTCGAACTCAACTGGTACCCCAAGGGGAGCCGCTTCTATGCTCCGTACCGCGCTGGGGAGGAGATGGACCATCTCGCGTTCGTCGTGGACGACGTGCGCAAGGCCTACCGCGAGCTCGTGCGGAAAGGAGCTCAGCCGGCGGTGGATCCGGCCCACTCCAAAGGCACCGAGGTCTACGTAAAGGACCCCGATGGCGTCTGGATCGAGCTCCTCCAGTAACGGTCCGGGGAACCCGAGACCCTCGCCCCTTCGGCGGGAGATTTAGGTCCACCAAAAATCCGAACCCTGCGAGCCATTGCTCCGCGCTTTCGTAGAAGGCTCTTATATACGGCCGCGCCGTGAGAGGACCGATGTCGGATTCCCAATCCCACCCAACGCGCGCGATCGAGGCCGTACTCCCCAGCCGCGAGACGATCGAGGGCGCGGG
Source organism: uncultured Thermoplasmata archaeon (assembly GCA_963768855.1). Lineage (GTDB taxonomy): Archaea > Thermoplasmatota > Thermoplasmata > RBG-16-68-12 > RBG-16-68-12 > RBG-16-68-12. The sequence goes on from CAVYJM010000006.1 coordinate 913,826, forward strand.
CGTGCACCTGCGGCGGGCCTTCGGCTACTACGAGGTCCCCAAGCTCGACCCGTTCCTCCTCCTGGACGACTTCCGCTCCCAGAATCCCGCCGACTTCGTCGCGGGGTTCCCGTGGCATCCCCACCGCGGGATCGAGACGGTCACCTACATGCTCGACGGCTTCGTCCAGCACGAGGACAGCCTCGGGAACAAGGGCGTCATCCGGTCGGGCGACGTGCAGTGGATGACCGCGGGGAACGGGATCATCCACCAGGAGATGCCGAAGCACCTCGACGACGGGAAGATGGGCGGGTTCCAGCTGTGGGTCAACCTCCCTGCGAACCACAAGATGATGGACCCCCGCTACCAGGAGGTCCAGAGCGCGGGCATCCCGCAGTTCGAGGCCTCAAAGGGCGTGACCGTGCGGGTCATCGCGGGCCAGGTCGGTGACGTGCGCGGTCCGGTCCGGGACATCGTTGTCGAGCCCGAGTACCTGGACGTCCAGATCGCCCCGCACGCGGTCTTCGACCACCCGGTGAAGAAGGGTCACCGGGCCTTCGCCTACGTGCTCGGGGGCCGGGGCCGCTTCGACGACGACAGCGGTGAGGTCGTCGACTCCGAGAACCTCGTCCTTTTCCGGGATGGGGAGCGCGTGCGAGTCGAGGCGATGGACCGCCCGCTGCGGTTCCTCCTGGTCTCCGGCAAGCCGCTCCACGAGCCCGTGGCGTGGTGGGGTCCGATCGTGATGAACAACCGGCGGGAACTGGAGACCGCGGTCCAGGAGTTCCAAGACGGCACGTTCGTCAAGCACCGCGCCGCAACGGTCTGATCGGCCCCTCTCCGGGGGCCCGGACGCTCACGCCGCGTCGCCCGTGCTCGGGCGCTCGTGGCCCCGGGCGATTCCATAGGCCCATGCGAACAGGATTCCCGCGACGAGCGTCACCCCGCCGGGAATGAGCGCGAGGGCCCATGGCAGGGCCCAGGTGGAGGCGAGGAACCCGATGAGCGCCGCCCCGGTCGCGTCCCCCGCGAGGAACATGTTCTCCAGGAGTCCGAGCTCCGTGCGCTGAGCCCCGGCCCCGAGGCGCTGGCCGAGGAATGTCATCGGGATCTGGCCGCCCGCGGGCCACAGAAACGCGTACACGATCAGGAACGCGATCGTGGCCGGGAGTGAGTCCCAGAGGAGGAAGGTCATGTACGCCAGGCCCGTTCCGAGGCCGCCGAACACGATGAGCGGCCGGGCCCATCCTCGGTCCGCCATCCGCCCGAACCAGACCCCGCTGATGCCCCACGTCGCCGAGGCGGCCACGAAGATCAGGACGGCGGGCCGCAGCTCGAGGGACCGGTCCTCCACCAGGAAGAGGGGAAGCCAGGAGAACCCCGCCCCGCCGAGTCCGATCAGGTATTGGAGTCCCGCGACCCGGAGCACGTCGCGGTGCTTCAATGCGGCGCGGATGTCCTTCTGGATCAGGGGCCTTCCGATCTGACGGGGAAGGAGGATCCAGAGGGCCGCGGCCGGGACAAGCGCGAGGACCGCGGCGAAGAGGTAATAGTCCCGCCAGGAGGACACGAAGGGAAGGAAGAACGCCACGGCGAGCCCCGCGAGCACGCATCCCGCGACGATGCCCGTGACGTAGATGCCCAGGAACGCCCCCTTGCGCTCCCCGAGCACCTCGTTCACCCAGGCGTACGCCATCACATTGTACATGCTGAACCCGGCCCCGAGCAGGAACTCCCCCAGCACGAGGACCCAGGGCGCGGGGCTGAGGCCCGCCAGGAGCGCGCCCGCGGCGGCGCACCCCAGCCCTGCGAGGCTGATCGGCCGGGGTCCGGCGCGGTCCGCGAAGATGCCCGCGATGAACGGGCTCGCGAAGCCTCCGATGCTCAGGCTCGCGAAGGCGATCCCGAGGCCCGCGTCGCCGAGGCCCAGGGTGTCCGTGACGAGCAGGGAGAGGATCGTGAGGAGGAATACGCCGAACCCTACGACCACGCAGCCGGCGTAGAGCCAGGTGAAGACGAGCCGCGGCGGCGGATTCCGGCTCGGCGCGGGACGGGCCACCATGGACGGATACCTCCCACCCGGGGAGGCCGGGGACGCCCAAAACCCTTCCGCCGGTCGCGACGAGGTTTTTATGGAGCGGACGGCTGGGCGTCCGCACATGCCGCAGCGTTCCGCAACCCCCGCACCCGATGGGTTCGATCCTCTGGCCCCGTTCGCGGACAAGGGCGTCCTGGATGAGGTCGTCGGCGCGCTCGCCTCGTTCCGCTGGAAGCTCTATGGTTCCATCCCGGTCCGCTTCCACCGAGGCGAGCCGACGCCGTACGAGTTCGACCTGAACCTTGGAGTCGTCCACGTCACGGAGCAGGACGCGAAGGGGCTCAGCGAGATCTTCCGTGCTGTGAACGAGCAATGGAGGACGCGTATGACCTACTGTATCTATCCCTCCAAAGAGACGCCCCGCGAGATGATTCTGAACATCCGCGGCTCGCCCCGCGCCCCGTCCGAACTTGACTGATCCGGCGTTGTCCGCTCAGCCGGAGCTGGATTCTTCGACCCGCTTGAGGACCCGAAGGGCCGTCAGGGTGATCCACTTGCTCGGCTGACCCTCCGTCTCGAGCGCGAATCGCTTTGGCTTCTTGTGGAAGCGGTATCCCGCGCCGGCCCCCAGGTCCGGATGTATCTTGTCGAGCCGCCACGTGCCATCGGCTCCTCGCTTCTTGCGCAGGATGTCGAGGGCGGCACGGAGGCGGCGGTCCCCGCCGTATCCGAGGGCCGTCAGCATATCCAGGCCCACAAGCACGTCGTAGTAATAGTGGACCGGGTAGTGGAAGCGGACCCAAGGGACATACCGGCGGCCCTGACGGAAGAGCTCGCGATCGAGGAAGAACTCTGCGCCCGCCTCCGCGGAACGCTTGATGCGGGGGGTCCAGTGTGCACGCGGGAGCGCGGAGTAGGCGTAGAGCCCCTCCCAGGCATCGAGCGTCCCGTGGCCGAACGCCGTTTGGTAGAAGCAGTGCCAGCCGCCGTCCTCCATCTGATGCTCGACCAGCCAGTCGAACGCGGAGCGGACGCGCGGGTCGTCCGCGAACCCGCACCGCGCGAGGGTCCTCGCGAGGTTCCCTGTGAGGCAGAGCTCGCTCCGCCTGCTCTCGACGTCGTCGAACCCTCCGTCCTTCCGGGCGTAGTCCGTCAGGAAGAGCTCGCAGGTCTTCCGGACCCGCGGGTCCTCCGCAGTCAGGCCCAGGTCCGCGAGGACGATGAACCGCCAGATCGTCGCGGTGTACTTGGGACGGTACAGGTCCTTCCGGGATTCCCACTGACCCTCAGGCCGTTGCGTTTCCAGGATGGTCTTGGCCCAGCCCTGCTTCGGGATGGCTCTCCGAGCTTCGGCCACTTCGGCATCCTGGGGGCCCCGGTCAAGTAGACCTGTCAGGGTCCCGTAGCGAGCGGCGGGTTGGGACGGTTCGAGGAGCCAGTCGAGGACGGTCGGTCTCGGTCGCATCTGCGACAGGCGAGTCGTTGCGATTATATCCGCCTTGTGCCCTCGGTTGCGGGGGCCTCCAAGGCGGCGGCCGAAGACGATTGGGAGCAATCTCGATGTCCTGCCCCAGGCTTCCCGCACGACCTTCCGGATCCCGTCGCAGAACACCCTCATATCGGTTCTCCGGGAACGAAGCCGATACCGATATATAGTTCCGGCCATCTATCGGATGTCTGAGAAACGTGCCCATACCGATATCCATATCTGACCTTCCCCCGCTGTTCTGGGGAAGGATTCAACGCAATTTCCGTATTCTCGACTCGCATCGTCCGTTGCCCAAGGACACGGTCCAGGCTCTCCAGAACCAGATTCGCATTCTGCACACCTACCACAGCAATGCCATTGAAGGGAACTCCCTCACTTTGAACGAGACCCGGCTCGTCGTCCAAGAGGGCGTCACTATTGGCGGCAAGAGCCTTCAGGACCATCTGGAAGCGACGAACAACGCGAAGGCTTTCGATTGGATCGTGAGTCTTGGGAAACCAGGTCTCCGAATCGATCATGCATTGACGCGGCGCCTGCACGAGGTGGTCACGCGTGGAATCCTTGACTCCGCGGGCAGGTATCGGACGGAACAGGTTTGGATCGGGGGGGCCAAGCTCACCCCGCCGCAGCCCGCCAAGATCATGCCCCTCCTGGATACACTCTTCGGCGAACTGCCCAGGATCCGGGAAGTCGTTCTCCGAAGCATCTACCTGCATCACCGGCTCGTCTACGTCCACCCCTTCCTCGATGGGAACGGACGGGTCGCCCGGCTCGCGGCCAACCTGGCCCTGATGAGCGGGGGCTATCCTCCGATCGTGTTGCGGGTCTCCGATCGGTTGCGCTATTACCGCCACCTTCAGGCGGCAGACGCGGGGGATCTCCGACCGTTCGCCGGGTTCGTCCTTCGCGCGCTCGACGAGGCGATTGTCACCTATCTTGCGGCATTGGAACCGGAGCGGGCCCTCATCCCCCTGAAGATGCTCGCCCGCCGGTCCCCGTACTCCCAGGAATACTTGTCTCTGCGGGCGCGGCAGGGGGTTCTCGAAGCGGTGAAGATCGACGGGGCGTGGTACGCGAGCAGGAAGGGCCTTGCGGACTACGAGGAGAGCGTCGGCCGCAAGGGTTGAAAAGTGGACCGGGTGGGATTTGAACCCACGGCCTCTACCATGCCAAGATAGCGATCTTCCAGCTGATCTACCGGCCCGCGGAACCGCTGTAAGATAGGGTCCGGTATTAAGGTTTCTCGGACCGGGGCGCCTCGGATCCGTCACCCAACGCGGCCCGCCACGGTCCAGATATGCAGGAGCGTGAACAGGAAGAACAGGCCCGTCTCGACGACGTGCATCGGCTTCCACACGCTGAAGGCGCGCTTCATCGCGGGGAGGTGCCGGTACAGGTAGCGGCCAAAGACGCCGCTGATCGTCGTGAGGATGAGCAGCCAGGTCGCGATCCCCGCGTATCCGAAGATTGTCAGGCTCCGATAGGGGAACTGGAACGGAAAGCCCGCGTGGATGAGGATCCCGATCAGCCCTCCGAGGCTGAGGCCGATGTGGGCCGTGAGCCATGCGCCGGAGCCGCCGAGCTTGCGGATGTACTGGGGCACCCCGACCCGCTTCACGAGCGTGTAGCCTTGGGCCGCCACGACGAGCGTGAGCCCGACGTACGCGATCGTCGGATCCGTGTCTTCCCCGCCTCGGTAGGGGCGAAGCATGTTCGAGATGCTCCGCGCGGTTGTCGCGGGCACGTACATGTAGAACAGGAGGATCGCGATTGTGAACAGCAATACGAGGATCGTGCCTCCGTACCGCTTCCAGAACCGCCGGACGTCGAAGGTCCGAACGGTGGCCGTCCCTTCCATCAGGCCCTCGGCGGGGCGGGAGTGGGCTTCTTCGCGTTCTTCGCGCGCATCGAACGCCGGTGGATGAAGTCTCGGATCGCGAAGCCGAAGATGAACGCGAGGATGATGGAGATGACCGAGACGTAGTTGTACGCGAAGCTCGCGCCCCCGGCTCCGAGCCCACCGTCCTCCGCGGCCGCGACGCTCGCGATCGGCGCGACGCGGGACAACGGCGATATGAGATAGGCTCCGAGGGCGGTCCAGAACGCTAGCACGAGGCGGTGGAGTCGGGTGGAGGCGGGCGCCATTGTTCGCTTCCCCTTCGCTCCCGCGCTTCGCGGGGAGCCGCGCCCGCACTCGATTTAGGACACTTGAAACTTATGGCACAAATACCGACCCGTGAAGGTCATGAACGAGATCCGTCGAGGTGCGTGGCAGCTCAGGCCGAGGACCGCGGCCGCTTCGCGGCCTTCTTTGAGGTCGTTTCGGCGTACATCTCGAGCGGCTTCTCCCGGCGCATCTTCTCGCCCGGGATCGCGATTGGGTACTCGCCGGTCAGGCACCCGAGGCACAGAGTCGTCGCGCGGGTGCTTGAGTGCCGTCATGAGACCGCGCATGGAGAGGTAGCCCAGGGAGTCGGCGGTGATGAACTCCGCGATTTCCGGGACGGTCTTCTGGTTTGCGATGAACTGCTCGCGCGTCTTCATGTCGATGCCCAGGAAGCAGGGGGATCGGATGGGCGGGCAGCCGACTCGCACGTGGACCTCCTTGGCGCCCGCCTGGCGGACGATTTGGACGATCTTGCGAAGCGTTGTGCCGCGGATGATCGAGTCGTCGACCAGCACCACCCGCTTGTTCTTCACCGCGGAGCGGATGGGGTTCAGCTTGAGCATCACGCCCACCTCCCGTTCCGATTGCTCCGGCATGATGAAGGTCCGCTCGATGTAGCGGTTCTTGATCAGGCCCTCGACGACGGGCAGGCCCGTCTCACTCGCGTAGCCCTGAGCCTGCGCCCTCCCGGATTCCGGGACCGGGACCACGATGTCCGCCGTGACCGGATGCTCCCGCGCCAGTTCCTGGCCGATCTTCACGCGCGCGTCGTACACGAGGCGTCCGTCCAGGACGCTGTCGGGCCGGGCGAAGTACACCCACTCGAACATGCAGTGCGCGGTGTGCGTGGGATGAGGCAGCCGGAACGATTCGAACCCTCCGGGGCGCAGCTCGACGATCTCGCCCGCCTTGAGGTCGCGGATGAAGCGATAACCGAGCGCGTCGAACACGACACTCTCCGAGGAGATCATCATCGTGCCGTCCCGCTCGCCGAGGCAGAGGGGCCGGATCGCGAGCGGGTCCCGCACCGCGTACACCGTGCCGTTGATCAGGAGGGCGAGGCTGTAGGCGCCCTGGAGGCGGTTCGTGAACTCCTTCAGAGCGCGCTTCGGGTCTCCCGAGGTCACGAGCTCGTTCGCGAGGAGGCGGATGATCACCTCGCTGTCCGAGGTCGTCATGAAGGCCCACCCCTTCCGGCTCAGGTCCTCACGAATCTCGGGGGCGTTCACGATCTCCCCGTTGTGCGCGAGGGCGATGTCCCCGTAGGACGTCCGGACGACGATGGGCTGGGCGTTGTCGAGCACGCTCGAGCCGGCCGTGGAGTAGCGGACATGGCCGATGCCCGACTGACCGCGGAAGCCCATGAGGTCGTCCTTCGTGAAGACCTCGTGGACGAGCCCCATGCCGCGCTTCGACTTCACCTCGCCGTCGAAGACCGCGAGCCCCGCGGACTCCTGGCCGCGGTGCTGGAGGATCCGGAGCCCATAGTACAGCTCCGTGGCCACCGGCATCTCGCTCGCGCAACCAATGATGCCGCATTTTTCGCGCGGGCGGAGGTCGGAGTATTCCGACGCAGCGCCGTCGCCGGACATCCTCAGTGCCTCTTCGCCCAGGAAAAATTCCTCAACTTCTTGGTGCTCCCGTACCCGCAGGAAGAACAGTATCCCTTGCGCTTGTGGTACGAATGGCGGCCGCAGCGCCGGCACCGGATGTGGACGGATTTGACGCCCATCTTCCCGAGCGATGCGGTTCCCTTTGTCATCTACGCCACCTCGGCGCCGTCAGGGGGAGATGTAGATCACGTTGTCCCCGCGAACGATCGCGAGGTCCATCTTCCGCTGCGACTGGTTGTCCTGGGTTTCCTCCGCGTTGCGGAGCACGAGGTTCATGTGCGGGTCGAACCCGTCCAGGATGCCTCGATATCCCCGGCCTCCCTTGAGCTCGACCATCACGTTGGACGAGATCTTCTGGTTGAGGAGGGAGAGTGGCTTAATCATGGGACCACGTCCGAAGGAGAGGAGGAGCAGTACTTAAAGGTCTCGGCGAAGCGGAAGCGACTTCCGCCTCCCTGGGCGCGCTCACGACTCCGACTTGACCACGGGCCGTCCCTCGCCCAGACCCGCGCCCTTTCTCGGACTGATGCGGAAGCTGGAGTGACGCAGCACGTCCATCCCGACGATCAGGTGGCACCGCATGTTCTTGCGGTCCGTGATGGCGACCTGCGCCTCGAAGGCGGTCAGCGTCGAGATCAGCGGCGGGGCCATGATCTTCCGCGGGGAAGTGCCCGTGGTCCTCGAGGTGAACGCGTCCCTCGGGTTTCGCGGCCTTCGGGAGGCGACCATGGCGAGCTCGGTGGACGCGATTGTCGACTACGCGATCGAGAAGGCCGACTCCGGAGCGAAACCCACATGATGGGTGGAACACCTGCCGGAAAGCATGCCGGAGGAACCGATTCCGGGCTCCCGCGTCCGAGCGACCACGAAGCAGGGCACCCTGACGGTCGATGAGATCGCCGCGATGCAGCCCGGCGGCGCGCGGCTCATGGACGAGGTCGCGCACCGGGTCTGGGTGCTCTACTATGCCGCGAAGGCGGGGAACTGGGAGCTCGCGCACTACATGGAGAGAGAGTCGGAGAAGACCCTCGAGTTCCTCGCGAAGACCCGACCGAAGTACGCTGCGGACCTCGAGACGTTCGTGCGCGAGGAGCTCGGCCCGATCGTGCGGGCCGTCGACGCGAAGGACTGGGGCGCCTTCGAGGCAGCCTTCCGACACATGGTGGACGTGTCCGATGTCTATCATGCGAAGTACAACAAGGGCTTCCTGCGTTTCCGCCTCCCCGACCGTCCGCCCGAATGGTTTGACCTGAGCCCGCGATAGCCTTTTGCGCCGGTCCCGCTTACGAGCCGCGAGCGAGGCAGAACCGATGAAGCGCGTGTCACTCGGGAAGAAGGGGCCGAAGGTCTCCGAGATCGGGGTCGGGATGTGGCAGGCCGGCGGCAAGGCCTGGGGCAGCGACGTCCGGGACCTCGACTGCCAGAAGGCGATGGAGCGCGCAATCGAGCTCGGCATCGATCTCGTCGACACGGCGGAGGCCTACGGCGACGGGCACTCCGAGGAAGTGGTCGGCAAGGCCGTCAAAGCGGTCGGCCGGGACAATGTGTTCATCGCCACGAAGGTCGGAGGCGAACACCTCCGCGGTCGGGACGTGGAGCGCGCCTGCCAAGAGAGTCTGAAGCGACTCGGGGTACGGGAGATCGACCTGTACCAGGTCCACTGGCCGAACCCCTGGAGCCTGACGCCCATTCCCGAGACGATGAGCGCCCTGGAGCGCCTCGAACGCCAGGGCAAGATCCGCCACATCGGCGTCAGCAACTTCGCGGTCCGGGACCTCGAGGAGGCGCGCGCCTCGCTGTCGCGCACGGATATCGTCTCGGACCAGGTCCAGTACAGCCTGCTCCACCGCGAGCCCGAGGCGGGCCTCGTCTCCTACGCGAGGCGGGAGGGCATTGCTCTCCTGGCGTGGAGCCCGATCGCGAAGGGGATCCTAGCCGGGAAGTTCGATGCGAAGAAGCGACCCCGGGATCCGATTCGCTCGGACAGCGACCTGTTCAAGCCGCAGAACCTGAAAGCGGCCGCCCCGCTCGTCTCCAGCCTTCGGAAGATCGGGAAGGCGCACCGCAAGACGTCCGCTCAGGTGGCCCTGCGCTGGGTCGCAGACCACCCCGGCGTGATCCCGATTCCCGGCATGAAGCGCCCCGCGCAGGCGGAGGAAAATGCGGGGGCCGCAGGCTGGTCCCTGTCCCATGCGGAGCGGGTCGTCCTCGATCGGGTGTCGTCGGCGGTCTTGGCCCGGCTCGACACGTTCTGAGGCGGACGCCTACTGCGGCGGCTGGGTCGGCGGCATCCTGGGCTTGCGCCGGATGACGACCATCGCCGCGACCGCGATGACCACGATGACGATGATGGCCGCCGCATACAGCGTGTAATCAGGGGTCGAGGGCGCCGCGCCTCCGCCCGTGCTCAGCACTTGGAACGGTCCTTCCATCGCGGAGCCGTGGAAGCCGCAGTAGTAGGTGTAGTTCCCCGGGGCCGCCGCGACCGTGTACGACCAGCCCGTGACCGGGAACGCGCTTCCACCGAACGAAGGGGACTGGGGGTCGCTGGCATCCGGGCTCGCGCCGCTGTGGTCCACGTCGATGAAGAACGAGTGCTCCGCGCCGTCCGCGGAGACGAGCTCGAAGGTCACCACGTCTCCCTGGTGGGCCGAGAGGAGCGGCCCGGGGTTCTGGATGGCCGAGCTTGACGTCCCCCATCCCGCGGTGGCGGACCCGTAGAGGACGAAGGTCGGCGCCGCAACGATCGTGATCGGGCCGTGCATGGATCCGGGGTGGATGTTGCAGTAGTAGGTGTACGTCCCTGGGCTGTCCGGCACGGTGAACGTGAACGTGAGCGGAGCCGTCGGGGACGAGAAGCTCGCAGAGCTGATATCGCCCGTGTTGTTCGTGCCGTCCTTGGTCAGGTCGATGAACCACGTGTGGGTCGCGCTGTCGTTCGAGTAAAGATGGACCGTCACGCTGTCGCCGACAAACATCGTCAGGCTCGGCCCGGGTTCCGAGATAGATGTCGCCGTCAGACCCCATCCGCCGGTCACGGAGCCGTAGAGGTTGATCGAGTAAGCCGCGGCGACAGCGGGCGTCGGGCTCGATCCGCTCGCGGAGGGCAGGCTCAGCACGAAGGCGGAACTCACCAGGAGGAGCCCGAGCACCAGGATGCCAAAACCAGTCGTCTTCATGTTCCTCTTCCTCGTTCGGACGGCCGAAGTGGCGCGGTTCCTTAAAGGTTGGCCGAAAAACCACCCAAGGGTATGCGGGGGATGGGATTTTCCGCCCGGCGCCTCTGGACGCGGGGCCTTTGAACCCATGAACTCCTTCGAGACGGGATTTTAAGTCCCGCGCCGTTGTTCTAGCTTGGCTACCCCCGCGCGCCGCGCATCGGACCTGCCGTATAATGCCTTTGGGGTGACCGTGTCCGGGGACGGGCGGGAGCAGCAACTACCGTACGGGGGTGACTCCTGTCCGGAAGGCGGAGGCTCCGCGAGCCTTTATTACGCGCCGGAGGGGTGCCCCGCTCATGGGGCGACTCGCCGGCAGGACAGCGATCGTGACCGGCGGGAGCGGAGGAATCGGCCGGGCCACGGCTCTCGCATTCGCGCAGGAAGGCGCCGACGTGGTGGTTCAGTATCGCGGCGGCCAGAAGAGCGCCGAGGAGACCGCCAGAGCCATCCAGGCACTCGGCCGGAAGGGCCTTCCGCTCTCTGCGGACGTCTCCGATCCTGCATCCTGTCGACGGCTGGTCGAGGAGGTCCTGAAGCAGCTCCCTGCGATCGACATCCTCGTGTGCACCGCGGGCCACCCGTTCCGTCGCGAGGAATGGTTCAAGGAGTTCACATCCCTGAGCCCGGAGGAGATCCGCCGTCCGCTCGACGTGGACCTCCTCGGGTCCGTCTTCATGGCCCAGGCGGTCCTCCCCGGCATGACTCGACAACGCCGCGGCAGCCTCGTCCTCATCGGTTCGACACCCGCGCTCACCGGCGATGTCGTCGGCATTCCTTACCTCATCGCGAAGGCAGGCCTCCTGGCCTTGACGAGGGCACTCGCCCAGAAGTACGGCCCGGACGGCATCCGCGTGAATGCCCTCGCGCTCGGGAGCATCGACACGGAGGCGATGGCGGGCCTCTCCGACGCGGACCGGGCGGCGCTCGCCGAGGAGCCCGCCTTGAAGCGGCGGGGGACGCCTGAGGAGGTCGCGCACGCGATCGCCTTCCTGGCCTCGGACGACGCATCCTACGTCACGGGCCAGACGCTGGTCGTGGACGGCGGCTACGCACTCCGGTGACCGCGGACGTCAACGGGCCGTGGTCTCGCCGCCCTCGAGGGCGTAGGTCATCTGCTCGTTACACGCATGGCAGGTGACGACGAGCTTCGGCCCGCCGCCCCGGAACTGCTCGTGAACGATCCAGTGACAGCGGCCGCAGCGGGAGACGAGGCGGATCTCCTCCTGATGGCCCCGAACCCGGAGGAACAATCCTTCGTCCGTGCTGCGCCAGCCTTTGACCACGAAGCCCAGGGACTCGTCAAACGGGACGTCGCGCACCACGGCCGTCACGACCGTGTCGCCATGGATGCCGCGCCACTTACGCTTTGCCCCGCGCTGCTGGGTAAGTGATGCGTCCCCCGCGGACCTTCGCGAACGGCGCGAGCTCGTGTTCCTGCGTCTTCCCCGGCGATAAGATGTGGAGGACGCGCACGCGCCGGACGACGAGGGCATCGGAGAGGAGCCCGCGGTGGCATCGCCAGGGCACCGCCTCGGCGCACATGATCGCGGTCCTCCGCTCCTTCGCGAGGGCAACCAGGCGGTCCAGGGCCGTCCGGAAGGCATCCGTCTCCATGTAGTCCGCGTAGCCACGGAACCCCGTGTTCCTCCATCCTGTGTTCGGGGAATCAGGCCGGGGCTTGCGGTATCCTCCGAGGTCTACGAGGTGCTCGTAGGCGAGGCCCGCCTCTCGCAGGTTCGCGGCGAGGACGGGCTGGTTCGTCCACGGCACACGGGCCGAGGCCGGGTAGTGGCGCACGTCGACGAGGAGGGCGATCTCGTGCTCCCGCAGGAGGGCGAGGAAGTCCTCCCATGTGCGAGTCGAGTGGCCCAGGGTCCAGAGAGTAGCTTCCGCAGGGACGAGCATGGCGCGGGCGCACGGAACGCGCGTCGGCCGGATGAAGGTGCGCGCGTCAGCGGTACGTCTGGCACCGCGAGCAATACCAGCGTCCGTACTGGGGCACCCAGGAGAGCGGCGAGCTGCAGACCGGGCAGAGGGGCTGGCTGTACTGGGCCTGGCCCGGCGGCGCGGGCATGCCCGCCGCGGGCGGCTCGGGCGGATACGCGTACGGCGGGCTCGAGGGATACCCGTAGCCCGGGGCCGCGTATTGGTGCGACCTCGACTGGGCCGTCGCCACGAAGACAATCCCGATGATGAGAAGGAGAATGCCGATGCCGCAGATCGGCCAGAAGAGGAAGCCGACGGCCATGAGGACCACCCCGAGCACGACGAACACGATCCCGATTTCCTCGTCCGGCATGAAACCCCTGCCGCGTCGGCATCGCCCGGGAGCCATAAATACGTGGGGAGGCGGAGCCTCGGAGTATCCGCCCTACGCGACGTTCACCGGCCGGACGGTCGAGCCCAACAGGGAACGGCGGCAGGTGCACTCCCGAGCGGCCCCGCATCCGATGCAGAAGAACTCATGCTTCTCGATGTCGAACGCGACCGAAGACCCGCAGCCGCAGGCCGTGGGCTTCAGGATGCGCCGTGCACGGACTTCGCGGTGGCGGACCGCGGGGACCGACACCGCAGCGGAACCGGACGATCTCAGGCTCTCCTCGACCATGTGGATCACCGGGCTGGTTGCCTGCTATTATTTTCCACGAGCTCCTATAAAAACCTGACGCGGGTTGCCCCCAGCCGACGGGTTCGCCCCCGCTCGGAAGCCAGGGATCCTATGTCTTCCGGACCTCTTCGTAGAAGTACTCGTCCGGTCCCTTCTCGAGACCCGAGCGGGCCTCGACCTCCTTCGACCGCAACTCGATTCGGCGGATTTTGCCGCTGATCGTCTTCGGCAGCTCCGTCACGAACTCGATGATCTTCGGGGCCTTGTACGGCGCCAGGTTCGTCCGGGTGAACTGGAAGAGGTCGTCCGCCAGGGCGCGCGACCCCGCGTGTCCCGGACGCAGGACCACGAAGGCCTTCACGACATTCCCGCGGATGGGGTGGGGGCTGCCCACGACGGCGGCTTCGGCCACCGCCGGATGCTCGAGCAGAGCGCTCTCGACCTCGAACGGCCCGATCCGGTAGTCGGACGCCTTGATCACATCGTCCGTCCGGCCGACGAACCAGAGGCGTCCCTCCGGGTCGCGGAAGGCCCGGTCCCCGGTCCGGTAGAGGTTGTTCGCGAACACCTGCGCATACCGGTCCGCGTCTGGGCCCACGTACCTTGCGAACAGGCCGATGGGGCGCGGGTCGAGGCGGACGGCGATGTCGCCCTCCTCGTCTGTGGGGACCTCGGTTCCGTGCTCGTCCACGAGCAGGACGTCGTACAGGAACGACGGGCGACCCATGGAGCCCAGCTTCACCTCGTCCCCCGGGAGGTTGCCGACCATGAGGGTGCTCTCCGTCTGCCCGTAGCCGTCGCGGATTGTGAGGCCGGTAGCCAGGCGCCACGCCACGATGACCTCCGGGTTGAGCGGCTCTCCCGCGCTCACGACCTCTCGCAGGCTGAACCGGTATTTCGGCAGGTCCTCGAGGACGAACATCCGCCACACCGTCGGCGCCGAGCAGAAGGTCGTGACCTTGTGGTCTTGGATCGCCGCGAGGTGCTTCGACGCAACGAAGCGGCCGGCGTAGCCGTACGCAAAGACGGTGGCCCCGACCGTGAGCGGGGCGAAGAAGGAGCTCCACGCGAACTTGGCCCAACCCGGCTGGCTGATGTTGTAGTGGACGTCCCCCGAACGGACGCCGATCCAGGCGGCGGTCGCGAGGTGGCCGATCGGGTAGCTGGCGTGGGTGTGGACGACCATCTTCGGAAGACCCGTCGTCCCGGACGTGAAGAAGATCAGGAGGGTGTCGCTCGATCGCGTCCGTTCCGCCTCCGCGCTCTCGGGATAGCGGGAGATTTCGGAGGCTCCCAGCCATCCGGGTCGTTGGTCTCCAGCCAGGATCTTGACCGTCGCGGTCTTCCCCCGGCTCTTCTCCGCCGCGTCGATCTTCTCCGCGCTCGCCGCATCGGCGAGGACGGCCGCGGGCTGGAGCTGGGAGAACCGGTACGCGATGTCCTTCTCGGTCAGGATCGTAGCGGCGGGGACGAGGACGAAGCCGCCCTTAATCGCCGCGTAATAGCTGAACCAGACCTCGGGGACCACGGGGAGCATCACGAAGACCGTGTCGCCCTTCCGCAGGCCGTGCTCGCGCAGAAGGTTCAGGAGCTGATTGCCCCGCGCGGCGAGCTCCGCAAAGCTGAAACGGTGCGCCCGTTCCGCCTCGTCCAGGTAGAGGAGGGCCGTCTCGGAACCCCGCTCGGTCGTGTAGAGCGGCTCGAAGAGGTTCGACGCCCAATTGAAGAACTCCGGGATTGCCGGTCGGGCCCGGCGCAACGAGTCGTAGTCCTGGACCTGGATCAGCTGGAGGGCGTCGAGGACGTCAGTCACGAAGGCTGGACGACGGCATCAGGGACTTGATGTTTTTGTCTTGTCGAGCACGGGTCCTCGGCGGGACGCGGCGGTCCGCGGCGCCGGTTCCGGTTGGGTTCTGGACGCACCGGTGGCGGTCGTGGTCATCCCATTCATCGTATGTCAAGTCGCGTACATGGAGGCCGTCTATCGTCGTCGGTTGATTGTCTGAAACGGGAGCCGCACCGGGAAGCATTCGCTTCGTTGTTCGAGATCGCGTGAGCTGTGCCCCGTCTCCCCCGAGCGGAGACGCTACGTCCCTCGAAGCCGACGATACGCGAAGACGCTTACGATGACAAGCACCATCGACACGAGGTACCAGAACACCACGTCGATGAGGAGGGAAACCAGCACGAACTCCGCCGATCCCAAAGGACCTCCCGGCATGTAGGCGTAGCACTGGGCGTAGAAGTACCGCGGATAGCCGATGACGGTCCCGCCCTCGATGCACATCGTGGACTTTAGGTATGCCGTGGAGAGGCCGAAGAACAAGGCAAAGAGGACAAGGGTGGGGATTTGCCACGTAAGGTACTCACTGGGTCTCATCGTCCGTCCGGAGGCGAATCAGCTTCTCCGCGCATAATCCCTCGGAATCCGTTAGGTGACCACAGGACGAGTGCCCCCGCGCGTCGGCACGAGCGTCCGGAAGGGCCATGCCGACGCTGGCCGTGGGTGCGGCTGCCGGAAGGGTCCTGCGGGGAAGCATGTTCGCGAAAGGGGAGTTGCCCCTCCTCATTCCCTCGAGGGATACGCGAAACCATTCAAGCGCGTCCCAAGGCCATCCCCCTGGGGCGTTGGACCCCGGGCTCCAGGGGCTCGCCCTAGGAAATGAAAGCCCTGCCGCTAGCGCCGGTCCGTACCCTTCGTCCTAGGGTCGTCCTTCGGGTTCGCGTAGAAGATGTCGAATGGCTTCGACCCATAGGCCAGGAAGATGCACTCCCCCGGAGTGTGAGCCACGTACCGCATGTCTCCAGGCAGGAAGAAGAAGCCTCCCTCCCGGATGGCCACGTTAGGCCGGCCGTCGCGGCGGATTGTCATGGAGCCTTTCATGAGCACCACCGCCACGTCGTTCGTGTGCCAGTGGGTGGGCACGGTGAATCCCGCGGGGAACCGGGCGATGAACGCGTACTCGCCCTCCGTCGGGTCCCCGTGCACCGTGGCCGAAGATGCACCAGGGGGCAGCGCTTCCTTCGGCTCCCATTCGAATTCCGAAGGGTTCACGACTACCATTGGATCGTCAGTTGACTTACCTTCCATGAACTCCCCTTGGGTCGCCACTAATGCGAGAGGCTCTCATTAATCCTGCGAAGACTCGGACGAAGCAGCCTTCCTCGCCAACTGAAAGAGTGCGGGAGGGACTCAAGAGCGAATAGCCCAGGGTTGGGTGCAAGGGGGCACCCTCAGAGCCTCGCCAGCCCGACGGACCGGCAAGCTGGGACCCAATTGGTATTACCCCGTGAGAAGAATGGGTCCGTCCGGATTTGAACCGGAGTCGCCAGCACCCCAAGCTGGTAGGATTTCTTGTGGGTGGGCAGGCCGACGAGGGCCCCCGCACGCAAACCAAGCTACCCCACGGACCCGCGGGCGTCCTCGAACGGTTGCCGAGCTAAATAGTTTCTAGTCCGTCCCGGCGGTTCGGGCTCTCAACCAAAGGGGGCGACCTCGTCGATCAGTTCGGCGTGGGAGAGGATCATCCGGCGGCAACAGTACCGCGTGAGGCCCAGCTCGTCGAGGACCTTCCGCGGTTCCTCGCCGTTCCGGGTGCGCTCGACGAAGGGCTGCCATGCACTGGAGACGACCTTCCCACAGGTGAAGCAACGGACGGGGATGATCATGGACTCACCGGTACGACTTCTGGCGCTTCTTGCGCGCGCCCCGGCCGAGGGGCTTCTTCGGCAGCTTCCGCCGGGTGTCGGGCACGATCAGCGTGCGGTCGTATTCGCGGAAGAGGAGCTCGAGGTCCTGGTCGTTGAGGTACTGAACGAGGCCCCGCGCGATCGCAGTGCGGACCGCGTCCGCCTGCCCCATCACGCCGCCTCCCTGGACATTGACGTTGATGTCGACCGTCTCGGCCTTCTTGCCCGCGAGCTTGAGCGGCTCGAGGATCTTCATCCGGGCGAGCTCGTGGGGGAAGATCTCGACGGGAACGCTGTTCACGCGGACAATGCCCCGCCCCTTCGTGAGGCTGGCCCGGGCCACCGCCGTCTTCCTCTTCCCGCTCGCCACGACCGCCTTCGCCATGATGACACCTAGAACTTGGAGCCGAGCATCCGGGAGATTTCTCCCAGGCTCATGACGGGTCCCTGCGGAGGCCGCTTCGCCGTCGCGATGGTCTCGAACGGTCCCGCCTTGTACTCCGCGGGGACGTCCATGTAGACGCGGAGGCGTTTCAACGCTTCCCTCCCGCGGGCCTGCTGGTGCGGCACCATCCGACTAATCGTCCTCCGGAGGATCATGTCCGGACGCCGCGGGAACAGGGGCCCGACGCCGCGCATGCGGCTTGCCGTGCTCCCGAGCTCCCGCTTGTGCTTGTAGACATTGAAGACCCTGCTTCGCTTCCCGGTGATGATCGTCTTCTCCGCGTTGACGATGACGATCTCCTCGCCGCGCAGGATGCGCTTCGCGACCTCGGAGGAGAGCCGACCGAGCACGTGACCGGTGCCGTCGATGATGACCGCCATGCTTACCCCAGGATCCGGACGCCGCTGCCCTTCGGGTTCTGGACCGCGAGCTCGAGGAGGCTCACGGATCGCCCGCCGGCCGCCTCGACCTTCTTCCGCGCGGCCGCGGAGGCGCGGAACGCCGCGACGGTCACCGGAACGCTCAGGTCTCCCGTTGCGAGCAGGACGCCCGGCACGACGAGCTGCTCGCCCTTCGCGGCGTAGCGGCTGACGCGCGAGAGGTTGACCTCGGACCAGTTCTTGCGCGAGCGCTCCAGCCGGTCCGCCACATCCCGCCAGATCGCGACCCCGTTCTCGCGGGAGAGCTCCCGCAGCTCGTGCACGACCCGGGTGAGTTGAGAGTTCGTCTTGGGGGTCCTGGCCATGAGAAGGGGCCTCGCGAAGCGGCGTTAAACCCGTGCCCGATATAAAGGTTTGGGCGCGCTCCTCTGGAGGACGCATCGCGCCGCTCGCGCCGAAAGGTTCTCGTGCTCGCGCGCCTTGCGGGCCGGAGAGGCGTGGAGTGTTGCATCTTTTTCCGAGTCCGCGTTCCGCCCGGCCCGTTCGCGTCCGCAAAACTATTAGTATCATCCAGTGCAGAATAATAGTCCTTGGCTGAGGGCGCACCGGCGGTTCCGACATGATCCGATTTGGCCCCTCGGGGATCCCCTTGTCCTGCAAAGGCCGCACCCTGCGGGACGGGATCGAGGACATTCACAATCTCGGACTGACCGCGATGGAGGTCCAGCTCGTCCGCGTGAACCTGAACGAGCGCTACGCGGGCGACGAGGACATCGGTCACACTCCGCGGGAGATTCCGGGCGAGCTCGTCGTGCAGATCGGGCGGAAGGAGGACCGCAAGGAGGTCCTCTTGTCGAACCTCCACGAGAAGATCCAGAAGGGCGACACGCTCTACAGCCTGGCCTCGGGCGTCGCGCGGGACTACCTCGAGCTCGAAGATCTGGGCATCCTGGCGCGGGAGCTCGACATCGAGCTCTCCCTGCATACGCCGTACTACATGGACCTCGCGGACGCGGACGGCCTCGCGGAGAAGAGCATGCAGAGCGTCATGTGGGCGGGCATGCTCGCGCAGGCGATGAACGCCTCGATGGTCATCACCCACCTGGGCATGTTCGGCGAGGTGGACCATAAGGTCGCCCTCGACGCGATCCAGAAGAATCTCCGCACGCTCCGCGACTCGTATCGGAAGGCGAAGATCCACGCGCGCCTCGGGATCGAGGCGAGCGGTCGCCAGGAGGTCGTGGGCAGCTTGGATGAGATCCTGAAGCTCACCAAGAACGTGAAGGGGATCGCCCCCGTCCTGAACTTCGCGCACGTACACGCGCGCGGCTTCGGGCTCTTCAAGCGGCCCGAGGACTTCGACGACGTTCTCGGCAGGGTGGAGAAGATCGCGGACGACGGGCATCTCCACACGCACTTCTCCGGCGTCGAGCACGCGGACGGCAACGAGCTGCGGTACACGCCGATCAAGAAGGGGGACCTGCGGTTCGAGCCCCTCGCCGAGTGCCTCCTGGACGAGGACTACGACCTCACGATTGTCTCGTCCTCCCCGCTCCTCGAGCACGACGCGATGTACATGAAGGTCATCCTCGAGCGCGTCCTCGCCAAGCGCTTGATCCGACCCACGAAGCCGGAGACCGAGGAGAAGCCGGAGAGGCCCGAACGACCGGAGCGACCGGAGAAGCCGGAGCGGGAGACCCGGAGGCGATGAGCGCCGTCGTGCCGACGAAGGGCGCCGCTGCGGAGGCGTACGCGTTCCTCGTCGAGCATCTCGCCAGAGTGCTCGGCGCGGACCGCACGCAGGAGATCGGCGAGACCGTGGACATCGTCGTCTCCGCGAAGCACGTCTTCGTGTACGGGGTCGGGCGCAGCGGGCTCGCCGCGCGCGCGTTCGCGATGCGGCTCGTCCAGCTCGGGATCGACTGCTACTTCATCGGGGAGACGATCACCCCTGTGGTGCGAGACGGGGACGCCGTCCTGATCGTCTCGAACACGGGCGCCACGATGAGCGCGAACCAGGTCGCAAACATCGCGCGCCGCGTCGGGGCGAAGGTCATCTCCGTGACGGGAGTTCGCGGGTCGAAGCTGTCCCACGCGAGCAACATCGTCCTCCTGCTCCAGGCGAACGGCGGCGCGGAGCAATCGCGGCTCGCGCCCCTGGGCACCCTGTTCGAGGACGCGTGCCTCATCCTCCTCGACGGGATCGTGGCCCAGGTCATGGAACGCCTCCGACAAACGGAGGCCGACATGCGGGCCCGCCACGCCATCATGGTCTGAGCGCGGACCGCGAAGACGGCGAACGCTTAAGCTTCCGAAAGGGGTGGAGGGAGTGCGATGGCCAGTTCCGTGAGCGGTTTCCTCAAGACGTACGTCCTCATCGTGGTCATCTTCCTCGTGATCGCGGTGGTCCTCACGCTCCTCCTCCACTGGCCCTTCCTCGAGGTGGCCGCGCAGGTGTACCTCTGGATCGGCGTCGGCTACGTGTTCGCCTCCGTGCTGGCATGGACAGGGTTCGCCAACCTGTACCGGTACTCTCCCACCCTGTTCCTAGGGTCTCCGAGCTACCGGCAGCAGATTATCCGGGGCCAGCTCTGGAAGGAGGGCCGGGACAGCGGGTCGCTCCTCGTCGGCTCCGCCTTCGGCCTCGCGTTGATGGGGCTCGGTGCGGCCCTCTGGGATCCCCTCTTCATCGTGTTGGATTCCGCGGTGATTGCGCTCGTCGTCCTCCTGTTCCGGTACCGCCGTTCGCGCGCCACCGCGAGGGCGTGAGCCGCGCTGAGATGGAATGCATTTATCTACGCGCCCCGGATACTCCGCGCAAATGCCCGAGGATTTCGTGGTCACCCCCTGGGAGGTCAAGGGCTCGATTGACTACGAACGCCTGATCACCCAGTTCGGCACGGAGCGCGTCACCCCGGAAATCCTGGAGCGGATCCGGCGCAAGGCCGGCGACCTGCACTTCATGCTCCGCCGCGGGATCTTCTACAGCCACCGCGACCTGAACTGGATCCTCGATGAGTCGGAGAAGGGCCACCCCTTCGCGCTGTACACGGGCCGCGGGCCGTCCAGCGGAATCCACATCGGACACATGCTCCCCTGGTTCTTCACCCGCTGGCTCCAGGAGAAGTTCAAGGCGACGCTCTACTTCCAGATCACGGACGACGAGAAGTTCCTGTTCAAGGACTTCGACGACCTCGGTCAGGCCACGAAGGTCGGGTACGACAACATCCTCGACATCATCGCGATGGGCTTCGACCCGAAGCTGACCCGGATCATCATCGACACGGAATACATCCACCATCTCTACCCGATTGCGGTGGAGGTCGCGAAGCGGATCACGTTCTCGACGACCCAGGCCGTCTTCGGGTTCACGAACTCGAACAACATCGGGGAGATCTTCTACACGAGCGTCCAGGCGGCGCCCGCGTTCCTTCCCAGCGTCCTCGCCAAGAAGAGTGTGCCCGTCCTGATCCCCTGCGGCATCGACCAGGACCCGCACTTCCGCGTCGCGCGGGACGTGGCTCCGAGGCTGGGCTTCCCGAAGCCCGCGCTGATCCACAACAAGCTCCTGATGAGTCTGCAGGGCCCGGACGCAAAGATGTCTGCATCGATTCCGGAGTCCAGCATCTTCACCACGGACTCCGAGAAGGCGGCCCAGAAGAAGATCCAGAACGCCTTCACCGGCGGCCGTGCGACCGTGGAGGAGCAACGTCGCCTCGGGGCGAACCCGACCATCTGCCCGATCTTCAACTTCTACGAGTACATCTTCGACCTGGACGACGCCCACCTCGCCGAGGTCGAGCGCACGTGCAAGTCGGGCGAACGGCTCTGCGGGGAATGCAAGCTGGAGTTGTGGGGCCTCGTGAAGCCCTTCCTGAAGAAGCACCACGAGGCGCGGGAGAAGGCGAAGGACCGCATCGAGGAGTTCGTTGTCCGCGACTGAGCCGCTTCACGCCATGATCCGCGTGACCTTGAACCCGTTGTCGAAGACGAGAGCGTGGTAGTCCGTGTCGTGACGCGTGCCGCGCATCTTGACGATCCGGAGCTGGCGCTGCATCCCGAACTCGCCCTGCCTCGCGAGCCGCAGGTGCACGACGCCGTCCGCGAGATACTCCTCCTTGTGCTTCGCGAAGACCTGGCTCGCGGTTGCGCCGTCGTCGCTCGGCAGCTCTCCGAGGAGGAACACGGTGCACTCCAGCCCCCGGAGCCACCGGATCAGGGCGAACAGCTCCCGCCTCACATCCTGGAACTTGGCGAGGATCTCGAGCGCGTCGAGCGAGTCGATGACGAGGAGGCGGTAGTCGAGGGATTTCCTCAGGCCCTTGGCGTACAGCTTGAAGAGGTCCATCCAAGGCTGGTCGACCGGGCCCGTGATTTTCTTCCGGAGCGCGGCGAGATCGAGCACGCTCAGGTTCCCTTCGACATCCGCGAGGCGGTAGCCCAGGCCTTCCGTGTGATCGAGGAGACTGGCGCGGCTCTGCTCGAGGGAGACGTACAGCCCCTTCACCCCGGTCCGTGCGTTCGCATGGAGCACGTGGTACGTCAGGGAGGTTTTCATCGTCCCGGGCGCGCCAGAGACGAGCACGACGCTCCCTTCCGGGATTCCCTTCCCGAGGATCTCGTCCAGGCCGTCGACGTACGTCTTGATGAAGTTCATGGTTGCTCCCCCGCGATCGCTTCGAGACGACGACGGATGGATTCGACCTGACCCTGGATCCGCTGTTTCTCTTGGGGCACGTCCACGATTTCCGCCATGGCCACGAGATCGACCGCCGCGCGGTCCGCGAGTCGGGCAACGTCCCCGGGCCGCAGATCCTCCGGTCTCTTCCCCAGCTTTGACAGTTCGGACCGGAGGACGCCTTCGCCCGCCTCGCCGAGCTGTTCGACGAAGATGGAGCGGGCGCGCTCGAAGAGGGATTCCCGTTCGCTCAGGTCGCTCGCCACGGCGAAGAGCTCGTCCATCTCCTTGCCCTTCCAGTAGTCCGCCGCGGTCACCAGGATGCCCCGGTCCGCCTCGGATGCGCGGCGGGAGGGCCAGTCGCCCTCCGCGAGGTCTTGCGGGCTGCGCTCGGCGAACGCCTGCAGCGCGGCGCTGGCCGCGGTCGCCTGGACGCGGAGGCCCGAGCGGGCCGCATCGTCCGCGGCGGGGTCCCCGAGTTCGCGGACAGCTCGATCCAGAAAGCGCAGGAACGGGTCCGTGTCGCTGAGGGTGAGGTCCTCCCGGCGGAGGGAACGGGAACGGCAGAACGCCTCGAGGAGCTGACGGGCGCCCGGACCAAAGGACTGCGCGAGGACGGCCTCCATCTCCTCGGACGGGTCGGGCAGGGTCCACCAGGCCAATCGGTGCCCCTTCAGGTCCTCTTTCTCCCGGGTCGTCAGGCGGGATGCGGACACCGCGAGGCTGCACCGGGTGTCCCGGCACACGCTCCGGAGCCGCAGGAGGATTGCCTGGGTCCGCGGCCACCCCGACATCATCGCGATGTCGGCCGTGTCGACGAGGACCGCGAGGCCGCCCGACGATCGGGTCCCGAATTCCGCGACCGTGCCGAGGGTGCGGGGAGCAGCGTGGGGGGTCGAAGAGATCGTGGCGAGCCCCGGGGGCGGATCCAGTGCCGTGATGGCAGGGCTTCCCCGGCCCACGACGAGCGTGGCCTGGCCGCGCCGGGCGGCCAGTCCCGCCAGGTGGAGCGCGTACTTGGGACGCGCCTCGTCCAGAACGACGGTGAGGCCCGGTTCGATTTCTCCCTGAACGGTCGGCCCCCGGCTCCGCCGCGGCCGCATTCCCGGGAACGGTTCGGAGTGGAACAGGACGTAGGCGAACAGGGCCACCGCTACCGGCGCCGCGACGTTCGACCCCGCGGACTGGAGGATGCCGAGATCCTGGAACTCGAGGGCGTAGATCGGACCTCCGATGATGAGGGCGGCGACAGCGAACGCGAGCCAGAACGAGTCGGCCGCGAACAGGGGGCTCACCATCCTCTCGTAGACGGGCTCCGCGAGGGCGACGCCCAGGCAGACGATCAGGAACGCGCCCAGGAGGTTCGGCTCATAGGCGTGCGCGACGGCCCAGTCCGCGCTCGGGGTGAGCACGACGACGATCGGGACGAGGGCCAGGAGTGCGAACACGGCGGGCCGGCGGCGCGGCACGGTCTCTCCGTGGATTAGGGTGAGGACCAAGATCGCCGTGAGGGGATGGGCGAGGACCAGGGTCCACAGGACCGCCCCCTCCCACGCCGGCGCGAGGAAGCCTTCCGAGGTCCCGATGAAGGCCGCGCCGTTCACGATGAGCGTGAGGACGAGGGCCGCGAACGTGGCCTGCAGCCACGGGCGTCTCCCCCGGACGACGACGAGCGCTAAGAGCCAGGCCTCCACCGCGAGGCCCGCGCCGACGGCGAGGCTGTATGCGATCACGCCGCGCCTCCTAGCGGGCGGACCTTGAGCACCGCAACGAGGTCCCGGGGCCGCCACTTCCAGCGGGCGCTCCCCGACTCCCGCATCTCCGGAGCCGAGTGGAACCCGGCCTTGCGGGCCTCCTCGTCCGTCACGTCCGCGAGGAGCTTGCGCGTGCCGTCGACCACGAGCAGTCGGCCGAACGGCCGGCCCGTGTCGTACTTCGCCCAGACCACCTGGCCCACGAGGGGCAGCGAGACGTCGCCAATCGGGCGGATCATGAGCTCCGCGCCGCCCCGGAGGAGCCGGTCCCCTTCATCGAGGGTGAACGCCAGCTCCCCGTGAGGCCGCCGGCGGGGCAGCTCCCCGGACAGCGCGGCGCGGAACCCGAGGATCACGAGGAACGTGACGAGCCCGCCGAGCAGGAGGAGGTTCGTGAAGCCGATCTGGTAGAAGTTGCGGTGCTCCCAGAACCCGAAGACGAGGACGACGGAGAGGAGGAAGAGCAGGCCGGCGCGGGCGAGCAGGGTCACGAACCGTCGGGGCATGGCTCACCCGATCGCTCGAGCGACCTCGAACCGGCCGTTCTCGAAGAGGAGCGTGTGGTCCTCGCTGTCCTGGTTCACGCTCCGCATCTTCGTGCACTGGATCCGGCGCTGGAACGACGTCTCCGTGACCGGGGCCATGCGCAGCCGCAAGATGCCGTCCGCGAGGAACTCCTCCTCGAGGACGTTCCCGCCCGCGCCGAGCCCCGGCTCCTCGGAGACGAGGAGGCTCGTGACCCCGAGGTCCCGGAGCCACTCGAAGAAGGCGAACGTCTCCGTCCGGCGGTCCTTGAACTCGAGGACGAGTTCGAGCGCGTCCCAGGAGTCGATCGCGAGGAGGCGGAAATCCTGGCGGCGCCGCAGATCGAGGATCTTCCCCTGGAGGACCGTGAGGAGGGCCTCGCCCTGCCGCAGGTCCGGACCCGCCATCTCGCCGACCTTCGCCGCCATTTCCTCGAGGTACTCGCGGCCGCGGCTCAGGTCGAGGATCGGCAGAGAATCGGAAACCTGCGTCGCGCGCAGTCCGAGCCCCGCGACGTGCTCGAGGAGGCTCGCGGCGCTCTGCTCCAGGGTCACGTAGAGCCCGGGCGTCCCCTGGAGGGCGTTGTGGTACAGGATGTAGTAGGCGAGGGAGGACTTCATCGTCCCGCTCGCGCCCCGCAGGAGGAGCACGTGCCCCTCGGGCACGCCGCCCCGGAGGACCTCCTCGTCGAAGCCTCGGATGAACGTCTTCACGGGGGTGCGGGCCATCGGACACCTCACGGGCTCATCGCGCGGGTCACCTTGAACCGCCCCTCGTCCAGGACCAGGGCCATGTAGCCCGTCTCATGCTTCGTGCCGCGCATCTTGACGACGCGCAGCCGGCGCTGTAGCTCCACATCGGAGACGAGGTGCTGCCGCAGATGGAGGACGCCGTCCGCGAGGAAGTCCTCGTCCCAGCGGCCTTGCATCACGTGGCCCCCGATGACCCAGTCGGGCCGCTCCGTGACCACGAAGCTCGTGACGTCCAGGTCCCGGAGCCACTCGAACAGACGGAAGATCTCGCGGCGGCGGTCCTTGAACTTCGCCAAGACCTCGAGCGCCTCGAGGGAATCGATCACGACGAGGTCGAGCCCGCGCTGGGCCTTGACCGCCTGGAGGGCGTGCTGGAACGTCTCGACCCAGTCCTTCCGTTCCTCGAGCAGCCCCTTCGCCGCGCGGGGATCCATGACGACGAGGGATCCGCTGGTGACGTGGAGGGGCAGGCCGATGGAGCCCATCTGCTTCAGCAGGCTCGACGTCCGCTCCTCGAAGCTCAGGTAGAGGCAGTGCAGGCCCGCGTGCGCGGCGTTCTGCGCGAGCACGGAGAAGCTCAACGAGGACTTCATCGTCCCCGGCGCCCCGGAGACGAGCACGATGTGGCCCCAGGGGATGCCGCCGCCGAGGGTCTCGTCGAGCCCGTCGACAAACGTGCGGACCCGGGCCGGGTGGGCCTTCGTCTCCTCCGCCGGTTTCGGTGGAGGCGGAGCGGGCGGGGCGGACAGGTCGGCGAAGTCGGGGAAGTCCTCGTCCTCGGGAGGGGCCACGGTCGCGGGAGGAGTCACCGGCGCCACGGGCTCCGGCTCGGGTTCCGCCTCGGCGGGTTCCGGGGCCGCTTCCGGGGCGCGCGTGGCGAGCTTCTCGTACCGCACGCGGGCCGTCCGGTGGTCGGGCCGGAGCTCCAGGGCTTTCTGGAAGCTCTTCGTGGCGTCGACCGGACGGTCGAGGGCCTCGAGGACGATGCCTCGTTCGGACCAGGCCTCCGTCAGCGCGGGGTTCGCCTGGACCGTGCGGTCGAGCACCTCGAGCGCGCCCGGCAGGTCCTCCATGGACCGGAGCGTGCGGGCGAGCCCGAGCCATGCGCTGTCGTTCGGCGGATCGAGCTCGATGGCGCGGAGATAACCGACAGCGGCCTTGTAGGGCCTCTCGAGGCGCAGGTACGCCTCCCCCAGGAGGGTCCACGAGCGGGGATCGCCGTCCTCCTTCGCGATGGCCTTGAGGAGATGCTCGATGGCAGCGTCGAAGTGACGCTCGCGGAACGCTTGGGTCGCCGCCTCGAGCTGCCGCGTCACGGCCTGCTTGGCCTCGTTGCTCGGGGCCTTCCGGGGGCGATCGCTCGTGTAGGGTTTGAATCGCTGGCCCGAGGCGGATGCGCGCTGGGCAATCCGATCCTTGAGTGCAGCGACGGGATCGCTTCGAGCCGGGGTACCGGGGGCAGGGAGAGCCGCGGCCTCCTCGGGCCGCGGCTCCGGCGGTACCGTCTGTGCGCGGCGGGGCCTCTTGACAACCGCGCTGTAGACCTCGCTGCCCATGACACGCTGCAGGTGGACGGGCTGTTCCGGAGGAGGTGAAGCCGTCTCGGCCGGGAGCTCGTGGCCGCAGATCCGGCAGCGGGCCTGGCCCGGTTCGTTCGTCGAGTAGCAGGCAGGGCACCGCACGGTTGGCGTCATGGGCTGATCACCGAGGTGACCTGGAACCGTCCGTCCTCGAACACGAGGGCGTGGAACCCAGTCTTGTGGTTCGAGCCGCGCATCTTCACGACCTGCATGCGCCGCTGGATTTCGACGTCCGTAATGGGATGCATCTTGAGCTCGATGATGCCGTCCGCGAGGAACGTCTCGTCCTTCCGGGGCGGGGCGGACTCGAGCCCGAAGAAGCTGGCCTCGGGGGACGCCTCCGTCAGGACGAGCGTCGTGGCGCCGAAGTCCCGTAGCCACTCGAAGAAGTGGAACAGCTCGGTCCGGCGGTCCTCGAACTTCGCGAGAACCTCGAGCGCCTCTAGGGAGTCGAGGACGACGAGGTCGACGCCATCGATCTCCTTCGTCGTCGTCAGGCTCCGCCGCAGGAACTCAATCCAGGGCTTCGTCGCGCTCTTGCCGATCTCCTTCTGGATCGTGCCCACGTCGAGGAGATGCAAGTCCCCACGCACGGCCTCCGTGTTGAAGCCCATCGAGTCCATCTGTGCGAGGAGGCTGCGACGCGTCTGCTCTAGGGTGACGTACAGCCCCTTCGCACCTCGCTTCTCCACGTTGTTCTGGAGGATCGCATAGCTCAGCGTCGATTTCATCGTGCCCGGAAGCCCGGAGACGAGGATGACGTGGCCTGCGGGCAGGCCGCCGCCGAGCGCCTCGTCCAAGCCATCCACGAACGTCGGGATCTTCTTGATTTCCATGTTCACACGTCTCCTGGGGTCCAACCTTGTGTCATGCCATAGCCTCCTGGTGGAGGATCACGTCCACCAGCCGGGCGGTTTTTTCCATGGCCATCAGCACGAGCCCGAGGTTTGCGTCTTTGTAGACTAAGGCGACGAGGAGGGCCTCCTCCCCCGCGCCGAGGCTCAGGAGCTTGCCCTCATCCGACTCGATGATGGCGCGCTCGAAGTGGCCCTGGGAGAGTTGGATCGTGGCCATCTCCGAAGTGCCGACGATCGCGGCCGTCATCGCGGCTACGATCCTCGGGTCCACGCCGTCCGGGAGCGTGTGGGTGATCACGAGCCCGTCCCTCCGCACGACCGCGGCGGCCTTGATGTCCGTGACGTGCGCGAGGTCGTCCATCGCGGCCTCGAGACGCTGCCACACGTCGGTCACGTCCCGACCTCCTGCGCGGCCGTTTCCATGAGGTCGGCGATCGACTGGACGGCCTTGCCCACGCTGAGGAGGACGAGGCCCATGTTGGCGTCCGTCCGGACCATCGTGATGAGGATGCCTTCCTCGCCTGCGCCCGTGGCGAGCATCTTGACCTTCTCGCTGTCCACAATCGACTGGAAGAACGGGCCGAACCCCATCTCCCCGGCAGCCATCTCCGAGGTGCCGACGATTGCGGCGGCCATGGCGGCGATCCGCTTCGGGTCCATGCTCTTCGGGAGGAGGTGGGCGATCAGCAAGCCGTCGCGCCGCGCCAAGGCGACGGCGACGACGTCCGGGATGCGGCGGAGCTCCTGGAGGACGCCGATGAGGCGGGCGTGGAGCGAGTCGACCATCTCACCTCACCCCGATGATCATCTCGGCGAGGATCAGGAGCGCGTCGCGCACGCCCGAGTTCGCCGTCGCCACGGTGGCCAAGATGGGCGTCTCGTCGGGCAGCTCCATCTTCCGTGCAATCACGTCCGGCTTCAGGGCGCCCGGGAGGTCCGACTTGTTGGCCAAGACAACGTAAGGGATCCGTGGCCCGATCAGCTCGAGCATGTACTTCGCGCGCTCGAAGTCCTCCGGCCGAGTCGCATCGACCACGAGCAGGACGCCGCTGACCTCCCGCGCGAAGATCCGGAAGATGAACTCAAAGCGTTCCTGGCCGGGCGTACCGAAGACCTCGGCCTCGATGCCCGTGATGTTCACGCTGCCGTAGTCGAAGGCGACGGTTGTCCCCATGCGGTCGATGCTGATCGACTTCTCGCAGAGGACCCTGACCACCGTCGACTTGCCCGCATTGAAAGGACCCGTGACGAGGATCCGCGGGAAGTACACCGTCACACCGACGAGATCCTTGAAGGTGTATGGAATCCAATTCGTGCGGATCCCGTCTTCCTGCATCTGCGAGATGCGCATCGAGTTGCGGAGGATTCCTCCGCGCATGGAGGACTGGAACTCGATGATGAAGTCCGACATCGCGCGGATCGTGCCGAGGTCGCGCTCGTGGTAGGTCCAGTTGATGAAGAGGAAGCAGGTGACGCTGTGGGCGGCTTCCGAGGCCTCGATGATCCGTCGCCACTCCGAGAGCACCGCTTCCTTGGGGAATCGGTCCGAGAGGAACTCCATGGAGTCGATGACGATCCGGGCGGGCCGCTCCGCCTCGATGGCGTCGACGATGACATCCGTGATGCCGATTAGGCTGCCGATGTCCTTGACGCTGTACTTCTCCATGCTCGGGACGAGGAGCTGGCTTGAGATCGCGTCGACGATGACGAGGTTCTCCTGCGAGAACTTGCCGAAGCGGCCGAGCTCCGCGCGAGCGAGGCTCGGCGCCCGGAAGAAGTCCACATACAGGGTCGTCTCGCCCGTCTTGGCGCCCTCGACCGCGAAGTTCTCCGCGAAGAGCCGCTTCTCCGTCGGCTTGTCACTGAACAGGAGGAGCGTGGATGGCCGAGGGAATCCGCCATTGAGTCGCTCGTCGAGGATCTGGATCCCGGTCTTGACCCGAGTCGTGTCGGGATCGCCCATCAGAGGCCTCCCGTGACCACCGGCATCTGGACGAACGGGTGCCAGGTGCTGTCGACCTGGAATCCCCTCATGTGGTGCACGCGCACCTCGTGGTCCATTGTGTCGGTGAAGCGCATCTCCACGACGCCGTCGACGAGGGACCGCAGGAGGTTCATCGTCATCTGCTCGTGGACGCCTTCGTGGACGGCGTACATGATGAAGCCCATGTTCATCTTCGCGCGGCTCGTGACGATCTGGAAGAACTTGGCAATCGCTTGCGTGGAGTTGTGAAGGAACAGGGTCGAGATCGTGTAGAAGTAGATCCGGACGGGCGTCCCGAGCTCCTGGGCCGCCTTGCTCATCGCCATCCCGATGCCCTCGAGGTTGCTGAAGCTCGACACGAGGAACGTCTTCTTGCCGGCGGGAACCTCGGGCCGCTCCGAGGCGGTCGCGCTGTAGCAGTCGACGAAGGCGAAGCTCCGGCCCTCGTACTGGTCCAGGTCGAGCTTGAGGGCCTTGGCCCGCGCGCGGATCTCGGACGGGTGGAGGTCGAGCGTCACGAAGACGACGCGCTCGCCCGCCCGCAGCGCCTCCCGCACCTGGGCGATCATGTACTCGAACTTGCCCACGCCGGGCGGGCCGCCGAGTAGGATCGCGTAGTTCGTCGGGAACCGCGGGTCACCCATGGCCGAGCCCCCTGCGGGCTCGCGCTCGTAGCCGACGGCGAGAGACCTGGTTCACTGTCCGTCTCGATGCCCCGATTTCGCTTATAAGGGCCGTGCCGTAGTTCTCACCCTTGAGAGTGGCACGGGCCCCGACCCCGCCGACTCGGGGGGATGCAGGGAGGATTGAAGAGCGGGAAAGGGATTAGGCACCTGGAGGAGAGATGCTGTCCAATCGTCCCCCTGGGAAGGGCCTGCTTTCGGAGCCGTTCTCGTGGATCATCTTGGGTGCGGCCCTTGTATTCGCGTCGAGCATTTTGTCCGGCGCCCTCGGCATTGTCTATGTGTTCGCGGAATTCAATCCAGCCGCGACCTTTCCCGGGGACCTCTTTCTGGCCGTCTCCGTAGGGCTCGTTCCTTCTCTTGGTGGGTCTCGCCCGAGCAGTCCATCGCCCCTTCTTCCCCGCCACGGAGCCCCTAGCCCATGAGGGCCAAGGCGCGGGGGTCGCCGGCCTCGCCCAACCCGCTAACCCGTACCGCATCGCGCTCCTGGGCGCCGTGCTCGCCCTGATCGGAGGGCTTGCGGGCATCTCGGCGTGCCTCGCGCGGTATCTCTTCCCGCCCGCATGGGCCTACACCGGTATCCAGGGGTACCTCCAGACATGGGCCCTGGTTGCGCTCCTGACCGGCGCGGTCGCTGCGGTTGGCTCCCTGCTCGCCTTCGTCGGCGTGGGACTCATGATTCGGTATGCCTCGCGCCGAGCAGAGCGTGTCTAAGGCGGTCCGAGGGCGCGGCGGGAAAAGCATATACGAAGTGCGCCCATCCGCCGACCTGATGCCCCGGGATGTGGCGGCGGAGCTGAGCTACCTCGAGAAGCGGGTCCTGCTCACCCTGAAGGAGCTGAAGCGGGCCTCCCCCGAGGAGATCCGCTCGAAGGGGAAGTTCAAAGAGCTCGTCGAGGTGATGAACGCCGCTTCCTGGCTCCAGGCGAAAGGCCTCGTGACGATGAAGGAGCGGGTCGTGCGCACGTACAGGCTCACCCGAGCGGAGCTGGCGCGGAAGCCGCTGCCCGAGCGCAGGGCGCTCAAAGCCCTCCTGAAGGCGGGAGGCCGGATGCCCGTCTCGAAGGTCCAGGTCGCGTGCAAGTTCGACGAGTCGGAACTCGCGATCGCCCTCGGATGGGTGCGGCGGAAGGGCTGGGCCCAGGTCGAGAAGGGGCCCGGGGGCAGCTTCCTCGTCGCGACGGATGCGGGCCGCGCGGCCTCCGAGGGCCGGGCGCCCGACGAGGAGCTCCTTACGAAGATGGCCAAGGAGGAGATCGCGGAGGACGCCGCGGACCCGAGGCTCCTGAAGGACCTGAAGTCCCGCCAGGATCTCGTGCGGGAGCGGGAGTCCGTGCGGCGGGAGATTTCCCTCACGCCCGCGGGGGAGAAGGTGCTGGCGGCCGGGATCGAGCTGAAGCCCGAGGCCACGGTTGTGACGACGGACCTCCTCCGTGACGGGAAGTGGAAGTCGGTCGACTTCCGTCGCTACGACACGCGGGCCTTCGCCCCCACTGTGTGGCCGGGGAAGCGCCACGTGCTCGGCGCGTACCTGGAGAAGATTCGACGCATCTTCCTCGAGATGGGCTTCACGGAGATTGACGGGGATTACGTCCAGAGCGCGTTCTGGAACTACGACGCGCTCTTCCAGCCCCAGGACCATCCGGCGCGGGACCAGCTCGACAGCTTCTATCTCTCCAAGCCGCGGACGGTCCCGCTCCCCGAGGACCGCGTCGTGCGGCGCGTCGCGGACGCGCATGAGACGGGCGGCGGCACGGGCAGCAAGGGGTGGCGGTACGCCTGGGACCGAGGCGAGGCCGAGCGAGCGCTCCTCCGGTCGCATACGACCGCGATCACGATTCAGTGGCTTTCCGAGCACCCGAAGCCGCCGCAGAAGGCGTTCATCATCGGCCGCAACTTCCGGCGGGACGCGATCGACTGGAAACACCTGCCGGAGTTCCACCAGGTCGAGGGCGTCGTGATGGAAGAAGGCGCGAACCTCGCGCAGCTCATCGGCACGATCGAGGAGTTCTATCGGAGGCTCGGCTTCCTCGGCTCGAAGTTCCGCCCGGGGTACTTCCCGTACACGGAGCCGAGCATGGAGCCCGAGGTCCAGCTGCCCGATGGCCGGTGGATGGAGCTCGGCGGGAGCGGGATCTTCCGGCCCGAGGTGACGAAGCCGCTGGGCATCGAGACGCCCGTGCTTGCCTGGGGCCTCGGGCTGGAGCGGGTCATCATGGCGCTCGAGGGGATCTCGGACATCCGGGAGCTGTACCTGAGCGACTTGGATTGGCTCCGGAACCACCGCGCCCTCGTCTGACCGCGCTGGTCAAGCCCTCGCGACCATCCGCTACAAATAGGTCCGGCGCCAGACGTGTCCTCCATGCCTTCGCCTCCCCCCGGAACCTCGCAGGGCGACTCGACCCCCCTCCCTATCACCTACGATTCGGAGACGGGACGGATCTCCCTCCTGGGCGAGCCCGCCTGGTTCATGTCCCCGGAGTTCTACCTGGACCTCCAGATCCAACTCGAGACGCTGTCCGGGAAGGCCGCGCGGGGCATCCTCTACCGCGTGTCCTTCAGCGCGGGCTCCCGCACGGCGAAGCGGCTCGCGGGACCCCTGACCCCGCGGGACGACGTCCACGAACGGATGCAACAGATCTCCGATTACTCGTCCCTCACGGGGTACGGACGGTACGCCTACAAGGCCACGAACCCCGCGAACGCGGAGACCGAGTGGACGATCGCGGAGAGCCTGATCGCCTCGCTTCACCCGCCGGGTCGGGATTCCGTGTGCCACATGTACGCGGGCTTCCTCGCGGGGTGGCTCACGGTCCTCTTCGACCGTCCGGTCGAGTGCGTGGAGGCCGAGTGCCGCGCGAAGGGTGACTCCCGCTGCCTGTTTCGGACGAAGCCGACGCGCGTGGCGCCGGTCTAGCTCGCTCCGGGCGTTTGAGAATCCTGAGGTAACCTTTATCAGGCCTCTCCTGTGTTCCGCGGACGATTCCGATGCCCTCCGCCGAAGAGGAAATCGCCGCAGGCGAGCAGGCCCTGAGCACCCTCGACTACGACGCCGCCTACAAGCACTTTGACAAGGCGTGCAAGGCGGACCCGAAGAACTCCGTCGCGTTCTTCGGTAAGGCGGAGTCCGCGCTCGGCGTGCCCAAGGCGGAAGCGGAGGAGATCCTCGGCCTGTACAAGAAGGCGATCGAGCTGGATCCGGAGAACCCCGGATACCACGACGCCCTCGCGTCGTTCTGCGTCGACCTCGGTCGGTTCAACGAGGCGGAGGAGCACTACAACAAGGCCGCCGCCCTCGACGAGGACAACGCCCCGTTCTACTGGTCCGAGTTCGCGATCAACTACGCCCGCAAGGCGCCCGTGGCGATGCAGCAGTTCCTTGATGACAAGACGCGGGACATGATCCGCGCGAAGGCCCTCACGTACGCGCTCAAGGCGCTCGACATCGGGAAGGACGACGCGAAGCGCGTCCTGTGACTCAGCTGCGCACTCCGGTCCGCGCCCGGCGCCCCACGCGACAGGCGACACACACGCCATCTGGGCCCAGATGCTCCTCGCACGTGGGACGTCCGCATGCCACGCACGTTCTCAGGGTGGGACGGCTGCAGACCTGGCACAGCCCGGGCACGACCATCGGAGCGGTATGTTCCTGCAAGGCGAAGAGGTTTCGCCCCTCGCGGCGCAACGAGGCGTGCGTGGGCGGGGTCGTCACGGCGCGCGCAGCTCGCCGAACGTGGCGGCGCGCTCCGCGAACGCGTTGTGCTTGTGGATCGATTCTTCGGCCTCGGACTTCACCCGCACCCAGGTGGCGTCCGGCAGCTTCGGATACTTGGCGAGGAGCCGGTCCAGGACCTCCCGCACGACGTCCTCGACGAAGCGGGGGTTCGCGTGCGCGAGTTCCACGAGTCGCCCTTCATCGGGCCGCTTCAGGAGACCGTACGTGGGCGCGGACATGGACGCCTCGACGATGTCGATCAGGTCGTCCGCTTCGATGTCGAACCCGTCCGGCTCCTGGAGGATCAGGGTCGTGCGGTTCCTCTGGTTGTGCGTCACGAAGGGGATGTCCTCGGGCCACGCCTTGATCTCCGGATGTTCCTTGACGAGGCGATCCCGCACCATCTCCATGGCGCACGGGCAGGCGGTCATCCCGATCGCCTCGACGCCGATCGACCGCTCCACCGACGCGGATCCGCGGTGCGCGTTCGCGCGCGCCACGAGGTGGTACGGCTCCATCGAGGTGTGGCCCCAGGGCGACTTCCGTTCCAGGAAGTAGTCCGCCCGCGCCCAGACCTCCGACGTGGTCGCGTACTCGTGCTTCTTCAGGAGCTGCCGCGCGATCGTCTCGGTGAGCTCCTCGAGGCTCCCGACGGGTTCTCGGACGGAGCGGTCCACCAGCTCGTTGATGACCTCCATGTTCCGCGAGAGGTGGGAGCCTTTCTGCTCCGGAGGCAGGTCCACGAAGACGTCCAAGGACGTGGTCAAGGTGAGATTCCGGCCCTTCCGGCGGATCTCCACGGGCTTCTGCACGCCCGTCACGCCGACCTTGTTCAGCCGGTACGAGTGATTCGCATTCTCGTTCTGGATGTCGCGGGGGATGCGGCTGCCTCCCGGGGTGGCCAGTTCTGCGGTGGACTTAAAGATTGTCGGCGTCCCCCACGACTTGGACGAGGACCTCGCGCCGCCTCGGCTTGTTGTCCAGCTCGAGGAACACGACCTGTTGCCAGGTGCCGAGGGCGAGCTTCCCGTCCACGACGGGAACGGTCAGGCTCGGGCCGAGGAAGGCCGCGCGCACATGGCTGTGACCGTTGCCATCGCCCCAACGCTTCTCGTGGCCGTACGCCAGGTCCTCCGGGAACAGCCGTCCCAGCGCCGCCGGGAGGTCTTCCTCCATGAGGCCCGCCTCGAACTCGTTCGTCAGGATCGCGGAGGTGCTGCTTGGGGCGAAGACACACGCCAGTCCGGCCCGAATCTTCGACCGGCCGACTGCATCGGTCACCTCGCGGGTGATATCGAGCGCTTGCGGTCCGGTTCGCGTGGAGAGATGCAGGGTCTCCGTGTGGACGGCCATGCCCCGCGGTACGGGCCTGGCTCGCAAGAAGCTTCCCCCCGTCGGCGGAAAGAAAGGGTCGCGAGGGCCGCCCGGCGCCTTGCGGCGCCGGTCGCCCGATGCCCTCGCGGGTGGGCGTGTTGGGGGGAGGAGTTACGTAAGATGGAAAGGGGGCTCAGCGGAGCCCGATGAATCCGTTGTCGTCGAACGCCACGGGTGCGACCTCCCAGGCCGCCTGGACCGTCTCCGGAGGCTGGACCTCCATGTGGACCGCGTGGCTGTTCTGTTCCTCGATCTCCCTCGCCACGGTCTCGACCTCCTCGGCGACCGTGGACAGGAAGGACTTCTCGAGATGGTCGACGACGCCCTCGACGATGGCCGCGACCATGTAGTTCACGACCTGGAGCGCCTCGTTGAAAGAGAGGTGGTCCGCGAACTTGTTGAGGGAGTTGTTGTCGACGACGATCAGGCTGTCCGCCTCACGACGGAGGTCCTCGAGTCCCGCCTTCGCGGTCTCGGAGCGGCCTTCCATGTCGAAGGGGACGATGCCGATTGCGATCGTCACGGCGCCGTTCGCGCGCGCGGCCCGGGCCACGACGGGCGCAGCGCCCGTTCCGGCGGCACCGCCCATGCCCGCGACCACGAACACGATGTCCGAGGACAGGGTGTCCTTGAAGTTCCCTTCGGAGCCTTCCGCGGACGTTCGCGCGGCGAGCACCCGGTCCTCACCGTCGACGTGGCTCAGCAGGATCTTGAAGTCCGCGGCGGACTTGGAGAGTCCGGCCGGATCCGTGTTGACCGCCACGGTCTCGACGCCCTTCAGGTCGCGATCGTAGAGCGCGCTCACCACGTTGCCGCCGGCACCGCCGATGCCGACCACGCTGATCTTCGGATCGACGGCGTCCTCGAACAGTCCGTTGATGACTTCGTCGACATAGTCTCGGGGTATCATTCACCTAGCCTCCGCCTCGCGTACGCCCCTCGATCGACGATCGAGGGAGGCCAGAGGGGAACTCCTCGTCTGAAGGCGTGCATCCCATCCCTTCATGACTGATCCCATCCCATTCCCTTTTTCCTGGATTGAGGCTTTCCCTTCTGGCATCCGACACGCCCCGCAGCTCATGGCGGGATGACACCGTCCTTCTCGCCCGTGGATACGGAGACCACCCGGCCCGTTGTCTTGTCGATCTCCTGCCGGTGGTCTTGGATCTCCTTCACCCGCGCCCGCGTGAACCACTCCTCGATGCTGCGGACGATCGCGTGCTCCCGGCTGAGGAAGTACCCGTCCGTCACGAGGCGGTCGATCAGCTCCAGGTAGTACCTCGGGACGTGAATCGACACCGTGTTGCCCTCGCCCCGAAGGCTCTGGATGAACGACTGGACGGCATCGCGAACGAGCTGCGAGCGGCTGTCGTACGACTTGTTCTCTTTCAAGAACGCATCGACCAGCTCGAGGTTCTCCTTCTCGAGCCGCAGTGTGATCCGCTCGTTCTCGTCCATCCCGGTCCCGTCCATTTCACGCGGTCGGTATGACGAGGGTCACACCGTCCTTCCCCGCATGATTTTGGCGTGTTGTCTGACGGTATCCGGGGGGTCTTTATAAATACGTTTTGTCAAGCGTCATACGACGTATGACAAGTTCTCCATCCGTTCCGGAACGGGGGCGGAATCGGGGACGCGGATTTTTATCGGACATACCCGATGCAAAACGGTCCCGACGCGCGAGTCCCGCCGTGCGCTCCGGACACCGCGGCGGCTACGAAAAGCTTTACGACGGGCGTCCGTTCAGGCGCGCGTGGCGAAGCGGTCGAGGGGCACGCCATCGCGTCGGCGGCCTCGCCCGGCGAGGCGAAAGGGGGCCCGTCCGCGGAAGGACCGGACCCGGGCGCGCGTCCCCGTGACGAAGCGATCGAAGAAGGCGCCCAAGCCGCGTCGCACGACGCTTCCTCGTCGTCCGTCGAAACGAACGCGGGTGCGCGCTCGCGCACGCCCTGTCACACGAAAGGTGCGTCGGAGGAGTCCGCGGCGCACATCCGGGAAGATCGCGCCCCCTGCCCGCCCCCGTCGCCGGGTCGCGCCTGTGGCGCATCCGAGGGACCTCGATTTCCGCTCAATTGAGCAGAAATGGCAGGACGCATGGTCCCAGGCGGGGCTCTTCGAGGCGACCGCCGCACCCGGGAAGCCGAAGTGGTACTCCAACGTCCCGTACCCCTACATGTCGGGGTACCAGCACATGGGGTTCGGGGTCTCCTTCCTTCGGGCCGAGTTCCAGTCGCGCTTCCGGCGGATGCGGGGGTACAACGTCCTCCATCCGCAGGCGTTCCACTGCACGGGCCTGCCCATCCTCGGCGCCGCAAAGCGGGTGGCGGAGGGAGAGCCCGGGCAATTGAAGATCCTCGAGCAGATGGGCGTGCCCGCTTCTGAGGTCCCCGCGTTCGCGGACCCCCTGCACTGGATCGAGGTCTTCCCGCAGGCCACGATCGAGGACCTGAAGGGCCTCGGCGCCGCCGTGGACTGGCGGCGGTCGTTCATCACGACCGAGCTGAACCCGCCGTACGACGCGTTCGTTCGCTGGCAGTTCCGCCGCCTCCGGGACGGGGGCTACGTGAAGATCGACAAGCACCCCGTGATCTGGTGCCCCAAGGACCAGGCCCCCATCGGGGACCACGACCGACTCGAGGGCGAGGGCGTCACGCCCCAGGCGTTCACCCTCCTCAAATTCCCCCTCGCCGATGGACGCATCCTCGTCGCGGCGACCATCCGCCCCGAGACGGTCTTCGGCCAGACGAACATCTGGGTGGACCCCGCAGCCGAGTACCTGGTCGCCGCGGTGGACGGGGAGCGCTGGATTCTGAACGAGTCGGCCGCGGCGAAGCTGGGGGAGCAGGGAAAGAAGGTCACCCGCGAGGCAACCTTGCGCGGCGCCGACCTGGTGGGCCAGGAGGGCATCGCACCCATGATCAACCGCGCGGTCCCCGTGCTCCCCGGCGCATTCATCGACCAGGGCCGGGGGACGGGCATCGTGACGAGCGTCCCCTCCGATGCGCCCGACGACTATGTCGCGCTGCGGGAGGTGCAGGGGGACGACGCGCTCCTCGAGCGATACGGGCTCGACAAGGACCGCATCCGGTCGATCGAGCCCTTCCCGATCATCAAGACTCCGGGCTGGGGCCCCCTCCCCGCGAAGGAGATCGTCGAGCGCATGGGGATCACGAGCCAGCGGGACAAGGACCGCCTCGCCGCGGCGAAGGCGGAGGTCTACAAGTCCGGGTTCTACCAAGGGGTCATGAACGAGCAGTGCGGCTCCTACGCCGGCATGCGCGTCGAGATCGCGAAGGAGGAGATCCGCAAGGAGCTCCTGGCGAACCGCCTCGCGGACACGATGTACGAGCCGAGCGCCGAGGTCGTATGCCGTTGTACGACGCGCGCGATCGTGAAGGTCGTCGAGGACCAGTGGTTCCTTGCCTACGGCGACGCGGCCTGGAAGACGAGGGCCCACGAGGGCCTCGCGAAGATGACCCTCTACCCGGACTCGATCCGGAAGCAGTTCGACTACGTGATCGACTGGCTCCAGGACTGGGCTTGCTCGCACCACAAAGGCCTCGGGACGAAGCTCCCCTGGGACGACCACTGGGTCATCGAATCCCTGTCCGACTCCACGATCTACATGGCGTACTACACGATCGCCCACGTGCTCCAGGGCGGCAAGCTGCGGAGCGAGGTGCCCTGGGCGGCCCGCCTCGACGACGCGTTCTTCGACTACGTGTTCCTGGGCCTCGGAGACGCGGCGTCCGTCGCCTCGCGTCTCGGCCTCGCCGCAGAGGACGTCGACCGCCTGCGGGGGGAATTCACGTACTGGTACCCCTTCGAGCTTCGCAACACCGGCAAGGACCTTCTCCAGAATCACATGACCTTCTGCCTGTTCAACCACGTCGCGGTCTTCCCGCCCGAACTCTGGCCCCGCGGCTTCGGCGTCAACGGGTGGGTCCTCATGGCGGGCATGAAGATGTCCAAGTCCAAGGGGAATACGGTCTACATCCGGGACGCCCTGAAGGACTGGGGGGCGGACACGGTCCGCGCGACCGTCGCGAACGCCGGGGACGGCGTGGACGACCCGAACCTGGAGAAGGAGTTCGCCGCGTCGATCCGCGCCCGCCTGCGGGACTGGCATGCCTACGCGACCGGACCGCATGAGACGAGGTCGGAGCGCCGGACGATCGACGCTTGGTTCCTGTCCGTCCTCAACCGGACGATCGCGTCGACGACCGCGGCCATGGAATCCATGAGCTACAAGGCCGCTCTCCGGATCGGATACTTCGACCTCCAGGCCGCCTGGTCCTGGTATCTGCGGCGGTGCGGCGGGCGGCCCCACGCGGAGGTCCTGACGCGGTTCCTCGAGGTCCAGACCAAGATCCTGGCGCCGTTCACGCCCCACGTCTGCGAGGAGATCTGGCAGCGGATGGGTCGGGAGGGGTTCGTTTCCAGCGCGGTCTACCCGACGCCCGACGCTCCCGAGATCGATCCCGCGGCCGAGGCCGCGGAGGCCCTCCTTCAATCCACCCTCGGGGATGTGCGCGAGATCCTCAAGGTCACGGGGCTCAAGCCGCGGCGGATCGCCCTGTACGTCGCGCCCGCGTGGAAGGCGCGCGTGCGCGCCCTCGCGATCGAGCTCGCGCGCGCGGGGCCCGTTCCCATGAACGTGCTGATGGAGACCGTCCTCGCGGAACCCGGCATGCGGGAACGGGCTCGCGACGTCGCCGCCTATGCGAAGCGGGTCGCGGACGACCTGCGGCGGACGAAACCGGACGACGCGGCCCGCCTGGCCGTGGCGGACGAGCTGTCCATGTTCTCGGAGAACGCGGACTTCGCGCGGGCCGAGCTCCGTTGCCGAGTCGATGTCTTCCGCGCCGACGACGCGGCGCGCTGGGATCCCGCGAAGAAGGCGGAGCACGCCGTGCCGGGACGACCCGCCATCTACGTGGAGTGAGCCCCGTGAAGATCCCCAAGGCGACGGAACCGGAGGCTCCCCCGTTCAAGCGCAAGCGCGGACCGCCGCCGCAGGCCACGAAGCTCCTCATCGCCTCGCTGGGCGCGGGGCTCGTGTTCATGGCCCTCCTGGCCATCGTCTTCGTCCCGCGCTACCTGGAGAACCTGAACCCGGCGCCGTCCACGCTCCTCACGCTCCAGCTGAACACGACCGCGGGAGCGCCCCGGATCGACGTGACGTTTGCCCTGTATGACCTCGACCTGTCCAAGTTCAACGCATCCCTGACGCGCGACAACGGGACGATCGCCTCCCTTCCTGCCGGCCTCGGCGGGACAGATGCCGGCTTGAACTTCACGGACACGAACCGGGACGGCAAGCTGGACGCGGGCGACTTCTTCACGCTTCCCGCGGGACCCCAGGCCAACTACCGCTTCGAGGTCTGGCAGGTCGACGTGGACCATCGCGTCGGGCTCCTCGCGTGGACGGGCGCTCCCGGGTGAGGTCGCCCGTCGGAATCCTTATCTAACGGCGCACATTAGGCCGCGCCGCGGGCCTGTAGCTTAGCTAGGTAGAGCGATCGGCTCTTATCGCCGCGCCTGTCGGACCGTCGAGAGACACCGATAGGTCAAGGGTTCGAACCGGCTGCGGGCATCTCCCCGCCGCCCCGGAAATCCCTTCAGGCCCGCTCTCCTTTTGTCGCCGGGAACTGCCCGCCCTCGCCATGAGGCAACTCTCAAGAACGCAGAAGGCCATGAGACGGGCGGTCGTGGAGGGTTGGACTTGAGCGCATCCGTTTCGGAGAACGCCTGCCTTCGCTGCGGTGGGCGGCTGCAATCGATGGGGTCGAACAGTTCCGGGTGGGGGGCACGAGCGGCGGCTGGAAGCTCTTGTTCGGGGAGTGGGCCGAGCTGGGCGAGCAGATGCTGCCTCTCGAGCTCCTCGCCTGCGGAAGCTGCCGGCGGGTCGAGGTCCGCGCGCCGCGGTGACGGCGTCGGGTCAGGAAAGCCGCCGGCCACAGTACGGGCACAGAAGGGAATCGGACAGGATGCCCCGGCCGCAAGCGGGACAGGTGCCGAAACCGCCGGGCGCAGCCCGGGCGCGAACGGTTGCAGAATGGGCAGCGATGAAGATGATCGCCGCGACCACTACGCCGGAGAGGATCGTAATCCCGGCGTCCGGGCGGAATCCGCCGGTCGTCCAGTCGAACGAGAGGATCACGCTGAGCCCGACGATGAAGGACACGATCGTCATCACCATGCTCGCCCTCTGCTCGGCGCCGCGGATCGATCGCGGCCGGGTCGTCATCCCCGTCTGCCGCGACGGCAAGGGCGCGCTCGGTCCCGACATCCCCCTCACCCAGGCGTGCATCACCGGGAGTCCACTTAGCGCTTCGCATTCCCCGCGAAGCTTCATCTGGGCCGGGGCCATGGCCGGCGCACCACCATGGCGAGGAACTTGTATTTCATCGGCACCGCGGGCAGCGGCAAGTCGACGATGGTCTACGCGTTCCAGCTCTGGATGAACTCCCAAGGCCTCGACTGCGTGACCGTGAACCTGGACCCCGGGGCGGAGACGCTCGGCTACACAGCGGACATCGACGTCCGCGATTGGGTCGACCTCGGGAAGCTGATGGAGGAGCAGGACCTCGGCCCGAACGGCGCGCAGGTCGCGGCGGCGGACATGCTCGCCCTGAACGCGAAGGAGATCGCGGATGTCCTGGAGACCTTCGAGACGAACTACTTCCTGATCGACACGCCTGGGCAGATCGAGCTCTTCACCTTCCGCTCCTCCGGTCCCGCCATCATCGACGCCTTCGGCCGCGAGGATTCCGCGTTCATCTACCTGAACGACCCGAACCTCGTGCGCACCGCCTCGGGATTCGTGTCCGCCGTCCTCCTGAGCGCGATCGTCCAGTTCCGCCACTCGCTGCCGTTCATCAATGTGCTGAGCAAGGCGGACCTCCTTCCCGAGGGCGAGCTCGAGCAGGTCGTGAAGTGGTCCCTGGACCCGTTCGCCCTCTACGAGGCTCTGTTCGCGGACGCGGCCACGCCGAAGACCCTCCTCGACGTCGAGTTCCTCAAGAGCATGGAGACGATCGGCGTGTACCGTCGGCTGCACCCCGTCTCCTCGGAGCTGACCTTCGGATTCGAGGAGATCTACAATCAGGTGCAGCAGGTGTTCGAGGGCGGCGAGGACCTGAGCAAGGACTGAGATCCACTTCATCGATCGCCGCGGGCCTTCCGGCCGTATCACACGAGGAGGCCTTTGAACCCCTGGAGGGCGTCGGGGCACCGTTCGAGGACGACCTGCACGATCGCCTTCGCGCTGATGTCCTTGATTCCGGACTCCGCGACCGCGCGGACGATCCGGTTCATCGAGGCGTCGTCCGTCCTCTGGAGGCCCTCTTTGATCAGGTAGTGCCGGGCCAGCTCCTCCTCCATCCGCGCCCGCCATCGTCGCTCGTACCCGAGGAGGCCCGCCTCGCTCGGGTCCTTGGACTGGACCGCCGCCGCGGCGGCCTCCCCGGCCCAGCGCCCGGAGAGGAGGCCGTTCAGGATTCCCGCACCCGAGATCGGATCGATGAGCCGGGCCGCATCTCCGGCGAGCATGAGTCCCGACGCCACGCTCTTGGCAACCGGAAGGGAGGCGCTCACGCCCCCGGCGACCTCCTCGATTACTTCGCCCCGCGCGAGCTCCGGATGGCGGGCGATGAAAGCGTCGAGGTAGTCCTTGACCTCCGCACGATCATGGAGCTTCGCGAGGCACGCACCGATCCCCACGTTCGCGAGGTCGTTCCCCTTCGAGAAGACCCAGGCGTAGCCTCCTGGGGCCTGCGTCCCAAGGTGGAAGTCGAACGTGTCCTTGTCGATGTCGACCCCCGCCAGGGTGTACTGGAGGCACGAGACGACGTCCCGCATCCGGAGGCGCGTCGTGAGGCCGGCCCAGCGGCCGATCTGGCTCTCGAACCCGTCCGCGCCGATGACCACCGTG
This sequence comes from uncultured Thermoplasmata archaeon, assembly GCA_963768855.1. Taxonomy (GTDB): domain Archaea; phylum Thermoplasmatota; class Thermoplasmata; order RBG-16-68-12; family RBG-16-68-12; genus RBG-16-68-12. The sequence continues at coordinate 957,294 of CAVYJM010000006.1, forward strand.
GCTCGCACGTCGAACGACTCGGCCATGTGCTGGCACCGCGCCCCGACAATGCGGCCGTCCTCCTGCAGTAGCTCTGTGGCGCTCGTCTTGATCCGAATCTCCGCGCCGGCCTTGGCCGCGTCCTTGGCCAGGAAGCGGTCGAAGAGGTCCCGTTCGACGACGTACCCGCTCTTCCCCGCCCCGAGGGAGTCGAACGAGATGCACGTGCCATCTGGGGAGAAGACGCGGGACCGGTTGACCTCGTGCGCGATGAAGCCGGGGCTTGCCTCGACCCCCGCCTCCGCGAGCCAGTGCTTCCCCACGCCTTCACCGCACCGGACGGGCGTGCCGATCTCCTGGCGCTTCTCGATCATCAGGGTGCGTGCGCCGCCGACTGCCGCGTATTTCGCGGCCATGCTGCCCGCCGGCCCGGCGCCCACGACGAGCACGTCCACATCGAGATCCATGTCTGCCGCACAGAACGCGGGGCGGGGCATGAGGCTTTGGGGCGCGGACGGAAAAAAAGAGTGAGGGAGCGGGAGGGCGGACTCCCGCCCATGAGCGTTTAGTCGTCGAGGAGAACGAGCAGCGTCCCGGTCATCGTCTGGTGTCCGTCGCCGCAGGGGTTCGTGCAGTACCAAATGAAGGCGCCGGCCGTGGGAACCGTGAAGGTAATCAGGGTCGCCGTCGGCGTGATGTCCCCCGTGACGTTGTCCTGGCTTGCCGCCGGGAGGACTTGGTTCACTCCGATCGCGTCGATCGCGAACCCGTGGTCCATCGTATCCTCGTTGTACACCGTGATCTTGACCGTGTCTCCCGCATGCGCGACGAGCTCATCCGGCACGAAGGAGTCCCAGCCCGCGCCGCGGAAGTCCGGGACGACGGTGACCTGGAGGCTGACCGTCGCCGGCACGTACCCGCTCGACTTGCCGACGCCTCCGGTGACGAGCAAGGCTACCGCGGCCCCCGAGAGGATCAGGGCCGAGATCGCCAGGTAGGCGACCGCTTTGTTCGCGTTCGCGGCTCCGGGGACACGTTTCTTGGACACGTTCTTGTCGGATTCTTGTTCTTCCATGCTCTCCGTCTCCTCTGACTCGAATGCGTCGTCCTCAGGTCGGGATCCCGCGCCCCGGATGCCGAGGATCAGATAGCCGATGAAGCCGTACGTCGCCCAGACTCCGCCGATCACGGCGACGATTACGAGCACGATGAGGCGGTCCGCGGGGACTGCCGGGGGCGGCGGGGTGTACGCGGCGAGGACCGTGAGGGACAACGTCGTGTTGCTGGGGGCGTAACTCCCATCCCCGGCGTACGACACGACGATCGAATACGTCCCGTTCGCTACGGGCGCGAATCGCACGCCGCCTTCGCCGAGGGCGTTCGTCGTGACGTTCCCGAGGAGGAGCCATCCGAAGGTCGTCTTCTCCGTGAAGCTGAGGTTGGCCCCGCCAACGGGCTGGCTCGTGGCCGTGTCCCGAATCGATGCGACGAGCGTGGTTTCGATTCCGGCGACGAGCGCAGACGGGGTCACGGCCTGGATGCTCGTCGGGTCCACCGCGGCAGGGGCGCTGGGCGCAGGCCCTGAGGCCGCGACGGCGGGTGCCGTCGCGAGGATGACGAGCAGGACGGCGGCCGCCACGAGGAGCGCCTTCATTGGGCCACCTCCTCTCCGGCGGGCTCCGGGGTCGGCTGCTTCGCGGGAACCTCCTCGGACACCTCCCAGATGCTGACCAGGGGGAACACCTTCGAGAACAGCGCGTACAGGAGGACGAACCCGGCGATTGCGCCAGCGGTGATGGACCACTCGACCCACGTCGGGCTGTACGTGCCCCAGGCGACAGGCATCTGCGGCGTCGCCATGGCAGGCACGACGATCAGGAGGCGCTCGAACCACATCCCGACGTTGACGCAGACCGCCGCGACGACGAGCCAGGCGATGCTCTTCACGCGGGTGAAGGCGAGGATGAAGACGGGCACGAGGAACCCGCCGACGACCATGCCCCAGAACATGTAGGCATAGGGGCCGAAGGCGAGGGACGCGAGCCAGGCGTTGTCCGAGCTCTCGGACCCGTACGCCGCGGTCAGGTACTCACTCAGGGTGAAGTAGATCAGGATCAGCTCGAGGGCGAGCATCATCAGGCCCAGGTTCCGGAAGTGCAGCGGCTTGATCCAGCGCTCGAGGTGGTACGCCTTCCGGAACACGGCCATCGCGAGGATGATCGTCGCGATTCCGGACAGGATCGCACCCACGACGAAGTATGGGCCGAAGATCGTGCTGTGCCAGCCCACGCGGAGGGTCATCCCGAAGATCCACGAGACGACCGTGTGGACGCTGACCGCAATCGGGATGATGAGGATCGCCATGATCGCGATCCCGCGCTTTAGCCGCCGGCGCTGGCCCGGGCTGCTGCGCCACTTCATCGCCAGGAAGCCGTACAGGCGGCGCTGAAGGCGGTTGCCGACCTGCTTCTCCTTCAGGGCGGCGAGGTCCGGGATCAGCGGGAGGTAGAGGTAGAGGAGGCTGCCCGTGAGATACGTGGCGATCGACATCAGGTCCCAGAGGATCGGGGACTGGATCCTCCCGTAGAGGAGCAGGTTCGCGATCCGGTCGGGACCGCCGAGGTCGATGAGCGGGAACAGGGCGCCGATCGAGATCGCGATGACCGTGATGGACTCCGCCATCCGGGTGATCGGCTTGCGCCATTCCGCCCCGCTGACCCGCAGGATGGCGGAGATCAGGGTGCCCGCGTGGCTCACGCCGATGAAGAAGACAAAGTCGGAGATGTAGAGGCCCCAGCTCACGTAGTTGTTCATCCCCGTCACGCCGAGGCCCGTCGTGAACTGCACGTAGTACGCGTACAGGCCCAGTCCGACGACGACTGCGAGGGGCGCGACGAGGGCGTAGAACCGCCAGGTCGTCTTCCGCAGCGGGGACACGAGCCGGTTGAAATCGGCGTCTTCCATCGTCTCACCTCCGGGCGGGCAAGTAGTAGACCCGGGGGTCCGTGCCCAGCTCCTCTTTCCATCGGAATCCCGCCTGGCTCTGGAGCGTCGCGCGGAAGGGCAGGGTCTCGCCCATTCCGTTCGTCACGGCGTCCTCATTCTCGTTGCCGAAGTAGATCGCGCCCATCGGGCAGCCCGTCGCGCACTCGGGGAGCTGTCCCTGGCGGGCGTTGTGCGCGCAGAACATGCACTTCATCGCGACGCCCTTGTGGGTCGGCCACGGCTCCTCCGGGGAGTAGGGGTGGGCGAGGGCCTCCGCAGGGTACGTGGGCTCCGTCCAGTTGAACGAGCGCGCGTTGTACGGGCACGCGGCGAGGCAGTAGCGGCACCCGATGCACCGCGTGTGGTCCACGAGGACCGTGCCGTCCGGGTCGACGTACGTCGCGCCGACGGGGCAGACCTTCACGCACGGCGCGTTGCGGCAGTTGAAGCAGGGGCGCGGGAGGTGATACGTCCCGCCCGTCTCGTCCTGGACCGTGTAGACCTGGATCCATTGCTGGTTGAACGGGACGTAGTGGGCCTGCTGGCAGGCGAGGGTGCACTTCCCGCAGCCGTCGCACTTCTTCAGGTCGATCAGCATGACCCAGCTGTCCGCCGCGGACCCCCTCAACCGCGGGTCCGACGAGGCCGGGACGATCTTGTCCGCCAGGAACTTGGATCCGAAGGCGAGGATCGCCACGGCCCCCGCCCCGATGCCGGCCATCTTCAGGAACTTGCGACGGTCCATCGACCGGTCCGACGAGCCCTTACCGCCTTGCTGGATTTGCTCCGCCATGTCTCTTCCCCTCATGGCCTTCCTACGAGCGTAGTACTACTGATGCCGGACTCGGCCGGTGCGAATATGTACGCGACGCGCCCAAAATACGTATTGTGCTTGTAGGCTCTACAAGTGTACGGGGTGCGCCTCCGTAGATACGTATGCTCGGGAGTCTCGAGAGCGACGTCGTGGCCGTCCTGCAGGAGTTGAAGGAGGCGACCACACGGCAGGTCCTGGACGGGGTGAACCGCCGGGGCCATCCGGTCGCGTACACGACCGTGAGCACGATCCTGACCCGCCTCCATGCGAAGGGCGTGATCGACCGCCGCAGCGAGCCGTTCAAGGGCGGCGAGCGCTACCGGTACGCGTACAAGGACATCGAGGAGGCCTACCTGGACAGCCTCCTGAGTGGGCTCGTGAACGTGTTCGGCCGCCCCGGGGTCACGCACCTTGCGGAGAAGATCGAGCACCTGGATGACGACAAGATCCGCCAGCTCCGCGAGCGCTTGAAGGCATGACGAACCTGGGCCTCGTCCTGCTACTGTCCTCAAGCACGATGGCGGTGGCTGGCATCGCCCTGTTCCTCATGTCGAGGCACACCGTCCGCACCTCGCAGGGCGCCTCGTTGGCGCTCTTTTCGCATGGGGCCTTCGCCACCTCGGCCCTCCTGTTCGTCGTCAGCCTGGTCCATGTCCAGTCCCTTTGGCCCTTCGATATCCGGTTCTACAGTATCTCGCAGGCCCTCGTGGACGACTTCGACTGCGACCTGGCCCTTGACTGCGTCGCGACGACAGCGGTCCTCATCGCGGGGATCGTCCTTGGAGCGTCCATGGCGCTCGGCCAGGCGAGCTCGCGCGCCCTGCTCCGTCAGTGCCGCCGGCGCCTCGTCTGGCCGGGAGGCAATCTGCCACGGGATGGAGTCCCGTCGGACGTCCAAGTGTGGCTTGTGCGGGAGGCCCGTCCGGACGCGTTCGCAGTCGCGGTGCTCCGGCTCGACCGGCGCAGGCTTCTCCGCGTGCAGGATATCATCGTGGTTACGACGGGGTTCCGGGATCTCCTCACCGCCGCCGAGCTGCGCGCGGCCCTGGCCCACGAGGCGGCCCACGTGAAGGCGCACGACCACCGGTACCTCCCGTTCGTCCGGAGCCTCTCCCGCATCCTGTTCGTAGACCCGGTCCTCGGCTACCTGGCCCGACATCTCGCGGCCCGGTACGAGTTCGGTGCGGACGAGGATGCGGCCTGGGCGACGAAGGATCCGCGGTCCCTCGCGCGCGCCCTGTTGAAAGTCCACGATGCGGCGAGCCCGTCGGCCGGCGCGACGGCCTTCCTGGGTCACGAACGCTCCCCGATGATCGTGGAGCGGATCGAACGGCTCCTCGATCTGGCGGATCGTATGGACCGCTCGGCCTAAGTCGGCCCACCTGGCGTCCGTACGCGGCCTTGCCACTCGGAACGATACGATGGGAATCGGGTGCCCTCGGGTGGGACTCAGGCCGGGTCGTATCCGACCCAGCCCGAATCAATATGTATTTACCCGACTAGATGCATTCAATACCCATGGAGCTCGAGACCCGCAAGGTCCAGAAGCTCGGCTACTCCAGCGTGGGCATCTCCCTCCCGAAAGACTGGGCCTCCGCCAACGGCCTGAAGCCGGGCGCGATCATCACGCTCGCGGTCGAGGATGATGGAAGCCTCAGGATCCGGACGGGGCCCCTGGACGACCGCCCCATCACCTCCGAGGCGATGATCGACGCGGACGAATGGAAGGGCCCTGAGGCGCTCACGCGGATCATCACGGGCAACTACCTCGTCGGCCGGAGCACGATCCGCGTCCGGTGCCGCGACGAGCTCTCCCCGGAGCAGCTCCAGGAGATCCACGAGGCGGTGCGCGGCTTGACGGGCCTCACGATCGTGAACCAGGGCCCGAAGTTCGTGACGATCGAGAACTTCGCTGAGCCGACGCGCTTCCCGATCGAGGGCCTCCTGCGCCGCCTGCACTACCTGACCTCGCGCATGGAGAATCTCGCCCTGGGCGTCCTCACCGGATCGAGCTCGGGGAACATCGAGGAGGTCATCCGCATGGAAGCGGAGGTGGACCGCCTGTACTGGCTCGTGGTCCGCCAGCTCCTGCTCGCCGCGCAGAACCGGACCGTTGCGGGCAAGATCGGCGAGGGCGAGCCGCGGCACCTGCTCGGCGACCGCGTCGTGGCCGTCGTCCTCGAGAACGTCGGGGACCTCTGGGAGGAACTGGCCCGTGGCAGCCTGACCCTGCTCAAGCCGACCCGGCGGATCCCCAAGGACTTCTCGAAAGCTCTGACCGCGATCAAGGAGCGGCTCGAGAAGCTCATGGACCTGACGATGACCGCGTTCTTCACGGCGAACCTCGAGAAGGCGGACGACGCCCTTGACCTCAAGGACGCCCTCGAAACCGACCTCAGGGCGTTCTCCCAGTCGTCCGGCCTCAAGTGCGACGGGAAGGGCGGGATCTGCAGCACGTGCACGTTCCTCCGGACGGTCCTCCGTCCGATCGAGCAGGTCGCGAAGTACTACGGCACGATCGCCCAGATCACGATCAACCGGTCCCTCGAGCCCCCCAAGGGGGAAATGAGGGTCGCCGCGGCTCCGCCGACTCCGGCGCCCGCCGTCACTCCTGGATGACGCCTACCCGCCGCGGCGGGCCGCGCCCGCGCCTCTCGACTCGTAGTCCTGCCGGAGCGCCTTCATCGTCTTCGTCTTGCCCGGGCCGGCCTGCGGCAGCTCGGCGACCAGGACGACGTCGTGCACGTGGGCGAGGAGGGGGTTCAGCCGCTCCTTGATCTCCCGCTGGAAATCCTCCCGCAGTCGCCGCGCGAGCTCGGGGTTGCCGACCTGGGCCGGGTCCCGGGGCACCGCGTAGATGACGAGGCTGTGGCGACCCGTGTCCCCGACGTCCACGGCCACGGGCTTCGCATCGTACACGAGCTCGTGGCCCAGGACGCTTCGGATCTCCTCCGCGCTGGACTTGACCCCGTAGATGTTGACCATGTCGTCAATCCGGCCGTGGTGGCGGAAGTAGCCGCCGCCGAGGCGCTCGACCTGGTCCCCGTGGCGGCGCAGGGTCTCGCCGCCCGGTCCACGGGGCGCGTCCGCGTAGTACTCCCGATCCGGGTCGTAGTTGAGGAGGTCGTTGGCGAGTCCGATGGACGGCGGCACGAGATACACCTCGCCGCGCTGCGCGGGCCGTCCCTCGTCGAGGATCACGAAGTCCAGGCCCATCGCCGGCGTCGTGAAGCAGGACGGAGCGCAGGGCTGGACCAGGGTCCCCGTGATGTACGCCCCTCCGACCTCCGTGCCACCGCAGTACTCGAGGACGGGGCGGTAGCCCGCAAGGGACATCAGGTAGAGCATCTCCTCCGGGCTGGACGTCTCCCCCGTCGAGCTGAATCGACGGATGCGGCTCCAGTCGAGCCCATCCATGACGCGGTCTTCCTTCCAGCCCCGGACGAGCTTCGGGACGACCCCGAGCATCGTCACGCCCGCCCCGGAGATGAACTCGCCGTAGGCGCGTCGCTGCGTCGCGCCGACATAGAGCGCCATGGTCGCGCGGTTCATCAGGCTGGCGTAGGTGAGCCAGGGTCCCATCATCCAGCCGAAGCTCGTGGGCCATGCGAGGACGTCATCCGGATGGACGTCGTGGTGAAGGTATCCGTCTGCTGCGGCCTTGATTGGGGTGGTCTGGCTCCAGACGATTGCCTTCGGATCCTTCGTCGTCCCGGAGGAGAACAGGATGTTGGTCACGTCCGCGGGTCGGGCCGGCACCGCATCGATCGTGTCGCGGTCCCCCAGGAAGTCCTCCCAGGCGAGGTCGTCGGCTCGCGCGAGGTGGACGCTCTCCTTGCCCTCCGAAGGGAGGACGACCGTGCGCGGGGAGTGGGCCTCCGCGACCTTCTCGTAGATGGCGTGTTCCTTGCCGTCTCGCACATACGCGTCGATCGTGAACACGACCTTCGCGCCGCCGATCCGCACGCGCTTCTCGATATCGGGTGCGGCGGATGCATCCGCGATCCCGACCACGCTGCGGCCCGCGAGGAGAGCGCCCAGGTAGATCGCCACGGATTCCTGGGTCATGGGCAGGTCCAGTGCGATTCGCTCCGCGTGCTGAATTCCCATCGCCTCGAGGCCGCTTGCCACGCGTGCCGCGAGCCGCCGGAGGTCCCCGTACGTCATTCGGCGGACGGTCGGATCCGTTTCGGACGCGGAGAGGATCGCGACGTTCGCGGGATCCGCGAGGAAGCAGCTCTCCGCGATGTTGAGCTCCGCGCCCGGCAGCCATTCCGGATGGGCGATCGGAGAGGCGGGGTCGCGGATCCGCAAGGGTTTCTTCCGGAACACGACGCCGAGGTTCCGGAGGACCGTGTCCCAGAACTCGTCGCGGTGGTCCACGGACCAGCGATGCAGATCCCCGTAGCGCGTCAGATGGAGCTCGCGCATCATCCGGCCGAGATTCGTGGTGTCGAGGTCCTCCGGTTCAGGAATCCAGGCCGGTCCCGGTCCGGCCTCATGGGGACGCCCCTCGTAGGCCCGATGATAGAGGAACGACTGCGTTTCAAAGCGGGTGCGGAGGGATGGCGTGGACCGAATCAGGGACTGGAACTCGAGCCAGACGCGGACCTGCTCGTCGGGGTCTTCCCGCCGCGGGTGCCGGACCTCGATCGCACGGACCTGCTCGGAGACGACGCGCGCCTCCTCGGGTGCCAGGCCCGTCGCCGCAAGCGTTTCCCGCACGGATGCAGGACGCACGCGCGGCGAAAGCGAGCCCGGCACTTAAGGATGAGGCGGTCCGAAACGCTCGTGGGCTCCCGGGAGGCGACTCAGGTCTTCTTGCTGTCGAACGGCTGTCCCGGCCGCTCGACGGCGAGTGCCTTCCGTGCGTACTCGAGCGCGTGGTCCACGGCGTCCCGCGGGGTCTGGACCGGCACGAACAGGTTCGCCTCGACGCCGGTCTTGTCCATGGGCCAGGTGTGAAGGGCGAACACGGTCTTGCCCTGGTCGAAGGCATGGGCCATCTCGCTCATCGTGCCGTACGAGCCGTTGATGGCGATCAGGGCATCCGCGGTGCGGATGATCACGAGATTGCGGGCCGTGCTCATGGCCGTGGCCACGGGCAGGTCGATGTACGGGTTCGCGTCGGCTTTGTTGCCCGTTGGCAGGATCCCGAGCGTGAGCCCGCCGCCACGCTTCGCCCCCTTGGCGGCGGCCTGCATCACCCCGTTCAGGCCGCCGCAGACGAGGACGGCGTCGGCGCGGGCGATGAGGTACCCGACCTCCTCGGCCATCCGGAGGCCTTCCTCCGACGCGATGTTGCCGCCGCCAATGACTCCAATCATGAGTTTTCGGGACATGGGGGAATCTCTGTTGACGGCGCCGTCCGATAAAAGACTTTTCCGTCCGCTAGTCATTCCGGAGAACCAAGACCCTGGAGGAGCCCGGTCAGCCCGTCCAACGACTGGATCCAGGGGCACGGGTTCGGGGGGCTACCTTCGCGGCAGAGCAGGACCGCATGCAGTCCGGCCTGCCTCGCGCCCAGGTAATCCGCCTCGTAGCTGTCGCCGACCATGAGGACCCGGTCCGGTGTGGTGCCGGCGCGGACCAGAGCGTTGCGGAAGATTCTCGGATGGGGCTTCTCGGCCCCGGCCTCAAACGAGTACGTGACCGTGTCCAGGTAGGACGCGAGCCCCGCGTCCCGCAGGATGACCGGGAGGCGATGAGAGAAATTCGAGACCACACCCGTCGCGTAGCCTCGGTTCCTAAGGGCCTTCAGGGTGCGGACTGCCTCCGGGTACGGTCGGTACACGACGTCCCTTTCGAAGGTTGCATGGATGTCGTCGAGCGTGGCGATATCCACGTTCAGGCCCAACTGTTCCATGAGTCGCGCGTTCACGGACCGGAAGAACTCGGGCTCGAGCGCCGAAGTCATCGGTCGAATCAGGGTGACGATCAGCTCGGGCGATCGCAGGGTCTTCGAGATCGTCCCCCGGTCAAGGATGTGGCCGCGTCGCTCCAGCGCCCGCCGGAAGATCTCCGCGGGCCCCGGAATGGGAGAGAGGAGCGTGCCGCCCACGTCGAAGAACACGTGGGTCACCCCCTGGAGGGCCTCGTCACGCCCGCCGGAGCTTGGCCTCGATCCCATAATGATACGGTCCCGCCTCGAAGGTCCGCGTCGGCGCGAATCCCGCGTCGGCAAGCATGGCACGGGCGTGTTGCTCGTCGAGGCGGTGCGCTTTCGGCGGACCGAACTCCATCTCCTCCTTCTTCCAGTCCACGACCCCGAGACGGCCCTGGGGCCGGAGGATACGGTGGCACTCCAATAGGGTCCCCCGTCTGTCGAGCTCGTGGAGGACGCAGGCGAGGAACACGAAGTCGACGCTCGCGTCGCCGAGGGGGATGCGGTCCTCGGTCGACCGTACCGCCGTCACCTGGGGGACCCGCTTGCTGGACACTTTGGCCTGGAGGTCCTCGAGCATCTCCGGGGAGAGGTCCACGGCATACACGTGTCCGGACCGGCCGACCAGCGTGGCCGCCGGGAGGGTGAAGTACCCGGTGCCCGCACCGATGTCCGCGAGCCGCATCCCCTTTCGCAGGTCGAAGACACGCAGGATCCTCGAGGCATCCAGGTAGGACCGGCGTTCCTCGCTGTCGAGGTAGGCGCGGTGCTCGACTTCGAACTTGTGGCCTCCCCCGGTCATGTGTCCACCATGGCGGTCACCACGAAAAGCCTTGCTCCCGGAGGCGCAGCTTTTATCGCCCCAGCGCGTTCGCCCCGCAGGCGTTCGACATGGCGCGGGACCCCACGAAGACATACTTTGCAGGCAACGACCGGGACCGGGCGGCGTTCGAGGCGGGAATCAAGCTCGGTTCGATCTACCATCAGTACATGGGCGCCCCGCTGACCCGCGCGACGGCCGCGGACCTCGAGCGGGCCATCGAGTCGGCGGCGCGCGTCCAGCCCGCCGTGGAGGACGTCCGCGTGCGGATTGACCGCAAGCGGCTGAAGACCCGGGGCCCGTACAAGTATGCGACCCTGTCCGAGGACATGCTGCAGGCCGAAGTCACGGTCCGGGTCGGCGCGGCACGGGCGACCGCGGTCCTCCGCTATGTGCCCGAGCTGGACTACCCCTTGATGTACTTGAAGGAGATCCGCGGCGCCTCGACAAAGGCTTAATTACGCTCTCCCGGCTGGCGGACCTCCAATGGCTCGGGGCCGTGGCGGGGAGGTCGAGGTCAAGCTCCGCCGGGACCTCGGCCTCCTCGAGATCGTGATGATCGGGCTCGGTCCGACGATCGGCTCCACGATCTTCCTGCTCGTGGGGCCAGGGTTCTTCATCACGGGCCCCTCCCTCCTCCTCGCGTTCGGGCTGAACTTCGTCGTCACGATGTTCACCGCGATGGCGTACATGGAGCTCGGGTCTGCGTTCCCGGAGACAGGCGGCGGATACCTCTGGATCCGCCGCTCGATGCGGGACCCCTGGGGGTTCCTTGGCGGCTGGCTCTCCTGGTTCGGCCACATGGTCGTGGCCTCCTTCTACATCTTCGGGTTCGGCCTCGGCGCACTGACCCTGATCAAGGTGATTCTCAACATGCAGACGATTGTCGTGAACTTCGGCGGCATCGTCCTGGGCGAGGACATCCTGATCAAGCTCCTGGCCGTGAGCGTCGCGGGCGTGTTCATCTTCCTGAACTACCGCGGGACGAAGCTGACGGGTCACTCGGCGACCGCCGTCACAGTCGCCCTCGTCGTCCTCGTCTGCCTCTTCATCGTCGCGGGCCTGGTCCACTTCGCTTTCCACGGCGGGGTGCCCGTGCAGAACTACGAGCCGTTCTTCGCCAGCACGAACGGCTGGTCGTCCTTCGTCTCGCTGTTCGCCGCGATGGGCTTCACGTTCATCGTCTTCGAGGGCTACGAGATCATCGCCCAAACAGGGGAAGAGGTGCGCAACCCGGAGAAGAACATTCCCCGGGCCCACTTCATCGTGATCGGTGTCGCTACCGTGATCTTCGTCTTGGTGGCGTTCGTGGCGATCGGTCTCAGCGCTCCGGGATGCCTTGCGCCGGCGAACGGGGCGGGGGCGTGCCTGGTCCAGGTGGATCCCCATAACGCCGCGGGCGTCACGGGCAACCCGAACGCGATCGCGGAGCTCGCAGACCTCGTGATGCCATTCGGACTCCCCATCATCGCCTTCGGCGTCGCCCTGGGCGCGCTGGCGGCCCTCAACAGCCTGATCTTCTCGTCAAGCCGCGTCGCCTTCGCGATGGGCCGGGACGGCACCTTGCCCCACTTCCTGAGCCGGCTGCACCCCCGGAAACGGACCCCGCACATCGCGATCGCAATCAGCGGGATCATCATCATCATCGTGACGCTCAGCCTGGACATCACGCGCGTCGCGGCAAGCGCGGACATCATGTTCCTGCTCCTGTTCCTGCTCGTGAACTGGGCCGTCATCGTGCTGCGGCGGACGATGCCGGACGTGAAGCGATACTACCTGATACCGCTGTTCCCGCTCATCCCGATCCTCGGGATCGTCACGAAGTCGATGCTCGCCCTGAGCCTCTGGACGATCGAGTCGCCCGCCTGGTTCATCGCGCTCGGCTGGATCGCACTCGGGTTCGGGATCCACTACCTCTATCAGAAGAGGGAGGTCGTCGCCGGCGTCACGCGGGTGGTCGGTTCCGTCCTGCCGTCCGCTCGCCCGCACTATCGGATCCTCCTCCCGATTGACGACTTCGAGCGCACGGAGCTCGTCGACTTCGCCTCCCTCGTCGCCCAGGTGGAGGATGGCGAGCTCACGCTCTTGCACGTCGTCGAGGTCCCGGAGACCCTGCCGATCGACGCAATCGACCGCCTGTACCTGAGCGAGGTGCGTTGGTCCCTCGGCCGTCTGCGGCGCCGGGCTGAGGAGGCCGGTGTCAACGTCAAGGCGCGCGTCGAGGTGAGCCACCGCGTGACCGAGGCGATCCTGGACAACATCAAGGATGAGGAGATCGACCTCCTCGTGGCGGGATGGAAGGGCGGCTGGCGCCGGGGACGCATCCTCGGCTCAAACGTGGACCGGTTCGTCCAGGAGGCCCCCTGCGACGTCGTCGTGTTCAAGGCCGCGGGGATGAAGGAGAAGCTCGACCGCATCCTGATCCTCAACGCGCCGGAGTGGCACGTCTCCTACGCGACCGGCTACGCGATCCTGCTCGCGAAGAAGCACAAGGCGAAGATCTCGATTCTGAGCGTCGTCCAGACGGACCTCGAGGCGGAGAAGGAGAGGGCGTACTCGGCCCGTCTCGCGGAGATGTGCCGGACGCACGGCGTCCCGTTCGAGGAGAAGATGGTCCGCATCCGGAACGTCGTCGACACGGTCGTGGCGGAGGCCGCGAACTACGACCTCCTCGTCCTCGGGGCGAGCAGCGAATGGCGGCTCACCCAGTTCGCCTTCGGCCCGATGCAGGACCAGATCGCGCGCAAGACGACCACGCCGATTCTCATGGTCCGCAAGGTGCGCCGACCCGAACCGACCGTGCCGTACTATCCCGCGACCCCCAGCCCGGAGAGCGCGCCCCCGCAACCATCCTGAGCGGCCTGTCTCGCGGCGCGTCCGGTGACGGTTTTTATAGAACGCCGCCTATGGGCCCCTTCGGAGTGTTGCTCGATGGGTGAGGCGTTGAAGATTGGAATTACAGGCCTCCCCGGGGCGGGCAAGACCTTCTGCCTCCTCAAGGTCGTCGAGATGCTCGAGGCCGACGGCAAGAAGGTCGGCGGCATGATCACGGAGCCGATCGTCAAGCGCAATCGCCGCGAGGGCTTCTACGTCCTCGACTGGACGACGAAGGAGAAGCGCGTCTTCGCGTCGCGCGAGATCGAGTCCAAGATCATGGTCGGCCGGTACGGGATCGACATCAGCGCGCTCGAGGAGGTCGGCGTGAACGCCCTGCGCCGGGCCACGGAGGGCGCCGACGTGATCGTCATCGACGAGGTCGGGAAGATGGAGGTCGAGTCCCCGAACTTCGTCCAGGCGGTAAAGGACGCGCTCGACGCGGACAAGCCCCTCCTCCTCACGCTTCACAAGAAGTCCCGCAACCCGCTGCTCCAGGACATCCGCCGGCGGGACGACGTGCGGATCCTGGAAGTCACGATGGTCAACCGGAACCTGCTGCCCTACAAGATCGTCAAGCTGATGAAAGGCGAGGTCCTCTGAGGGCAAGGCCTATCTCGGGCGGTGCGTTTCCGGCGCCGTGGACTTCCCGTTCCCCGTGAAGGAAGTGGCCGAGGGCCGCGCACACCTGCTCGTCCCGGACGTGCCGCGCCGCAAGGGGCCCGGGGCGAAGGGACCCTACCCGTTCTACAATCCGACGATGACCGTGAACCGGGACCTGAGCGCGATTGCGCTCGCGAAGTGGCCCGGCCGGCCGACGCGGATCCTGGACGGCCTCGCCGCGACCGGCGCGTGGGGCATCCGGATGGGCCTCGAGACCGGGGCGACGGACCTGGGCTTCGTCGACATGTCCGCAGACGCCGCGGAGCTCATCCGCGAGAACCTCCAGCGGAACGGGCTGAAGGGCGAGGTGTTCCATGGAGACCTCCGAAGCCACCTGACCCGGATGCCCTACGACTACGTGGACATCGACCCGTTCGGGCCGCCGACCCCGTTCCTGGGCCACGCCCTCCACGCCGCTCGGACGCCCTCCGGACTGGGGATCACCGCCACGGACACGGCGCCGCTGTGCGGCACCTATCCGAAGACCTGCCAGCGTCGCTACGTCGCGCGGCCGCTGCGGTGCGAGCAGGGCCACGAGATCGGCCTTCGGATCCTCCTGGGCTACGTCGACCGCGTCGCGCAGGTCCATGGCAAGGTCATCCGACCGCTCCTGTCCTTCGCGGCGGAGCACTTCTTCCGGATGCACTTCCTCGTCCTCGACGGATTGCAGGAATCCGCCCCGGGCCTCGGGTACTACCTCCGGGACCGGGAGGGCAGCTTCCAGCGCGTGGACGCGCGGGAGCCCGAGGCAATCGGTCCGCTGTGGACGGGACCCCTCGGCGACGCGGAGTTCGTGCGGTCCCTGACGTCGTCCGAATGGACGTCCGCCGCGGGCGCGCGCCTGCTCGACACGCTGCAGGGAGAGGTCGACCTGCCCCCGTTCTTCGTGACGACGGACGAGATCGCGAAGCGGATGCACGCGTCTCCGCCAAAGTTCACGCGCTTCCTAAAGTCCCTGCGCGATGCGGGGTTCCGCGCCGAGCGCACGCACTTCCATCCCCGCGGGGTCAAGACCGACGCGCCCCACGAGGAGATCCTGCGGGCGTTCCTGCGCGCCGCGCCTAGCGGACCCACGGGTGGTTCAGCGCCTTCCAGCTGAAGCCGAACGCGGCGCTGCTCTCCGTCGCGTAGTGGTACAGGCACGTGACGAGGATCCCGTGGACCACGGACCACAGGGCCATGAGGACGAGCCACACCAGGAAGGCGAGTCCGACGCCGAGGTAGCCCCCGTCTCCGAGGACGCTCCACAGGAACGGGACGAAGCCGGCGAGCCAGAGCAGGAGGAAGACGACGCCGGTCCCGAGGACCCCGCTCGGATGCGAACCCCAGCGCTCCCGGACGAGGTCCCGACTGCGGCGGAAGCCGCGCATCGGGCCGACGTCCTCGATCGTCATCGTTGGCAGGACGAACACGCTGGCGATCGGCCAGGGGTTTCCGAGCACCCGCGCCTGGATGCGGCCCGCCTGCTCCCACCGAAGGGACGCCAGCCGGAGGAAGACGCCGAACGTCGCGGCGAAAAGGCTCCAGGCGACGAGGCGGACGAAGGACCGGTTCGCCGCTCGGAAGCCGTCCGAGACGGTCGGGCGCTGACCCCGGAGTCGCTCGTCGGCGGCTCCGATGATGGCGGCCATGAAGTACGTGCAGAGGAAGTAGGTGATCAGGTAGGCCGCGAACATCTCCTGGTACACGAACGTGCTCGATGCCGAGGTCACGGAGAATCCCAGGACCCAGCCGCTCACGAACACGAGGAGCCAGACGAACCCGCTGAAGACGAGGGCGAGGAACGGGAGGGCGAGGAGCTGCGGGTCCTTCACGAGGACGCGGAGGCTGGTCCAGGTGAGATGGATGCCCCGCGCGAACTGCGCATGAACGCCAGAGGGTGCGCGCTCGGAACGCTCCGCGTGACCCCAGGTGGTCGACTCGTTCGAGTGCATCCGACCGCTTCAAGCGAGGGGACGCGTCATAAAGATGTTGTCAAAGGGGCGGGTCGTCCTCGGGGGATTCATCGAGACGCTGTTGCTCCCGCTCGTACTTGGCGCGGACGAGCTTGACAATCTCGGCGGCCTTGATGTCGCCGATCTTGGCGACCTTCTTCAGTTCCTCCTCGGACGCGTTGAAGACCGTCTGCACGGATCCGAAGTGCTCAAGCAGATTCCGCGCGAGGGTCTCTCCGACGCTGGGCAGCCCCTCGACCAGGAAGCGCTGACGCTGGTCGAGGCTGAGTCCCTTCGGTTTGTGCCGCAGGCCGTACTCCGCGGCGCCTTTGTCCTGCCGCTTCCAGAGCACGCTCAGCAGGAGCGCGGTCTGGTCCTTGTCCGCGGTGCTGAGCACGGGCACGTGCTCCGTCGTCTCGATCGCGAGGAGGGCGCCGAGGATGGCCTGGGGGTGGCGGAAGGTCGAGATCTCCGACAGGTCGCCCTCGAGGATCAGGAGGGGCTGGGGATAGGCCTCCCGGAGCCGGAGGACCTGTTCGAAGAGCCGCTTCTTGACCATGCTGCTGAAGAAGTCCTGGAGGGCCTTGCGTTCGATGCCGATTGGCCCGAGCACATAGTCGCCGGGTGCAATCTTCTTGATCTCGAACTCGACCCCAAGGGCGCGCAGTTTCTCCGGGATGTCCTCGGGCTCGTTCGAGTCCACGATCAGAGGGGCTCGCGCCACGGATCCAACGAAGCTGGCCATCGGTGTAAAGATTCCGGTGGGGTGGGCGGCTCCCTCGTTCCGGTCAACCTTTCCGGGCTTGCGTAGGAGCATCGAGAGCGAGTGTCACGTTGCCGTAGGTCCGTAACCTTTGAATCTCCCCGAGGCGTTACATGTCCTGGTGGAGAGATGCAGTCACAGCAGCCTCGGGCCGAGCCTCGGATTCGATCCGACCGGTGCCTGCGATGGCCGTTGCTGCCATTCTCGTGACCGCGATGGTCGCGCTTGTCGCGTTGGTCTGGTATCCGACGACGCAGCAGCCCGCCATCACGTTGACGGACGCGAAGTTCGTGCCGACGGCCAGCTGCGTGCTCATCAACGGCTGGTACGGAAACCGGTACGATTGGTCCTTCACGCTCGTGAACAGCGGTGCGGCGGATGGGTATGCCTCCGCGGAGTTCTTCCTCGACGGAAACCCGATGGGCTACCTGCCGTTCCTGGTCGGCCAGCACACACAGGCCACGGAGACCGGCAGCACGATCGGAAATCTCTATCGAACCACCGCGGAGTGTGGAGTGCCGGAAACCCTCACCGTGTCCCTGGCTTCCGTGGCGCGCTCTCCCGCGATCGACGAGCGGACGCTCATCCAGGCGACGGTGAGTCCGCTGTCCACGTTCATCCTTGTGGGGCTGATGCTTGGTATTCCGAACCTCCTCGCTCACCGTCGCGGGCTCTCCATCTTCAAAGACCTCGGAGCAGCCGGCTGGCGTCCTGCGTTCCTCACCGTCTTCGCGGCTCTGCTGCTCTCCGGTGTTGTGACGTTCATCTTCACGACCCCGTACAACTACCCGCTCGATTGGACCCCCGCCATCTTATATGGGGCGGTGGTCGGTTCAATCGGCGTCGCGATCTTCATCGTGGCGTGCCGTGCTGTCCTTGCGGGAGGCGGCCGCGACCGAACCCTCGGATCCTGACCAGCGCTCCCGCTCGTCCAGAGAACGAATCGCGGGAAAATCACGGGTACCGATCATATGCCTTCCTGTTTGACGGCTAAGCCGCCAACGCACCACCGACGGGTGCTAGTGTGGCTACGGCGATTAGTGGCGGCGGGCTGAACACGTCGCCCTTGCGAGCTTCGTGCGTACACCCCCGCTCTATCAACGCGGTCGACTACCGCGACCGTAAGATGCCTCGTCTTGAGGACGGTTTCCGGCTTAGATGCTTTCAGCCGTTATCCGCATGGCGCGTGGCTGCTGGGCAATGCCTTGCCAGACAACCCATACACTAGAGGCGCCGATCCCCCGTTCCTCTCGTACTTAAGGGACCTTCCCCTCAGGCATCAAAGCGCTTCCACCAAAAAGCAACAAACCTGTCTCACGACGGTCTGAACCCAGCTCACGATCCCTTTTAATGGGCGAACAACCCCACCCTTGGCAGCTCATGCACCACCAGGATAGGAAGAGCCGACGTCGAAGTAGCAAGCCTCCGGGTCGATAGGAACTCTAGCCGGAGACGACTCAGTTATCCCCGGGGTAACTTTTCTGTCATCCATGGCCCCCACAAATGAGGCTCATGGGTTCGCTAGGCCCGAGTTTCCTCTCGTGGACTCTCGTTGGGCAAGTCCACGTCAGGCTGGCTTTTCCCCTTACAGTTAACGGAGGATTTCTGACCCTCCTAAGCCAACCTTTGGGCGCCCTTGTTATCTTTTTGAGGGCGTGGCGCCCCACCCAAACTGCCCACCTATCGTTGTCCCTCCGAAGGGGTAAGCCGTACGAGTTCAGAAGGGCGGTGTTTCATCGGTCTCTCGGTACCGACCTAGCGGTCGGCCCTTTGTAACGAGTCCCGCCTACGCTACACATCCAAACTCATACGGCAGCGACAGACTGCAGTAAAGCTCCACGGGGTCTTCGCTTTCAGGTGGAAGGTACTGGACTGTGCGCCAGTACGTCAGTTTCACCGGCCTCCACGCGGGGACAGTAGAGCTCTCGTTGGGCCTTCATGCAAGTCGCCAATTAAGCGACAAGGTATTACGCTCACATCTGTTACTTTCGAGACCTCTCCCTCGCGTTCACGTTCGTGTTCACATCGAGGGAATAGGCGGGTCGCGATTTCTCGCGGCCTCCCCATGTCGCCATGGGGGTCGGACTTTATCTTCACCGCGCCGTCGCGGTGATCGGCGTAAAGTCTCTGAGGGTTCCGACCTCGTTTCGAGATCGGCCTTCCCTGCGGATTGTCCGCACCTCGAGATTTTTACCGCTCGCGCGGTACTCGAGGATACTCGGAGTTCCCCGCATATGGCCGATTTTTGTTAAGGCGACGTTTTCACCTTAAGAGGGTCATAGTTACCCCCGCCGTTTACTGGTCCTTCGTCCCGTTGAAACGAGCTTTCAGATACCAGCACTGGGCAGGCTTCAGCGGCCGTACACAACCTTTCGATCTGGCGGCCACCTATGTTTTGGTTAAACAGTCGGGGCTCCCTTGTCACTGCGACCAGCCGCTCACGCGGCTGGCACCCCTTATACCAAAGGTACGGGGCTAATTTGCCGAATTCCCTCGCGTGGATTTTCGCCGACACGCCTTGGGCTTCTCACCCAGGGGCACCTGTGTCAGTTCTAGGTACGGACAGGCGGAATGACTCCAACGTAGTTTTCACGGACACCACGGATCAGCAGACGGACTTGCGTCCGTGCTCCCGCATTCGCCCCCTTCTCGCCATTACGGCACTCCAGGGGTTTCAACGGTTGAATCGCCAGGCAAGACGACTCCACCTACCGCGATGTGTCGAACGTTGGACAGGGTTCCGCTTGGTGCAGGAATATTAACCTGCTTCCCTTTCGCGTTCCTCGGTTAGGGGAACACTTAGGACCGACTAACCCTCGGCTGACGAGCGTTGCCGAGGAACCCTGGCCCTTTCGGCGGTGCGGATTCTCACCGCACTGTGCTGCTACTCCTCCCAGGATCCTCATTCGAACGCGGTCCACCGGACCTCACGGCCCGACTTCGACCCGCGCACGACGCCCCTCTACAAGATCACCTTTCGGTGCTCTGCAGTATCGGTGACCGACTTAAGCCCCGTCCCTTTTCGGGGCCCATAATCTCGGCTGGTGAGCTGTTACGCTATCTTTGAATGATGGCTGCTTCTAAGCCCACATCCCAGCTGTCTGAGACTACGAACTCCCTTTGGTATTCGCACTGAGTCGGCACTTAGGGACCTTAACTGCAGGTTGGGCGGTTTCCCTTACGAATGCCAAGATTACCCCAGGCACTCGACTCCCGGCTTCTACGGCGGCCACGGATTTGGAGTTCGACAGGACACCGACGGATTTCTCCGCCTTAGCACCCAATCGGTAGCTCTACCCCATGGCCTAACCTCCGCCGAGGTCCAGCTGCGACTGATTTCGAGGGGAACCAGCCATTCCCGGCCTAGATTGGCCTTTCACCCCTATGCCCAGGTCACCCCAGTGATTTGCACATCAACACGGGTTCGGCCCTCCACCTCCCTTTCGGAAGGCTTCAGCCTGCCCAGGCATAGATCGACCGGCTTCGGGCATCGCACCCACGACTCCTCGCGAGCCCACGACGCGCCTCGCGCCTTGCGGCGTTGCGCGCATGTCGCTTTCGCTTCGGCTTCCCGCTTCCAGCGGTTAACCTCGCCGTGGATCAGAACTCCCTGGCCCGTTATTCACAACGGATAATACGACACCGCTCCACCCTTTCGGGCTTCGTCGCTTTCGTGCCGTATACGTCTGTAACTGTCTGGTTTCAGGCTCTTTTTACCTCCCGTCAAGGGCACTTTTCAGCTTTCACTCGCGCTACTAGTGCACTATCGGTCTCGGGGCGTGTTTAGAGTTGGATGTTTATGCCACCCACCTTCGCGCGCGATATCCGACGCACGCTACTCTGGATCCTCCGAATCACCTTCCCCGCTTGCCTCTACGGGACTGTCACCCTCTTTGGTCGCGGCATTCCACCGGAGTTCGAGTTGACAGGGTAAGGTGTGCCGGAGTCCGAACACCACACCGCCGCCGTCTTTCAACGGAGGCTTCGGTTTGCTCTGTACCCTCTTCGATCGCCTTTACTGAGGGCATCCCGATTGGTTTCTTTTCCTCCCCGTACTAGGATGCTTCGATTCCGGGGGTTCCCGTTCCTCACGGAACAACCTCGCGGTTAGGAGGTCCCATTCGGAGATCGTCGGATCACAGGCTTCTTGCGCCTACCCGACGCATTTCGCTGCTTGGCACGTCCTTCATCGGCGCCCGAGCCGAGCCATTCCCCAGACAGCGCATTAGCCACTGACCTGTCGGCTTAGCACACGTCCAGGATGCATATGATCGGTATCAGCGGCGCGCGGTGCGTGCGGAGCTTGACGCTCCTCCCGCGGCCTCTACCTCTTCCCCGCCGAACGTCCCGCGAGCGTCGGGGGTGCACGCGATCTCCCGACCTAAAATGGGGCGCTTATACGACGCGGAGCCCAGGGTCGCAGAGAGCTTTCATCCTTAGGCGAGGGAACTACTTAATGCTTGCGACGGTAGGCTCACGGGCTCCGTCCGCCACCGTAGTCGGAGCCCAGGCGCTTCCAGTGCGACCGGACGAGCGCCCACTCCACGCCGAGGGACGCGGCCATGAGGGCGGCCCCTGCCAAAACGAGGGTCTCCACGGACGCCAGGCCCACACGCCATTCGGAGAGGAGGGCGAACGCGCCCAGGATTCCCGCGAGGAGCGCCGCCTCCCGGAGAAAGAGATGGATCGCCAGCTTCCGCCGGCTCATGGGCGCCGCAATCAGGCGCTCACCCCGGGCATCTGGACGATCCGCGCCTTGCCGCGGCTCACAAGGATCTCCGCGATCGTCTTGGGCAGGGTGACCACGTCCTCCTTCTTCAGCGAGTACGTGGTGTCCAGGCCCGCAAAGGGAGGCAGGTCCTCCAGGACGTGCACAACGACATGGTCCTTCAGGCTCGGGGCGATCTTGGGCTTCTTCGTCTCCTCGCTGGAGACGACCTTCATTCCAGACGTAACCTTCCGATCGGGTGGGGTCGAGGGCCCCGCCGTGGGCTCGGTCGCGGGCCGTTGCGCGTCGGGCTCCCGCCCGAACGGCGAGCCGCCGAAGGCCTCGGCGCGCGTCTGCACGAGGAGCGCGACCATGGCGTCGAACAGCACGCGGTCCTGATGGGGGAGGGTCATCACCTCGATCTCTGCGCCGCTCGCCCGCCCGGACGCTAGGAGCGCGAGCTTCCGCTCGCGGTAGGTGAAGATCTGGTCGCGGCGCTTGAGGACCTTCCGCAGCTCGTCTTGGAGCATGAGGGCTTTGGGGGAGTTCGGGTTCGCCTGGGCCTCCTTGCTCGCTCCCTCCTCGAGGCGCTTGACGTACTCCGCGAGCTTGTCGTAGAAGTCCTGCTCCAGGGCGACGAGGGTCTTCTTCCCGCTTTCCTCGCGGTAGACCTTCGTCACGCGCTCGAAGTTGACCTCCTCTTCTCCAGGCACAGCGACGTTATCCCGAGGCGGATATAAGACGCCGTCGCCCGGCTCTCCCGGGAGGCCGGAAGGCATATCCCCCGCGTACCGATAGAGAGGGTCCGATGAGCGTCCACCGGCCTCCGGCCGCGGTGGTTCGGGACGACCCGTCGACCGGTCTCGTCCTGGTCGACGTGGTCGTCACGCCGAGCGCCGCCCGCACCGAGATCCGGGGCACGGACCCCTGGCGGCACGGGGTCGTGTTCCGCGTGGCGGCGAAGCCCACGGAGGGCGCGGCGAACGCCGAGCTCCTGCGGTTCCTCGCCGTTCGGCTCGACCTCCCGCCGTCCTCGATTCGCCTCGTGGCGGGCCGTCGGAGTCGCCGAAAGACCATCGGGATCCAGGGGCTTGCGAAAGAGCGGATTGAGGAGCGACTGGGACTGAGGGGCCGTTGATGGACTACGTCAGCGATCCACGAGGACCTCGAGCGCGTCCTCGACGACCTGATCGAGAAGAACCGCGTCGCTCCGATCATCGTCGAGGGCGAGTACGACCGACGGGCCCTCGTGGAGCTGGGCGTCCACGGGGACATCCGGGTGCTGAACCGTGGGAACTCCGTCCTGGGGCTGTGCGAGGCGATCGCGCGCGAGTACCGCGAGGCGATCATCCTGACGGACTGGGACGTGCGGGGCGGGCGGATCGCGCGGCAGTTGCGGGACGCCCTGACCGCGAGCGGCGTCCGCTACGACGACGAGCTCCGGGCGCGCCTGACCATCCTCTGCCGCAAGGACATCAAGGACGTGGAGTCGCTCCACCGGTTCGCCGAGCGGATCGAGGCCCTCGCGGCCTCCGGGGAGCAGCAGCGTCCCTCCAAGCGGTTCTACGCAGAGCGGGTCCGCCGCCGGGACGACCGACGACGCTCCAAGGGCGCTCGTCCCTCGCGCGATCGGAAGGCCCCCTAGCCCGTGGGACGCCTCGAACGGATCCGGGCCTACCGGGTCCGGCGCGAGCCCCCGGTCCAGACGTCGTCCGTCCGCCCGATGGACGCCACGAGCCTCTCCACGATGAGATAGAACGGAACGACGAGCGCCAGGAACAGGATGGTGAAGGGGAGGCTCAGCAGAATCCCGAGGACCGTGACGCCCGCCCCGGCGACGAGCGTGCGGCGACGAGGAGCGAGCCGATGGCTCCCAATCTCGGCCACGACGGAGAGAACCAGGAACGCGAGAGCCCGGAGGTACAGGAGGGCGTCGGTCATGTACGGGGCGAGCCACGGCAAGTGCTGCGGGACCGGCACGCCCTGGATCCAGTAGAACAGGACATCCTCCCACCCAGCGAAGAGAACCGCCGCCAGGGGAAGCCACCAGTGCCTCCGGAACACGAACAGCGTCGTTAGGGGGAAGATGATGTACCAGGCGGCGATCCAGAAGAACCCGATGTCCTGGGACCCCGCGAGCGGATGGGGAAATGCCCGGACGACCACAATGTAGTCGAAGACGGCCCACAGGACCGTCCACAGGAGCGTGGCGAGATACAGCAAGACGACATGGCCGCCGCGCGTGCGGGCGAAGGCTTCCAAGGACCGCTTCGCCGAATTCCATTGGGATTCGAGGGTCATCCGGGCGGCATCCTTCGCGCGGGCAGGCGGCTCAGGCCACTTCAAGCCGGCGACGCTCCGCTTAGCTCTTCGCAGGGCCCCGGGAAGCCGGAGCCGAGGGTCGTGACTCGACCTGATACCAGGCAACCTCACATTTAAATAGGGCCGGCTCCAGTGACGAACTGGGATAGCGGTCCAACCGCGCTTGATCGATCCCACTCATCCGAATCCTCCTTTCACTCCTCCCGACGAGGGAGCTGCGAAGCGTGCCCTGCGGGGCGCCAGAGCCGTCCGGATAGGCGGGACGTGGCAGCGGCGGACGCCTCCCGGAACGTGAAATATGAACATCGATCCGAGTACAACCAAGTACATGATCCAGGCCCGCCTCGAGGCGGAGGGCATCGTTGAAAAGCCCGACGTCGTCGGCGCGGTATTCGGCCAGACCGAGGGTCTCCTCGGCGAGGAACTGGACCTGCGAGACCTGCAGAAGAGCGGCCGCATCGGCCGCATCGAGGTCGACGCGCAGAGCAAGAAAGGCCGGACGGAAGGGACCATCCTGATCCCGTCGTCCCTGGACCAGGTCGAGACCTCGATCCTCGCGGCCGCCCTCGAGACGATCGACCGCGTGGGACCGTGCAAGGCCTCCATCAAGGTGGAGAAGGTCGAGGACGTCCGCATCTCGAAGCGGAACAAGATCATCGAGCGCGCCCGGCAACTCCTGTCCTCCATGATCGAGGAGTCGAAGACGAGCGGGACGGACCTCCTTGACGAGGTCCGCGGAAGCGTGACGGTCGCCGAGATCGTCTCCTTCGGTGCTGAGCGCCTCCCGGCCGGCCCCAACGTCGCGGACAGCGACGCGATTATCGTGGTCGAGGGACGGCAGGACGTGTTGAACCTCTTGCGCAGCGGCATCAAGAACGCCGTTGCGGTCGAGGGGACCAACGTGCCCAAGACGATCCAGGAGCTCTCCAAGGAGCGCGCGCTCACGGCCTTCGTCGACGGAGATCGCGGCGGCGACCTCATCCTGCGGGAACTGCTCCAGGTGGCCGAGGTCGACTTCATCGCCCGCGCCCCGCGCGGCAAGGAGGTCGAGGAGCTGACCCAGAAGCAGATCATGAAGGCCCTGCGGAACAAGATTCCCGCGGACCAGTACATCGAGATGTACGGCCTCTCCGGCCAGGTCTACAAGCCCGAGTCCGAGTTCCCCGAAGCGCCCGGTGCACCGGGTGCGCCGAAGGCCGCCGAGGCACGCCCCGAGCCCCGCGGCGAGCTCCGACCGGAGCCTCGCGAGGGTCGTGAGCCGAGGGAATCCCGCGAGCCGCGCGAACCGCGTGAGCCGCGGGAGCCCCGCGAAACCCGCGAACCCGCGCCCCTGACGCCCACGACGAAGGCTCTGAACCCGAAGCTCGAGAAGTACCGGGACATGCTGCTCTCCATGGGCGGATCCTCCAGGGCCCGCCTGCTCGACGACGGTGACAGCGTGGTCGCCGAGGTCCCCGTCCGGGAGCTCGTCGAGACGCTCAAGACGTCGAAGCAGACCCGCGCCCTGATCTTTGACGGGATCATCACGCAGCGGATCCTCGACATCGCATCCGAGATGAACATGCACTCCGTCGTCGGCACGAAGATGGGCACGATCACGAAGCAGCCCGCCGGCGTCGAGGTCTGGACCCGCAGCGACCTCTCCGCGTGAACGAGGTGGCGCCCATCGCCCGGTCCAAGCTGCTCACCTCGGACGAGGGGTTCTCCCTCAACGAGCTCGAGAGCACCGCGGATATCCTGATCCCCGACGACCCGATGAAGCGGGTCATCGGTCAGGACGAGGCGGTCAAGCTCGCGCGCGTGGCGGCGAAGCAGCGACGGCACTTCCTCTTGGTCGGGCCGCCGGGCACGGGCAAGTCGATGATCGCGCAGGCGCTCTCGCTCCATCTGCCTCCGCCGTCACGGAGGAGATTCGGATCGTCCACAACCCGGAGAACCCGGAGCGGCCGCTCGTCGAGGTCCGCCGCCGGGACGAGGTCCTGGCGGAGGAGAGCCGCATGGCGGGCGCCGAGGGCGACCTGATCGATCCGAAGGAGGCGCCGATCAACGTGGCCGAGCGCCTCGGCTACAAGTGCGTCCACTGCGGCACCTACTCTTCCCCGACGGAGAGGATGTGCCCGAAGTGCTCGCGGCCCAAGATGGTGGCCCAGGGCAACAACGCGGGCAACCCATTCGGCGACCTGTTCAGCGGGATCTTCGAGGTCACCCTGGCCCAGATGGGCGGACGCGACCGGGTCACGACGACCCGCAACCAGTTCGGAAAGGAGGAAGTCGTCGTGTACGAACGCGCGGGCGACATGATCCGCGTGCTGGACCAGAAAGCCCTCGAGAAGCGGCGCGAGATGGAGAAGGAGAGCCCCCGCAAGGTGCTCGTCCCGATCACCCGCAGCCCGTTCGTCCTGTCCACGGGAGCGAGCGAGACCGAGCTCCTCGGGGATGTCCGCCATGATCCGTACGGAGGCCACCCGCAGCTCGGCACGCAGCCCTACGACCGCGTGGTCGCCGGCTCGATTCACGAAGCCCACCAGGGCGTCCTTTTCATCGACGAGCTGCCCCAGCTCGGCCACCTACAACGGTACATCCTGACCGCGATGCAGGAGAAGCGCTTCCCGATCTCGGGCCGCAACCCGCAGAGCGCGGGCGCGAGCGTCAAGGTGGAAAGCGTGCCTTGCGACTTCATCTTCGTCGGCGCCTGCAACATCCAGGACCTCCCCCACATCCTCTCGCCCCTGCGCTCCCGCATCAACGGCGGGGGCTACGAGGTCCTCGTCGAGACGACGATGCCCGACACGGAGGCGAACCGCGCCAAGCTCGCCCAGTTCGTCGCGCAGGAGATCGCGATCGACAAGCGCATCCCCGCCGCGAGCGCCGAGGCCGTCAGCGTCGTGATCGAGGAGGCCCATCGGCGCGCGAAGATCCTGGACAACCAGGACAAGTCCCTCACCCTCCGGCTGCGGGAACTCGGGGGCCTGATCCGCTCCGCCGGCGATATCGCGGTCACGGAGGAGTCGGGCGTCATCGAGGCGGATCACGTGAAACGCGCGATCAAGATCGCGCGGACGATCGAGGAGCAGATCAAAGAGCGTTACGGCTCCTATTCGGCGGGAGTCGGCACGGACATGTCCGCGGCCCAGAAGGAATCGTCCCCCTACCACTACTGGAACGTCCACGAGGGCGACGACGTCCAAGGCTACCAGTGAGTCCGCGGCTCACAGTGACTTGAGCATCTTGTATCCGTCCTCGCCGTCCGTGTAGAAGCTGGGCAGGACGTAACCGATCTCGAACCCGTACTTCTGATAGAACCGGATGCCGCCCTCGTTGGACCGTCGCACCTCGAGTTCGATGCGGCGGATCCCCTTCATGCCGCAGTTCTGGAGGAAGACGTTCATGACCTGCGTGCCGATCCCGCGCCCCCGGAACCCCGCGGCCGTCGCGAACATGAGCACGCGGGCCTGCGCGTCGGCGGAAACCACCGCGGCGAGGAAGCCGACGGGGTGTCCGTCCAGATCCGCGATCAGGAACCCCTCCCGCCACCAGCGGTGGATGTCGAGGTACAGGGAGGTCGGGTAGTTCTCCCGCAGCGCCTCGCGGACGATCGACGCCACCGCGGGGATGTCGTTCGGGATGAACGGCCGGATCTGCAACGGCTCCCCGCGAAGAACCCCCGCCTTTTCAACGTGACGGTCGTCGGCAACCTCATGAGCCTGCGGCTGAATCGGGCGCCGTGCGCGTTTGGATCGAGCTCTCCGGGGAACATCCGACCCTGCCCCGAGCCGAGGCGCTGGCGGCGTTCGAAGCCGAGGGCTGCGTGATCCGAGAGGCGTCGTGGTCCTCCCAGATTCTCCGCCTCGAGGCCACCGGGAAGGTCGCGCGCGCCGCCGCCCGCTTGGGCCTGGCCCACGTCGTCTGCGAGGAGCTGGCCCGGGGAACGTACGAGGAGGTCCGTTCCTTCGCACGGACATACGAACTCGGGGGAAAGCGGTTCCGCACGCGCGTGCGCGCTCTCGGAGCCGACCTGGACACCAAGGCGATGGAAGGCGCCCTCGGTGCCGACTTCGGCCGGACGGGCCGGGTGGATCTGCGCGCTCCCTCCGTGGAATTCCGGGTCCTCGTCGGCGAGGAGTTCGTCCTGGGTCGGATCCTCCACAAGGTGGATCGCTCGGGAATGCAGGCCCGGAACGTGACGAACCGCAGCTTCCGGTTGCCCATCACGCTCCATCCGAAGCTCGCCCGGGCGCTCGTCAACCTGTCGCGGGTGCCGTCCGGCGGCCTCGTCCTAGATCCGTTCTGCGGCACCGGAGGCATCCTTCTGGAGGCCTCGCAGCTCGGCCTACGCGTGCTCGGTGCGGACGTCCGGAGGTCCATGGTCGTCGGCGCGCGGAGATCGCTCCGCTCCCTTGCGGCGGACGCGGACTTCGTGACCGCGGATGCGGGACACGGTCCGTGGCGCGAAGCGTCCGTGCTCGGGATCGCGACGGACCCGCCGTACGGCCGGGCGGCCTCCACCCGAGGGGAGCCGCCTCTTGACCTCTATGAGCGAGCGTTCTCCTCGTTCGATAGCGTGGTGCCCGCCCGGCATTTCGTGGCCGTGACGCTCCCGAGCGAAGAGGCCGTCGCGGTGGGAGAGGACCACTGGGACCTCGTCGAGCGCCACACGATGCGGGTCCACCGCTCCCTGAGCCGGACGTTCTGCGTCTTCGTCACGTGATGTTCAGGGTGATCGGGAGCACGGGGCCCTCGCTGGTGGTCCCCAGGAGCGCTTGGACGCTGAAGGACCACGTCCTTCCCGGGATCGCCGAGGCGGGTGCGTCGATGCGCAGCGCGACCATCGCGCGCTGACCGTTCCCGAGATTGAACGTGGTCGATGCCGTGTTCACGTTCGTCGTCTGCCCGCCGATCGTAACGTTGACAAGGATGAGTCCGAAGCCCGCGCTGTTCAGGTTGTTGGGATTGATGACGAGATGCACTTGATCGGGGGTCGTGCTCGTGTCCACGAGGCTGAAGTTCAGGAAGGCTGTCGACGCCGGCGTGAGGTTCTGGACCAGCCCTGTGAGCGGCAGGCCCGCGACGGTCTCGAACGCGATTCCCTGCTGAACGGGGACGAACTGGAAGGGCTGGACCACGAATGTGGTCAGGAGGATCGCCACGGCCGCGACCCCGATGAGCGTGCGCCCCGCGTCGAGCCGGCTCAAGTCGTTGAGCGGAGGCGGATGACGCACGCCGATCAGGAGGATCAGGAACGCGAAGATGAACCACCCGGTGTAGAACGCGCCGAAAAGGACAAGCAGGCCGATCGCCCCCCAGGAGATAAGGCTCTGCCGCTCGCCGAGCAGCGCGCGGGCGATGTGTCCCCCGTCGAGCTGGCCCGCGGGGAGAAGGTTGATCGCGGTGACGAAGAGCCCGACCCATCCCGCGAACGCGAGCGGGTGAAGCGCGACGCCCGCGGGCAGCGGGAAGAACAGGGCGAGGAAGTTGTAGAACAGGGACCCGTTCGTGATTTGGAACTCGCTGCCAACGGGGAGTAGCGCGTGCGGGTTCGCCGCCGTCAGGAAGAGCCCGGCGAGCGTCACGGGGATCGCGATCGCGAACCCCACCAGCGGCCCGGATGCGCCGACGTCGAGGAGCGCGCGGCGGCTCGGGAGCGGGTCGCGCATGCTGATGAACGCCCCGAACGTGCCGAGGGGCGGGATGCTCGGGATGAAGAAGGGCAGGGAGGCTTGCATCTTGTAGTGCTTTGCGACGACATAGTGCCCCATCTCGTGGAACCCGAGGATCGCGAGGAGCGGCAGGGTGAAGAAGACCGTCCCGTTCAGGATCGCGTCGACGGAGAGGAGCGGCTCGCCGATATACTGCGACCAGTTGTAGGCCCCGCCGAAGAACACCGTCGTGATGATCGTGAGGAGGAGCATCGTGACGTTCACGGACAATCCGGTGAACCGTTGCTTGGGGCGGCGCTGGATGTGAACGAGGAGCTCGCCCCGCTCTTCCGTGATCGACGGAATGTAGTCCTTCGGCACGAGGTCCCGGCGCAGCGCATCGAACGGCTTCTCGATCTTCCCGTCGGAGGGTCGCGCGACCTGGAAGGTGAGCGCAAGCGGCGTGATGACGCTCCCGTAGACCGTGAAGTGACGCGCGACGACCTCTCGGAGATTCTCGATCTCCTGGTCCGCGGACAGCATCGGGCGTCTCAACCCCCGCGCGTATTTGAATCTGCGGCCGCGCTCACGGCGCGCCGCCCCGGAGGAGCCACAGAATCAACGCCGTGATGAGCCCCGCTCCGATGAACCGCAGCCCTGTATAGACCATCCGCTCCCGCACGAGCGACCCGAGGTACGCGCCCATGGCGAAGAGGAACAGGAGGGTCACGACCACCGCTGCAATCGCCGCCTCGCCGGTCGGGAGCAGGAGAAACGGGACCAACGGCGGAAGAGCCGCGATGAGCGGCGCGACGCCGTGGACGAGCGCGCTCGTGTAGGCTGCGAATCGGAACGCGCCCTTGTGCTCTTCGCTGAGCCGCGTGAGCATCGCGCGCTCGAGACTTCGGATGTCTAGCTTCTTCTCGACCCGCTCCGCCTCAAACGCCCCGACCGCGCTGCTCACCGCGAGCGCGATCGCAGCGCTGATGGATGCGGTGAGGACGATTGCCTTCTCAGACTCCCCGACGCCGGAGGCGACCGCGCCCACGATGATTCCGAGAATCGTGAGTGCCCCGTCGAACGCCCCGATGACGAAGTAACGCCGGGCGATCGGTCCGAGGTCTGTGATCTCGCTGTACTCCTTAATCCGCTGGCGCCAGGGCGGTCGCTCCATGTCACCCGCTCGGTGCCGAGAGTATCTCCTGGACCCGTTTCAGCGCCATCTCGAGCGCCTCCGCGACGCCCGCCACATTGGAGCCGGCTCCCTGCGCGAAATCCGGCCGGCCGCCCCCCTTCCCCCCGATGGAAGACACGGCATGGGAGAGGACGTCGCGTGCGTCGAGGGCGACCTCGGCCCCATGGGAGACGATGAGGCTCGCGCCGTCGGCAGACTTGGCCCCGAGGAGGGCGACTGCTTTCGGGTCCACGCAGATTTCCTTCGAGAGGGCCATGAGGTCCTTCATGTCGCCCTCGATCTGTCTCACGACGATTTTCACGTCGCCGACCGTGGTCGCGCCTTCGAGCAGGTTCTTCGCCGCGGCCCCAGCGAGATCGGACCGGACCCGCTCGAGCTGCCGCCGCTGTTCCTTCCACTCCTCTGCGATGCGGGTAGCGGCGCTGCCCACCTGGCCGGTCGGCACGCCGAGGGCGGCCGCGGCTTTCGTGAGCTCCTTCTCTTGCGACCGGACCACCGCGAGCGCCGCGGTCCCCGCGGCGTACTCGATGCGGACCACTCCATCCTGGATGCGGGTCGTCCGGAGGATCTTGATGAGCCCGACGTCGGCCGCGTTCGACACGTGGGTGCCGCCGCACGCCTCCACGTCCCACTTCGGGAACTCGACCACCCGGAGTTCGCCTCCGGGGACGGAACCCCCCTGGTACAGCCGGAATCCGAACTTGCGTTCCGCCAGGTCCCGGGGCATGAACTTCGATCGGACGAGGCCGTCCTGGAGGACGCGGCCATTGGCGAAGTCCTCGATCCGGGCGATCTCTTCCTCGGAGAGTGCGTCGTAGTGAGTAATGTCAAGGCGCGCGAAATCCTGGGCCTTGTGGGCGCCGGCCTGCCACACGTGGTTGCCGAGGGCTTTGCGCGCGGCCCCCAGGATGATGTGGGTCGCGGAATGGTTCCGCGTGAGCGCGTCCCTGCGCGCAGCGTCGATCTCCGCCTTCACGCGCTTTCCGACCAGGGGCGACGCGTCTCCGTGGACGAAGTGGAGGACCGAGGTCCCGACCTTCTGGACATCGTGCACCTCGAATCCGCCGATCGTTCCGTGGTCGGCCTCCTGGCCGCCGCCCTCGGGGTAGAAGTAGGTCTGGTCGAGGACGAGCGCGCCACCCTGGAAGGTGAGAACTTTCGCCCGGAAGCTGCGCTTCCTCCGGTCTTCGTACACACGGAGCTTCGTCGCGGGCAGGTCGCCCGAGACCTCGATCTTCTTCTCCGGTTCCCTCGTGGGCTGGATGTGTCGCGCGGCGACCCGCGTATAGAAGTCGTCTGGGACCTCGACTGGCAGGGAGGTGAACTCCCGCACGACGTCCGGGTTGAGCCCTTGGCTGTCATACAGTTGCAAGAGCGTGTTGACGTCGAAGGTCTTGTTCGCCGCACGCAGCTCGCCCTCCATGCGCCCGACGATGACTCGCCCCTTCTCGAGCGTCTCGCGGTACCGCTGCTCCTCGACTTTCAGCAGCTTGAGGATGTCCGCCTTGTTGAAGAAGAACTCCGGGTAGTCCTCCCGCATCTGGTCGATCATGAAGCTGATTGTGTCCGCGAGGGTGTACGCGATGTTCAGGTCCTTGAGCGCGCGGAGCCCGCGGCGGATGAGGAGGCGCGCGAAGTAGCCTTCGCGGCTGTTCGACGGTGTGACGCCGTCGCCCAGGAGGAAGATGAGGGCGCGCGAGTGGTCGCAGATCGTGTAGAGGGACTCGAGCGGCAAGACCTGGGCCACGAGATCCTCGACGTCGATCCCGACCCGTTCGGCGGTGAGCCGCCGGATTTCGCGGACATCGGCCAGGTTCTCGACCTTGAGCATGCCCGCGACCTTCGCGTATTCCTTCAGGATCCGCTCGTCGACCCGTTTCGCTCCGGTCGCCCGTTTCAGGTAGGCCAGCGCGTCCCCGAACACGGCCTCGTACGCGGACGTCGTCCCCTGGGAGATCCACGTGAGCCGCTCGAGACCGTAGCCCGTGTCGACGACCTGCGTCTCCATGGGCACGTCTTTCCCGTTGACCTCCCGGTTCATCATGAACACCAGGGTCGCCGGCTCGGCGCCGCCGAAGACGACCTCGAAGCAGGGGCCGCTGTTCCCGCCCCCGCGCCACTGGGATTCCTTGTACCGTACGATCGTCGGGTCGAGCCCGAGCCGTTCGGTCAGGAAGGTGTGGCAGAGCTCGACCGTGCGGTCCTTGAAGTAGATGGGCTTCCCCGGGAAATTGAACGCGTGATGGGCCATCATCTCGAAGAGCGTGAAGTGCTGCCCCGTCTTCCCGACGTTGTCGATGTCGTTGAAGCGCGCGCAGGGCTGGCTGATCGCGAGCGGGTTCGCGGGCGGGCTCGCCTGCCCACTGATGACCCACGGCTGGAACGGGTAGATGCTCGCCTGGGTGAAGAAGACGTCGTCCCGCCAACGCGCCACGATCGGGTAGCGCTTTACGCGGGTGTGGCCGTTCTGCTCGAGGAACGAGAGGAAGTCCTCCCGCATCGCGCGGTAGGTGAGACGCTTCTTGAACGGCGAGTTCCCGATGAAGTCGTACTCCTGGCAGGGTGCCTCCCCGCAGGTCGTATGCTGGCCCAGGGACCAGAACGGCGTCCCGCACTTCGTACAGGTCAGTCGCGTGAATCCCCGTGTCCGGAAGAGCTCGACCTCGTACTCACTCTCGGGCATTTCGGCCGATGAAGGGGTCGCGGGCCTTAAAGGTTCCCGGGAGCGCTGCCTGTCTTCAGCAGGAGGTTCGTCGGAAGCCAAACTCAAGTGGTTTCGTTAAGTACGGGGCAACCGATACGGGGACGGGGGTATGGCTTGGAGCAGCGACCAGTTGCAGCATTCATCCTGTCCATGTTGGGTGGCCTATTTCTCGAGGCGGGCACCATCGTCGGGTTCCTCACCTTGCCGACCTACTCCTCCTACCCGTACAATCCCGCTCCCACATACTACAGCGTGTACCTGGGCACTGCTGCCGTGAGTGGGGCCCTCGTGCTGGTGGCCGCGGCGATGATGTACCTGCGCCCCCAGCTCCACATGGCGTGGGGGATCATGACCCTCGTGCTCTCGATCGCCGGCGCCTTCGGCGTGTTTGCCGGTCTATTCGCCGTCTTCGGCTCGATCGGGGTCGCGTTCGGGGTCATCGGGGGCGCGATGGCGGTCGGATGGGGGTCCGCAGGCTTTGGCGTGAGCGTTCCACCGGCTGCGGCCCGCATGTGCCCCGGATGCGGCCGCTACGTGCCGATGATGTTGCCCTATTGTGCCTACTGCGGCACGCCCGCCCCAACGGTCGGCCCTCCCAGATCGGGGACTGGAGCCCAACCGCCCGTCCCGTGACCGGATCGGGACCAAGACGTCAGTCAGAGGGCCCGCGGATCCGTTCCTCCCGGAGGCCCTGACTGAAGTCGACGCAGGATCCGGAGCTGTCGAGGGTCACGACGACGCTGAGCCGGCGCAGCGCGGTCGGTGCAAGCCCTGCGCAGATCCGGCAGGAGCGTCTCTGCATGAACGGGGGCGGCTTCGCGCTTTCGCCCATCCGGGGGCTCAGGTCCCGTGCAGGAGCTCGCGAGCGATGACGAGGCGTTGGA
The DNA here is from genome assembly GCA_963768855.1 of uncultured Thermoplasmata archaeon. Classification (GTDB taxonomy): domain Archaea; phylum Thermoplasmatota; class Thermoplasmata; order RBG-16-68-12; family RBG-16-68-12; genus RBG-16-68-12. Next base: position 991,459 of record CAVYJM010000006.1, read on the forward strand.
CCTCGCTCGTCCCCTCGCCGATCTCCGTGAGCTTGGCGTCCCGCATCAGGCGCTCGACCGGATAGTCCTTGATGTATCCGTAGCCTCCGTGGATCTGGATCGCTTTGTTCGTGACGAACGAGGACATCTCGCTCGCGTAGAGCTTGGCCATGGCGGCCTGGCGCTTGAACGGGAGCTTGCGGTCCTTCCGCCAAGCCGCCTGCAGGACGAGGATCCGCGCGGCCTCGATCCGCATGGCCATATCGGCGAGCATGAACTGGATCGCCTGGTGATCCGCGATGGGCTTCCCGAACTGGGTCCGTCCCTTCGCGTACTTGATGCTCTCCTCGAGCGCACCCTGCGCCAGGCCGACGGCCATCGCCCCGATGCCGATTCGCCCGTTGTCCAGGATGCGGAGCGCATTCACGAATCCCTTGTTCTCCTCCCCCAGGAGGGCGTCCGCGGGCACCTCGCAATCGTTCAGCAGGACCTGCGCGGTCCCGCTCGCGCGGACCCCGAGCTTGTCCTCGACCTTTCCGATCTCGAGCCCCGGGTTCCCTCGCTCGACGATGAAGGCGCTGATTCCCTTGTTGCCCTTCGACGGGTCCGTGATCGCCATGATGACGAACGTACCGGCCACGGGTGCGTTCGTGCAGAAGTTCTTCGCGCCGGTCAGGACCCAGCCGTGCGCCGTCTTCTTGGCCATCGTCTTCATCGCCGCCGCGTCGGATCCGCTGGACGGTTCCGTGAGCGCCCACGCGGCGAGCTTGCGGCCGCTGGCCAGCTCGGGCACATACCGCTTGCGCTGGGCGTCCGTGCCCGCGAGCCAGATGTTGCCCATGCCGAGAGTGTTGTGGGCGGACATGATGAGCGCATGGGAGCCGCAGATGCGTGCGACTTCCTCGAGCGCGATCGCGAAGGAGATCGTGTCGAGCCCGGCGCCCTCGAAGTCCGTCGGGATCGTCATGCCCATGAGGCCCAGGGACGCCATCCCCGCGACCGTCTTCGAGGGGAACTCGCCCGTGCGATCGTGGTAGGCGGCGACGGGGCGGATCTCCTTCTCGGCGAACTCGCGGACCGTCTTGCGGATCATCTCATGCTCTTCGCTGAAGTCGAAGTCCATGCTCAGCCCGGCTGGGCAATCGCCCTCTCGGGCTTGAGCCTTCGCCCCCTCAAGCAGGAGGGCGTCGCCGCCGATCCCCGAAATCGGTGAGATGGTCCCTGGAGGCCCGAAGGAGCTCGAGCGCGGCGTCATGCTCCTGCGTCACGTAGTCGATGATGTCCGCGTAGGCGCCCTTGCGATACAAGGCCGGCACGCGGGCCCCGGGCTCCTTGTCCGCGAACACGTGCAGGCTCGAGCCCGTGAACTGGCCGCGGTTCATCAGGATCAGGACGGGCTGCAAGTCGAGGTACGGCTTGGTGAACCAGTAATACTTCAGCGTGGCCATATCCCACTTAATCAGGTTCCACTTCGTCGCCCGCTCGATCAGGAAGGTCAGGTCGAAACGCAGGCGGTTCCCGACGGGCACGAAGTCCCAGTTCGGCTGGAGGATCCCCTTCTCCAGGATCAATCGGAGCATCTCCTTCTCGCCCCACTCCCACTCCACCATGATCTGGAACAGGCCGACGGGCTCGAGGCGATCATCGAGTTGGTGGAACTGGACGGTGACGATCCGGTCCTGCTGCGGATCGTCCCCGGTGGTTTCCTGGTCGAAGTAGAACAGGGTCAGGGCGCCCGCCGGCACGAAGCAAGGCGGCGACGCCACTTAAGGGCTTCCGTCCGCCCTTCCTCCTGGACTTAGGATGCCCTAACTCGGCCGGCGCCCAACCTAAGAAACACCGCATAATACCCATGTATATTCTTTCAGGGACTGCAAACACTTCATGGACGGCGGGGTCTAAGTCCTGCGACCCCTCCATTCGAACAGGGAGCCGATGGAACGAATCGAGCATGACATCGTCGTGATAGGGTCGGGACTGGCGGGCCTCCGCGCGGCCCTCGAGGCGTCCCGAGTCAGCCACGGCCGGCTCGATGTCGGGATCGTCACGAAGACCCAGGCCATGCGGTCCCACAGCGTCGCTGCGGAGGGCGGCACGGCCGCGGTCCTCTATCCAGACGAAGGGGACTCCTTCGATTCCCATGTCTGGGACACGGTCAAGGGTTCAGACTTCCTCGCGGACCAGGACGCGGTCGAGACGTTTGTCCACACGGCTCCCGAGGAGCTGCGCCTGCTCGAGCGCTGGGGCATGCCCTGGTCTCGCCGGGCGGACGGGCGAATCGCCCAGCGCCCCTTTGGCGGCCACGACTTCCCCCGCGCGACCTTCGCCGCGGACAAGGTCGGGTTCCTCGAGATGCAGACACTGTACGGGGCCATCCAAGCCTTCCCCAACGTTCACGTGCACCACGAGTGGTACGCGACCTCAATCCTCAAGGAGGCCGACCGGTTCGCGGGCATCACCGCGATCGAGCTGAAGACGGGCAACCTCGTCACGGTCCGGGCTAAGGCCGGCATCCTGGCCACGGGCGGCGCGGGCCGCATCTACGGCTTCACGACGAACGGCCACCACTCCACGGCGGACGGGCTGTACATGGCCTACCGCGCGGGCCTCGCGATCAAGGACCTCGAGTTCATCCAGTTCCATCCGACGGGTCTCGTGCCGAGCGGCATCTTGATCACGGAGGCTTCCCGCGGCGAGGGAGGCTACCTCGTGAACAAGGACGGCGAGCGCTTCATGAAGCACTACGCCGAGAAGAAGATGGAACTCGCGCCCCGCGACGTGGTCTCCCGCAGCGAGATGACGGAGATCAACGAGGGCCGCGGCCTCGACGGCCCCGAGGGAATCAAGTGCGTGGGCCTCGACCTGCGCCACCTCGGGAAGGAGAAGATCCTCGAGCGGCTCCCGCAGATCCGCGAAGTGACGATGAAGTTCCTGGGCATCGACCCGGTCGACAACCTGATCCCGATCAAGCCGGCGGCCCACTTCACGATGGGGGGCGTCCACACGGACCAGAGGGGGGCCACGGAGCTCCGCGGCCTCTGGGCCGCGGGGGAGGCCGGATGCGTGAGCATCCACGGCGCGAACCGCCTCGGGTCCAACTCCACGTCGATCTGCCTCGTCTACGGCCGCATCACGGGCGCCGAGGCGGCGTACTACGTGAAGGGCTGGCAGGGAAACGGCCTGCCGAACGACCAGATCCTCGCCGAGGAGACCCGCCTCTTCGATGGAACGCTGAACGGCCGCGGGGACGCGAGCCCGTACGAGATTCGCGACCGCCTTCAGGAACTGATGGATCGCGATGCCTACGTGTTCCGGTCGGGCGAGGCCTTGGCCCGCGCGCTGCGGGAGATCCGCGCTCTGAAGGAAGAGGCGTACCGCAACGTCGGGGACAAGGAGCACGAGTACAACACGAACTTCCTCCACGTGCTCGAGCTCGATTCCCTGTTGAACGCTGCAGAGATCGTCGTCACGGGCGCCCTCGCCCGCCAGGAGAGCCGGGGGGCGCACACCCGCCTAGACTTCCCCAAGCGCGACGACGTGCACTGGCTCCAGCACACGCTCGCCCACCGCGGTCCCGATGGCGCGCCGCGGCTGAGTTACGTCCCCGTCACGATCACGAAGCACCAGCCCGTGGAGAGGAAGTATTGACATGTCCGATGCGATCGTCTCCGTCGAGAAAGCGAAGGCCCCGAAGAAGGACCTGATCACGACCCAGGTAAGGTGGGGCTTCAGCCGCCCGCTCAACCTGGAGAAGCTCGCCCTCCTCGCGCAGCGCGTCTCCGGCGTCGGCATCCTCGTCTACCTGTTCTTCCACATCTTCGTGACGGGAAGCATCGTGGGCGGCCCCGACGGGGTCCCTGGGGGCCAGGACGTCTTCGAGGGACTCATGGGCATGCTCTTCAACCCGCTCGCGCACATCGGGGAGCTGCTCGTCGTGGTGGGGGCCACGTTCCACGGGATCAACGGGATCCGCGTGATGCTCCTCGAGCTCACCCGGCTCGTCGGCCACCCGATCCGCCCTGATTATCCGTACAAGACCCAGATGCTGGGCAAGGGGCAGCAATCGATCCTGCTCACCGCGATGATCATGGCGAGCCTCTCGGCGATCGCGGGCGTCTTCATCCTGTTCCTGGGGGCGGCCTGATGAAGGAGTCCACGCTGACCCTGGTCAACTACATCATGATCCTGGCGCTCCTCGTCACCCTCGCTCTCCACCTCGCAATGCAGGCGTTCCTCGGCGTAACTGGCTACGCGGACGCGCTCAGCTACCAGACCGCCCTCGCGCGATACCGCGACGCCCTCTCGGTCAGCCTCCTCACGATCCTCCTGATTGCCGCCACGTACCACGGGCTCTTCGGCCTGCGCAACATCCTCCTGGAATGGCGTCCCGGCAAGCATTGGCATGGGGCCGTGACCGGCATCACCCTCGGCCTCGCGGTCGTCATGCTCGGCTGGGGCATGCGGACGATCCTCTTCGCGTTCGGGGGGTTCTGAGCGTGGTCCTCACGATGCAGGAGCCGCCCAAGAAAGAGGAGACCGTCATCAAGATCGAGCCGGTCTCCCAGGAGAAGCTCGTCTCGAACCCCCAGACGATCCTCCTCGCCGTGTTCCGGTACAACCCGAACGTCCGGGGCGACAAGCCGCGCATGGTCACGTACCGCGTGCCGGTGTCGAAGGGCCTTACCGTGCTCGACGCCCTCCTCTGGGTGAAGGAGCACGTCGACAACGGCCTCTCGTTCCGCTACTCTTGCCGGATGGGCATCTGCGGATCCTGCGGCATGCTGATCAACGGCAAGCCGATGCTCGGCTGCGAGACGCAGATCGCGGAGCTCGGGACCGACGTGGTCGAGATTGGCCCGTTGAACAACTACGAGGTCATCCGGGACGTCGCCACGGACTTCACGGACTTCTTCTCCCACCACAACCGGATCCGGCCCTACCTGATCCGCAAGGAGAATGGGGACGGCAAGCCGATCGAGAAGGAGCTCCTCCAGTCCGAGGAGCAGAAGCTCGAGTACTACCAGTTCACGATGTGTATCATGTGCGGGCTGTGCGATGCCGCCTGCCCGATTGTCGGGATGGACAAGGACTTCCTCGGACCCCAGGCGCTCGCGCAGGCGTACCGGTTCGCGGTCGACTCCCGCGATCAGGGGTGGCCCGAGCGCGCCGAGGTTGTCGACTCCCCGCACGGATGCTTCCGGTGCGAGCTCGCGGGCTCTTGCAGCGCCGTCTGCCCGAAGGGCGTCGACCCGGGGATGGGCGTCCAGCTCCTGAAGCGGCACGTGATGCACCGGAAGGTCGGCATCGCCTAGCCGCGCACCCTTCGTCGTGCGACAGTCTTTTGTGGGAAAGGGCGATTCCCCGCCTCGGGCAGAGAGTCCACGAGGGAGGAGCATGCGAGTGGGCATCATCGGGGTTGGGATGACGGCGTTTCGGCCGTCGACGCCGGAGTACAGCTGGAAGGAACTCATGTTCGAGGCCGCATCCCGCGCCTACGCGGATGCGGGTCTGAATCCTCGCACCGACGTGGACTCGTTCATCACGTGCGCGGAAGACTACTACGAAGGGTTTGGCATCTTCGACGAGTTCGTCCCGGATCAGTTGGGCGCGGCGCTGCGGCCCACCTGCACCGTTTCAGGAGACGGCCTCCACGGGCTCGCCTCCGCCTTCATGCAGATCCAGGCAGGCGTCGTGGACGTCGTCGCGGTCGAGGCGCACAGCAAAGCCTCGGACATCGTCAGCCTCGAGGGGATCGTGGAGCAGGGTCTCGACCCGATCTGGAATCGCCCCCTGGGCGCCCACCCCTACGTGTTCGCGGGGTTGGAGGCGGACGCGTACCTGCGTTCGAGCCACACCCCGCGGAAGGCCCTCGCCTCGGTCGTCGCGAAGAACCGCCGGAACGGCCTGCTGAATCCCTTGGCCGCCTACGGCGCCGCAGTCGACGAGGCGCAGGCGGCGAGCGCTCCCGAGCGGTTCACTCCCCTCCGGTCCCTGGACATCAGCGACCCTGCGGACGGCGCGGTCGTCCTCGTCGTGGCGTCCGAGCGGGCCGCGAGGAAGTTCCACGCCAATCCCGTCTGGGTCCGCGGCATCGGCTGGGCGAACGACTCGCCGACCTTCGAGACGCGAATCTTTGCCGAGGCGTGGTACGCTGAACTCGCGGCCCAGATGGCCTACAAGCTCGCGAAGGTCCGCCGGCCGTCCACCGAGTTCGACCTCGCCGAGGTCGACGACCGGTTCTCCCACAAGGAGTTGCAGCACCTCGAGGCGGTCGGCCTGGTGAAGAGCGGCGAGGCCGGCCGGCGCGCGATGAGGGGCGACTTCGCCCTAGAGGGCAAGCTGCCCGTCAACGCCTCGGGCGGATCCCTGGGCTGCGGGAACGTGTTCGAGGCCACGGGGCTGCACCGGGCCGCCGAGGTCACGCTGCAGCTGCGAGGCGAGGCGGGTCGCCACCAGGTCGACGGCGCCCGGCTAGGACTCGCGCAGTCCTGGCGGTTCGTTCCGTCCGCGAGCGGAGCCGTCGCGGTCCTGGGGGTGGGAAAGTGAGGAAGGTCGGCGTCATCGGCGCGGGGATGACCCTGTTCCGGAGGCGCTTGCAGGACACTCCGAAGGAACTCTGCTACGAGGCCGCAAAGATGGCCCTCGATTCCGCGGGGATCACCCTCGCCGACGTGAACATGGTCGTGAGCGGCTCCGCTCCCGACGCGTTCGACGGCGTGCACATGAAGGGCGAGTACTACGCGGACGGTTGCGGGGCCCGTGGACGCCCGTACATGCGCGTGTACACGGGTGGAGGCACGGGGGTCTTCAGCACGATCGCGGGCTGGTGGCACGTGGCCTCCGGGCTCGCAGACGTCGCGCTCGTCGTGAATGAGGAGAAGATGTCCCCCTGCCAGCCGCACGCGCAGAGCGTCTTCGGCCATATCTGGGACCCGATCCTCGACCGGCCGCTGAAGCCGAACCTGGTGTGGATCTTCGCGATGGAGATGAACCGCTACATGACGATCTACCACGTGAAGAAGGAGGACATCGCCCTCGTCGCCGTGAAGAACAAGCGGAACGCCGTTGGCCATCCGTGCGCGCAGCTCGCGGACCCGAACATCACCGTGGAGGACGTGATGAACAGCGAGGTCATGGCCTGGCCCGTGAACCGGCTGGACATCAGCCCGCCGAGCGACGGCGCGTCCGCGGTCGTCATGGCCTCGGAGGACTTCATCCGCAAGCGCAAGGTGCAGGACAAGGCCTGGGTCAACGGCGTCGGGTGGTGCATCGACTCCACGATGTGGACCGACCGCGACCTGGTCTTCCCCGAATACGTCGCGCGCGCCGCGAAGATGGCCTACAAGCAGGCCCGGATCGACCGGCCGCCGAAGCAGATCGATTTCGCGGAGCCGTACGATCCCTTCGACTACAAGGAGCTGCACCACATGGAGGGCCTGCTCCTCGCGAAGAAGGGGGAGGCGCCCAAGCTCACGAAGGAGGGCGTCACCCAACGGGACGGGGACCTGCCCACCTGCCCGTCGGGCGGCCTCCTCGGCGTCGGCAACCCGATCGCGGCGACGATGGGCATCAAGATCGGGGAGCTCTTCTGGCAGCTGACCGGCCAGGCGGGCAAACGCCAGATCCCGAATGAGGTCCACACGGGGGTGGCCCAGGCGTGGGGCGATCTCATGCAATACGGTTCCGTGGTGGTGATGCGCGCATGACCTCCCGGATCGCGAAGTTCCCGGGCGTCGAGCTCGGGTCCAAGGAGTTCTACGAAGGAAAGGTCACCCAGGTCCGCTCCCGACCCGATGCGAGATATGAGTTCTCCGCGGGCGAGGCGATCAGCCGCTTCCTGGAGGAACTGCAGAAGGGCAAGCTCATCGCCCGGACCTGCAAAGGCTGCGACCGGATCCTCTTCCCGCCCCGGATGTTCTGCGAGGAGTGCTACCGACCCACGGACGAGTGGCGGTACATCCGCGACACGGGCACGATCGAGACATTCTCGATTTCGTACCTGGATCAGGACGCGAAACGCATCACGGACCCGATCCTCGTCGGGGTCGTGAGCCTGGACGGCGCGTCGCCCAAAATGGGGATGATGCACTACTTCGGGGAGATGACGAAGGACGAGATCCAGATCGGCATGAAGGTGAAGGCCGTGTGGAAACCCGCCGAGGAGCGGAAGGGGAGCGTGCTCGACATCCGCTACTTCCGCCCATTGCGGGAGGGGGAAGCATGACCTTCCTCGAGCGTACCACGGACTCGAAGCGCCTGCGGCATGTGGGCGTCGACATGTCCATGGACTACATCTACACGAGCGGGATCGCCGGGGAGACGTTCTTCAAGGCGCTGCGGGACGAGGGACGCATCCTCGCCGTGCACTGTCCTGTCTGCAAGGTGAACCAGCTCCCGCCTCGCATGTTCTGCGAGCGGTGCTTCACGGAGCTCAAGGAGTTCGTCGATGTCCCGCCGGAGGGCCGGGTCGCCACCGTCACCGTGTCCCGGGTCGATCGCCGCGGTCGTCCTCTCCCCGCGCCCGAGGTCTATGCCTTCGTCACGTTCAAGGGCATCCAGGAGGGCGGGCTGATCCACCGGCTCCTCGTGGTGCCGGAGCGGGCGAAGGTCGGGCTCGCCGTGCGGCCGCAGCTCAAGCCAAGAGAGGCCCGAACGGGCACGATCCTCGATATCGAAGGATTCGCGCCGGTGGCTTCCCAGCCGTGAGAATGGAGGCCAAGGCGTTATAAGCCGAGGGCTGGTATCAGCTCGGAGAACGTCCGGGAGGCCTCGGATGGAAACCGAGTCGAAGACCTACAAATTCAAGATCTGCTTGGTCGGCGAAGAGGGCGTCGGGAAGACGAGCCTCATCCACCGGTTCGTCTCCGGGGCGTTCGACGAGTCGTACATCCGGACCCTCGGGGCGGTCGTCTCGAAGAAGACGGTGAGCCTCGGGAGCCTGGAGGGCCGGCCCGTGAGCGTGGACATGGTCATCCTCGACATCATGGGCAAGCGTACGTTCCTGCAGCTGTTCAAGGAGGCCTACTTCCACGGCGCGAAGGGCATCCTCGCCGTCTTCGACGTGACGAAGGGGTCGTCCCTCCGCGACCTCACGAAGTGGATCGACGGTGTGCGCGATTCCGTGGGACCGATCCCGGTCTATGCGCTCGGCAACAAGGCGGATCTCTCGGAGCGGCGCGAGACGACGGATGACGAAGCGTCCGAGACGCTCCGGTCCTACGAGTGCCCGATCCTGTATACATCCGCGAAGACGGGCGACAACGTCGAGCAGGCCTTCCAGAGCCTCGCGAAGACGATCGTCGAGACGACGAAGCCGGACTGAGTCTCGCGGGTCGGAACCATCTTATATGGACCCGTGCTTCAAAGTCGTCGACGGGCCATGGCGGACTCGGACGACCTTCAGGAACTCGAGGCTCGCCTCCGGAAGTGGGAGGCGACCACCCTCAAGGAAGCGCTCAAGGCGCTCCCCGAGCGCCGCAAGGAGTTCCTCACCACCTCGAGCCGCCCGGTGCGGCGTCTGTACACCCCGCTGGATCTTCGCGGGAGGCCGCCGGCGGAGCGGCTGGGGCAGCCGGGCGAGTTCCCTTTCACGCGCGGCATCCATCCGACCATGTATCGGGGCCGGCTCTGGACGATGCGGATGTTCGCGGGGTACGGCAGCGCGGACGACACGAACCGCCGGTTCAAGTACCTCATCTCCCACGGCGAGACCGGGCTGAGCGTGGCGTTCGACATGCCCACCCTCTACGGTTACGACACGGACGCGCCCGAGGCGAAGGGCGAGTTCGGGACGTGCGGCGTCGCCGTGTCCTCGCTCGACGACATGCAGATCCTGTTCCGGGACATCGACGTCGGCGAAATCAGCACCTCGATGACGATCAACGCGCCCGCGGACGTCACCTGGGCCATGTACCTCGGGATGGCGGAGAGCCGCGGCGTGCCGCTCACGAAGCTGCGCGGCACGATCCAGAACGACATCCTCAAGGAGTACGAGGCCCAGAAGGAGTGGATCTTCCCGCCCGAGCCATCCATGCGCCTCGTCGTCGACACGTTCGAGTTCGGCGTGAAGCAGGTGCCGCAGTGGAACACGATCTCCATCAGCGGCTACCATATCCGGGAGGCCGGCGCGACCGCGGGCCAGGAACTCGCCTTCACCCTGGCGAACGGCATGGAGTACGTTCGGTGGGGGATCGACCGGGGCCTCAAAGTGGACTCCTTCGCGCCGCGTCTGAGTTTCTTCTTCAACGCTCACAACGACCTCTTCGAGGAGATCGCGAAATACCGCGCCGCGCGGCGGATCTGGGCGCGGGAGATGCGGGACACGTTCGGCGCGAAGAGCCCGAGGTCCTGGCTCCTCCGTACCCATGCGCAGACCGCCGGCGTCTCGCTGACGGCCCAGCAGCCAGAGGTAAACATCGTCCGCACGACGATCCAGGCGCTCGCGGCCGTCCTCGGGGGCGCACAGTCCCTTCACACGAACAGCTACGACGAGGCCTACCAGGTCCCGAACGAGAAGGCCGTCCGGATCGCCCTGCGCACTCAGCAGATCCTGGCCCACGAAAGCGGCATCGCGAACACGGTGGACCCGCTCGGCGGCTCCTATTACCTGGAGGACCTGACGGACGAGCTCGAGGAGGACGCCTACCGCTACTTCGATCGGATCCAGGAACTGGGCGGCGTCATCGCGTCGATCCGGAAGGGGTTCATCCAGCAGGAGATTGCGAACTCGGCGTACCGCTACCAGCGCGAGATCGAAGACAAGGAGCGCATCATCGTCGGCGTCAACGACTTCGTCGTCGACGAGCAGCCCGAGGTGGAGCCGCTGCGGGTCTCCGCCGCGTCCCTCCGCGGCCAGCTGGACCACCTCAAGCGGATCCGCGCGAACCGCGACCGGAAGAAGTGGCAGCGTTCGCTGGACGGCCTCCGGAAGGCCTGCGAGGACGAGGATGCGAACACAATGCCGCACATCCTCGACGCGGTGCGCTCGCGGGCCACCCTGGGCGAGATCTGCGACGTGATGCGAGAGGCCTTCGGCGTCTGGGAGGAACCGCTTCTCTATTGAGGTGCTCGGCATGGCGAAGAAGATCCGCGTTCTCATGGCGAAACCGGGGCTCGACGGGCACGACCGAGGCGTGAAGGTCATCGCCCGCGCGCTCCGCGACGCCGGCATGGAGGTCATCTACACGGGGCTACGGCAGACCCCCGAGGACATCGTCGAAGCGGCGATCCAGGAAGACGTCGACGCAATCGGACTGTCGTGCCTGAGCGGCGCCCACATGGTCCTCTTCCCCGAGGTCGTTTCGCTGCTGAAGAAGCGGAAGGCCGGCGACATCGTCGTCGCGGGCGGCGGGATCATCCCGGAGGAAGACATCCCCAAGCTGAAGAAGGCGGGCGTCCGGGTTGTGTTCGGTCCCGGCACGCCCTTGAAGGAGATCGTCGCGTTCTTCGAGAAGGCCGGCGCGGCGAAGGGTGCGTGACCCCGTGCCTTCGCGGGCCCCCGCGGCCTCGAAGGCGGTCCGGGGCCTCGTGGACGAGCTCCTGGCGGGCGACAAGCGGGCCGCCGCGAAACTCATTTCGCTGATTGAAGACGACGAACCGGAGGCCTCGGCCGCGCTCGCCCTCATCTACCCTCACACCGGACGCGCGCACTACGTCGGGTTCACGGGCGCCCCCGGGGTCGGCAAGAGTTCCCTCATCGATCGACTCGTCCGCGAGTTCCGGGCCCGGGGCCGCAAGGTCGGCGTCGTCGCCGTGGATCCGACGTCTCCGTATTCCGGCGGCGCCGTCCTCGGGGACCGCATCCGGATGGCGGACACGGGCATTGATCCGGGCGTCTTCATCCGGTCCATGGCGACGCGCGGCCATGCGGGTGGGCTCGCCCTGGCCACGTTCGACGCCGTGCGGGTGCTCGACGCGATGGGCATGGACCTCGTCCTCGTGGAGACCGTGGGCGCGGGGCAGAGCGAGGTGGAGATCGCGAGCCGCGCCCACACCACGGTCGTGGTCGAGATGCCCCTGACCGGGGACGCCGTCCAGACGATGAAGGCCGGAATCTTGGAGATTGGCGACATCTACGTCGTGAACAAGTCCGACCTCGCGGACACGAGCACGCTCGTCGCGAACCTGCGCTTCCAGATCGAGGAACGCGACGGCTGGCGGCCGCCGATTGTGTCCACCTCGGCCCTCAAGGACGGGTGCGTCGACGAGCTGGCGGACGCGATTACGAAGCATCGCTCGTTCCTCGACTCGTCGGGCATGTGGGAACGGCGTGAGCTCCAGCGGGCCCGCCAGGAGATCCTGGAGAACGCGCGCCGCCTCCTTGCGACGCGAGTCCGCGCGGGTCCGGAAGGTTCCGATTTCGAACTGCTTACCGAGGCGGTGATCGCTCGCCGGATGGACCCACAGTCTGCGGCAGTTCGCCTGTTGCGGTCGGAGGCATCCGGCCCACGCTCCGCACCCCGACGGGCCCGTTCGTCCCCTTAGGCGGTTGATTCAGCCGGCCGGGGGCGCTTCGTATTCGATCCCCAGGCCGTACTGATGTGCCCCGCAGTCCGGGAGGGTGGTTGCGAGTTGCCCCGGGACCCTTGCATGACCCGGAACAGAGTACACCTGCCAGCTGACCGATTGGTCGTCCACCAGGAGCTGGACTCGGACCGTCCCGTCGACCGGCCCGCGATTGAAGAGCCGGAAGTTCACGGTGACATTCTGGGTTGCTCCCGCCGTGGCGCAGCCGGATATCTGGAAGATCGCATCATGGACGATGATGTCGGGACGGGGCGTGAAGGTGAAGACCGCCCATACCAGGAGCGCCGCCACCACGGCCATCGTCACGATTCCGACCTTCTGGCGCGCCTTGACGTAGGCGGCCGTCGCTGCGGCCGAGTCGCGCGGAGGCAAGCTGCCCGGCGCCCGGGTGTCCATGGAGCATCCCCGGTCCTGCATCCGTTGACAACTCGTTAAGTCTTGCGCGCACAGCCCGCGTCGGCGGGCTCGGGTATTATAAGGTCCCGCGATTTCGCCGGGGGGAGATGTCGGCCCCGCAGCGCCCCTTTCGACCGATGGCCTTCCTCCTGGCGACCTGGGCGGTGACCGTCTGCAGCAACGCCTTCTACATCGCCCCCGCGCCGATCGTCGAGGACATGCGGGCGTCCCTCGGAATCACGTACGCCCAGGCGGGCGCCCTGATCTCCGTCTACCTGGTCGCGATCCTGCTGTTCCAGCTCCCCGCGGGCTACGTCATCGACCGCCGCGATCCGCGCTCCCTCATCGTGGCCTCGACCCTGGCGGTGCTGGGGCTGAGCATCCTGATCTACGCTGTCCCGCGGTACGACGTGATGCTCCCCCTGCGGTTCCTCGCCGGCATCCCCGTCGCCTTCATCTTCGTGCCCTCGGCGTTCCTCGTGTCCCGCGCGTTCTCCCAGACCCCCGGCCGGGCCGTCGGTCTCTTCCTGAGCGGCCCGCCCGCCGGGACGGCCATCGGGAGCCTCCTGGGGCCCGTGATCGCCCAGACATTCGGGTGGCCGGCCGTGTACGTCGCCTTCACGCTGCCCTGGCTCGTCCTCCTGCCCACCTTCGTCTATTTCGCGCGCGGGATGCCGATGCCGAAGGCCGAACCCTTCACCACGGCCGACTACCTCGCGGCGTTCCGCAAGCTCGAGCTGTGGAAGGTCGGGGCGGTCTTCGCCTGCAGCTATGCGGCCTACATCTTCTACGTGGGCTGGTCCCCCACGTACCTCGAGCGCAACGGAGTGACGTCGGCGGTCGTCCTTGGGATCCTCTCCGCTGCCATCCCCGCGGCCGGGATCCTGTCACGACCCATCGGCGGTTTCCTCGGGGAGAAGACGTTCGCGGCGGACAAGCGCCGCGTCCCGATGATCGCGTTCGCGATCCTGGTCGTCTCGAGCCTCGCCGTCCCGGTCCTGGGCCTCGGGTCGATCCCGCTCCTGATCGCGGGCGGGTTCCTGGCCCAGTTCCCGTTCAGCGTATACTACGTCCTGTCCGCACAGATCATGCCGCCCCGGTTCACCGGCTCGGCGTATGCGTTCATGAACACGATCAGCCTCATCGGAGGGGCGATTTCCCCCGGGCTCGCCGGCTTCCTCCTCGACCTCACCGGGTCCTTCCTCGCGTCGTTCGTCATGATCGCGGCGTCCGCGATGGTGGGGCTCGGACTCATCCTTGTCACGCGGGAGCGATGAAACGCGCGGGGCGGGATTTGAACCCGCGGCTTGCGGCTTAGGAGGCCGCTGCCCTATCCAATCTAGGCCACCCGCGCTCCGTGGGACGGAACGATGGGCGGTCGATAAGCCTTGTCCTGAGGACCGGGGTCATCGGAGGGCTCGTGGCGAGGGGATGACCCGTTGGCCGGACGGCCGAATCTCTGGAGACAGAGCCCCAGGGAGAATAAAAGGGGAAGGGAGCGTTCAGCAGCGCGGCCGGTTTACCGGCTGGCGCTGAGGCTCCACAGGCTGCCCGCGAGCAGCAGAAGGCCGAGCAAGAGCCCAGCCGTTCCGCTCACGAGCACGACCATCGCCAGACCGGAGATCATCGCGACGATCGCTCCGTTCTGGACGTTCTGCTTCGACACCGCGTAGCCGATCAAGCCGACGATCCCGAACAGGACGAGGAACGTCTCTGCCGGAGAGACCGCGACGATTGCACCGGCCCTCGCAACGTCGAAGGCATAGGTCAGCACGCCAACGAGGATCGCGAGCACGCCGGCCAGGACCTCCGGAATGAGGTAGGTAGGCATGCGCGTGAGTTCACGCCACGAGTGCGTGAGTCCCGTCGCCGTGGACCCGGTTTGGGTCGCTTCCATGTGTGGGTTCACCTCCCGTCCCCCCGCCTCCGTCTAGGGCCATGTCCTTTCTTGGACGGTTCTCGAACGGAGCTTGAACTTCTCGTCGTTTCCAAGGTGACAGAAGGGTTAAATGTTCGCGGGATGGGGCCAAACGACGCACTCGAGTGTCCACGCATGTGGATTCATGTGCATGGGTGCGCCTCCAAGACGACCAGGTTCGGGGCACGAGAGCGGCTCAGAGTTCCTCGGGGGCTTTTTCCTCCGGGGGCAGCTCCTCTTCGGACCGCTTCGGCTCCGCGGGCTTCTTCGGCTGCCGTGCCTTCTTGGGCGCCGGCTTGGGCTTCGGGGCCTCCGCCTTCGCGTCGTCCGCCTTGGCCTCGGCGGGCTTCTCCTCGCCCTTCTCTTCCTTCGGGGCCTCGGCCTTCTTCTCGTACTCCTCGACGAACCGCATCACGTGCAGATCGGTGAGTTCACGGAGGTCCGCGACGACTCGGAACTTGGAGACGAACCACTTCTCGTCCGTCTTGCACAGGTCCGGGATCTGGACCTCGAGGACGTCATCCTTGAGCTGGAGTTTGAACTGCTCCGCGAGCCCGTAGTCCATATCGAGGATCGCGCGGATGCGGTCCTCCGGGGTCGTGGCCTTCTTCGTGATCTTGAACACGTACTTGACCGTCTTGCCCGCGAGGGGGTTGTTGAAGTCGATCCGGACGCGCCCGGCCGCGACGGACGTGATCGTCCCTCTTCGCCCGCCGATGGAGACTTCCAGCCCGAGCTCCGGCTCGATCTCCTGCCGCAGGAACTCGCGCTCCGTCTTGAGCTCGACGAGCCGCGCGTCCCGCGCGCCGGCCGCCTTGTCGGAGGGGATCGTGACCTCCTTGGACTCGCCGACCTTGGAGCCCAGGATGGCGTCCTCGAGGCCGAGGAACAGGCGGCCCTTCCCGACGATGACGGGCTGCTCTGCGTAGACCTTCTTCTCCTCGAACTTGTTCTCCTTCTTCGCGACCTCCTCATGGGTCGTGTCGAAGAGGGTCTGGGTGCTGTTGGGGTTCACCGTGTAGGCGTCGTACTCGAGCCAGACGATGTCTCCCTTCTCAACCGTGTCAGGGGCCACGCGCTCACCGTTCGGGGAATCTTCGGAAGGGACGCCTTCGCTTAAAGGTTGCGGCATGCACGACCGCGGCGGCTCACTTGTTCATTCCGATGGCGACGGAGATCCGCTTGTACCGGTTCCGGATCGTGACCTCGGTCACGCCTGCGACCTCCGCGACCTCCTTCTGGGTGCACGGCTTGTTGCAGAGGATGGCCGAGATGTAGATCGTCGCAGCGGCCACGCCGCTCGGCGCCACGCCGGACGCGAGCTCGTCCTTCTCGACCTTGTCCAGGATCTCTTTCGCCTTCCGCTGGACCTCCATGTCCAAGTCCAGGCGGTTGCAGAAGCGTGCGATGTAGTCCCGCGGGCTCTGCGGCAGGAGCCGGAGCCCGAGTTCCCGCACCAGGGTGCGGTACGTGCGACCGATCGACTTGCGGTCGACGCTCGACTTGCCCGCGATCTCGTCCAGCGTCCGAGGCACGCCGCACTGGCGGCACGAGGCGTAGAGGGTCGCGGCGACGACCTCGTCGATGGACCGCCCTCGTACGAGGTTCTTGGTCGACGCCTTGCGGTACAGGACCGCGGCGCTCTCGCGCACGTGGCGCGGCAACCCCATCTTGGAGGCCATCGTGTTGATCTCGGTCAGGCCCTGGGCCAGCGATCGCTCGCCGCTCTTCGATGTGCGGATTCGGTGCTGCCACTTCCTCAGGCGGTAGATCTGCGCGCGGCTCTTGTGGGGGATCTGGCGGCCATAGGCGTCCTTGTTCCTCCAGCCGATCGAGGTCGAGAGGCCCTTGTCGTGGGCCATGATCGTGCTCGGGGGCCCGGCCCGCTCGCGGGACTCCCGCTGCTCGGAATCGAAGGCCCGCCACTCCGGACCCTCGTCGATGATCATGTCGTCGAGGACGAGACCGCAGTCCTCGCACACGATTTCCGCGCGTGTGTAGTCCCTGACCAGATGGTCGCCCCGGCACTCAGGGCACTGGGTCGTAACCTCAACTTCACGCATCGTATCAGGTCCTCCCCCGACCTCAAGAATGCGCTCCCAACGAAGCAGGGTCTATATAGGTCTTTCTGCGAATCGTCATCCTTACGTCGCAATCCGCCGAGAACCTGCGAAAACGTACACGTTACCGGGTGCTTACCATTACGCCCGCATCTCGAGGAACTCGCCGTTCCGGAGCATGCGCCAGCGGCCCGGAAGGGCGGGCAGGACCTCGGAGCAGACGACCTTCAGGTCCTCCGCGCTCGTCTCGTGGAGGGTGTAGTACGGCACGCACGTGCGCGCGTCCCGGTGCGCGATGAGGCGGTCGCCCTCGATCATGAGGAACGTGTAGGACTCGACCTTCCGCGGGTACTCTGCGTCGAGGGACTCCTTCGCCTTCGCGACGGCCTGCTTGACCTCGGCGAGCGGGCGGATCTCCGCGCCGAATCCCTCCAGGAATCGATCGAAGATGATCTGGCTGTCGATCTTCCCGTCCTTCAGGTGGAACCCGTCGATCTCCCCGTTGTGCGCGAAGAAGATCGCGTGGTGGTCCGCCTCGCGGCGGAACGGGTGGCAGTACTGCTCCTGGACCGTGTCCTTGAACGATGCCCAGCGCACGTGGGCGAGGAGGAGGAGCGGCGGGCTGCAGGTGCGTCCGAGACGCCGCACCGCGTCCTCGTACTTCGGGTCCGTGCTCGCCTTCGCCGCGCTGCGCGCGTAGAACTCGCCCTCGGCACCGACGCATGCGATCCCCCAGCCGTCCGGATGGCCCGTCTTCGGGTTCGGCTCCGGACACCCGAAGTCCCGGAACCCCTTTCCCGTGTCCGCGAGCTGCCGGAAGGACATCAGGATCTCTGCAGGGATCGGCTTCCGGCTTAGGACGGCGAGGAGTCGGCACATGTCAGCCCAACTTGTAGCCGATCTTCCGGAGGAAGTCCATCCGTTCCTTCCGGTCCTCCGCCCCCTCGATCCCGCGCGATCGCTCTCCGTCGATCACGCCGAGCACGCCCCGCCCGCGCGCGCCGATCGCCACGATGACGTCCACGGCGTTCGAGGTTGCGGCGTACAGGTTCACGACCTCGGGCACCTCTCGGATCGCCCGGAGCAGGTTGAGCGGGTAGGCCTCCTTGACGAAGACGATGAAGAAGTGGCCCGCCCCGACCGCGAGGGCGTTCCGGGAGGCGAGGGCCTTGAGTGCATCATCGTTCCCCTCGACGCGCACGAGGCAGGGTCCGGACGCCTCGCAGAACGCCACGCCGAACTTGATCCCGGGCACCGCGTTCACGAGGGCCTCGTGGACGTCCTCCGCGGTCTTGATAAAGTGGGTCTGGCCCAGGATAACGTTCAGGCCGTCCGGGTTCTCGATCGGGACGAGCTCCGTCTCCACGGCCATCGGGGGCTGTATCTCGCGGGGGCGATAAAGTCCTTGCCGAGGAGTGAGGGCAGCCAGAGCAGGAGGGCGATGACCGAGGCGAGGAGCGACAGAAAGCCCACGAGCAGGAGCCAGTCCCGCCAGGCCGGCGCCCATCCCTTCCTCAGCCGCGCCTGATCGGGCCAGGGGCCGGGTCGTACGTCCGCCTTCAAGTCGACCATCATGCCCGCAAGGATGGGGCCGTTCCCAGGCGGGCGCACAGACATGGAGTCACCCCGGGGCAGGGTAGCTCCCAGCAGGTCCTCGCATCTTCCTGGGGCATGCCCGTGGGATCGCGCGTGGACCTACGCTACATGCACGCGGCAAGCTGACGGGGAGGTATCGAACTTCCCGGACTCATGTCCCGATTCCGCGGCCTGTGGTCCGTGCTCCTGGAGGTGGAGAGCCCCGACCTCCGCCAGGACCTCGCCCTGCTCGCGACCGCCCTCCAAGTGAGCTTCCCGGACCGCGGCGCCAAGGAGCGGTCCGTCGTCGAATACATGGCAATCCGCTTCCAATGGCCCGCCACGCGCACGCGGCGGCGGCTGCAATCCCTCGTCGATCTCGGCGTGCTGCGCTGCTCGCGGGACCTCGGCGACAACTGGACGAAGGTCTTCGAGGTCCTGGACCGGCCCCACGTGCCGCCCGCCCTGGCCGTCCAGATGGGCGCCTGATCGTCACGGTCCGGGGCGCGTGGTGGCCTTGCGCACCTTCTCGATGAACCCGCCCACGCGGAGCGGGCGCTGCGCAATCATGAAGAAGTCGGCGGCTCCGAGGGCGAAGAGTTCCGGCGGGAGGCGGGCGAAGGAGCGGTGGCGGACCGCGGCGATCTCCTGCCCCAGGTGCAGCTCGAACGGATGCCCGAGCGAGCGGCTGCTGCTCGCCAGCCTCCGGACGGCGCTGTTCGGACGGATGACCAGGTCCTCGTACAGCGCCGAATCGGTCGGTCTCACGAAGGCGTACGCGACCGCCTCGGGCGGCGCGCGGATGCCGAGGGCCTCGCCGGGCACGAGGGCGAACCCGTACGCGAACCCCGCCGAGGCGGCGCCCCGGGCCCGCGAGAACCGGTAGCCCACGAAGCCCCGCGTGGCGATCTTCCGGCGGCGGTACTCCTCCATGGGCCAGCGTAGGGGGCGTTGGATGCGCTCGAAGGTCCCCCGGATCTCCGGCGAGAAGTCACGCCGCACGGTCGCGGCGAAGGCCACCGCCCCGATAAGCCCTCCGTCGCGGCCCCGGGCGGTCAAGCCGGATTGCGAGAACGCCTAAGTAGTCACTCGCCTTGCCCAGCCCACCGGAGTCAGGGGCGAGTCATGACCGATTTCATCGAGACGTGTCGAGGCCAGAGGATGGGCGCGTTCGCGGACCGGATGTTCGCGCCCTCGGAAGCGCCGGAGCAGTGGGCACGCGAGCGGACGTTCCAGCTCCTGCACATGCGACTGGATATCACCGTCGACGACGACGCGAAGACCGTGAAGGGCACCGCGACGCACCGGCTCGCGGCGATCAACGACGGCCTGAAGGAGGTCGTCCTGGACCAGGATGCGCTGAACATCCGCGGGGTGAAGGACGAGGACGGCAGGGCCCTCGAGTTCGAGCTCGTCGGGGAGCAACTGCGAATCTGGCTGCCCCGCGCGCGGAAGACCGGGGACGCCTTCGAGCTGCGCGTCCGCTACGAGTGCTCGCCAAAGAAGGGTCTCTTCTTCGTTTCGCCGGACAAGGCCTACCCGGACAAGCCGCGGATCGTCTGGACCCAGGGCGAGGAGATGGACAACCGCTCGTGGTACCCGTCCTACGACTATCCCAACCAGAAGTTCACGACGGAGATCGTGGTCACCGTCAAGGACAGGTACCGCGCCGTCGCGAACGGCCACTTGGTCTCCGAGAAGCACGACCCGAAGAAGCACACGCGGACGTTCCACTGGCTCCAGGACAAGCCCCATCCCAACTACCTTGTCGCCCTGGTCATCGGCGAGTGGGACAGCAAGGAGTGGGACGCGGACGGCGTCCCGGTGCAGGCGTACGTCCCCAAGGGCTACGGGAAGTACCTCGACCTCTGCTTCTCCCGCGTCCCGCACATGGTGAAGTTCTTCGGCCGGGTGACGGGGCTGAAGTATCCGTGGGACAAGTACGCCCAGGCGTGCGTGCCCGACTTCACGTTCGGCGGGATGGAGAACACGTCCCTGACGATCCTCTACGAGTATTGCCTGACGGACGAACACGCCTACCCGGACTACTCCTCGGACTCGCTCCTGAGCCACGAGCTCGCGCACCAGTGGTTCGGCGACTGGCTCACGTGCAAGAGCTGGGGCCACCTCTGGCTCAACGAGTCCTTCGCGGATTACTTCGAGTGTCTGTGGTGGGAGGACTACTACGGGAAGGACGACTTCATCGCCCACCTCGAGGAGATCCGCGAGGGCTACTTCGAGGAGGCGGAGAAGGCGTACAAGCGGCCGATCGTCACGCACCGGTTCGTCGACGCGGAGGACATGCTCGACGGGCACACGTACAACAAGGGATGCGGCGTGCTCCACATGCTGCGCACCGTCCTCGGGGACGACCTCTGGTGGAAGGGGATCCGCCACTACGTGAAGAAGCACGGCCTGCAGAACGTTGAGACCCCGGACTTCCGCGTCGCCCTCGAGGAAGCGACCGGGAAGAGCCTGTCGTGGTTCTTCGAGGAGTGGGCGCTCAAGGCCGGCCACCCGGAGTACGAGGTCACCTGGTCCTACGACGAGAAGGCGAGGCAGGTCGAGCTCAAGGTCAAGCAGACGCACGAGGTCAAGGGCGACATCCCGCTCTTCTCCATGCCCGTGACGCTCGAGCTGGCGACGGACGACCGCGTGTGGCGGGAGACCCTGCAGGTCGAAAAGGCGGAGCACACGTTCCGCATCTCCTCCCCGAGGCGCCCGAGGATGGTCCTCTTCGATCCAGATGGGGCGCTGCTCAAGAAGCTCACGTTCAAGAAGGAAAAGGACGAGCTGCTGTGGCAGGTCGCCCACGCCCAGGGCGTCTGGGCGCGGATGGAGGCGTGCGAGGGCCTCGGCCGCTTCGTCGGCGACGCGGAGGCAACCGCGGCGCTCGAGAAGACGCTGACGAAGGACAAGTTCTGGAGCGTGCGGCGCGCGGCAGCGTACGGCCTCGGCGAGATCGGCACGACGTCCGCGCGGGACATCCTGCTCGGCGCCCTGAAGGGGCAGGACAGCCGCGTCCGGCGCGGGGTCTACCGCGCCCTCGGCAAGTTCCGCAAGGATGACGTCGCGTTCAAGGCACTCGCGAAAGCGTACATGGAGGACGGCATCTACGCGGCGATGGGCACCGCCGCCCTCGCGATGGCGGACACCCGCCACGACGGCGCCTTCGATGCGATCGTGAAGGGGATGGACCGCCCCTCCCAGGCGCAGATCATCTCCCGCAACGCGGCGATGGCGCTCGCCAACCTCCGGTCGGAGAAGGGCATCGAGATCCTGGTGCAGCGCACCGCATACGGTCTACCAGAGCTCCGTCGATCCGGTGCGGCGATCGCCTTGGGGAAGCTCGGGTACTTCCATGAGAAGCGCCACGACGAGGTGCTCGATGAGCTGGCGGCCCTCGTCAAGGATTCCAACTACCGGACGAAGCTCGGAGCCGTCGACGGCATGGCGGAGCTGGGATACAAGAAGGCCATCCAGGAACTCGAGAAGGTGGAGGACACGTCCGTCCTGGGCAACCTCCGCCGGAACGCGCGCCGCGCAGTCGGCGAGATCCGGGAGAAGCACGCAGAGAGCGCGAAGCGGCTCGAGCAGCAGGGCGAGCTCGACAAGCTGAAGGACGAGAACAAGGAGCTCAGGACCCGGGTGGCGACGGTCGAAGCGAAGCTCGATGCGCTGGTGAAGCGGAAGCGGTAGGCCCATCTCGTGGGGCGGGCCGGCCTCGGGCGAATGCGCAAGGGTCATGCCGCCCCGCGGAATCCGGGCCCTCGGCGCTTGCTGCTGGCCCTGGGAGACGCGGCGGCGAGATGCCAATTGGTGCCGTGATGCTCTCGCTCTCGCCGGATCCGCGCTCCGCCGCGCCCACACGTGAGGGGGCGTCTCCGCTGCCGGAGTCCGTCCCCACGGAGGAGGCCGCCGCCTCGGACCGGGAGGTCGAGGAGAACGGGACGCCTTACGCGGTCCCGCCGATTGAGAAGGGGTGGGGGCTCAAGCTCGCGGTCCTCCTCGTGGTCGCGGTGCTCTGCATCGCGTTCGCGGGCCTGGTCTGGGCCCTGATCATCTGAGCGGGGGCTTCGCGCGGACCGGGCGCGGTTCGCCCGACTCCCGCGAAACCTTTTTCCTGCTCGGAAGGTTCGAGGGCGTCGAACATGGACGACGTCCGCGTCAACCGGAAGGTGAAACCGGGTCTCTACCCGATCCTGGACGTGTTCCCCGGGCTGGACCGATCCAAGGCCTTCCAGGTGCTGTTCTCGGACGGCCTGCGGGCGAGAATCCTCCGGGAGTGCAAGATCGACGTGGTCGCGGAGGACACGTACATGTACATCGATGACGGACCCGGCAACGTGTGCGCCGGCCTGTCGTACCTGCGGACCGGGGACGAGCGCATCCTGTACCTGGACATCCTCCACGAGCTCACCCACGTCCGCCAGTGGCACGCGGGGAGGGAGCTGTGGGACCGCCGCTACAGCTACGTCGACCGCCCGACCGAGATCGAGGCCTACGAGGTCGCGGTCTTGGAGGCCCGCCGCCTCGGGATGACGGACGGCGAGATCGCGGACTACCTTCGCGTGGAGTGGACGAGCCACGAGGAGCACGAGCGCCTCTGCAAGCGGCTGGGCGTCCGGGTCCCCGAGTCGCGCGCCTACTAGCGGGCAAAGGTCTCAAATCGTCGACGGCCATTCGCCGCACGGATGGCCCAGATCGCCGTGGACGATTTCCAGAAGGTCGAGATGCGGATCGGGCGAATCGTGGACGTGACGGACTTCCCCGAGGCCCGCAAGCCCTCGTACCGCTTGACGATCGACTTCGGCCCCCTGGGGACGAAGCGGTCCTCGGCGGCCGTGCAGCCCTGGTACTCCAAGGAGGAACTCCTCGGGCGAGCGGTCGTGGCGGTTACGAACTTCCCACCCCGCCAGGTCGGCCCCTTCCTGTCGGAGGTCCTGTGCCTCGGGGCCGTGGAATCGGATGGCCGCGTGATCCTCCTCCGCCCGGATCAGGAGGGAGAGCTTGGCGCTCGGATCGCCTGACCGCGGCAAGGAGTTCCTCGTGAGGAGCTGTGCGATCCTCATCCATTCCGATCGCGTCCTTATGCAGGAGGCGGGCGACGGTCGCGGCGGACAGCAGTACGCCCTCCCGGGAGGCCACCTGGAGTTCGGCGAGACGCTCGCGCTCTGCATGTCCCGCGAGCTCTACGAGGAAACGGGGCTGAACGTCGAGGCGGACAAGCTCGTCTACGTCCACGAGAACTTCTACACGCTCAAGGGGATCGAGACCCACGAGATCGGATTCTACTTCCTCGTGGACCTCTCCTCGGAGTTCCCGACGCCCGATTCGCAAGGCTACATCCCGTCCCGCGAGTCGCACATCCGGATGCGGCTCCTACCGCTCGCGAAGCTCCGGGAGTTCGCGGTCGTGCCGCCGTTCCTGCTCGACTGTCTCCCGCAGGACGCGCGGGAGTTGTTCGTACAGCCGACCCGCCATCTCATCGAGCAGAGGGCGTGAGTTTGACCATCCGAATCCGCCGCTTGCGGCTCGCGGACTACTCCGCGATCATCGAGGTGCTCGAGGTCTGTGGGCTCCACCCCCGGGTGCGTGGTCGCGACAGCCGTCGGAACCTCGCGAAGCAGCTCCGGTCGCGGCAGACGTGCTATCTGGGCGCCTTCGACGGGCCGCGGCTCATCGGGACGGTCTTCGGGACCCACGACACGCGGAAGGGCTGGATCAACCGCCTCGCGGTCCTCCCGGAATATCAGCACCGCGGGATCGCGTTGAAGCTCGTGCGCGCGTGCGAACGCGGGCTTCGGAAGCACGGGCTGGAGATGTTCGCGGCGCTCATCGACCAGGAGAACGCCGCCTCGCGGAGCCTGTTTTCCAAGCTCGGGTACACGAGCTCGGACATCCTGTACTACCGCGCGAAGGATCACGAGGACGTCTAGGAGATCACGGCGAGTTCCTTCCCGATCTTCTCGTACGCGGCGAGGGCGAAGTCGAGGTCCTTGCGCTTGAGGCCCGCGTTCACGATGTTGCGGATCCGGGCCTTGTCCTTGGCCACCATCGGGAACACGATCGGAAGGGCGAAGACCCCTTCCTCGTACAGGCGGTCGGAGAACTTCTTGGCCACGGACGACTCGCCCAGCATGACCGGGGTGATGGGAGTCTCGCTGTTCCCGATGTCGAACCCGAGCGAGACGAGGTGTTTCTTGAAATACTTCGTGTTCCTCCACAGGCGCTCGACCCACTTGGGCTCGGTCTCGAGCACGTCGATCGCGGCGATGCACGAGGCGATCGTGGCGGGCGGGTGCGAGGCGCTGAGGAGCCAGGTGCGCGACTTGTTGAGGGCGAAGAGCCGGAGGTCGTTCGAGCCCGCGGCGTATCCGCCGACCACGCCAAGGGCTTTCGAGAACGTGCCCATCTCGATGTGGACCTTGTCCTCGACATGGAAGTGGTTCGCCGCGCCGCGGCCCCCCTCGCCGAGGACGCCCTCCCCATGGCTGTCGTCGATGTAGACCATCGCGCCGTACGGTTCCGCGGCCTTCGCGATCTGGTCGACCGGAGCGATGTCCCCATCCATGGAGAACACGCCGTCCGAGATGACGAGGATCCGCCGGGAGGCCCGGTCCGACTCGCGGAGGCAGTTCTCGAGCTCGGCCATGTCGCGGTGCTTGTAGATGAGCCGCTGCGCCTTCGTGAGCCGGCATCCGTCGATGATGCTCCCGTGGTTCAGCTCGTCCGTGATGATCGTGTCGCCCTCGCCGACGAGCTGGGGAATGAGACCCGCGTTCGTGGCGAAGCCGCTCATGTAGAACAGGGACGCGTCGCGGTGTTTGAACCGGGCGATTCGCCGCTCGAGCTCCTCGTGGAGGTCCATGGTCCCCGCGATGGGCCGCACGCTCCCGCTCCCCGCGCCGTACTCGCGGACGGCCTGGATCGCCGCGCGCTTCAGCTTCGGGTGGTTGGAGAGGTTCAGGTAGTTGTTCGAGCAGAGCATGATGACGTCCTTGCCGCCGACGTTGCTGTGCGGGGCGGAAGGCCCTTTCAGGGTCCGAATCTTCCAGTCAAGGGACTGGGCCGCAAGCGCGTCGTACTCCTGCCGCAGGAATCCCGTGGGATCGCGTTGCATCCTCACGCCTCCACTTCGAAGACGACCTTGCCACATTGCCTCGAGCGGACGACTTCGAGGGCGTTCTCGTACTCGTCCAGCGGGAAGCGGTGCGTGACGAGCGGCTTCAGGTCCACGTGCCCGGACCTCAGGATCCCGCCCATCTGGTACCAGGTCTGGAACATCCGCCGCCCCGTGATCCCGTACAGGGTCACGCCGCGCATGATCACGTCGTCACTGAGGTTCAGCGTCACGTGGTTCGAGTACAGCCCGAGAAGGTGGATGCCGCCTCCCGGGCGGACGACCTTGAGCGCCTGCTCGAGCGCGGGCGGGGCTCCGCTGAACTCGAGGACGTCGTGCACGCCGTCGCCAGCCGTGAGTTCAAGGATTCGATCGACGGTCTTCGCGTCGGACTCGAGGACCACGTCGGCCCCGAGCCGCTTCGCGAGCTTCTTGCGGTACTCGTTCTTGTATTCGACCGCGATGACCTGCGCGGGCGAGAGGGCCTTGGCGAGCGCGACCGCCATCAGGCCGATCGGACCCATCCCGAAGATCGCGATCGACTTGCCGGGCACATTCGCGTTCATGACGACCTGGGTCGCGTTCCCCAGGGGATCTTGGACCGTCGCAACCTCGAGGGGGAGCTCGGGGTCGTTCTTCACGAGGTTCGACGCGGGAACCGCCACGTACTCCGCGAAGGCGCCATCCCGGTCGATGCCCATGATCCGCAGGTAACGGCACACGTGGGCCTGTCCGGTGCGGCACTCGTAGCACTGGCCGCAGGCGATGTGGCCCTCGAAGCTGACGGGGTCGCCCGGAGCCACGGAGGTCACCTCGTCGCCGACCCGCTCGACCTCACCGGCCATCTCGTGCCCCTGGATGAGCGGCGGATGGATGCGGTGCTGGGACCAATCGTCCCAGTCGAAGATGTGGAGGTCCGTCCCGCAGATCGATGCGATCTTCACGCGGACGAGGGCCTCCGTGCGTCCGAACTTCGGCCGCGCCACGCGCTTGACCTCCGTCGCGCCCGGAGCCGCCCGAGCCTTCACCGCTGCCTTCATCGTGTCGGCCATCGCAACCCCTCGGAGCCCCGCACCCCCGACGCGAAGAACGACTATTTCAATCCTTTATCGGGTGCAGTCTCGTCGTCCGGTACCCGATGAGCACGAACAGGTACTCCTTCCTGCGGATCTCCGCGTCGAGTGACTCGTCCCCCGTGTCCACGCGTAGCACGGGCGTGGCGGCCAGCTTCGCGGGCGTCGCGACCACGAGGAGGTTCCGCGAGCCGATCCCGCGGACGACCGCGGGGCTCACCTGCAGGTTCCCGCGGCCTAGGACGAATCCCTGGGCGCCGATCGGGCTGACCACGAGCTTGGCCTTCGGATAGCGGTTCAGCAGCCCGAGGATGCCCTTCTCGTCGAGGTCCTTCGCGACGACCTTGCCGCCCACCGCGGCGTCGATGCCGAGGAGCGTCTTCTCCATCTTCAGGCGGGCCGCGATGGACTCGATCGTGGATCCCGGCCCCAGGAGGAACAAGGTGTTCGGCTCCTCCTCGAACAGATCCCGGAAGTGCTCCGCGAGCTCGAGACGGACGGACTCCTCGCTCATCTCCGCGAACATCATCTTGTCCGCCTGGACCAGGTTGGGTTCGACGAGGGTGCGGGCCGCGGCGTACATCCGGACCCGCCATTCTCCCGCCCGGTACGCCTCCTCATCGAGGTCCAGGATCTCGGAGTCTCCGACCCGGAGCTGGCCTCGAAGGAACGCCGCGAGGGCCTCCGCCGCGGCGCGCGGGTCCATGGCGAAGACCCCGGAGTGCATCTTCACGCCCGAGGGGATGCCGAGGATCGGAAGCGTCGCCTTCACGGCTTCCGCGACATCCCGCGCGGTGCCGTCTCCCCCGCAAAACACGATGAGCTCCGCGTGGGCGGCCGCGCACCCCGCCGCAGCGCCCCGGGTGTCCTCCGCGGTGGTCGGCGACGCCGGAGTATGGACGAACTCGATCTCGGCCGGTGCGATCTCAGCCGCCTCGAGGAGGGCTCCGCCCATCTCCCCCGGGCACGTGAGCCAGTGCACATCGAGCTCCGGGTCCTTGCGCTGCATCTTCCCGAAAGCGGAGAGGAAGAGGGCGGCGCGGCCCGCGGCCACGGGCTCCGCGCCGGCCAGGCGGGCCTGGTCCACCACATGGTCCGTTCCCTTCAGTCCGACGCGGCCGCCCATGCCCGCGATGGGATTCACGACGAAGCCGATGCGGCTCACGGTCGGGGGAGAGGTCCCGCGCTATTTGCGTCTTCCGCGGGCCGCCTCCGGGTGCGCCGCCATGCGCGGGCGAGTTCCTTCGGGGGCGCGACGGCGCGGAGGTGGACGAGGTATCCGAAAGCCGCAATCGGGAGCAGCGGCCACAAGGCGGGGGCCAAGACCACGGCGACGGAGAGGCCTGCGGCGATCCCGAGCTGGATGATCCGGAGCTCGTTGCGGGTGATCGAGGCGAGACTGCGAAGGTCGGTGCGGGAATGGACGACGACCGCCACGAGCGTGAAACCGGCCCCGAGCAGGAACGCGGGGCTCACCGAAACCGCGAGGACCGCATAGATCGCCGCGGCGCCGGATGCGAGCCCCGTGGCGTACCACTGGGACCCGGCGGGGCCGAGCACGACGACGGTCGTCCGTTTCGGCGGGTTCGCTTGCGCGTCCGCGGGAGCGTCCTGGTAGTGATGCATCACCAGCATCGCGGTGCACACGAGGGCGTGGGCGGAGAGCGCGGCGACCGCCGTCCAGGAGAGAGTGAGCGCCTGGATCCCGTACGCCCCGAGACCCGCGAGGAGGACGCCGGGGAATCCACCGAGCCATTCGCCGAGGAGCGGCCGGTAGGCGGTGGCCACGGGCGGCGCGGTGTACGCGACGCCCAGGACGTACCCGGTTCCGATCAAGATCAGGAGCCAGGCTGCTCGGGCGAGCGCCACGTAGGCGGCAAGGATGCCGACCGCAATCGACGAGACCGCGAGGATGACCCAGAGGTCGCGCTCCCCGAGGAGCCCCAGGTTCCGTACCTTGCTTCCGCCGGACAGGGCTCTCGGCCGCCCGTCGCGGTCCGTGCCGCTCCGCCAGTCGAAGATCTCGTTGACCGCGTGGGTCACCCATCCCTGGGCGAGCCCGGCGAGGACCATCGCCACCAAGAGGAGCCACGGGTCGAACGTGCCTCGCTCGGAAATGGCCAGCGCCGTGCCGAGGGCGACCGAGGTGAAGGACCAGAGGAGCACGGGAATCAGCCGGAACTCGAGGAACCAGCCGAGCAACCGCGCGCTCAATGAACGGAACTGTGCGTTTTCGGACAACCGAATGACTATTGCGATAGTAATATTAGAGACTTATGTGTTGAGGGTGCCGATGATTGCGCCGCAGGGACAGGTCACCGTGCGAGCTTGGGGCGGGTCGGTCCTCGACAAGCGACTGTGGTATCTCCTCGCCGGGACGCGGGGCGGACTCAACCGCGGCCGGATCCTCCAGATCCTGCGGGAGCGGCCGCTCAACGCCAACGACCTCTCTGGGAGGCTCAACCTGGACTACAAGACCGTCCGGCACCACCTCGACGTGCTCCGGGAGAACGACTGCGTCATGACCCTGGGCAACGAGGGCTACGGGCTCCTCTACACGCTCTCGCCTCGCCTCCAGAGCCATTTCGAGGACTTCGAGGAAATCTGGCGCCGCCTCGAGGCGCAGGCCGACTTAGGCAAAGAGCGAAATAGACTGGGGTCCATCGAATCGGCCTAGGGATATCCTGGCACTCGGTTTTTTCTGGATGCTGAGCATGGGCGCCGCCGCAATCAGCTCGGCGTTCCTCGTGGCCCTCCTCTTCGTCTACGTCAAGAACCACCGGCAGCTGCGCGCGCCATTCACGTTCGGCCTCGTCTTCTTCGCACTGCTCCTGCTGATTCAGAACCTCGGCTCGATCTACTTCGACTACATGATGTCCCAGGCCGGGATCGGCAGCGGCATCGCGATCCCGATGGCGGCCCTGGAGTTCGTCGAGCTCGTCGGGTTCGCGGCGTTGTTCGTGGTCACCTGGCACTGAGGCCTGCGAGCGACGCGGTAATAAAGGTCCGTTGCTTAGCGGGGCGCGAGGCAGCATCGTGCTGAACTACCGGCCCATGGGAAAGTCCGAACTCGAGGTGTCCGAGATCGGCTTCGGGATGTGGACCCTCGCCTCCGGGCGGTGGGGGGCCTTCGGGGAGGAGCAGGCCATCGACCTCCTGCGCAAGGCGTACGATGCGGGCATCAACTACTACGACGTCTCGCCGACCGACGGAAACGGCCTGGGGGAACGGCTCCTGGGCAAGGCGTTCGCGGACAAGCGAGACCTCGTGATCATCTCGACGAAGGTCGGCTTCTCGGACGGCCGTCGGGACTTCTCGCCCGCATCCATCCGGAAGTCCGTCGACGAGAGCCTCGCCCGTCTCGGATCGACGTACATCGATGCGTTGCAGCTCCACTATCCGGATGCAGCCGCGGTGGGCAACCCCGCGCTGTGGCAGGTCCTCTCCGACCTCCGGACGGAAGGCAAGATCCGGTACTACGGGATCGCCCTGGGGCCGGGGGCGACGGGGATCGAGGAAGGCCGGATCGCAATGCGGAAGTACGATCTCGCGGTCATCCAGGTGTACTACAACCTACTCGAGCAGGAGGTCGGCCGGAAGTTCTTCCCGGTCGCCCTGGAGATCAAGCAGTCCATGGCGATTCGCGCTCCCCATGCGGGAGGCATCCTCGAAAGCGATCCTGCGACGGCGACGCGGTTTCCCGCGGACGGCGACCTTCTGGTCAAGGAGCTCGCATGGCTCGAGACTGCGGCGAGGCGCGCGGCGAGCCTCAAGTGGATCTACGAGAGCAAGGGGATGACGATGGAGCAGGCCGCGCTGAAGTTCGTCCTCTCCGAGGAGACCGTGGCCTCTGTGCTCCCCAACATCTACCGCGAGGACCAGCTGGCCACGTACTCGGCGGTCTCGGACTTCGAGAACTTCTCCCAGGCGGAGCTCGGCGAAATCGCGGAGCAGTTCCGCAAGGGATTCGGCGTCGCGTGAGGCTCCATGATCCTCGGCTACGTCGACTCGAACGACCGTCTCTACGATGTGGGCTTCGGGACGCTGAAGATGAAGATGCGGGTCGAGTCCCAGGCGGGCTCCGAGCACGTCCTGTTCTCGAAATCCTCCGGGGAAGGCGAGGTCTCCTTCCGCGTCCGCGCCGCCGAAGATGTGACCGTCTCCCTCGCGATGGACCATGACGGCCACCCTGTGCCCCTGCTCCGTCCGGTCGAGGGACGCGCCTACCGCCACGACGAGGGCCTCCTGTTCGTGGCGGCTCCCAAGAAGCGGGATCCGGTGGAACCCGGGTTCTTCCTCGTCCAGGTCCGGGCGATGCCGAGCGCCCTCAAGTTCTTCTTCGAGGACCAGGAAGGCACCGAATTCGTCTCCGTGCCCAACGACGAGTTCCTCCGCGTCGTCGAGGGCCCCGAGGCGACGACGGTCTACGTGACGGCCGAGAGCGTTGCCCTCCCTCAGGAGCGGATCGCGTACGCCCTGGAGCTCGCTCCGCCCCCGAAGGCGGCGACCCTCCTGGCCGGGTTGAAGATGTCTCGCTGAGCGCGACAAAAGCCTTACAACGAACGCGCCGCTTGGCGCGCCGAGGTCACTCATGTCCTACGACATCGGGAACCTGGGCCTGAAGGGCGGCGGGAAGAGCAAGACGCTGCTCTATGTCGGCATCGCCGTGGTCGTCATCGTCGTCGTAGTCGTGGCCCTGTTCCTGACCAACGTCATCTGAACGGCGCGCATGCCTCGAGGCGGAAGCGGCCCACTGAGCGCCATACTCAATTCCGGTAATCACCGTTGATACGAACGGCGATACGCTCAACTCCCCCGAGGGAGAGGCATTCTACGGCCGCCCCCGATGAAGGTCCAGCTCGATCCCGCCTCGAAGCGCATCCTGCTCGCGATGCTCGCTAGCCCGAAGACACCGTCCGAGGTCAGTCGGATCTACGGCATCCCGGTCGCGGTCGTGTGGCAGAAGGTCGCGCGGCTGGAAGATCTCGGCCTCCTCCGCGAGATCTTCGCTTTCGTGGATGGGAGCGGGGCCCTGCGTCGCTACTTCGAGGCCGTCCTCCCCGTGGACGAATCCGAGGACGAACGCGAGCTCGTCCTCCAGATTTGAGGCGGACCGAAAACGACCCTGAGGCGAGGTTATTATCCCCGTCTCCAGATGAATGGCAGAACCCTTAAATACCGCCGGGATTATCGTCCGGGTGTCAACTTTTGACACTTTTGGATACGGGAGTATAGCCATGTCACATCTTTCCAGGGAAGTGGAGACCGGGACAACGACCCTCGGTCTCGTCTGCAAGGACGGGGTCATCTTGGCCGCGGACCGGCGGGCTACCGCGGGGAACCTGATCGCCCACAAGCGCACTCAGAAGGTCTATCGGCTCGATGACAACATCGGGCTGACGACGGCGGGCTTGGTCGGGGACCTTCAGACGCTCGCCCGGTACATCACCGCGGAGGTCGAGCTGTACAAGCTCAAGCGCAACGCGCCGATGCCAATCGAGGCCTGCGCGACCCTGACCGCGAACATCCTCTCCGGATCCCGATACTATCCGTACTGGGTCCAGCTGGTGATCGGGGGCATCGACCGCAACGGCGGTCACGTGTACTCCCTCGACGCCGCCGGCGGATCCCTCCCGGACAAGTTCGTGTCCACGGGCTCCGGCAGCCCCTTCGTCTACGGGGTCCTTGAGGACCACTGGAAGGACGACATGACCATCAACGAGGGAGCGGACCTCGCCATCCGCTGCATCACCGCCAGCATGAAGCGGGATTCGGCCTCCGGCGAAGGGATCGACGTCGCCCTCATCACGAAGGACGGTTACAAGCTACTCGACGACAAGGAAGTGGAGAAGCGCAAGGCCGCGATGAAGCTGACCTGAGCGCCCCGTGGGCCATGAGCCCAAGTGGGATTCGATGAGCATCGAAGACATTCTGAGCGACGCGAGGAGCGTCGTCAAGAAGGTGGTCCCCGACCACGTGGAGATCACCCAGGTGGACTTCGAAGGCCCCACGATCGTGATCTACACGAAGAACATGGAGGCCTTCGCGGAGTCGAACGAGCTGGTACGCCAGATCGCCCAGCAGCTCCGGCGCCGCATCATCGTCCGCCCGGACCCGTCCCTCCTGGCGACCCAGGAAGACGCCGAGAAGGTCATCCGCGAGCTCATCCCGCCCGAAGCCCAGATTACCGGAATCTACTTCGAGACGGAGACGGGCGAGGTCTCGATTGAAGCCCTGAGCCCCGGCATGGTCATCGGCCGGCACGGGCAGCTTCTCAACGAGATCAAGAAGAAGATCGGGTGGGCGCCCAAGGTCGTTCGCACGCCGCCGATCCCCTCGAAGACGGTCGAGGAGATTCGCCAGTACCTGCGCACGATCAACGACGAGCGCCAGACCTTCCTCAAACAGGTTGGCCGCAAGCTCGCGCGGGAGATCCCCGCGGGAGACAACTACGTGCGGATCACGGCCCTCGGCGGCTTCCGCCAGGTCGGGCGCTCCTGCGCCCTCCTGAGCACGAAGGAGTCGAAGGTTCTCATCGACTGCGGCGTCCTCATTTCCGAGGACAACGGATCGCCGTATCTGAACGCTCCGGAGGTCTTGCCCCTGTCGTCGATCGACGCGGTCGTCATCACCCACGCCCACTTGGACCACTCGGGGCTCGTGCCGGCGTTGTTCAAGTACGGGTACGAGGGGCCCATTTACACGACGCCACCGACGAGGGACCTCATGTCCCTCTTGCAACTCGACTTCATCAAGGTCGCGATGGGAGAGGCCCGGAAGTCCGCCTACGAGTCGCAACACGTCCGCAAGGCCGTCGCGAACACGATCCCCCTGAAGTACGGCGAGACGACGGACATCGCTCCCGACGTCCGGTTGACGTTCCAGAACGCGGGCCACATCCTGGGCTCCGCTCTCGCCCACTTCCACATCGGCGACGGCCTGTACAACATCGCGATGTCCGGAGACATCAAGTTCGAGAAGACGTGGCTTTTCAACCCTGCGGTGAACAAGTTCCCGCGGCTCGAGACCCTGGTCCTGGAGTCGACCTACGGTGGGTACCACGACGTGCAGCCGTCGCGCCACGAGGCCTCGCAGCAGATCAAGGAGATCGCCCGGCGCGTGTTGAACCGGGGCGGCAAGATGCTCGTCCCCGTCTTCGCGGTCGGCCGGTCCCAGGAGGTCATGCTCGTCCTCGAGGACGCGATGCGGAACCACCAGATCCCCGAGGTCCCCATCTACCTGGACGGGATGATCTGGGAGGCCACGGCGATCCACACAGCCTACCCGGAGTATCTGAACAGCCAGCTCCGCACGGAGATCTTCCAGAGCGGGGAGAATCCGTTCCTGTCGCCCTCCTTCAAACGGGTCGAGACGGCGGACATGCGAGCGAACATCATCGACGACGTCGAGCCGTGCATCGTCTTGGCGACGAGCGGCATGATGTCGGGCGGCCCCGTCCTCGAATACTTCAAGGGCTGGGCGGACAACCCGCTCCACGCGCTGATCTTCGTCGGATTCCAGTCCGAGGGCTCCCTCGGGCGGCGCATTCAGCGCGAGGCCCGCGAGGTCACTCTCAACGACCGCGGCCAGCCGCTCACCCTCCCGATCAAGATGGACCTCGAGACAATCGACGGATTCTCCGGCCACTCGGACCGCCTCCAGCTCCTGAACTTCGTGGGCACGATGGAGCCTCGTCCCGAGCGGATCATCGTGAACCATGGCGAGGAGTACAAGTGCGCGGACCTCGCGTCGGGCCTCTACAAGAAGTTCGGCATCGAGACGCGAGCACCGATGAACCTCGAGACGATCCGCCTCAAGTGAGGCTGACCATGGCCGCGCCGCCGAACGCCCCTGGGCCCGCATGGGCACGTCGCGTCCAAGGGTGGTCTTTCCTCCTGTTCTTCGTCTCGCTCATCGCCCTGACCTTCGTGGCGGTCGAGTTTTGGAACGCCCACGATCTCGTGATGAGCGGCTACTTCGCGGGGCTCGCGTCCGTCGCGCCGCTCCTCCTGGTCGTCCTCGTCTACTACGGGCGCCCCCTATGGGGGATCACGGTCCCGCTCTCGCCAGGAGCGGTTGCCGGGGCTCTGGCCTCGGCCGCCCACGGCCGGCGCGTCGAGCCCGTGGCTGAGCGCGAGGGGCCATTCGCGCGTTGCGTCTCTGTCGTCCGCTTCGAAGAGCCTGCGTGCACGATCGGCTGGTCCGCGGTCCCTCCCGCGCTGGGTGTCTCGCCTGCAGAAGCAACGTCGGTCGTCCTCCGCCCGGAGACGCGGGACCGGAGGGCCCTCGCTGCGCTCCGGGAATCGCTCGCCCGGTCCCTGCTCGACGCGGCGCGGCCCGCCTAGAGGCACATGTAGTCGAGCCACGACTGGAGCGCATCGTGAGCGGCCTCGAGGTCGAGGACCTGTTCCTCCGTCCCGTCGCACACCGCGAACCGCTCCAGGACGACGCGCTCGCCCACCTTCCGGAAGTCGAGGCGTAGGCAGGGCACGGCGCCGGGGCGGTCCGGCTCGCTGAACCAAGGTTCGAACGCGAGGGAGACGCGGTCCTCGCGGTCCTCGATGCAGTACCCGCGGACGCGGCAGAGGCCCTGGCGGAATCCCTCGTAGGGAGCCGAGATGGCCTCGGGAGTCATCGGTTGTCCCGGAACGTCGTTCCCCTCCGAAGAACGCTGTGCAAGTACTGTTGCGAGCGATTCCCTCCGGGGGAAACCTTTTGGCCTGGCTCGCGTTCGGCCCCGTGATGCGGCCTCACTACGAGAAGGTGAAGGATCGCATGCCGCCGGAAGCGTTCGACCGCGAGATCGACGAGACGGCCCGCGCCTGGGGGGGCCTCCTGGACCGGGATGCCGCGGCGATGGTCGTCGTGGAACGGCACGGCGGCAGCGTCGCGGCCTTCCAGGCGATCAAGGACCTCGAGGAGGGCGGGGAGGCGAACCTCCGCGCGAAGGTGGTTGGGCTATCGCCCGTCCGCACGTTCACCCGCCAGGACGGCAGCCCGGGCCGCGTCGTGAACCTCGAGCTCCGTGACGACAGCGGGTTCTGCCGCATGCCGCTGTGGGACGAGGACGTCGCCCTCGTCGAGAAGGGACAGGTCGCAGTCGGCAAGACCGTGCGGGCGATCGACTGCTTCGTCAAGCGCACGAACTTCGGACTCGAGGTCGGCCGGGGTAAGTTTGGTGCGCTCCTCGTGGAGGAATGAGATGGCCGAGGCCGCGACCGAGGTGCGCATGGCCCCGTCCTGGATGTACGTGAACGAGCTGCGACTGGTCACCGTGGTCCTCGGTGCCGCCATCGTCGTGCTCGGCATCGGGTTGCTCGTCTTCCTGGTGGATGGTCCCGAGCAGATGGACACGGTCGACGTGCTCCTCGGCACCGGGGTCTTCTTCATCCTGTTCACGGTCTTCCTCTTCGTACCGCGGCTCCGGAGCCGCGGCGCAATGAGCTTCACCCTTCTCGTGGAGCATTCGATGGACGAGGTGGAGATCGCCGTCACCGAGGCCTTGCAGGCGAGCGGCCGAAAGGCGCACGTCGAGGTTCAGAAGTCGCGCTTCCAGCGGCCGCCCCGCGAAGTAGCGATTGATGGGCTCACGTGGAGGTTCTCCCTCCGGGCCGCGCCGTACCGCGAGAGCCGGGCGGAGGGGACCCCGTGGACGGAGATCGTGCAGACGGGACTCCAAAAGGAGGAAGATGAGGTCGCCCGCGACCTCCGGGAGCGGGTCCTGAGCCGCCTGGCGACCTCGAATTCGGTGCAGAGCTAGGCCGACGTCACATGCCCATGCCGGGCATGCCGCCCATGCCGCCGCCGTGCTCGTGGCCGCCGGCGCCGGGGGGCGGCGTCGGGCTCTTCCTCGAGGCGATGACGTCGTCGATGCGGAGGATCATGCTCGCGACCTCGGTCGCAGACTGGAGCGCCTGGGTCTTGACCCGAAGCGGTTCGATGATGTTCGCCTTGAGCATGTCTTGGGGTTCACCCGTGAGGACGTTGACGCCCATGTTCTTGCCCGACTTCTTCCCGTGCTCGGATCGAAGCTTGATCAGGACGTTGATCGGATCCAACCCCGCGTTCTCCCCGAGGGTCCTCGGGATAACGTCTAGGGCGTTCGCGAACGCCTCGATGGCGAGCTGCTCGCGTCCGCCGACGTTGGCCCCGTAGTCCTTCAGGCCGAGGGTCAGCTCGATTTCTGCAGCGCCGCCGCCCGGGAGCGCCTTACCGTCCTCGACGCCTGCGGACACGACGCGCAGCGCGTCGTGGAGGATGCGCTCGACCTCGTCGACCACATGCTCCGTGCCGCCGCGAATCAGGATCGAGACCGCGTGGGCGCTCTTGCAGCCCGTGACGAACGTGAGCTCGTCCGGCCCGACCTTGCGCTCCTCGACCAGCTCGGCGTGTCCGAGCTCCTTCGCGGTGAGGTCGTCCAGGTTCGTGATGATCCGGCCGCCCGTGGCCTTCGCGAGCTTCTTCATGTCGCTCTCCTTGACCCGCCGGACCGCATACATGCCGGCCTGGGCCAGGTAGTGCTGCACAAGGTCGTCGACTCCCTTCTGGCAGAGGACCACGTTCGCACCGGAGGCTTTGATCTTGTCCACGAGGTTCTTGAGCCCCTTCTCTTCCTCGTCGAGGAACTTCTGGAGCTGATGAGGGTCGCGGATGCGAATCTCCTCGCTGACCTCGGTCTTCTTGACCTCGAGGGCGCGGTTGATGAGCGCGATCTTGGCCCCGCGCACGAACTTGGGCATCCGCGGGTGGACGCGCTCCTTGTCGAGGACGACGCCATCGATGAGAGAGGTCTCCCGGATGTCGCCGCCGTGCTTCTTCTGGACGAGGATGTTGTCCACGTCCGCCCGGGTCTCCCCCGCGACCTCTTCGATGATGGACAGGACCGCGTCCACGGCGATGTTCGCGAGGAAGTCGCTGCTGTCCCCGACACTCCGGCCGCTCATCGCGGTGCGGGCGATAGACCGCAAGGTCTCCTTGTCCGTGCGCTTCACGTCGAAGGCGATGTCTTGGAGGCGCCGCACAGCCTCCTGCTCGGCCATCCGGTAACCGTTCACGATGATGGTCGGGTGGACCTCCTGCTCGATGAGCCGCTCCGCCATCTTGAGGAGCTCGCCCGCGATGACCACGGCGCTCGTCGTCCCGTCGCCGACCTCGTCGTCCTGGGTCTTCGCGACCTCGACGATCATCTTCGCCGCTGGATGTTCAATCTCAATCTCCTTGAGGATCGTCACGCCGTCGTTCGTGATCGTCACGTCGCCGAGGGAGTCGACGAGCATCTTATCCATGCCCTTCGGGCCCAACGTCGACTTGACGGCGTCCGCGACGGCGCGAGCCGCCGCGATGTTGTTGTGCACCGCACCGGTGCCCTTCTCTCTGTCCGTCCCCTCTTTGAGGATGATGACCGGCTGTCCCTGCATCATTGGAATTCCCATTCGTCTATGCTAGGGCTTCTATATGAACGTTCCCCCCTTCGCCTCCTGCTGGGCCCGTTCCCGCCCGTCCGGTGGACCGGCCGCCCGTGCGGGGCCGAACACTCAGATTGCCTCGCCGCATTCGTCGCAGGACTTCGCGCTCTCCCCGTCGAGGTGGCCGCAGTCCTGGCACCTCACGCTGATGACCTCTGCACTCCCCCGGCGCCCGACCTGGTCATGTCGGGACGCGCGGAAGTTTATATCGAACCGGGAGATTGACTTCGCTGCAGGTGAGTAGATGGCTGACAAGCCCGTTCATGTTACCGATGCAGAGTTCGACAAGGTGGTCAAGGAGAATCCCTACGTCGTCGTCGATTTCTGGGCCGAGTGGTGCGCTCCCTGCCGCGCGATCGCCCCCACGATCGAGGAGCTCGCCAAGAAGTACAACGGCAAGGTCACGTTCGCCAAAGTGAACAGCGACGAGAACCCGAAGACCGTCCAGCAGTTCATGATCATGGGCATCCCGACCCTGCTGTTCTTCAAGGCCGGGAAGCTCGTCGACCAGGTCGTCGGCGCGATGCCGCGCGGGCCCCTCGAGGAACGTGTCAAGAAGCACCTCGCGTGACGACATTTAGAAGTACCTAAACTTCGCTCTTTGGAGACGAGGAACCATGAGCTCCGTCATCGAGACCCTCGCGAGCAAGAAGAAGCCGGCCGTGGCCCCGCTCACGATGCTCCTGCCGGTCGTCCAGAAGGAGCACGAGGGCGGCTGCGGGGACCAGTGCGGCTGCGGTCAGGACGAGGCGGAAGGCGGCTGCTGCGGCGGTTGAACTCCGCCGACAGCCATCTTCGTGTTTGACGATTTGAGAATCAGTGCGGATAACCGTCTATCCGCGGTTCATATACCATCTCACTCCTCGATTCCATTGCAACGAGGAGGAAGAGATACGGACCCTCTGGAAGCATCTCGTCTCGTGACCGACGAGTACTCGGCCAAGATTCTGGTGGCCACCTTCAAGAAGCCGAAGTCCGCCATCGATCTGAGCCGGGAATACGGCATCCCGATCGCAGCCTGCTACCGCCGCATCCACGCCCTGGAACGCGCCGGCCTGATTCGCTGCACGGAGCGGGCGCTCACCCAGAAGGGCAAGCGGATCTCCCTCTACATGTCCCAGCTCAAGAACGCGTACATCTTCTTCGAGAACGGCCGCCTCCGCGTCCGCTTCCAGCTTGCGACCGGGATCACGAAGGACTTCGGCGGCGACTGGAAGGCAGTCGACGTCGTCGAACCAGAGCCCACCCTCTACCACTAACCCCTCCTCCACAACCCACAGGCAGGACCGAGAACCCCTCGTCCTGCCTCTTTTATTCCGCCTCGCAGGGAGGGTCGTTCTTCTCGTCCAATTTGTGCATGCGGGGGGCCGCCTTGACAAACCCTCCATGCCGCCATCGTCGGACGGCTTCGAGGTGTGTCTCAAAATTGAGACCGTTGACAATTCCGTTTTATATTCCGCGCTGGGATGAGTCCACTCTCCATGGACCGCGACCGCATGAAGTACTTGTTCAGGGAGATCCTCGGCGTCGACGTCGACGAGGTCGTCCGGCAGGTCGTCGCCACGATCGCAGTGGAGCGTGCGAAGCAGGCCCAGCAGAACAGCCGGGACTGGAAGAAGTACATGGAGGCGGAGGGCGGCCTGATCATCCTGCCGTCCAACGTCACCCAGTTGGGGAGAAAGGAGTCCAAACCGTGAGAGGCGTGCGGTCCTCGCCCGAGGCCGCATTCCCTTTTTCTCTCGCCGCCTCGGGTATCCTTTAAATCGCTCCTCGGAATATGGGGCCTGATGTCGAGCTTCCGGGGGAGGGACGTGCTGTCCATCCGCGAGTTCTCGCGGGCGGACATCGAGCTCGTTCTGCGGACCGCGCGCAAGATGGTCCCCCTCGCGACGGGGAAGCGGGTCTCGAAGGCGCTCGACGGGAAGATCCTGGGCACCCTGTTCTTCGAGCCCTCAACCCGGACGCGGCTGTCCTTCGAGAGCGCGATGCACCGTCTCGGGGGCCAGGTCCTCGGCTTCTCGAGCACGGAGGGCACGTCGATCCAGAAGGGCGAGACCCTCGCGGACACGATCCGGATGGTCGAGAGCTACAGCGATGCGATCGTCCTCCGTCATCCCCAGGAGGGCGCGGCCCGCCTGGCGGCCGAGTTCACGGAGCGGCCCGTCATCAACGCGGGCGACGGCGCGGGCCAGCACCCCACCCAGACGCTGCTCGACCTCTACACGATCTGGGACGAGAAGGGCGGGTTCGAGGGCGAAAACGTCGCCCTCGTAGGTGACCTGAAGTACGGCCGCACGGTCCACTCGCTGACCTACGCCCTGGCCGAGTTCGGCGCGAACCTGACGTTCGTGAGCCCGCCGACCCTCGAGATGCCGCGGGAGATCGTCGAGCACGTGAAGGAGAAGGGGCTCCCTCTCAAGATCACGCACCGCCTCGAGGATGTGATCCGCGACGCGGACGTCCTCTACGTGACCCGAATCCAGAAGGAGCGGTTCCCGGACGCGCAGGAGTATGAGAAGGTCGCGGGCATCTACCGCATCGACGCGAGCGTGCTCCGCGAAGCGAAGCGCGACTTGGTCGTCATGCACCCGCTCCCGCGGGTCACGGAGATCGCCCCGGACGTCGACCGGACGAAGCACGCCATCTACTTCAAGCAGGCCGGGAACGGGGTGCCCGTGCGGATGGCCCTCCTGCAGCTCATCCTGGGAGGCGCGGCATGAGAGAGCTCCGGGTCACGCCGATCAAGAACGGCACGGTCATCGACCACATCCCCGCCGGGATGGCCCTGAAGGTCCTCCGGATCCTGGGCATCGGGGACAACGTCGCGTCGACGGTCACCGTGGCGATGCACGTCCCGAGCCGGGTCATGGGCTGGAAAGACATCGTCAAGGTCGAAGACCGCGAACTCGGCACACGGGAGATCGACAAGATCGCCCTGATTGCGCCCACGGCTTCCGTGAACGTGATCCGCAACTACAATGTCGCCGAGAAGCACCACGTCGCCCTTCCGGACCGGGCCGTGGGGATCCTGAAGTGCGGGAACCCGAACTGCATCTCGAATACGAAGGAGCCCGTGGAGTCCGAGTTCGTCGTCCGATCGAAGAGTCCCCTGCGCGTCTTCTGCAAGTTCTGCGACCGCGAACTCGAGGACATCGCCGCGCACATTGTCTAGGCGATGATCCGCGCCTAGGCCTGCCAGCTGACCGACTGAATCTGGGATCCATCGGAATACAGCAGATAGAATGTCAGCGAGGTGCCAGCGGCCGGTGCCGACGGGAACGCGATGGTGAGCGTGTCGCCCGCGTTCACGGTGCCTTCGCCGCCCAAATCGGTCCATGTAATGCCGACCGTGGCGGGGATCGCAGCCGTGGTCACGCGGACGTCCTGTCCGCTGGTTCCCATGTTCACCGCTGTTCCCGTCGCCGTCCCGATCCCGAAGTTCAGTTTGAAGTAAGACGGGGACACCGCCGGCGATGCGGACGCCACCGAGAATGTCCATGTCAGGGAGTTCATCTTCGTTACGGAGCTGAAGGTCACGAAGGGCTTCGCGTAGCCGGGACCGGGCGTGAGGAGTCCCGAGACCATGATGTAGAGGACACCTGCCAGGACCGTAGGTACGGCGATCACGAGCACCACGATCAGGACGATGATCCAAGCTACGTTGTCCCTCCTGGGCGGAAGCACCGGATAGACCGGATAGCCGGCCGCAGCCGCGACGGGTCTGCCGCAGGCCGCGCAGAAGTGGAAGGGAGGGACCAGCTCGCTCCCGCAGTAGGGACATGCCGTAATCCGCATCACCTCCAGCCTCGATACGCCCATGAATCCCGAGGGACAAAAGAGTTGGGGCGGTCCGCTTCCTCGTCCCGGCGTGGCGTTATCCGGGCGTCTCGTTTGTCAACCGGCTCGCCACCGAAGGGCTTAAGAACCGAGGCCCGAATACGCCCGCAACAGAAGGGATGGTGAGCGTCTGCTCGGAGAAGTCTCTGAGATAATCGGGCTGCAGGTCTACACCCAGAACGGCGTGTTCCTGGGCAATGTGAACAACTTGGTCGTGGACGTCGACAACGGCGCCGTCGACGGCATCTTCGTCGGGGAGACGAATCCGCTCCTCGTCGAGGGGAGCCGCGCGGTCAGCGTCCCGTACCGCTGGGTGCAGAGCGTCGGGGACATCGTCGTGCTCCGGTACTTCCCGAAGCGCGTGACGGCGAAGCGTGGCGCGGCCCCGGTGGCCCCGCAGTAGAGTGCCTCCTGTTACTTACGTCAGGTTTATCCTGCCGGCCCTCGATAAGTCGGGCATGGCCCGCGCGGGGTTTGCGACCAAACAGCAGCCCGCCGCTCGCTTCGAACTCCTCGACATCGAACTCCTCCATTGCCATGAAGAGATCCAGCTCCCTCTCCTCGAGCGCGTGATGGAGCAGATCCGCGAGGACGGCTACGTGAAGAAGCCGATCTTGGTCGCGGACAAGGTCTGGGTCATCCTCGACGGGCATCACCGCTACGAGGCCCTGCGGCGGCTCGGTTGCCGTCGCGTGCCCGCGTACGTGATCGACTACTTCTCGGACGTCGTCGATCTCACGCTCTGGCCAACCGCGAAGGAGAAGGACGTCCGCAAGCAGGACGTCGTCGAGCGTGGCCGGGCGGGCCTCCTCTACACGCCGAAGACGACGCGGCACACGATCAAGATCCACCTGCCCGACGTGTTCACGGACCTCGAGGACCTGATGTAGTCTCGGCCGGTGCGCGGCCTTCCGGGAGAAGCGGGCTCGGCTTGCGCTTTCGGCGACGGACCAGGAGGACGGCGACCGCCGTCGCGGCAACGAGGAGCGAGGCGAGGACGATCCACTGGACCCCGGTCAGTCCGAGGAAGGTGGGCGTCTCGAGGGCTTGGTAGCGGTAGGAGACGAGTGTCGTGACTGCGGTCAGATTGCCCCCGCTGTCATAGGTCTCTGTGCGGACCTCATTCCCGACCATGGGGGACAGGAAGAGGCGTTCCCACGTGCCGTCCGGGGAGTCCACGCGGAGGGGATACGACTCGAACGTGCCGGCCGGGGTGTCCACGGGGACCGCCTCAGAGAGGGAGAACCCGACCACCTCCTGCGTCGTGCCGTTCTGGCGGTAGTGCCCGGCCATGGGGCTGTAGAAATCCTGCGTGAAGTTCGCTTCCTCCGTGACGTTCCCCGACATTCCGACGAACATGGGGTAGCCCCATTCGTCGGAGAGGATGTGGAAGAGGGTCGTGTTTTGGATGCGCAAGGTGAAGGGGAGCGGGATCCCGTAGGTGTACGTGCCGTTCACGAAGAGGTCGAGCAGGTTGTAGACCGGGTGGAGGTTCGTGGGCTCGAACCGCTCCTCTCCCGTGGCCGTCCACCGCCCCGAGATCGTGACG
This sequence comes from uncultured Thermoplasmata archaeon, assembly GCA_963768855.1. GTDB lineage: Archaea > Thermoplasmatota > Thermoplasmata > RBG-16-68-12 > RBG-16-68-12 > RBG-16-68-12. The sequence continues at coordinate 1,034,959 of CAVYJM010000006.1, forward strand.
GTCCCGGTCGAGTTCGTGATTGCTCCGGATGCGATCCCGGCCCCGCTCAACACGACGCGGTACGCGTCGACCGTCCCGCCGCCCGCGGCGGTGGGCTCCGTGCCGGTCAGGGTCGAAGTGGCGGTCCCCGTCAGCCAGAGGCCGGGGAGGATCGTGCTGTTCGTGCGGTAGCTCCAGGAGTCGCCCGGCGTCCAGGAAGGCCGGTCCAGCGACCCGCCCGCTGCGGTCGCCATGGGCCCCACGAGCGCGAGGGCCACGAGGACCGAGAGCCAGCGGATTCCGGGCATGCCGATGGGATGCGAGGCGGGCCGAGATAAAGCTTCGCCGCTCAGGGCGACTCGTCGACCACGTCCTTCCCTCGCGCGCTCGGTCGGATGCGGAGGCGGCCCCGGAACTCCCGACGCAGGCCCCCGCCTTCCAAGAGGCGGTCCAGGAACACAGCCAGTGCCGCGACCTCCGAATGGGGCTGGTTGCCGATGGAGACGTTGACGTCCGCGAGCCGGAATACGTCGGCGGGCACCTTTTCCGCGCCGACCACGACGAGCAGATCGTCCCGCGGCAGGGTCGGGAGCACCTCGTCGAGCCGGAGGCCGTACATCGTGAGGTGGACTTTCGTCCCCGGGAACTCCCGCATCGCGCGGCGCCACGGGACGCCGGTCTCGAGCTCGAACGGCCCCCCGAATCGGCGCACGAGCTCCCGGACCGTCTTCTCGAGTGCAGCGTCCTTCGTGTCCACGAGGACCCGCTCGGCGCCGAACGCGCGCGCGGTCAGGGCGACGTGCGTCGTGACGCGCTTGTCGCGGGCCGGCCGGTGGCCGATCCGCAGGACCGTGATCACCGCGTCAGTCCTCGAAGCGGATGATCCGGTGGCCGCGGAAGTCGAGCCGCGGGGAGCGTTTGACGAGGGCCTTGAGCATCGTCTGGGTGACCTTCAGTGCGTCCGCGACGTCGCCCGAGAACTTGCCTTCAGGACCCACCATCTCGAAGATGTTCTTTTCGATCTTCTCGTAGTCCGCCTCGGGCATCATCGCGGCATGCAGGACGTCCGAGATCTCCTGGACGGGGGCCGTCGCATTGATGTGGAAGGACGAGTAGAAGGCGTGGTAGGCCTTCTCTGGCGAGGATCCCGCCCCCGTCTGCCACTTCGTCTCGACGAGCTTCATCTTCTCGAAGAACCGCAATGCGTCGAGGCCCTGCGCGCCGAACTTGTCCTCGATCTGCTTCGCGGTCTGCCAGTTCGCGGTCACTTCCTTGAAGACGTTGCTCTTGATCTCCGAATCGACCGCCCGGAGGATGGGGACCAGCTCTGCAACTTCACTGACAACCTTGATGCGATTCAAATCAATCGACTTCCCCTTTATCGGCCTGTGGCGTTATAAGTTTAATTCGAACGCTGAAAAGAATTTCGTCGTGCTACTGCGAGACAAGGGAAGGACCGCCCTTTCCGTTCGACGGTTTTCGCCCATCCGGGAGACCACCGACCCCGGGTCACGGGGGACGCTGAGGCGAAAGTCCTTATGCCCGGGGCCGGCATGGCATCTGCGATCCGATGAAGGTACAGGACCTCCGAGCCGAAGCGAAAGTCGACGTGCTCGAGCTCATCGTCAAGGAAAAGGGCTCGCCGCGCGACTTCACGAGCCGATCCGGCTCGTCCGGGAAGGTGTGCGACGCGAAGGCCGTCGATGATGCGGGCCAGGAGGTTTCTGTGAGCCTCTGGAACGACGAGATCGAGCGCGTGTCCGCGAACGATCGCATCCGCATCACGAACGGGTGGGCGCGGGAATGGCGGGGGAACCTGCAGGTCACTGCGGGCCGCTTCGGAAAACTCGAAGTCCTAAAGTGACACCCAGGCTGGCAGCAAGAACGCGGCGGCGGCGAGGAGCGCGTACGGGACGAGCTGCATGAGCAGGTCGTCATCCACCTGGGGGACGAACGGTCCCTCGACCGCGATCGCGGCCAATGTCGCCAAGGCAGCGAACACGAGCGGGCCGGGTCCCTGGACGAAGCCCAAGACGTACTCGGTCCCGAGGAATAGCACAAAGTACGCGACCGCGGGAATCGCGAGCGACCATTCCCGCCTTCGGGTGTAGGCCGCGAACGGGTCGATCCACGCCATCCCGAGGAAGACGGGCACGACGATCCGGGGATCCTGGACCAGGAAAATGCCGATCGTCAGGCCGAGCAGTCCCTGGGCGTAGGCCGAGACGCGCTGCCCCTCGTAGGGCCGCATCCCGAAGAGGCGGACCCCGAGGGCGATCCGCGCGATTTCGATGCATCCCGCGGTCCCGATGAAGAGGATGGCCAGGCTCAGGCGCGTGATGTTGGGCGTGATGGACTCGGGCAGGAGATAGTACGCCAGGAACGCCGGTGAGGCGATGTGGAACGCCCGCCGGAACGCCGCCCCACGGTCCATGTCGCTCCACTCAGCGCGCTCACTCACCGAACTCGTGCCCGCGCCACTTCGCCTCGATGCCCTGAAGCAAGAAATACGTTGCTCCTCCGAGCACGAGCAGGACGAGGCCGATGCCCGCCACCGCGAACCCGAGGTCCCGGTCGATCGTGAACGAGAGGATCGTCAGGCCGAGGTCCGGGAGCATGGAGAGGATCGTGAACCGCGCGAGGACGCCCGGATCGAACAGGAAGGAGTTCGTGCGGAGTCCCGTGAGGTACGCCGTCATCGTGACCATGTAGACGGAGGTCACGAGCGCCACGGGGATCGCGAGCCACAGGAGCCGCGTGTCGCCGTTGAGCCAGCCGATCCCGATCACGAAACCGACCGTGATCCAGGTGGTCATGAGGAGGAACGCCAGGAGCTTCGACCGGATGACCTGAGGAACGGAGACGGGGAGCGTTGCCAGGTAGTCCATCGCGTCCACGTTGTTGAGCCAGTTGTAGAGCATCACGCCGAAGAACCCGACCATCCCGGCGTAGAAGACCGTGTTGAATCCCACGGGGACCTGGAGGCCATAGCGGACGAACCAGGCGGTGAACGAGAGGAACAGGAGCGGAGTCACGAACGAGAAGAACATCTTCGCGAAGGTCCCGCTCCGCTTCAGGTCGACGAGCTCCTTCGCGAGGAGCGCGCCGTATCGCGGGAAGCGCGCGAAGCGAGCGGCGTACCGGGAAAGCTCCTCCCGGGCCACGACCGCCTTGGGCTCGTAGCGTTCTGGCACCAGGGCCACGGCGGCCGCGGCCAGGAGGGCGACCACCCCGAGACCCAGGGCGGCGTATCCGGCCGCGGTCCCCAGGTCGCCGGAGAACGGCGGGAGCTGCTCGTGGGCCGCGAGGCCCGGCAGGATCCAGGAGACCGGGATCCACCGGAAGGCGCCCGCCGCGGCGAACAAGGCCGAGACGCCTGCGACGGAGACGCCGAAGCCGACGCGGGAGCGCATGTACAGGGTGGAGACGAAGAAGCTCAGGGACATCCCGACCAGGAAGTCCAGGAGCGTGGCCCCGAAAAGGATGCCGATGCTCGTGAGCCGGTAGTGGGTCACGGGGACGGACAGCGCGAGGCCGATCGTCGCGGGTGCGAGGAGCAGGGCCACGTAGAACAGGGCGTCGCGGACGTACATCCCGAAGAACGTCCTGCGCAGACGCATGGGCAGGATCCCCGGCATGGTCACGATGTAGTTCCGGGTGCCGTTTGTCCTCTCGAGGTATTGGCGGCCAAGGAAGCCGAAGGCCCCGACGCTCAACCCGTACAGGAACACGCTGAGGTGGAGGAGGAGGATCGCATCCACGAGGGGGGTGAGGGAGAAGAGGCGCTGGCTCGTGACCGCGATGGCCAGCGAGAATATCGTGATGATGAACGGGAACGACAAGAACATCGTGCGGCCGGAGTACGAGGCGTGGACGCGGAACTCTTCCTTCATCATGAGCGGCAGGAGCCAGCTCATGGTCGGACCCCGACCAGGCGGAGGAACGCGGACTCCAGATTGGCCTCGGTGCCGCGGACCTGTTCCACGCTCCCGGTCGCGATCAGGGCCCCGTCCCGGATGACCGCGACGTGGTCGCAGAGGCGCTCCGCGATGTCGAGCAGGTGGGACGCCATGAACACGGTCCCGCCCTCCGCGACGTATTCCTGGAGGAACTCCCGGAGCTTGCGCTGGAAGATCGGGTCGAGGTTGATGAAGGGCTCGTCGAGGAACACGAGCGCGGGGTCGTGGATGAAGGCGGCGGCGAGCATGAGCTTCTGACGCGTCCCCTTCGACAGGTCCTTGCAGAGGGTGTCCCGCTCGTCCTGGAGGTCGTAGAACTCGAGCCACTTGCCCACGCGCGCGTCAATCGCATCCTGCTTCCGCACGCGGACCACGAACTCGAGGTACTCGTACGAGGTCAGGTACGAGGGCGGCGACTCGACCTCGGGGACGATCCCGACGAGCGACTTGACCCGGAGGGGTTCCCGGACTACGTCCACGCCGAGGACCCGCGCCTCGCCCGAGGTCGGGCGCAGCTGACCCGTCAGGATGCGCAGCATCGTGGTCTTGCCCGCCCCGTTCGGACCGAAAAGGCCGAAGAACTCGCCCTTCTCGATTCGCAGGTCGATCCCCCGCAGGGCCTCGACGGATCCGTAACGCTTCGCGAGATGGACCGCCTCGACGGTGGGCACGATGGGTTCGACGCGTCTCCCGCTATATAGGATTGCGGCGTGATTATCGCCGGAGGCAATGCCCCGGCAGATTCAAGTCGCGCGTGCGCCTCGGCGGGCGGGTGCCCACGGTCCTGTTCGTCTGCGTCGAGAACACGTTCCGCAGCGTGCTGTCCGAGGCGATCTTCAATGCGCGCGCCCCGCCCGGGTGGCGGGCGGAGAGCGCGGGCGTCCACCCGGTCGAGCAGATCAACCCCGTGGTCCTCGGATTGCTGCGGGAGGTCGGGATCTCGCTGGGCCCGAAGACGCCGCGACTCGTCACCCCGGCCCTCGTTGCTACGGCGGACCGCGTCGTGACATTCGGGTGCCTCGACCGATGCCCTCCGGGAGCGCGGGGGAAGGGCGAGGACTGGCCGCTCCCGGGTGCGACGGGCAAGAATCCGGACGAGCTCCGAGGCATCCGAGACGAGTTGACCCGCCGGATCGATCTCCTCATCCGCTCACTGCCGCGTGCGCACGCGTGAGACCCGTTTCGGAGGAAAGGTTCAAACGACGACTGCGTCTGGCGGGGCCGTGAAACCGATTCTTCTCACGCATTGCGGCGCGGGCTCCGATCGAACCGTCCAGGATGCCGCGGAGGCCGCGGGTCGGGCCGGCCTCGCGGTCCTCCGGCGCGGCGGACGGGCCCTGGACGCCGTCGTGGATGCCGTGGTGCTCCTTGAGGACGATCCGCGGCTCAACGCTGGGACGGGTTCCCGGATGCGCACGGACGGGCGGATCCAGATGGACGCCGCGGTCATGGACTGGAACCTCGAGGCGGGCGCGGTTGCCGCGATTGAGCGGGTGCGGAATCCGGTCCGGGTCGCCAGGGATGTCCTCGCGACGCCCCACATCCTCCTCGCCGGACCCGACGCGGAAGCCTTCGCGCGCTCTCACGGCCACGCCGTCTACGATCCTGCGACGCCGGAGTCGCGCCGCAAGCTCGAGGATTCTCTCCAGCGGATCCGGGAGGGTCGCTTGCCGCGGTACTACCGAAAGTTCAAGGACCTGGACCTTCACGGGACGGTCGGTGCGGTCGCGCGGGACCGGCGCGGCCACTGCGCCGCGGGCGTCTCGACCGGCGGGACCTCCTTCATGCTTCCGGGTCGCGTGGGCGACTCGCCGATCATCGGTTCCGGGATCTACGCCGGGCCGCACGGAGCCGTCTGCGCCACGGGCATCGGAGAGGAAATCATGAAGCGCGTCCTCTCCAAGTACGTTTACGATCAGATGGCGGCGGGGCGCTCGCCGCAGGCGGCCGCGGACCGCGGCCTCGCCTTGTTCCCTCGCGACGTCTCGGCCGGGCTCATCGTCGTGGGCAAGCGGGGCTGGGGCGAGGCATGCGCCCAGGACATGGCGTTCTACGCGAGCGCCGAAGGGCGAACTCTTTAAGGTACCCCACGTTATCACGCGCCATGGCACTCCGTGCAGGGGAGGGGTCGCACTTGGTTCGTAGGAGCGCACTCACGAGCAAGATCGAGGCGGAGATCAAGCTCCTCCAGAGGCACGTTGCGATGCTCAAGGCGATCATGGAGAACCAGCCCATCGGGATCATCCGCCTTTCCGAGCTGCTGGACTTCCCGCAGCACAAGGTCCGCTACTCGCTGCGCATCTTGGAGCAGGAAGGCCTGATTAAGCCGTCCCCGGAGGGCGCGGTGACCACGGACAAGCTCGAGGAGTTCTTGGACTACCTGAAAGGCGTGCTCGACTCCATGTCCACGACCGTCGTTGACCTCCGGAAGACGCTCGAGTGAGAGATCGAGCGTCCACGGAACAAACTATTTGAGGAACGCGCCGGTATCGCGGCGCGGGCCGTCGTAGCTCAGTCTGGTAGAGCCCCCGACTGTTAATCGGGTGGTCTGCGGTTCGAATCCGCACGACGGCGCTCCCTCTAGGAGTGGGAGGATTCCAATTGAGGCCATCGGGCGATCTCAGGCTCGGCCGAGGGCTTCGCGGACCTCAGCGTGCGCCTGCTTGACCTGCTTCCTAGCGTAGTAGCGCTCGGTCGTGGCAGTCGTCCTGTGCCTCATTGAGACGCTGACAGCGTCCAGCGGGGCCTGTTGGTCGATAGCCACCTGCCCGAATGTCGCCCTGAAGGTCTTGAGGTGGAACTTGAGGCGCGCGCGCCTTTCAATCTGGGCCTTCAACTTGCGCATCATCGCCTCCGACCAATAGCCAAGGCCGCCATCGGCGTGACGGAACGGGATGAGTGCCTCGTGGTAGTCACCTTTCAGGAACCGCTCCCTCGCGTCCAGGAAGTCCCGCAGGGCCAGCATCCCGTCGTCGGAGATGGGCGCGGTCTCGGAGTGTCCTTCGTTCCACGCGCCTTCTCCCTTAGGATGGCACACGAGGACCTCCTTGTTCTCGAAGTCGACACAGGTGAGGTCCTGTAGCGTTAGTTCCTTCGGCCTCAGGCCCGTCGCGGGCGCGAAGCGGACGATGAAGCGCGCAACATCTCCCCACCAGCCCTCGTAGCCCTCCACCGCGAGGCGGAGCGCTTTGAGTTGCTCAGGTGTCAGCGCTTCTGGCGGCTTCTGTGAAGGCCTCGGGAGCCTGTATTGCGGTTTGGTCTTCAGTTGGCCCACGGCGCCGTTGCCACAGAAGGCGAGGAAGCCCTTGAGCGCACGGAACAGGTGGACTTGGCTCGTCCCGCTTAGGGTGCCGTCCTTGTTCTTGCCCCGCTTCCTTCGGGTGCGCCAGTAGCCGAGCAGGTTTCCGATGTCGTCCACGGTCATCGCCCTCGGGTTCGTCGTGGATAGCCTGCCACGCTCGCGGAGGAACTTCGCGTCCTCGTTGATGGTGTTGAGGTCCCTGCGGAGTTGCTCCAGCGTGACGGACGCTCGGTGGTCACGCAACGCGTCCAAGTAGTCGTCGCTCAGCGCAGAGAACGGGTATCGCCCGTGTGGGTTAGGCACGCGGACGAACTTCCCTCTGCCATTCCTGTGCTGTCGACAGCGTCTCCCGGTTGTCCCGTGGGTGTTTCCTTCGGCTTCCAAAGTCGAAGCACGGGTTCTTTCTCCTAGAGACAAGCGAAGTGTCCCGTCTTCGCTCGCCTTCGGAGAACCCATTGACCTGTGGGAGGTTAATGGCTTCGGCCCCGTTCGTCGAGTTGAACGCCCCCGCGCCTTCTCGGGTTTGGGTTCGGCGTCTGGCGTCTGGTGACGGCGGGCTAGCGAGAACAAGGGCGTGGCGGTACGGCTCCCGTGGCCGCCCGCCTCGCGTCATACAGACCCCTGCCTTCGTCGCGGCCGTGGACCAGCCGTGACCCGCCGAGTACTGCCATCAATCTTACTAGGCGAAGATCCCCTATAAACAATCGGGTCATGGCGGTCCGCAATCGGTGCGCCCTGCCTGGGCTTCCCGTCATGACCGCAGATCCTAGAGAGGCTGGGCGGGTATCCCAACCGTGGCTTGGCCGAGCATGGCAGCCCCGGGAATCTTTTTTATGCGGCTCCACGATAAATGTGCTCTCCTGAGGAAACGATTAGGACGGCTCTCCGGGCCTCTGCGCGTGAGGAATGGCTGTAATGCGTCCTAATGCGTTGCTAGGGGCCTTCGCGGGGCGCTTGCGGGAGTTCGCCCCATCTGAGGACGCTTGATCGCAAGCCCCCCCATCTGGCGGGCCTCGGTGATGGTCTGGGCAAGGATCGGCCTTCGGTGGGTCGGGTGCTATCAGTGTCAGTGATGAAAGTGCCAGCGACGCGTTTATGCCCTCTGCAACCAATGGAATTGCAGAAGCGCTCCGGAAGCTTTCTTCGTCCTTGCGTGGCCCGGGGCGTTCCATGTTAAGGGAGGACTTGCCCATGAGACGACCCACCCCTGCCCAATGGGAACGTTGGGAGCGAATCCGGCGCGAGAACGATGAGCGTGAGCGGCGCGAAGGGACGTATTGCCGCATCACGGAAGGTCCGGCTACGGACTATGAGGAACGCAAGGAGAGCCAGCAGGAAGCAGACCAGTTCGAGCGGGCGATCCCCATCCTGGTCGTGGACGATGAGTTCGTGCTCCTGGAGAGGCCCGACGGGGGAGTCGTCCAGGCCCGAATCCTCGGGCGGAGGCGGCGGTCCCCGCCGAAGGGGTGAATCGTCGATGAAATGGACCGTCCCCGGTGCGATCGTCGATGAGGCGCTTGCCCCCTGGGTCGAGTTCGCCCTGGTCGATCCCCGTACAGGCCGAGTGGTGCTCCGAGTGACCGACGCCGAGGTGTGAGCCTATGCGCTGTCGAGTCGGCTGGTGATCGAGCTCTGGTCCACCTAGCACACGGCAACCCTTCCGCCCGTCCGGTGCAAGCCTATTCAGCTCCGCGTCTGGGAAGTTGCGAGCAGCCGTTCACGGAATCGTGCCGAGGGCTCCGCCCCCATTCGTTGAGCCCGCAATGGAGCCATCGCCGACAAGGGGTGTTTCCTCGGCAGTCGAAACTCGACTGACAGCATCCGTGTCGGCGCGCCAGGGAAAGGTTTATAGGAACGCGATTCTACCTTGTCTTGGAGAGATATGAGGATAGTTGCCTGCGATGTCTGCGGCAGGACGGACGGTGTCCACGCATACCACATCACCGTCTTTAACGGAAGTGTGCGTGTGAGGGGCAAGCCTCTGGGCGACCTCTGCGACACGGACCTGAGGCGGCGCCTGAATCTCCTCGACCTGCCTCTCCCCAAGCTCGGACGTCCCCCGAAGAACCAGACGAAGAAGACGAGCAACCCGCGGTAGAATCGACCACGCTCTGGGATGATCGTCTCATCGCGGTTGGATTGGCCCAGCCTTTCGTCCTTGAGCGCACTCGTCTGGCTTCCTTGCGCGCTTCCGAACAGCGCGTTCCGGAGGGCGCCTCTCGATGCGGCTCAAATCTGCTCTCGGCCGTAGCGCATCCGAGGATCAAGGCGACCGCACAGAATGTCGGTCTTCAAGGCAACAACGCCCATGATCGAGGCGACTAGAAAGACCCCTAAGAGGACCGGGTAGTCGCGAGTCGTCGCAGAGTCGAACAGTAGCCTTCCCAACCCCGGCCAGGCGAAGATGACTTCGATAAGTACCGCGCCAATCAGAGAGTATCCCAACCAGAGCCCCGCGAGGGTGACGGTCGGCAGGGATGCGTTCTTCAACAAGTAGCGCGGGAATACAGACGTCTTCCTAAGTCCTGTCGCCCGGAGGGTGGTCACGAAGTCCTCGTCCAGGGTTTCGATGACGCTTGAGCGAGTCAACTGGTAGAACTGCGGCACGTAGAACGTCACCATGGAGGCGATTGGCATTACCATCTGGCCTGTCAATGCACGTATCATGCGTGCGAGCGTGCTCTCCTTGAAGGAGCGGCAGTTCGTTCGGGTGTCCTCCCGCGTCGTGAGCATCCTGGAGCAAGTGGGACTGAGTCCCGTGGACGCGTTCATGCACAAGTACCCGACAGAGCTCAGCGGAGGCCAGCGCCAGCGGATGGCAATCGCGAGGGCCCTCGTTGTCAAACCGGACTTCGTCCTCGCGGATGAGCCCGTTTCGATGTTGGATGTCTCGGTCGCGTCCGGCATCCTCAATCTGATGCCTGATCTACGTCAGCAGTACAAGACTGCCTTCCTGTTCATCGTGCACGACCTGGCCGTCGCACGGTACATAGGCGATCGAATCGCTATCATGCATCGTGGCAAGATCGTCGAGCTCGGATATGCAACCGACGTTGTCGGGAATCCATTTCATCCATATACCCCGCTGCTGCTCTCAGCCGTACCTGTCACTGACGTCTTGGAGGGACGCGGGCGCGTCGAGACTTGCTCCGATGTTGTCGTCAGGGAGTATGCGGCAATTGGATGCAGATTCTAGTACCAGTGCCAATGGGTGATGGACATCTGCCGAGACGCGGTTCCGGAGTTGATGCAGCCCGAGAACGGACACACCGTAGCTTGCTACAAGTGCCCGTCCGGAGGCGTAACCGGTGACGCGGCCTCGGTCGCATCCACTCAGTCGCAGTAGCCGAGACCAAGTTGACAACGAGATGGCACTGAGAGAGCACTGGCATCGGTCTGCGCGTCTGTTGTCCTCAGCTCAGTGTCAACGCTGTCCAGAAACGCGTCAGCCTGCCGATTGTGCCATCCGAAGCAGCTTCCGTGCAGGCACGTACCGGCCCGGGTAGCCCATTGCACGGAGGGCGTCAGAAAACAGCACTGATGCTGCCTTCGATCTCCACTCCTTCTGTGCCTCGACCACGAGAACGACCACTTCATCGTTCGGCCTCAGGTCCGCGTTAGTGGTTGCTGAGCCGTCCGGCGTCATATAGCAGATGCGATCGGGAGCGAGTGCAGCGGGGCGTTGGTTCCGCAATGCAATCATATTCTCGTTCATCGACTTCACCCTGACATGGCATCCACGATATTCGCCTGTGCCTCGAACGTCGAGTAGTCCAAACGTGTAGCTTCCCTTGCTCTCAGTCTTGACGCGCTCCACACGTCCGCGCACAAGGATTGCCCCGCCCATTTTGCCCAGCACGGCAGGGACCGGATCCTGTTCCGACGCGACTGCTTCGCGTATGGCCCTGCCGACTTCTTGTGCTAGGGAGATGGTGCCGGAGATGCACACGCGCTTGGCAATACGGCCGCTCACTCGGTAGCAGGCAAGCCCGGCGAGCCATCCAAAATCCTCCAGCGCCGAAAGCGCGAGCCTCTCAGCCAGTGCATAACTGTCGGTTCTGATCACCACAGTCTCTCCTGGCGCGTTTCCAAGTGCCATTGGAGTAAGATGGATGCCCTCGGCAAAGAGAAGCGACTGATTGAGGTGGGGAATAGCCCGTCCCGCACCATCGGCGTCGACGAGGGTGACTGGAGCGTGGGCTGCGACGGTCATCGGAGTAAGAAAGTTGAATCCACTTGCCTCAACCGGGAGCACGTACTGAATCCGTTCTCCGATCGACTCTTCAAGGGAGGCGAAGGCGCTCTGCGCCTGCGTCGTGAACGGGATACGTAGCATGGCTTCAGGTGACCCCATGCCCGCAACAGTCACCACTGACGCCTGGTCCTGGACTCCGGAGAGTGGAGTCATCTGAATAGACTTCCTCCGGAGCCAGCCATCGGCAAGTGCTTTGGCAGCTCGGAAGGATCCACCGCCTCCAGTGCCGAGAATCGTCCCACCCAAAGCAATATCGAGGAACTCTTTGTACCCGAGCGATCTCATCGCGACACCTCAAGCGACTGACTCTATTTATGCCTAGGCATCCCCGTTCGCGGGCATGGGACGCCGTGGAATACATGGACGGAGCCTGACAACAGGGGGACTAGGCGGACCCTTACAGCGGAGTCTAGTCAACTCTGCCAGCACCTTATGTTGGCCACAGCTTGGCTGGACGTCGCGCTGCGCGAGCTGGTCCGCTCCCTGGGTCCGAGCCCGATGCATCAGATCTGTCATCTGAGCTTCTCCTCACCATAGCAGTTGCTTACGGCCGAGGCCCCCGCATGAGACTCGCCGTCTAGAAAGACGCGACCGGGCATGCTGCCGTGATCCCCCCGTCAATCGAGAAGACTGCACCGGTGACATACGCCGACCGATCGCTTGCCAAAAACAACATCAGCTCTGCAATCTCCTCAGCCGTCCCGAGACGTTTCAGAGGATGGGAGTCTGCGAGCGCCTTTTGCAGCTTGTCTCGATCGGGAGCAGCGTCGAGCACTTGATCAAGCATCCGTGTATGCAGAGTTGAGGTTGGGGCAACTGCATTGACCCGAATGTTACGATCCCCATATTCAATTGCGAGTGCCCTCGTCAGTTGTATGACACCACCCTTCGAGGCACAATATGCGCCGAGATTTGCAAAGCCAACGATTCCTGCATCCGAAGCTGTGTTGATGATCACCCCCCCGTTCGCACTCAGAAAGTGAGGTATCACATGCTTCGACATCAGGAAAGCTCCCTTGAGATTCGTGTCAATGATGTCGTCCCAAAGAGCCTCGGATGTCTCGATGATCTTTGCGACCCTCGCGATGCCGGCGTTGTTCACGAGAATGTCTATCCCCTTGAAGGCCTTCAGAGTCTCATCGACGGCGTGCTTCACTTGGGCCTCATTCCTGACATCTGTCTCAATAAAGAGCGCCTTGCCCCCCGTCCGTTCAACCATGTCTACCGTCTCTCGGCTCCAAGCAGGATCCAAGTCGATTACCGCAATCGATGCTCCCTCCTTCGCGAAGCGAAGTGCCGTCGCACGTCCGATGCCTGATGCCGCCCCCGTGATTGCCGCGGTCCGGCCTGAGAGCTCCATGAACACCGATCAGGCATCGTCGGCTGAGTACAAAACTGTTTTCAGAAAGTCCTTGTTCCGAGAGCTGGAGCCGCGACAGGACTCGCCTCGAGCCACACGGATTCGTTAAATATGTTCATTCTGATTACTTCTCCATGTCACGTAGGCGCTTGAAACTCTCGTCCCTTGGTGGAGTGCCGATGAGACCCGCATGGCGAACAACTGGGGTCATCAAGGTCGCGGAGCACCCGGACGGCTCCGCGGAGACCATTCCTTTCGTAGTTGTCACAGGAGCCGCGGAAGGTCCGTCTCTCTGGATAACGGCGTGTGAACACGGCGACGAGGTACTTAGCGCGAGTGCTGTCGTAGAGTTCATGAGCCGGCTCGATCCCAACGAGGTCAAGGGTCAGGTTGTCGCCTTGCCCGTCCTTGACAGCACGGCATTCAACATCAAGCGGCGGTTCAGTCCTATCGACAGCTATGACTTCAGTAGGGCGTGGCCAGGCTTCAAAAACGGTTGGTTGGCGCAGCAGGTTGCCGTTAGGATGTTCGAGCTTCTGAAGGCTCATGCTGACTTCGTGATCGATGTTCACAACGGAATGCCTGGAATCTCTGAAGTGGCTCCGTACATGATTGCAGGCTACGAGAGGAGGGAGCAGTGGGAATCTACGATCAAAGGTTTTGCCGAATCCTTTCTCTTCGAGAAGATTATCCACTGGGTCGGAACGTCCACTGAACGAGGAGCGCGGACATCAACGATGATGGCGGCGCTCGTCAAAGAGGGGATTCCATCGTTCGTGCCTGAAATCGGACCCGATACCAACACGGGCACCAAGGTCGCACTTCGAGGCTTCGAGAACTCAATGAAGTACCTCGGAATGCTTGAGGGCGAGCCCAAGAGGTTGCCCAATTACATGGCCTTCCCTGATGTGATTCACGTCTTCTCGACGAGGGGCGGTCTATTCAAATCGCACGTGAGCCTTGAGGACGAAGTCAAGGAAGGGCAAAAGCTAGCTTCAATCCGTAACTTCACTGGCGAGATCACTGAAGAGCTGGTGAGCCCAGCGGCAGGTATTGTCATCGCTATCTGGGTACTCCCGATGATAGGATCAGGTGATTTCTCCGCGTACGAGATTGCGACATTCGACGAATTCAGGAAGCCTTGGCCTGGCGAACGATAGCGATGTCGGCTATCCTACGTTGACAACCCTCTCCGAAATATCCGTAAGCGTGGTGCGTGAGGTCCAGCGGGTCGCATGACGTCGTTCGATTGGCATGCGCCCGCTCCGAGGTATTATCCCTGACAAGCCGCTACTCCCACCGAGGTGGTGTATTCATGGAACGGATCGATGCGGATGTACTCATCCCGGGACGTGGGGATGTGGTGAAGAACGGTTGCGTGGTTTTGGATGGGAAAGCAATTGCCTACTCAGGTCCCATCGAAAGCGCTCCCAACACCCCCGCCGACACCATAGTCCACAACGTGCCCGTCATCATGCCGGGGATGTGGGATTGCCATGCGCATTTCATGGGGCTGAAAACCGCGGATCTCAGCGAAGCCGCCAGGAGCTCGCCGCAGGTGACGGTTGTGCGAGCTGCCAAAGACGCAGAGCTCGCGCTACGGGCGGGCTTTACGAGTGTTCGCGAGGCTGGCGGGTATGGAGTCTTCCTTGCCCGCTCCGTGGAAGAGGGGACGCTGAAAGGGCCCCACATTTATGGATCTGGGGCTATCCTCAGCGCCACCGGCGGTCACGGGGATCTCCACTCATATCCACTGGATTGGGTGCTCTCCATGGCCTCTTCGGTGGGCTTCCTCGGCCTCTGCGATGGAGTCGATCAATGCTTCAAGGCCACCCGAAGCCAGCTTCGGCTAGGCGCGCGAGTAATCAAAGTCTGTGCCTCTGGAGGCGTTCTCAGCACCTTTGACAGCCCCGTTCATCAGCAGTTCACGGACGCCGAACTGAGGGCAATCGTAGAAGCTGCGGGCATGGCGGACCGCATCGTCATGGCTCATTGCCATGGAAAGGCTGGCATTATGGCCGCTTTGAACGCAGGATGCCATTCCATTGAGCACGGCTCTTACCTCGATGACGAAGCAGCGGAGTTGATGGTCCTCAGGAAGGCGATACTGGTTCCTACGCGGTTCATTATCAATCGCCTCCGCGACTTCGCTGAGGTGGCTAAGTTGTCAGACGTATCCTGTCGCAAGCTCGATCTCCTCGCGGATCATCACAAGGAGGCAATGCGGCTTGCCGTAAGGAAGGGGGTGCGAATCGCCCTGGGGACGGACATCCAGACCTCCGGCATGGATACGGCAGTTCCCTGGGGTATGAACGCCTCGGAACTCCGATGCCTCGCCGAGGCGGGCATGACCTCCCTCCAGGCGCTCGAGGCTGCAACGGCCACGGGGCCGCTCACCTTGGGGCCACAGGCCCCGAAGTCGGGCCAGCTCAAGGAAGGCTACGACGCGGACATACTCGCAGTCGTGAAGAACCCTCTCCAAGACCTCTCCGTGCTGACGAACCCGGCTAACATTACGGAGATTTGGAAGTCCGGGGCCCTCGTAAAGGATCTGTCCGGGTGAGTTCGAGGATCTGAATCTTCTCGAACAAAGCTCCTTTGTGTGGGAGGCCACGCGCGCGAAACCCAATGTCAACCGCTTCTCAGGCGACTGACTCCGATTTGCTCGGGAACATGTGCCAGCGATGGGGAACGAGCACGTACGGGAGACCGTTGGGAGGAATTGAATGCACAGCTCGTGCCCGGCTCGCCTTACTTGTGCGCTCGGTCGAGGCCGTCTACAGGCGCTCCGTCCGATTAGGGGGTGGACGCCACTGGGCCGAAAGGACCGCCGGCGCATGACATCAAGTCCGTGAAGACAACGCCGAGGCAGATACACTTCCACCTCGCACGTGATGGGCAATAGAAGCAGTCTGGGGAATTCCTTCCGTGGGCTTCGGGCGGCTAGCCGTATGGAGGACAATGACGCCGATGCTTTTCCACAAATCGGGGCGCTGGACCCTCAGTCGAGCGCAGGATTCGTCAAGCAGAAAGTAGAAGCCCTCGCTCGGCCGGGAGTTTAGGCGCCGCCTCGCTTCTTCGCTCGCTTCTCCTTTTCCTTGGGCCACCCCTCGACAGCCCGGGCCGTCGCGAGGGTGTCCTTCTGCGTGCGGTAGACCGCTATGTCGATCATCTGCCCTCTAAGGGGAACCGAAGCTTCCCCTCTTTCTATCCCCTCCTCGAAAATCTTGACGACTTCCTTGGCGTAAGCGATTTGAGCTTGAGTCGGTGCGTATATCTCATGCGCGGGTTCGACCTGTGATGGATGTATCAACATCCTTCCCTCAAAGCCAAGCTGCCGCCCCGTCCGCGAATCCCTGGCAAATCCTTCTTCGTCTCTGAAAGCAGGATAAGGTGGGTCTATCGCTATGCATCCGGCGGCCCTGGCAGCTATGGCAGTCCAAGAACGGGCGACCAAGATTTCGCCGCCCTCCTTGGTGAGTGTGACACGCATGTCGCGGGTGTAGTCCACGGCTCCGAACACGAGCGAATTGACTCGTTTGCTGCCGAGAGCTGACTCGTATGCGTTGACAACCCCCTTAGCTGTTTCAATCAGACACTGGATGGCAATGCTGCCTGGCTCCAGACCGTGTGCTTCTTCCAGCTTTGCCAGCCTGTCGTCGAGCTTTGCGGTGTCGTCCTTCGACTCCGTCTTGGAGAGAACGACGCCATCGAGCCCATCTTGGACTGTGGCTTCGAGATCGGTATCTGTCAGACCAGTCCTCCAGTCATTAACCCTGGCGTAGACGTAGGCCCCACTCTTCGCCAGGTTCGGAATCGAGTCGTGGACTAGGAACCTCGCTGTCTCCTTCTCGTTAGGCGGTACCGAGTCCTCCAGATCAAGGACGAACACATCTGCGGACAGTGTCGGCAGCTTCTCGATCATCCTAAGGTTGTTGCCCGGTGTGTACAAAACTGATCTCATGACGACCAAGCTGTCTCACCTTTCCCGAAAGCGAGCTCCCGGCCTAATATGTTTGTTGCCTCGACTCGCTCAGGATCTCCGCGACCCTTGTAGGAATCTCAGCTGGCTTCTCGACGACGTAGGCTCCTGCGTCTTTGAGGGCTTCTATCTTGCTCTTGGCCGATCCCTTTCCGTGCTCTACAATGCTGCTGGCGTGCGAGAAGCGCATCCCTTCAGGGGCCCAGGCTCCCGCAATATATGCTACCAGTGGCTTCGTGAAGTGACCCTTCTTTATCTCCTCGGCGGCTTCTTCTTCGGTAGTTCCTCCGAGTTCGCCGAACATTGCCACGGCCTTTGTCTGTTCGTCAGCCTCAAAGAGAGGGAGTAGGTCCCCAAAGGACGTGCCTATGATTGGCTCTGTCCCCTCATGGACGAGCGTGCTGCAGCCATAACCTGCGCGCTTGATGATCCACGGCAAGGTACCGGACTGCCCTCCACTTCGGGACAGAATCCCAATTGGGCCTGGCTGGAAAACCTGAGCTGCCCTCTCAACCGAGCTTCCAACCCAACCCAGCACAGCCTTCCCAGGAGTCATCACCCCAATGGTCCCCGGTCCTACGATCCGAGCTCCTCTCCGTTTTGCAGTCGCCACCATCAACATTATGTCGTGCAGCGGAACGCGCTCGACCGGCGATACGATTAACTTTATCCCTGCGTCTATCGCCTCGAGCACCGCGTCTTTCAAGAGTGGTCCGGGGACGAACGTGACGGTTGCCTCGACGGGCCCGTACTTCCCAACAGCCTCTTGCACCGTATCACAGACCGGGACGCCGGCAGCCACCGTTCCTCCTCGACCAGGTGTGACACCCGCTAGGATCTTCGTGCCGTATTCTCTCATATACCTCGTATAGGTCTCGCCGGCCCGTCCAGTAACCCCTTGGACTATGGCCGTGGTTCTCTCATCAATGAGGATCCCCACACTTCATCCCCTGACATTGGACAGCGACTCCCTGTACTTGCTCAATTCCGGCATCGGAACAACTATCCTGATGGCGCTTAACCCTCGGAGCCGGCACTCATATTCACATGCGAGGCACTCTGTTCCCTGCCTTTCTGTCTCTCCCGAGGACACCACGACCGTGGGCTTTCCCGCTTGGAGCCTCAGGATACCGCGACTGTAGCGACTACAGGCCTTGATGCATGCCTTTGTTCGGCAGTCTGTGCATCTGGTGTCGTCGATGAATATAGTTATCGTTCTTTCATTGAATGCTGTCATGCGCGCAACCCCCTCTGCTTTCTGTACTCATCCACGAGTGCTCGCATCCTGTCGGCAATGAAGTCAGGGTTGAAGACGTAGTCGCTTCCGTAGATTTCAAGGCGTATAGGCAGGCCCGCAAGACCCTCTTGCAGAATGGAGTGAGACTCCTTCTCCCGGTTTCCACAAATCAGAAGTACCACCGGGAAGCCGGTTTTGTCGATGAGGTCCTCCCTGAACGCCTTCACAAGCGCATGGGCGTGGTGCCACTGCTCTTGGTTGGCCACGATGAAACCTCCTAGCAGATATCCCTCGATTCCAGGTTGTGCAAGAATCGTTTTGGCCAAACGGTACACCTTGGACGCAGTGGGGTCACCGCTTGAGTCGGAGTAGTTGGCGATCCTCAGCCCTCTTCTGTTCAGGGCGTCGACGCCGAGGATGGCTCCGCCGCCGCCGATACCGTGGTAGCCAACATACCCCGGCTCCTCAATTTTGGAGACCATTTGTGAGAAATATGCATTGCCCCTGTAGTCACCCTCCTCTATCATCCAGGCGGCCACTTCCAAGGGAGTTGGCTCTCTCTGGAATTCCCTGGCTACTCGTATCCCGAGTTCTGGATGGCGGAATATGGCTGAATCATCAACGACAACACGACAGTCTGCCGCGACTATGTTCCCATCCGTCGTAAAGACCAACGGATTTACCTCCGCCGACCGAGCCTCGTACTTTATGAAGAGTTCGTAGATTCCGCAGACAACGACACTTAAGGGGGCCAGAAGATGTCTCGGAGCTCCTGCGCTTGAAACGAGTTCGATGGCTTCGGATGACGTAACGCCACGGGGGAAGTCAACGATCAGGCGGGCTACTCTCTCAGGCGACTCCTTTGCGACCTCCTCAATGTCGACCCCTCCCCGAGTACTGAACATGATCACTGGACCTCTTATCGCTCGAGAAGTGTCGACGATAACCCCAACGTAGAACTCCGTGTCTATGTCAAGCCTCTCCTCGACCAGTACCCTTTCCACCCTTACCCCTTTGATTTCAGCGCCTAGAAGCTCCTTTGAAACCGCCTCCGCCTCGTCGGGGCTGTTTGCAGGCTTGATTCCACCGGCTTTGAAGCGACCGGTTGCCCAGATCTGCGCCTTGATCATCACCGGTTTCCCAATCTCGGTGGCGATGCTTTTCGCTTCGGCGGATGTGGAGGCGACCTTGCCGGACGGCACGGGAATCTTGACGTCGCGCAGCAACTGCTTTCCCTGGTACTCATGCAATCTTACCATGCTGCTGCTCAGACTCCGTAATGCACGTCCTTGAGATTAAAGGATTCTTTCGGTTGCTCACACCGCCTGTCGAGGTTTCGCTCCCATGGCCGAGTCTCGGAGTTGCAGACCCATCACGTGGCACTGCCAGAAGTGCTATCCGATCTGCCAAAGTTACCGGGTTCACGGTGGCGCCGCGTCCGAGGCATCTTACTGCGATGGGCGAAATCATGTTGGACGGAGCCAACCGCCATACATTTCCAATCGATTCACCGATGGCGATTAGTGATTGGTCCCGGCACGGCAATGATCACAGGATTGAATCCGCTTACAGGCGTTCCGCTCATGATGTCTCTTATGAGATTATTGTCACTTGGCCACGGGTTGCGGGCTTGTAGGTGGAAGGTGCCCGCTGAATTCCCATAAATACCACACCGGATCGGGACTATCATCCCGCGACCCGGCAAAGGTTGAAGATCTCTTCTCGAAACTGTGTCTTCAGACTTCGGGGTAACGCAACCACTCCGCAGCAGGCCCAGCTATCTGCAGCAGACGGCTAGGCAACAATCTGCAAGACTGCGGCGAGCCTCGTTGTTGGCGGTGCAGAACATATCCAAAACGGCGGCTGGGAACGTTCAAATAATAGGATCCAAATACACGCAGTCGGGGGTCAATTCCTTGGCCGATCTTGTTCTAGGGAGGACGAAGGCGAAACAGGGGACGAAAGCTCACGGCACTCTCAAAGTAGCTGAACATCCCGATGGGTCTCCTGAACAAATCCCTTTCGTCCTCGTGAATGGCTCAGGCGACGGACCCTCGCTATGGATCGCAGGCTGTGAACACGGGGACGAGTATCTTGCTGCTGCCACGATTATAGAGTTCATTGCCCAGCTCGACCCCGAGAAGGTGAAAGGCCAGGTCGTTGCATTCCCCGTACTTGACAGCACCGCCTTCAATATCAAGGAGCGGTTTAGCCCGATTGATCACTATGACTTTAGCCGGGCGTATCCAGGTTTCAGGAACGGGTGGTTGGCCCAACAGATCGCTTTTCAGTTTATTGAACTCGCTTCAAAGAGAGCGGACTACGCCCTTGATATGCACAATGGTATTCACGGGGTCGTGGAGGTAAGCCCATATTGTGTCGTCAATTACGAGACCGAAGAGCAGTGGAAGTCGATGTATCAAGGATTCGTCGAGTCCTTCTTGACCGAGAAGATTGTGCATTGGTTTGGGACGTCTACTGAGCGCGGTGCTCGCACTTCGATGATGAATAACGCCCTCATGCACAAAGGGATTCCTTGCTATGTCCCGGAGATCGGGCCGGATCTGAAGACTGGAATGCCTCATGGCATCCGGGGTTTGCAGAACACCATGAAGTACCTGGAAATGCTCGATGGGCGGCCAGAAAAGCTCGAGAAGTATAGAAACTTCCCGGACGTCCTCCACGTGTTCCCAACACGGGGTGGAGTCTTCAAGTCTTACGTTGAACTCAATGAAGAGGTCAAAGAAGGACAGAAGCTGGCGTCTATCCGTAGTTTTTACGGCGAGATTACCGAAGAGCTCGTGGCACCAGCCGCAGGAGTCATCGTGGCGAGATGGCTAATCCCGGTGATCGGTACAGGCGATTTCAGCGCTTTCCAGTTAGCGCCATTCAAGCCCTTTGACCGACCGTGGCCTGGTGAGCGCTGACTGGTGACAACGAGCGCTCCCCACCATGGCCTTCGGAGTGCCTCGAGATACACTCGGCTGCCAAGCCAAATATCCCGGAGCTCAAGTGGGCAGCCTGGATTTGGTATTCTCTCAATTCGCAGTGTAATCGTCTGATGAGTCGCCCTCAAGAAGGTGCGACGCCTGCATCCCAGCGGGCGCAAGCCTAGCGCTCGCCCGGCCACCGCTGTTTGAACTCGTCGAACGTGGCGACCTCGAACGCGGCGAAATCCCCGGACCCAATCACAGGGTTTGTCCAGACAGTCACAATGATCCCTGCCGCAGGGGTGACCAGTTCCTCCGTGATTTCTCCCTTGAAGTTGCGGATGGATGCCAGCTTCTGCCCCTTCCGGACCCGATCATTGTTCGCGACATAGGATCTGAAGACCCCCCCACGGGTCGGGAAGATATGTATGACGTCTGGGAAGGACTGGTACTTGGCAAGCCTCCTGGGCTTCCCAGGTGACATCCCGAGGTATCTCAGCGAATTCTCGAATCCCCTGACACCCGTTCGGAGGCCGCCTTCTGTGTCTGGTCCCACCTCCGGCACGAAAGAGGGGATTCCTTTCTTGGTCAACAGAGCAGTCATCATGGACGTCCGCTCACCCCGCTCCGTCGAGACTCCAATCCAGTGGATAATCTTGTCAAACAGGAAGGACTCCGTGAACCCCTTCAACATGGAATCCCACTGCTCGGGTTTCTCATACGACGCGACACAATACGGTTGGACCTCGAGTTTTCCCGGAATCCCGTTGTGGACGTTGATAACATAGTCCGCGTTCTCCACCACGAGTTCCATGATTTTGTATGCGACTTGTTGGGCGAGCCATCCGTTCTTGAAACCGGGATAGGCACGGCTGAAGTCGTAGCTGTCGATCGGACTGAACCGGCGCTTGACATTGAACGCCGTGCTGTCAAGCACGGGGAGCGCCACAATCCGTCCCTTCAGCCTCCTGGGGTTGACTCGACTGATGAACTCGATAATCGAGGCAGTGGCGAGGGTTTCATCCCCATGCTCACAGCCTGTAATCCATAGAGACGGTCCATCGCTCGACCCATTCACGAGAATGAATGGAAGCTGTTCAGGAGAGCCATCAAGATGTTCAGCCACCGTGAGTGCCCCGAAAGCTTTCGTCCCCGGCTTTGCCGTTGTTGCTTCTACTGTAAGACTGGACAATGACTCAAGCCCCGCGACCGGGATTCAATTAACGATATTTCAACGTTCCCACACTGAGCGGGGGATGCATTTCGCGTCGTCTCATGCTCACTTGGAGGCGCCTGGTTTTCAGGGGAATTGCGAGCAAGACCACTTCAGCCTCCTTAAGCTCCGGTCCGCTTCACTACGAAAATCACATGCATCGCGAAACCTCAGGGCGGAAACTGCAATCCCGAGGCACGAGGGCCGCACTCAAAGCCGATCTTCATCGGGAAGTTTCGGTGGCGGCGGCTGTCAAGTCGACTTCGTAATGTTCGCTCGCGGGCTCGATTCTGTAAAAGATCACCAATCTGTCTGCACACGGGGGAGACGCTAGCTAGTGGATTTGCTCGAGGCCTTCGGTACGTGACTTCGGGACGGCATTGCCCCGCCCTTATGAACAACCTCAATTTCCATTCGCGGGGAACCAGTTCTCTTCTGCACTTCCTCCTGCATTCTTGAGAGGGTGAGTCCCTAATTTTCGTTGCCCCAATCCCGAGGAACGCACCCCTCTTGGAGTCATGGATTGCAGTCTTCCGCAACGCTAGTCGCAAAGGCGGGGAACATCTCACTGTTGCAGATTCCGGATTGTTTCGGGAAACGCATCCGCGAAGCGCTTCGCGTCTCGCTCTGGAACGGTAAAGGAGGCGCGGAGGAACTTGTCCCCATTGAGTTTTGAGAGGTACGAGCCCGCGCGGGTGTACACGAAGTACTCGTGGAGCAGACGCTCCTCGACAATCTCCGGGTTGACGCCGGTTGCACTCAAGTCGATCACCAACATGTTGGCCTTCGACGGGAAGACGGGGAGGAAGGCGCCGTCGACCCTGCCCACCGCGGCCTGAATCGTCTTTTGATTCTTCTCGCAGAGCGAAAGGATTCCGGGCAGCCATTCCTTCTTCGTCCGCAATGCCGCCAGCGCTGCGTGCTGCGCCACTACATCCACACCGAGGACGTTCGCGTCGTACCGCTTGATTTCCTTCATCACATCCGACGTTGCGAGGATTGCACCCACGCGCATGCCCGCAAGTCCCGGTGCCTTGCTGAAGGAGTATGAAAGGAGCGTCCTCTCCGGGTAGAACTCCGCGGCGTGGACGTGCTCCGGGTTGAAATCGCGGTATGCGATGTCGTCGAAGAGATACAGCCCGTGGTCACGTGCGACCTCCGCGAGTCCCCTGACCTGGGAGCGCGTGTAGCCGGAGCCAAGGGGGTTGTTCGGGTCGATCAGGAGGAGCCCTTTCGTTGCAGGCGTAATTGCTTCGTTCACAGTCTCAGGCGTGAGGACGTAGGGCTTGCGGTAGATGTCCACCGGGACCGCCCTCGCTCCGGTCAAGGCGATTTGGTCGTGAATCGGCAGGTAACTGGGGTCGGTTGAGACGACCTCGTCGCCAGGGTTCAGGAGGGCGCGGGTCGCTACGTACTCGCCCTCGATGCTGCCGTTGGTTAGTAGGACCCCGAAGTCCTCTATACCCAGGTCCTCGACAATCGCCTCCGGGAGGCCGAAGATCCCCTTCCGGAGTGGATAGTTGTTGAACTCGCGGTCCTCGACACTCCGGTGAATCGCCTCAAGGATCGGGGGGTACATCGGGAGGGTGTTTGTATTCCAGGACATCCAGGCGACTTCGGTGCGGTGCTGATGCGCGAACTCAAAGTTGTCAAGGGAGGCCACGACGCTCACTTCCGCAAGGCGAGAAAGGTCTACCGGCCTATTGTAAATTTCGGTCGAGAGGGGAGGGCATTGGTCACGTCTCATATCACCGACGACCCGGTCCTTGTCATTCACACGCTGGCGGCCGTCGGCGCCGGCTGGAATCCGTCGCGGCGGCTGAAACTTCGACGCCCCGTGTGCACCTCGGGGCTCTCTGCGCACATGCCCGACTCATTCGACTCGGGACTAGACGAGGTCGTCCGCGAATGCAGTCCGTGCATCGGTCGTCGTGGTGTCGTCCCCTGTGCTAGGGAGGATAAGAGCAACTCTGGCGGCAGCGCCAACTGACCAAACAGACCGTGCAGAGGTTATGCGTCAGGACCATGCGAGTGGCCACGTTGCGGCAATCGGGTCTTCTCCTTTCCGCTCCCGATTCCTTAGACTGAATCCAGCGGAGCTGTGTATGCATGGAACCGTATTAGCAGTTGCGGCGACTGGCAGCGAGATTCACACAGCCCCGGGGGCTTGTCCTCTCTACAACACTTCGCGTCGAATGGACCACCGCTTCCTACGATGACTGTCGGCACGCCCAAGCCAAATACGGCCGCTTCGTCGCTCGCACTGGACGGAGTGGTCTTGCGGCAAGCTTTTGCCCGTCTCCTCCTCTCACGTCTCCATGTTTCGGTTTTGGCGGAACTTTCCATTCATGGTGGCCGCGGGCCTTGTTCTGGGCCTCGTGACGGGGGGTTTTCCGGCCACTTATTCAGGAACAATCCTAGATTTCACGTTGATTCTTGCAATGGTCTTCGCTCTAACAGAGATCTCCTTCCGAGGGATTTCACCAAGGTCGGAGACTCGAGGGGTCGCACTTTCCTTCGCGATGAACTATGGCGCACTGGGAGGCCTCGTGCTGCTGTTTGGACTCTGGAGTGCGAACTCAGATATCAGGAGCGGCTGGATTCTCATGGCCGCGGTGCCACCGGCGATTGGCGTGGTGCCCATCACGTCCTTCCTGACCGGGGACGTTCGACGCGCACTCATTTCCAACGCGGTCATCTACCTTCTCGGTTTGGCCACAGTGCCGTTGTTGAGTCTCCTGTTCCTAGGCCAAGCGGTCCCGGCGACCGACCTAGTCGTGCAAACGCTTCTCCTCATTGGGATTCCCATTGTGGTCTCGAGACCTCTTCGACGATGGGAACAAATCCAGAAAGTCCGGCCGACCGCGGTGGGGGTATCCTTCTTCTTCTCCGTACTCACGATTGCCGGCTCAACACGAAGCGTCCTTCTCGGTCGACCCGATCTAGTTGTAGACCTGTCGGGGCTTGCCTTCCTTCGCACGTTTGGCCTCGGTCTTGCACTTTACGTGACCACACGCGCGGTTGCGGTCCCTCGAAAGGATCGGATTGCCGTCATAACCTTCGCGGGATTCAAGAACCTTGGGCTCACAGTGGTCTTGGCTTTCACTTTCTTCGGGCCTCTCGCCGCACTACCGTCCATCGTTTCGCTAGTCTTCGAGATTCTCTGGACGAATGCACTCCCATTTCTGTTCCGCGTGCCCGCAAGAGGCGTGAGAAGAATCTGAGGCGAGGACGGCTTGGTGAAGTCGGTGAGCCTCCAAGAGTCCCTTCACGGTAGGATTCCATCGGTTCAGACCCTCCCTTCGCCGTCGCATGAGGAGCCCGTCTGGTTCATGTCGCCTCTGAAGTGCGCGCATATCCTCCGTATCCTCACATCGACTAGATGGTCGACATGTCAAAGAGGTCTGCTACTGCTTCTCAGGTGGGTGATATTTGAAGCATGCTACGGAATGGCCGTCGGTGGTTTCTCTAAGAGGGGGTGCGGCGTTTCGGCATATGTCCATCACCCATGGACACCGGAATTGGAAGTTGCACCCCGCCGCCTCACGTTGCGCCTCGGTGACCTCAATGCTGGTTTGCACGCGCTTCCGACGAGTCAAGCCTTCCGCGACAGGGACCGCCGAGAGGAGCAGCTGAGTATATGGATGGAGGGGGCTTCCGACGACGTCAGCGGCCAATCCAATCTCAACAATCTTGCCACGATACATTATGGCGATTCGGTTACTGATGTATCGGGCAACGGCCAGATCATGCGTGATGAACAGAAAAGCAGTCCCGAGTTGCTGACGAAGGTCGAGCATGAGGTTGAGGATGCCCGACGCGACCGAAACGTCGAGCATGGAAACAGGTTCGTCGGCCACAACAAACTCAGGCCCGAGCACCAAAGCCCTCGCAATCGCGACGCGCTGGCGTTGCCCACCACTGAGTTCTGAAGGGAACTTGGACATGAACGCGCTGGCAGGGCTTAGTCCCACCTGCTCAAGGATCCTAACAACGCTGGAATGCAGGTCTTCTTTTCCGATGTCCCGATTCACTCGAAGCGGTTCCGCGACAGTGCGGAACACCGTCATCCGAGGGTCCAAAGATTGGAATGGGTCCTGAAAGACCACTTGCATTCGTCGCCGGAACGGTCGGAGTTGCCTTCGCTTGAGTTCGCAGAGGTTCGTGTCCCCGAGGAATATGCTTCCTTCTGTGGGGAACTGCAGCATGGTGAGAAGTTCTCCCATCGTTGTCTTGCCACACCCGCTTTCACCCACGAGGCTGAGTATCTCTCTCTCCTTGATGTCCAAATCGACTCCATCCACGGCCCTGATAGGTCGCTGCTTCCTCCCCGCGAGTGATCGAAGTAGGCCAGCGGATGGCGTGAAGTATTTCCTGACTCCGCGAGCACGGACAACGGACACATCGTTAGATGGTGTCATTTCGACCCCGTTGCGTAGAGGAGACATCTGGTTGGATGGCGGAGCTCGGGCATATACAGGGCAATGGAGTCACGCTCGCACTCGGGGAACGCCTTCGGGCAGCGTGGGCGGAACAAACACCCCTCGTGCCGCATGCTCAGATCGGGGGGGATCCCCGGCAGGGTTGCCAGCCGCGACCTGACTCCTCGAACGGTCGGGACACAGTGAAGCAGCGCCTCGGTGTAGGGATGAAGCGGCCTACTCAGTATCTCATCCTTGTCAGCGAGTTCCACCACCTGACCAGCGTACATGACTGCGACACGGTCACAGACCTCGGAGACAACCGCGATATCGTGAGAAATGAAAACCACCGTCCGCCCTCCTTCTTCCTGCCAGTCTTCGACATTCTTGAGGATTCGGTCTTGAACGACCACGTCCAGTGCTGTAGTCGGCTCATCTGCGATTAGCACTTCTGGGTCAAGCAGCAAGGCAAGAGCGATGGCGGCGCGCTGACGCATTCCTCCCGAGAACTCATGCGGATAACTCCGAACGCGAGACTCAGGGATTCCCATCGAGACCAGTGCTTTCTCAGCGGCACGAGTCGCCTCGCTCTTGGAGGATCCGAGGTGGGACATATGAACGGCGGCAAGTTGCTCAACAATCCGGTGAACGGGAGAAAAAGCGTTCATCGAACTCTGGAAAACCATTGCGACTCTCGTCCAGCGAACTTCCCGCAACTGCGACTCGTCCATTCTGACAAGGTCTGTGCCATTGAGCAAAACCCGACCCGAGGCGATGATTGCGTTCATCGGCAAGACCCTAATAATCGAATAGGCCAGGCTCGACTTACCACAACCCGATTCACCAACAATGCCAACGATTTCGTCGTTGTCAACTCTTAGAGACGTGTTGGTCACTGCGTTGACCCTCTTTCCCGCGGGCAACTTATACTGAAGCGTCAAGTCTTGGATGTCAACAGTCATGGGGACACTTCACCCAGATCCTCTCGCGCCACACTCACGCGGGCAGCGCCTTGGGTCGCGGCCAGCCCATCCCCTATGAGGTTGAAACTAAGGATCAGCAGGGCTATCG
This sequence comes from uncultured Thermoplasmata archaeon, assembly GCA_963768855.1. GTDB lineage: Archaea > Thermoplasmatota > Thermoplasmata > RBG-16-68-12 > RBG-16-68-12 > RBG-16-68-12. The sequence continues at coordinate 1,062,667 of CAVYJM010000006.1, forward strand.
CGATTCCCGGAAAAAACGCCAGCCACCAAGCATCAACAAGGTGAAACGCTCCCACATTGACTATTTGACCCCAGCTGATGACGTTCGGGTCGCTGAGTCCTAGAAAACTCATTCCCGCTTCGAACAGAATCGCCTGTCCGATTTGGAGGTTGGAGTTCACAATAACCGGCTGAATCGCATTCGGCAGAATGTGTCTCACGATTACGGATGGGCCGGAAGCACCAGTTGCTACTGCGGCCCGTACAAACTGCCTCTCTTTTAGTGACAGCACGCTCGCCCGCATAATGCGAGCATTGGCCGGCCAGATTGTGATGCCAACCACTAGGATTTCGAAACCGATGTTATTGCCGAAAATGGCGACTACCATCACCAATAGGAAGAAGGGAGGGATCATGAGGACGATTTCGAAGGAGCGGGAGAGCAGCTGGTCAAGCCACCCACCGAAGTATCCTGAGACAAGCCCCAATGGAATTCCGAAAACCATCGATAACCCTGCAGCCAGTACACCAAACAGTATCGAAACGCGTGCACCCCAAATCACTCGGCTAAACACATCGCGTCCTATGTCATCCGTTCCGAAGAGGTGAGCGGAAGAGGGTGGTTGGAGTTGCCCGAAGGCTATAGATGAGGGGGAATAGGGCGCCAGCAACCATGGAACAAGAGCGAGGATTATGAAGAACAGCAAGACCGCGAGACCGAGAACAGCGGGCTTGTCTGCTCGAAAGCGTCGCCAAAAGGCTCTAACCCGTTTGGCCGACTCAAGCAACCCAGGATGGCCCCTAAGCGCTTCCAAAGCTCGTCGCAAGTGATATCGTTTCATCGGATAAATCGTTTTCCAGGCTCAATGTCATGGAATCACGCTTTCGCCGACAGAGAGTTTTGTGCTCACTCGACGGAGATGTTCGGAATGGTGCCGTGCAACTGGCTCTTTATGGAATTTCACCGAATCGCAATACAATCTATTCCGAGGTTTGGGGATGCCAAGTATTATCTAGCATTCAACCCTTTACCGAATAGGTTCGGAGGACGAAGGATGCGGCTCTTGGTGATCGCTTTTGTCTTGGCAACCATTGTGGCGGGGTCGTTTGCTGGGGTTGTGTCCACGGGCGCGGTCAGAGCCCAGGGCGAAAAAGTGCTCGTGATCGTGCAGCAGAACGACCCTGGGATATTCAACAACATCCTGGCGAACACGATTGGAGCACGATACGTGCACTACAATGTATGGCAGGAGTTAGTGCACCTCAGCTATGACAGCCAGAACATAACGTACCAGCTCGCCAACAGTGTGAGCATATCTTCGGATGGGTTGAATTACACCTTCCATCTTCGTCCGGGACTGAAATGGAGCGATGGCGTTGCGTTCACTGCGGACGATGTCAAGTACACGTTTGACGAGGCCTTCGCACTACCGACATGGGGTCTCGACTATCTCTTGGACGTCAACTCCACCCACGTGGATGACCCCTACAACATCAGTTTTGTTTTGAAGGGGGCTAATGCAGCATGGCTCCCGTATTTTGCCTTCGGATCTGACCATGGTCTCAACATTCTCCCGAAGCACTTGTATGAGGGCACCAACATTTCGACGAACCCAAACAACTTCCATCCAATCTCGCTCGGCCCGTTCCTATTCGACTCGTACACCCCAGGTCAATCGATTACCCTCGCAGCAAACCCCAACTATTGGGGCGGCAAGCCTACTGTTGACAAGGTTCTCATCAAGATTCTGCCGTCCTCGGCTACCGCCCTGCAGGAGCTGCAGTCAGGCGACTTGATGTACGTCGGTTCATATGACAACTCTATCGCGTACTCACAAATCCCGCCGGTCGCTGCGACACCCAACATACGCGTCGATGGGGCGGAATGGCCTGTCGTCACCTTGATGCTCATGAACACCAAAGACGCAGCGGTTGGGAATGTAACACTGCGCCAAGCGATCGGATATGCCATTAATCGTACCGAACTCGCTACCAAGGCGTTCTACGACTATGCCTTCGCCATGAACGGGTTCTACCTCAACACCAAGTGGTATAACCCCGCGGCAGAGCTAGCCTACAACCCGACGAAGGCGACTCAGCTGCTAGACCAGCTCGGGTACCCACAGGGAACTTGTCGCGTCAACATTGAACTCTCATACCACACCCTGTTTGGCATGGATGTTGAGGCTCAGGTGATAAAATCGCAGCTGGCCGAGGTGGGCATCTGCGCGACACTCTGGTCGGGAGACTACGCAACTTGGTTCCAGAGAGTCCAGGTGGACGGCAATTACCAGATTGCACTACGCGCGTGCATGATCGGACCAGACCCTGACCTCTTCTGGCCATGGCTCAACCCGCTTCACCAGGGCGAGAGCGGCTCAACCTTCTTCAACAACACTGCAATGAACAACTTGTTCAGTCAGGCAAGACAAATCAACGACTTCGCCCAGCGGAAGTCGATGTACGACCAGGTCCAGCAGATTCTACATGACAATGTGCCGCTCCTCCTGCTCACGAACCTGCAGGACGTTAACCTGTGGCGGACCGACTTGGTGCGCAACATGGGGGCCGAAACGGGGACAAACAGATGGGATCTGGCCACGGCGGAATTGGTTACTACCGCAGCACCGAGCACTCTGGACCCATTCATCGTCACCGGTGTCGTGATTGTTGTGATCGCCGCCGTGGGCGGAATTGTGTGGTGGCGAGTGAGCAAGGGCCGAGCCAGCAAAGCAAAGCTGAGAGAACCACCCCGCGAACAGCAACCACCCCAAGGAGGGCCACCGGGAGGCTAGTCCGAGTCACCGCTTCCCTAGAGTACTTCCTGGAGCGCAGGCGGATATGCTACGCAGGTACCTAGTGACCCGGCTTTTGCAGATAGTACCCGTACTGTTCGCGATTGTCACTATCGACTTTCTCATTATACATCTGGTTCCAGGAGACCCGGCAATCGCACTCGCTGGGCCCAACGCCAACCCTGACTTCATAGCAGCAATCCACCGGGAATTCGGTTTCGACAAACCGCTCTACGAACAGTACTTCATCTATATTCTCAACCTCATGCAAGGCAACCTCGGTATCTCCGTTGCGCAGCACCGCCCAGTTCTCGACACGATCTTGGAGCGGCTTGGACCCACCCTGCTCCTCATGCTAACAGCCTGGTTCGTGTCGCTTGGCCTTGGAATCTACCTTGGGACGAAGTCTGGAATGAGACAAGGTTCTCTTTGGGACCGCTCAATGTCTCTTTTTGCGCTAACAATCTACTCAATCCCTGTCTTCTGGCTCTCCCTCATGACAGTGACGCTGCTCGCGCTTCGGTTTCCCGTCTTTCCAGTATCGGGAATGGTGGACCTAAGATACCCTAGCCAAGGGATAGGTCTCGTTATTGACCTAGGTCGACACATGGTTCTTCCACTGATCAGCATGGTTGCATTCTACATGCCACAATTCTATCAGCTGACTCGTTCCGGCGTCGTCGAGACGCTCAATGAAGACTTCGTGACCACCCTTCGCGCGACAGGACTGAGGCAAACCCCCGTGTTCTCGCGCTATGTCCTGAAGAACGCCTCTTTGCCAACGGTGACCCTGGCGGGGCTATGGTTGGGCTACGCCCTGACTGGCGCGGTACTTATCGAAGTGATTTTCGCCTGGCCTGGGCTCGGACGACTGCTGTTTGACTCGGCGCTGGCACGCGACTACCCAGTGCTCCTGGGTGTATTCATATTCGCCTCGGTCATGGTCGTTTTCGTGGCTTTGATTACAGACCTGCTGTATGTGTACCTGGATCCCCGGATGCGCTACGGCAAGGAGCAAGTTTGAGTCAGACTCTGGCCGCGCCCCGCTGATGATGCGGAGGTCAGCTGCCAAGCTGGACCAGTTCTCAGGTCATGTGCGGTTCGTGCTGCTGATTGAGTGCGGACCGTGTGTGCCCGCGGCTGGTGACCCGCTTGTCTCGAGGATCAAGTTGTGGTCTACCCTGCAATCGGCCCTATGGCAAGGTCCGGATGGACTATCTTCCCGTCCTTGACGACGCACTCATCGTCCAAGAACATGCTCTGCTTCATGAGCATGGTGTCCAGGTGCGACCTCGCCTTGTTCTTGCCTCCCAGACCGCGGAAGATGTTGGCACCGAGCGCGAAATTGATGCATCCCTCGATGCTCTCGACCTCCTGAGCCTGGTCGATACTCGCCCGCGGATCCCCCCCGAATCCTATGTGCGAAACAATGTAGCTATTGGGGTCTCCGAACGAGGCCAGCCAGTTCTCCATGCGTCTCGCGTCGGCACGTCCTTGGATTTCCATCGCTCGCCCCTTCTTGAGTTTGATGGCAAACTGGTCAGAAACGAGTATCTCCTGAGGCGTGGTCCACACAAAGTCGCCGGGTTCTACAACGAGCGTGCCTTCCACGGACCCTTCAATCGGTGCGCATGCGAATATAGAGGAGGGTGTGCTGTCCCACTCACCGGGTTTCCGGGCAATTCCATCCTGCCCCCAGCCATTTCGACCCTCGACGTTCGCAACCACGTTGGTGCCGTTGTCCGAAGTGATTCGAATCTGCTTCGCCTTCGTGAGCATTTTGGCCACACGCTGTGCCCGCTGGACCAGTGCCTCCGTGGGCGGCATCTTCACGAGGGTATGCTCAGTGGAAAGGACCTGAAGGACTCTCCCCCCCGAGTCGAGGATCTCGTTGAGTCCATTGGTGTACAACCACTGCTCAGACGAGAGATCTGCAACCATCTTCGCACCTTTCATCGCGAGCAGGGCGGGAGGACTCGGTTCCTGAAGCATCTTGTGCGGCGCAGGAATGGTCAGCATGAGCGGCTCCAAGTCCAGCGCCAGCGCCGCGCCAAAGAAACCCTCCACCAGAGCCGGGGACTTGCCTGTGTCGGTATATATCGCAAGCAGGTCACCCGGTCGCAGTTCACACAGACTTAGTATCTTCCGTATGCTTCGCAGTGCCTCCAATCTGTACAAACTCAAATCCTCACCCCGCGTCCAGACGTGGTCCATTCAATGGCCGGTCTGTAGTCAGCGGGATGGGCAATCTGAGTCATAAGCCTTTCCAGAGGGGACCTTACCCCTGGGACTCCGCATCGGCCTCAGTGGCCGTTGAACCCGCATTACGGAAATGTGACTCGGCCGGGTCTGGCAGAAGTTACCCAGGTTTGGATACGCCTTTGCCTGCCGCTTCCCAGGTTTCACTAATGTTCGATCCGTTTCGACCTTGTGTTAAGTCCGAGTGTCGGTGCGGCAGTTTTATGTCGGTGCATAACCATATCGTATCGGAGGTCTGTGGGGTCCGGCACCTCCTCCAGGTTGTCCCTAACTCGTTAACCCACGCGGACTCCCGGCCTCCCTTCGCATGCCTGACCAGTACTGTTCTAGAGGAAGTCTGTGGAGTTGTCGAGGCGAAGAAGCTCAGCATCCTTGGAAGCGGGGACGTGGCACAGGCGCTTGGTCGCGTTTCGCTCGACATGGGCGGGAGGTGATGCTGGGCTCACGGACGCCGAACAGCAAGAGGCTGACGAGATGGGCTAGGACCTCTGGATGCAGAGCCCACACCGGCACACTAGACGAAGCCGTTGCATTCGGAGACGTCGTGCTTCTGGCGCTGCGTGGCACAGCTACGGTGGAAGTCGTCGGACGTCTCGTTCCTTCAGACCTCGTAGCAAGCTTGTGCTCGATGTGACGGACCCAATCGACTATTCGGCAGATCGCCCCTACGGTCTGTTTATTGGAAACACAGATTCCCCCGGCGAACGGGTGCAGCGCGCGCTCTCAAGCTCGTTCGTGGTGAAGTGCTTTAATGCGGTTAACAACAGCCAGATGATAGACCCTGAGTTTTCGGAGACAACGCCTCCTATGTTTATCCGTGGCGACAGTGCTGGGGCGAAGAAGCGCACGGCGCCTATTCTGCGTGAGCTTGGTTCGCCGGCGGCGATCGACGTTGGCCATATCGAAGCGGCGCGGTGGCTTGAGACGCTCGTGCCTCTGTTCATTCGTGTCGGAACTCGGCTGCGAACCGTGCGCCAAGCATTCAAGGTCGTGACCTGAGACTGCGTCGGCGAACTTCCGACCGAATAGCCCCCACTTCAATGCACATGCGGGGGTTTCATCCGAGCTGGAAAGTCACAAACACCGGGGACACGTACACGATGAAGAACGGCCAGGTGAGACGCAGGAGCACATCTGGCGCCTGCCCCGTCCTATTCCACCGAGATTCGACAGGGGCTGGTTCGCAATAGCAGCCGGAGCCGTTGTAGACTGTGAGTAGCATCCTAGCCCTAGCGTCACGTGGGCAGGCCACGACAATCGGATGCATATTTCAGGTCCCTGTGCACCGAGCAGGTTGCGTTCGTACGATGGTGTGCCGGATGGGCAGAGCGTGAGAGTTAACGGGCGAAGGCCTTTCGGCTCCGGTTCAGGGACGCATGATGGAGCCCCATCTGGGCATCCGCCTCGGATGAGCCCTAAGGGGCAGGCTGACGCCAGAGCACCCGAAAGATGGACGGGGCGGGGTCCTTGCAGAGCCTAGGGTACAGGGACAGGAGCCGATAGTCGAGCGCGGTTGCGGTCTCTAGATTCGCCGGAGATGCGCACCTACCCCTCCCTAAGAACGAATCCTGCCCCGGACGCTCTCAGAAAAGGCCGAGTGCCGATTCTGGAGTCAACGCTGTGAGTGGACCCTGACGGATCGGAACTGCCTTTCGATGGCAGATCGGGGTCGAAAAAGGGGAAGGGGGAGGCGATTGCCCGCCTCCATGATGGGACATACCGGGAGACGGACTCTTGGGCCGTTGCCTCCAATTGGACTCCGTCCACTCCTAGTGTGGTCGAATCCGCACGACGGCGCTCTTCTCGGTGTCAGCGCTCCGCTCTCGTCGCCCCGAAGCGGCCGGAACGGCTATGCTAGGACGGGTCGATGGCGATGAAGATGGGGCCTCGCGAGCGGGTCTCCTCCGTGGTCAGGACGGGTGCCATCCTCCTCCTCGGGGGTTTGGGCACCGTTCTGGACGTTCTCTTCGTCAGTTGCATCCCTCCCTGGATGTGCGTCCCGTTGCCTGCGGTGCCTATCGTCCTGCCCTTGTTCCCCTTCTTCGCCGGAGTCTTTCTTATTATCGCAGGTCTCTGGCGCGAAACGGAGGACGCAGAGAGACGCGAACGCACTGCGAGAGAGCGGCGCTCCGCGCTGACCGTTTCCGTGACGTTGCTCATCGCACTCACTCTCGTCGTGGCCTGGGGACTGGGGGCCTTCGGGCCGCCTTTCGGAAGCCAACCGGGTCCGTTCTGCGGTGTCATTGGCCCGGCCACCAACAAACCATTTGGGACCTTCTATCTCCCAAACGCGACGACCTCGGCCGTGGAGATTGCGGTCGCCTCATGCATAGCCGAGGCGGTGTGCGCGGGATTCGCCTCTAGGCAACGCGACGCGTATCCGTGGCAGGAGCTTCCCAAAGGGGTTTCTTCGCCATGTGAAGATGAACAGCCACTCTCCCGTGTACTCGCACAAGTTGTCGAGGATTGCAAAGTACTCGTCATCGTCCACGATGTGGAACAAGAGATCCAAACAAAAGACAACCCTGCGTCGGACCTTGATGCGAACCGAAGCGGTCGCAGCAATGAACGCCCAAGTCGGTCGTCGCTGCCGATTTCGAACGAGGACCGAAGGCACGATGTCGATGCCCACATAGGATGCACAGTTGCGGCCCTCCCAAAAAGATAGGTCACCACAACCCACGTCCAAGACCTCCTCGGGATCGCCAACATACCGGCGAATAATTCGCCACTTCCATTCGCGGATTCTGCCAATGCTCCCGGCTCCACTCGTCCCTCCGGTGGCATAGCGTTGTTCCCAGTATGTCGCCGCGCCTTCCGACGCAGGGGTCATCGTCGGCGGGGAGGATTTACCCTGTCTATCAAGCTGTTGTCCGGCTCGGGGTGCGGGGTGATTTAGAATACCAGGGATCGGGCAGAATTTCGGCGGGCCTGGTCGGGTACCTGGTCTGGGGGTCAAGCTCGCCATCTCACATGGGAAAGCGACCCGCACGACGGCGCTTTACTGAGTCGAAGCGGGCGCCTCGTGGCCCTCCGAGCGGCCGGAACGGCTATGCGGGCACAGGATGATTGTGTCGCGGCATGGACGAGGGCTGGAGGAATGCGCGGGCTCGCGCAATGAAGTACGCACGGCTGAAAGTGCACGTCCTCTTCGTGGGGGTTTACCTTGGGTTGGGCTTGTCATTTCTGCTCTCCTTCGACAACCCCCGCCCCGCGTTGATCACTTGGGCGGTCTCGTTCATTCCTTCTTTCGCGGCAATATACTACGTTTCTTCCGTTCGGGGATGGGACGTTCCCAGGGACTTCGTCTGTCCCGGATGCAAGCAATACATTCCTTTCGACTCTGAGTCGTGTTCCATGTGTGGGTACCGTCCTCCGTCCGCGCCAGACACCAGGGCTCCTCATATCACCGCTCGGAGGGTCCCGAAGTCCAAGTGATTCCTCTCGGCCAGGGTCAGCTGATGTTTTGTCGGAAGGACTATGCCGGGACCGAGCGATGCCGCCCCCGAATGAACACGGGCCAGGTTCCGGGACTCGCCCTCATTGTCGCAGGACTTGGTCTGTTCACTCTCGGATTCCTTACCCAGAGTTGCCCGCCGGGAGCCACCGGTCCCCCCTCATCTTGTCCGGGCTCTCGACTACGGGAGGCGCCCTCAACTGCACGCGACCGGCGTTCCCCTTCGTCTTGCTGTTCTGGTTGCCCGGTGCCGTCCTCGTGGTCCTCGGAGCTGTCTCCTATCACCGAGCCGACAAGAAGTGATTCGGGAGGGACTCTGAGAAGAGTGCCGCGCACCTCCTTGCCCACGATTGGCCGGGAGGCCTACCTCAGCGCCCCGACGACCTTCTCCACCGCGCCCAGCACTTCTCCGGATCGTGCGGCCTTCGTCAGGTCGTTGATGTCGGAGTAGATCGGCCGGTCCTCTTCCAGCTTCGTCACGTGCTTCCGGATCACCTCGTAGGCCGCGTGGCATCCTTTGGAGGGCTTCGCGGGCGCTCGGAACTCAAAGGCCTGGGCCGCGGCCATCAGCTCGATCGCAACGATGGTCCAGGAATTCTCGAGGATCTGCCTCGACTTGATCGCCGAGGTCATCCCCATGGAGACGAAGTCCTCCTGGTCGGCCGCGGCCGGGATGGAACCCGTGGCGGCAGGGTGGGACAGGATCCGGTTCTCGGAAACCAGGGCTCCGGCCGTGTACTGGGAGAGCATGAGCCCCGAGAACATCCCCGCTCCCTTCGTCAGGAAGGCGGGCAGTCCCACCGAGAGGTGGGGGTTCATCAGGCGGTTCGTCCTCCGCTCGGAGAGGACGCCCACCGTCGTGACCACCATCCCAAGGACCTCCAGCGCGAAGGCCAGGGGCGTGCCCTGGAAGTTCGCGCCGGTGAGCACGAGCTCCTCGTCCGGGAAGAACGTGGGATTGTCGGCCGCGTGGTTGAGCTCGATCTCGAGCATGTGCCTCGTCCACACCAGGGCGTCCTTCGCAGCACCCACGACCTGGGGGCTGGACCTCAGGGAATACGCGTCCTGCACCTTCTTCCCGGGGCGCTTCAACAGCTCGGAGCCCTCCGTGATTCTCCGAACGTTCTCGGCGCAGGCTTGAGCGCCAGGATATCCTCGGACCTCGTGGACCCGGTGGTCGAAGGCCTGCATGTTCGCGTTGAGCGCCTCCAGCGTCATCGCCAAGGCGACCTCCTGGGTCTTGAGCCATCTCTCGGCGTCGACGAGCTGGATGCAACCCATGCCCGTGATGACGTTGGAGCCGTTGATCGCCGCGAGCCCGTCTCGTTCCTTGAACACGATCGAGGAGAGCCCGGCGGCCTTCAGCGCCTCGGCGCCTGGCATCCGCTTGCCCTGGTGGAAGGCCTCTCCTTCACCCATGAGGACCAGGGCCATCTGGGCCATCGGGGCAAGGTCTCCGGAGGACCCGACCGATCCCTTCTGACACATGACGGGGTTCACGCCCCGGTTGAGCATCTCGATCATCAGGTCCACGAGTTCGTGGCGGATGCCCGAATGGCCCCAGCAGTGGGTGTTCAAGCGGGAGAGGATCGCCGCCCGCGTGTCCTCCTCGGCCATCGGCTCTCCGCAGCCCGCCGCGTGGGAGTAGACCAGGAAGCGCTGGTACTTCTCGACCTGTTCCGGACTGAGGACGACCTCGGACAGCTCGCCGATTCCGGTGTTCACGCCGTACATGATTTCCTTGGCAACGATCTTGCGCTCCAGGAGCGCGCGGCACCTGTTGATCCGGTCAACTGCGTCCTTGCTGATCGAGATCGGTTCCCCGCCCCGGGCCACTCTGACGACATCCTCGGCCTTGAGAGAATGCCCGTCCAACATGACGACCATGACGATAACCCTCCGCGGCTGTGGATTTTGGGCGGCCAACACGGAGCCCACCTAAGTACTTTCTCGGGGACGGGAACGCGGCCGAACAACGGCCTCATCGACCTCCACAGGGGGAACGCAGGAGCCTTTGCCGCCACGTGCTCCCTACGGCTTGGGCGGGGGCGGGCCTTCCGCGCTCGGCGGGGAATACGGGTACATCGGCCGGTACAACAACGGATAGAGCTGTTCGATCCTCGGCAGGACGGGCGCGGGCGTCCCGGCTTCGAGGGACCGCCGCGTCTCCCGGTAGGCGAGCCAGAAGAGGAGGAGCGAGATCGCCGAGATGCCCTGGCCCGCGATCGCCGACGCGAGGATTCCGGAGGCCAGGAGGTCGACTGTGATCGTGCTCCCCGCGGTGGCCAGCAGGATCAGCAACGGGCCGACGACCGCTCCCACCACGCCCAGGCCGAGCGCGAACCGCAACCGGGAACGGACCGGCTCGCCGGAAATAGACCCGATCGTCTGCAGGAGCGTCAGGCCGGCGAAGAGGGCTCCCAGCGGCGCCAGGATGAAGTCGCCCGTGAGGTCCGTGAGGATCGCCTGCCCGGTCAGCCCTGGGGTGAACACGCTCGATGCGGAGAAGCCAGCGCCCACGGCGCTCAAGACAATGAAGACGATGAGGAGAACAAGGGCGCGTTCGAGGGAGCGGGACTGTTCGAGCCCGTACTCGTGCCTCCCGGCATGCGCCTGAAAGAATCCGATCAGGAATACGATGGCCACCCCCAGCTCCGCGATCTCGATGCCGCACAGCGCGGCCAGGGCGCCCAGGAAGGGGCCGAGGAGGTCCGCTGGGTTCGTCAGGAGCGCGCCGAACGCGAGGCCGAATGCGGCCTGGGTGACGCCTTGGGCGATGACCACGACGACCTGAACAAGGAGGGCCCACCCCATGAGCCCAATCCCCTTGATCGTGCGTCCCTCGTAGACGTAGTACACGACCGGCTCCCTCCCGGAGAGGCACGGGGTCTGTATTAATAGCGTGCTGCCGGGCGGGGCGCACGGGTCAGCGCGACTTCGTCTCGGGCTCCCGGATGATCCGCGACGTGAAGTCGATCATGACGATGATGATGACCGTGAAGGCCATGAACGCGAGGGTGATCCACCGGAACCCGAAGATCATCCCCGCAGCCACGAACAGGCCCAGGAACAGCAGGATGTACACCACGTAGAGCAGGGTTGGGACGTCGATGCGCATGGGACCCCTCTCGGCCTTCCTCGCCGCGACGCAGTCCTCGCTTGGGTATAGCCTTTACGCACGCCGCGGGCCTCATGGGTTCCGCCTCCTCCGCCGTCGTCAACCCTTAAGTAACGTCCGGCCGTTGCCGCGACGAGGGCCCGTAGCTTAGTCCGGTGGAGCGTCTGGCTCATAACCAGATGGTCGCTGGTTCAAAGGGCTCCGCGCGCTCGGCACGGAGCCGGGAAATCCGGCCGGGCCCACTTCTTTCACTCGTATTCGGGGAGCTGCGGCGCCACGTGGTTGTGGTTGTTCGAGCCGAGGAGGGAGTCCCGGATCAGGTCCCGCGCGCCGACGACCTCCTCCATGTCGCCGTCCCACTTCGCGAGGACGGCTCCGAACTCCTTCTCAATCAGTTCGATGACGGTGCGGACCTTCTTCCGGATCGAGGGCGACTCCGCGCCCGAATAGACCACGGCCAGGTAGACGTACTTCCCGCGCTCGATCAGGATCCGGTAGTCCCCGAAGTCCAGCTGGTGCAGCTCGCGGTGCTCCCCGTACTGGAACGCCTCGCGGACGAACTCCTGCACCGCGGTCAGCATGCCGCTCAGGACATCCTCGTCCTTCTCCCGCAGGAGCGTCCGCGAGAGGTGAGAGATGAGGACACCATCCCGGTACACGAGGAAGACCTCCTCGATCTCGACGTGCTCGCGGCGCACGAGGAGGACGATGACCACGGCCCCGAAGACCGCCGCGACGCCGAGGATCCATAGCAGTGGAGTGATGTCTTCCCCAATGCGGACGGTCACCGGCAGAGATCGGATCGACGCAAGGACGAGGCCCACGCTGTTTGTATACGAGGCCTCAATGCTGTTCGGGATGTCCGTACCCGCCGCCAGTCCCTCCCCGGCCCGGACCGTGATGAAGATCGTCTCCGTCTGTCCGGGCGCGAGATCCGTGAAGTTCCAGGTCAGGTTCTGCTGTCCCTGCCCCGGCACGCTCGACGTGAACGAGACGACCGCGAGGCGCGTGTCCAGATCGTCCTCAATCCAAACGCTGTGTGCGATCGTCATTCCCGCGTTCGCGACCCGGAGCGTATAGTTGAACGTCCCTCCGCTGGCAAGCGTCGCATCACTCGCGAACACGCTCAGGACGAGCGTCGGGGCCAAGACGGTCGTATGAACGGTCGCGTTCACAGCAGGCCGAGACAGCAGGGTCGCGTCGAGGAAGTCAAGATGGAATCCGAGGTCCGCGGCGGTTCCGTTCGGCGTCGCGGGGCGTGCGCGGAGGTCCAGGGTGAATAGGTTCTGGGTGAAGGGCTGGAGGATCCTGCTGCCGCTGGCCCAGTGCCAGGAGATCCCGGTTCCTGCGACGTAGGGCAGGACGCCAGAGTTGTCGCCCAGGTAGTCCAGCCCTCCGGGGAGGGTGACGTTGAGCCAAGCCTGCGCGGCCGCCACGCTACCCTGGTTGTACGTTGAGACGATGAGGAAGAAGGTCGTCCCCGCCTCGACGGCGGTCTGAGTTGGCGTGACGCCGAGCGTGAAATCTGGGGAAGCGACCGGGATAGAGGCCGCCGAAAGGACGAGGGCCGGGAGCCGGTTCCCGTATGCGTCCTGGGCCTCGAGGCTCCCATGCACTTGGAGCGGGGCCCGGTCGAGCGCGCTCGGACTGACCGTGAAGTTGAGGAACAAGGTCGTTAGGCCGAGACCTACGCCGGTGAACTTGAAGGAAGGGGCCGAGGCTGGCCCGGAGAACGGCAGGCTCGAATTGGACACTGTGAGCAGGGGATCGAGGGTCAGGTTGGCCCAAACGTACGGTGCGGCTTCGTTGCCCGTGTTCCAGAATCGCACCGCGGCCGGCACGGCGCGGCCTGGGCTGGCCTGGCCCGCCAGGAAGGCGACCAAGCCCTGCTCGAACCACGGTGACAGCGCGAGGGACGAGACGTTCGTCGAGTCGACGGGCATCTGGTACCCGTTGCTGCTCGTATAATTCACGTCAATTGAGTCCACGTACGACCCGTTTCGGGTCAGCGTGGCTCCCGCCTTCGCGCGAATCTGGAATGAGAGTCCCGTGCCTGCCGGGACCGGCGCAAACTGGTAGAGCAGTCTCGATCCGAGCTGGGTCAGAGTGCCCCCTACCATGGAGGCGGTGTCGGAAAGGTAGGCAAAGCCCGTAGGGAGCGTGTCGTTGATCCAGACGGAGCCGGAGTCGTCGCCGCAGTTGTTGAGCGTCACGGTGTAGACCACGGTCTCGTTCGCGTGGATCGTCCGGACGGGGAGGCTCGTGAGGGAGACCGTGAGGACGGGTCCGTTGAGGTATACGGACGCGTTCGAGACAAGGGGTCCTCGAGTGACCGCTCTCATCTGTGAAGGTGAGCGTGGCAGTATCTTGGATCCAGGCCGGCGTCGTGCTGGACCCGGGCACGTTCACGTCGATCTCGAGGACATGGTTCCCGACGGAGATGTCGGTCAAGGTCCAGTTGTACTGGTTTCCGGATGACGAGGTGTACGCGACACTGCTTGCGATGTAGGTCACCTCGGAGGGCAGGCTCTCGTTGATCCACACTGTGCCAGCGGAGCCCGTGCCGGAGTTGTTGTAGTAAAGGTAGTAGGCGAACGACATGCCTGCGTGGGCGCGGCCGACGGAACTCAGGTCGGAGAAGGAGAAGATCGGGACCGCGACATGGGCGCGGGCCTCCGCGAGGTCTACAACTCCGTTGTCCTCCATCGCCTCCACCTCGATCCGGTATTCCCCGGTGACCAGGGGCGGCGAGAGCGTGTAGTTGAGGAGGATCCACGACGGGAGACTCGAGGGGTCTGCGGCGACCGGGCTCATCGGCCCCGCGGCCGCCACACCTCCCGACGGCGAGGTGATGTTGATCCAGACCCCGGTGATCTTCGAGCGGCCGAACGGGTCAGAGACGTTCGCGAAGACGACGATCGAATCGAGGGGAGACCACACCGTCGCGTTGGAATACGGGTTCGTGAGTTCGATCTCATCGATCGACACGTACGTCGTTGTCGTGACGTCGAGCCGAGAGGGGAGCGCCGTGCTGTTGTAGTCGAGCAGGAGGTTGTCCGTGCTGCCACCGCCACCGCCGAAGCTCCAGACGGAAAGACCGACTCGGTGGCCGCTGGCGAAGCTGTAGTTCAGAGTCCCGAAGGCGAAAGTCACCTGGTGGAACCCCGACGAGGTGAGGGTGAAGCTCGGTAGGATCGAGGCGACCGCCGAGCTGCCGTCGAGAAGGCTGACGTTAAGCCGGTAGCTCTGAGGGGGCGCTTTCTGCGTGGAGACCCAGAGGCTCGCCGAGACATCGACGGCCTGGAACGGGCGCGCCAGGCCCGGTTGCAGGATGAACTGCACAGGCTGTGCGGCTCCCGGATTCAGGGTGGAGCTCGCGGCGGTCGCGCCCGTCGGTGTGGTTGTCGTCAGGAGCTTCGTTGCCACGGACGTGCCGCCCAGGTACAGTTGCTTCGTCACGAGCCCCACGAGGAGGGAGGCCGCGGCTTGGCGGCCCCGGAACATGGCGCCAGTCTCGTTTTCGAAGTCGAGGGCGGCCCGCGTCGTCGCAACGGTACCCGGCGGCGTGCCGACCGCGACCTGGCCTGTCATGGTGAAGGAGTGCGGGCCGTTGGGGACGTTGAGGAACGTGAGGTTCGGGAATGCGACGGCGGACACCGGCTGGAGGCCAGGGAAGCTCGGGGATGCATTCGTGATTGCCGACGACATTGTCGTGTTGATCCAGACCTGTCGCGCGGTCTGCGTCCCCGTGTTGTTGAAGTTGACGGTGACGATCACGGAGTCTCCAGGGAGGGCCCGCGCCGCGCCCACGGTCATGGCAGGGCTGACGTTCGCGCTCCACTCCCGCCCGTAGGTCACGAAGTAGAGATCGTACGGCAGGCCCGTCCAGATGCCAGAACTCGGATCGAGGACGGCGGCCGATCCGCTCGGAAACGTGTCGGCGTTGCTGTTATGCCACTCGTAGCCGTTCGTCGGCGGTCCCTGAGGCGCGGTGTTCTGGGCGACGATCCAATAGACCGTACCAGCCCGGAGCACGGGCGAGGGGCTGAAAGGGAAACTCCAGTTGTCCGGCACCGCCTGGTTGTTGGGGGAGACCTGGGAGGTCGAGGCGAGCTGGCTCGTCATCACGGGGAAATGCCGCGTCGGGTCGTCGGCGCGAACGGAGACGACGAGGGCGTTCATGTTGCCACCGTCGTTTCGCACCCGCAGCGTGACGTTGGAGAGGACATAATCCTGCGAGACGAGGACGGACTGGGCGACCGTTGCGCCGCTGTACACGTCGTAGTATGGGTCCCCCGGACCCACGACCGGGTTCGCCTGGAACACATGTTGCCCGAACGCGCTCGCCGAACCTGCGAGGAGTGGAGCGCCCGAGCCGACCGCCACGAGGCACACCACGGCCACGAGGGTCAGGGCTGGCAGGCGACGGCTCACTCTACGACCTCTGACACGGGGTAGCGCGGGGGCTTATTGACCCCCACCGAGGCGGTTATCCCCCCTGATAATTTTTTACCGAAACGGTTGACAGAATTATCCGCGGTGATAACTTTTCACGACGCGCACCTTTTTGGCCCGCGACCCCTTGCGAGCGTGGATGGACTCCCTGGGATTGGATCCGCGGATCCTCGACGTCGTGAAGGAGATGGGCATCGAGTCCTTCACGGAACCCCAGGTCCAGGCGATTCCCCGCATCCTGGTCGGCTCCAACGTCCTCCTCGTCGCACCAACCGGGATTGGCAAGACAGAGGCGGCCTTCCTCCCCGTGCTCCACCGCATCCTGACGGAGAAGCCGGAGCCGGTCAGCTGCCTCTACATCACCCCGTTGCGGGCGCTCAACCGGGACATGCTCCGGCGGATGACCTTCTTCGCGGAGCGCCTCCACGTCACGGTCGCGGTGCGGCACGGGGACACGAGTGCGCAGGAGCGTGCGCGGATCACGCGACACCCACCCGACGTGCTCATCACGACTCCGGAGACCTTCCAGATCCTGTTCACGGGCCGGAAGCTGCGCGAACACTTGCGCACCGTGAAGTGGGTCGTGATCGACGAGATCCACGAGCTCGCCTCGGATGAGCGGGGCGCCCAGCTCGCGGTCGGGCTCGAGCGCCTGCGCGATCTGGCGGGGCACGAGGTCCAGCGCATCGGACTGTCGGCAACCGTCGGGACGCCCGAGGAGGTCGCCCACTACCTCGGTGGCGTGGGGCGGCCCGTCGAGGTGCTGCGGATCCGGATCCCGAAGGGGATTCATATCGCGGTCGAGGTCGCTCCCCCGCAGACGGGGGACCATGAGATCGGGGACCGGTTGCGCGTGCAGCTCGGCCAGGCGACCGCCCTGCGCCGCTGCTACGAGCTCCTGAAAGCCCACCAGTCCACGCTCTTCTTCGTGAACACCCGGGACACGGCCGAGTTCCTCTCCTCGCGCCTCGCAGCCTGGTACCAGGACCCGACCATCGGGGTGCACCACGGCAGCCTGTCGAAGGACATCCGGATCCAGATGGAGGACGACTTCAAGGCGGGCCACCTCCGCGCCCTGGTGTGCACATCGTCGCTCGAGCTGGGCATCGACGTCGGAAGCGCGGACTTCGTGCTTCAGTACAACAGTCCACGGGAGGTCGCGCGCCTCGTGCAGCGCATCGGTCGCTCGGGCCATGGCGTCGGCGAGGTGGCCGACGGTGTGATCCTGGCGACCCACGAGGACGATTTCGCGGAGGCCGCGGTGATCGCGCGGCGCGCCCTCTCCGAGGAGATCGAGCCGCTGACGGTCCGCCTGAACAACCGCTCCGTGCTCGCCAACCAGATCGTGGCCACGGCCGTCTCAGAGCGGTTCGCCTCCGCGGAGACCGTCTATGCGGCCGCGCGCCGGAGCTGGCCGTATCGGGAACTCCTCCGGAAGGACTTCGACGAGCTTCTGGAGCAGCTGGCGAGCCTCAAGGTGATCTGGTCCCGCGAAGGTCGTTTCGGCCGCAGCTCGAACTCCCTCGCCTACTTCTACGAGAACATCTCGATGATCCCCGACGTCAAGACGTACCGGGTCGTCGACCTCGGTTCGAGGCGGGTCATCGGCACGCTGGACGAGTGGTTTGTCGCGGAAAACGCGAAGCTCGGGCAGAGCTTCATCATGCGCGGCACGGCCTGGCGGTTCGTAGACTTCAAGGACGATCACATTCTCGTCGAACCGGTCAAGGAGATCGGCGATGTGCCCTCCTGGGTGGGTGAGGACATCCCGGTGCCGTTCGACGTGGCGGAGGAGGTCGGCCGTTTACGCCGAGAGCGGGACCTGTCCCGCTACCCGGTGAACGAGTTCGGCGTCGGGAAGCTCGAGGAGTACCTGCGCTCCGCCGGCGAGGCGCCCGTGGCGACGGACCGCCGGATCACGATCGAGAACTCCCGCGAGCTCATCGTTGTCAACGCGTGCTTCGGATCCAAGGTCAACGAGACCCTGGGCCAGCTCATCTCCTCCCTGATTTCCGCGAGGTTCGGCCAGAGCGTCGGCGTCCAGACGGATCCATACCGGATCGTGCTCGACGTGCCTCGGAGCGTGAGCCCGAAGATGATCGAGGAGATCCTCCGCCCCACGGACCCCGATGCCCTCGAGCCGTTGCTCCGGGTGATCCTGAAGAACTCCGCGTTCCTGCGCTGGTCGTTCGTCTATGTCGCGAAGAAGTTCGGCGCGCTGCGGCGGGACGTGGAGTGGGAAGCCGTCTCGATCCCTCGCCTCCTGAGGACGTTCGAGAACACGCCGCTCTTCGAGGAGGTCTTGGACAAGGTCTTCTGGGAGCGGATGGACATCCCGAGGACGATCGAGGTCCTCCACCGCATCCGGCGTGGCGAGATCGAGATCGTCGCGACGCACCTCACTCCGATCGGGCGGGCCGGCCTCGAGGGGGGTCGGCTCCTCGTCTCGCCCGCGAAAGCGGACCACGCGACCCTCATGGCCGTCAAGGCGCGCCTGGAGAAGGAGACCGCGACCTTCCTGTGCCTGAACTGCAAGATGAGCTGGCGCGCGGGAGTCAGCGACCTTCCCGCGAAGATCCTGTGCGCGAACTGCGGCGGGGCGATGGTCGCGGTGATCGCGCCGTACGAGAAGGACCGGCTCGCGCACTTGGACCTGCAAGGCTCGGACAAGGAGAGCCGCGCCTTTGCGAAACGTCTCTTCACGAACGCGAGCCTCGTGATGGCCCACGGCCGCAAGGCAGTCCTTGCCCTCATGGCCCGCGGGGTCGGCGAGGACACCGCCGCCCGCATCCTCCGGGGGTACCACGAGACCGAGGAGGACTTCCTCCGCGACCTCCTCGCGGCCGAGATCAACTACGCCCGGACGAAACGCTTCTGGGATTGAACAGCTCCCTCGGGCGTCCAAAAGAAAGGAGAGCCCGAAAGGCTTGGGGACGGGAGGACCGCTCTGCCTCGCGGGCTCGCTGTGTGGGTAATCGTTTTTCATTCAGGAGAAAGGTCCGTGCCGGCCCCGCGCAGCGCCGCGGTGCCGCATGTGAGCCTCCCCCCAAGGAGCTGAAATGGAGCCCCCGATTCCGGAAGCAGTGGTTCATCGAGATATGCGTATTTAATCATTCTCCGTTACGCGAGGCCGCGAGTCGCCGGACCTCTCGCCACGGAACGACGGGCGGGATTACGTTTCCGGCTCGCCTGGACTCATCCAACGCGACCGCGTGCCAAGACGTACATCTCCGCACTCGAAGGGGTCGACGCTTTCGGCTTGACGCCTTTCACGGCCTCGAAGTGTGCCTCGGCGCGTCGTAGGAAGGCCCGGTAGCCGTCGCATTGGAACACCTTGACGAGCAAGTCGCCTCCGGGTCGCAGGGCGCGAACCGCGAAGGAGAGCGCGGCATCGGCCAGTTCGAGCGCGCGGGCCTCGTCATAGGACTTGTTTCCGCTGAGATGAGGCGCCATGTCGCTCACGACGACGTCGGCGGGTCGGCGCAGGTGTTCGAACAACCTCGCTTGGACGGAGCCCTCCATGAAGTCCCCTCGCACGACCTCGACGCCTTCGATGGGTTTCATCGGTGCAACGTCGATCGCCAGGACGCGTCCCTTGGCGCCGACCCGTTCCGCCGCGATCTGGGACCACCCGCCCGGCGCGGCCCCGAGGTCGACGACCGCGTCGCCGGGATGGAACAGGCCGTAGTCGCGGTCGATCTGCGAAAGCTTGATCGCCGACCGGCTGCGGTACTCCTGGCGCTTTGCCGCGCGGTAGTACCGGTCATGCCGTCTCGACTTCACCCACGCCTTCGGCACGAGGTGGCCCATGTGTGCGGAGGCGATGAAGGTTTGGGGGCACGGTCACGCGCGCACGAGGAGCCGCACGGGCGCCTCCGGGAGGCGTTCGATCTGGCCGGTGAGCTCGAGATCCCGCTGGACGACCTTCGCGTACCACCGGGCGCGGCTCTCGTCCGGGAAGAGCTCAGGCGGCACGAGTCGCGACACGCCTTGGAGAAGCTCGTTGAAGCTCACCGGCTTCTTCACGCGGCGGAGATAGGCCAGGATCGCGGCTTCCATCGCCTCGTACTCGGGTTGTTTCACGGAGAAGCCTGCGGGGGAGCGCACGACGGAGCCCGCATCCCATCGGGGACTGGCGAATATGAAACCTTCCTAAAGACTGTTCGACGGCGGAGCTGCGTGGCCAACGGTCTAAATAGCCCCCGTCTGCTTTCCCGCGGTGTGGTGGCATGGTCCGGACCTACGCGGAAGCGGGCGTGAGCCAGGACGAGAAGGCAGCCCACATCGCGGCGCTCGTGTCTGGCCTCACCTACCGGCGGCGGGGCGTCGGGCGACCTCTCACGAAGATCGGCCACTTCACCGGACTCGTCGAGTTCGGCAGGTATGCGCTCTCCCTGTGCACCGACGGCGTGGGCACGAAGCTCATCGTCGCCAACGAAATGCGGAAGTGGGACACGGTCGGCATCGACTGCGTCGCGATGAACGTCAACGACATGATCTGTATCGGGGCGGAGCCGATTGCCTTCGTGGACTACTTCGCGATCGAGTCGTACGACCACGGAGTGGCCCGTCAGATCGGGATCGGGCTGAACCGCGGAGCCCGGATGGCCAACGTGTCGATTATCGGGGGCGAGGTCGCGGTCCTCCCCGAGATCGTGAAAGGCTTCGATCTGGCCGGCACGTGCTTCGGGGTCGTGGATCGCAAGAACGTCATCGACGGCCGTGCGATTCGCCCCGGGGATGTGATCATCGGCCTGCCGAGCCACGGCATCCACTCGAACGGCCTCACCTTCGCGCGCCGCCTCCTGCGGGACGCGGCGCTCACCGTGTTCGATCCGGTGGGCGCGTCGAACCAGCGCTGGGGACCCGCCCTCCTCGAGCCGACCGCGATTTACGTGAAGCCGGTCCTGAACGCGCTCCAGAAGGCTCGGATTCACGGCATGGCGCACATCACTGGCGGCGGCGTCCGTAACATCGTCCGCCTCAAGCCGACCGTGGAGTTCTCGATCACGGATCCCCTCGAGCCCCACACGCTGTTTCGCGAGTTGCAGGCGTTAGGCGGAATCCAAGACGACGAGATGTACCAGACGTTCAACATGGGCATGGGGTACGTGATCGTCGCCCCGGAGACGGAGGCGAAGGCGGTCGTCCAGGCCCTGCGGCCCTCGGTCCGAGCGCGGATCGTCGGCGAGGTGCGAAAGGGTCGCGGCGTGAGCGTGCCGTCCCTCGGACTCCACTGGGATTCGTACTGACGCGTCGGCAATCCCTTATCCCTTCAGGACCTTCCCGCGCGCGAGGCCTCTCCATGCCCGGTCTTCTGTTGGGAATCCGCGTCCTCGACGTCTCCCGCGTGCTGACAGGCCCGTACTGCTCCCTCATGCTCGCGGACCTCGGTGCCGAGGTCACCAAGATCGAGATCCCTGGAAAAGGGGACGACACCCGCGCATGGGGTCCGCCGTTCCTCGGCGGCGAAAGCGCGTACTTCCTGAGCGTGAACCGGAACAAGCGGAGCGTCACGCTGAACCTGAAGGATCCGGAAGGTCGGAAGATCCTGCTCGAGCTCGCGGCCCGGAGCGATGTGTTCCTGGAGAACTTCGCGCCCGGCGTCGCGGAACGCCTCGGCCTTGATTACGAAGCGGTGCGAGCCGCGAACCCCGCCATCGTGTACTGCTCCATCTCTGGCTTCGGTCAGGACGGCCCGTATCGCGACCACCCGGCGTACGATCTCATCCTCCAGGGGCTCGGCGGGCTCCAGGGCATCACTGGGGAAGCGGGCGGGCCGCCGGTTCGCATCGGCGTCGCGGTCGCGGACATCGCAGGAGGCATGTTCGCTGCGTACGCGATCGCGGCGGCCCTCGTCCAGCGCGCTCGCACGGGCCAAGGAGAGCGCATCGACGTCTCCCTGTTCGATTCCCAGCTCGCCTGGCTCACGTACATGGCGGCCAACTACTTCGCGACCGGCCAGGATCCGGAGCGGGCCGGCTCCCGCCATCCGACGATCGTCCCCTATCAAGCCTTCGCCACCCGCGACGGATTCATCAACGTCGCGGTGGGGAACGACGACATCTTCCACCGTCTGTGCGCGGCGGTCGGCCGTCCTGAGCTCGATCAGGACCCGCGGTTCGTCACGAACCCCGAGCGCGTCGAGAACCGCGGGGTGCTGGAACCGTTGCTCGAGTCGATCTTCCGCACCCGCACCACGGCGGAGTGGCAGGCTGCGCTGAACGAGCACTCCGTCCCCGCCGGGCCTGTCTACCGCATCAGCGACATCGTGCGCGATCCGCAGGTGCGGTCGAGGGGCATGGTCCTCGAGCTCTCGCACCGGAAGGCGGGAAGGATCCGGCAATTCGGTCCGCCCTTCCGCTCCTCGAACGATCGCGGCGACCACACGCCGCCGCCGCTCCTGGGCGAGCACACGGACGAGGTGCTGTCCGCCCTTGGATACACGCCCGACCGGATCGCGGATCTCCGCCGCCGGTCCGTCGTGTGATCCGCACCGAGGGGCGCAGCTTTAAGCCCGGCCGGGCGTCCCGACTCCGCGAGTCCCCCATGCTGCTCGGCATCCTGTTCGACATCGACGGCACCCTGATGGACACGCTCGACGCGATCGTCGCCTCGATGAACGCGGCCCTCGAAGCCTTCAAGGTCAAGCCGCTCGTCAGGGAGGAAATCCGCCCGCTGATCGGGATGCCCGTTCAGCGGCAGATGGACCTGCTCCGCGGGATGCAGGGGCCCGTGGTCGACGAGATCACGGATCGCTACTACGAGCACTTCATGGAACACGTCGAGAGAGGTTTGCCCTTGTACCCCGAGGTCAAAGAGACCCTCCCCCGGCTCGCGGAGCGCCCGATCAGCACGATGACCACGCGGCGCCTGCACGGCGCCCGGCGGATGCTCGAGGTATCCGGGATCGCGCCGTACTTCAAGGCGATCGTGGGCGGCGACGAGGTGTCGCGGCCCAAGCCGTTCCCCGACTTGCCGCTGTTCTCCGCGAACGCCCTCGGGATCCCTTCGGAACAGTGCGTCGTGGTCGGCGATGCGCCCGTCGACATCTTGGCCGGACGATCGGCGCGCATGTGGACGGTCGCGGCCGCATACGGATACGGGAGCCCGTCCTCCCTTCGCGAGGCGAAGCCCCACGCGACGATCCAGCGGTTCTCCGAGTTGCCGTCCGTGATCGAGGACCTGGAAACCCGGGTTCAGGATCGCTGAGCGGTCCCTCGGAACGTTCTTACCCGCGTCGCCCGTTCTCGCCGCCATGGCGGAGCCCGAGGTTTCCAGCAAGCTCATACCCCTCGCGGAAGCCGTGAAGAAGTTCATCCCGGACGGATGCCGCCTCCGGTCAGGCGGCATCGCGGTGCGCAAACCGTTCGCCGTCATCTACGAGATCATGCGACAGAGGAAGCGCGACCTCACCTTCCTGATGAGCGGCTGGACCGAGGATGCGGACTGGCTCATCGGCGCGGGCTGCGTTGACAGGCTCGAGGGCTCGTATCTCGGCCTCGAGGCCCTCGGACTGGCGTACTGCTACCGCCGCGCCGTCGAGAAGGGGATCCCGCGGAAGGTCCTGATCGAGGAGTACAGCAACTTCGGGATGACGATGCGCTTCATGGCCGCGGGCATGGGCCTCCCGTTCATGCCGGTCAAGTCCCAGCTCGGTTCGGACCTCCTGACCGTGGAATCGTTCCGGCATCCGAAAGCCCTGGTGGTCGAGGACCCGTTCGGGAGCGGCGAGAAAGTCGCCCTCCTGCCGGCCTGCCCCGCGGACGTGGCCCTGCTCCACGCCCAGCGGTGCGACGAGGACGGGAATGCCCAGGTCTGGGGCCAGATCGGGGACGATCTCTGGGGGACGTACGCCGGGAAGAAGATCCTCCTCACCGTCGAGGAGATCGTGCCCACGCGGGTCATCCGCCACGACCCGAACCGCACGATCGTCCCGGGGTTCCGCGTCGACGCGATCGTCCCGATCCCGTTCGGCGGCCACCCGTACCAGGTCCAGGGATACTACGACACGGACCGCGCGTTCCGCAAGGACTACGCGGCGCGAAGCACGACCCTCGAGGGCTGGCAAGGGTGGGCGGAGGAGTGGGTCTACGGCGTCGAGGGCCACGAGGCCTATCTGAAGAAGCTCGGCGAGGAACGCCTCGCGCACCTGCGGGCCAAGCCGGTCATGAGCGGGAAGGTGAATTATGGCTACTGACGCGCCCGGGGCAGTTGCTCCCCCGGCGTACAAGCGGACCGAGCTCATGGCCATCTGCGCGGCGCGCGAGATCCGCGACCGCGAGATCGCCTTCATCGGGACGGGGCTCCCGATGCTCGGGGGCATGCTGGCGAAGTACACGCATGCCCCGAACTGCATCATGATCTTCGAATCCGGCGTGGTCGATGCGCGCCCGAAGCGGACGCCGCTGTCCATCGGCGACGCGTGCCTCGTCCCCGGGAGCGTGATGCTCTGCGGGCTCACAGAGGTCTTCGGCTTGATCATGCAGCCCGGCTACGTCGACGTGGGGTACATCGGCGGGGCCCAGATCGACCGATTCGGGAACCTGAACACGACGGTCATCGGCGACTACCACTCGCCCAAGGTACGCCTCCCGGGCTCCGGCGGTGCGAACGACATCGGGTCCCTCGCGAAGCGCACGATCATCATGATGAAGCAGGACCGCCTGAAGTTCGTCGAGAAGCTCGATTACGTGACCACGCCCGGGTACATCGACGGTCCCGGCGGCCGGGAACGGGCGGGGCTACCGCGCGGAGGTCCATCCTGTGTGATCTCCGACATGGGCGTCTACCGCTTCGACGCCGCGACGAAGGTGATGTACCTCGACTCGGTGCATCCGGGCCTCAGCGTGGACGAGATCCGGAGGAACGTGTCCTGGGATCTCGAGGTGGCCCCCACGGTCCGGAAGACGAAGCCGCCGACCAAGCGGGAGCTTCAAGTCCTTCGGACGAAGTGTGACCCCGAAGGCATCTTCCTCGGCGCGTGAGATCTCATGGCCCGATCGCCGTCCCGCAAGCGAAGCCGAAACGCTCCGAAAGAACCGTCCCCCCGAACGGAGCCCCGCGGCGCGCCCCGAACCCTGAGCGGCCTCCCCGTCGACCTGGTCGTGGGGCCGAAGGAGTCGGCGCGGTACCTAGACGACCTGGGATTACCGGGCGAGCCGCCGTACACCCGCGGCATCCGTGCGACAATGTACCGGGGCCGGCTGTGGACGATGCGCGAGTACGCAGGCTTCGGGACCGCGGAGCAGGCGAACCGCCGGTTCCGGTATCTCCTCGACCAAGGGAACGAGGGCCTGAGCGTCGCGTTCGACCTCCCGACCCAGATGGGGTACGACTCGGATGCTCCGCTGGCTCGAGGCGAGGTGGGCCGCGTCGGCGTCGCAATCAGCAGCCTGGAGGACATGCGTGCCCTCCTCGCGGGTCTGCCCCTCGAACGCGTCAGCACGAGCATGACAATCAACGCCACCGCGCCGATCCTCCTCGCGATGTACGTGGCGGTCGCGGAGGCCGATGGCGTGCCCCGCCGTGGCCTCCGCGGGACCGTCCAGAACGACATCCTCAAGGAGTACATCGCGCGGTCGACGTACATCTATCCGCCGCAGCCGTCGATGCGTCTCGCGATCGACCTCATCGAGTTCTGCAGCCGCGAGGTCCCCAAGTGGAACGCGATCAGCGTCAGCGGTTACCACATCCGGGAAGCGGGGGCCACGGCGGTCCAGGAGATCGCATTCACCCTCGCGGATGCGATTGCCTATCTCGAGGCCGCCGTCGACCGAGGCCTGCGCGTCGACGACATCGCCCCGCAGATCTCGTTCTTCTTCGACGTCCACATGGACTTCTTCGAGGAAATCGCGAAGTTCCGCGCGGCTCGACGGCTCTGGGCACGGATCGCCGAAGAGCGGTTCCACGCCCAGCGGCCCGAGTCCCGAGCCCTCCGGTTCCACGCGCAGACCGCGGGCGTGTCCCTGACCGCACAGCAGCCCGAGAACAACGCGGTCCGCGTCACGCTCCAGGCTCTCGCGGCCCTCCTGGGCGGAGCGCAGTCGCTGCACACGAACAGCATGGACGAAGCCCTCTCCCTCCCCTCGGAGCGGGCCGTGCGGCTCGCGATCCGGACGCAGCAGATCCTCGCCCACGAGACAGGCGTCGGGAACACCGTCGACCCAGTCGGCGGGGCGTACTTCGTCGAGGACCTCACGGACCGCCTCGAGTCGGAGGCCCGGAAGCTCCTCGCCGAGATCGACCGGCGGGGCGGGATGCTCAAAGCCGTCGAGGCGGGCTGGGTCCAGCGCCAGATTTCCGAATCGGCCTACCGCCAACAGCTCGCCCTCGAGGGCGGGACGCGGACCGTCGTCGGGGTCAATGCGTTCGTGGAAGGAGTCGGGGAGGTGCGACGCTACCGGCTCGACCCGCGCATCGCGGAGGAGCGCGCCCGGCAGATGGCCTCCTTCCGGAAGGGCCGCAACGCAGCGCGCGCCCGCACGTCGGTCAAGACGATCGTGGAGGCCGCTGGAAGCGGGGACAACCTGGTGCCCGTCATCCAGGCCGCCCTCAAGGCGGGCGCCAGCCTCGGCGAGATCAGCGACGGGCTCCGAGAGGTGTTCGGGACGTATCGACCGCGGGGTGAGGTATGATAGGGCCGGCACACCACGTCGGCATCGCGGTCCACCATCTGGAACCCGCCGTCGAGCGATACCGCCTGCTCGGACTCGCCTTGGACTACGTGGATTCGGTCCCCGCTGCTGGCGTGCGGGTGGCATTCCTCCGGGCGGGTGGCATCCAGGTGGAACTCGTGGAGCCCCTGGACCCGAAGGGCGCAGTTGCCCGCTTCCTCGAGTCCCGTGGCGAAGGGTTGCACCACGTCGCGTTCGCAACCCCGGACATCGTCCAGGAACTGGGGCGACTGGCCGGCGAAGGGTTCGAACTGGTCGACAAGGTCCCCCGCCCCGGAGCCCGAGGGAGGAAGGTCGCATTCGTTCATCCCCGATCCGCGCACGGCGTCCTCATCGAGCTCGTCCAGGAACCGATCCCTTTGCCCTGACGTGTCAGGGCTGTTAGGCTAGCCCAAGTCGAATAGGTTTATGTCGAGCGTCCTTGGTCGGCCGTCGCATGAGCGTCGAAGGAGCCGCTGCCTCCCTAGCGTCCGCGGGCATCAGCGCCCTGTTCTCATTCCTCGTGTTCCAGCAGTGGCTCGCCCGCCGCAAGACGTACCAGATGGCATGGACGATCGGGCTCGCGATGTTCTCGGTCGCCGCCCTGATGCAGTTCTTCTCCGAGGCCTACAGCTGGAGTGTGGGGATCTACAAGGTCTACTACTTCCTGGCCGCGCCCCTGGTCGCGGTGCTGGGCGTCGGGTCTGCGTTCCTCGCGGGCCGCCGGCTCGGCCTCGCCCTCTCGGTGTACACCGCAATCATGGCGGTCGCGTTCGCCTGGATTGTCGCAACCGCCACAGTCAACGTCGCCGCGTTCCAGCTCCCCCTCCCGGCGGGCCAAGGGTTCGACGAGTCCGTGCGCATCTGGTCGCCCCTCTTCACGGTCCCGGGCAGCCTCGCCCTCATCGGGATCGCACTCTACTCGTTCTGGCGCACGCGGTTCGTGTTCAACCTCTGGATCGCCGCGGGCGCGATCGTCGCCGCCGGGAGCGGCTCGCTCGCGACGTTCGGAGTGACGTGGGCCCTCTATCTGGGCGAGCTCTTCGGCATCGCCCTCATGTTCTGGGGATTCCTGGCCAGCCGGGAACCGGCTCTGGCCGGCAGCCGCGCTTCCGAGCAAGCCCCGTCGACGTGACCCGCCAACGTTGAAATAGCCTCGCCGCGGTCCGCCGACCATGAAGACCGGGGAGTTCCACAACCCGGCCCGCAAGGTGATCGGCCGGACGATCTGGCACTTCGATGCGGTCGAGTCCACGAACGAGACGCTCAAGGAGCTCCTGGACGGCGATCTGGCGGAGGGACTCGTTGTCTGGGCGGATCGCCAGGCCGCCGGAAAGGGCCGCCACGGCCGCGCCTGGGCCTCTCCGCCGGGCGGGCTCTATCTCTCGATCCTCCTCAACCCGAAGGAGGTCCATGCCCCGATCCTGGGCCTCCTCGCGGGCATGCCGCTCGTCAAGGCGCTGCGCCACTTCGGGGTGTTCGCCACCCTCAAGTGGCCGAACGACGCGATCTTCCAGGGCCGGAAGCTCGCGGGGATTCTCTCCGAGGGCGTGTACCGGCGGGACGTGTACCACGTCATTCTGGGCGTCGGCATCAACACGAACCTCGACCTGGAGCGGCTCCCGCCCGATGTGCAGAAGCACGCCACCAGCCTGAAGCGCGAAGTCAACCTGTTCGTCGCGAACGAAGAGTGCCTCGACTACTTCCTCGAGCAGATGGACGACGTGTACTCGCGCTATCGGAACACGCCCACCCCGCTGATGATGAAGGAATACCGCGGCGCGTGTGGGACGGTCGGGAAGAGGGTCTCCGTGGAGACCTCGAAAGGAAAGGTGGTCGGCAAGGCGTACGACGTCACGCCGGCAGGAGCACTGATGGTACTCGACGACCACGAGGAACGCCACGAGATCGTCGATGGCACGGTCGAGTACGTCTCCTGACGCATCGACTCTCGGCGCGCCCAAACGCTTTTGCCATGGGCGCGCCATCCGCCCCGCACGAGCGCTCCCTCCGACCGTCGCGGCTGGGCGAAGTTCGGCGTCTCCGTGGTTCTCTCCATCGTCGTCTTCGCGGTCTTCTCCGCGCCGCTCGGCCCGCTCCCGCCGCTGGGCTCGATCCTCGATCCGACCACAGGCCTCTGGTCCGTGGCTTTCGGCAACCGGGCGCTCCAGACCCAGACGATCCGCCTTGCGGGCCTCAACGCTCCCGTGACGATCGTGCGGGACGTCACGGGCGTCCCCCACATCTACGCCCAAAATGCTGCGGACGGATGGTTCGCGCTGGGTTTCGTCCACGCCGAGGACCGCCTGTGGCAGATGGACACCCAGTACCGCGCCGCGGCGGGACGGCTGAGCGAGGTGCTCGGATCGAGCTACGTCTCGACGGACGAGTTCTTCCGGACGATCGGCCTGGCACGGATCGCGGCGAATGCCTCGATCGCCCGGGGACTGGCCGGCGACATCGACTCGCCCGTGATGAAGGCCTACACGGCCGGTGTGAACGCATACATCGCCGGCCTGGATCCCCCGGATTACCCCATCGAGTACAAGCTCCTCGGCTACAAGCCCGAGCTCTGGTCCGTGGAGAAGAGCCTGACCGCGGGCGGCCTGATCGCCTGGGGCCTGATGGGCGACTTCTACGACATCCAGTACGATCTCCTGGTCCAGAAGTTCGGGGCGACCCAGGCGGCGGAGCTGTTCCCGGATTATCCCGCGGGCACCCAGTACCCGATCCAGTCCGCGGCGCTCGGCGGATCGGACGTCGCCCTCGTTTCCGTCGCGGCGGCGCAGGACATCCTGCAGAAGGCGGCCGCGGCGGCCCCCTGGATCCCGAACTTCGAGGGCGCGGGCAGCAACAACTGGGCCGTCCTCGGGACGCGCACCGCCACGGGCAAACCGCTGCTCGACGCGGACCCCCATCTCCAGTTCCAGCTCCCCGCGATCTGGTACCAGGCCGAGCTCCAGGCCCCGCCGTACTCCGTGCGAGGCGCAACGTTCCCCGGCATCCCGGCCTTCTTCTTCGGGACGAACGGGCACATCGCCTGGGGCGAGACGAACACGGGTGCGGATGTCAACGACTTCTTCAAGGAGACGATCTCGGCGAATGGCACGCAGTACCTGTACGGCGGGCACTGGTACGACCTGAAGGTCTACGACGAGCCCATCCTCGTCAAGGGCGGGGCCACCGTCGACTTCCAGGTCAAGGCCACGGGCCATGGACCCATCTTGACCCAGTACGGCGAGACGGTGTCGATGATGTCGACGATCGTCTACTTCGGTCAAGAGCTCCGAGCGATGCTCGGCGTCGACCTCGCGACGAACCACGCCGAGTTCGACAACGCCTCCCTGTACTGGCACGTCCCCGCGCAGAACGTGATCTACGCCGACGCGAACGGCGTGTACGGGAACATCGGGATCCGGTCGACCGGCTGGTATCCGATCCGCGAGAACTTCTCCGGCCGCCTCCCCGTCGACGGGTCGAACGCGAGCTACGCGTGGAACGGGTGGGTGCCCTTCGTGGACATGCCCCACCTCTACGACCCGCCGCAGGGCTACGTCTTCAGCAACAACGAGGTCCCCTACCCGCCGGGCTACGGCTACGCGTCGACCCTCGGCTCCCTCTTCGACCCCGGATATCGGGCCCGGAGGATCCATGAGCTCCTCGCGGCCGACCAGAACGTTTCCCTCGCGGACATGGAGCGTTTCCAGCTGGACCTACTGGACACGGCCGCGCAGTCCCTGGTCCCCTACATCCTGAATGCCGTCACGCCCGCGGACGGCGTCGACCAGCAGGCCCATGCCGCCCTCCAGACGTGGACGACGGTGAACGCGTTCAACATGACGACGAACTCCACCGCAGCCACGATCTGGTACACGTTCATGGATCACTACGTTCAGGATACGTTCGGCGACGAGTACGCGGTGGCGGATGCGACGAACCTCACGGATCCGCAGTTCAACACCCTCGAGAACCTCACGATCAACGACCCGGCGTCCCACTGGTTCGACAACGTGACGGGTGGCATGATCCGCGCGCAGACCCGGGACGACGTGATCCGCCAGGCGTTCAACGACACGATGGCCGACCTCCTGGCGCGTCTCGGCCCCACGCCCGGCGCGTGGACGTGGGGGTCCGTCCACTCCCGCCAGTTCGACAGCCTCACCGGGCTGGAGGCCTTCCAGAGGGGACCGTTCGCCGCGCCCGGGGACGGCTTCACCCTGAATGTCGCGGGCGGCCTGGTCTCGAAGGGCGGCCCCTCCTGGCGGCAGATCATCGACTTCAGCGACCTGGACAACTCGCTCGCAATCTACCCGGGCGGGCAGTCCGGGAACCCGCTCAGCGTTCACTATGACGACTTCCTGAAGGGATCCTACCTGGGCGGCAAGTACCTCTCCTTCCGTGCCTACCCGACGGCGGACTCGATTCCAGCGGGGTCCGTCGAATCGACCATCAGCCTCGTGCCGAGTTGATTTCTTGCCCAGACCCCACTTCCCCGACCTGCCCGTCCGCACCGTGTTTCTGGCCGGGTTCGCCGCGGCGCTGATCCTCCTGCTCACGGGCACCTGGCAGCTCGCCTACCTCGCCGGGTTCCTGGCGGGCATCCTGTCGACCCGGGCCCGCCGCGCCCTTGTCCTGGGCGCGCTCGTCGTCATGACCGCGTGGGCCGCCTACCTCGTCTACGTTTTCGTCTTCGGGAGCGGGCTCCAGCTCGCCAGCTTGGTCGGCGAAGTCCTCGGCGCGGGGAGCGACGCGTGGTGGCTCCTCACGCTCCTGACGCTGGTTTTGGCGATCCTGCTGGGCGCCATCGGGGGCTTGACGGGGTACACCGCCTCGCGGTTGTTCCTCTGGGAGGCGCAGCCGGCCGCGGCTGAGGTCCCGAAGAGTTGAAGTCGGGCGCTCGCATTCGAGCGTCCCATGGCCGTTGACGAACGCGTGGAGGAGCTCCGCCGGCGCAAGGAGGCGTCCCGGGAAGGCGGCGGGGCCGAGCGCATCGAACAGCAGCACGCGAAAGGCAAGCTCACCGCGCGAGAGCGGGTCGAGGCCCTGCTGGATGCGGGGACCTTCGTGGAGACGGATGCGTTCGTGGAGCATCGCGCCTCCGACTTCGGGATCGACAAGCGGCGCGTGCCGGGCGACGGCGTCGTCACCGGGTACGGTGCCATCGACGGCCGGACGGTCTTCGTGTTCTCCCAGGACTTCACCGTATTCGGCGGCAGCCTTGGGGAGATGCACGCGAACAAGATCGTGAAGATCATGGACACGGCGGTGAAGGTCGGCGCGCCCGTGATCGGGCTCAACGACAGCGGAGGCGCGCGCATCCAGGAAGGGGTGATCAGCCTTGGAGGCTACGCGGAGATTTTCTACCGCAACGTCCTCGCGTCCGGCGTCATACCGCAGATCAGCGCAATCCTCGGCCCCTGCGCCGGGGGCGCGGTCTACAGCCCCGCCATGACGGATTTCACGATCATGGCCAAGGGCAGCTCGTACATGTTCATCACCGGGCCCGAGGTCATCAAGGCGGTGACCGGCGAGGACGTCACCTTCGAACAGCTCGGTGGGGCGATGACCCACAACGAGAAGTCCGGAGTCGCCCACTTCGCGGCGGAGGACGAGAAGGCCGCCCTGCGGCTCGTCCGAAAGCTCCTGAGCTACCTGCCCTCCAACAACGTCGATGACCCGCCCGTGCTCCCGTCCGAGGACGACCCCGGCCGCCGCGATGCGGATCTCGCCAGCGTCGTCCCGCGGGAACCGGACAAGCCCTACGACATGCGCGACGTGATCACGCGCGTCGTGGACCGGGGCTCCTGGTTCGAGGTCCAGGAGCACTGGGCCCAGAACATCGTCGTCGGTTTCGCGCGGGTGGAGGGCCATCCGATCGGCGTGGTCGGCAACCAGCCCAAGGTCCTGGCCGGGACCCTCGACATCAACTCCTCGACCAAGGCGGGCCGGTTCGTCCGGTTCTGCGACTGCTTCAACGTCCCGCTCCTCACGTTCGTCGACGTGCCGGGATTCCTCCCGGGGACCGCCCAGGAGTTCGGCGGGATCATCCGCAACGGGGCGAAGCTCCTCTACGCGTACAGCGAGGCCACCGTGCCCAAGGTCACGGTCATCACGCGCAAGGCGTACGGCGGCGCGTACGACGTCATGTGCTCGAAGCACATCCGCGGCGACATGAACTTCGCGTGGCCCTCCGCGGAGCTGGCCGTCATGGGGCCGGACGGCGCGGTCCAGATCATCTTCCGGAAGGAGATCGACGCAGCGAAGGACCCGAAGGCGCGCGAGGCGGAGCTGGTCCGGGAGTACCGCGAGAAGTTCGCGAACCCATACATCGCGGCCCGGATGGGCTACCTGGACGACATCATCGAGCCGCAGGACACGCGGCCGCGGGTCGCGAACGCCTTCGCGATGCTGCGGAGCAAGCGCGAGTCGCGGCCTCCGAAGAAGCACGGCAACATCCCCCTCTAGGAAGGCGCCCGAAATGATCCGGCGCCTCCTCATTGCGAACCGGGGTGAGATCGCGATCCGCATTGCGCGGACCGCGCGGGAAATGGGAATCACGTGCATAGGCGTGTACTCGGAGGCGGACCGGGACGCGCTGCACCGAAAGGCGATGGACGAGACGGTCGAGATTGGCGGACCCCTCCCCGCGGACAGCTACCTCAACGCACGGAGCCTCCTGAAGGCAGCGAAGGGCACGCGGGCGGACGCGGTTCATCCGGGCTACGGTTTCCTCTCGGAGAGCGCAGGGTTCGCCGAAGCGTGCAAGGAGGCCGGCCTCGTGTTCATCGGACCCGGCCCGAAGGCGATGTCCCTCTCCGGGGACAAGATCGCGTCGCGCAAGGCGATGCGCGCCGCGGGGGTGCCGGTGACGCCGGGCATGGATCGCGTCGTGCGGTCCGTCGACGAGGCCGGCGAGATCGCGGCCCGCCTCGGGTACCCGGTAATGTTCAAGGCCACTGCGGGCGGCGGCGGGATCGGCATGTCCCGCGTCGACCGATCCTCGGACCTCCGGGCCGCCTTTGAATCCGCGCAGTCGGTCGCTCGCGCGAACTTCGGGAATCCGGACCTGTTCCTCGAGAAGTACATCGAACGTGCGCGGCACGTGGAGGTGCAGGTGCTGGTCGGCCGACGGGCACGGGGCCTGCACTTCGGCGAGCGGGAGTGCAGCGTCCAGCGGAGACACCAGAAGCTCGTGGAGGAGACGCCCGCAGCCTGCCTCACCCCCGCCCAGAGGCGGCGGCTGTGCGAGACGGCCGTGAAGGGCTTCCTCCGGATCGGCTACCGGAATGCGGGGACCGCGGAGTTCCTCTTCCATGACGGGAGGTTCACGTTCAACGAGATCAACGCCCGGCTCCAGGTTGAACACCCGATCACGGAGATGGTCACCCTCGTGGATCTGGTGCGGCAGCAGATTCTCGTCGCATCCGGGCTGGATCCCGAGGTCTCCCAGAACGAAATCCACGGGCATGGTCACGCCATGGAGTGCCGCATCAACGCGGAGGATCCGCTTCGGAACTTCCTACCGTCGCCCGGCCGGATCGTCGGTTACCGGGAGCCTGCGGGCCACGGAGTCCGGGTGGACAGCGGCATCGCGGTCGGCTCCGTCGTCCCGCCGTTCTACGACCCGCTTCTCGCGAAGGTCATCGTCCGGGGTCGCACGCGCGCCGAGGTCGTCGATCGCATGGCCCGGACCGTCGCCGATTTCGAGGTCCTCGGGGTCAAGACGAACCTGCCCTTCCACGAAGCCCTCTTTCGGGAGCGGGCCTTCCAGAGGGGCGACCTCTGGACGACGATGATCTCGGACCTGCGGATCGTCGAGCGGATGCACGGACGCGGCCCTCGGGAGGAACGTATCGCGGCGATCGCCGCAACCCTCGCGGCCGGGAGGGGGCCCGAGGCACTTGCCGGGGCGCTACCGCTCCAGCGGCTTCCGCCGCCGGCCTGGGCCCTGGCGGGTCGCAAGGATCTTCATGGAGGCGCCGATGCGATTCCGCATCACCGTCGACGGTGAAGTCCATGACATTGAGGTCGAGGGCCTCGGCCCCCGCCTCGTAATCCGCGTCGACGGAGCGGAGTACCGGGCGCGCGTGGGGAGGGAATCCGCGGGGTCCGTCGTCCGGATCGGGCCGCGCCGACACCATGTGGTCATCCGGGGGAGCCAGGTCCTCGTGGACGGAACCGCCCACCGGGTGGAAACGGATTCCGTCGAGAGCACGGGGCCGGCGTCCGGGGTCAGCGGCACAGGTCGCGCCGTGGCCCTCGTGGAGGTCCGCCCCCCGATGCCGGGTCGGATCGTGAAGCTGCCCCTGGGCGTCGGGGCGACCGTGAAGCGCGGCCAGATCCTGGCCGTGCTCGAGGCGATGAAGATGCAGAACGAGATTCCCTCGCCCGCGGACGGCACCCTCCGGACGCTCGGAGTCAAGGAAGGCGAATCGATCTCCGGGGACCGAATCATCGCCGTGATTGAGACGCGCTGACCGCAGGCACCTTGAGGAGGTGTCGCATCTTCTGCTTCTTCGTGAGAAGGTACTGGAGGTTGGACTCCTTCGCCGGGACCTCGAGCGGGATGCGCTCGCTCACGCGCACGCCGTAGGCCTCGAGCTCCTCGATCTTCGCCGGATTGTTCGTCATGAGGCGCACGGACTTGATCCCGAGCGTCCTGAGCATGCACGCGGCGCACTTGTAGGTGCGGAGGTCCGCCGGGAAGCCGAGGAGCTGGTTCGCGGCCACCGTGTCGACGCCGTGATCCTGAAGATGGTAGGCCGCGATCTTGTTCGCGATGCCGATCCCGCGGCCCTCCTGGGCCAGGTACAGGAGCACGCCCTGAGGAGATTCGCTGATCTTCTTCATCGCCGCGTCGAGCTGCTCGCCACAATCACACCGCTCCGACCCGAATACGTCGCCGGTCAGGCATTCGCTGTGCAGGCGGACCAGGACGTCCTCGCCTCCTGCGATGCGGCCCTTCACGAGGGCGACATGCTCCTCGCCGCTGAATGGGCACACGAAGGCGTGGATTCGGAACTGCCCATAGCGCGTCGGCAGGCGGGCACTCGACCCCAGGAGGATGCTGTCGCAGAGGGGTCCGTCTTGGTTCTTCATGGATGATTGCGACGAGGGTCGCGCGCTATATAAGAATGCGGGCATGAACCACGAATTTGGTGCCTATCCGGTGAGGTGGGCGAAGACCAGCGCGGGGGCCGCGCCGAGGGCCGTGGCCGTCTCCAAGGAGAGCCCGCGACCGGTCAGGTCGAAGTGGTAGCGGCCGAGCGGGTAGATCTCGCGGTCGTCGAGCCCCCGGGGTCCGAGTCCGAATACGAGGAGGATCGATCGTCCGCGCCGGAGCAGGTCGGCCAGCTCTCTCGCGGACGTCCGTTTCTTTGGGTCCGGCCGGTTCGTCGTGACGACGACCTCGCCAAGCTGCGGGGGGAACCCCTTCCGGGGGAACTCGAAGGGCTGGAATCGCCCCGCGGCCGCCAGCTCCTTCAGGTACTTGCCGTCCTCGCCGATGCTCGTGGTCCCGGCGACCCACTCCACGATTTCGAGCGGCGTGTCGAGCCCCGCCTCGTACGGAAAACCGAAGGTCGCGAGGTTCGCGTCAAAGGCCAGGGCCACGGGCCCCGCGCGGGCCAGGGCACGGCGATGGGCCTCGTGGAACTTTACAGGGTCGTATGAGTTGTAGAGGCCGATCGTCATCCGCCCGCGGGGCATCCGCGGGCGCGATAGCCTCCGGACTATTTCGACCTGCCGCGTCGCCCGTGGCGACCCGTGAGGCGCTCAGCGAGCATCCGCCGGAGGGGAATTCTTCGGCCCGCCCTGGCGCAGGGCCAGGGCGGCCGCATAGAGTCCTCCGAACGTGACGGCCCCGATTAACGAGGTGCTCACCGTGTAGTCCGTCACGGGCCCGATGTTGTCGGGGAAGACCGCGGCGGTCAGCCAGAGCCCGAGCGTCAGGCCCGCGTAGAGGACCAGCGTCATCCAGGCGAACCGGCGTCCAAGATGAACCAGGGCTTCCTTGTCGGTTGGGTTCATGGGCATCCGCTCCGACTCCCCATCGGCGTCGAGCTCTTGAGGGTTGCGGGTGAAAATTCAATTCCGAGGTCGGTTCGTGCATGGGACCCGGGGACAGGTTGAATTCCCCGCGCGTCTTCCCCTCGGTCGCATGGAGATGCTCTACTACACGGTCGACGGCGGTCGGCTGGCGGGGCTCCCCGGACCGGCCTACATGGAGTGGGACTACAGCCGCCTCCGGAAGATGGGCTTCTCGGTGGTCGTGAGCCTGGAGTGCACGCGACTGAACACCTTCGAGATCGAGGACGCGGGCTTCGAGCACCGCAAGATCTGCGTCGAGGACTTCATGTCCCCGACGTTCGACCAGGTCGACGAGTTCGTCGACTACGTCGAACGCAAGCTCGGCGAGGACAAGAAGGTCCTCGTCCACTGCTACGCGGGACGCGGACGGACGGGCACGATGCTCGCGGCCTACCTCATCCACCGGGGGATGACCGCCGAGGCGGCGATCCACGAAATCCGTGAGAAGGCCCAAGGCGCATACGGCACCTTGGTCGGAGTCATCGAGCCGGAGCAGGAGGAGACCCTGCTCCAGTACGAGCATCGGGCCCGCACCGCCTGATTAGGTCACTTCAGCGAGACGAGCTTCTCCCCGTCCCACTTGTATCGCCGCTGCTTGCGTTTCTTGTGGATTCCCTTCTGCAGGAGGTAGCCGATCAAGAGCGGGAGGCCGATCGTCGCGTCCACGTGGCTCTGGGCCATCTTCGCGTCCCGATGGAACTTCCCCCAGGACTGGCTCTCCTCGAACGTGCAGCCGCTCAGTCCGCCCCACTGGGGCATGTCCGTCGTGATCTGGGCGGCATACATGTGGGGGTTCTCCTCGTAGCCCATGACCTCGAGCATCGGTTCCACCTGGGAGATGTAGTTCTTGGGCGTCCCGCCGCCGACGTAGAACACGCCCGTTCGGGGCGAGAGGGCCTTGACCTGGGCGATCTCGTAATTGTCCTGGATCGAGTCGATGGCGATCGGCGTCTTCCCCTTCCTGACCCGGAGGTAGTGGTGCTTCGCTAGGGCGATCCCGATCGACGAGTCGTTCAGCGCGGGGACGAAGTACGGGATCCCCTTGCGGTAGCAGGCGCCGACGAGGCTGTTCGGGTCCTTCGAGGCGATCTTGCCCATGTAGACGAGGAACTCCCGGGAGCTGTACGGCCGCGGCTCGAGGCCGTCCGCCAGTGCGGCGATCTCGTCGTCGCACTCCCGGAACAGGTCCTCGTCCGCGAGAGTGTCATAAACCCGGTCGAGGAAGTGCTCGCGGAGCATCATGTCGTCCGTCTCGGGATCGGTGGCCCAATGCCGGTGCCCGTGGGCCTCGTAGAAGTCGTGGTAGGCAATCGCGCCTGTCGTGACGACGACGTCGACCAGGCCGAACTCAACCATGTCCCGCATCACCTTCCGGAGCCCGCCCGGAGTCAGGGCGCCCGCCCCGCCAAAGAAGACCGTGCACTGCGGGTCGGTCATCGCGTTTTCGAGAACGGACGCGCAGGTCCCCAGGGTGCGAGCCTGGAACGAGATGCGTTTGTAGCCGTCGACGAGGTCTGCGACGCTCTCCACCTTCGTGAGGTCGAGATGTTCGATCGGAACGGACGTGAGCTCTGCCTTGGTAGGCTTCTTCCCTGCCATCGCCACCGCCGGCGCGGCGTATGCCGGGGGACGGGAAAAAGATTCGGTCCTTCAGTCTTTCTGCTTCTTCGGCCTCGAGCACACGGCGTACTCGTCGCCGTCCCAGAACACGTCCAGGTCCGGGTGCTGCCTCTGCAGTTCCTGGATCCGCTGCATCACATCTTTCAGGGTGATCGACTCGTCGTTGGGGTCGATCCGCAGGATGATGTGTTTCTCTTCTGCGCCCAAAGCCCTGCCCCAACCCGAGTTTTATTCTGAGGATGAAATTCTTCAGTCCGTATAAGTACGTTTCCAACGGACGATATGCGTGGGGTCGGGGCGCCGCCCTCTCGGAGGGAACTAGAGCCTCCGCTGATACTGACATTGATACGGTTATATACCCTTCTGCGTCGTAGAGTGGCTCAGATCGAGTCGCTCGAGTCGGCACTCCGAGCTGGACCCTTCGAGGTACGGATGGCGTGGAGACGAAAGCGGATGCGGGTGGCCCCGCGACCGTGACCTGTCGCGTCTGCGGCGGCGAGGTGAACACCCGGGGTGAGTGCGTCGTCTGCGGGACGAAGCAGTCGGACCCCCAGGCGGCCTCGGCCGAGAACGGGCTCGCTTCCTGGCTGAAGGGCGATTCCGGCGAGAACGGGCTCAGCACTTGGATTGGATCCCCGGTCCCGCCACCGAACCAGGACGGCCGCGAGGATGCGCTCCGCAAGTGGCTCGCCGGCGAGGACAACGCCTTCCAGGATTGGATCGGCACGGCGTCCGGCGGGACGGTCACCGCCTCCAAGGCCGCCAAGGCCACCGGACGCGTGCCGGATGAGAAGCTCCGGGAACTCCGCTCGAAGGCCCTTGAGGCCGACGGGTTGCGGGCGGAACTCGAGTCCATGCGCACCACGCTCGCACGCGAGCTCGCGAACTTCCGCTCGGGTCGGTTCGACCCCGTTCAGTACATCGAGGAGGTCGCGGGCCTCTCCAAGCGGCTCGAGACCGAGATTGCACGGAGGAAGGAGCTCGAGCAGGAGATCGAGCACATCAAGAAAGGCTCCATCGCGGTCATCAAGTACGTCAAGGGTCAGCAGCTGAAGGCCGGTCCCGCCCTCGACCTGAAGAAACGGATCGGCCAGGAGGTCGTATCCCGCCAGCGGCTCCAGGCCGAGCTGGGCGAGCTGAAAGCCGTGAACGAGGCGCTCAAGGACAAGATCGAGGTCGGCCTCGCGAAGGTAAAGCCCTCTGAACGGGAGCTGAAGAAGCGGGACCTCGCCCTCGTCGAGCGGGAGGCGGCCCTCGCGGTAAGGGAGGCGTCCGGCGGTGCCCGAGCCGCGCCCGAATCGTTCGGCATCACGGTCGTCGATGAGGAACTGAAGCGGCGTCTCGAGGAGGAGCTCCGGGAGAAGGAGCATGAGTACCTCGAGAAGGAAGAGGACTTCAAGAGGCGGATCATCGCCCTCGAGGAGGAGAGAAACAAGGCACGGATCGAGGAGCAGCTCCGGGCGCAGGAGAAGGCCCTCGAGAACAAGCCGAAACGGGAGATCGAGGACGTCCTGCGCCGCAAGGAGCAAGAGCTCCTGAGCAAGGAGAAGAGCATGCTCCTTCGCGAGCAGGAGATCCAGCGGCTGCAGGAGGAGCTCGGGCTGAGGGAAGACGAGCTCAAGAAGCTCAAAGAGCCGCTCGCATTCAAAGAGGAGGAAATCCTGCGCCGCGAGCAGGACCTCACATACCGCGAGAACCGCCTCGAGGCTGAGCTCAAGAAGGCCGAGCAGGCGAAGGCCCAGGGTGGCACCACCGAGGAAGTCGATCTCAAGTCCCGCCTCGAGGAGCTCAAGGGCGAGATCACTCAGAAGGAGGAAGAGGTCCGCAACAAGGAGAAGTACCTCCAGACGAAGATGGAGGAGCTACGCCTCCGCGAACAGGGCATGATTGAGGAGGAAATCGAGGCTCGGGCCGACGACCGGAAGACCGAGGTCAAGCAGCAGAAGGTCAAGACCGGGATCGCGCGCCTCGACGATTTGCTGTTCGGCGGCATCCCGTTCGGCTCCAACGTCTCCGTCTACGGCCCCGCGTATGTCGGCAAGGAGGTGCTCGTCAGCCTGTTCATGGCCGACGGCCTTAAGAAGGGCCTCCCGGTCCTCTGGATTCTCACGGACAAGGGCCCCGCGGACATCCGCGAGGACATGGCCTTCGTTCTCCCCGACTACGAGGAGCGGGAGAAGCTCGGCCTTGTGCATTACATCGACGCGTACTCGAAATCCATGGGCGCGGACACCGGCGACCCGAACACGACGTACATCGACGACCCGACGGACCACCAGGCCATCCTGAAGGCCACGGACACGATCGCGGCGGAGTGGAAGCAGAAGCACCAGAGCTACCGTCTGGCGTTCCGCAGCGTGTCGACCCTCATCGCCTACCTCGATCCCACGACCACGTTCAAGTTCCTCCAGCCGTTCGTCGGCCGCCGCAAGCGGGACAAGGCGGTCGCGTTCTACGTGATCGAGAAGGGAATGCACGAGGAGCAGGAGATCCAGATGCTCGGGTCCCTCATGGACGGCTCGATCGAGTTCAAGGTCGAGCAGCTCAAGTCGTTCCTGAGCATCAAAGGCATCTGCGACGTGCAGAGCCGGAGCTGGATCCGCTACACGTACACGAAGAGCAGCGTGTCGATCGGTTCGTTCAGCCTGGACCACATCAAGTAATCAGGCGATCTCCGGCGAACGCCCCCTCTTGGGCGGTGGAGTCGGCCCGGGGACCTGGACCTGGGGGATCGGGATAGGCGGAGGAAGCCGCAGTTCCCGGGCCAGGATGACGGTCTCGGGAAGACAGTTCGTCATGATGACCGTGTGGATTTCTTGTGCGGTCTCCTGGGGCATCTGGCCGCCTGCGGACCACCCCTTGACGAGGGCCTTCGAGTCCCCTTCCCACGCGATCTGGCCCTCGATCTGGATGAGGCCGATGACGGCCTCCGCCGCGCGGTAGCTCGCGGTGAAGCGGAAATCGAGCTGGGCGGCGTTCGCCCCCGTCTCCGTGATCAGCGTGACCGTGCTGTTGTGGTCGACGCGGATGTTCCCCCAGCCCGCACCGATCTTGGTGAGACGACGGGCATCGAGGTTCGTGAAGTCGAAGGAGCGGACGGTCATGGAAACCACCCGTACGAACGGCCCGCCTCGATATGAACTTTCCCGGTCCGCGGGCTTTATCCTTCCCGGGGCCTCTCCACGCCGGGATGGTGCTCTGGGTCGGCGTGGATGACACGGACAGCCTCCGCGGGATGTGCACCACGTTCCTCGCGACGGAGATCGTCCGGGAGCTCACCCTCACGCGCGACCTGATCGGATATCCGCGGCTCGTGCGCCTCAACCCGAACATCCCCTGGAAGACTCGAGGGAACGGGGCGCTCGCGATGCGGTTCGGGCGCGGGACCGGGCGCCCGCAGGTCGTGGGCCACATCGGAGACCGCGTCATCCGGTCCTATCCGCGCGGCGCCGGCCACGAGGATCCCGAGGAGCTCCGAGCGCCCCTCGAGGACCTGATGAAGCGATGGTCCGTCTTCGACGATCCGACCACGAACCCCGCGTTCGCCGTCCTCGGCCGGCCGCCTCCGGCTTCACTCTACTGGAAAGCCGTCCGCCGAGTAGTCTCGAAGCGGGAGGCGCGGGACGCCGCGGCCCGATTGGGGGTCCTCCGCGGCTACAAGAACGGTCGCGGCATCATCGGCGCGACGGCGGCGATTGCGTGGCGACCGCGCGACCGAACCTACGAGGTTCTGGCCTACCGCCATCCGAGGTACTGGGGCCTGAGGCGGGAGATTGACGCCGCATCGGTGCAGGCCATGGATCGTCGCTTCCGCTCGACGTTCAACAACTATGACTACCAGAACGATGCAGTCGTCATCGCGCCGCACTCCCCCTGCCCCGTCCTGTTTGGAGTCCGCGGGGACGAACCGGGGTGCCTGCCCGCCGCCATGCGGACGATCCGGGGGGAGCGGCCTGAAC
This sequence comes from uncultured Thermoplasmata archaeon, assembly GCA_963768855.1. Taxonomy (GTDB): domain Archaea; phylum Thermoplasmatota; class Thermoplasmata; order RBG-16-68-12; family RBG-16-68-12; genus RBG-16-68-12. The sequence goes on from CAVYJM010000006.1 coordinate 1,105,052, forward strand.
GGTGGATGCTCTTCGAGACGAATCAGGGGACGGATGACCACGTGGCGTGGGATGACTGGTCGCTCCTCCCCTTCTCCGCGACCTCCGTCGAGGGCTGGGTGCGGTCGAAGCCCGTGACCCTCCCAGGCGGCCACGTCTTCTTCGATCTGGAGGGCCGGGAGTGGGTCACCGTGGGCGCGTACGAGCCGTCGAAGCAGTTCCGGGAGACCGTGCGAGCGCTGCGTCCCGGGGATCGGGTTCGGGTCGTCGGAAGCATCCGGGACGAGCCGCGGACCCTCAACCTCGAGCGGCTGGAGGTCCTCTCTCTCACGGAATCGTGGCGGAAGACCGCGAACCCCCGCTGCCCGGTGTGCGGGAAGTCGATGAAGTCCCGGGGCTACCAGGCGGGATTCCGGTGCCTTCGCGGTCATGCGGATGCGCCGCCCGGCTCCGTGGTTACCGAACGCGAGGTCCGCGGCCTTGAGTTGGGGCTCTACGAACCCCCTGCCTCCGCGCGTCGCCATCTCGCGAAGCCCGTGAAGCGGATCCTGGGCACCGCGCCCCCGATCCGCATCAGGTCCGGTGCTGTCCCTCTGCAAGCCGTCCGGACGGGCCCCCTCAAGGCCCAACCGCGAGCTGCCGCGTCGTGACTTATTCCTCCCGGCGTGGGAGATTAGGGAACACGAAGCGGGCCATGTAGAAGTGCCCCTCGAGCCAGAGCGCCACGACCAGCCCGATCGCGGTGACGGACCATCCCGCGACGCCCGGGATCAGGAAGATCGCTTCCGGGATCACGAGCAGGTCGACGAAGACGCAGCCCGTCAGGAACAGCGCCCGCAGAATCTCCATGCGGATGGGGACCGACTGGGCGCGGCTCAGGAACCGCTGCCGACGTTGTTGGGCGCGGCGCACAAGGTAGCCGCTGATCGTCCCCTGCCGCTCCACCACGCCTTGGGGACGCGCGTCCTCGCGAGGCGCCTTCCGGGCCCGGAGGGGCTGGGCGTCCGGGGACCCTTCGTCGACCATTCAGGTCGGGGCCTTCTTCGCGGGAGCTTCGGGGCCGCCAAGGCTCTCGAGTCCCAGGTCCCGCGCCGTCGCGAAGCACGCGACCTGCCGTTCGTTCCCTGCATCAAAGAGCTTAGGTTCGATCGCCCGGCACGGCTCGAACGCGAGCCAGCAGCGCGGATGGAACCGGCATCCGGAAGGCGGGCGGGTCGGGCTGGGCACCTCGCCTTCGAGGATGATCCGCTCGATCTTCACACTCGGATCGGCGGAGGGGGCCGCGGAGATGAGGGCCTTCGTGTACGGATGCAGAGGTTCTCGGAAGATGTCCTCCGTATCCCCGACCTCTACGATTTTGCCCGCATACATGACGGCAACGCGGTCCGCGATGTGGTAGACCACGCTCAGGTCATGGGTGATGAAGAGGTAGGTGAGGCCCAGCTTCGTCTGGAGGGACATCAGCAGGTTCAGGATCTGGGCTTGCACCGAGACATCCAGGGCGGAGGTGGGTTCGTCGAGGATGATCACATCGGGATTGAGTGCGAGTGCCCTCGCGACATTAATCCGCTGGCGTTGGCCTCCGGAGAATTCATGAGGGAAGCGGTTGAGGTGCTCTTTCTTCAGGCCTACGAGTTCGAGGAGGTCGAGGACCCGATGGGTCACCTCTTCGCCCGTCACGAAGTGTCTCCGGACGACAAACAGGTACGCGAGGAGGAAGACCGACTCTCCGATTTGGATCAGGTTGGGGACGAGGGACACGGAGAGCACAAGATTCACTCCGGCAAGGATGGCCACCCCCCACCATGCCCACCCCTCGAGTCTCCACAGGCCTAGAGCGAACCAGACTAGCATTCCGCTGAAAGCTGCCAGGTAGAGTGCGAAGAGGATGGGGCCGAAAGTGAGAGCTCCGAGATAGGCCGCAACGCCTGCGACGAGGAGAACAAGCACCGCGAGTGTCACGGAAATGGCCGCCACGAGAGCCACGAGTCCGGCGAGGATTGCAACGCTCAGGGGCCGTGTCTCCGACCTCTGGTGGACTATGAGCGGCTCGGCGATGATGTTCTTCACAGTCATCCTCGGGTTCAGGGAGGACATCGGATCCTGGAACACCATCTGCAGGTGCTTCCTCTCGTCTCGAATGACGCGAAGTTTCTCCGAGGCGAGGTCGCGGCCCATGAAGAAGACCTTGCCTGCTGAGGGATCGAGGAGGCGGAGGAGGAGTCGGGCGAGGGTGCTCTTCCCGCATCCGGACTCTCCGACGACCGCCAGCGTCTCCCCGCGATGCAACTTCAGGGACACACCGTCCACGGCCATGACGTGTCCCTTCACGGTGCGCAGCAGGCCGCCGCGGAGCGGGAAGTGCATCTTGACGTCCTCGGCAGCCAGCAGGACATCTTGGTTGGAGAGTTTGCCGGGTGCAGCCGAATCGGCGCTCATGGAATCGTCGCTCCTGCGGGAACGGGGTTATGGCAGGCGACGAGGTGCCCGGGCTCCATCTCCTGCAGGGCGGGCATCGTCGTCTTGCACACATCGAGGGCCCTCGGACAGCGCGGATGGAAGCGACAGCCGGACGGCGGATGGAGGAGGTTCGGCACGCTCCCGCGGATGATGTAGAGATCACGCTTACGGGCTTGCGCGCTCTCTCCCTTGAACCGCGGGATCGACTGCATCAGGCCGTTCGTGTACGGGTGCATCATCCGGTGGAACACCTGCTCGGTCGTCCCGAACTCCGCGATGTGACCCGCATACATGACCCCGACCTTGTCGCAGACCTCCGCCACGATGCCCAGGTCATGCGTGATGAGCAGGATCGCCATGTTCGTCTTCGCCTGGAGCTCCTTCATGAGCTTCAGGATCTGCGCCTCGACCGTGACGTCGAGCGCGGTCGTCGGCTCGTCGGCGATTAGGAGCTCGGGATTGCACGCCATCATCATGGCGATCATGGACCGCTGTCGCATGCCTCCGGAGAGCTCGAAGGGGTACTGACCCGCAATCCGCTCCGGCTCGGCGATTCTTACTTCCCGCAGCATGTCGACCGCCCATCGGACGCCCTCATCCTGGAGGCGGGATCGCACCAGGCGACGAAGGACGCGGACCGCGCCGATGAAGTCCACGAGTTGGTCGTACGGATCTCGGAGCATGCGCTCGTACAGCTTCTTCTCGGTGGACATGATGCGGCCTCGGAACGGGGCCCAGAGATCGAAGCTGAGTCGGGCCCCGCATGAGGGACAGCAATCCCACAGCCCGGGTGCGAGCGACCAGCACGCGCTGCATACGGTCTCGTCGTCCTTCAGGCTGAGCAACCGGCCGTAGATTCCCCGCTCCTCATCGGAGAACCTGTCGGGATTCCGGTCCCCGCGGAAGGAATCTCGCGCCTGCACCGCGGTCCGGCGGTTCCCTCGGACCTTCTTCTCGCGCGCCTTCATCTGAAGTTCGAGGGCCTTGAGCACGCCACGGCAGAGTTCTGGCTTCCGATGGAGCATGAGGGTTTCCGCGATCTGGTTCCCAATCGTGAAGACCGGGTTCAGAGCGGTCATAGGCTCTTGGAAGATCATCGAGATCTTGTTTCCCCGGATCCTCCGGATGTCTTCGACGGGTTTCTGGAGGAGGTCGAACTCGGAGGTGGCGGCCTGCAGCCGGCGCTCGATGTCGAGCTTCTCTTCCTCGGACTTCGCGGACGTGAGGCGGGAACGGAGCGTTTCGATCTCTGGCTTCAGCGCCTCCATGATTGGAAGGCTCGACGCACCCGCCTGCGCGTCCTGCCGGCGCAGTCGATCTAGGGCGAGGACATCGTATTCCTTGCGCAGGGCTCGGACCTCGTCCGGTTCGTCGAGGAAGACGCGCCCTGCTTCGATCGTTCCCGGAGGACTCGGGATCAGGCGGAGGACCGACAACGCCGTCACGGACTTCCCGCACCCCGTCTCGCCCACGAGCCCCACGGTCTCGCCCGTGCAGACTTCGAGGTCGATCGATTCGAGAGCCTGGACCGTCCCTTCGTAGGTGTGGAAGTAGGTCTTCAGACCCTCGATTCGGAGCACCACACGTCCGTTCGTCCGGTCACCTCCGGAGCCGCGGATCGAGGATGTCCCGGAGGCCGTCCCCGAGCAGATTGAACCCGAGTACGGTCAGCACGATCGCGATGCCGGGGAAGACCGACATCCACCACGCGTTGAACAGATAGGTGAGGCCCTCGGAGATCATCACGCCCCACTCCGCCGTCCCCGGCGGCGCGCCGAGACCCAGGAAGCCGAGCCCCGCGGCGGTCAGGATGACGTAGCCGAAGTCCATGGAGGCCTGCACGATTACGGGTGAGACGGAGTTCGGGAGCACGTGGCGCAGCATGAGCCGTGTGGGGCTCGCGCCGACGCTCTTCGCGGATTCGACGAACTGCCTTTCCTTGATGGAGAGGACCTGCCCACGCACGAGCCGAGTGTACCAGGGCCACCAGGTGATGATGAGCGCGTACATCACGTGCTCGATGCTCCTCCCGAGGACCGCGGTGATCGCAATCGCCAGGATGAGGCTCGGGATTGAGAGGAAGATGTCCGTGATCCGCATGACCACCTCCTCGATGACGCCTCCCTTGAACCCCGCGACCAGCCCGAGGAGGGAGCCGATCAGGGAGGCGGGGATCACGACCAAGAGGCCCACTTCCAAGGAGACGCTGGCCCCGTAGAGGACCTTGCTGTACCAGTCCGTCCCGAAGTTGTCCGTGCCGAAGGGATGGGCCAGGGACGGTCCCAGGAAGACCTGGTAGTCCCCGGGCAGGTCGTGGAACTGCCAGCGCTGCTGGAGCTGTCCGTTGATATTCACATAGGTCGGTTGCTGGACGGCCAGGTAGGGCGCGAGGAACGCAATCGCGACGACCAGCAGGATCAGGACGAGCCCCAGCACCGCGAGCCGGTTCTTCCGGAACAGGAAGAGGGTGTACTTCAGCTCAGAGATGCGCGAGGCATGGTCTTCGAGGAAGTCCCGCCACCACCCGCCCGGGGCCTGCTTTCCCGTCTCCACCGCCACGTCAGGAGCCTCCCAGCCGCACCTGAGGGTCCGCTGCGGCGTACAGTACGTCGATGACCAGGTTCGCGCTCACGTAGAAGACGGTGACCACGAAGAGGTAGCCCAGGAGGTCCGTGAAGCCCGCGTGCAAGGCGGCCTGGAGGAAGTACTTCCCTATGCCGTTCCAACTAAAGATGCTCTCCACGTAGACGTCGCCCGCAAAGGCCGAGCCGACCGTGAGGCCCGCGACAGTCAGCGTCGCGTTCGTTGCGTTGCGGAACCCGTGGCGGAAGATGACGTCCCGTTCGGGGACACCCTTCGCTCGCGCCGTGCGAATATAGTCCTGGCCAAGGACCTCGAGCATCCCTGAACGGGTCATCCGCAAAATGATGGCGAGTTGCGCGAACCCCAGAGTGAAGGCGGGCAGGAGGAGGTGAGCGACCGCGGAGATGAAGTCCGTTAGGTTCAGTGCGAGAACCGAGTCGATCGTATAGAAACCCGTAACGGTTGGCGGGGGTAGCAGGGTCGGATCGAGTCGCCCATCCAGGGGCAGTATGTTCAGTCCGACGACCGCTAGATTCTCGTGGAAGAAGATCTTCAGCATGATGCCGAGCCAATAGATCGGGATCGCGACGCCAAGGATCGCGATGAACCTCGAAAGGTGATCTACCCACTTGTTCCGCTTCATCGCCGAAACGATACCAAGGTAGATGCCGACAGGCAAGGCGAACAGCATTGCCGCGATGGTGAGTTCTAGGGTCGCTGGGAGGAACGTGGCGAGATTGTCCAGCACCGGGAAGTGATTCACGAAGGACGGGCCCCAGTTGCCGGTCACGAGCCGTCCCATGTAGAAGAGGTACTGACTCGGAAGAGGATCATCGAGGTGCCAATCCGCGTGGAACTGGGCGATTTGTTCGGGCCTGGCTTTCGAGCCCAGGTAGGAGAGCGCGGGGTCGATGGGAATGGCTTTCCAGAGGACGAAGGCGATCACGGTTACGCCGATGATAACCGGGATGAGCGCGATGAGTCGCCGGACGACGTATTCCCAGAGTTTCATGGGGTGGGCCCATCACCTCCCCCTGAAGACGTGGATCGCACGCTTTTCATTCCCGCGCCCGCATGCCTCAGGCTCGGACAACAGCGGTTTTGGTTATTTACCCTGCGCTCTTAGTCTAGCGAATTCGGGGAAAAGGGAAAGGGAGGGGGCCTAGGCCCCCTCATCGGGTCCGCGCGGGACCCGGTCGCTCCTACGTCTTCTGGTAGAAGTAGAAGTTGTACCAGGTCACCGGGTTGAAGAAGAACCCTTTCATGTAGCTCTGGTAGATGGGTACGTACTGCTGTTGGCAGAACCAGATCATGTTGGGGTTCGCCATCGCGGTCGCCCAGACCTGCGCGTAGTCCGCCGCACGGGTGGTCGTGCTCAGCTCGGATCGGGCGATCGAGGCGTAGTGGTCGATCGTCGTGTTGGCGAAGCCCGTATGCCAGTAGTCCCCACCGAAGTCGGAACTCATGACCATCGGGGTCACATAGTCGTCGGCGTCGAGGTAGTCGAGGACCCAGTGCGCCACGAAGAAGTCGTACGCAGCGGTGCTGCGCGCCGTGTCCCAGGCGTCGGTCGACGGCTTGATCTGCAGGTCCGTGTGGACGCCGAGGCCCTGCAGCGTGGTCTGGAACCGCCTGGCCGCGTTGGCTTCCTCGAGCTGTGTCCCATCCGCGACGATGCGGAATGCGTAGCCGCCAAACCGGGTGTTCCCTACCTTTGGATAGCCAGCTTGGTCAAGGAGCTGACCGGCCTTGGTCAGGTTCTGGTAGTAGTACTGGTGCTGCGAATCGAAGTACTGCATCCCAGCCGGGATGGGTCCAGGCAGGAAGCTCGCGAAGCCCGCGTAGTCGTTCGCAATCGTCGCGTTGTAGTCGAACGCGTAGGAGAACGCCTGCCGCACGAGGCGCCCCGAGGCGTTGTCGGCCATGTACGGGTTCGTCACGTTCATCGCAACAATCTCGCTCTTGATCGTGGTGTTCGCCTTCGCCACTACCCCCGACAGGCCCGTGACTTGGGAGACGGACGAGAGCGGGAGGTCCGCAATGTCTGCGGCGCCCGTCCGGATCGCCTCGACGCGCGAGGTGGGGTCGCTCGTGAACTTCATGACGAGCGTCGTCGGCTCGGTCCCGTGCCATCCGCGCCAGAAGTGAGTGTTCGCATGCAATGTCATCTGGCTGCCTTTGATCCAGTCGGAGGAGCTCATGCAGTAGGGGCCCGTGCCCATCGTGTTCTGCTTGATGTAGTCGTTCGCGATGTAGTGATGCACGCCTCCGTGCGCCTCAATCCACGCGCCCTCCATGATGGAGGAGGGCTCCACCGTGGCAAGCGTCACCAGGAAGGCGGTGTACGGAGCAGTCAGGTTCATCTGAATCGTGTACGTGTCCTTCACCCAAAGGGATCCCGGGAGGTTGTTGGGGTCGAGGGTCTGGTTCAGAATCCACGCGACTCCCGATTCCGGCGAAGCCTCGAGGAGAACCTTGCGGAAAGAGGCGTACACATCGTTCGCGGTCAGGTTGTTGCCGTCACAGAACTGGACACCCTGGCGGATGTGGAATGTATAGTTGAGTCCGTCCGCGGAGATCCCGCCGTTCGCCACGGTGGGGACTTCCGAGGCCAGGTCCGGCACGAGCGTGGTCGTGTCCTTGTTGTAGCCGAGCAGTGTGTCGTAGGTATTCTGGAGGGCGACGAACGACCAGAGGTCGTACGCGTCCGACGAATCCATCGTCACGGGCTCGGACTGCATGTAATAGACGAGTGTGCTCGTGTCTCGCGTGGCTGCGGGTCGCGTGATCACGTATGCGACCGCTGCGATAATGACGATTGCGACGACCGCGATGATTGCCCACAGCCGCCACCCCATCCCACGCTTCGCCGGCGGTCCGCCGGGCGGCGGGGATGCACCTCCTCCTTCTGCCATGCAAGGGGAATCCGGATGTCTCTATATGAACATGACCAAGAAACCTCGATGTAGAACAACTCTCGAAGAGAAACAGGAAATGGAGAGCGCGACCCGCGCTCTCCCTGGCTCCCTCACTTCCCGACGCGCTTGAACGATCCCTCGAGAACGTCGAGTCCCGCGTCGAGAACATCCTCCTCGATGTTCAGCGCGGGGATGTAGCGCATCCCGGAATCACCGCACGTCAGGAGGATGAGGCCGTGCTCGTACGCATCCTTCTCGATCGCATCGCGGACCTTCGGGTTGGGCTTGTTCGTCCTGCGGTCCGTGACGAACTCCGTGCACTGCATCATGCCAAGGCCGCGTCGGTCTCCGATGAACTCGAAGGCGTCCTTCATTTCGTCCAGGCGCTTCGCCATGTGCGCGCCCAGCTTGGCGGACCGCGCCACGAGCCCCTCGGACTCGATCACGTCGATCACGGCCAACGACGATGCGGCCGCGACCGGGTTGCCGCCGTACGTGTTCGAGTGCTTCCCCGACATGGGGAAGTCCATCTTCGCGTCGAACACCGCGACGCCGATCGGTATGCCTCCGCCGAGGGACTTGGCCAGGACCATGATGTCGGGAATGACCTTCGAGTGATCGATGCCCCACATCTTCCCGGTCCGTCCGAAGCCGGTCTGGACCTCATCGGCGATGAACAGGAAGTCGTTGTCCTTCGCGATCTTCCCGATCCGGTCGAGCCATCCCGGCGGCGGCACGATGTAGCCGCCCTCGCCCTGGACCGGTTCGACGAAGATGGCCGCGAGGTCCTCGGGCGGCGCGATCGTCTTCAGGTAGAGGTCCTCGATGATGTTCGCGCAGTACAGGTCGCACGAGGGGTAGGTGAGCTTGTACGGGCAGCGGTAACAATAGGCGAACGGCACGTGGACGACGCCAGGCATGCTCGGGAAGAACCCGGACTTCTGCTTCGCCTTGCTCGCGGTCAGGGAGAGCGCGCCCTGCGACCTCCCATGGAACGCGCCGAGGAACGCGAGGAACATCTGCCGCTTCTTGTAGTACTTCGCGATCTTGATCGCGGCCTCGTTGCCCTCCCCACCCGAGTTGGCGAAGAAGGTCTTCTTCGCATGCTTGCCCGGGGTGATCTCAGCGAGCTTCTTCGCGAGCTGCGTCTGCACATCGTAGTAGTAGTCCGTGCCGGCGAAGTGCATGAATTCGCCGGCCTGCTTGCGGACCGCCTCGACCACCTTCGGATGGGAGAGGCCGACGTTGAGCACGGAGATGCCCGACGCGAAGTCGATGAGCAGGTTCCCATCGACGTCCTCGACGACGGCGCCCGAGCCTCGTTTGATGACGATCGGGGCGGACTTCGTGGTCGTGGCCATGTACTTCTTGTCGCGCTCGATCACCTCTCGCGCCTTCGGGCCCGGAGGGGTGACTTTGATGTCGGGGACTTTCACCGAATCACCTGAGGTCGCCTAACTCAGATTCTCTCTTTAAGCTATGGTAAGGAGCACTCGACCGAGTCAGGTCGGACACGATGCCGGGACTACTTCGCCGCTCCGATCCGCATGATCGTCGTGCCGCAGACCGGGCACTTTCCCTTCATGGCCGGCTTGCCGTTCTTGAGCGTGACCGCCGCAGCATCCTTCATTTCGCGCTTGGCCTTGCACTTCACGCAGTAGGCTTGCACCATGAGACTCACCGCGCGGCTGGAAAGTCGCAGGGTGCATAAAGATATGGGGAAGAAAGCCAAACCCTGAAACCGAGGGGTGATGACCGAAACCGGCGGATGGAGGGAATCGACCTTCCGTGCACAACAGCGATTCGTCTCGCAACGATTATATAGGCTCCATCGAGCTCTCCCGTCCGGAGCCCATGACCGCGCCCGGCTATGTCCCGAGTCCGAGTCGTCCCATCGGCGTCGCGATCTTGGCCATCCTCGTCATCCTGGTCGGCGCCTTGTTCCTCCTCGGCGCGCTCGGACTCCTCCTTCTAGCGGGGTTCGCCGCAATCCGGGGGCTGCCGACGTTCTTCGGGCTCACGGGCGCGTTCCTCGGCGTGGTCCTCCTTATCTTCGCGTTCATCTTCATCGGCGTGGGCCTGGGCCTCTGGCGTTTGCGGAGCTGGGCCTGGTGGCTCGCCATCATCGTCCTCGTGCTCGACATCATCGGGAGCCTCGCGGACCCGGTCGGACTCGTCATCCCTCTCATCCTGCTGATCTACCTCGTCCTCGTCCGTCAGCACTTCCGTTAGCCGTCGACCAGATTTGCCACTGTCACGACAGAGTCTGAACTCGGCAGCGCGAGCGTGCCCTTTTCCTCCTATCTGGCTTTTATAGGAACTTATATATAATGGCCGGAAGATTCGCGCCTAAGATAGGAGGCGTGCCTTGGCAGAGAAACCAACAGCAGCGTTCGTGCTATCGTTGATCGGCGGCATTTTCATCCTTTTGGGCGGAGCTCTGATCGCAGCCGTGTTCGCCACGCTCGGCAGCATGTTCGGCGCACTCGGATTCGGAGACTTTGGCATGGGCATGACCATGGTGGGCGTGCTGGGCCTCGTGTTTGGCCTGATCATCATCGTCGCGGGCGTCATGATGTACATGAAACCGCAGCAGCACGTGATGTGGGGCGTGATCGTCCTCCTGCTGGCGATTGTCAGCATCCCCTTCAGCCTGGCGGGCTTCCTGATCGGCTTCATCCTGGCCCTCATCGGCGGGATTCTCGGCCTCGTGTTCAAGCCGAGCATGCCCATGGCGGCTCCCTACGCGCCTCCGATGGCGCCGCCCCCGCAGTGAACCTGAACTAAACCGCCCGGGAACCCCCGGGCGGAAATCTTTATATTGGCCCGCCTGCTCGGCGCCTCGTCCCGGGGCCTCCATGTTGTACACCCGTTTCGAGCGAGCTCGCATTCTCGGCGCCCGCGCCCTCCAGATCTCCATGGGCGCGCCGGGCGTCCTCGAGGCGTCGTCCACGGAGATCGACCCAATGCAGATCGCCGTGCGGGAATTCCAGGCCGGGAGCGTCCCCCTGACCGTTCAGAGGTTCCCGCATGCCCGCGATTGAGCGATCCTCGGTCCGCCAGATTCTCGACAGCCGCGGAAACGCCACCGTGGAGGTGGACCTGTTCGCGGGATTCCACGCTCGGGTGGCCGCACCCTCCGGCGCGAGCACGGGAACCCATGAGGCCCAGGCGTTCCCCAAGGCGGGCGTCTCGGAAGCCATTCGGTTGTTCCGGAGCGAGGTGGCCCCGAAGCTCACGGGCCGCGATGTCGCGGACCAGGAAGGCCTCGACCGTCTCCTCCGGGAGATCGACGGGACGAAGAACTTCGCGCGCTTGGGCGGCAACGTCGCGATGGCCGTCTCCCTGGCGAACGCGAGGGCGGCCGCTATGGCGGCGGGACAGCCTCTCTACCGATTCCTCGGTGGCGCCTCCGCGGTGAAGATGCCCTTCCCCTTCGGAAACGTGATCGGCGGGGGCCGCCATGCGATCGGCGGGACCACGATCCAGGAGTACCTGGTCGTGGCCCAGGGGCCCACCGTGGTGGGCAACGTGTTCGCGAACGCCCGCGTGCACCGATTGATCAAGGAAGCGTTGATGAAGCGGAATCCGGACCAGCCGCTCGGGCGCGGGGACGAGGGTGCCTGGGTCGCGAAGATCGATGACGAGGATGCCCTCGCCCTCCTCGCGGACTCGTGCAAGGCGGTGGAGAAGGAGGTGGGCTTCGCGGTCCGCCCGGCGATGGACCTCGCCGCCTCGGAGTTCTACTCGGACGGCAAGTACCGCTACCGGACGAAGGCCCTCAGTCCGTCCCAGCAGATTGACTTCCTCGAGCGGATGGTCAAGGACCACGGTGTTTACGCGCTCGAAGACCCGCTCGACCAGGAGGATTTCGAGGGGTTCGCGCAGCTCACGAAGGCGGTCGGCAAGCGATGCGTCATCATCGGCGACGACATCTTCTGCACGAATGTGGCCCGGTTGCGGAAGGGGATCTCCGTGCGCGCGGGAAACGCTATCCTTATTAAGCCCAATCAAATTGGGACGCTGACCGAGACGCGCGCGACGGTGGAGACGGCACGGAAGGCCGGATACCAGACGGTCGTTTCCCACCGGAGCGGCGAGACGACGGACGACACGATCGCCCACCTCGCCGTGGCCTTCGGGTCCTTGGGCATCAAGACGGGGACCGTCGGGGGCGAGCGGATCGCGAAGCTGAACGAACTCATCCGGATCGAAGAGGAACTCCACGAGGGAATGTGATGCAAGAGGAAGAGCAGACGGGCGTCCAGGGGCTGCTCGTGCCCGAAGACGTGTACCTGACGTCGGGCGTGCACATCGGCACGCAGCAGAAGAGCGCGGACATGAAGCCCTTCATCTACAAGGTCCGGATCGACGGGCTCTACGTCCTGGACATCAAGAAGACGGACACTCGCATCCGCGAGGCCTCCAAGTTCCTCGCGCGGTTCAAGCCGGAGGGCGTCCTCGTCGTGGCGGCGCGACAGTACGCGCAGAAGCCCGCGAAGCTCTTCGCGAAGTCGATCGGCGCGCAGGTCCTCGCGGGGCGATTCGTCCCTGGCACCCTCACGAATCCCAACCTCCCCGAGTACATCGAGCCCGAGGTCATCACGGTCACGGACCCCGCGGCGGACCAGCAGGCCCTTCGCGAGGCACTCAATGTCGGTATCCCCGTCGTCGGCCTGTGTGACGCGAACAACGAGACGCGGTACGTCGATCTCGTGATTCCGACGAACAACAAGGGCCGGCGCGCTCTCGCGACCGTGTACTGGCTCCTCACGCGGGAGGTCCAGAAGGCCCGCGGCGTCGTGAAGACCGACGAAGAGTTTACAGCGACGATCGACGATTACGAGGCGTCCCTCTGACGGGTCGTCTCGGATGCGCTATCCCGCGGTCGCCGGTGCGTTCTACGAAGGCTCCAGGGACGCCCTCCTCCGCCAGATCGAGCGATGTTACACGTCGAAGCTCGGGCCTGGCGGCGTGCCGAAGCCGGAGAAGGGACCGCGGCGGCTGGTCGGGCTCGTCTGTCCCCATGCGGGCTACCAGTACTCGGGCCCCGTGGCGGCACACAGCTACGCCGCCCTCGCCCACGACGGCCTGCGGTCCTCCTACGTGGTCCTGGGCCCCAACCACTACGGGACCGGGGCGCCACTCGCGACGACGCATCACGACTGGGAGACGCCCCTGGGACCCGTACCCATCGATCCGGACTTGCTGAAGGTCCTGGCCACCCCTCCGATTGAGGACGACGTCGCCGCCCACCGCCACGAGCACAGCATCGAGGTCCAGCTCCCCTTCCTCCAGCAGCTCTCCGCCGACGTGCGCTTCGCCCCGGTGTGCATGGCGTTCCAGGAGTACGAGCTCGCGACGGAGGTCGGGGATCTCGCGGCGGAGGCGGTGAAGGATCGCGACGCCCTCATCATCGCCTCTTCCGATTTCAGCCACGTCGGGATGAACTACAACCAGATGCCGCCGCGCGGCAAGACCGCACCCGCTTGGGCTCGGGAGCAGGACGCGAAGGCGCTGGATCGGATCCTCGCGCTCGATCCGAAGGGGCTCCAGGACCGCGTCGCTCGCGACGACATCTCGATGTGCGGCTACGGGCCCGTCACCGCGATGCTGGTGGCCGCGAAGAAGCTCGGGGCGCGCGAGGTGAAACTCCTGAAATACGGGAGTTCGAGCGACGTGAGCGGGGACCGGGACATGGCGGTCGGCTACGGGGCCGTTGCCGTCTATCGCTGACCGGCCCGCCGCGGAGCGGGCCGCGGCTCCCTCCGAGAATTATCATGGGGGGGAATATGGACGATGTGCTTTTATGTTCCCCTAAGGGTCCGCGAGCCAGCCCTCGATGCCGATCGTCCTGATGTCCGAGGTCACCGCCGCCCTCCGAGCAACGCTCGGGAAGCGAGGCATGCCCGACGAGGAAGTTCGGATCCTCGCGGAGTATCTCCTCTCCTTCTTCGGGTTTGAGACGGAGGTCATCGACAACAACCTCGACGTCGCGGACCGCGACGTCTTCTACATGCTCGAGGAGGAAGGCCTCCTGGGCACGCGACAGGAGGAAGTCCTGATCAAGAAGGGGAAGACCTGGCGCATCCACTATTGGGTGCTCCGGGTGGACCGGATCAAGGCGCTCGCCCGCACGGTCGGCGCTCGTCCCACGCAGGACGCGTTCGGGGTCTACAAGGACGTCCCGGACGACGTGTGGGCGCGACAGGTGCCCGCGCGCTAACCACCCGGGATAATTTATATAGCCCCGAGGGCTCGTCTCGCATATCCGATGGTGGACTGGACTCCCTATATCATCGCGGTCGCTGCGGTCGCCGTCTGGACCGCGTTCTTCTTCTACCTCCAGCGGCGCAAGCTCCTGGAGCCCCGCAACCTGACCCTCGCCGGCCCCATCGTGATGTGGAAGACGGGCCGCGGGCGGAACCTGATCGACCGCCTCGCGAGGCCCAAACGCTTCTGGCGCGCGTTCGGTGACCTGTCCATCATCCTCGTCGGCGTGACGATGGTCGCGACGACCTTCCTCCTCGTCTGGGAGGCGACCCTCGTGCAGAGCGCGGCGGTGCGCGCCAACCCGCCGTCCCCGGACCTCCTCCTCGGCCTCCCCGGCATCAACCGCCTGATCCCCCTCGGCTACGGGATCTTCGGCCTCGCCGTCGCGATCGTGCTCCACGAGTTCTGCCATGGCATCCTCGCGCGGGCGGTGAACATCAAGGTCCGGTCTGTCGGGGCGATCTTCCTCGTCGTGCCGATCGGCGCGTTCGTCGAGCCGGACGAGGACGAGCTGCGCGCCCTCCCTCCGAGGCAGCGGGCGCGGCTCTATGCCGCGGGCCCGGGTACGAACATCCTCCTGGCCGTCCTCTTCGGGTTCTTGTTCTCGATGATCATGCTCTCCGCGGTGGCGCCGGCACACAACGGCGTGGGAATCATCGGGTTCGCGGGCCCGGTCTCGGGCGCCGAGAATGCGGGTATCCAGCCGTATACGATCATCACGAGCGTGAATGGCACCCCGATCAACTCCTACAGCGACTTCGTCAACGCGATGGCTTTGGTCCGCCCGAACACGACGATCTCGGTCAGCACATTCGCCCCAGCGAGCGGAACCACCACCTCGTACCTGGTGAAGGTCGGTGAGGACCCGTCGACGGGACGGCCCCTGCTCGGGATCTACGCGCTCGACGTGAGCACGGACTACTACCACCCGCTCACGAACCCCGCGGAGTTCGGCGGCGTCCCGGGTGCTCTCCTCACCTACATCTCCCTTCCCTTCTCGGGGCGTGCTCCGATTCAGGACCCCGAGGTCCAGTTCTACCAGGTGAGCGGTCCCTTCGCGTCCGTCCCGGCGCCGCTGTTCTGGCTCATCACGAACACCCTCTACTGGCTCTTCTGGCTCAACGCGATGCTCGGCGCGACGAACGCCCTGCCTGCGGTCCCCCTCGACGGCGGCTACATCTTCAAGGACGGGATGGACACGCTCCTCACGCGGCTCCGCCGGGGGATCAAACCGGAGGACCGCGACCGGATCGCGAAGCAGGTCTCCTACCTGTTCGCGCTCCTGATCCTAGCGCTCATCCTCTGGCAGATGATCGGGCCGCGGATCTGACGCGCCGGTCGGTGCGGGCTAGTGCCTTGCCTCGTTCGCCACGAGTCCCACGACTCCGCTGATCAGGGCGAGGACGCCGCCGAGCAGGCTCGGACCCACGATCAGGACGACGATGCCGAGGATGAGGTTGAGAACCCCTCCGGTGCTGTAGCGGCCCCGATAGAGCATGACGCTCCCGAGGAGGATGGCCACCCCGAGGATCAGGTACACGGCGCGGGCGAGGATGAACTCGAGCGTCAGGTTCAGGTTCCGCCCAAGGTCCGGGATGGCTCCCGCCAGGACGAGCGCTCCGCCGATGAGGCCCAGGAGGAGCCCGACGATCGCAAGGTCTCGCTTCTCGGACATGGCCGGGGCGAAAGCCCTTCGCTACTTCATCCTTTCTCTAATCCGCCCGCGGCCCAGAGTCCCGTCGCATCCCCGGGATAGAGGTTCTTCCCCCACCACATCCGCAAGGTGTGGAACACCACGGAGAATCCCGCCTCTCGCACGAACCGCGCGAGGTCCGGGTTCCGGTCCGGCCCGCTGAAGGAGTACTCGCGCGGCCCGACGACGTTCACGAGCGAGTGGAACAGGTCCCGCGCCGCCTGCGGCCAGCCGGGGGCCACGACCCATGGGCCGATCTCGCACGCCCCGTCGAACGGGCTCCCGACGAGATAGCCGACCACCTGCCCTCCGTCGCGGGCCACGAAGAACTTGGCCGGGTTCTCCTGGAGGAGGCGGTCGAGGAGCGGCCGTCGGGAGGCGCCGAAGAAGGGTGCATCGAACGCCGCGAGGGAATCCAGATCCTGTGGGGACGCGGTCGACACGGACCCGCCCCCCTGGGGCTCCGCGGTGCCCCTCCAGCGCAGGACCTCGTACTCGCCCCGGAATCCGAGTCGCTCGTAGAACTTGACGACGTCCAGGTATGCGTTGAGCCGGACCGTCTCGACCCCGGACGCAGCCAGATGCATGAGGGCGGCCTGCATCAAGAGGCGGCCGACGCCGGTGCCCCGGCATTCCGGGCTCACGATCACCGCGCCCAGGAACGCGAGGCGCTCGTAGGTGGTCGCGGTGAGCACGCCGACGACGCGGCCCTCGTCCTCCGCGGCGAGGCATCCCTGCGGCGAGAGGGCCAAGAGGCGCGCGAAGTCCGCGCGCGTGTAGCCCCAGCCCTCGAGGTCCGTCAGTGCGATGGCGGCGTCGATGTCCCGTTCTTCGAGCCTTCGGATCCGCGGCTCTCCCAAAGCTTCACCCGCCGTTCCAGCTCCTCGACCTCGTCGCACTCGTGGTATCCGTAGGTGACGTACTTCTTGTCCTTCCGGTGATGCTTGTACATGCACGGGCCGTACTCGTCGTCCTCCTGCCCGTACCACTTGTCGCAATCCTTGCACAGGTGCTTGTGCGGGAGCGTCTCCTGGATCTCCGCGGCCCGCGGGCCCGGCGCTACATCCCCCACGGTCTTGGAGGGCACACTGCCGCGTTATATGACATCTCCAGATGAACCTGAGCCCAAGACCCTGTGGGATTCTTGATCCTGCAGTACGGAGACGTCAGTCTCGTCCTCGTTCCCCACCCACGTCCGCTCCGCCGAGGGGTGGGCACCTTCCCAATCCTAGCTATTTGCGCCTTGCGCAGGCGTAGTACTCTTCCTTCCCGACCTTGCGACGCTCGACCTTCCGTGCCTTCATGAGCTCTGCAAGCGCCGAGTTGAGAACGGCGAGCGCAGCCGTGAAGTCCAGAAGCTCCACAAGCGGCCGCTCTTCCTGGGGTATCTCATGTCCCAGCCCATGGAAGATTTCCATCTTCGTGAACGCCTCCCCGGGCCGAGTTTCCAAGAACGTGTGGATTTCCTTGGCCCAATCACTGAGCTTGGCCCCTTCGTCGAACTCGTCCCTGCTGATTGGCAATCAAACCGCCCCCAGCCTTCCCATAGCGACGTCGACTCCTCATAATCTCTGTGTTGCACATCCCAAAGGCCTAAGCCTGCCGGCGCGTCAGCTAGGCTACGATGTTTTCGTTCCGAACCGGGTGGGACCTTGCCGGGACCGAGTGAACCGGCCAACGTGGTCCACGACAATCCGTCGCATCCGGAACGGTGTCCCCGATGTGGCAAGCTCACCCGAAAGTGGTACTACCTCGCGACCCGCATTTGGATTTCGTGCGAATATTGCGGCTTCGCAGGCCGGGTGAGCAACACGCCCGTAGCCGGGAGCCAGACGGATAGCGAGAGCCGCAGGCCCTCGTCATGAAACGCCTAGATTTGCGAGGACTCTCACTTGGCCAACCTTGCCCTCGTACGGTCGCGAGGCCGCAGTCCTCGGCCTTCGAGGAGTGGCCGCAGCGGCCACCCGCGTGACGATGCACCTCGGGGCGAACCCTTATGGGCGCCGACATCGATTCCGTCAACCGAGAGGAAGCGACGCCGGAATGGCCTTCGACGAAGACATGGTCCGGAAGGTCTGGGAGAAGGGCGGGATCACGGAGAAAGCCGACCCCGAAATCTGGCGCAAGGACGAATGCGGAGCCTGGATTCGACGGAACTTCTTCGAGAACCTGAATTCCCAATTCGGGTGGGAAATCGACCTCATTGTCCCAGAGTTCGAAGGGGGTGCCAACGACCTATGGAACCTCCGTCCCCTTCAGTGGCGGAACAGGATTAGCAAGCGAGCTGGACGCCTCGTGTGTCCAATCACCGCGCGGGAATGGTACAACGTCCCCAGGTAGCTCTCCGAAGGCCTCCAATGGGCACGGGTACCAAATGCCAGGCGTGAAGGGCGAACTGCATCGAGACAAGCCCCCTGGGCCAGAGCGTGTACAAATAGACGTGTTTCAGGCACGCGGCCAGAGCGGTATTCGAGGCGCAGGGTGTTATGGCAGACTTGAGGACCCCAGGCTTGTTCATTGCACCCGTACTAGCTGCAGTGCAACAACTACCGAATCCTCAAGTGCCCGCAGGATGCTGCGGATTTACGAGTGCGTCCATGACGACCGATACGGAAGTCTTCGCCTCGTTGCGACGCGGACGCAAGGTTCTCCGAGACCACGGACGCACATGTCGGGTCTCCGCGAAGGAGTTCGTCCGTTGGCTTCACACCGACACCGCATACCTCAACCCAACCGTGGACCAAGTCGTTCACAATCTGTTCTTCGTTGTCCACGAACTCGTGGAAATCAAGGAGGTCAAGCGCATGGGCTTGAGGATGACGAAGGAAGTGATTGTGAAGAATCCGTTGGCGATCGCTGAGGCTCACCTCAAGGCCGCCGAGGTCGAGTTCCGCATCGCGTACGCCATGAAGGATGTCAACCATTTGAAGATGCGCGTGGAGGACGCCAAGGCGTGGTGCGAAGACCCCGTTCTGACCCCAGCTCTGAAGAAGCAGCATGTGGCCTTCCGGGACACGTGGGCGCAGCGGCTATTCGAATTGGCGTATGAGGACACCGTTGGAGATTGGATGTTGGAGTGAAGGGGCCCCCGCCCGTAGCTCCTCGCCTCTCATAAGTACCGTCCTTTGTAGCCACTACCCGGGATTGGGCGCAGCAAGAGGTGTGAGCATGGGTGCGCGGTCAGTGCGCTTCTTCGAGGAACCGGGACCGAAGAACACGGAGGAGGTCGTGCAAGCGGTTCAGGAGAGGACCCGCGAAGGCGGCATCGACGCTGTGGTCGTGGCGTCGGTTTCCGGTCGAACGGCCATCCGAGTCACCGAGAATCTGCGGGAGGCAGGAGTCAAGGTGCCCGTCGTGTGTGTCACGGGTCCACCGTCGTGGGAGAAGTACGCTCCGGATACAGGTTTCCGCTCGTCGCCGAGGAAGACCGGAAGATGCTCGATGGTTTGGGAGTCTCCATTGTTGACGATGTCGAGGAACCGTTCCGGCCGTTGACCTTCCGCAACTAGTGGGAGAAGGAGACGGTACGGGTGAAGAGGCCGGAGGCCGACCTGTTCTGGATGACCCTCATCCTGGTAGGCGGACACGGGTTCCGGACGGCGATCGAGGTCGTCTTCATGGCTGTTGACGCCGGAGCGGTCGAGGTCGGTAAGAGGGTCATCACCGTGGCCGGAACAGGCGAGGGCGCGGACTCAGCGGTTGTACTCAAAGCCAGCCACTACGAAGATGCCGTGGGTCCCGACCCCGAGAAGAGGCTGAAGGTCGAAGAGGTTCTGGCCATGCCCAAGAGGACGACGTGGGTGGGGTATGGCTGAAGACTTGGCGGTCTCCGCTCGTACGTGATGGCCCGTGCGATGCGGCGAGTGCGCCCCGTCCTCACGTCCACGACCGGCACGAGGCTCGGGCGAGGAAGGACATATATCCCTGGGCCCCCTCGTAACTAACCGTGGACGTGAAGACCCGAGAAGAGATCCTCTGCGAACTCATCGCACGGGCTGAAGAGCATCCCTACGGATGGAAGGCTGCCGTGCGGCAAGACCCTCGGCTTTTCGCCCGAGATTACTACATCTTCCACCCTAGAGTTGGGGTCTACGAGCTGAAGGAATATCAGGTCAATCCGTTTGAGGCCGCGGGGGTCGGTGCGCACCTCGCTTCTTCCGTCCCCAAAGACCTTCCCAGATCCCTCAAACAGCAGGCGGGCATCTTCGCGATTGTGGAGGTTAGCCTTGCGAGGCTCCGGAAGGTCCTCGAGGAAACGTCCGGGGGAATCACCCTGCCCGAGGTGGACGTGCGCGCCGGCATCCGCATCCCCATGCAGGGCCCCGTACACAGCGCCTCCACCTCGCTTAAGTTTCTGGATTCCTCCCTCGAGAGGAAACGGCACGTTGTGGACGAGGAGTTCCGCAGGTTGGTGGATCGCCGAGGGCTCACGATGGCGTACGCGTGATGTCCGTCCCGATCCGCGCGTCAGGACCACCGAGCCTTGCGAACCCGCCACAGTCCCGCGAACCCCTGCAATGCACGCACGGTGCGGCTCCTTCTAGTGCGCATTGTAGGAAAGGCGCGTTCGGGGTCTGGACCGTCTACGTCCGGCGGCGGCGGGTTGATTAGACCCGTCTCCCATGAGCACGGTCCATGAAGACCGCCGTGGAGATCGACAAGGCCATCGCGGAGCTGCGCGTCGCGATCGAGCGGGCCGAGGCCGAGATCCGTCCCCGGACGAAGGCAGCCACGGTTTACGCGTACTGGTTGCCCCCACCCCCGGACGTGCCCCGCCTCAGGGCGATCCTCGATGCCCTTCTTTGGGTCCGCGCCTGACGCCGACAGGCGCCTCCACAAAGCCTTCCCCAAGCAGGATGCCCTGGTCGGACGTCGAGCCCGCTCTGTAAGGCTGAACCTTGCGAGATACTCCAGAGGTTACTTGCGCCGCGAATAGGACCGAAACCTTTCAATCCTCCCGGGCGCCTGACCCGGCTGGAAGGGTGCTGCGTGGCGGTTTGCCCGTCGTGTGGGAACAAGCGTTTCGGCCTCACTTTCATAACGTGTTCCACGTGCGGCCGCCAGGGCTGCGAAAGGTGCGTAGCGGTACCCGTGGGCATGAGCTTCCCGGACCAGGAAGGCCGCCAGACGCCCGCGTACTCATGCACGTGGGCCTGTTACGAACACGCCGCCCAGTACCATCTATCACGAGGTCAGATGATCACGCAGTGGGGCGGTGGCTACACGTTCCTGGGAAGGATTCTCAGCCCCGAGGCCGCGTGGCGGGCGAACCGGATTCATGTGGAGCACCTCGTGGTAGCTGGCCGGTACGAGGACGCCGCGGTGCTCTACGAGAAACTGGGCATGTGGAAGGAAGCGGGGGACTTGAGAAACCGGGGACGTCAACAGTACATTACCCAGGTCCATGTCAATGTGAACGACTTGCTACAGCAGCTCAGGGCCATGGGCGTCTCGGCAAGCTACACTTGCCCCGTTTGTCGTAGTCCTTCCACGATCACGGGAACGACGTCTCCGGATGCCCTCGCCAAGTGCCAGTATTGCGGAGCGGTCGCGCGCCCGACCGATGTGGTCGAGGCCATCACGAAGGTCCTCGGCTCCCGGTAGCATGCACGCGCAACAGAGTCCCGACGAACATCGGTTTCGAGGTCGTCCTCCGCTGCGAAACGAAAAGAGGGAAAAGGTGCCCGCGGCCCCCATTCCCGAGCCAGAAAGGTTATGCCTCGCCTCGCCAGGTGTGTCATGGTAATCAGGACGAAGCCGCCGTTCATTATGCGTGAGACCGAACGAGGCGACGCCTCCGCAATCTTGGCGCTCGCTCAGACTCTCGAGAAGTGGTTTGGGTCGATCGGCCTTGCCCAAATCGCTCGCGATCTCGAATCTCACCAAGGGTACGTTGCAGCTCGCGAGAGCCGACTCTTGGGCTTCGTGACGTGGACCCCCGTCGACGAGACGATGGCGGAGCTCTCCTGGATTGGGGTTGCGGAGGATCTGCAGCACGCCGGCGTTGGTACCGCGCTCCTCTCGGCCCTCACTTCGAGGCTGAGGCGGGAGGGTTTCCACGTTCTTACCGTGTCCACGATTGCCGACAGCTTCGACTTCGAACCCTATGCAGAGACCCGGCGCTTCTACCGGGCCCGAGGCTTTAGGGACTATCGAGTCGACCCCCGCTATTGGGTCGAAGGCGACGCCCGATACGACCGTCTCGTGTTGCGGCTGGACTTGACCCACTGACAGGTA
>CAVYJM010000007.1:0-132599 GCA_963768855.1 uncultured Thermoplasmata archaeon
GTCACGGGGGATACCGGAGTTGACGAGGGCGTCGATCACCTTGTTCATCTGCACGGCATTGTCAGCCTGGGCCTGTTTCACATCGGTGTTCTCGGTCTGGACCGAGAATGTGACCTGCGCCCGGTCGGGAGTGCCGATCACGGTGCCGGTACCGGTGCTGTGGATGACCTTGTCATTGTCGGTACTGTCGGTTGCCGCAGATACGGTACCGATTGCTGCCACCATCAGGATGAGGAGGATGGCGATAATACGAACGGGTTTCTGCATCATGGTGTTCGCATAACCTTGATCCAAAAAGGGGTTAAAGATTGCTTTAACTGCGAAAATGGTCGCAGTCATGTGATTTTTATGATTATTTCAGCTGATAATGCAGTGATACCGCAGGGTTTGCACTGTATTGTCATAAAACAACAGGGCAGATCGCACAGAATTCCGCGAACCTGCAAGATAGAGGGGTAGGGAAAATTCTGATATATAGACATTACCTGCACCGCTAAGAAGGTAGATTATCCTGCACCACCTATAGTACACGCGACCAGAGCATGACAGCGACAATCGTAGAGAAGATATTCTCACGGAAATGTGGCAGCGAAGTCCGGGCAGGCGAAGTGGTCATGGCACCCCTTGACGGGGCTATGATCCATGATATTACCGGCCCGCTTGCCATCCAGAAGTTCTACGAGATGGGCGGGAAGAAGGTCTTTGACCCGAAGCGTGTCATTATGCTCTTCGACCACCAGATCCCGGCCGACTCGATCGAGGCGGCAAACAACCATGTCTACATGCGGAAATTCGCCGCAGAGCAGGACATCCACAACTACGACATCAACGAAGGGGTCTGTCACCAGGTGACCATGGAGAAGGGCAGGGCAGCACCGGGCGAGATCGTTGTCGGTGCAGACTCGCACACCTGTATGTACGGTGCTACCGGGGCATTTGCTACCGGCATCGGGTCTACCGATATGGGTTTTGCATTAAAATTCGGCTCCCTCTACTTTAAGGTACCGGAGACTATACAGGGCAGAAGTCACGGGCAAATTCCAGAAACGGGTTGGTCCAAAAGACCTGATCCTCTCCATTGCTGCAGATATCGGGGCTGACGGGGCAACCTACAAGGCGATCCAGTTCACCGGGAAGACCATTTCGAAGATGGACATGTCCGGACAGGATGACGCTCTGCAACATGGCCATCGAGATGGGCGGCAAAGCAGGCATCGTTGCACCGGATAAGGTGACCTGGGAGTACATGAAAGGGCGGCGGAAGATGAAGCCGTTCGAGCTGGACAGCGACCCCGACGCGAAGTTTGCGGAGAAGCGTTCCTACAATGTTTCTGATCTCGAGCCGACCGTAGCCATCCCCCACAACGTGGATACCGGTGTCCCGGTCAGCAAGGTTGCCGGCACTCACGTGGACCAGGTCTTCATCGGCTCGTGCACGAACGGGCGGTTCGAGGATCTCGAAGAGGTTGCCGAGGTGCTCGGGAAGAAGAAATTCAACCCGAAGATCCGGGTCATCATCATCCCGGCATCCCGGGACGAGTACCTAAAGACCCTCAAGGCAGGGCTCATCGAGAAGTTCGTCAAGGCCGGGGCACTGGTGGAGGCGCCGTGCTGCGGGCCGTGCATGGGCGGGGCGTTCGGCCTGATCGCCCCGGGCGAGGTCTCGCTCGCGACATCGAACCGGAACTTCAAGGGCCGGCAGGGAAGCACTGAGGGCAAAGTCTACCTCTGCTCCCCGGCAACGGCAGCCGCGAGTGCGATCACGGGCGAGATCACCGACCCGCGGGAGGTCTGATGATGGCAGCAAAGAAGATCAGGTACAGGTAAAAAAGATGGTTGTTGACCATACCCCCGCAACAAAGAATATGCGGGTCTGGAAGTTCGGGGATGATATCGATACCGATGCCATCATCCCGGGACGGTTCCTCATCATCAACAACCCGGACGAGCTGGCAAAGCATGCCTTTGAAGGCACCCGGGACGAGTTCGCAAAGAAGGTGAAGGAGGGCGACGTGATTGTCGGTGGCCGGAACTTCGGCTGCGGTTCCTCACGCGAACACGCCCCGCTTGCCCTTATCGGGGCCGGTGTGAAGGTGGTCGTGGCACAGTCGTTTGCCCGGATCTTCTTCCGGAACTCGATCAATGTCGGTTTACTGCCCGTGGTCTGCCCGGATGCGGACAAGATCGCCGACGGGTCAAAAGTCACCCTGAATATCAGGGAAGGATACCTTGAAGCCGACGGGAATAAATACCCCATCGAACCGGTACCGGTATTCATGCAGGGCATCATCGATGCCGGTCGGCCTCGTGGAATATGCAAAGAACGTGAAGGAGATACCAGCATGTACAAGATAGCGTCAATTGGCGGGGACGGGATCGGCCCGGAGATCGTGGCCGAGGGAAAGAAAGTACTGGAAGCGGCAGCGGAGACCTACAACTTCGATATCCAGTGGACGGACTTCGATATCGGGGCCGACCGGTATATCAATTCGGGCAAACTTGTCACCGAAGATGAACTGAAGGAACTCGCGAAGTTCAGGGCAATCTACTTCGGGGCCATTGGCGACGAACGGGTGAAACCAGGCATCCTTGAGAAGGGGATCCTGCTCGCTCTCCGCTTCCACTTCGACATGTATGTCAACCTCCGGCCGATCAAGCTCCTCAACGGGGTCGAGACCCCGCTGGCGGGGAAAGGCCCCAAGGACATCGACTTCGTTGTCGTCCGGGAGAACACAGAAGACTTCTATGTCGGGATCGGCTCCCGGTTCAAGAAGCACGAGAAAAAGGAACTCAACGTCATCCGGGATATCTACAGCGTGAAGTTTGGTCTCGATGTCGAGAGCGATGCCGAGGAGATCGCGTACCAGATCGGGGTCATCACCCGCGAAGGTTCACGCCGGGTCCAGACCTATGCCTTCGACCTTGCCATGCAGAGGAAGAAGAAACTCACCTCCGTTGACAAGGCCAATGTCCTATCTGACGTGTACGGGCTCTGGCGCGACGTCTTTACCGAGACCGCGAAAGTCCTATCCCGATGTCAAGACGGACTTCAATTTCGTGGACGCAGTCACCATGTGGTTTGTCAAGAACCCCGAATGGTTCGACGTGGTCGTGACACCCAACATGTTCGGCGACATCATCACTGACCTCGGCGCCATGATCCAGGGAGGGCTCGGCCTGGCCCCGGGTGGCAACATCAACCCGAAGGGGACCTCGATGTTCGAGCCCATTCACGGTTCAGCCCCGAAATACAAGGGAATGGGCGTGGCAAACCCCGTTGCCACCATCTGGGCCGGTTCGCTCCTGCTCGACCACCTTGGGGAGCACAAGGCAGCAGCGGCAATTGTCACTGCTATTGAAAAGAGCATCAAAGACGGTGTAGTCACCAAGGACCTGGGTGGCTCTGCACCCGTACACGAAAGCGCTCCTGTCCGCAATCCCCGTGCCCGACCCTACGAAGCGCGCGCGGAAGGAGCTGCCCAAGGGGGAGGTGCCCGACGCCGTCTACCCGCCCGCGGGCTGCCGCTTCCACCCGCGGTGCTCCGCCGCGCTCCCGACCTGCGGCTGGGAGGGGCGGGACCTGCTGGACTTCTTGGAGCAGCGCTGGCTCGCTCCCGACGTCGCGACGCGAGAGGCCGCCCTCGGACCCGTCGAGGTCTGGTCCGCGGAAGGGCTCGAGGCGTGGAGGCTGGTGAAGGATTCCGGGGAGCAGGCCCAGGCGCTCCTGACCGCGGCGCTGGCGGATGCCATGCCCGCGATGCACGGCGCCGTCGAGTCCGTCTCCATGCAGGGTGGTGAGCTGCGAGTCCGCTTCCGGCCCCCGGCGGAGCTTGCCCCCAAGCAGGTCGAGGGCCGCAGGGTGGAATGCCTCCTCTACTGAGCGAGAAGGCTTAAGTCCTGCGGGGATTTGAGTGCCGGCCATGGAAGACCTCGGTCGGTTCGCGGCATCCTTCCCCCAGTTCTGCGACCGCGCCGCGGTCCGGGTCCCGGGCTCTGGGGTGCTCCCGTCCCTGGAGGGCGCGCGCCCGTTCGAGATGAGTGCGGAGAACCTCTCCCGCTTCCGAATCGAGGAGCCGAAGGATTCCGAGGCCTTGCCCGCGATGCTGAAGCTCGGACCTGAGGCCGTCGCGTTCTACGTCTCCTTCCGGCTCGACTCGGACCGCTGGGGCATCTATCTCCGGGGCCGTGGCGTCAAGGCGCTCCAGGAAGAGTACCACCGGATCCTGTGGCGGGACCTCGGGAAGTACGCAGATCGCGACGTGAGCGACATCGCCGAGCGCGTCGAGTACAGCCTCGTGCTGGACTACCTGCTCACCCATGCGAAGTTCCACCATCTCGTGGACCGCACCGCCGCGGCCTGGGAGCAGGAGGCCGGTTCCCCCCGCTACGCACCCTATCAGGCGAAATGGTATGGCCCGCCTGCCAAGCCCATCGCGCAGCATCCCGAGGACATCGGGAACCTGGAGGAGGCCCTCGCGAACCTCGACGCGTTCCGGACGTACGTCAACCCCACCTACGGGGAAGGCGTCGCCGCGGTCGTGGACGGCCGGCTCGATCCGCGCAACGTGGACGAGTGGAAGGCCTTCTTCGTCGGCGGGCGCTTCGCCGTGGAGATGGCGAACGTGTTCTCGCGGCAGCCCGCGGGCTGGAAGGACTTCTCCCGGTTCCTGAACCGCAAGACCGCCGTGGGCTCGACGAACTACGTTCGGATCCAGTACTCCTACAGCCCCGATCTCCTGGAGCGCGGGCAGAAGGAGCTCGCGAAGCGGCTTGCGGGGAACGCGACGCCGCCCGTTGAGAACCCTTTCAAGGATGCGAACGTCGAGACGCCGCCGGTGTACCTGTTCTGAGCGGCCCGCCGTTCCCCTCGGCGTGTCGGCAATCTCGGGACGTCTCCTGCGTCTGCATATGGGTGGGCGAACGCGTTTCATGGGACGGCGTCTGGCAGCTTCTGCGACCATCGGTCGAATGCCGGGCCTAGCCTTTTATCGCACGCCTCCATTCGACCGCCGTGGACGCGGGCGGGAAACCGGAGCCCCGGTGGCTCCTCCAGGCGTCCATGGTTGTCCTCGTCCTGTTCTGGGGCCTCGCGTTCGTCGCGATCAAGGCCGCCGACGAGCACATGTCCTGGGTCACCCTCACGTTCCTGCGCTTCGTCTTCGCGGACGTCCTCTTCCTGGGCTACCTCGCGGTCCGTAAGGGCGAGCGAGTCCTCCCGCGGCGTGAGGACTGGCTTCCCCTCCTCGCCCTGGGATTCGTCGGGTTCACCGGCTACCACCTTTTCCTGAACCTCGGGGAATCGAACGCGGACGTCACCGCGGGGACTGCGGCGCTCATCATCGCCTCGGACCCGGCATTCATCGCCCTCCTGGCGGTCCCCGTCCTCCGGGAGAAGCTCACGGCCATCCGGGGCCTCGGGATCGTGATCGCCTTCGGCGGGCTCGCGGTCATGATTCTCTTCGCGAGCTCGACGAGCCAGCTCCGCTTCGCCTTCTCGACGGGAGCGCTCGAGGTGGTCCCCTCGGTCGTCTTCACGGCGTTCTACCTGGTGCTCGGGAAGAACTACCTCGCCCGCTACCGCCCGTTCGTCTTCGTGGCGTACACGATCATGCTCGGGACCCTACTGACCCTGCCCATCGTGATTGCGGTCTGGCCCACTTTCGTCGGCGACCTCCTCAACCTGACGTGGTCCGGACTCCTCCCGGTGCTCTTCCTCTCCGTCTGCCCGACGTTCATCGGCTACAGCCTCTGGTTCCGGGCCGTCGAGCGGATGCCCGCGGCGGCGGCCGGCGCCTGGCTTTACCTCAGCACGCTCACCGCGGTCGTCGGGGGGATCCTCCTGCTGGGAGAGTCCGTGACCGAGGCGATGATCCTCGGGGGCGCGATGGTCATCGGCGGGGTGGCCGTCGCCCAGCGACTCGGGCGGAACCGAGCCGCCACGGAGAAGCCGTCGGGCGCCTGAAGGCAAGCGCTTTCATACCTGCGCCGCAGTCGCCCGGAACTGGACATGTGGGCGACACGGCGGGCCACGATGGAGGACGTCCCGGGGCTTCGGGAACTCTGTACCCTCTCCGTGGGGGCCGACGATTACGTCCTCGGTTTCTTGGAGCCTTTCATCCGCAAGTCCGTGACCTTCGTCGCCGTCGACGGGGGACGGATCGTGGGGATGATGGTCTACGACGACACACCGGACGGGGCCGTATGGCTCCATGCGGCCCGGACCCACCCGGAACACCGGCGTCGAGGCGTGGCGGCCGCGCTGAACCGCGCGTGCGAAGAGCTCGCCCGTGCCCGGGGACGCAGCTGCCTCCGGCTGTGGGCAGCTGCGAGCAATACGGCGAGCGTTGCGGCGTCCGCGAGATACGGATTCGAAGAGCGTGCACGCTTCACTCGGATGCGCATCTCCGCGGCCCATCCGGCGCAGGAAATGCCTCTCGAGCCGCTCGATCCGGCCGAGGCCTGGACCGCGACCAAGGAGTCCCCGCTCCTGCGCCGAACCGCGGGCTACGTCTTCCACGACTTCTACTTCCTCCCCCTGAGTCAAGTGAACACGGCGCTCCTCGCCCGCCGGGGCGCGATGTGGCGCTTCGGAGGCAACGGGGTCGCCCTCTCGGGGGATTTCGAGGAGGCCGGGGGAAAGGACCTGCAGGTCCAATTGCTGTTCGGGGACGCGGCCGAGATTCTTCGGGCGGCTCCCGCGATCGGACGTGCCCGTGGCGCAGAACGGGTGGAGTCCTTCCTTCCCCACGATGCCGCGATCCTCGCATCCGCGCGCCGCGCGGGCTACGACTTCATGGAATGGGGCCAGGAGGCCGTGCTTTTCGAGAAGCCAGTTCCGGCGACGAGCGAGTAGCCTGGTGGGCCGCCTGCGGTCCTGCCGGAGGCGGGCGGTCGACACGGAGGTTTCCCGAACCGTTCGGGCCAGGGGCTGCGCCCCGCGGGACTCGAGTCGGTCCAGCGGCGGGGACGTCCGAGCTGACGGGCGCCCGCCCGGCCCACACGAGCAGCCCCGCGCACACGAACGCGGAGAAGAGCACCGCGGTCGGCAGGAGGGAGAGCATCACGCTCGCCTCCGCCTCGGGGATGACCGCCGTCTGGGTCGCGAGCAGGATGAGGATGACATCCGTCAGTCCGCGGCCCATGGAGGCCAGAAGCGCTCGCCTCTCCCGTTTCGGAAAGTGCAGGGCCGCGCCGATCCCGAGCGACGTCGGTGCGCGGCCCACGACGAACGCCACCGTGAGCAGGGCGCCGAATCCAATCGTCGAGACCCCTCCCCACTCGGAGAGGAGTAGGAGCCCGAGGTAGAGGAAGAAGAACGTCCGCAGGGCGAAGGTGACCTCGGACTGAAAGCTCCTCAGGTGCTCCACGGGACGCGTGAACTCACCGACGAACTCGTCGATGTGTTCCGAGATCGTCGCAGGGCGGTGGTAGCCGAGGACCAGCCCGAAGAGGAACACGGCCACTGCGCCGTTTTGGAACAGGAACAGCTGCGCGATCGCATACACGATGACCGCGACGGCAAGGCTCGCGATGAACAGGAACTCCTTACCGCGGAGTCTCCGGCTGACGGCGCGCCAGCCCAAGGCGACGCCGACGGCGACCACGGCCGCAAGGGCCGTCTGCAGGCCGTACGCGAGGAGGCTGACCTGGGAACCTGCGCCGGCCCACTCCAGGATGAAGAGGATGCCCATGACCGCGAAGACGTTCGTGATCACGCCCTCGAGGATGACGCCCGCCTCCGCACGCTCGCTGAGCCGCATACGCGGCGCGAAGCTCAGGGCGATCGAGGCGCTCGGGTTCGCCATCGCGACCGCGAGGATGAGGGACGCCACCTCCGACAGCCCGAGCACGCGGGTGGCGAACAGCCAGATCAGGAAGAACGTCAGCAGGAACGCCCCGACGACGTGCACCATCAGAGGCCCGATCGCCCGCCCCACCTGACGGATCTTCAGCGAGAGCCCGCCCTCGAACAGGATGAAGGCGATCGTCAGCTGGAGGAAGAGGGGCAGGACCAGCTTGAGGGAGCTCAGGAGGTCCGGTCCGAAGGGTGCGACCGGGACTTCGTAGAGGACCGCGCCCAGCACGATGAGCACGAGGAAGTCCGGGATGTGATACCGCTGGAAGACGAGGTAGGCGCCGAACCCGACCAGGAGGATCGTGCCTCCGATCAGGAGGGAGATGGAGGGATCGGCCATCGCTTCCTCGCGGCTCTATGCGGTCGTCAGACGTGAAGCTATCGGATGCGCTCGAGCTGGAAGGAGCCGATGATGATGGCCTTGTTCGTGAACTTGTAGGGAACCCAGTCGCGCGTCTGGACCTCGCTCAGGCCCGCGACGTGCATCTGGGTCTTCTGCTTCTCCTGGCGGAAGTGGATCGCGCCGTCGACCGTGTGCTCGAGGGCCTCGATCGTTTGGTCCGTGTGCATGCCCCGCTCCAGGGCGAACAGGCTCACGACCTTGGTCTGCCGCAGGCGGTTCACGAGGCGCTGGAAGAAGTTGAGGGCGTCCCGCTCGTCCGTCTGGGTCAGGCTCGAGCTCAGGGTCATGAACGCCAAGCGGAAGTACGGATATTTCCCCTTGAACTCCTCGTCGAGCTGGCTGATGATCGAGAAGATCGAGTCGAAGTCGGTCGGTCCGTTCACGCGCCAGATGTTCTTCTCCTTGACCGTCTTGCCGTTCGCCGCGGGCGCGGTGCAGTCGATCCAGCGCACGAGCCCGAGCTGATCGTACTCGACGAAGGTGGGCAGGATCGGGGCCATGTCCTTCGCGACGTCGATCGGCAGCTTCGTCGTCGTGACGATGATGGCGGGGACGCTCTTCTTGAGCCCCTCCGCGATGAAGTTCAGGATCGCGACCTCCTTGCCCACGAACGCGGGCCCGATCACGAGAAGGTTTGAGTTGAACGGGATGCCTCCGTACAGCAGGTCGTCGAGGCGCGGGGTGCCCGTCTTCACCTTCTCGGCCTTCTTCTCCACGCTGACGGCAGCCTCGGCCTCCGCCTCCGTGGTCGGTGCGGTCAGATGGGCCTTGAGGGCCCCTTCCCGCATCTCGAACTCTTTGTCCTTCTGGTACATGCGGCGCTTGAACTCCTCTTCGCGCTCGCGAAGCCTCCGCTCCCATTCCTCGAGTTGACCTTCGCGGTCCATGTCCCGCATGCCCGGCGTCGCGGCGGCCGCCCGCGCCTCTTTCGTGCGGTTCTCGAGCTCCATTTCCTTCAGGCTCAGCTCGGACTCCTTCTCCTCCATCTCCTTGGCCTTCTCGAGGTGCCGGCGGTTTTCCTCGTTGAGGCGCTTGATCTCTGCCTGGAGGTTCGTCTGCATCTCCGCAAGCTTCCTCTCGCGCCCCTCGAGCGCCTCGCTCTTCTGGCGCATCTCGTCTTGGCTCGAGCCCGCGGCGGCCTCCTTCAGTTTGGTCTCCTTGAACAGCTCCGCGTACTTCTTCGTCTTCTCCTGGAGCTCTCCCTGGGCCTCCTGAATCGAGGCGGCCATGCGCTCAACCTCGGAGCTGCGCTCCTTCAGGTCCGACTCCTTGTCGGAGATGGACTTCTCCCGGGACACGAGTTCGCGCTCGCGATCCTCCGAGATCTTGCGCTGGGCCTGGAACTGCTTCTCGATGCGTGTGGCGTTCTCGTAGCGCTCCCGCAGCTGATTCTCGAGGCTCCGGAGTTCGACGTCCTTGGCGCCGATCTCCTTCTCCTTCGCCAGGATCTTGGACTCCCAGTCCTTGAGCTCGCGGATCCGGGTGGTCTCCGTCGTGCTGTGCGTCGCCTCGAGCTGCTCGGACTTGAGCTTGAGCTCGGACTCCTTGAGCTCGAGGTCCTTGGCCTGCTTCAGCAGGGCCGTGCGCTTCGAGTCGAGGGCTTTCTCGGACTCTTGGAGGCGCGAATCGCGGTCCTCCGCGGCCCTCGCCTTCTGGTCGAGCGTCCGCGACTGCGAGGAGACCTCGATTTCCTTGCGTTTGATCTCCTGCTCTCGAGATGAGAAGGTCGCCTCGCGGGCCGTGACCTCTGCCTTCAGCTTCTCCGTCTCTTGCTTCGCGCCCGCGACGTCGGACTCGCGCAGGCGGAGCTCCTCGACCTTCGCCTCGATCTCCGCACGGGCCGAGGCCACCTTCCGATCCAGCTCGCGCAGGTCTTTCGAGGCCTTCTCGCTCGCGACCTCGCGCTGGGTCACGTCGGCCAGTTTCGTCTTCACCTCGGACGCCTGCTCGTCCAGTTCCTGCTGGAGCGCCTCCGTGTGCGCCTCCCGTCCGCGGATGGACCGCTCGCGGTAGTCGAGCGCCTCCCGCTTCTTCTGGAGTTCCTGCTGCAGCAGAGCGACCTTCGTGTTGTCCGCCTTCAGGATCTCTCGCTGGTACACGCTCGTCGACGAGGCGATGATGTGGAGCAGGGCGCCGGAGAACTCGGTCGTCAGGGCGCCGGCGAAGAAGACGACGATGGGGAGGATCTGCCCCAGGGACGCGGTCGAGCCGGGGGTGGGGGCGATGGGCACGTTGCCGAGGACGAGAAGCAGGATGGAGAACGGGAGGACCAGGGCCAGGACGATGCTGCCGGCTTTTCGCATTCCGACGCCTTCCCAGGTCATCGCCATCGAGATGATCGTCAGCGGGACGCCCAGGACGGACAGCGGGTAGACCCACGGGAGGATCGACGCGGGCACGATCCGCCAGTTGACCAGGAAGATGAACGCCGCGACGATGAAGAACAGGACCATGCCGAGGGTGCTCGTGATGAAGTGCCGTGACAGGTACTGGCGGCGGTACGGCTCCCGCTTGAGCCGGACGGCGTCCACGGACGCGAAGGCGCCGGCTGCCGCAGGGATGAGCCAGAGGGTGAACTCGGGATAGCCTCCGGGGAGGGTAGGGAAGGTCGGGCTGAGGATCATCGCCACGAGCAGGAGGGCGTTTACGAGGAAGGCGACCGCCGCCACGATGCCGTAGCCGTGGGCATGACGGCCGAAGGTGAGCTGCAGGAGACCTTGCTGCGCGGCGAGCGCTGCCTGGCTGGGCGTGGAGGGCTTCTGGGTGCGGGGGTGCTCGTAGGTGGGCCGGAAGTTCGGCGCAGGGCGCGCCGGCCTGGGCCTCGAAGGCGGCCGAGCCGTCGATTTCTTGGACTTGGCCATGAACCTACCTCGTCGTCACTCCCGTCGGCGAGTTCGGCCGACGAACCCGGGACACCCTATTTAAGTTGCGCGGACCAGATATCTTATCCGATATTCTCGCGGTTGAGAGCATCCGCGGGCTATGTCTTTTTCGAGGCCCGCGCGAAAGCCGTGACATTAAATCGTTCGGACGCTTCGAGTCTTCGGTGATCGCAACGGTATCGGTCGGGGACAAGGCGCCGGATTTCAAGTTGCTCGCGGATGACGGACGCACCCTTTCGCTCAAGGATTTCCGGGGCAAGAAGGTCGTCCTGTACTTCTATCCGAAGGATGACACCCCGGGCTGCACAACTGAGGCGTGCAGCTTCCGGGACAACTTGGCGCGCGTGACGACGAAAGGGGCGGTCGTCCTAGGCGTGAGCCGAGACGACCATGCGAGCCACGGGAAGTTCCGTGACAAGTACCAGCTGAACTTCCCCCTGCTGAGCGACGATGCGGGGACGGTGACCGAGGCGTACGGCGTCTGGAAGAAGAAGAAGCTGTACGGCCGCGAGTTCACGGGGATCGAACGGACGACCTTCCTCATCGACGAGCAAGGGAAGGTCGCCAAGGTCTGGCCCAAGGTCAAGGTGAACGGCCACACGGACGAGGTCCTCGCCGCCCTGTAGCGGCGCAAGGTTCATTGCCACCGGACCCATCGCCGCGGTGGAGCGCCATGATTCCGCCGAACGCGATGCCCCCGAAGACCTTGGTCATCCGCTACCCGGGGGCGGAAGCCAAGCTGCGCCAGCAGTACGTGTACCAGACGTATCTCACGACCCGCGAGCGCGAAGAGATGAACCTGGTGCCGGGGAACCGCCTCGTGATCCGCTTCGGCGAAGAGGTCGTCGGAGAGGGCCAAGCCATCCTCGTGGAGAAGACGTCCCTCGAGAAGCTGAGCGGCTACGACGCGATCAGCGCCGGATACGAGTCCGCCGATGCCCAGCGCAAACACCTGCTCGAGACGGTCCTGAAAGGCGTGCGGAAGGCGGACCAGGCCGAGTTCATCAAGGTCCTGTACCGGTGGCTGTGAGCGCCTAGACCTTGCTCCTGAGGGTAGGCTTCCAGGACCCGGTGCCGTCGGGCAGTTCTGTGCGGACGAAGTCCTGATAGATGTAAGGGTAGTCCCGCTTACAGATCTGGGCCACCTGGTCAAAGACCATACGTATTTCGACCTCCGCCGCAGCATCGGTCCGCATTTCTATGACCCATCGCAGGGTTCGATGATTCGCGGTCCAGATGATATTGGTGGCCAGTCCGTCTGGCAGGATTCTGCGCATCGCCGAAGTCAGGCGCTTCTTCTTGTCCATCGGCAAGGTGTCCCAAGGAATGGTCTGGTCCAACTCTTGGTATTGCTTTTCCGAGGCTTCGACTGACTTCTTCATCAAGAGTTTTTGTTCATCCGTTAGCTCGTCGGGCAGCCAAAACCTCAGCTCGCGGATTCGAACGTAGCGAAGTGATTCCTGGCTGATTCCCACGCCAACCCGATGTCTCACAAGTTCGTGTGTCGCAACTCGCGAGATGTTGAGTATCGCGAAGCTGACCGCGGCGTGTTCCGTGACGCTCCCGTCCCCTTTCCGCAAGAGGTTTTCAAAGTACTCGCGTGAGTCTCGGCGAATTCGGGTCACATTCGGATTCAGGCCAACCTCGAAGGATTGGTAACACATCCGCCCAGCAAGTTCCATCAGGGTCTCGCCGTTCGGAGGCAGCTTGCCGAACCTTTCGACCCCCTCCTTCGAAACGCCGAGCGTTTTCAGCATCTGCCGGATGCCTTCCGGATCTGCTCGGGTCTCGCCGATCTTGATCACGACAGGCATGGTAGGTTTCATCCGATCCTCCACTTCAGCTTACGTTCGAAGTAGCGTATGCCCCGGTCTGCCTCACTGACTTTGACCACCAAGTGAGGCCGCAGACGCCTCAGGAAGAGATACACCTGAAATTGGGAGTCGAAGTTCCAATGGTACTGCGGCTTCACGCGGCAGACTCGGTCGCCGAATCGTTTGTGCTCCCCATAAAGGTATGGACCGGCCACGGTGCCGCCGACCATTTCCTGAAGCGCGACCGCCAGCGACTTCGTCGTCGTGGTCACGCTCACCGTGACTCACGGAGGGGCAAGAATCGATCCTTCCCCGTCGATGATGCCAGCGACGTATCCGAGTATCGTGGGGTCAGTAAGGCCTGTGAACTCCCTTCCCGTTCTTGGGAGCGATTGCCTCCTCCTGAATTCCGGAGACCATCGTTTCGAAAAGAGGCCCAGTTCCTCGGCGCGGTGCCGGACGGACCCGGTGGTCCGCCCTAGTTCCTTCGCTAGCTCCTTTGATCGAATGGATCCGTACAGCTCCAAGAGGATTCCGTCTTCCTCAGGTAGCCATGCCCTCGC
This sequence comes from uncultured Thermoplasmata archaeon, assembly GCA_963768855.1. Lineage (GTDB taxonomy): Archaea > Thermoplasmatota > Thermoplasmata > RBG-16-68-12 > RBG-16-68-12 > RBG-16-68-12. The sequence goes on from CAVYJM010000007.1 coordinate 13,518, forward strand.
GGAGGCCTTGAACGTGGGGCGGGTCGCACCGATTTTGTGGGAGATTGCGTGAACGGAGCATACCGACCTACCGAGACGCAGGGAAATGAGCGCGGTTGGCACTCTTCTGTAATTCCGACGGAGATAGTCGAGTTCCTCGGCGGACCAACGCTTTCCCATGGTGAACGACCAGCGAGAGGGTGTGCGCTCCGACGCGCTTCCCGTCTGACTTGGGCAACGAAATGCTGTGGTTTAGGCTGACCCAGGGAGGTGTGCGAATGTGGTGAAGGGCGCCTCGACGAGGCCTTCGGCCGCTCCGGTCTACTGGCCGTGTCAGCGGACTTCGTACTGAGTGACCTCGGGCGGCTGCGTCGTCAGCCGAAGGAGCGAGAAGAAATCACCACCGCGGGCCGGATCCGAACGGAGTCGCCCCTCATAGGTCCGAAGGCTTGTCTCATCCTCGAAAAGGCCGATCAGGACGAACTCGGTCGAGGGGTGTTGGCCTTGGGCGAGCCAGGCCTCGGTACATCCGTCTGCGGCGCGGAGCGATGCCGACTGGGCCTTCAGGAGTTCGAACCCCTCCGTCTCGTTGCCCTCCTTGAACCGGTAACGGCTGAAGCGAAGGAACACGCCGGCCGCAATGCAGCCACCCGGGGATAGACCTTTTCGCGGGTCGGATTTCGTCAACTTTATGTCCCGCCCGCACGCTCGGAACCGCGATGTTCAGCCGCAAGAACGTCGGCGGCGTGCCCGAGAAGTGCCCCAAGTGCGGCGCCGAGAAGGTCTACTTCGTTCAGCACGCGCACGGGAACTACCCGATCCTCGATTACCTCTGCCCCAACTGCGACCTCGGCGGGGAGCAGGGTGTCCCCGACTGGTACAGCTCCCCCGACGGGAAGGACTCGTCCTCCGGGACCAAGACCGAATCCAAGAAGGAGTGACGGTCCGGAGGAGCCGCCATGGGGGAGGTCGTGATCCGCGCGTACCGGGTGAGCGGCTACGTAATTGGACCCTGCACGAAGTGCGCGAAGGAGTCCCGCGGCCTCGTCATGTTCGAGGACTACGGCCTCGGCTGGGAATGCCTCGAGTGCGGGGAGATCGGACGCGCGGACCGCGTCGAGTGGATCGAAGGCGCCGACTCGAATGCGCAGGAACTCGGAGAACTGGGCGAGAAGCAGGATCCTTCATAGGATGCCGCACAGCAGACAGATCCCCTGCCCGTGGCAGGCTTCGCACGTCGTCTGCATCCCGAGGATCCTCCGGGAGCCGCGGCCCCGGCAGCGCAGGCAAAACCCTGAGTCGCTGCATCGCTTGCAGGGGACCTCGATCTTCCGGATCGTGTAGAGGACCTGTCGGTTCGCCGGGTTCGCGTCCGTGATGGCGTGGAGGATCCCAAGGGCCTCGGGCCGTCCTTTCGCGCGGTCGCGACGGAACACGAGGGACGCCTTCATCATGAGCGCCTTCTCATTCCGGGGGTCCACGGCGAGCACCTCTTCGATCGCCCGCGTTGCCTCGTCGAAGGCGTTCGAGACCTCGGGCGAATCTTCGAAATCGGTGTCGACCGGGATTTCGCGGCGCGCGATGTCCTCGCGGCGCATCTCCCGCGCATGGGCGGACAGGCGGATCGCCCGGGCGAGGTGGAGGGCCATGTACAACTCCCGCACCCGGGCGTCCTCCGGATGCTCGCGGTAGGCACGATCCACGAGGGCGCGCGCCTCGTCGGGGTGGCTCGCTTCGAGGGCCGCCTGGGCCTCTGCAATCACGTCTTCCGGCGCGGACACCACGGGGAGACAAGGGTGCCTTCGATTTAAGGGTGGCTTCCAAGGCCACGAAGGATCCGCGCGACGACGGGAACGAGCCGCGCGTACGGCGTCTCCCGGTATCGGCCGAGGCTACGGAGCGCGTCCACGAAGAGGACGCAGGCAAGGCCGGCCGACGACACACTCGCGGTCGCCATGATCCGCTTCGCGTCCGTGGACGCCCGCCGGTCCCAGAGCGCGTTCAGGTCGAACGCCTGATTCGTGGCGCGCCGGAACTCGCCCGCGCGGAGGACCCCGCGCTGCTCGAGGGCATCGGCGAGCTTCGACGTGAATTCAGCAAAGTCGGTTTGTCCCGTCTCGAAGCTCTCCATGAGGTTCGCACGATTGGCCGTCGAGGCCAGGTGGACACACAGGGAGACCGCGAGCTCGCTCGAGGCCTTCGCGGCGTCCCTCGGCTTCCGCCGGACCCGGTCCGCGGCGAACGAGAGCTGGGAGACCGCTTGGAGGAACGTGAACAGGTCCGCCCCGTGGGTCCCCTTCCGGAAGTGCCGGGTCATCGGACGCACGGAGCGTTGGACTGCGCCGCGAGTCCCGAGGTGCCGGTCGAGGGCGCGGGCCCCGCGCAGGAGCCGGGCGAGGAGCTCCTCCTCCTTCGGCCTCGCTCCGCCCCAGAGATACTCGTGCAGCTCCGAGATCGCGGCTCGCGTCTTCTGCTCGGCGACCGCGTAGGAAGCCATGGCTCCCCGCAATTCCTCCCGGCCGATAAGGGTACCGGGAGCGAACCTTCATCCGGTCCGACCGGCTCGGGCGGGCGATGCGGGGCGCGGACGCGTTCGAGGGGGCCGCCTTCCTCGGCCTCTCGAAGCGATCGAAGCGCGACCCCTACCGGCTCGGACTGTTCGCCGCCTACCTCGATCCCGAGGAACGCCCGCTCGTCTTCCTCGCCATCCAGGGCGGGACTCTGGTCGTCACGGACCGCCGAGTGCTGGAATTCCGTGCACATCTCGAGGTCCACGGCGCCTGGAACGTGAAGGAGTTCCAGGGGTATGAGATCCGCCGCAACCTCGACCGTGCCGCGATTCTGGGAACCGACCACCGAGTTGCGCCCGCCGCGGCAGGTCCCGCGGGCATGCTCGAAGACTCGGTGCTCCTGCGGCTCGTGGACCGGACGGAGACGGTCATCGTCTCCCGCGGCCCGGAGACCACGCTCTCCGACGAGGACTTCGAGATTCTCCGGTCGGCGCTCGCCGGTCAGGCGAAGTAGGCTGCGCCACTGTCCAGATGCCGGAGGAGTTCCTGCGCGGGTGCGTAATCCGGGTTCACGCGCAGGGCGGCGAGTAGGCTCTTCCGCGCCTTCTCGGGCATGCGTTTGTGGAGGTAGACCCTCGCGAGGTTCGTGTGCGCATAGAAGTAGCAGCAGTACCGGGAGGCGATGATGGCCTTCTCCAGCCACGGGATCGCCTCGTCGAGCCGTCCGAGCTCGATGAGGTACGCCCCGATGTCGTTGTAGGGGTTGCCGAACGAGACGTCGAGCTCGATCGCGCGGCGGCACTCCGCGATCGCCTCATCGTACCGCCCCATGTAGCTATACGTCCATCCGAGGAACGTGTGCGCCTCGGCGCTCGGGAAGAGGCGGAGGGAACGCTCGTACGCGTCCGCAGCGCGATCCAGGTCGCCCGCGCTCTGGAGGATATACGCGGCCTGGAACGCCTGGCGGGCCGCCCACCTCGTCAGGCTCGCCGGCGCGGACACCTGGGTCTCGTCGAGCGGTCCGCCCGAGAACGTCTCGTCGGCCACGTCGCGGAAGTGCTGGTCGTAGTGGCCCGTGATGCGTCCTTCCCATGCGTGGGCGAGGAGATCTTCGACGGCGAACAGGCGACCGAAGTCGACGGCCCCCATCCGCACCGACTCTCGCGGACCCGCCGCGATCCGGGCGGGCGCCTCGTTGAACGTCATCTGGAGCGTCTCCCCGCTGCGGCGGACGACCTTGACGAACGCGAGGTCGTGCAGCCCGCGACCGCGGGCGATCAGGGTCCCGGGGTCGGCGAGCAGCGGCGTGAGTTCCGTGATCGGCGGTCCATGGGGGTCCGTCACCAAGATCCGGTCGTAGGTCTCGGAGAGAGGCTGGGCCACCACGCGGATGCTGCCGAGCCCCGCCTCGAGCAGACGCGCCGAGGTGATTTGCCGCAAGGCGTCGTCAGGCTCCGCGACCGTGACGTTGGCGGGAGATGCGATGGATGCCAGAAGCGCCGCGGGGAACCCGCCTCGCGCGCCCGCGAGGAGCACGCGGAGATCCGGCCCCAGCTCGAGCAGACCCAGGGCCGCAGACAGGCATCGGGCCGAGGGCATCGTCCGGCCGCCCGCCTTGTCGAGGACCGGGAGGGGCATGTCCGCATAGGCCAGCGAGGCCAAGCCCGGCGGAAGGAACGGCTCCTGGGGCACGGAACGGAAGGCCTTCTCGATCTGGGAATCCCGCAGGAGGCCCAGACTCCTCAGGGTCGCCACCAGGTCGTCGCGGGTCCACATCGGCCAGGTCGCTCCAGGCGTGTGTAGTCGGCGGTCGGCCTAAAAGGTTTCAGGGATCGCGCTACAGGCCGAAGTCGCGGGCGTAGAGGTGGCGCGCCTCGTCGACGTCCGCGGGGGACAGCGACGGGACGTCCGAGGCGCCCAGGTTCTCCTCGGTCTGCGCGACGGTCTTCGCGCCGGGAATCGCGACGGACACCTCCGGGAAGGCCAGCACGAAGCGGAGGGCGGCCTGCGCCGGGGTGCGACCCTCCTTCGCGAGGAACGACAGGCGTTCGGCCACTGCGACCCTTCCCGCCACCATGCCGGGCGGCCAGTAGGACCGGATGTCGCCCGCAGGGAACCGCGCGCTCGGTGGGATTTTGCCCGCGAGGAATCCGTTCCCGAGGGGTTCCCTCGCGATGAGGCCGACATGCGCCTCCCGTGCCTGCGCGAAGAGCTCGTCGATCCACTCTTGCCTGAAGAGGTTGAACGGGATCTGAAGGGTTTCGGGTTTCCCGGCTTCGAGACAGAGGAACCCTTCCGCGGGCTCGTGGATCGAGACCCCGTAGTGGTCGATCTTGTGCTCCGCCTTCAGGTTTTCCAGGGCCTCGTACGTGGCCGGGTCGCCCATCATCTCGGCCGGCGGGTTGTGGAGCTGGTACAAGTCGACGTGGTCCGTCCTGAGCCGCCTCAGGGAGCGATCGAGGGCGAAGGCAATGTAAGCGGGATCGAAGTTCAGGCGCACGCCGCCATGGTAGAAGTCGCCGCCCACTTTCGTGGCCAGGATCACATCCTCCCGGCGTCCTTCGAGTGCCTCGCCGAGGATCTTCTCGCTGTGTCCCCAGCCGTAGACATCTGCAGTGTCGAAGAAGGTGCAACCGAGGTCCGCCGCGCGTCGCACCGCCGCCACGGAGATCGCATCCTCCGTCGGGCCGTACGAGTTCCCGTGCGCATTCCCGCCGATCGCCCACGCCCCGAACCCGATTTCGGACACCTTTAGACCGGTCCGGCCCAGCGCGCGTTGCTGCATCTCCGCGCCGAACGCCCCCGTTCCCCAAAGCCTTTGCCCGTGCCGAGCCTCAGGGAGTCCGCCGTCTCCCTGGGACGAAATCGGGACTGACAATCGCGTCGAAGGGTTCAAGTATCGAGAATCCCGCGGCACGGGCTCACTGGAGTAAACGATATGCGTGCACTAACCCTCCTCGTCGTTGCCCTGCTGGCCGTGAGCACCTTCGCGCTCCTCGCGATGGCGCCCCCGGCCCGAGCGGCGACGACGTACCTCAACGGGAGCTTGACGGAGAGCTCGGGTTCCACGACCGCCTTCGGCGGCGGGGACTACCGGTTCATCGAGTTCGGGTCCGACGCGGCCTTCGGCGTCGTCTGGGGCAACGCGACCCACGCGAACAACATCTACGTGGTCGCGATCAAGTCTCGCTACCTCGGCGTCGGCCAGGTCTACTACGGCTCGAACGGGACCCTAATCGCCGCGAACCAGCCCGTGAAGGTCTACACCATCTACGCGGCCCAGCTGCAGAACATCACGGAGTACCGAGACAACACGAACGACGGGGTTGCGAACTACACCCGTACCTACAACGCGACGACGGGGACGTGGTCCAACTATGCGTTCACGGGAGACGTCGGGTACAAGTTCGTCAACCTGAGCACGAACTGGGTCGCCAGCCCGGTCACGCCCGCGAACGGCCCGACCTCCCGCACCTGGACCTTCAGCCTCAACGCGACAAACCTGGCGTACTACAACATCACGAACCGGAAGAAGCTGCCCGGGACCCCGCCCATCGTCAACTACACGTTCCATCTGAACGCCTCCCTCGTGCAGGACACGAACGTCAGCATCCCCCAGTGGAACGTGACCGTTTCGCGGGTCTTGGGCCATGATGTCGTGAGCTCCGTCGTGAAGATTCAGGACCTCGTCCTCGCGAGCATCAAGACCGTCCACTACTCGCTCAAGTGGGACCAGTTCATCTCGGGCTGGACCTACGACAACCGAAACAACAACGCGCCACAGCGGGGGCTCCTCCTGGAGGTCGGCAGCATCGTGGTCAATTACGCGCCGACAGGGGTCGTCGAGGGCTGGAGACTCCTCGCACATCAGCTCGGTGACGATGGCCAGGCGACGTACACCACGGCCTCCGGCAACGAGACGGCCGACAACACGACGGGCAGCCTCAGCGCGCCTGGCGTCTTCAAGAGTCCGAACCTGGACTTCGGGGGCGCATGGACCCGGATCGCTCGATTCCTCTGGACGTCAAACGCCACCGTGGACGGTTTGAACAGCACGGTCCTCGGGCAGGTCGAGGGCGGATGGGGCTTCTTCTACCTCGGTCCCGCGGGCCCCTACTACGGTTTCGTGCTCCTGGTGGGCCTGAACTACCAGGGCGGGGCCACGATCGTGCATGATCCGACGGTCAGTGCAGACGCTTCGGCGGAGCTGACCTTCCAGTCGACTCCCGCGCCTCCGGGGACGACGTCCCCCGCGAACTTCGGCGCGGTCATCGTCGGCATCGTGCTCGTCGTCGTGCTCGTCCTCGTGGCCTACGCGATGATCGTGCGCGGCCGCAAGAAGCAGGAGCCGCCGGTCGAGCCTCCGACCCAGCCTCCCGCGCCGCCGCAGCCTTGAGACACCACGGAGGCGGCTCTGTGTCGCCTCCCTCCTTCCTCTTTTCCTCTCGCCTTCGTTGTCGAGCCCACTTGTGCATTCTGCAAATGTTAAGGCATCTGATTTTGGGCGACCCTGAATGAAGCGATCCTCCTGGAAGGGGACATGCTGCGCCTGTAAAACGTCCTGGGCGCGACTCGCGGTGCCGCGACCGGAATCGGGCGCGCGGTGGAACCGGCAACCCTTTTCCGCGCGTCCTCCCTCCGGGTCCCATGGATTGGACCGCCTGGAGAGATGAGTTCCCGATCTTCCGAACCAAGCGGTACCTGAACACGTGCTCCCTCGGCCCCCTCTCGAGGCGGGTCCGCGCGGCCCACGAGGCGTTCCTCGGCGAATGGGAGGACCACGGGGCGACCGCCTGGTACTCGATCTGGATGTCGGCCCTGGACCGCCTCCGCGAGGGATTCGCGAAGTTGATCGGTGCGGACAAGGAGGAGGTCGCGCTCGCTCCGAGCGTCTCCGTCGCCCTTTCGTCGGTCGCGAGCTGCCTCGACTATTCCGCGCGGCCCAAGGTGGTCTACTCCGAGCTGGACTTCCCCACGGTGGCCTATCAATGGGCCGTGAAGCCGCACGTCGAACGCGTCGTCATCCCCTCCCGCGACGGGATCACCGTGCCGCCGGAGGCGTACGAGGCCGCGGTGGACGAGGGGGCCGCCGCCGTCGTGACCTCCCACGTGTTCTACACGAGCGGCGCGATCCAGGACATCCACCGCATCGCGAACGCCGCACATCGCAACGGAGCCCTCGCGGTGATCGACGCATACCAGGCGACCGGTCAGCTCCCGACCGATGTCCATGCATCCGGCGTCGACGTCCTGATCTCCGGAGGACTGAAATGGCTCCTGGGAGGCACGGGCATCGCCCTCGCGTACGTGAGGCGGGAGGCGATCCCGCGGCTCCGCCCGACGATCACGGGCTGGTTCGGCAACCGGCGACAGTTCGAGTTCGACCCGCGGACCTTCGACTTCTGGGAGGACGCGCGCCGCTTCGAGCTCGGCACGACGGCGAACGCCGCGGTGTACGCGTGCTCCGCGGGAATCGGCCTCGTGGAGGAGATCGGGGTCGGTGCGATCCGCACGCGGACGACCGAGGTCGTGAACGATCTCGTCGAGCGGCTCCACGACGCGCGTTTCGAGATCCGGTCCCCGGAGGATCCTGCTGCACGCGTAGGGATTATCATGGTGCCGGTGCACGATCCGCCCCATGCGGTCCATGCCCTCGCGGAACGGGGCATCCTGGTGGATTACCGCCACGACCGCGTCCGCGCGTCGCCCTACTTCTACAACACGCCGGAGGACAACGCCGCGTTCGTCGACACACTGCGTGTCGTGCGGGGATGAGGCGTCAGGCCCGGAACTCCTTCTTCGCCAAGATGACGAGGACGAAGCCCGCCAGGCCCATGAACGAGGCCTCGAGCACGAATCCTCCCGTGAGGGTCGCGAAGATCGCACACACCATGGTGAGCCGCCAGTTCATCCGCTGGATGGCCATGATGCCGCCGAGGAGGGCCGCGGCCTGCGCCCAGATCACAATGAACCCGCAAATCTGATTCGTGATGTACGTGGCGCTGTCGTTCGTCAGGTTCGCGTAGTCGGAGGGCGACAAGGGGACCACGGCGAGTTGCATCAGGGATGCGATGCCGAAGATCCCGGCGAGGATCAGGAGGATGCCCGCGTACAGGCCGAGCTTTCCGGGTGCCGCTTGGCGCGGCGGCGCGGGACCCGCCGGGTAGGTGGGCTTCTGGAAGTCCTCCGGACGCGTGACCCAGGCCGCCGGGCGCGATTCGGCCGGCGGCGGCGTCTGGGCCTCCCCCGGCTTCAGGAATTCGAGCGGCGGCGGTTCCTGACGCTTCTTGTCCGGCCCGCCGGACTCGCCATCGGCCATGGGGTAACTCCGTCGATGCAAAAACCCCCCACCTACTTAACGGTGCTGGGGGCGGCTGACGCCTTGAGGCGTTCCGCGTAGTGCTTGCGGAACTTCCGGACCTTCGGGCCGACCACGGCGAGGCAGTATCCGGCGTACGGGTTCTTGCGGTAGTAGTCCTGGTGGTACTCTTCAGCCCGGTAGAAGTTGGTGAACGGGGTGACCTCCGTGACGATCGGGTCGTCCCAGACCTTCTCGGAGCGAATCTCGGAGAGGACGCGTCCCACGGCCGCCTCCTGCTCCGAACCGTGCGTGAAGACTGCGGACCGGTACTGAATCCCGACGTCGCCCCCCTGGCGATTGAGCGTCGTGGGGTTGTGGACCGTGAAGAAGATGCGCAGGAGGTCCTCGTAGGAGATGACGCTCGGGTCGAAGGTGATCTGCACGGCTTCCGCGTGACCGGTCGTGTCGGAGCAGACGAGCTCGTAGCTCGGGTTCGCGACGTGGCCGCCCGCGTAGCCGACCTCGGTCCTCTCGACGCCCCTCAGTTCGCTGAAGACGGGTTGCAGGCACCAGAAGCAGCCGCCGGCGAGTGTGGCGACCTCCGTGTGACCCGCGGGGTCCGGCGACATGATCGTCCCAGTGAAGCCCGTCCCGGTTAAGCCTTTCCCGCAATCCGGCGGCGCAGGCCCATCCATCGGAGCAATCCTTAGTCGTGGAGCGGGTCCCCGAGTGCGTCGTCCGCTCCTTCTTGCGGGGGCCAGCGTCTCCCTTGATATAGCGTCGTTCCGTTCGCCTCCTCGCTCCGGAATCGCGGGGGAGGCGGAACAGGAACATGGGCGCGGTGCGACGTTTGGACGATTGCCTGTCCGTCCGGGAGGGACGGCTCTTCATCGAGGAATGCGACGCCGCCGAGCTGGCGAAGCGGTTCGGGACGCCCTGCTACGCGGTCTCGGAAGACCAGCTGCGTCGGAACGTGCGGCGATTCCAGCGCGCGTTCTCGGATCGGTGGCCGGAGGGCCCCGTGCACGTCCTGCCCTCGATCAAGGCGAACTTCACGCTCGCCCTCCTGCGGATCCTCGCCCAGGAGGGGACGGGCTTCGACACGTTCGGACCGAGCGAGCTGCACGCGGCGCTCGAATCGGGCGGGGACCCCGCCCTGATCTCGGTGAACGGCTCGAGCAAGGACCGTCGGATCCTCGAGGCCGCGGTGCGCGCAGGAGCCCGTGTCACCCTGGACAGTGCCGCAGAGGCGGACCGGGTGCGGGAGGTCGCGAGGGACCTCGGGGTTCGCGCGAAGGTGCGTTTCCGCCTCCGCCCGCGGTATGAGGGTCTCGACCATCCGTCCGACTTCTACGAGGACGAGACGTCGGTGCGGGTCGCCGCCCAGCAGTACAAGCCTGGAATCCCCGCGGCTGACTTGATGAAGCTGGGCCGAAAGATGCTGTCGGCCCCCGAGGTCGACGTCACGGGCGTCATGGCCCACCTCGGCCGCCACAGCACGGACCTGGACGTCTGGCGCGGGATGGTCCGCAGCTTCGTCGACATGATCGTCGAGGTGTCGGCGGCGTGGGGCGGCTGGCAGCCGCGTGAGATCGACCTTGGCGGGGGCTACGCGACGCGCCGCGACCCGACCGGCCGGACGACGGCGCGCGGCCAGCGCCGGTCCCTCGAGGATCTGGCCCCGTCCATCGAAGAGTACGCGGACGCGCTGACCGGGACGCTGCGCGCCGAGCTCACGCGGCATGGACTGACCGCGGAGGGGAAGATCCTCGAGGTCGAGCCGGGCCGGAGCCTCTTCGCCGATGCGGGGATCCATCTGACCACGGTGCGGAATCTGAAGTCCCAGGAGGAGCCGATGCCCTGGCGGTGGGTCGAGACGGACACGACGGAGATGTTCCTCCTCGATGGGCTCGTGGAACACAACCGGTGGACTCCGATCGTGGTGGACAACGCGGCCGCGCCGAGCACGCAGATCGCGGATGTGGTCGGGATCTCGTGCGGATTCGACGTCATCGTCCACCAGGCCTCCCTGCCGCTCGTCGCGCCGGGTGACGTGATCGCGTTCCTGGACACGGGTGCGTACCAGGAGGCGTGCTCGAACAACTTCAACGGGCTTCCGCGCCCGGCGACCGTCCTCGTGTCCGGTTCCGAGGCCGAGGTGGTCAAGCGCGGGGAGACCGTGGAGGACGTGTTCCGCCGGGATACCGTCCCGGCCCGGCTCAGGGCTGCCGCTCCGGAGGCCGCGCCATGAGGGTCCTCGGCCTCGACCACGTCTCCGTCAGTGTGGCACACCTCGAGCGCTCCCTCGCTTTCTACCACGAGCTGCTCGGCATCCCCGTCCTGGGCACCGGGACCGAGGAGAGCCCGTCCGTCACGTCCGTCGTTGGTGCGGGGCCCGCGCGATTCCGCTATGCGGACCTCGACCTCGGGTCCGGGCAGATCCTCGAGATCCTCCAGTATTTCACCCCGAAGGGGACACCGCGTCACTCGGACGTGTACGATCCCGGCAGCGGGCACCTGGCCGTGCGAGTCGACGACCTCGGACGTGCCCTCGAAAGCCTGGCCAAGGCGGGCGTCCACCCGCGATCCGAACCCGTCAAGCTGGAGGAACCTGCGTGGTGGGCCGAAGCGCGCGTCGTGTATGTGACCGATCCGGACGGGATTACGATCGAGCTGGTGGAGCGACCCGGGCGGACCGCCAGTGCACGCCGCTGACCCGCTGCCGCCGGTTTCGCCTCGCGCCTTAGGCCGATTGGAAGTCCGCAGTGGCGACGAGGCTGCCGTCAGACCAGAGCAACAAGAACGTGTAGGCCCCAACGGGTAGGGAGCCCCGGGTCGAGCCGATGGCGAACGAGTCTCCGACGCCGAGCCTCCCGTCGGAGTCGTGGTCGGACCAGCGGACCGTGAAGTTCGTGGGGTATGCGGAGGTGTTCAGGATGCTTGCCGTCCCGTTGTTGACGGACGGCATCGGCGCGGAGAGCCCGTACGAGCCGTTGAACATCAGGTTCACCCTGAATGACGAGACGCTGCTCGTGGTCGTGTATCTCCCTTCGGTTAACGATGCGATAGGAATTTCCTCACCGGATGGGATAGCGACAGGAGTCCCGAACGTGACGAAGGGTTTGCACGAGTCGCATGGAGGGCTCGTGGGCGGTCCGGCGACCGAGAGGGCGTAGGAGATTCCTCCGATGGCCGCTGCGAGGACCAGGACGGCCATCACGAGGACGAGGGCGGCTCCACTCGACGGGGATCGCGGTGGGTGCGCTCCGGGTGGTCCGATCGAGACCGGTTCCAAGATCTCCCTCCGGAACGGAGACGGAAGCCTATGGATTGAGTACTTTCGGTAGGGCTCGGATGGTCGTACCGCTGGCGTCCGCGAGCTCGAATGACTTCAGCCGAGGTCCTTCCGCATCCGAATCTCCCGGGCGCCCGCGCCGATGGCCCGGGTCCACGCGTTTTCCTCCTCATGGGTGACCCGGTACCCCAGCGACTGCCACCACCCCAACGACTTCCAGGGCACGCCCGCGGTGTTCCGGCTCGTGCCGAGGGTCACCGCACGCTTGCCACGCTTGCGGGCGCTCTCTTCAATGAACCCCACGAGCTGGCTCCCCAAACCGTGGCCCTGGTGCTCACGGGCCACGTCGATGTTCACCAGCTCGAGCTCCTCGCCGCGGTCCTCGAGCGTGACGCAAGCGACCACACGGCCTCCGAGCTCGGCCACGATCACCTCCTCCCCCCGGACGAGATTGGGATCCCACCACGCATCGGAGAGCCGTGCAACGTCCGTGAAGGTCTGCTCAGAACGCGGCGTGCCGAAGCCGAGGACCTCTTCGTCCGTTACGGCTGAGTTGGAAACGTGGACGACCGAGGGGATGTCCTCCCGCGTGGCCGGGCGAATACGAAGACGGTTGTGATCCGCGGACGTAAGCCCGGGATCCCGCCTATCGCCCATCGCTCTTCCGCTTCTTCGGGTTCCGTGCAGCAGTCGCCCGTTTCCGCTTCCGACTCCGCGTGGCGTTCTCTGCCACGCGCGCTTTCACGATGCGGGAGACCAGGTCAGCGGCGAGGGGTCGGTCGGGGGTGAAGTGGATGGTCCCCTTCCCCGCCTCGAACGGTTTCAATTCGGTGGAGAACCGACGGCGACTCTGGGCGCTCCCCACGAAGAAGCTACAGTGGTCCTTGAATGCGGCATAGTGCACGAGCATCCCGTTTTGCCGAAAGGCCGGCATTTGATAGCTGATGACCTCATCCGCGTCGGGGGCGGCTGCCTTGATGGTCTTCCGTAGCTCCTGCAACCCAGTCCGAAACTTGGGCGGGATGCGTGCCAGGTACTCGTCGACCGTCTTCGGGGCGGGGGCCCGTTGGGGCGCCATGACGAAGGAACCGGTGCGGGTTGCCTTAAGGGTTCGGCTTCGCCCGCACGATGGCCCTTTTGTCGCCGGTCAGGGTGAACGGACACGCACCTCTGCGTAGCAGGAATCGGAGGGTGGAGTGCGGACTCGAAAGCCAAGCCAGTGACCTAGGGAACGGGCCCTCGCACCCCCTTCCGTTCGGATTACGTTGACGCAGCCCCGTTGACTGCCCACGCCCGCCCGCGAGGGGCGGGCACGTTACCCTTTCGGCGCTTGCGTATCAGACGACGGGTGCCCGCACGCGGCACAGGCCGACTGACCCCTGTACACGTCACCGCCGCACTCGGGGCAAGCGTATAGGAACGGTAGGGCTGGCCGCGTTCCTTGGGAAGCGGTCCCGGCCGCAGTATCCCCGGCGAGCGCCAAGACGGCAATTCCGATTAGGACGATCGCGAACATGAGTGCCAGGCCGCCGAAGAAGAACACGCCCACAACCGCCACGAAAATCCCTGCTATCGCGAACCCGACAGCTGCACCGCCCGCACCGGCCATGCTCCGGCACCACCGGCCCGCGAAATGCATCTTCGAGCTTGAAGATGTTCTTGGTCCCGCTTCGCGACGGAGGACGGCTTCAGACCCCGAGATCGTGACCTAGGGAACGGGCCGTCGCACGACTGTCATTCGATCGAGGGCCAGGTGACCGCCGTACGCCCCCTTCTGTTCGGCGTATGTTACTCTGCCCCGTTCCCCAAGCCATGAGGACCCCGCGGCCGCGGGGTCCTCCCCTTACCTGGGGGCCGGGCCGTGAAGGTCCCATCGCATGGGCCTCCGCTCTCTTCGTCGCCCACGCGAATCCCGAGCTGGAAGTCGTCGTCGCCGGGAGCCCGGGGAGATCTCCGACTTCCTCAATGCCCACGGAGAGGTCCGCCTCGAGAATGTCCGGGCCTTCGGGTTCGACGTAGGGAAGGACCGCGCGGTCCTCGAGGACCTGTACCTGGCGTGGGTCGACGATGACGACTACCTCGTGATGAAGGTCCTGAAGGACGAAGGCGGGGCCGTCGAATCCCTCATGCGTGTCTACAAGGCCCGGAAGCGCGGTAACGACGTCGACGTCGCCGCGCAGCCAAACGCCTCCACGGCGTGGAGTACGCCTGGAGCCTTCGGTGGCTCGGCAAAGCACGCTTGCGGGCAGCTCGTCTATCTCACAGGAACCGTTGCGACGGGAGATCTGGAGGCGTGGGAGTCTGGGATGCCGTCCCGCTGGAGTGGTCCCGATACCTCGCGCGCATCCGCGGGCGGTTCGGCCGCGTTCTGGTCCTCCGATCCTGGGAATCGACGGGCAATGGATACGCGCATGTCCACGCACTCCTGGCGTTCCTCGATTACGTCTTTGCGGATCTCTGGCTCTCCATTAACCGAAGACCGGCGAGACCCGCTGGCGGGTATCGAACGAGATCGGGCCGTCCTCCGCGATTGGCCCCTCGGGTTTGTCGACGTCCAGGCCGTCGTGGGGGAGAACGCAGTGCGCGGGCGGATCGCGGACGTCCTCAATTACGTCGTGAAAGGCGTCCTCGAGGCCCGCGGCGGAAAGGAGATCTGGAACCGCGCCGCCCTCTGGTTCATGGGCAAGCGGTCCTGGGGGATTACGAAGGAGCTCCGGGCACGTACCCTGCTGTACGACTCGATAGAACGGGGCGACGAACGGACTCCTAGCATAACCCAAAAAGCGCCGTGGGTCCGCGTGGTCTTCCTGGGCATGGTCAAACGGTTTTCGACGGAGCTCCAGGCCTCGGACTGGTTCAAGGTCTACGAGGACCCGCCCGAATGGGTAGGCGCGATCTGGGTTCCGAAGCGTAGTCAGGCTGAGACCAGCGGGCGGTCTCGGGCTCGGGGAGGTGTTCGCGCATGGAAACGCTTGATGGATCCACGGAGGGCTGCCCAGATTGCGGAAAGCCGTTGACGATCATCCTGAGCCCGGTCCTCAAGGAGCAGGGTTGGGGTTGCGGGGCGTGCAGCTTCCGCACGATCTGGTCCCGCATCCTCCGCGGAAGGACGATCACGCCCCCTGGTGTGGCATTGCAACGTCTGCGGGTGGGATCAGTACGACGCGGGCACGACGCTTCGCCATGCCATCAACGTTCACCGGGTCGCCGACTGGGACGCCGCGATGAAGCTCGGGCGATACGTCGACGTCGTTTGCCCTGCGTGCAAAGGCGAGGGTCGCGCGCCGCGGAGATCTGCCGTCGGTGCCTCGGCCGCGGCTTCATCGATCGCTCGAGCGGGAGGTGGTTAGTTGAGACTCCAGGACGCTCTAACTCTTCGCCATGTTCTCGAGGGTGCGCTTCGCAGCCCTGAGCGAATCGGGCAGCCGACGTCTTGCGAGCTTGAGGGCGTGCCCTTTCAAGACCGAATTGCGAATGGTAATGAGGCCGCACTCTGGAAGCACAGGAGGCCCGCTTCGATGAATCTCTTTTGACCTTCAGGCGATGCCCCGCGCACGTAAACCCGACGCGCAACCATGTGACATTGTGGACAACGGATCTTCTTGCGCATGACTCCAGAACGATGCCTGGTATAGTATACTTTACCATGACGTGGGGGTGGGGCGGTTGAGGGGTTACAAGCGTGAGTACTACCGGAACCCTCCGGACTACTGCCTCGATTGCAGACGTCCTCTCCGGTCCTTCGACTCGCAGACGTTCCACCTCTGCGGCATGTGCTCGCGGATCAGGCGATTGAGCTCGCGCGATCGCGGACGGCTTCGAGGCTCCGGAGCCATGGGACGGGTGGGGCACATGAAGTTCTCCGTCCTCGGAATCTCGGTTGACATCACCCGGGCGGACATCGCGGGCGTCGTCCTCCTGGGCGGCGCGTTCCTTCTCGCGGTCCTTGTCCTCGGAAGGCGGAAGCATGACCGCGGCCGACAAGCGGGGCGAGGCGATCGCGCGCACGAACCGGAGGCGCGAGCGGCGCAACCGGAGACTCGCACGCCGCGCCGATCGGATCGCGCGTCGACGTGCGCAGCGGGAGGCGAGAGGTTGAGCCGACGCCGCCCGCATCGTGGTCGACATCGCCGCCCTCGAGCGCGGAAGCCCGGGCGTCCTCATGCCCGGAAGCCGGTCAACCCGCACGATCGCTTCCGCCGGAACCGGCCAAGGGTACGGTTCAATCGGAGGCGGTGATAACCTATGACGCTCGACAAGACCGACCCGCCGACGGATGAGGATTGGATCATGTTCCTCTTGACGCACCCGAGGTTCCTCGATAAGCCGCTCTCGCAAGCGCAGATCGCCGAAGGGCTCGGCGTATCACGGCACACAGTCAACCTGAAGATCGGGCGGGTGAAGCACTGCCTCGCCCAGGCTCTCGCAGGCGCGGCCCTCCTCATGAAGCAGGACCCGAAGGGTCATGGTCTCTCCGAGAGAGAGGATGAAGTCGTCGAGGACGACGAGGACACCGACCTCAATCTCCCCTGAAGGAATCGCCCTGGTATCCCATTTGCGTGTAAGCCATGGATTAGCATGTCTGACGAGGCGGAGAGTAGGATAATAGGGTCACTTTGCCTCATGCCCGCGATGCGTGGGAGCTTCCCGCACCCGCATCCCTAACGCTCCGGCCGCCCGCGGCTCTGTCCTCTTAGGGCGCGGCGAATTGATGGGGCCCTGACTAACCTAGCTCAAACACTAGGCTTAACACTTAACAGTTCTTTTTCTTGTGGGCGAAATCCCCCCTTCCTAATCACTCAAGCGCTAAAGGCCGGTTAGCAGTTAGCAGAACCCCAGACCCGCGGTGCCACCGAGGAGCGTAAGCGTCAAGCGCTCGCTCACGCTGTCCGGTGGCACACGGGAGAGGGAAGGCCGGCGCGTCGGTTCCCAAATCAGCGCCCCGACCTTCCCCCCGAAATCACGACGACAGCTTCAAGCGCCCCGGTGCCCTTCGCCCTCCCGGGAACCGACGCGGAAGGGCGCTCGCCTTTTCGACGTCCTCTCAGGAGATCGGAGAATGTCTGAAGCGGCAGTCGTCGGCATGGGTGCGCAGGCGGAAGACCAGCCCGACAAGATGGGAACGGGCAAGCGCCAGGTCTGGGCGATCGTGCTCATGGTGCCGGGCCCAGACCTGAAGCTCGGCCTCGAGGTGGGCGGGAAGATCCGCGCGCTCCTGGTCAAGGAATACCCGGAGCTGAGCGACCGGCTCGTGGGCGAGATCTACAACCCCCGGAATGGAACCGGCGCTGACTTCTGACCGGGGCGGTCCATGGCGAACCGCGTCCGGTGGGTCGATCGGAAGACCGGGGAAGCGGAGACCTACACGGTCTACTACCCTGGAGAGGACTCGATGCCTAGAGTGGCCGCGGCCCTCCAGGCGCTCGCGGGCCCTGCCCCCGGCCATCCTCTCGGCTTCCGATGGGAGCTCCGGCCTCGAGAACCGCGTCGATAGCCCAGGATTCCCCCCGGACTAACTGGCCCCCGGGGGCCAGTTAGTCTCAGGCCGGCGTTGGTGCTCCGCCGGCCCTTTTTCTCCATAGAACAACCCCTCTCCATTAACCTCAAATGCCTCGGTGTCTATCTCCATCTTGGTCCTCCCGCAGCATGTAGAGCAGGGAACGGTTGGACCGGGCCGCGGGGCCTGTCCTTGCCCGATAAACCCCGCGGCCTTTGGAATCTCTCCATAGGGTTTAGGGTCTAGGCCACCCTGCCGAAACCCCCCCGACGTTCCCATGGAGAAAGCGGGGGAGTAGGGGTACCGTGCTACTGACCCCCCTCGATTCTCTCCATAGGCGTGTCAAACGAGTTTCCCCTCCCCATGCAGGGGTCAAAAACCGCGATTTCCAACATGGAGAAACCGACCGAAAACATGGAGTAGCCTCCATGTGGCGGGCAAATTCCCTCCATAGAAGGTAATATCCATGAGAACTCTATCTCCCCTGTCCGGCAAGGACAAATGGTTTCTAAGCCCCAAATCCATGTCGGCGTCGCTCGCGTCCAAGGGGAACGAACGCGAGTAGTTGGCCGACATGACCCACGATCGCGGCTTCGCGTCGCGTGCAACCCTACGTGGGGCGGGGCAGAACGACAGGGATTCTCGCTAGGATCCTCAAGCCGAACGGGAGGGAATCCCGGATGAACTTCAAGTCGTTCGTCCGGGCGAAGGCCAGGACCGCCCTGGCGGATTCGACCCTCGAGCTGTACGAACGTGACGTCCGGGGAATCCTCGGATGGCTCGGCGCACGTCCTCTCACGGTCGAGACCGCGCAGGACGTCGAAGCCTGGTTCGCTTCGAGGACCAAGAAGCCCAATACCCTCCAGCGGTGGATTACCTCTCTGAACTGGCTCCTTCGCTGGAAGGGCGTGGACTACCAGGCCCGCCGGCCTCGGAAGGAACTCAACCTGAACCCGCGGACGATCTCCGACGAGGAGTACGACCAGGCCATCGCGCGGCTCCGGGACCCGATGGAACGTCTCGCGGTCCTGATTTCGCATGAGACCGGGTGGTCTCCCTCCGACGTCGTGCAGATCCGGCGGGCGGACATCGACCTGTCCGGCGACCAGGCGGTCATCCGACGCTTCCGCCAGAAGACGAAGGCGATCGGAACGCCACTTCTCGGGAAGGATCTCACGGATGAGCTGCGGGCGTACCTCGCGGCGAACCCGGAGCTCGACTTCATCTTCCCGGGAGACAAGCGGGACGGACTCCCGCACCGGAACCGGACCTGGGTGAATGCGGTCCTCAAGCGCACGGGGGCCGCGTTCAGCCCGCGAGCCTTCCGGTCCAACCTGGCGACCAAGTGGCCCGGAGACAACATCGAGGGCCTGATGCGCCAGGGAATGTGGAAGGACCCGCGGACGATCTTCCAGAACTACCGCGGCAACAGCCTGCCGCGCCAAGCATCCTCCCTCGAGGCGGCGATGGGCCGCCTGGGGAAGGACCCGAAATCGACCGAAGATGTGCCTGGCTACGGGTGATTCACATATCCGGTCCTTCTGTTAGTTCATGGAGAGATTTCGTATACAATGTGTACGCGGTCTCTCAGGGGGTCCGCACATACGCCCGGCCGGGATGTGCGGTCCCTCCGGTGGGTCCTGACAGAAGGGCCAGGTCACCGCCATACGCCCCCTTCTGTTCTGACGGCATTGGACTAAGCGTCCTACCTGGCGCAAAGCGCCTTTTTGGACTTGCTCCGGTGGGGTGTCGCCGTCTCACCAGGTCCCGCACCAACGTCTTCGCCAGCGCGATTCATCCTCGGTGCGGGCTGTGTCGTTTCTGCGCCCTTGCCGGCCCTCTCAGGCCCCCCGCTTGCACGGGGCCACCTCTCGTAAGGAGGGGGGACGTTCCTCAGCTGCCCTTGCGGGCTACCGTCGGCCGTCCGCGGTCTCCTGGCCGACGCGCCCATCGGGGCAGGGCTATATGGAGTTTGTCTCCTTGCGTTCCGCGGGCGCGAGGTTTATGCCGGAGTCCGGCTAGAATAGACCATGTCGACCCCCAAGACGTTCCACCCCGAGGGCCTGCGCCGCGAGCACGAGAGCAAGGGCAAGGCATACATGGAGTTCCTCCGGGAGCCCGCGATGAGCGCGGGCCTTTACATCCTCCCCACGTCCAGTGAGGATCCTCAGTCGCCGCACACGGAGGACGAGGTCTACGTCGTCCTGAACGGGCGCGGCAGCATCCAGCTGCCCGGGGAGGATCGGCCCGTCGTGAAAGGCTCGATGGCCTACGTCCCGGCGCACACGGAGCACCGTTTCCACTCGATCGAGGAGCCGCTCGAGGTCCTCGTCCTGTTCTCTCCCGCGGAGGGCAGCCACTCGGGGGCCGCGGGCGCCGAAGCCTAAGCCTTTATCCCCGCGAGCCATCGCGGCGGCGTGGCCGGAGATCGCCGCGTCCTCCTGGTGAACAGCGTCTACCACCTCACGAACGACGGCGCGGTGCAGGTCCTCTCCGGGCAGATCGCGATCCTGACCGGCGTCTTCGCGTTCGGGCCGTTCGAGACAGGCATCCTGGCCGGGACCTCCCTCCTCGTGAACGCGATCGTCCAGGTCCTCACCGGCGTGATGAGCGACCGCCGCGATCCGTCCCGGTTCCTGCCGTTCGGCATCCTGATCGTCGGCGTAGCGAGCTTCCTCGTGGCGGCGGCCACCTCGTTTTGGGCGCTCCTCCTCTTCGTGTCCCTCCTCCGCGTCGGCGCGAGCTTCTACCACCCGGTCGGCATGTCGTGGATCGGCCGCGAGTTCGCGCCCGAGGAGCTCGACCGGTCCATGGGCTTCCAGTCCGGCTTCGGCGACGCGGGCGAGGTGCTCGGGACCGCGACGGGAGCGATCGTCGGCATCGCCTGGGGATGGCAGTGGGGCTTCGCGATCTGGGGCGTGACCAATCTCGCCGCGGTCGCGTTCGGCCTCATCCTCGTGCGGGGCCATCCGTCCCCGCCCGTGTCCCGCTCCCCGATCCAGTGGCGGGACCTCTGGCGCTCGATGTGGGACGTGAGGTTCTGGCTCCTCCCGCTCGCAATCGGGAGCGTGAGCTACAACGTGATCGCTTTGTTCGGGCCGCAGCTCCTGCACGAGGTCTACGGCGTCAACGCCGGAGTCGCGGGGCTCGTGGTGGCCGTCTGGCTCGGAATCGGGACGGTCATCGCTCTCTCGTTCGGCCGCCTGAGCCGCCGCTTCGGGCGCTTCGGATTGACCGTGTTCGCGTACGCGGCCGTAGGGTTCGCTTGCCTGGGGGCCGCCACCTTGGGCAACGAGTGGCTCATCTTGGCGGTGCTCTGGACCCTGGGCGCAGGAATCTTCCTGACCTACCCCGCGCTGTTCGCGTTCGCCTCCCAGGCGAGCCACCGCCAACTCCAGGGAGCCGCCTTCGGCCTCGTGTTCTTCTTCCAGCTCCTTGGCGGGGCGATCGGCTCATTCGTCGCAGGCGCCCTGTCGAATGTCTTCTCCTCGAGTCCGCTGCTGACCTACACCGCGCCGTTCTGGTTCGCCTCGGTCGTCTCCCTGGCCACGGCCGTGTACCTGATCGTCCTCCGCAAGCGGGCGACTCCGGCTGACGCTCCGAGACCCCCGACCTCCCCTGCACCATAGGGGCCTAAGGCAGGATCGGCGCGGGCTTCGCCCAGAACTGGGCCAGGATACCGAGCGCGATCCCTGCGATCGCGGGAAGCACCGCGAGCAGATACGAAAAATCCTCGCTCACCAGGTTCCTCGCGAGGAACAGGATGAGCGTGATGAGTCCCGCGCCGGACCCGAGGACGATCAGGATGCGACCCGTCCGCACCCGGTCCATCGAGATGAAGTACGCGCCGAAGAGGACCGCGACGCCGCCAAGCGCTGCGATGCCGCCGAAGACCCGTGACAGGAGGAGGAGGGCGGGCTGCGGGCCGAACCAGCTCTCGAGGAGCTCGAAGAAGTGGTCGACCCCGGCGAGCCCGGAGTACCCGACGACCAGCAGGAGGACCCCGCCGGCCACGGCCAGGATCGCGGCCTGGGTGTTGACCTTCATCGGTCACCGCTTCGCGACGAGGGCCTGCATCGCCTTGAGGTTCGCCGGGTGGGCTTCGAAGTACCGATGCACGGGCGCGAGCTCTGCGTTCAGGGCGGCCGCGACGCCGGCCTTCAGGTCCTTGGGGTGCAGCTCGCCCTTGGCGTACACCCCGGAAAGCTCCGCGCACGACCTGAAGGTGACGTCCCCGCCGAACTTCGCCTCGCGGGAGATCGTTAACGAGCCTCGCCGCGGGAACAGGATGAGCTTCGCGATCCCGAGTACGGGGTTGTCCTCCGTGTCCTTCGGCGGGCAGAAGGCCTTCCCGATCTTCCGCTCGACCTCCGCGGGCGCGTCGTTGATCAGGATGCTCGCGTCGGGCTTCGACTTGGACATCTTGCCCTCGACGGGGTCCATCCGGCCTCCGCCCTCCAGACCCGGGAGGAGCGGCGTGTGCAGAGCCACGACCTGCTTCCAGCCGAGCCGCGGCGCGACGTCCCGGTAGAGCATGTGCGCGTGCCGCTGGTCCATGCCGCCGTACGCGAGGTCGAGGTCCATCCAGGAGATGTCCGCGACCTGCATGGCGGGATAGATGAGCTTCGAGGCGTCGAGGTCCGCCTCTTCCTCCTTGCGGCCCATGATCGTGAGCGCACGCCGGATCCGCGCGACGGTCGAGACCTTGGAGACGGAGATGACCTTCTGCCAGTACTCCGGGTGCTTCACGAACTCGTTCGCATAGAGGAACTCGACCGTGTCCGGGACGCCGAGCGCCCGGAAGCCGTCCCGGAAGTACTCGGCGCAGACCTGGATCGCCTCCAGGCTCCCGCCGAACTTGTCGTTGATGTACGCGTGCCAGTCCGCGAGGAAGATGATCGCGTGGAACCCCGCCTCCACGAGATCCGCGATCTTCTGGCCGACGATGAACCCCGTGCCGATGTGCATGAGTCCGGAGGGTTCGAGCCCGACGTACGCGCGCGGCGTGCCGCCCTTCTCCAGGAGCGCCCGCGCCTCCTCGCGTGTGACGACCTCCTCGGTCCCGCGGAGCACGAGGCCCAGCCGGTCCTCCGTCGTCATCGGGCCACGGAACCGGCGTGGGCGGGATAAACCTTTCAGCCCTGCCGCTTGCGCTGGGCCTTGTCCTTGAGGTTCCGGGCGGCGCGCTCCGTCGCATCCGCGACTTTCTCGACCGCCGGGCTGACGGCCTTGACGGTCTTGTCCGCGGCGTCCTTCGTCACCTGGAAGGCCTTGTCCGCCGCGGGCTTGAGCGCGCGGGTCGTGTCTTCGAACGCGGGGCGGATTGCCTTGACCGCCCTGTCAACGGTCGGTTCGACCGCCTTGGCGGCGCGGTCGAGCGCCCGGCCCGCCGTGTCGACGACGTCCTTCGTGACGCGGGTCACGGTCTTCACGACATGGTCCACCGGGTCCACGACCGCAGCGCACTGGGTGCAGTAGGTGGCATTGGCCGGGAGCGCGGATCCGCACTGGGGACAGTACATCGGGTTCACCAGGTCTCCCTATGCCTTCCGCCTCTAATCCCTTTCCCTCGCCGGTGTCAAGAGACCGACATCCTCGCCCTCATTTGAGCGCTTCGCGGGCGGTCGCGAACTTGTTCGCATGCGCGTACTCCGCCTTCGTCAGGACGTCGAAGTACTTCGCAATCTCCTCGAATCCTTCCTCCCGCGCCACCTTCGCGAAGGAAGGGTACATCGTCGTGTACTCGTACGTCTCGCCGACAACGGAGGAGTTCAGCATCTCCCGCACGCTCGCGACGCTCTCGCCCGTGACCGGATCGCCCATCTCCTTCATCGAGTCGAAGTGGTGGAACGCGTGGGCCGTCTCGCCTTCCGCGATGCCCTTGAACAGGGCCGCCACTTCCGGGTAACCCTCCTCGTCCGCCTTGCGCGAGAAGTAGAGGTAGCGGCGGTTTGCCTGCGCCTCGCCGGCGAATGCGGTCTTGAGGTTCTCCAGCGTCTTGGTTTCCTTCAAACTGGCCATGTCATCGGACTCCTTGGTCGGATCGCTGTTGGATGCGGTCACGCATCCCCGCTCCCCTTCCGGGCCGCCTCCTAAAGGAGATGACGCAAGTAGAGTACGTAGTTGGGCCCGAGGAAGCCGGAAGTCAGGGCGACGTCGGTGCCCGCGGGCGTCGCTTCACGCGGGCTTCCAGGACGGCATGGACGATGCCCGGGGCGTACGACTTGAGGATCCGCGAGTGGACGGACTCGACGTCGTACCAGTGGCGCCGGGCGCCTTCCGTCAGGTGAGCGATGGGCGTCTTGGGGAACTGCTCTCTCGGGCAGAGCTCATGGTACACGACGAGCCCGGCACCCCGGAGGGAATCGAATGCGACGTCGAGGTACTCCGATGCGGAGAAATGACCCATGATCACGACGTCCGCGATCCCGCGGGGCGCTGTGCTCCGGCAGTCGCCGAAGAGGGGCACCACGTTCGAGGCCCGGTTGATTCGCAGGTTCTCAAGCAGGTAGTGGTAGGCAACCGGGCTCAGCTCGCACGCGTAGACCGCGGCGGGCCGGGCATGCACCGCGATCGGGAGCGTGAAGTAGCCGATCCCCGCGAACAGGTCGACGACCACCGCTCCATCGCGGATCTTGGACGGGATCGACGTCCGCTCGGGAAGGTTGCCCGAGGAGAACATGATCTTCGCGACGTCGAACGCGTACTGGACGCCGCCTTCGACGTGCACAACTTCCATTCCCCGGCCCCAGAGGACGCGGACCTCCGGCGTGCGGAGGACGCCATGGATCCCGGAGCGGTCCTCGACCACCGTGCGGGCGTCCAGGACCTCGGCGAATGCGGCCCCGATCGCCGCATCGTACCGCTGGGCCGCCTCGGAGAGCCGCACGACGACCAAGTCCCCGAGCCGCTCCCATTTCGTGGGCGCCACCTCCGGGGGCACGCCGTACCGGTGGAGGCGCTCACGGAGCTCCGCGCGGGGGTCCCGGGCGGATGGCCGGGGGATCGGATTCGTGTACTCCTCCATGCGAGCGGAATAGGGAGCGAGCGGGATGCTCGGCTCGGCGGTGACCGGGATCACGACCTCGGTTCCGCGTTTCACGATCCGGACCGAGCGGTCGACGATCCCGAGGTGATGGAGCTCCCGGCGCAGGTCCTCCGCTCGGAAAGCGGGGACGACCACGGACCGCATCCCGTGAACGAACGGTCGCGAGACTATCTCTCTTTCCTTCCGGCTCGAGTCTCGATATCTATATGAGGCTCCTTCCGCTTCGCGCGACTCATGCGGGCGCCCGCCACGGCCGCCGCCCTTCTCCTTGTCTTCGTCCTCCTTTCGGCCACGGCGCGGGCCGGCGTCGCGCCCACGGCGATCGGAAGTCCGCCCAAGGCCGCCGCGGAGGATTTCGGCGCGGTGGGCCGGGTCAACCACCTGATCAACGTGACCTCGACGCCCCAGCTTGAGCCCGGCCAGAGCGGCGACTTCGTGTTCAACTTCACCTCGACGTACCCCGCCGGCATGACGATGTTCAACGTCTCGCTCAACATCGGCATCTACCGGTACGCGACGATCGAGTCCTCGGTCCCCGTCGACGCGAACTGGTCCTATCCGTATCCGCGCATCGCCCAGACGGGCACGCGGGAGTGGCCGTGGACGAACGCTTCCGTGGCTCCGGGGAGCGCCCGGCAGCTCTCCTTCACGATCGTGACCTCCGCGGACTCGAACCTCATGCCCTCCGGATCGGTCTTCTCCCAGGCGAGCTACTTCCTTCGAATGGGGCTCACGTTCGACGGCAATGTCAGCGGCAACTTGACTCACTTCCGGATGGCTTCGCTCGGCTTCTTCAGCGCGGCGACTTGGGCCCTCGCGACGAACGAGAGTTCGATCACCCCCTGCAATCCGCCCTGGTGCCGGGGGAACCTGAACCTGACGATCCTGAACGTCGACGGCGTCCTCCCGGACATATCCTTCGGCGTGAAGCAGCCGATCCCGCAGTGGCCGTTCTACCTCCTGATCGCCCTGGCCGTCGTCTTCGTCGTCCTCGCGTTCCTCTTCTGGGTCGAGGAGAACCCGGGGACGTACCCGCGCGTGGAGACCTGGTGGGCGCGTCAGCGGGGGCGAATCGCCCGGGTGCGCCCGAGGCGGCGGCGAAAGGAGAAAGGGAGTCCCTAGCCGTTTCCGCCCGCGGTGGCTCCGGGAGACGGGTTGCGGGTCGAAAGGTTTTTAGCCGCCTCCCCTTTGGCACGGTCCGTGACGGAGGTCGAATTCCCCCACCGGGTCGCGTTCCTGTTCTACCTCGCCCTGTTCATGGCCGGGGTCATCTTCTACCTCGTTTGGGGATTCCTCTATGGGGCGTGGAACCTCTTCGCGGCGGACTGGATCGGGGCGTACGCGGTGACCGTGATCCTCGTCGGCTTCGGGCTCGTCGGGATGCTTCTCTACAAGGATTGAGGGATTCCGCCAGCAGGTCTTTGCCGCCTAACGGGAGATGGCCTCCCGAAACGAGGGATGCAGTGGAGTCCGGCCACCGGGCTCCGGTGCCCGGCATCACAGAGGGTACGAGATCGATCTCCACGAGGACGGCATGGCCCGGTGCCGTGCGTGCGGCCGCGTGTCCGCGCCGCGAAGCCCGCGCTGATCGTCGTAGGGTATCGGCTGAGCGTGGCGTGAACCGCGGCAGGGGTGATCGCCCACGCGGATTGTAGGAGCCGGCCAGCGTCAGTACGCCTTCGCGGCATAGACGAATTGTAGGGTGGGCTTGCCGCAGATGGCGCATGCGCCGTTGAACTCCTCCGGGTAGAACGGAGTCCCGAGGACGTTCATCCCCGTCCGGTCCGAAATCGCCTTCCCGCACTCTTCGGTCCCGCACCACCCCACGCGGTTGATCCCGTCCTTCGCATCCTCGAGCTTCGTGATCGTGAACGTGTTCTCCCGGAGGGACTTCTCCGCGCGGTCCCACATATCGATCTGCATGAGTTCGAGCACGGAGCGCAAGCGGTCCGGCAGGCCCTCCCGCGGCAGCTCCCGCTTCTGACCGGTGTCCCGGCGGACGACGGTCACGGCCTGCTTCGCGATGTCGCGCGGGCCGAGCTCCACGCGGACCGGAACGCCGCGGGCTTCCCAGTAGTAGTACTTGTCGCCCGGCCGGACATCCCGGTCGTCGAGCTTCACGCGCATCCGCTCGCGCAGTTCCATGAAGAGCCGCTGCGCCTCGAGGAGGATCTCCTCCTGACGTCCCTTCTCCAGGATCGGCACGACGACCGCTTGGACGGGGGCGACCGCGGGAGGCAGGACGATCCCTTTCTCGTCCCCATGGATTGACAGGATCGCGCCCAGGATCCGCTCGCTCATGCCGTCCGTCGTTTGGTGGACGTACGTGTGCTCGCCTTTCTCCGTCTCGTAGGTGACGTCGTAGACCTTTGCGAAGTTGTCGCGGTACTGATGGAACGTCGCGACCTGTAGCGCGCGGCCGGAGGGCAGGAGCGTGTCCGCGCCAAGGCTGTAGTGCGCGCCGGGGAACTTGTCCCAGTCGGGACGCCGCGAGACCAGGTAGGGCAGCGCGAGCAGCCGCATGAGGCGCTCGTTGATCTGGAGGTCCTCGCGGATCTGCTGCTCCGCGTCCTCGAACGTCGCGTGGGCCGTGTGGGACTCGAAGAAGTGGATTTCCCGCACGCGCACGAACGACCGCGTCATCTTCGTCTCATAGCGGAAGACCGGCACGATCTGGTAGACCTTGAGCGGAAGGTCTGCATGGCTCCTCACCCAGATCTTGAACATGGGGTACATCGCGGTCTCGGACGTCGGGCGGAGGACGAGGCGCACGTCGAGTTCGTTCACGCCACCGTGGGTGACCCAGAAGACCTCGCCCTCGAAGCCCTTGACGTGCTCGGCCTCCTTCTGGAACTCCGTCTCGGGGATCAGGACCGGGAAGTTGACCTCGCCGTGTCCCGTGGCGTCGAACTCCTCGCGCATCGCGTGGTCGATGAGCTTCATGATCGACCAACCGTAGGGCCGCCAGACGTTCATGCCCTTGATCGGGTAGCGCTTGTCGCTGAGCTCGGCCTTCTCGATGATCTCGTTGTACCAGTCGGAGAATTCCTCTTCCTTTCGCATGGGACGCACGGCGAAGGAGAGGGTCGGATAATACTTTTCCGGTGAAGGCACCGCGGGACACAAGCACCCGAGCTCTCGGTCATTCTCAAGGCGAACGGGTGAACGGGTGCCCGCAGTAGAAGCAGCTCGTGTCGCTCTCCTGGACCGTGGTGTGGCACTGAGGACACACCTTCGTGCCCGCGGCGGACGGTCTCTCGGCCGCGCCTGCGCTCGGCGCGGCGGCGGGAGGCGACGTGGTCGGAGGCGGCGGGCGCTGCGGGGTTTGCGGAGCTTCGGCCTTCCTGTGGGCTCGGCGGTAGGCCCAGAGGACAAAGACCGCGATTACGATGATGACCAGGATCGCCACGTAGGCCGAGTACGGCGTCGCCGGGGTCACGTTGAATGCTCGGGTCGCGTTCCCGTGGGCGCCGAACGGATCGACCGCCTCTACGGTGACGGTGGACCCGGGAGCATCGAGATCGGGGACGGTCCAGTCCACGGACGTCGCGCCGGTCGTGCCTCCAAGGAGTGAGACCGTGTTGCCTCGGACCGTGACGTTGACCCAGACCTTCAGGTAGGTGTTGACGAACACGTCATCCGTCATCGTCCATCGAATCGAGAAGACCTGGCCGCCTTGGACGTTCTGGCCCGCGGTCGGCGCGGTGATCGTGACGACCGGGGGCGTCGCGGAGGGGAGGCCCGGCTCCGTCGCCAGCTGGAAGTCGGAGGGCGAGTTCGTGTCCGCGCACGAAGAGGACCGCTCGAGAATCTGCCCCGGGCCCGGCGCGGGCGCGCTGCCCAGGGCCGTGGATCCGGGCTGCCAGTCGAGCGTCCCGCCAACCGTGGCGTTGAACTCGACGCGATCCACGACGATGTCGCCGCCGCTCGCGGAGGCCGCGGCGCCGCCCGGGTTGCGGTAGACGAGCTTGAGAGCGTCGCCGGTGGGCACGAGGCCGAACGCGGACGTGAGGTTCTCCTGGAGGATGGTGTCCGCAGAGACGGCGCCCGCGAGACTGAGGTTCGCACCGTAGTACGTCCCCGGCGCGTCGCGCTGGAGCAGGTAGTCGCTCAGAGAGACGGAACTGGAAGTCGGATTGCACAGGAACACGTATGCGCTCCCGCCGCGGGCCGGCTGCGTCACAATCCCCTGGATCTTGAGCGGCTGCGGGGTCGTCGCGGGGGTGCCGAGGTGGAGATCCTGCGTGACCGTGAGGTCGGGATACCATGCGGAGGTTTCTTGGAACACGTCAACGGAGGTCGTGAAGTTGGAGGCGGCGTACATGAACCGCTCGCCCACGTTCGCGCCGTACTTCGTGGGGGATGGTTCGGGCGTCGTGGAGTTGATGAGCAGATTGCCCGCCGTCTGGACGGCGAAGGCGCCTGCGGCATTCGAGACGGTCGTGGGCTTCGAGTAGAAGACGCCGTCCACGAGCGTCGTGATGGGCGTCCCGGTCGGGAGAGGGGATCCGGACCGGTCGAAGGCGGTTCCCTGCGTCGTCATGGGAAGCGGCGGAGGCGCCTGCACGACGAGGACCCAGGATAGCGAGGCCACCATCATCGCGAGAAGGAGGAGCAGGATTCGCCCAGGCGTCCCGATCGCGGCACGACGCGGGCTCCGCGCGGTGGCCAATAGCCGCGCGAGCCACCGCCCGTTACTTATACCCATCGCCAAGATGGACCGGATGTCGAGACCGGCATGGGAAGTCTCGCAGGCGCTTCGCCTCCGAGAAAAGCTATAAGGGTTCCGCGCCATCGGCGGCCTCCCAAGGCGTCCCATGGTCGAGATCGTCGAGTGCGTGCCGAATTTCTCCGAAGGACGACGCAAGGACGTCGTGGACGCAATCGCGGGGGCGATCTCTGCGGTCCCGGGCATTCGGCTCCTGGATCAAGAGATGGACGCGAGCCACAATCGATGCGTGATCACGTTCATCGGGGATCGCGCGAGTGTGGCGGAGGGGGCGATGGCGGGTGCCCGGCAGGCCGTCGCGCTCATCGACATGAATTCCCATCACGGCGAGCATCCCCGCATGGGTGCGCTCGACGTGCTCCCGTTTGTCCCCGTTGCGGGCGTGACCCTCGACGAGTGCGTGCAGATTGCCCGGACGGTCGGCAAGCGGCTCGGCGAGGAGCTCGGCATCCCTGTCTTCTTGTACGAGGCCGCCGCGACGCGGCCGGACCGCAAGGACCTACCCACCGTCAGGCGCGGCGAGTACGAGGGGCTGAAGGCGGAGATCGAGACGAACCCGGACCGCAAGCCCGATTTCGGCCCCGCGAAAATGCACCCCACCGCGGGCGCGACGGCGGTCGGCGCCCGGCCGATCCTGGTGGCCTGGAACGTGAACCTGGCGACGAAGGACGTGCGGGTCGCGAAGCGCATCGCGAAGGCCATCCGCGAGAGCGACGGGGGCCTCCCGGCCGTCCGGGCGAAGGGGTTCGAGCTCGCCGACCGCGGCCTCGTCCAGGTGTCGATGAACTTGCTCGACTACCACAAGACCTCCCCGCTTCGCGTGTTCGAGGAGATTCAGCGACTGGCGGCCGCCGAGGGCGTGACGATCGCCGAGAGCGAGGTGGTGGGGCTGACCCCGCTCGAACCGCTTCTCGAGGCCGCGAGCGCACACTTCAAACTCGCCAACTTCCACCGCGGTCAGATCCTGGAGGCGAGATTGTGGGAGTGAAGGACGAAACCCTCGGGCAGTTCCTCTCCTCGCTCGCGGCCGCGACTCCGACCCCGGGAGGCGGAAGCGTCTCCGCACTCGTCGGTGCGCTCGGAGCTGCGCTCGCCCGCATGGTCGCGGGGCTCGCCCGGGACAAGAAGGGCTACGAGGCGGTTCAGAGCGACCTCGTCCAGATCGAATCGAAGGGGTCCGTGATTCAAGAGCGGCTCACCCAGCTTGTCGAAGACGATTCCAGGGCGTACGAGGCCGTCGTCGCAGCCATGCGCCTTCCGAAGGGGACGGACCCGGAGAAGGCGCTGCGCGTCGAGGCGATGCAGGCCGCATACCAGGAGGCGACCCGCGTGCCGCTCGAGACGATGGAGGCTTGCTCGGAGGTCCTCGAACTCGCGGTCCTCGCACTGGAGAAGGGGAACCGGGGTGCGACGACGGATGCCGCCGTGGCGATCCTCCTCGCGGAGGCGGGCCTTCGGGGCGCTAGCCTGAACGCCCGCGTCAATCTCGCCTCGATTCGCGATGAGACCTTCCGGACCGCGTCGGAAGCGAAGATGGACCGCATCCTGAGCCTTGCGGACGAGGTCGGGCACCGCGGCATCGCCCTGGCCGAAGGCCGTCTCTGACTCGGCGCGTTCACGTCACCCCGGAAAAGTCTTTACGCGCGAGAGCGCCTCTCTACCGACGCCATGGAGCGCATCAAGGCGGCCCGAGGCCCGAAGCTGCGGTGCAAGGGCTGGAGGCAGGAAGCGATCCTGCGCATGCTCGAGAACAACCTCGAGAACGCGGAGAAGCCGGACGACCTGATCATCTACGGCGGAACGGGCAAGGCGGCCCGGAACTGGGAGGCCTTCCGGCAGATCGTCGAAGCACTGAAGAGCCTCGCGGACGATGAGACGCTGCTCGTGCAGAGCGGAAAGGCGGTGGCGATCTTCAAGACGACGAAGGACTCGCCGCGGGTCCTGACCGCCAACGCGCACCTCGTCCCGAAGTGGTCGAACTGGGAGACGTTCCGCGAGCTCGAGAAGCTCGGGCTCACGATGTACGGCCAGATGACCGCGGGCGGCTGGTCCTACATCGGCTCGCAGGGCATCGTGCAGGGCACGTACGAGACCTTCGCGGCGTGCGCGCGGCAGAACTTCCAAGGCTCGCTCGCGGGCCGGCTCGTCCTGACGGGCGGAATGGGCGGCATGGGCGGCGCGCAGCCGCTCGCCATCAAGATGAACGAGGGAGTGTGCCTCGACGTCGAGGTCGACGAGGCGCGCATCCGTCGCCGGGTCGACAACAAGTACTGCGACCTCGTCGTCCGGGACCTGGACGAGGCTCTCGAGGTCGCGAAGGACGCCGTCCGGGAGAAGAAGGCGCTCTCGATCGGCCTCGTCGGCAACTGCGCGGAGGTCCACCCCGAGCTCGTGCGGCGCAAAGTCCGTCTGGACGTGGTCACGGACCAGACGTCCGCGCACGACCCCCTCGGAGGGTACATCCCTCGCGGGCTCTCGGTGAATGAGGCCGCCGACCTGAGGAAGGCCGATCCGGACGAGTACGTGCGGCGCTCGAAGGAATCGATCGCGATCCACTGCCGCGCGATGCTCGACATGCTCCACGCGGGCAGCATCGTCTTCGACTACGGGAACAACATCCGTGGCCAGGCCAAGGAGGCGGGCGTCGAGAACGCGTTCGAGTTCAAGGGGTTCGTGCCCCTGTACATCCGCCCGATGTTCTGCGAGGGCCGCGGTCCGTTCCGGTGGGTCGCCGTCAGCGGCGACCCAGAGGACATCCTCAAGACGGACCAGGTCGTCCTCGAGGAGTTCCCGAAGGACGCGACCCTGCGGCGATGGATCCAACTCGCGGAGGAGTTCCTCCCCTGGGAGGGCCTCCCCGCCCGGGTTTGCTGGCTCGGCTACGGCGAGCGGGCGCGCTTCGGAACGCGCATCAACCGCATGGTCGGGGCGCACGAGCTCTCCGGTCCGATCGTGATCACACGGGACCATCTGGACGCCGGGTCGGTCGCCTCGCCCTACCGGGAGACAGAAGGGATGCGGGACGGGTCCGACGCAATCGCAGACTGGCCCCTGCTCAACGCCCTCGTGAACACGGCGGCGGGAGCCGACCTGGTTGCGGTGCACAACGGGGGCGGCGTCGGGATCGGATACTCGACCCACGCCGGCGCCCTCGTGGTCTGTGACGGGACCGCGGAGGCCGAGAAGCGCATTGCGCGCGTCCTCACGACGGACCCGGGCACGGGCGTCGTGCGCCATGCCGACGCGGGCTATGAGGACGCGATCCGGTTCGCGAAGGAACACGAGATCCGGATGCCCTCCCTCGAGTGATCCGGTGTCCGCGGTCCAGCGTCGTCCGTTCGTGACTGTGGACGGCCTCATTCCCATCGAGGCGAAGCTCGTGGCGGTCGTTCGCCGCAACCCGCCGTTCCAGGGGATGCCTGCCCTCCCGGGCGGCTTCGTCGAGCTCGGCGAGACGACGGAGCAGGGTGTGCTCCGCGAGGTCCGCGAGGAGACCGGGCTGGAGACGCGCGTCTTACGCTTGGTCGGCGTGTACTCCGATCCGTCGCGGGATCCTCGGGGTCACACCGTGACCGCGGCGTACGCCCTCGAGCCCACCGGAGGCGTGCTGAAGGCGGCGAGCGACGCGAAGGAGATCGCGCTCTTGGATCCCGACCGACTGCCTCCGATGGCGTTCGACCATGCGCGCATTGTCGCAGACTGGCGTCGCGGCTAGAGATCCCCGCTCGGCCTGGACCAGGCCTTCTTGGCGGTGCCGGGAAGCCAGCCGAGTAGGACAAGGACGAAGCCCGTCGCAACGAAGAGTCCGATTCCTGCCGCGGTCGGGGCAGGATACGGTGGCATCGCCGCAAGCCACACCTCCACCACGGCGCGCGCCAGGAACGCCGCGATCCCGGCTAGGATGCCCGCCCGCGATCCGGCCTCGACGCTCACCCAGAGGACCCACGCAACGAGGACGATGAGGAACGGAATGGCGAGGATGTTGGGGATCGGGAATTCCTGGGTGATCTGCAGGATCGGAGAACTCGGGATGGCGAGTATGAAGGCAATCGTTGCGAAGGCGAGCTTGAAGGCCGTTCCGAAGCCGTAGACCTGGCGGTACTCGCGTCCGATTAGGTTCGGCGGGCCCGCATCGCGAAGGGCCTTGACTGCATCTCCACCATTTCCTGCCACAGCCTCGGACAGGTGGCTCTGCAGCTCCCTCAAGATGTCCTCGCGAACCGCGGGCGCCATTCCGAACATCGATCGACGGACTTGCGCCAGGTACGAGTTCACTTCGCTCATCGAATTCCCTCCAGCACCTTCTCAGCGCCGGCCGTCATCTGCCGCCAGATCGCGAGGGCCTCCGAGAGGGCGGTGCGGCCGCGGTCCGTCAGGTGGTAGTACTTCCGCGGGATTCCCCCCTCGCCCGTCGCGGGATCCTTCCAGTGGCTCTCGACGAACCCCCGTTCCTCGAGCCGCCGGAGCGCAGGATAGAGCGTCCCTTCCTTGAGGTCGAAGAAGCCGTTCGACGTCTCGCGGAGTTCGTGGAGGATCTGGAAGCCGTATTTCTCTTCCTTCGAGAGGAGCGCGAGGAGGCACAGCTGGATCGACCCGCGCTTCAGTTCCGCGGTCCACTCGGGGGAGATCTCGGCCATGGGATGCGCCTCGTATCCGGGGTTCGGTATTTCGCCTTTCGGGACGACGCGACAAGCGGGGCCACCGGACCGACATGAAGCGTCACCTCGTGTGCAAAGTAGGAGGGCACGGGTGTGCGCTCCGGAAAAGGAGAAAAAGAGGGGGAGGGGCGGCGCTCAGTTCTTCGGGCGCCGCGCCCTGCTCCGGAGATACAGGGCGGGGATGATGGCGACCCCTACGACCGCGACCTGTATCAGCAAGATGCCGAGTGGGGTGAGGTTGAATCCGGCCGACACGTTCGGCGCGAACGACTCCACGCTCATGGACGGATCGTGGACGATCGTCGAGCCCGCGGGATAGATGAACGCCCCGTGGACCATGAAGCCGAAGAAGGCGCTCTCCCCGTTGCTCGTGACGATCCGGCTGCCTCCCTGCACCTGGAACAGCATCGTCTCCGGTTGCCCGTCCACACTGACGTCCGAGGTCCAGCGGAACTCCCCGACGCGGGTGAATGGGTCGTCGAAGGTGATCTTGTCCATCGTGTACAGGTGGGGCACGGAGGGCGCGTCCGCCGCCGTCTCGTTGTCCAGGAGCGTCGCGTTGGCCTCGTCCTCTGCCCGCTCTTGCGCGTAGGCCTGGTGGATGAAGTCGACCGTGCGGTCCGGGAAGAAGTTCCCGAAGACCAGGTACGTCTCGAGGGCGAGCTTGTCGGTCGGGCTCGTGAAGTCCCAGCCGTCGATCACGTGGTCGTACTTCGCCCCCATCTGGACCGCCGCGCCGGAGACCGTGCGGTTGCCCTCGGAGGAGACGTTCGTGATCTCCCGCGGCGTCGTGTCCGTCACGGTCACGCGGTACCAGGGCACCTGGCCCGTCTTGTTGACCGTGTCCACGGTCAGGTGGAACGTGAACGCCACTAGGTTCAGCATGCTGTCGCCCGTCCCGTTCGCGAGGGGCAGGAGCGGGTTGATCCAGGTGTACGCGAGATCCTGAGCCTCGATCGTGAAATTCACGTAGAACGTGCCCCCAACGAGCTCGTAGCTCTCGTTCGTCATCGCCCACGCGCCCGTCCGCAGGTTCAGCGCCTTCACCGGGACGTTCACGGTGGTGAGCGTCGGGAAGGTGTCGTTCCCGAAGAGCCCGAATCCTGCCGTGGCGTTCAGCGTCTTGAACTCGATGAATCGGTCAAGGCTCTGCGCCAGGACCGTGCGCACCGGGATGCCTCGGGTGGCGAGGGCCTGGCCCTGCTGGTTCACGACGTCCGCGCCGCCGAGGTACCGCGTGTACTCGGCGAAGATCACGACGCGGTTCGGGTTCGACGGGGTGCCGTACAGGACTCCGAAGTTCGCGTCTCCCGCGGTCACGCCGACCCAGTCGCCGCCGCCCAACCGGGCCGTCGGCGTCGGGCCGACGAACACGGGCGCGGTGCTCCGGGCTAGGGAGGCGGGGGTGTTCGAGCTGGCGGACGCCGTGGTCGCGATCGCGAGCGGCACGGCAAGCATGGCCAGCGCAATCAGGGTGGCTGCGATTCCTCGCATGGTGTTCCTCCTTGGTGCGGGGTCTGTCCCCGCTATATACATAGCGTCACTATGTATTGTGCCATACTTAAACCCACCGGGAAGATTCGCGCGGCGAAGGACTAATACCCGCGCACGGATGCACGAATTCGGTGCCCCGAACCGTCCTCCTCGACGCGAACGCCCTCCTGATGCCCTTCCAGTTCCGGATCAACCTCGAGACGGAGCTCCGCCGCCTCCTGGGCGAGGTCGACCTTGCGGTTCCCACCCCGGTCCTCGAGGAGCTGCGGATGCTCGCGACCCACGACCGGGACGCGAAGGCGGCCGGGCGGCTCGCGGCGAAGTACCGCACCGTGGAGGGCCGCGGATCCGCGGACGATGCGCTCCTCGAGCTCGCGCTCTCTCTGCACGCCGTCGTCGTGACGAACGACCAGCCGCTCCTCGACCGGTTGGAGAGGGAGGGCGTGCCCCGCGCGCATCTGCGCTCGCGGAGCCACCTCGTGCTCGAGGGGTTGTGAGCCCTCAGGGAAAAGGCATAAACGCGGCGCGGCGCTCCCCCGCGCGGTGAAACCCTACCACGTCGAGACGCTCAAGGGGATCGCGCTCCTGGGCGGCACGAAGGAATACGTGAACCTGTCGTCGCGGGAGCTCGGCAAGCTCATCGGCGTGAGCCAGCAGTCCGCGTCGCAACGGATCCTCGAGCTGATCCGCGAAGGCCTCGTCACCCGCGACCTGGCGACCCGGCGGCAGCGGATCAAGCTCACGGGAAAGGGCATGGACCTCTTGCGCAAGGAGTACGCGGACTACCAGCGGATCTTCGAGATCAAGGAGACCGTCACGCTCTCCGGAACCGTCGCGAGCGGCCTCGGCGAGGGCGCGTTCTACATGCGGCAGAAGGGCTACAAGGACCAGTTCCGCAAGAAACTCTGGTTCGAGCCGTTCGAGGGCACCCTGAACCTCAAGGTGCCCAGCTCGGACCTGGCGAAGGTGGAGGTCCTGCGGGACAGCCCGGGCATCGAGATCAGCGGGTTCGAGTCCGGGGGCCGCACGTTCGGCGGCGCGAAGTGCTTCCTCGCGGCCCTGGGCCACCTCGACTGCGCGATTATCCTGCCGATCCGGTCGCACTACTCCGAGGTCCTCGAGGTGATCTCGAAGCACTACCTCCGCGGCTCCCTCGGCCTGAAAGACGGCGACAGCGTCGAGCTGATCGTGCAACTCTAGGCGGACCCCACGACCCGGCGCTTCCATCGCATTTATGCCTTCCCCGGTCCCTTGACCAGGCGGAAACATGGAGGGACGCTCCCAGGTTCTCGTCGTCGTGGCCGTGGCAGTGGCCATCATTCTGGCCGCCGTGGCGTTCGTGCTCGTCCCGAAACCGCCCTCGACCGCGTCGCCCCCTGCGGGCCTCGGGATCGCCCGCCTCTCCGTCCTCACGGATCACTCGAACTACCTCTCCGGACAGGCGGTCAACGTCACCGTGCGGGTCGACAACGTGGGTGACGCTCCGCTGCGACTCAACTTCAGCGGCACCTGCCAGGCCGCATACGAGATTCTGAATGCCAGCGGAGGGCTCGTCTACGACCCCCATCCCGGGTTGGACTGCAGATCCACGGACACGAATCTGACCCTGCTCCCGGATGGCTTCAAGGAATACCCGTTCACCTGGGACCAGTCTACGGACCGCGGCTTGGTCGCGCTGGCCCCTTACCGCGTCCAAGGCAGGCTTCTGACGGTAAGTCCTCTTCCCGCCCTCACGGCCGAGGCCGACTTCGTGATCGAGTTCGGCACGACCCTCGAGTTCACTGCGAGCCTGGATTCGCTGCTCTACCATCCCGGCGACGTCGCGAACGTCACGGTGACCCTGACGAACACGGGTCAGGCTCCCGCCGTGATGCACTTCAGGAACCCCTGCTACGATCAGTTCGTGGTCTCGACGGAGGGCCTCGGCACGGTGTTCACCTCCGCGAAGAACACGGGTTGCATCCAAGTCATCGCCGAAATCGTGCTCCATCCGGGTGAGTCGGTCAAGCATGTGTTCCGCTGGGACCTCGAGACGGACGCCGGCACTCCGCTTGCTTCCGGTCGATCGTACGAAGTCACCCCGGGATTCGTGTGGGGTGCGCTCCTCTATCAGCGTTTCGTCACGAGCACTCAGACGGCCTTCTTCTTCCTTGGATCGTAATCCCGGACGCCGCGGGTGGCCAATTGCAACGCGCTCAGAACCGCTTCTCCACGTACTGCAGGACGCTCTCGAAGGCGGCCTTCCCGTCCCCGTATACCGGATCGCCGTCCGGCGTCCGGGTCCAGTCCGGGTGGAGGTGGCGGAAGAAACATCGCTCCGGGTGCGGCTGGACTCCAAAGACATTCCCTTCGCGGTTGCAGAGCGCCGCGATGTTGAACGTCGTCCCGCTCGGGTTCCACGGGTAGCCCGCGTATGTCCCTTGGTCATCGACGAACCGGAAGACGATCTGGTCGTTGTCGATGAGCTCCTTGAGGAGCTTCTTCTTCCGATCCCGCGGGAGGAGGAATTTGCCCTCGGCGTGCGAGCTGATGTAGGTCACGACCTGTCCGTGCTTCAGGTTGCGCGTGAACACGCAGGTGCCGCTGTTCTCGTGCTTCAACAGGCTCGGCCTGCACTCGTAGTGGCTGGAGTCGTTCGTGGCGAGGACCGCCTCGGGCTCGGCCGTCATGACGCCTCCGAGAGCGGGGAGCAGGCCCGCCTCGACGAGCACCTGGAAGCCGTTGCAGACGCCGAAGACGGGTTTCCCCGCCTTCACGAAGTCGACGAGCGGTTTGGAGAGACGGGAGCGCATGCGCGCGGCGAAGATTGTGCCTGCCCGGACGTAGTCCCCGGCGGCGAACCCTCCCGGAATCATCAGGATATCGTAGTCCTCGAGGTCCCGGCGCAGCTCTGCGGGCGTGTCCCCGGTGAGTTGCTTGAGGTGGACCTTCTCGGCCTGCGCCCCGAGCAGGCGAAAGTAGTCCGCGGACTCCTGCTCGCAGTTCGTGCCCTCGATGTAGACGACGCCGACTCGGATCGAGGACCGCTTCACGAGACCACCACCTGCCTCGGGATCGCCTCGGACCAGGCCTTGCGCATCGCCGCGACCGGAATCGTAACCTGCTTCTTCGAGTTGCGGAACCGGAGGGAGCGCCCCCCGGTCCGACCCACGAAGGTCAGCGGCACCCCCTCGAGGAGATGCTGGAACGCGTCCTCCTTGCCCTGGACGACCTCGACGAGCCATCGGCCGTTCGATTCGGAAAAGAGCTGCACGTCCCACCGCGCCGGATCCATGGCCGCGGTGTCCAGCGCGGCGCCGAGGTCTCCCCCGAGGCACATCTCCGCCGCCGCGACGGCTAGGCCGCCGTGACTCAGGTCGTGGCACGCGGCGACGGTCCGCTGGTCGATGGCCTTCAGGAGATGGTCCAGGGAGGCACGCAGGCCGTGCGCGTCCGTCGCGGGCACCGTGCCGCCCACCCGGCTCCGGGCGCGGAAGTACTCGGAGCCGCCGAACTCGTTGTCCGTGCGACCGATCAGGAAGAGGGCGTCCCCCTCCCTCTTCAGGTCCGAGGTGACGCACTTCCGGAGATCCTCGACGATGCCAACACCCAGGATCACCGGAGTCGGTGGGGACGGTCCGAGCGCGGACTCGTTGTACAAGGAGACGTTCCCCGAGGGGATGGGGACCCCGAGCGCCTTCGCCGTCTCCCCGATCCCGCGCACCGCCTCGCGGAAATACCACAGGCGGTCGGGCTTCTCCGGATTCCCGAAGTTCAGGCAGTTCGTGAAGGAGTGGGGCCGCGCGCCGACCGCCGCGAGATTCCGGCACACCTCGTCGACCGCCGTGGCTCCGCCGCGGTACGGATCGATGATCGTGAAGTTCGAGGTCGAGGAAATCGCGATCGCCAGAGCTCTCCACGATTCCGGGAGCGGCCGGATCACGGACGCGTCCCCGTGGCTCGCGCGCCCGATCACTCCCTGCATGGGCTTGAGGACCGTCGACGCGCGCACCTCGTGGTCGTACTGCCGGATCACGTACTCCTTCGAAGCGACGTTCGGGGAGGAGAGGAGCTTGAGGATCATGGAGCGGTAGTCGCGGGGCTCCGACGGCAGCCGGGTGTCCTGACGGGGCAAGTCCTCCGGAGGCGCGTAGGGCCTGCGGTACTCGGGGCCGCCCGTGTAGAATTCGATGTCGAGGTCGAGCACGAGCTCGCCGTGGTACCGGACGCGGGTGTGCTTCTGCGAGATCACATGGCCGATGACAGTCGCCGGGACGTCGTAGAGGTCGAAGATCTGCAGGACCGCATCCACGTTGCGCGGGGCGACCGCGAGCATCATGCGCTCCTGGCTCTCGGACACCCAGATCTCCCAGGGGTCCAGGGCCTGCTCCTTGAGCGGGACCTTCTCGAGATCCACCTCGGCGCCGAAGCCACCGGCGAGGGCGAGCTCCCCGACGACACAGGAAAGGCCGCCGCCGCCCAGGTCCTTGAGCCCGTCGAGCAGCCCGCGCTGCGCTGCCTCGACGCATGCGTGGATGAGCGGTTCCTTCAAGATCGGATCGCCCAGCTGCACGGCCCCGCCCTCCCACTCGTGCACCGCCTTCTCCGTGAGGTCGATGCTCGCGAAGGTGACGCCGTGGATCCCGTCCCGCCCGGTGCGGCCGCCGCAGAGGATGAAGACGTCCTCGAGGGACTTCACCCGGTTCTTGACGATCTGGGACTTCTTCCCGAAGCCCACGCATGCGACGTTGACGACGATGTTGCCGACGTATCCCTCGTCGAACACGATGCATCCCGCGACCGTGGGGATCCCGACACGGTTGCCGTAGTCGCGGATCCCCGCGACGACGCCGCCGAACAGGTACTTCGGATGCTTGATCCCGGGCGGGAGCTTGTCCATGGGGAAGTCGAGGGGACCGAAGTGGAGCGGGTCCGCGAGGGCGATCGGCTGCGCGCCCATCGCGAGCACGTCCCGCAGGATGCCGCCGATCCCGGTGTTCGCGCCGCCATACGGTTCGATCGCGGAGGGATGGTTGTGGCTCTCGATGCGGAGGGCGTACGCATGGTCCGCGTCGAACTCGACGACGCCCGCGTCGCCCCGGTCCAGGATGTACGGCGCCTGGACCGGGAAGATGAACTCCCGGAGGAAGACCTTGGAGGACTTGTAGCAGCAGTGCTCGGACCATGCCTGGCCCAAGGCCTGCAGCTCGACGTCCGTCGGCTCGCGCCCCTCCTTGCGGAAATACTCCCGGACCGTCCGCATCTCCTCGACGCTGAGGGCCAGCCCCATCTGGTCGCTGACCTGCGTGAGCTCCTCGTCGGCCGCGTCGCGCAGAAGAACGTCGTGCAACGGGAACGGGAGGTCCCTCGCGCGGAATCGCCCCGCCACCTTGTCGCCCCGAGAATGGCAAGGGCACACGGTACATTAGGCTTCGCGTCGAAGGGAAAGGACTCGCGTGATCCGGAGACGGGGAAATCGACTTAGCGACGCAGCGCCTTCGCGTGCGGAGTCACGACCGTTCGGTGGTGACG
Organism: uncultured Thermoplasmata archaeon; assembly: GCA_963768855.1. Taxonomy (GTDB): domain Archaea; phylum Thermoplasmatota; class Thermoplasmata; order RBG-16-68-12; family RBG-16-68-12; genus RBG-16-68-12. The sequence goes on from CAVYJM010000007.1 coordinate 54,540, forward strand.
CGGGGCACGAACCCGCCGCGGGGAGGGAGCCCATGGTCTCACAGCTGCGGATGTACAAAGCGAAGGATGGTGAGCTCGAGGCATTCATCCGGGAGTGGCGGGCGCAGGTCCTTCCGCTCCGTCGCAGGTTCGGGTTCCGGGTCGAAGGGGCCTGGGCCATCCGGGAGCGGAACGAGTTCATCTGGATCATCGCCTACGACGGACCGGAGGACTTCGAGACGCGCGACGCCGAGTACTACGCGTCCCCCGAGCGGAAGGCCCTCACTCCGGATCCGGCGAGGCATCTCGCCCACATCGACACGCGTCTCATGACGTCGGTCCTGTCGTGACCGGCTCGGTTCGCTGGGCGTCCGGGCATTGTTTAAATAGCGCGGGGCGCCTTTTCCGCGGTCGGACGGGGCCGCTTGGCCGTCGTCCGAGGGGAGCTGGATGGGGAAGGAAGACCGCGACCAGTGGATCGTGAAGTGCCCCAAGTGCGGGCGGATCGACGGGTCGTGCCGCCACGTGTCCCGTGAAGACGTGCGACGCATCCTGCGGCTGCTCAAGGCGGGCATCGAGGTCTTCCCCGCCGAAGACGACGAGCCGGAGATCCCGGAGCCCCACGTCCACGAGCCCACGCACCTCGCCCATGTGGTCAAGCCCCGCTTCGCCTGGTCCGACCTCGTCCTAGCCGCGGGGACGCAGGAGGCCCTCGAGGACGCCCTGACAGAACTCCGGCACAAGACCCTCATGTACAAGGGCTGGGGCCTTCGCAAGGTCGTGAAGAAGACGAAAGGGCTCTCCCTCCTGTTCGCAGGCCCGCCCGGGACGGGGAAGACGATGGCCGCGGAGGCCCTCGCGCACGAGCTCGGCCGTCCCCTGCACATCGTGAACTACGCGCAGATGGAGAACATGTGGGTCGGCGAGACGGAGAAGAACATCGAGCGCGTGTTCGCCAAGGCGGTCGAGGACAACGCGGTCCTCTTCTTCGACGAGGCCGACGCGGTCTTCTTCCGGCGCGGGTACATGACGGCCCCGTGGATGAATCGGGACGTGAACGTCCTACTCAGCCACATCGAGAACTTCCCCGGAGTCGTAGTCCTGGCCACGAACCTGGCCCGCACGCTCGACAAGGCGCTCGACCGGCGCATCGACATCGCCGTCGAGTTCCCGATCCCGGATGCGGCGATGAGGCGGGACCTGTATCGCCGCTGCGTGCCGGAACGGGCGCCGCTCGCGAAGGACGTGAACTTCACGGTCCTGGCCCAGCGGTATCCGCTGAGCGGCGGCTCGATCCTGAACGTCGTGCGGCAGGCGATGCGGAGCGCCCTCAAGCGGGGCAAGAGGCACCGCATCACCCAGGATGACTTCCTGCGCGCCGCCGAACGGGAGACGAAGAAATCGACGCTCCTCTCGCAGGACCATCTCCAGCCGAGCCTGCGGCAGGAGCGGATCCGCGGGTACGCGTGAAGCCGCCCCTCAGGGGCGCTTTTTCGACGGTTTCGAAGCTCGCGCGGCCGGACCTGCGCCGCCCGCTGCATCCTCCACGGCGATCGTGTAGCTATGCACGACAGGGTTCGCGAGAAGGCGGCGGCACATCTCCTCCGCGGCGACCTGCGCCTTGGGGCCGCTCGATGCCTCGAGGTCGATCAGGAAGAGCTTCGCGCTGTGGACACCGCGGATTCCCTTGAATCCGAGCAGGTTCAGGGCCTTCGCCACGTTGTCCCCCTCGGGGTCGGTGACGCCCTTCTTCAGATGCACTTCGATCCGCACGCGCATCATGAGCCTCCGACGGGGGATGGTCCGCCCCTTCTTAGGCCTTTCCCGCGCACCTCCCGGTGGGCTCCGCACGGCAGCGGGGAATCGCGCCGAAAACGTTTTATGGTCGCACCGTGGCATCGCCCTCGGAGAGCCTTATGTTCCAGCCCACCGACGGACACCAGGGCGAGCAGACCCTCATGACCATGAAGCCGACGCGGTACATCGCGTTCCACTACTACGTCCTGTTCGTCCTCTCCCTGATCCTCGCACCCCTCGTGTACTTCCATCCATGGTACTTCGACCTCATCCCGCGCGCGACGTTCGGGCCGGTCAACACGGACCTCCTCCTCGTGGCTCTCCTTCTGATCCTCGCTCTGTACTCTCTCGTCCGCGCCGAGCTCAAACGCGCGACGACGTTCTATGTGATCACGGACAACAAGATCATCCGCAAGGATGGGATCCTGAGCAAGAACACCCAGATGGTCCCTTACACCCAGCTCGAACGGGTCGACTTGAACCAGACGATCGGGCAGCGGATTCTCCACATCGGGACCGTGGTCGTGGACACCGGGGACGACGTGCTCCGAATCGACCAGATCTCCCACCCGGAGAAGGTGCAACAGCTCCTGAGCGCCCGCCTGGGCCGGCGCGCGTACGTCATGCAGCGCTGAGCCGGACGGGCCCGCCGCGGGAGCTTTAGAAAGGGAAAAATAAGGACCCGCGGATACGCGGGCCCGGAGACACGGGCATGAAGCTGTTCGCGACCGAGCTCACGGGGAAGACGGTCATGACCGAGGACGGCCAGATCCTGGGGGTCCTCGCGGACTTCATCATGGACACGAAGACGGGCAAGATCGCATCGATGCTCGTGAGGCCTGCGGAGAACATCGAGCCGCGGCTGTTCAAGACGGACGCGGAGGGCCGCCTCATCCTGTCCTTCAAGACGATGAAGGCCGTGAAGGACGTCGTCGTGACGCAGCTCGCCGAGTAGGCGATCTGCAGGCCCGTGCCGCTACGGCCCTGTCAGGATCGGGAATGCAGCGATGATCCCGTTGAACACGAACTGCACGGCCACCGCCGCGATCAGGATGCCCATGATTCTCGAGAAGGCGTAGATTCCCATACGCCCGACTCGCCGGAAGATCCGATCTGCGTTGGAGAGGAAGAGCCACCCGATGGTCATCGTCACCATGATTGCTGCAACGACGACGAGAACCTGGAAAGGGTCAAACGGCGTGTATGCGCCGGTCATCAGCACGATGACCGTCGTGATCGCGCCAGGTCCCGCGAACATGGGGATACCGAGGGGCACCACGCCGACCATCTCCTTCTGGAGGGCTTCCTCTCGGTCTTGCTGGGTCAGCTGTGTTCGCGGGCGCTCCCCCTGCATCATCGACAGCCCGATTCGAAAAAGCAGAATCCCGCCGGCAACCTCGAACGCAGGCACCGTTGTCCCGAAGAAGGTGAAGATCAGCTTCCCCACGAGTGCGAAGACGATCAGCGTCCCGGTCGCCGCGAGGACCGCCTTCTGGATCACGCGTTTCTTGAGTTCCGGCGTATAGTCCTGCGTCAGGATAACGAAGAAGGTCGTAGCGCCGAGCGGGTTCACGATCGCGAAGATCGCGGCGAAGCTGGTGGTGATGAAGATGACGTCGACGGCCATGGGGCGGGGGCACCCAGCACGTGACGTGCTATTAGAACGTGTCGAGGACCTTGCGCGCGAAGGTGAGATAGCCCGTGTGGCCAAGGGCCGCGAAGGAGGGACGTACGCCGACTTCGCGCACCTCCATCTCGCGCTCGATCAGTTCCAGGGTGATCACGTCGATGAACGGCCGCTTGCGCAGCGCGGCGACCGTCTCCTTGACCTGCTCCATGTTGGGAGAGAAGGCCGCCAAGTGGCCGCAGGGCCGCAGGGCGTCCCACGCCCCGGGTATCGCGGCCCACGGATCCGGGATGTCCAGGAAGACCGCATCCTGATCCCGCTCGCGGATGCCCGTCCGCACATCGCCCTCCCGGAACTCAACGACATCCGCGAGACCCGCACGATGTACGTTCCTCTGGGCCACCGCGAGGGCCTCCGGGCGGAGATCGTACGACGCGACCGACCCGGTCGGACCGACCGCGCAGGCGAGGGCGAGGGTGAGAGACCCGCTGCCGCTGCCGCCCTCCACGACATGCCCGCCGGGGCGGATATCCGCACGGAGGAGGAGCGACGCGATGTCCTTGGGCCCGATCGTCTGGGCCTCCCTTTGGAGGTTTGACAGCATGTCCATGGTCGACGCTTGGAGTACCAGGAACGGACGTCCCGCGAGCTCCACCCGACGGCCCTCCTTTCCGCGCAGGCGCGCCAAGTCGATCACGCCAAGCCCATCCACCCGGACCGGACCTTCCGCCACCGGGAGCCAGAACCGGCGACCTTTTTCATCGAGCAAGACGACGGGCGCACCGGTCATCGGGCGGCCGAGCGGCGCGAGCCCCTATGTGCTTTTCGCTCCCTTCGATTCGTTGCGGAAAGCGTTATCCCGCCAAGGCGGTTATCCCGCCGCACATGGCGGTGCGAGGGGGCACGGCAACGGCTGAACCGAGCCGGCGTCCGCGTCTCTCCCGGCGGACCTTGCGCATCCTGTTCCCATTCCTCCTCGTCGGCGTGCTCGTCATCATCTCGGGCCTCCTGTTCGGCGCGGCCGGCCTGAACAGCGCCATCCAGGGTGTGGTGGATGCGAGCATCCTCATCCCCGGGGCCATCGGCCTGTCCCTCCTCTACGGGATCCGCAAGTTCGCGAACTTCGCGCACGGGGAACTCATGACCCTCGGCGGCTACACCGCCTTCCTCCTGAACGTCCAGATGGGCCTGGCGCTCTTCTGGGGTTTTTTCGTCGCGCCGATCGCCCTCGCCGTCGTCGGGATCCTCCTGGAACTGCTCATCTTCTCGAAGCTGGAGGGACGGGGGAGCATCCCGCCCCTGGTCGCTTCGATCGGCCTGTCCCTTTTCCTGCAAAGCCTCGTCTCCGTGATCTGGGGCACGAACATCAACTCATACCGCTACGAGATCCCGCAGAACTGGGTCGGAATCGGCGGCCTCACCCTGAACCCCCTCAAAGGGGCGTTGACGATCGCGCTGGCGGCCATCTTCATGGTCCTGGTCCACGCCCTCCTGACCTGGACCACGCTGGGGAAGGCGATGCGGGCGACCGCGGACAACATGGACCTCGCCCGGACCACCGGGATCCGCACGCGCCAGGTCATCCTGTGGACGTGGGTGATGAGCGCCGCGCTGGCGGGCGTGGGCGGGATCCTGATCGGGATTGCACGGGATGTCCGCCCCACGATGGGGTTCGACCTGCTGCTGCTCATCTTCGCATCCGTGATCCTGGGGGGCATTGGCTCGGCCTACGGTGCGATGCTCGGAGGTCTGGTGATCGGCCTCGCCACGGACATGTCGATTCCCTACCTGCAGTGGCTCGGGGCGCATGCGGGCGTCGTGAACGCTACGGCCTACAGCCCCGCGATCGCCTTCATCATCATGGTCATCGTCCTCCTCGTCCGGCCGGAGGGCATCCTCGGAGTCCGGAGGGAGCGTGGGGGGACTGGGGCCGTCCGATGGCTCCTCTCCCGACTGAGGCGGCGGCCAGGCACCGAGCCGCCGGTGAGCCCGGAGGCGGAGTAGCGTGGCCATCGCGGACATCAGCGGCTTCCCGATCGAGTTCGCCTTCTTCATGACCTTCGCATGCGTCTACGCCCTCCTCGCGATGGGACTGAACGTCCAGTGGGGCCAGACGGGGCTCTTCAACGCAGGGATCGCGGCCTTCTATGCGATCGGGGCCTACGTGACCGCGATCCTGATCACCGCACCCGCACCCTCGATCGCGGGCATCTACCCGGGCCACCTCGGCGGGTTCTCCCAAAACTGGCTCGTCGCGCTACCCGTCTCCGCGCTCCTCTCCGGCGCAATCGGGTTCCTCATCGCGATCCCGACCCTGCGCCTCCGTACGGACTACCTGGCCATCGCAACCCTCGGACTCGGCGAAGTTATCCGGCTGATCCTCCTCAACGACGCTCCCCTGACCGGCGGGACCATCGGGATCTTCTTTATTCCCAAGATGTTCGCGAACTTCAAGTTCATCCCGCAGGGGTGGCAGCAGATCCTCATCGCGGTCGTCGCGGTCGTGATCGTCGTGGTCACGCTGCTCATCCTGGAGTACCTCGGCCGGAGCCCGTGGGCCCGCGTCCTCAAGTCCATCCGCGAGGACGAGGACGCCGCGGAGGTCCTGGGAAAGGACACCTTCGGCTTCAAGCTGCAATCCTTCGTGCTCGGCTGCATGGTCATGGGAGCGGCCGGCTCCGTGTTCACGGTCTTCCTGATCTACATCGAGCCCGCCCAGACGTTCGCACCCATCGTCACCTTCACGGTCTGGGCGATGCTCCTGCTCGGGGGCAGCGGGAACTACAAGGGCGCGATCCTCGGCGCCTTCCTCTTCTATTTCATCGACTGGGAGACGATGCGAATCCAGATCGGGCTGAGCGGGACCACCGGCATCCCGTCCGTCACGCCCCTCCTCTCCCAGTCCGCCGCGCTGGCCGTCACGATCCTCCCGTTCGTCCTCCTGAACGCCGTCCTGATCCTGGGATCGGTCTATTGGCCGCGGCTGCGAAAGCGGGGCGGTCTGAATCGAAAGCGCGTCATCAGCCTGACCCTCTGGGCGATTGGCGAGGGCATCCTCGCGTGGACCCTCTACTACTCGTTCCTCCACCCGAACTATCTCTCGGACAACATCGTCTACTTCCGGGTCATGCTCGTCGGCCTGATCCTCATCCTGATCGTCGTGTACCGCCCCCAGGGCCTGATCCCCGAGAAGCTCCTCACGGTGCGGAGGCGATCCACGTGACCGGCCCGGCTGCGTCCCTGCTGCGCGTCAACGACGTGCGGAAGTCGTTCGGCGGTCTCCAGGCCGTCGACGGGTGCACGCTGGACGTCCGGCGGGGGACGATTACCGGGCTGATCGGCCCCAACGGGGCGGGGAAGAGCACACTGTTCAACCTCATCGTCGGGCTCTATGCGCCGGATTCCGGGGAGATTTGGCTCGGGGACGATCGGATTGACGGCCTGCCCCCTCACCTGGTCGTCCGACGCGGACTTGTGAAGACCTGGCAGGTCCCCCGGGAGTTCAAGAATCTCCCCGTGCTCGACAACGTCATCCTGGCGGCCGGGGACAATCCCGGAGAGCGACTCTCCCAGCTGGTCTTCAGGCCGCTCCACGCATGGGGGCGGGAGGCGGACCTCGAGGAGGCCGCCCGGAAAATCCTCGCCACGGTCGGGCTCCAGAAGCTTGCGGAGATGCCGGCCAAGAACCTTTCCGGCGGCCAGAAGAAGCTCCTCGAGCTCGCGCGCGCCCTGATGACGAATCCAGACCTCATCCTCCTCGACGAGCCGATGGCCGGGGTGAATCCGGTGCTCGCCGTGCAGCTCATGGACCTGATCGGCCGGCTCCGGGCCGAAGGCCACACCTTCTTCCTGGTCGAGCACGACATGGAGACGGTCATGTCCCGTTGCGACTGGATCATCGTCATGCACGAGGGGCGCAAGATCGCGGAAGGGGTCCCCAAGGCGGTCCAGGCGAACCCGCTCGTCCTCGAGTCCTACCTCGGTGGGTGAGCATGGCGCTCCTGGAGGCGAACGGAATCACGTCGGGCTACGGGGAGATGGAGATCCTCCATGGGGTCAGCATGCGGCTGAACGAGGGGGAGATCGTCGCGGTCCTCGGCCCGAACGGTGCGGGGAAGAGCACGCTCATCAAGACGGTCTTCGGGCTCCTGAAGCCCACCTCGGGCAAGGTGGTCTTCGCAGGTCAGGACGTGACCGGCTTTGCGCCGGAGAGAATCGTCGTCCTAGGCCTCTCATACGTACCTCAAGTGAACAATGTGTTCCCGTCCCTCACGGTCCGCGAGAACCTCGAGATGGGCGGGATCGTCCTGAGGCGCTCGGCCTTGGCCCGGATCCTTCCGGGTCTGGGCGGATCCCGATCCCCCGCGTCGGATCTGGAGGGAGGCCGCGACCTGGACGAACGGATCGCTGAGATCCTCGAGCTCTTCCCCGGACTCCAGGACCGCATGAAGGACCGGGTCGGCACCCTCAGCGGTGGCCAGCAGCACATGGTCGCGTTCGCGAAGAGCCTGGTCCTGAAGCCGCAGGTCCTCCTGATCGACGAGCCCTCCGCGGGGCTCGCCCCGAATCTCGTGACGATGATCTTCGACAAGATCCGGGAGATCCGTGAGCACGGTACGAGCATCGTCCTCGTCGAGCAGCGTGCGCGTCGTGCCCTGCAACTCGCGGATCGAGGATATATCCTCGACATGGGGAAAAACAAATATGAAGACCGAGGAGAGGCGTTGCTCCGGAACCCGGATATCGGACGCCTCTACCTCGGTGGTTGACCCTCCTGCCGCCCTCTCACGAGGTCCACGCGATGACCTGGGCCTCCGCGAAGAACTTGACCTGGACAATCTTGTTGCTCGTGTTCATGCCCCAGATCTCGTAGGAGCTCGTCGGATCCCCGAACTGGTTCCAGTTCAACGAGCCCGATGCGCCCTCGTAGTTGATCGCGCCCGACACGGCCTTGGCCGCCGTGAAGTTGCCCGGTCCCGGGTAGACCTTCGTTCCCGTGCCCGCGGACGTCCCCGAGATGGGAATCATCTGGGCCTTGATGGAAGGTCCGTCGACGGCTTTCGCCTTCATCGCGGCGAGGGCAATCATGTAGGCCGCATCGTACCCCTCGCTTGCGAACAGGCCCGGCTTGTGGCCGTACGTCGCGTTGAACTTGTTCGCGAAGTCATCGTAGAGGGCGCCCGTCGGAGATGTGGGGGCGCTCCCCTGGATCGCGCTGACGGGGACCGAGTTCGTCACGAGGCTGTCGATGAAGGACTGCGCCTGCAAGCCCTCCGAGAACAGCCAGTTCGTCGGCCACGAGGCGTGGTTCGCATACCAGTCCTTCATGAGCTGGAGGCCCGTGTCCGGATAGGCGATGAAGTAGATCCCGTCGGGGTTGCCGCTCGAGAACGCGGTCTGCAGGTACGTCGAGTAGCTCGCCAGGGCCTGCGGCACGATCACCTTCTCCAGGACATGGCCGCCGAGGGTCGTGAACGAGTTCTGGAAGACGGAGGCGAGGCCGTTGCCGTATGGGTTGTCGATCGCGATGATCGACACGTTCTTCCAGGTCCGGTTGTCCCAGGCATAGTGCGCCGCCACGACGCCCTGGAGGGCGTCCGAGGGGACGGTCCGGAAGTACCAGCCGCCCGTCAGGGTGAGGTTCGAGAACAGCGGCGACGTCGACGCGGGAGAGACCTCCACGACCTGGTTCTGGGCGCAGACACTGATCACGGATGCGGAGACCCCCGAGGCCAGCGAGCCGATAATCGCGGTCACGTGATTCTGCTGGATGAGCGTGGTGGCCACGGCCGCCCCGGTTGCAGGCGTGGTGGCGTCGTCCCCGCTGAAGAGCTGGACATCCGTTCCATTCACGCCGCCCTGGGCGTTAATCTCGCCGACCGCCATCTGGATCGCCTTGAGGATGTCGGGTCCATAGGCTGCTAGACCGCCGGTCTGCGATAAGACGGCTCCAATCCGTAGTGGCGTGGGTGCCGATGTCGCGGGTGGATTGAACACCCCAGCGAGCACGGCAGCCGCGAGCACCACGACGACGATCACGATCACTGCGACGATGGCCCACATTGTTCGACGACTCTTGGGGGCAGCCGTCGGCGAGGCCGGCGCACTACCCGAGGAAGGCTGTTGCTCCTCCATCCGATTTCCCCGCGCCCCGAAGTAGGATAGGCGTGATATACCTTTGCACGGTTCCGGACATTCGTCGAACTCGACGGGCCGGTGGCGGAATTCGGGAAACCTAGAACGCGGGCTACGGTCATCCGTCAGCCTTTAAGTATCCTCGAGGACCTTCCGCGCCATCGGGGTGTATCGTGTTCTCGTTGCCGGCCGGCATCTTCCCGTTCCAGTTGGGACCGTTCGATGCGTTCCTCGGCGCGCTCTGCATCGCCGCGATCGCATCGCTGGTCATCTTCGTCCTTATCGCGGTCTGGGTCTACCGTGACGCGCAGACCCGCGGGATGGATGGGAACATCTGGGCCATCGCCTTCGCCCTCGCGGGCTTCTTCATCCCGTTCGTGGGCGGGATCGTGGTCCTGATTCTCTACCTCGTCCTGCGGGCCGAGCATCCCGTGATGTATCCGGGCGGCGTCCCCATGGCGCCGTACCCGAGCGCCCCGCAGTACCCGGGTGCGATGCCACCGCCCGGCGCATCCCCCGCCGCACCACCGATGCAACCGGCCGCTGCGGCGCCGACCTCCTGCCGGAGCTGCGGCGCGCCGCTGCGACCCGGCGCCGCGTTCTGCGCGCAGTGCGGTTCGAAGGTGTGAGGGGTCGACCATGCTCCCTGGCTTGATGCCGTTCCAGGTGATCTTCGGCATGGAACTGCTCGTCTTCCTGCTCCTGGTCCTCCTCGTCCCGCTCATCCTCTTCATCTTCGTCGCGGTCTGGATGTACCGGGACGCGAATTCGCGCGGAATGGGGGGCGGGCTCTGGGTCGTCATCCTGGTCCTCGCCAGCCTCCTCGGTTCCTTCATCGGCGGGCTCATCGTGCTCATTATCTACCTCGTCGTCCGCGAAGAGCATCCCGTCGGCGGACGGATGTACGGCTACGGGTACGGATACCCCCCGCCCGGATACGGCTACCCATCTTACCCGCCGCCTGCCTACCCCGCCGCGCCGCCTCCTGCTGCGCCGGGCCGATGCCCACGGTGCGGCGCCCCCACGAATCCCGGGGCCCGCTTCTGTGCCAGCTGCGGCTCCCCGCTCTGAAGCGCGATGGCTTTAAGGCGGACTGAACCCTCTCCCGCCCCCGGTGCCCGGATGAAGAGCTCGGACGTCTCCGGATTCTACAAGAAGAGCCCCCAGGAGCGCTGGCAGGTCGTGCGGGAGTTCGGCGATCTCTCCGAGGCCGAGATCGCGACGATCCGGAACACGGGCGCCCTCGCCTTCGACCAGGTCGACCACATGATCGAGAACGTGGTCGGGGCGCTGCCCATGCCCCTGGGTATCGCGGTCAACTTCCTCGTCAACGGCAAGGACTACCTTGTTCCCATGGCGATCGAGGAGCCGAGCGTGGTCGCCGCCGCCTCGAACGCGGCGAAGATGGCGCGGGCGAAGGGCGGCTTCTCGACGAGCTCGAGCGGGCCCGTCATGATCGGACAGATCCAGCTCGTGAACGTGCCGGACCCGTTCGGCGCGAAGATGACGATCCTGTCCCACCGGGACGAGATCCTCGCCCTCGCGAACGAGAAGGACCCCGTCCTCGTGAAATTCGGGGGTGGCGCGAAGGACGTCGAGGTCCGCGTCGTCGACACAGCCCGCGGCCCCATGGTCGTGACCCATCTCCTGGTCGACTGCCGCGATGCGATGGGGGCCAACGCGGTCAACACGATGGCGGAGGCCGTGGCGCCCCACATCGAGAAATGGACGGGCGGGCGGGTCTACCTTCGGATCATCTCGAACTTGGCGGTGAAACGCCTCGCCCGGGCGAGAGCCGTCTTCGCCAAAGACGCGATCAAGACGGACGAAATCTCGGGAGAGGACGTCGTGGACGGAATCGTCCAGGCGTTCGCCTTTGCGGACGCGGACCCGTTCCGCTGCGCCACGCACAACAAGGGGATCATGAACGGCGTGGACGCCGTGGTCGTGGCGACGGGGAACGACTGGCGGGCCATCGAGGCGGGCGCGCATTCGTATGCCGCATGGAAGTCGGGGAGTTACCGCTCGCTGACGACCTGGGAGAAGAACGCGGACGGAGACCTCGTGGGCACGATCGAGATGCCGATGCCGGTCGGGCTGATTGGTGGAGCCACGGCCGTTCATCCGACGGCCAAGGCCAACGTCAAGCTCCTCGGGGTCAAGAGCGCCGCCGAGCTCGCGGAAGTCATCGCTTCGGTCGGCCTGGCGCAGAACTTCGCCGCCCTCCGGGCCCTCGCCACCGAGGGGATCCAGCGGGGCCACATGTCCCTCCACGCCCGGAACATCGCCGCTACGGTCGGGGCCGCCGGCGATGAGGTGGAGGAGGTGGCCGCCGTCCTGGTCCGGGAGCGCAAGGTCCGGATGGATCGCGCCAAGGAAGTGCTCGATGAGCTCCGAAAACACAAACCGGCCCACTAATATCTCCTCTTGGTTATAATTCCAATCGGAGGCAAATAGCCGGTGGCTATAATAGTATAGCCTGGCGCGTGGCGACAGTGACTATTCATCGTGGGGTCAGATTCGTCAAAACTCATGCTATTCTGTATCATGGGGAGCTTGAGACCGTCAGTGGATCCCACGCGGGCTTCATCTAAAATATGTTCGGATGAATAAAAATAGAGTGCGAGACGACCGCTGGACGGAACGGCTCGTCTGACAGTGGACGACGTCAATTCATGCTGACCGTCAGCCTTTTTTACTCAAAGCCCGATGCGCACGCGCACGGGATGGGTGCACTGAGTGGTACGAGTCGCTATCTACACTAGGGTATCCACTGAGGATCAAGCCAACGAAGGCTTCTCCCTAGCTGCTCAGGAGGACCGGCTCCGTGCATACTGCCAGGCCCGCGGCTGGGACATCGCCGGCACGTACCGGGATGATGGTCATTCTGGCCGGAATGTTCGCAGGCCCGCTTATCAAAAGATGATGGAGGAGCGCGAACACTGGGACACGGTCCTGGTCCTCAAGATGGACCGGATTCACCGCAATTCGCGTCATTTCATGGAGATGATGGAAGACCTGGGAACCTGCGGCAAGGACTTTGTCTCCGCCACGGAGTCCCTCGACACCACGACCGCGATGGGGCGATTCGTGATGGACATCATCCAGCGCATCGCGCAGCTCGAGTCGGAACAAATCGGCGAGCGCGTCTACATGGGCATGTCCCAGAAGGCGAAAGCCGGACCCGGCGTCCTCGGATTTCCGGCCCCTCTCGGATACGAAGTCCGCGAGGGAGCCCTCCACATCAACCAACGAGAGGCGCCGATCGTGCGGAGCATCTTCGAGCGAGCTCACGCGGGAAAGACCATGGACGAAATCGCGAAGGAGCTCAACGCCCGCGGCACTCACACCAAACGAGGACGCGATTGGACCGCCGTCAAGGTGTACCGGATCCTGCACAACCCAGTCTATGCGGGACATCTGCGGTGGGACCGGATCGAACGACGGGCCGAGCACGAACCGATCGTCTCCGTCGAGACGTTCAATGCCGTCCAGCGGGCCATCCGAGCCCGAGCCCCATTCGCCACGGCACATGAGCCCCCTCTCGCCTTGGAGGCCTGAGCCATGCCCGACGGCCGTTGCCAGCGGTGCTGGGCGACGAAGAATCTGGTGAACCACGAGGTCGATGCGAACCCCCGCGGCGACCCCACGATCCGGCGGGAGAAGGTGGTCCTGTGCAAGCACTGTGCGGACTCCGCCCCGATGGATGCCCTTCTCTTCTGGGAAGTCTACATGCGCTTCGGGTCGACGCGGGAGATGCTCCAGCACTATGGCGTCCAAGAGGAGGAAGAGGCCCTTCGCAGGCTGTGCGTCGAGCGGAACCTCAACGAGCGCGAGGTCGTGCGGCGCGCCCGCGGACAACAGAGCGCTGAGGCGTTGAACGCCGCGACCAAGAAGACGAACTCCTTCCTTGCCTACGCGAGCCCCTACGGCTATGACTACGTGAACGGTGCGTTGCAGATTCGCCCCGAGGAGGCCCGGGTCGTTTCGATCATCTTCCGCCGGTATCTCGAGGGGAAAGGGATCGCGAAGATCTGCCAGGAGCTGAACCGCGAGGGCTTCCGGACCAAGACGGGCCGCGCCTGGGCGAGCCAGACGATCGCCAACATCCTGAGCAACCCCGTCTACTGCGGCCTTTCCCGCCTGAACGGCGGGATCAAGAGAGGCAAGCACGAGGCTCTCATCGAGATGGCGACGTTCAACCGAGTCCAGTTCGAGATGCAGCGCCGCATCCGCCGGCCGGACCAGCGGAAGACGGAGGCGCCGCAGCTGAAGCTCGAGGATTACGTCGAGTAGGTCCGGCCCCGGCACGAACGTCGAGCATGGGCAACCGTGCTATGTCTTGAAATGTCACGGAGCGCACCTCGGCCCGGGCGCCGATCTCATGGTGTCCCTGCCCGACTCCTTTCCGGCGCGTATGGTCTGATGCCAACCCAGCGGTGTTCACCAGAGTTATAGTCAAACAACCATAACTCGGACCTCGATCGGCTTCAGGCCGGGCAGTCTTCGGCGACGAGGCGACGCCGGACGCGTCGGTCACTCGGATCTCGTGAACCGAGTCCGCATTTCGGGTCCTTCTCCCGGAGTCCATGAAGGCTGCCTGGAGGAGAACTCACGTTTGCGTCGTAAATCCAGGGAGGAACGACCCACTTCAGGCCTTCCGTGCCGTTTACATTCGGTAATCCGTACGTAAATGGGGAGGGGGCTGTTGCCGTCTTGACAACCCATAGTTCCATATGTCCACATAGAACTATAGGGATGGCAGAAGTCCATGGCAAAGAATGTCAAGGAAGTCACCACGATCCAGCTCACGCCCAGCACACGCGACCGGCTGTACCGCCTGAAGTTCCGGGCGACCTACGACGAGTTTCTCAACGAGCTCTGTGACTTGTACGAGTCCGCCAATCACAGTGAACGGAAATAGACATCGTCTAGTCGGTTTAGCATCCACATATAACTTCATATGGTAATCCGGTTACAGCTATACTTTTCCAATCAGCGACCGAAACCACGGTTTTCTGACACCCGGCTGCAAGGGTTATGTGCAGGGAGGCCAATGCGTCGGCGTTCCATGCTGTCCTGGGTGGAGAAGTACCGACCCGCAAGCCTCGACGAAGTCGTCGGCAATCCGGCGGCGGTCGCGGATCTCCGGAAGTGGGCCGACGCGTGGGCGAAGGGCCGGCCGGATAAGAAGGCCGTGATCCTCCAAGGCGATCCGGGGATCGGGAAGACCACCGCTGCCCTCGCCCTGGCCCGTGAGATGGGCTGGACCCTCATCGAGATGAACGCTTCGGACAGCCGCAACGCGGATGCGATCGAGAAGACCGCGACCCGCGGGTCCGTCCTCCAGACCTTCTCCCCGACGGGGGAGTTCCTCCGCACGGAGCAGGGCGGGCGCAAGCTCATCGTCCTGGACGAGGCGGACAACGTGTTCGGCCGGGAGGACAAGGGCGGGATCGCCGCGATCGTCAGCCTGATCCAGAACACCCGCCAGCCCGTGATCCTGATTGCGAACGACTACTACGAGCTCACGCGGCGGTCGTCGTCGTTGAAGCGTTTATGTCGGACCATTAAATTCCAACCCATTAACAGGGCCGCCATGAAAAGTCTACTTCGCAGCATCTCCCTCAAGGAGGGGGTGCAGGTGGACGAGGACGTCCTCGAGTTCATCGTCGAGCGGTCCCAAGGCGACCTCCGCTCCGCGATCAACGATCTCGAGTCAATCGCCCTGGGCAAGAAGGAGCTCCGCAGCGACTCGACCTCATCCCTCGGGAACCGGGACCGGGAGCGGACGATCTTCGTGGCCCTCGAGGAGATCTTCCGGTCGGGGGACGCTCGTCGTGTGCGCGAATCCGTGCTCGCCCTCGACGAATCACCCGAAGACCTCATCCTCTGGGTCGACCACAACCTCCCATACGAGTACACGACCGCCGCGGACCGGGCCCGCGGCTTCGAACGCCTGAGCCGAGCGGACACCTACCTGGGGCGGGTCCGGCGACGACAGGACTACGGGCTCTGGTCGTTCGCGAGCGAGATGATGTCCATCGGGGTCGCCACGGCCCGCCGAGACCGCCCGCGGGGAGGGCAGCTGGGCTTCCCGCAGTACCTCCTCCAGATGTCGCGCTCCCGAGGCCGCCGGATGGCGCGGAACTCGCTCGCGAAGAAGATCGGAGGGCACCTGCACACTTCGTCCGCGGTCGCCCGGAACGATCTCCTGCCCGCGTTCAAGGCCCTGTTCAACGGAGACGAGGAGCTCCGGGTCCAGATGACCGCCGTCCTCGGCCTCGAGGACAAGGAGATCGCTTACCTGCTCGACGAGAGCGAGGACAGCCACGCGGTCAAGCACCTGCTCGAGCGTGCGGGTCAGATCGAGGGCGGACGCCGCGGACCCGGGACGCCGGCGTCAGGACTCGCGAGTTTTGATGAGGAGGCCTCCGATGAAGGTTGAGGACCTGAACAGCCAGCGCCATCTCGTCGGCCGGCGGATCCGTATGGCGGACGCCGAGGTGCTTACGAAGTACGTCTTCCCGTTCGTGGATGCTGCATGGTCCGTGCCTTTCTACATGATCGACGCGATGACGTACGGCCCGCGGGTGTACCGGGGCACCCTCGAGATCCGCTCGGGTAACCTTCACACGTCCGAACCCACTTCGAAACTGGAGAGCGTCACCGTGATCCCGACGGCCCGGTTCGAGGAGGTCGTCCACTTCGACCCGTGGTGGGTCTTCCGGGGGATCGCGGGTGTGGACCGTGCATGGGTCGACGCCGTCCTGGGGTCGAACATTGCGGGGACCTTCAACCACGAGGGGACGACGTACAAGCTCCACGACCTCGAGTTCGACCCGAGCCTCCGGACCCTGAACGGGCTGGTCGCGAAGGACCCCGTGTTCCGCGACCGGACGTTCCGCAAGGGGGACCTCGGACTCCTCGAGCTCCGGAAGCCCGTCCGGAAGTGAGAGGGCCGTGACTCTTCGGTCAACCGAAATGCCCAAAGGGCTTTTAGAGAGCTCTCGCTTGCCAGGCACGATGGACCCGGAGCGGCAAGAAGTCCTGGAGCGCCAGGGGTACCGAATCGTCGGAAACCACAGCGGCGTCAAGCTCTGCCACTGGACGAAGGCGAGCCTGACGAAGGGCGTCGGCTGCTACAAGCAGACCTTCTACGGGATCGACAGCCACCGCTGCCTCCAGATGACGCCGACCGTCGACGCGTGCAACCTGGGCTGCATGTTCTGCTGGCGGACCCAGGAGTGGGGCTCCGACTCCCTCCTCGAGGCGGACGATCCTGCGTTCATCGTGGACGAGTCCCTCCGCGCGCAGCGGGAGCTGCTCAGCGGGTACGGGGGCAACCCGAAGGTCTCCAAGGAGAGGTTCGACGAGGCGTGGAACCCGAACCAGGTCGCCATCAGCCTCACGGGAGAGCCGACCTTGTACCGCCGGCTTGGCGAGATGATCGACGAGTTCAAGCGGCGGAACATGACGACGTTCCTCGTGACGAACGGCACGACGCCCGCCGTCCTGCGGCGCATGCACGAGGAGGGCCGTCTCCCGACGCAGCTCTACGTCACGGTCGCTGCTCCGAACGAGACGATCTACCAGCGGCTCATGGCACCCAAGTCGGACCACGAGTTCCGAAAGCTCCAGGAGACGCTCGCCCTGCTCCCCAGCCTGCCCACGCGCACGGTCGTGCGGCATACGCTCGTCGACGGGTGGAACCTCGGATGGGAAGAGGAGTACGCGGCCCTCGACCTCGCGGGAAAGCCGAGGTTCATCGAGTGCAAAGGATACAGCTTCGTGGGGGAGAGCCGGTTGCGCCTGAAGGCGGAGAACATGCCCTCGCACGCCTCGATCCGCCGCTTCGCCGAGCGCCTCGCCGACCTGACGGGGTACGGGATCGCTGCGGAGCGGGAGGACAGCCGAGTCGTGCTCCTGACCACGGACGGTCGGCTGCACCCTATTCCCACCTAGAACAATCGGGTCGTCGGCCTTAATACGGGGTGTCCGGATGCGCGGCCGAGCCTCGTGGCGGACATCTGGACGGATTTCATCAACCTCCTCCTCGGCGCCTACGTGAATCCCCTCATCTTCCTCCCGCTCGTCTTCCTCTACGCGATCGCGATCGCCGCGATCCTGCCGATCCCGATCGAACTCAGCCTCATCGCCCCCATCCTGGACCAGCAGTGGGGATACCTGGTCGCGATCGCGATCGCGCTCGCGGCCGGCAAGACGGTCGGGGCCTGGCTGATCTTCCTGCTCGGCGTGAAGGTCGAGGACAACATCCGGTGGTGGTCCGAGAAGTGGCGGTTCGCTAAGTGGTTCGTCGAGAAGGCAGACCTCTTCGTGCAGAAGACGGGATACCTGGGCCTGTACTTCCTGCTCAGCATCCCGCTCATGAGCGACACGATCCCGATCTACCTCTACTCCCTGTTCAACAAGGAGGGGAAGAGCCTCGAGCGCAACCTGTTCCTCGGCGCCAACTTCTTCGCGGCGCTGAACCGTGTCGCGGTCCTCGCAGGGCTCTTCCTCGTCGGCGTCGATCTCCTGCGCGGCGCGTGACCCATACCCTTATCCCGCTCCCCCCGATGGCGAGCGCGTGTTCGAGCTGCCCTCCATCCTCCGGGCCCCGGAGCTCCTTGACAAGGCCCTGGGGCGGGCGGGCAAGGCCACCTCGAAGGGACGGGACCGCGCGGAGAAGGCGCACAACCTTGCGGTGGCCAAGGTCCAGACCGCCGGGCAGACGATCGAGAGTACGCTCCATGGCTACGTGAAGGCGTTCCCGACCCTCGACCGCCTCCCGCCGTTCTACCGCGAGCTCGTCGACATCCTGGTCGACCGGGACCGCCTCCGCCAGCACCTCGGGGCCGTCGACTGGGCCGCGGGGAAGGCCAAGGAGCTGACCCGCGCCTACGCGCGACGGATCGGCCGCGCATCGATGCAGGATATCCCCGCGCTCCGGAAGGAGGCGATCGGCCGCTTCGCGTCCATCGTGAACCAGGTTTCCGACGACCTGGATGCGCTCGTCGAGGCGCGGATCGCGCTGCGCAACATCCCGAGCTTGGACCCGGAGCTCCCCACGATCGTCGTCGCGGGCTACCCGAACGTGGGGAAGAGTGCCCTCGTGCGCGCGGTGTCGACCGGGAAGCCGAAGGTCGCCGCCTACCCCTTCACGACGCAGGGCGTGACGGTGGGGCACATCGACCGGGGCTACCAGCGCATCCAGATCCTGGACACGCCCGGGCTCCTGGACCGCCCGATGGAGAAGCGGAACAAGATCGAGCGGCAGGCCATCGCAGCCCTGCGCTACCTGGCGACCGTGGTCCTCTTCATGCTCGACCCCACGGAGACCTGCGGGTACCCGCTCGACGACCAGCTGGGCCTCCTGCACTCCGTGATGGAGACCTTCCCGGACGCCCCGATCGTCGTCTTGGAGAACAAGTCCGACCTCGGAGGGGCCACCGCGGGCCATCTGCGCGGCTCGGCGCTGACCGGGGACGGCCTCCACGAACTGATGGACGTCCTCGCGGAGAAGGCTACCAGCCGCGGTCCTGGAGGCGCGCCTCGAGCGGGAGCGCCTTCGCGTCCGTCCCCTTCATCGGGAGCCCGAGGCCCTTAGACACCTCGGCCACGACGTTGGGATCGTCGAAGTGGGCGACTGCATCGACGACAGCGCGGCCGCGCTTCTCGGGATCCTCGGACTTGAAGATCCCCGAGCCGACGAACACGCCGTCGCATCCCATCAGCATCATGAGGGCGGCATCCGCGGGCGTCGCGACGCCTCCCGCCGCGAAGTTGACGACGGGGAGGCGGTGGATCTTCTTGACTTCGATCAGGATCTGGAACAGGCCCTCCGTGACCTCGTCCAGGTTCTTCCCGGCGAAGACGACGTCGGCCTCTTTGACCGTCAAGTCCTCGCCCGCGATGGTCCGAATCTCCTTGAGGAGTCGGCCGTAGTTCTCGGAGAACTTCGTCGCAATCCTGTAGAGCTGCTCCTTGTCCCGCTCCTTGAGCTCCGCGATCGCCTCGTTGACCATCCAGACGTGGCGCGTCGCCTCGACGATATCGCCCGTGCCGGCCTCGCCCTTCGTGCGGATCATCGCGGCGCCCTCGTAGATCCGGCGCACGGCCTCTCCCAGGTTGCGGCACCCGCAGACGAACGGCACGTTGAACTCGCGCTTGTTGACGTGGAAGAACGGATCGGCGGGCGTCAGGACCTCGGACTCGTCGATCATGTCGACGCCGAGGGCCTCGAGGGCCTTCGCCTCGGCGACGTGCCCGATCCGGCACTTCGCCATCACCGGGATCGTGACCGCGTCCATGATTTCCTGGATCTTCGTCGGGTCCGCCATGCGGGCCACGCCGCCCGCGGCGCGGATGTCCGCGGGGACGCGCTCGAGCGCCATGACCGCCACAGCGCCCGCCTCCTCGGCGATAGCCGCCTGCTCTGCGTTTGTGACGTCCATGATGACGCCTCCCTTCTGCATCTTCGCGAAGCCGCGCTTCAGCAGCTCGGTCCCAAATCGGAGGCGGGTGAGGTCGAGGTCGAGGGGCATGGCTGCACTCCCGTCGGGACTTACGGGACCTGGGTATTTCTAGGTGTCGATAAGGCAGCCGTGGAAACCACATTCCTATCCCTACGGTGGCCACCTGTCGAACCACAAAAGCGTACCTTGGCGGGACCTACTCGCGGATCGTGAAGGACAGCATCTTGCCCCGGCCCCGGACTCCGACTTTGATGCCCGGAAGCCGCCGGGAAAGGGAGTTCGCCAGGACGGGGGCCCGCTTCTCGTCCGCATAGCTCCCGTGGAGCTTCAGGGGGGCCGGGACGTCTTCGATCTTGAGCACGAGGAGCCCTCCGTGGTCGTCTATGGCCTTCCGGAGGGCCGTTTGCACGTCTGCGGGCAGCCGCAGATCGGGCCGCCGCCCATGGTCCGCCTCACTGCGGACTTCAACCGTGTAGTGCAGTTCTGTTCTGATCACTTGCCACAGAAGCAAGCGCCCCGACATAGGATTGGGGACCGACACGCACGTTGGACCCGTCGGGACGGACCAAACTTCTCGTGTCGATGACCGGCGTAATGGAACCTGAGGCCGGTTAGGCCTTCACCAGGGTCTTGGCGGGACACTTGACAGGAACATCCGGCCTTGAACTGAACCACCCGGGGTGAGAAGCCACCGCAGGGTGCCTAACGGATAATGGGTGTGAAACCACCCCTCCTCACGGACGCCGCATCGCCTCTCGTGAATCTACCGGTTTGCATGTGTGGAAGAGTGTTCCCGGCGGGGAGCAAGCGTGCGCATGGTGCAAATCCGATGGATCCCAGGCATTGAACGAGTCACGGCACCAGGAGGGCCTTCACGAGAGCCGCCCGGGAGGGCCGGCTGGTGGCTAGGAGGACCGCGAGTGCGACAAGGAGTGCGAAGACGACGGCACCCGCGCGGGCAGGACGAATTCGGATCGACCTCTGCGCGGCCATGTCCACGCGGGGGAAAACGCTTTCCCAGGAAACCCCAGCGCGATCAGGCCCCAGACAGCAAGATGATCCCGAGGATGAAGGCCACCAGGGCGACCGCGATCCGCCAATCGAGCTTCTCCTTGAGGAAGGCGGCCGCGCCGAGCGTGGCGATGATGGGATACGTGCCGGAAATGGGCGCGACGAACGCTGCGGGCCCGAGGTCATACGCGATCGTGAGGGCGACCGCGCTTAGCCCGCCTGCAAGGAACACGAAGAGGCCGAGCTGCCAGGTCTTCCGCGACGGCGGATCTCCAGGGACTCCGTGGCGCCTTCGAAGGACCGCATACGCGAGCGTGACGCCTAGGTACCCGGATGCGAGGAGGAGATCGAGGTTGCCCTCGCCGAGCGCACTCACGCTCGTCTTGACCAGGAACCCCCAGATCCCCCAGACGAAGAATCCCGCGAGGCTCAGGAGGACCGCAACCTGGCGGGAGGCGTCCCGGCGCTTCGGCTCGTACGCCAGGACGAGGATGCAGAGCATGATCAGGGCGATGCCGAGGACTGGGGAGAGACCGAGGGTCTCACCCAGGAAGGCCACGCTGAGGACGACCGTCAGCATGGGGCAGGCCGCGGAGATCGTGCCGACGAGGCCCACGCTCCCCACGCGCATCCCCTCGTAGAAGAAAAGGTATCCGATCGCGCCGAGGATGCCCGCGGAGATCGCGGCGGCCGGAAAGAGTGGGTCCGCGGGCAAGGGACCGCGCGGGAGGACGAGCCCGACGAGGCCGAAGGCCGCCCCCTCGATCAGCGTCGTGCCGAGACCCATCGTCCGCGGGCCAAGGCGGTCCGTGCTGGGTTTCGCGGCGAGCGTGCCCAGCCCCCAGATCACGGTGCCGCCGAGGACCCACGCGAGCCAGTCCAGCGCCATTTCGCGCTGGGAGGGGGACGCGGGTCATGAGGTTTGCCGTGAGGGCATGAGCCTTAGGGCTGCTGCGTTCGACCCGCTACTCCGGCGGATCACACGGGCGTGAGCGCGTGCCCGCACTGGCCGCAGAGCGCGGTCTCGACCGCGACGGGCGCGGTCGTCGAAGACCATTCGGAGGACCATGGGACGCGAATCCGTGGGTAGGCGTGTGGTACCTCCCTACAGATCCTCCACGCATCACCTGCGCGGCTGCGGGTCTCTCCGCTGCCCTCGCACGGGGTCGGCATACTGGGGAACGGTCCGGCATCTCACCCGGTCGAGCGGGGCCGCACTACGGCGCGACCGCGACGCCTCGCTCCGACAGGCATCGGGCTGGTCCGTCCCGGCATCGCCCTTCCGGCCGCTCGTGGGCGACGGGGCGGGGGCACGTTCCCGGTCAAGCTGGAAGAGGAGCAGTGAGCATGGGAACACGATTCATGCGGTGGACGACGCGCCGAGCGATCCACGCGACCACGACGACGACCATGTGGGAGGACCTCTCACACTTCTCTGTGAACTGCTAGCACCAAAACGTTGAAGATGCCCTCGACCGCTTAAGGTGTGGATCTGAACGCGTTGAAGGCTAGGCTTGGTATCTACGTCCCCACGTACAAGGGATGGGTGAGAGGGGTTGACGAGGGCGAGAACGATCCCACTTTCCAGTATGCTGCTGAGACGACCGCCAAAGCTGAGGAGATCGGCATTGACTCCATATGGGTTGCAGATCATCTTCTGAATCCGCAGAAAGGGGAGCGGGAAAAGTCCCTTGAAGCCTGGACAACCCTGACGGCCCTCGCAGTCATCACCAAGAGGATGGAGCTCTTCAACACTACACTGTGCCAAGGCTTTCGGCACCCAGCCGTCCTAGCGAAGATGTGCGCCACTTTGGACGACATCTCCAATGGCAGATTTCGGTTCGTCCTGGGGGCGGGATGGTTCAAGAGAGAATTCCAATCGTACGGCGTACCTTGGGATGAGGACCACGACACTAGAATTGATAGAGCGAGGGAGCAGTTAGAGATCATCAAATCCCTCTGGACCCAGCCAACGACCAACATCAAGGGGCGGTTCTACGAGATCATCGACGGCATTCTTGAACCCAAACCCTTCCAGAAGCCGCATCCTCCCATATGGTGGGGCGGACAATCAGAGAAGTCACGGGAGCTGGTTGCGGATCTAGCCGACGGCTGGTTAATGCATAGCTCCACCCTCCAAGAAGCCGAGGAGAAAGTCAGTGACATGACTAGAAGGCTTCAAGCAAAAGGAAGAACAGGAATGAAGTACGCGATTCCCGGCAGAGTGTATATGGGAAAGACTGAGGAAGACGCGAAGAAGCGAGTAGAGAAACTAGTCGGCGGAAACGCCGGCTTGCTGGAAGAGATTCTTGCGCGAGACTTCGTCGGTTCACCTCAGACCATCGCAGAGAGAATACATCGCCTCTCGGAAATTGGCTTTGATTATGTAATCCTCCAGCCTTCTCCAGCGTTGAAGACACTTGCCCAGATAGAAGAGCAATTGATTCCCATTCTGTGACCGACATGCAACATTTGGAATTCCTTGATCTTTGGCGCGGGGCGCGGTGCTGGAAAAGTTCGGCCCCGCCGGGTTGAACCACTTGCTCAGGCTCTACGCCAGTACCAGAATCGAAGGACGGTCCTCCTCCTGGAGCGGCCGCAGCACGTAGCGCGATTTCACGTGGCCCACGTCAGCTTGTGCGATGCTGCACGGTATATCCTTTCGGCTCCGACCGGAGCCGTAGTCCACGGCATCTTCGCTCCCTCCTCCCGGCGGCGGCCGTCAAACGGCTGAAGCTCAAGACGGTGGTAAGCATCCCCGCGGAAGTCCAGGCAATTCTAGTGTAGACCGAGACTTTTCGGTCTGTCCGCGGGCCTCACGGCCTCGGCCATTTTCCGTCTTCCGGCCGCTCGGGGGCGAACGGGGCGGGGGCACCTTTCCCTGTAGTGGCCGAACGCTGATGGTACGAACTCCGGACACCCTCATGGGAAAACCGCCGCCGCACGAACTCGAGTCATCGGTGGGTGGCGCTCGGGTCAGTCCCGCGCCGGGAGGCGCAGCCGAAGCACGACGAGATCCACAGGCATCCCTTGGACATCCTCCCGGACGCGGTCATCCACGACGAATCCATGCTGCTGGTAAAAGCCGATCGCTCGCTCGTTGACCGCCTCGGTCTTGACAACGATCGCCCTGGCCCGAGCGGCGAGTGACCGTTCCTTTGCTTCTTCGAGCAAGGCGCTCCCGCCGCAAACGCTTATGGTCTCGGTCCGGTTCCGCACCCGTGTTGCGGGTCATCTGCGTCACCGGGATGCCGGCGGCGGGCAAAGAGGAGTTCCAGAAGGTCGCCGCGGAGGCGGGGTACGTCATCGTGCGGATGGGCGACGTGGTGCGGGAGGAGGCCCGCCGCCGCGGCCTGCCGATCACGGACGCGTCCGTCGGCGGCATGGCCCACGAGGAGCGACGCATGCACGGGCCGGCCGTGTGGGCCGAGCGGACGATTCCGCACGTCCGGGCGGAGCGGGTCTGCATCGACGGCTTGCGCAGTCCCGCCGAACTCGCCGTCTTCCGCAAGGCGTTCGGGCCTGGCCTCGTGGTCTTCGCGGTCCACGCCTCCCCTGAAACGAGATGGGCAAGAGTCCGGAGGCGGCAGCGTGCGGACGATGCGACGACCTGGGAGGAGCTCCACCGCCGCGACGAACGGGAGACGGGTTGGGGACTCGAGGACGTCATCGACGCGGCGGACGTCCAGATCGTCAACGAGGGCACGCTCGACGAGTTCTACGCGGCGGTCCGCAGCGCCCTGAGGAAGCTCGATGGCTAGCCTTCCGATTCACTGGATTGTCGCCCGGGCGTACGCCCAGGCCACCGAGGAGGAAGATCGCGTCATCCAAGCGCTCGAGGCCGCGGTCTCCGGGGGCGTCGGCTCCCGCGACACGCTGGAAGGCCAGTTCGGGAACCCAGTGGTCGTGCTGCGGCGGAGGATCGACCGCTCCGAGGACCTCCGTTCGACGTGGGAACGGTGGCGCGGGGCCGGGCTCCTGGCGACGCTGAAGGACGATCTCGAGGAACGCCTCGACGACGATGGCGTCCTTCACTTCCGGGTCGACAAGCAGTCCGCCTTCGGGGGGACCCTCGCTCCCGCCCGCGGCGCGGACCCCATCGACATCCAGGTGAAGTTGAAGGCCTATCCCGCCAAGGCGGAGGAAGTCCGCCGGGTGGCGCGGACCCTCCTCGAGGAGGCAGGCTGAATGCGGCTCACTGCCAGGCAGGCCCGGCTGGGCCGGGAGGGGAGCGCGGCGCAGCGGAAGGCGCTCCAGCTCCTCGTCGCCCTGGGGGACCTCTATGAGGCGGAGCGCCTCGTGCCCGTCACCTCCACCCATGTCTCCGGGGCGTCGTACAAGCTGATCGGCGATGCCGGCGTCGAGTTCCTTGAGGACTTCGCGAAGGACGCGCGCGTGGCCGTCCCGACGACCGTGAACCCCCTCGGCACGGACCTCCAGCAATGGAGGGAGCTCGGCATTCCCGAGGCGTTCGCGGAGCACCAGGCCCGCGTGGCCCGCGCCTACGAAGCCATGGGCGCACGGCCCGTGTACTCGTGCACGCCCTACCTGCTCGGGGTCCGCCCCCGGCTCGGCGAGCACGTCGCCTGGTCCGAGTCAAACGCGGTCTGCTTCGCGAACTCGGTCCTGGGCGCCCGGACGAATCGGGAGGGCGGACCCTCCGCTCTCGCGGCGGCGATCGTCGGGGCGACGCCCGACTACGGGTTGCACCGGGACACCGGCCGCCAGCCCACGGTCGTGTTCGACGTGCGGACCAAGCTGGAGGGCATCGGCTTCTCGCTCCTCGGACTTCTGGCAGGCAAAGAGACGGGCGACGGCCTCCCGTACTTCCGTGGCTTCCGCGCCTCCGAGGAGGACCTCAAGTGGCTCGGCGCGGCGGTCGCCTCGTCCGGCAGCGTCGGGATGTTCCACCTCGAACGGATGACGCCGGAGTGGCGGCGGGCGAGGACCCGCGGCCTGCCGAAGGTCGTGGTGACCGCTCGGGACCTGAAGGAAGTACAGAAGCACTACACGGATGGCGAGGAGGCGGACCTCATCGCGCTCGGCTCGCCCCAGCTCTCCGGGGACGAACTTCGGACGATCGCGGCCCTCGTGGACCAAAGTCCCCCGCGAATCCCCGTGTGGGTCTTCACGAGCCGGGCGGTCCGTGAGGCCTGCCCGGAGGCCGTTGCATCGATCGAGCGGTGCGGGGGCCGCGTCCTCGCGGACACGTGTCTCGAGGTCACCCTGCTCGAGCACCGGTTCCATACGGTCGCCACGCCTTCCGGCAAGGGGGCCTACTACCTCCCGAGCCTGTGCCGGCAGAAGGTCATCTTGGACGACATCGAGACACTCCTGGAGCGATACGCATGAGGCTCCCCGCCCGCCGCATCTCCCCGGGCCGGGCCGAGGGGAGGGCCCTCGTAAGCCCTGTGCCCTTCTCGTTCGTCGGCGGTGCGGACCCGGAGAAGGGGACCGTCCTCGACGAGGCCACCGGCTGCCGCGGGGAGCCGCTCGCGGGGCGGGTGTTCGCGTTCCCGCAGGGGAAGGGGAGCACGGTGGGCTCCTACGCGATCTACGGGCTCGCGAAACGCGGAATCGGACCCGCCGCGCTCCTGAACGAGCGGGCCGAAGCGATCGTCGCCGCAGGGGCCATCCTGGGCGGCGTGCCGATGGTCGACCGCGTGGACCTCGGCGCCTTCGTCACGGGCGACTGGGTGATCGTCGACGCGGACCGAGGGCGCGTTGACCTCCCGGAGGTCACCCCGCGGCCCGTGGTGAGCGCCTTCCTCCGGAATCGAGGGCGCTTCCTGGTGTTGCGGCGGAGCGATCGCGTGGGCAGCTTCCGGGGACGGTGGTCCGCGGTCTCCGGCTACATCGAGGGTCGCGAGGATCCGCGGGACCGGGCGGCCCAAGAGATCCGGG
Source organism: uncultured Thermoplasmata archaeon (assembly GCA_963768855.1). Taxonomy (GTDB): domain Archaea; phylum Thermoplasmatota; class Thermoplasmata; order RBG-16-68-12; family RBG-16-68-12; genus RBG-16-68-12. The sequence goes on from CAVYJM010000007.1 coordinate 81,471, forward strand.
AGGAGACGCAAGCCAAGGGCGCGCGCTTCCGGAAGGCCGCGAATCCGCTGTACACGCGGGATGGCGCGACTGCGTTCATCGTGCACCCGTTCCTCTTCGACGTCCCCTCGCGACGCGTCACGCTCGACTGGGAGAACCTCGAGCACCGTTGGATTGCGCCGTCCGAGCTCGCGACCCTGGACACGGTTCCCCGGCTGGGAATTGTCTTAGACCGACTTTTGCACGGCTAGTACTTGCGCAAAGGTTAAGCAACGCGGCGCGTGCTTGACGGTTCCATGGCAAAGCGGGGTCTCACCGGCAACGAGAAGCACGTCCTGTACGGGCTCGTCCGGCACCCCGTGCTGAACGACCGCGAGCTCTCGGAACTCTTGAACATCAAGGTGTCCACAGTCACCGCCATCCGCCGTCGCCTCCGGCGCGCGGAGTACTTCGTCACGCGACGCGTCCCGATGATGCACCGGCTCGGCTGGGAGCTCCTCTACGGCGGCTCGGCGCGCCTGGACCTGACGCAGGGCGGGCAGGTCCTCCCGCGGCTCCGCGAGATCCTGAAGGACCGTTTCCCCGATCTCTTCCACATCGTCGCCTCGGCCGACCGCCTGTCGTTCCTGGGATTCGCCCGGAACTACACGGCCGCCCGACAGCAGGTCGACGAGCTCCGCCAGGCCCTGGACCGAGCGAAGCTCCTCGGCGACGCGGATCTGCACCTGACCGCGTTCCCCATGAGCCTCTCGGCCCTCCCGACGTTCTTCGATTACAGCCACTCCCTCGCCCTCGCCTTCGAGATCGACGACCGCCTCGGCATCAAGCTGGATCGGGCGAAGACCGGGGACATCGAGCTCACCCGCAAGGAGACGGAGGTCCTCAAGGGACTCGTGCGGTTCCCTGAGCTGAGCGACAAGGCGCTCGCGCAACGAGTCAAGGTCTCCCGCCAGGCCGTGTCGAAGATGCGGCGCGAGTTCGAGGGAGAAGGGTTGCTTCGGACGGCCCGTGTGCCCAACCTGCGGCTCCTGGGCTTCGAGCTCTATGTGACGGCCTTCGCCCAGTTCCGCCCCTCGGCCCCGCTGAAATCCCGGGCGGATGCTTTCGAACGGCTCCTCCGGACTACGTCCACGTTCTTCCTCATCTCCGACGAGTCGGACGCGATCGTCATCGGCACGTCGCTGTCGTACGAGCAGTTCTCGATCCTGAATGTCGGGCTCACGAAGCACTTTCAAGAGCGGGGCTTCCTGGCCTCCGACCCGGAGATCCACGTCGGGCTGACCGCCTCGACGGAGATCCTACGCAACTGCGAGTTCGGGCCGATCGTCCAGTCCCTCACGGTTCCGGAGCCGAAGTCGAGCCGATGACCTGGTCCACCTCGCGCTCCAGAAGCGTGAGCTGGTGGTTCTCGAGCGCGGAAGGGCTCACGGACAACAGGAGGATCCCGTTGCTGATCGCGACCTGGTCGCGCATGGCCTGCACGAGCCGCAGGACCGTGAGGAAGTTGTTGTTCGTCACCAGGTACTCGATCCCGTCCAGGAGGACGACCCCCCGCTCGCGGCCGACGAACTGCTCGACGGACAGGGAGAGCTTCTCGAGGTCCTTCGGGCGGATCGCGTCCTCCTTGCCGACGTTGCTCAGCCACAGGATGGACAGATCCTCGGCGCCGAAGCGTTCCCGCAGCTTCTGGGGATAGACGCGCGTCACGCACAGACCGCGGAGGCCAGAGGCAGTCGCCTCTTGGAACAGGCGGTAGACCTCGCCCGGCTGGTCCTCTTCGACCAGGTACGTGGAGGACCCGCGGAGCGGCGCTCGGCCGGTCGCGGCGATCGAACCGGGCTCCGCCTTGGCGGCGGGCTTCTGGCGCGCGCCACAGGAGGGACACACCTCGGAGCCGGCGAGGATGAAATCTCCGCAGGCGACGCAGGCGGTCCGGGACGCACCCGGGACTCCGGGCACAGGGGCGGCCAGGGACAGCCCGCAGACGGGGCAGGAGTCCTCGCCTGGCGGGATCGGGGCGTTGCACCGCGAACAGGTGACCGTCTGGTCCGTGACGGGCTCCGCGCAGCGCGGGCACCGGCGGGTCCCCCTGGCGAGTGGCGCGCCGCAGACGGGACAGGGGATGAGAGCCTCCGCGGGGGAGGACAGCGACTCGACGATCCGGGCCGCATCGCCGGGCTCGAGGCCCTCGATCGCCGCAAGCTCCTGCCGGGAGGCGGCGCGGAGAGCCGCGAGGCTCTTGTATCCTGCGTCGAAGAGACGCATGGCCTTCCCGGCCGTGACGCCGGGGATGCGCGTGAACTCGCGCAGGGCCTCGGCCATGTGGAGAGGGGTCAGGCCGACCGTCACGGTCTGACCGCTCACATCGTTCCATTCCACGACGTACTCGGCCTGGACGTCCCGGTCCACGAGGGAGAGGATGCGGGACCGGGTCTCCCGGGCCACCAAGTCTCTCTGGGAATCGAGCGCGGCAGCCAGGTCGCGGCTCGCCTTGAGCGTCGTGACGACGTAATCGTCCACGTCGAGGTCGATGTCCTTCCGCATCTGCTGGATTCGACGGATGACCTCGCGCGCGTATCCCTCCGCCTGGATCTCCGGGGTTACGCGCATGTCGATGTAGAGTTCCCCGTGCGGCGTCCGGACCACGGCGACGTCTTCCGGCAGTTTGCGGTCGAAGCGGACCATGCTCGGCTCGATCGTGACGATCTGACCCTCGACCCCGATCGAGAAGGAGCCCCTGTCCAACGCGCGCTTCACCTCGTCGGGCGGACGGCTCTCGAGGATCGAGGCGATCTTGGGCCAGAGAGCGCGGTACGCCTTGCCGATTGACGCGGGATCGGGCTTGAGGACGAGCGCGAGGCCGGGGAAATCCTCCTGCGGCTGAAGGACCGCCAGCTCCTTCGCGTTGGACTGCTCCAGGAAGATGGACCGCAGGGTCGTCAAGGCGGACGCGGCCCCGGGGGTGAGCCCCTTTCCGGCGATCAGCCGGACGGGCCACCGCAGCTTGCGCCCGCTCTTCTGCCGCTCCTTCGAGACCGCCTCGACGAGCTCCTGGACGATGGCCATCGACGCCTCGAGGTCCGCGTCGACGCGCTCCGGGTGCGGCTCCGGCCAGTCGAGCATGTGCACGCTGAGCCGGCGTCCGTCCAAGTGCTGGTACACCGCCTCCGCGATGTGCGGCGTCAGCGGGGCGAGGAGCTTGGCGAGGGTCAGGAGCGTCTCATGGAGGACGTGGTAGGCGGCCAGCTTCCCTTTGTCGTCCGCGTCGATCCACGTGCGCTCCCGCGCGAGCTTGACGTACCAGCGGGACAGGTCGTCCAGGATGAACGCATCGACCGCGCGGTACGCCCGGTGCATCGCGTAGGTCTCCATCGCCTTGTCGAAGGCCGCCTTCAGGCCCTCGAGTCGGGAAAGGAGCCAGCGGTCCTCGGGGCGGAGATGGTCGGCGAGGGATGCCAGGTCGTCCTTCGTCGGGTCGAAGCGGTCGAGGGTCATGTAAGTCGTCGCGAACCGCAGAACGTTCCACAGGATGTTGAGGGTGCGATGGCACGTCCGGACGCCCTCCTCCTGGAACGTGATGTCGTCCCAGATCGCGTTGACGGAGACGACGTAGAAGCGCAACGGGTCCACGCCGAACTTGGCGATGACCGTGGCGGGCTCGATCACGTTCCCCAGGCTCTTGTGCATCTGCCGCCCGTCGGGCCCGTTGACCCACCCGTGCATCAGGACGGCATCGTAGGGCGCCCGGTCAAAGGCGACCACGCCCGCGGCGAGCTGGGAGTAGAACCAGCCTCGCGTCTGGTCCGGACCCTCGACGATCCACTTCCCGGGCCACCATCGCTTGAACTCGTCCTCTCGCGACGGGTAGCCGAGGCTCGCCCAGCTCGCCACGCCGCTGTCGAACCACACGTCGAGCACGTCCTTGATGCGGTTCATGTCTCCGCCGCACTTCTCGCACGGCACGACGACGGCGTCGATCCACGGCCGGTGGAGGTCCATGCCCGGGGTGTAGCCCTTCGCGCGGCGGAGCTCGTCCGAGGAGCCGACCACGGTCCAGGCCGCGCACTTCGCGCACCGCCAGATCGGCAGCGGGATGCCCCAGTACCGCTGGCGGGAGAGGCACCAGTCCTTCAGGTTCCGGGTCCAGTCCGCCTCCCGCGCGGACCCGGCCCAGTCCGGGTACCACTTCACCCGCGCGATCTCCTCGAGCATCCGACCCTTGACGTCCGTCACCTTGAGGAACCACTGGACCGTGGCGCGGAACAGGATCGGCGTCTTGCACCGCCAGCAGTGCCCGTAGGAGTGGGTGACCTTGTCCTCCGCGAAGAGGGCATGGAGCGTCTTCAGATCCTCGACGATGACCGGGTTCGCCTCGCGCACGTGCATGCCGGCGTAGGCGCCCGCGTCCGCGACGTACCGGCCGCGCTCGTCGACGGGGGAGAAGGTCGGGATCCCGAGGCGCTGCCCGAGCTCGAAGTCCTCGGGTCCGTGACCCGGAGCGCTGTGGACGAGGCCCGTCCGCTCCGCCTCGACGATGTCGGAGGGGACGACCTTGTGGACCCATTGACCCTGGACGTTCGCCTGGTACGGCACCTTCGGGGCGAGCGGGTTGACGTACGCGGTCCCGAGGAGCTCCGCGCCCTTCGCCTTCGAGACGACCTCGTAGACCTTCACGCCCCCGAGGGCCATGACCGCCGGGACGGCCGACTCGAGGAGCCAGAGGAACTCGGACCGCTCTCCGTGCGAGACGCGCACCTTGGCGTACGTGAAGTCGGGATGGGCGGCGATCGCCATGTTCGCGGGGAGCGTCCACGGCGTCGTGGTCCAGATGAGGAGGGACTCGTTCGGCCGCTCCGCGAGGGGGAACTTGACGTAGACGGACAGGTCCGTCTCGTCCGCGTACTCGACCTCGGCCTCCGCGAGCGCGGTCTCGCATCGGGCGCACCACTGCAGGGAGCGGAGGGCCTCGTACAGGAGACCGCGCTCGAAGGCCCGCCGGAAGGTCCACCAGGCGCCCTCGATGTACTCGTTCTTGATCGTCATGTACGGGCGCTCCCAGTCGAGCCAGACGCCGAGGGACTGGAACGCCACGTTCATCTTGCCGAGGAGGTCGACGGAGAAGTCGCGGCAGGCGTTCACGAACTTCTCGATCCCGAGCTCCTCGATCTCCTTCTTGTTCGTGATGCCGAGGGTCTTCTCGACCTGGACCTCGATCGGGAGGCCGTGCATGTCGTACCCGGCCTGGTCCCGCACGTGGTACCCGTGCATCCGCCGCCACCGCACGACCGCGTCCTTCACGGTCTTGTTCAGGACCTGGCCCAGGTGGATCGCGCCGGTCGTGTACGGGGGTCCGTCCACGAAGTAGTAGTCCTTGTCCTTCTCGCGCGCGGCGACCGTCTTCGCGTACGCCCTCGTGCGCACCCAGAAGTCTTGGACCGATTTCTCCAACTCGAGGGGCTTGTACTCGCTCTCCGCCTGCTTGATCATCGCAGCCCCCTCCCGGGGGAAACGCGGCGCCCGCGGGGCTTTCTCTTCGCACCGCGGAAGCTGGCGGTCCCATCCGGCAAGCGGTATTAAAACATGTGGAGCCCGCCGTCATCGAGGCGAGGGCCGGGAGCGAGATTTGGACTCGCGTCAAGGGATCCACAGTCCCCTAGCATTACCAGGCTAGCCCATCCCGGCCGCGTCGCGCCGATACGAGGGGGCCTTTATAGGACTTTGGTCTCGTCATCAAGACGGAGCCGACTCGCGAAGCCCCAGACCAGTGAGAGCGCGACGAGCACGAGGAGAATCCCGAGGATCATCCCGCCGAGGAAGACGAGGATGTCCTCCGGGAGGAGCCAGGCGCCGAACCCGGAGACGAACAGGACGACAATCCCCAGCCCGCCCACGCGCACGCTGAGCTTCGCCTTGCGCTGGGACTGCTCCTTCGCCTCCCGCTCCCGCTCCGCGGCCGTCCCGCGCGGCCTGGCCATCGCTCCTCCAACCGCCCGCGGTTATTTGACTTCTCCCCCGAGCACACATCGTCCATGCGCAAACGTCAAGTAGCGCTCCACGAATCGACCGGACATGGCGCCCAAGCGCGACTTCCTCTCCATGCTCGACGTCGAGAAGGACCTCGTCGGGGTCCTCGAGCTCGCCGCGAGCATCAAGAACCGGACCAAAGCGGGCGAACACTACGAGCCCCTGCGGGGGAAGAGCCTCGCGATGATCTTCGAGAAGGCGTCCACCCGTACCCGGGTCTCCTTCGAGGTCGGCATGACCCAGCTCGGCGGCCACGCGCTCTTCCTCTCCCCCAATGACCTCCAGATTGGCCGCGGCGAGACGATCGCCGACACCGCGCGGGTGCTGAGCCGCTTCGTCGACGGCATCATGTACCGTGCCTACAAGAGCGAGAATGTCCGCGAACTCGCGAAGAACGCCAGCATCCCCGTGATCAACGGCCTGGACGACAAGGAACATCCGTGCCAGATCGTCGCCGACCTCATGACGATCGTCGAGCACAAGGGGGACCTCAAGCGACTCAAGCTCGCGTACGTGGGGGACGGGAACAACGTGTGCAACAGCCTCCTCGTCGGAGCCGCCGAGGTCGGGATGCACGCGACCGCCGGTACGCCCAAGGGATTCGAACCCGACGCCCATCTCCTCTCCGAGGCGCGGCGGATCGGCAAGGCCACCGGCGCCCGCATCGACGTGGTCCACGACCCCTTCGAAGCCGTGAAGGGCGCGGATGTCCTGTACACGGACGTCTGGGTGTCCATGGGCATGGAGAAGGAGAGGGAGGAGCGGGAGCGCATCTTCCTGCCGTACCAGGTGAACGCGAAACTCGTGGCCGCGGCGAAGAAGGACGCAATCGTCCTTCACTGCCTCCCGGCCCACCGGGGCCTCGAGATCACGGACGAGGTCGTGGATGGCCCGCAGAGCGTCGTCTTCGACGAGGCCGAGAACCGGCTGCACGCGCAGAAGGCGATCCTCGTCCGCCTCCTAGGCGGCGAGTGACCTCCCGCGGCAAGCCGTATATAGAGCGTGAATCCTGCCGGGCCGGATGGCCGTCACCCGCAAGCAGCTGCGCGCCGCGGCGGCCGTCTTGGTCCTCCTGGCGGCGGTCGCCGCCGTGCTCGCGCCCAGCGCCGCGTTGAACGCCGGATCGCTCGCGCTCCTCGCGCTCTACTCGACGATTCGGATGGCGCTGGCGTTCATCCTCTCCTTGGTCTTCGCGATCGCCTTCGGCACCGCCGCGGCGACGAGCAAGCGGGCCGGCGAGGTCCTCATCCCGATCCTCGACATCCTCCAGTCCGTCCCGATCCTGGCGTTCTTCCCGCCCGCCCTCCTGTTCTTTTACTACTCGCTCGGCGGGAGCGCGGTGGGCGAGGAGTTCGCGGTCATCTTCCTCATTTTCACGAGCATGGCGTGGAACATGGCCTTCGGAGTCTACGAGGCCCTGACGACCCTTCCCGGTGACCTCAAGGAGGCCGCCTCCGTCTTCGGGGTCCGGGACTGGCTCCGGTTCCGGCGCCTCTTCTTCCCCGCCACGATCCCGAAGCTCGTCTACAACTCGATGCTCTCTTGGACCGTGGGCTGGTTCTACCTGGTGGCAAGCGAGGCAATCAGCTCGGGGAGCCTAAACCTCGAACGCCCCGGCCTCGGGTCGTTCATCTTCGCGGCGGGCCAGCGCGGGGACGTCCCCGCTATCCTGCTCGGAATCGGCGCCCTGGCGGTCGTCGTCCTCCTCCTGGACACCTTTCTCTGGCGGCCGCTCAGCGTGTGGTCCGAACGGTTCCGGATGGAGCAAACCGCGGGCGGCCCGACGACGCGCGCAACCGCGCCCTACGAACGGCTGCGGTGGCTGCCGCGATTTCCGCAGATCCGCCGTTGGCTGAGCGCACGCCTCGCGCCCCTCGCAAAAGGCTGGAACCGTGCCGCCTCCCCGCTCGACCACTACTACGTGTCCCACCCGAAGCTCATCCGCACGGTGCGCTGGGTCGACCTTGCGATGTTCCTCGTCATCCTCGTGTCCGTCGTGGTCACGGGAGTCGTGGGGATTGCCGCAATCCTCACGAGCCCGATGCCCGCCTTGGCCGGAGAGATCCCGGCCGCCCTCGCGGCCTCCCTTGGCCGCCTGGGTCTCGCGTACGCCAGCGCGCTCGCCTGGACGATCCCCGTGGCGGCCTGGGTCGTCCAAAGCCCGCGCGCCTCCCGCTTCGTGACGCCCTTCCTCGAGGTGGTGGCCTCGATTCCGGCCACCGCGCTGTTCCCCCTGATCATCGCGTTTGCCGTGCTCGCGGTTGGGGCGTTCGGGCTGGAAGCGGAGCTCTCCGCGTACATGGTCGCCCTCTTCGCGATGCAGTGGTATCTCCTGTTCAACCTGATCGCGGGGATGCGGAGCATCCCGGGCGACATGCGCGAGGCCGCGAAGGTGTTCGGCCTCCGCGGGTGGATCTACTGGAAGCGGGTCCTGCTGCCTGCGATCATGCCCTCCCTGCTCACGGGGAGCATCACGGCGTGGGGAGCCGGCTGGAACGCGCTCATCGTGGCGGAATACATCTCGTACGCGGGGCATGTCTATCGCGTGGGCGCCGGGATCGGATACCTGATCGCCTACTCAACGTACACGCCGGGAGACCAGGGGAGGCTCCTCCTGCTGTCCGTCCTGGCGCTCGTCGTCGTCGTTCTCGTAATGAACAAGCTTTTGTGGCGCCCCATCATTAAACGCGCCTCGACACGCTTCCGGATTGAGATCCAATGACCGCTGGCTCCCTCATCCTCGAGGTCAAGCACGTCTCGAAGTCCTACTCGGAGAACGGGAAGAAGTTCCGGGTGCTCGAGGACGTCTCCTTCGAGGTCCACGACCGCGACTTCATTTGCATCGTCGGGCCGTCGGGCTGCGGGAAGTCGACCCTCCTCCGCGAGATCGTCGGACTGGATCTGCCCACAAGCGGGGAGATCCGCTTCGAGGGGAAGCCGGTCCAAGCGGAGAATCCGCGGATCTCGATGGTCTTCCAGTCCTTCGCCCTGTTCCCCTGGCTCACGGTCCTGGAGAACGTGGAATTGGGCTTAGAGGCCCACAAGGTACCGGAAGAAGAGCGCCGCGGCAAGGCGAAGAAGTACATCGACGCGGTCGGCCTGGCCGGCTTCGAGAACGCGTACCCACGCGAGCTGAGCGGCGGGATGAAGCAGCGCGTCGGCATCGCCCGGGCGCTCGTCATGGACCCGACCCTCCTCTGCATGGACGAGCCGTTCTCCGCGCTGGACGCGCTGACGGCGCAGAACCTGCGGGATGAGATCCTGCAGCTCTGGACGAACCCGGACATCCCGCCCTCCGCCGTGCTCATGGTGACGCACAGCATCGACGAGGCGGTGTACCTCGCAGACCGGATCGTGGCGATGTCGCCGCGGCCCGGGCGAATCGTGAAGATCGAGTCCGTAGACCTGCCGCGGCCCCGGAACCGCAAGGAGCCGGAGTTCTACGGATGGGTCGACGAAATCTATTCCCTGATCGTGTAAGGAGGTCCAACAAATGCCAAATAGTCCGCCCGCGAATGAGCCATGGAAGCTATTGGCCGACATGCACCCGATCGCCAAGGTCTCCGTGGGCCAGATCCTCGGCCTGGTCGAGGCCATCGACGAAGTGGGCGGATCCGCGGACGTCGCGACGATCTCTCAGGAGGTCGAGATGGACATCGACCGCCTCGGGCCCATCATCGACGCGGCGGAGCTCTTGAACTTCGTCAAGGTCGCTGAGGGCGACCTCACGATCACGGAGCTGAGCCGGAAGGTCCTGCACGCGAACGTCCGCGAGCGGAAGAAGATCATCCGGGACATCATCGACGATGTGCCGATTTTCAAGCAGGTCATGGAGATGGCGAAGGCGGCCGGACGCCCGCTCTCCCGCGAAGAGGTGCTCGGCACGATTGCGGCCCAGGTGGGCACCCACAACGCGGATGACCTGTTCGACGCCCTCGTGTACTGGGGTCGCTACACGGAACTCGTCCACTACGACAGCGAGTCCGAGCAGCTGACAATCCTCATGCCGTCCGAGTGACGAGGGTTCGCGTTACCCGGTCGCACCGAAGAACTGCCGCAGCATCGGATGCATTTCCATCATCTGCTCGCGGCCGATGGCCTCGTAGGTCTGGATGAGGATGCCTACGGCTAGCAGGACGCCCGTCCCGGAGGCGTTTCCCACCGTGCCGATCATGTCGGCGCCTGCAGCCAAGGCCCCCACCGCCGCGCCGGAGATGACGGCCACGACCGGGATGTATCGGTCGAGCACCCGACGGAGTACCCTCGGATCTCTCCGGAATCCGGGAATCTGCATGCCGCTCGACTCGATCTGCCGCGCGACGTCCTCCGGCCCCATGTTCGTCGTCATGATCCAGAACTTGGCGAACAGGACGGAACCGAAGATGAAGATTGAGAGGTACACGCCGAGGTGGATGAGAACCTGGAAGTATGAATGGCCCTTCAGGTACACGCCGTAGGTGACCGGGTTAAAGAGCGGTAAGAGCCAGTCCGCCACCCCGTTGACCGTCGAGACGTAGAACGCGAACCCGCCGATCGGGGTGGTCTGCTGGATCTGGCCTGCGGTTACCCTCGGGTCGGTCGCAATCGGGTACGCGCCCAGCCACCACTGGTGGCCGATCAGCGGCCACTCGGGATGCTGCCAGAACAGGAGGGAGAACATGCTCACGTTCGCGAGGACCGCGGCGACCAGGATGACCGGGATGTTCGAGGCGTACATCAGGCGGATCGGGTAGCGCCCGCGAGCGCCCCGGGCGAGTCCGTGCGCCAGGGGGAGCTCGATCCGGGTCGACTCGACGTAGGCGACCAGGAAGAAGATGGCAATCGTGCCGAAGAGGGCGATGAGCGGATTCGGTTGCCCGACCATGATCTGCTCGATTCCCGTCTGCGAGAGCTGCGCGGCGGGCATGTGGCCGAGGAAGTAGATGGTCTTCGGGATGGCGCCGGCCGGGACCGCCGAGCTGGCCGACGACGGCTCCCAGTTGAACGTCCCCGTGAAGATCTGCTGCGCGACGCCGCCCGCGATGAAGAGGGAGATGCCCGACCCGATGCCCCACTTCGAGACGACCTCGTCCATGAGGAACACGAGGTAGGAGCCGAGGAAGAGTTGCAGGATGATGAGGAACTTCGCGAGGTCGGCACCGTTCCCGGCAGGGATGAGACCGAAGAGCGCCGGGCCGTTCAGCCCGGTCACGAACCCGGCCGCGGGCGTGAGGAACCCGTAGACCTGCGGGATCGCCTCGACGAAGATCATGATGATAACCAGGAGCTTCTGCGTGCCCTGGTACACACTCTTGTCTTCGTCGTCCTCGAGGTCGAGGTTGATGATCTTGGCGCCTGCGAAGAGCTGCATGATGATCGAGGCCGTGACGATCGGCCCGATTCCGAGGTGCATGAGCGAGCCCTGGGCGCCCGCCAGGATTGCGCGGAGGCTTGAGAAGAAGTCGATGACGTTCGTGCGGTCCAGGCCGTAGATGAAGATGTTCGTCATCACGAAGTACAGGACCAGGATCGCGACGACCCAGAACATCTTCGTGCGGAACTGGACGTGGCCCTCCGGGCGCGTGACGGCCGGGAGGCGGTCCGTCAGCGGCTTCAGGGCGTAGAGCCGGCTCTTCTTCTGCTCCTCGAGGGGCATCGATTACTCCTTCGCTTGCTCGGGCAGGATGACCTGCCCACCGGCCTCTTGCACTTTCGCCCGAGCCTGCTCGGAGGCCGCTGCCACGGTGATCTTGAACGCGGAGGAGACCTGGCCGCCCCCGAGGAGCTTGTCGATTCCCGCTGCGGTCAGGTCGATCTCGATCCCGGCGCCGGCGCGCTTCGCGTGGCCCTGGGCCTCGAGCTCCGCGACGCGGGTTCCGAGCTGCTCGAGGTTGATGACCGTGACCTCGTGCTTCACGGCGTGGCGCGTGAAGCCGTGGCGCCCGAAGTGGTCCGGGTCGTACTTGATCATCCACTTGAATTTGTGCTTGTGGAGACCCGCGTTCCCCGTGCCGCCGCGGCCGCCGGCGCCGCGGCCGTGTTTCTTGCCGCGGCCGTGGGTGCGGCTCCCGCGCATCTTGCGCGTCCTACTGGGCATCCTTGGCACCTTCCTCGAACAGCATGCGCTCGATGAGCTCGTTGATTGCCTTGCCACGGTAGCCGAGGTCACCGCCGTCGTTGTAGCCTCGCTTGATCCCGCGCAGGCCCTTGACGGGCGGATGGAGCCGGAGCACCGGCCGGAGGTCCGTGACCTCGCGGAGGCTGGCCTCGCCCTTCGCCACGGCCTGGCTCAGGTCCCAAATGGAATTGAACTTGCTGTGGGCCTTGACGAACGCGTCGTCGATCGGCTTGTCGCCGACCGCGCGCCCCCGCCGCAGCAGGGCCTTCGCGAGGGTCTGATCGTCCACCTCGCCCCAGGTCACGAAGTCCTTCACGACCTTGAGCATGCCCGTGTACGTCGGGTCCTGGGGGATGATGACGCAGTGGTTCTGCCGCGTGAGGTGGAGCATCGTGAGGGTGTCGTGCACCGTGTCCCGGAGGTCGTGCTTGCCCCGGAGCCGGATGACCGCGAAGCTCATGGCTGTTTCACCTCGTCCTTCGGTTCACCCTCGGTCTGCTCGACCTTCTCCTCCTTCTCCTCGGTCGCCTCTTCGGCGAGGTCCGTGCCCTCGATCCGACCGTCGGCGGTGAGCTCCGTCTCCGCAGCCTCGGGCGGGGCGGTCGAGGCGATCTTGTGGACGTAGACCTGCTCCGCTCCCTGGCGGATCTTGAGCCGCTCCGTGAGCTCGCCGGGGACCTTCATCCCGGCCGTCTTCCGGAGGGCCTCAAACGCCGCGAGCGCGTAGTTCACGGTCGTCTTCGTGTGACCCTTCGTGAAGCCCCACGCATCCGTGATGCCCGAGAGCCGCAGGATGCTCTTCGCGACGTCGCCGACCGCAAGGCCGACGCCTTGGGGTGCGGGCTTCAGGGACACCTCCACGGATCCCGAGGAACCGGCGACCTTGAAGGGGAGGGAGTGTGCGCGGTAGCAGCCGCATTCCCAGGAGCCGCATCCCCGCTTCACCTCGATCATGTTGATCTTCGCGTTGTCGATCGCGCGCCGGATGGAGGGCCCGACCTCGCGGCCCCGGGCGCGGCCCAGGCCTACGAAGCCGTCCTTGTTGCCGACCACGCAGGTGATCACGAAGTTCACACGCCGGCCGGAGTCGGTCATGCGCTGGACCATGTTCACGTCGAGGACCTCGTCCTCCGTCTCGGGGAGGAGGATGTCCACGATCTCCGGTTCCCGGATCGGAAGGCCGCTCGAGATCGCCTCGCCCATCGTGGTGACCGTTCCGCTGAGGACCATCTTCCCGAGCTTCGTCTTCGGGTTCCACTGGCTCAGGTCCCTCTGCGGACGGGAGTCCCGCGGGGGACGGCCGCCTCGTCGCTTTCTGCGTCCAGGCATCAGGCCGCCTCCAGCTTCGCCTTCACGGCGTCGAACGACTTGACGACCTCGTCCCCGATGTGCTCGCCCCGGATGCGGGCCTTCGCGGGGAGGATCTCCTTGCTGTGCGGCACCTTCACGCCCGCGTCGAGGAGGCCCTGGAGCGCTGCGAATACCCGGCCGCCCTTCGTGGGCTTTTGGACGCCGATATCGAGGACCGCGTCCTTGACGCCCTTGGCGAGGGCGCGCTTCCCGGCGAGGTAGCCGGTCAGGTACGCTGCGGGCACGTTGCCCGTCCCGACGGACCAGCCATGCTCCTTCAGGTCGAGGGACTGGGCCGAGGCCAGCACGTGGTCGCCGCCCGCGTCCGCCTCGACGATCTGGACGAGCGTCTGGTTGAGCGTCTTCCGGACGACCGCGCGGGGTGATGCGCTCCGGAGCAGCCGCTGGCGCCGCCGGTAGTCCGTCTTCCCCTCGCGTCGGCGCCGGAACGCCACGCGGAAGTGGGGACCTTGCTTCTTCATTTCGCTGCCTCCTTGAGAACGCCCGCTATCTGAAGTTGCTGAGTCAGGTGGGCCTTGGATTTGAACATACCGCCCTTCGCCTGGCGGTAGAACCGGCGGTACGTGTGGACGTCGATGCGACCCTGGGCCTTGAGCTCCCGCAGGTAGGCCCGGAGTCTCCGGATGTTCCCCATCCATTGCCCCTTCGAAGACGAGCGGGCGTTCGCGGTCCCGCGACGCGTGCCCTGGCCCCGCTGGCGGCCCTTGCGCCGCTGGGCGGCGCGGATCCGCGCGCGGCCGCGGGACACGCCCTGCTCCGGGCGCTTCGTGATCACGTTTCTCCGGATGAGCTCGCGGATCTGCTCGCGCGTGATCGCATCAAAGATACTCTCCTGTTCGGCCGGGTCCGTCGTGATCCGCACCCGGTTCAGGCCGCATCCGAGGATCGCGGAAGCCAGGCGGCGCTGGTGGTCGAACCTCATTCCGTCACCATCCGGTTCAGGACGCGCAGGCCCTTGTCGTCGCATGCCTTCTCGATCAGCTCGCGCTTGCGCGAACCCACGCCGTGCGCGATGCGGACGGCCTGCTTCGCGGGATCGAGGCCTTCGAGCTCGCGTTCGTTGTGGACCAGGACTTCCAGGAAGCCGCTCGGGTGAAGCCCACGGACGGACCGCGGGCCGCGGTATCCCACGGACGGGAGGTTCCAGCGGTAGCCGAAATGGCGGCGCAGCTTGGACTGTCCGCCCTGGGGCTTCCGCCACTCGTCTCCGAACCGCTTGTATCGGAACCACTCCTGGCGGTGGAAGGCGGGGCGGGCGGCCGACTTCGCGGCTCGGAGCGCGAGGAGGCGCAGGGTCTTCGGATCGAGCTTCGGCTTGAGGTTGGGGACATACTCCTCCTCGGCTTCCCCTTCCGCTTCTTCCTCGACTTCCTTCTCGGCCCTCTTCTCCGGCTTCTTCGCGGGCTTCTTCGGCTCTTCCTTGGCGGGCTTCGCGGGAGCCTTCTTCGCGGCGGGTCTCTTCTCCGCGGGGGCCACCTTGGGCACGGGCTCCTCGGCCTTCGGGGCCTCGGCTGCAGGGGCCGCAACGGCCTTCTTGTGCTCGAGGACGTACTCGGCGACCCGCTTCCGCAGGTCGTCGACCCGGCCCTCCGTGCTGACTCCGAAGGATTCGCCCCAGGCGACGAGCTCGGCCTTCTTGGCCGCCCGGATCTCCTGCGCGGTCGGGAGCGCGGGCTCCTCCTTCGCCTCGGGAGGCACCTCGGGCATGGCCTTCTTCACTTTCTTCGGGGGCTCCGTCGGAGTCTCTTCCTCATCCGCCATGCTCACACCTCCCCGGCTTTCTTCGTGATGTAGATGCCATCCTGGAACACGCGCGGGTCGAAGCCTTTGATCTTCGTCGCCTGCTCGATGTTCGCCGCCGTCTGGGAGACGGCCTCGATGTCGGGCCCGGTGAGGAGGACCTGGTCGCCGTTCACTTCGACCTTCGTGGCTCGCAGGATCGTGGCTCTCCGGGGGAACTTCTCCCCGAGGAAGTTCTCGATGACGAACTCCTCGCCCTTCACGGTCGCCTTGATCGGGAAGTGGCTGTAGACGATCTTCATCTCGTAGGTGAAGCCCTGGGTCACTCCCACGAGCATATTGCGCAGATGCGCGGCGAACGTGCCGACGAGCGCACCGTCCCGGCGGTCCGGATATTCGGACCGCACCTTGATCTCGCCGTCCTCCACGGCCAGCGTGACCCGGGGGTGGGACAGCAACCGCTGGAGCGTGACTCCCTTCGCCGAGACGACGACCTGGTCGCCTTGGAGCTTGACCTGGACGCCATCGGGGATCTTCACGCGCTCTTCCTTGAGACCGGTCAGGGGCATGGTTCACCTCAATACACGTAGGCGAGCAGCTTCCCGCCCACCCCGATCTCCTTCGCCTTCGTCTGCGAGATGACGCCCTCCGTCGTCGTGAGGATGAGCACGCCGAAGTCCTGGGCGGGTAGGTAGCGCGCCTCGTACTTCTCGAGGTCCGTGCGGCGGACGGAGAACCGCGGCTTGATGACGCCGCAGGAGTTGATCGTGCCGACGAGCTGGACGCGGTAGATGCCGCCCCGGCCGTCGTCGACGAGCTCGAAGGAGCGGATGTACTGGTGCTCCTCCATGACCTTCAGGACGTGGCCGATGAGCTTCGAGGCGGGTCGGACGAGGCACTCGTGCTTCCCGGCGGCCTCCGCGTTGCGGATCGAAACCATCGCATCGTTCAAGGGATCATGCAACATGGGCCCACCTCAGCTGTACTTCCGGAACCCGAGGTCGTACGCGATCTCGCGGAAGCACTGGCGGCAGAGGTGCAGCCCGTACCGCCGCACGATCCCGCGCTTCCGGCCGCATCGCAGACAGCCCTTCTTCCGGCCGAAATCCTTCGTTCGCTTCACTCGACCACCTCGACGCCGAAGTGAGTCTTGATGAACGTGATGCCCTCGTCCCGCGTGATGCGGTGACGCCGGGGGATGGGGCGGGAGCGGACGCGCCGCTTCGCGATCCGGAACCCAGGCCGCTGGAGGCAGACGCTGATGTCCATCCCGAACACGCCGATTTCGGGATCGTACTTCATCCCCTCGAAGTCCGTGTAGTCCGGGACGCCGAAGGAGAAGTTGCCGCGGGGATCGAAGCTGTACCCCGGGAGGCGGTTGTTGCGGATCGAGAGCGCGCGCTTGAGGAACGCCTCCGCATCCACGCCGCGGAGCGTGACCTTCGTCCCGATGGGCATGTTCTGCCGCACGCCCCAGTCGCGGACGGCCGCGTGGGCGAGGGTCTGCGTGGGCTTCTGTTGCGTGACCAGCTCGAGCACCTTCTGTGCCTTGACGAGCTTGTCGCCGGCCTCCCCGACGCCGATGTTCACGACGACCTTCTCGATCCGGATCTCGCGCATGTCCGCCATGGTCCCACCTACAGTGCCGAGACCTCCGGCACCCTGACCTCGGCGGCTTCCTTGCCGACGACGAACACCTTGTCGACGTCCGTCGAGAAGCCCTCCTTGAACGTGACGACGTTGGCGCGGGGGTTGCGCGTCTTCTGGACCGCGAGGATGTGCGCGAGCTCGCCGACGTGCTTCCCGCCGGTCACGAGGACCGTGGCACCCTCTGCGAGCTCGAAGTGGCCGAGCACCTTCTGCTCCGGCACACCGACCTTCAGGGTCGTCCCGGTCTTGTGCGCATCCTTCGCCAGGAGCAGGTTCCGGCCGTCGTGCAGGTTGATCTGGGTCTTCCCCCCGCGGACGGTGGTCTTGCCCTGGATGCGGCAGAGCTTCCACTTCGCGTCGGGGGCCTCGATCGGCAGGAGGTTCATCCTGCCGCGGCTGTCCACGAGCATGCGGTAGTACGCCTTCCCCTCCTCCAGGGAGAGGACGTCCATGAGCCCAACGGGGAACTTCGGGTCCGTGACGGCGCGACCGTCGACCAGGACGTGCCGACCGTTCAGGATGTGCCGAGCCTCGCGCGCGGTGTCGCAGACCTTGAGCATGTCGCGCAGGATCAGACCGAGGGGGACGCAACGGTCCACCGGGTGCGGTCCGGGAGACGGCTTCGAGACCCAGAACTCGGTCTTGCGCGCGATGGCCCAGGATCGGGGCGCCGGCAGCCGCTTCATGTGCTTCTTCACGGTCTCCTCACTCCTCGTACTTCTTACGCCGCCACGGGTCCGTGTCGTCCATCTTGAGAATCATCAGGTTGGATGCGTGGATCGGCCGCGGGACCTTCTTCTCGTCCGTCTTCTCGATGGTGATCCCCTCGATGACGGCGGTCCCGTGTTTCGAGTCCACGCTCACGATCTTGCCCTCCTTGCCGCGGAAGCTGCCTCGCATCACCCGGACGACGTCTCCTTGGCGCAGCGGGAGGGCGCGGGGCAGGTGGAGTTTGGACTTTCCGGCAAGGTCCGGGTCGACGTGGGCACCCAGGAGGCGGTGACGTTGGTCGACCGTGGCCTCGTAGAGCCGCTTCCTCTGCACTCGCGGTTGCGTGCTCGTCATGGTGTCCACCTCACACGATCATGCTCGCCGTGGCGGCGATCCGCGGCCAACGCTCGGCCGCCTCGCGGGCCACGGGGCCCTTGATGTCCGATCCCTTCGCCTCGCCCTCGGGAGTGACGATGACGCACGCGTTGTCCTCGAACGCGACCATGATCCCTTCGGGTCGGCGAAAGGGACGCCGCTGTCGGACGACGACCGCGTTGAAGAGTTGCTTCCGCGTCTCCGGGGTGCCCTTCTTGACCGTGACCACGAGGAGGTCCGCGATTCCGGCGGACGAGATCCGGTTGCGCACGCCGCGGTACTTCTTGACCTCGACGATCTCGACGATCTTCGCGCCCGTGTTGTCGATGCACTCCAGGCGGGCACCCTTGGGGAGGCCCCGGGTCTGACGTCCGGGAAGCCCCTTCATGCGGCAACCCCCTGGTTCCGCACCGCGACGAAGTGCACGGTCTTCCCGAGGGGCCGGCACTCCATGATCGTCACCCGGTCGCCGACCGAGAGCGCGAGACACGGCGGCGAATGCACGTTCATCCGCCGCGTGCGCTTCTCGAACCGCTCGAACTTCTGCAGGTAGCGGAGGTACTCGCGCTCGATGACCGCGGTCCGCTGCATTCGGGTCGAGACCACGACGCCCTCGAGGATCTGCCCGCGGACGGAGAGCTTGCCGTGGAACGGGCAGTGCTCGTCCGTGCACGACTTCTCCGGGATTGGGACGTCGATGCCGATGTCCCTCGCCGCGGACGCCTTGCGCGCCGCCGGCGCCGGGACTGGGGCCGCATCGGGCTTTTGCTTCTTCGCCGCCTTCTTCTCTGCCATCGCTCGTCACCGTGCCTTCTTCACGCGGTCCTCGGGGCGGAAGCGGATCTCGTCGCCCTCCACCTCGATGCCGCCCTGAATCTGGAACCGGAACCGGGCCCCCTGCTTCGGGATGCGCTTCTCGACGCCGCCCGCCTCGATCACGAGGAGGTTCCGGGTTTCGTCGACCACGCGGCCCGCCATGCGTGCCTGCCCGGGGTCTGTCGATCGGAGGACCTCGACCTGGAGTCCGATCAGCTCGTGCTTGCGGAGGTTCACGTCAGTTCACCTCGACGCGATATCCCATGGACTCGAGGACCTCCGCGACCCGCTTCTTGTGCTCCCCCTGGAGCTCGATGCGGCCTTCCTTCGCCGTGCCACCGGCCGCGCACTTGTTCTTGAGGGTCCTCGCGAGCTCGGCGATGTCGATATCGCCGACGTCGAGGCCCTCGACGACGGTCACGGTCTTGCCGTACCGCCGCGTGTCGTTGTGGACCCGGATCATCTGCTGCTCCTTCGCAAGCTCTTCGCACATGCAGAGCTCTTCGGGGAGGCCGCAGGTCGCGCAGATTCCGGCCATTACGGCGCGTCCTCCTCGAGATTGTCGTCCACTTCCTCGGCCGGCCCCGTCGCCGCGGGCGCCGGCTTCGGCGTCGAGGGGGAGGCCGCGGCAGCACCGGGGATGCCTTCCTCGGTCTGGATCGTGTAGATGCGAGCGATGTTCTTCCGGAGGGCCCGGATCTTCCCCGGGTTCGGAGGCGCGCCGCCCATCGCCGCGACGCCCCGCTCGTGCATGAGCTCGTCCCGGAGCTCGCGGAGCTTCTTCTCCCGGGCAGGGCCGTCCATCGCCCGAATCTCCTTCGTCCGCAGGAGGGCCATTACTTCTCCTCCTCGACGACGTCGACGTCCGCGTCGACACCGAGCTGCCTCACTTCCTTGGCGACCTTCTTGAGGCGCTTCGTCGCGACCTTGCTCTTCTTGACCTTCTCGACCGATTTGGGCGCATCGTCTTCGGGCAGGGTCACCGCTTCCTCGGACTCCGGCGCCTCGGGCACCTCAGCGATCGGGATGGCGGGCTTCGACTCCCCGCCTTCCACGAGCCCAAGCTCGGGTGCAAGCGCGGCGGCAGGCTCCGACGAGACACTGCTCGGGACGCCGACCTTGATCTCGATCTCGTCGGGCAACTTGGCCAGCGGGTTCATGATCTCCACGGTGACGCCGATCACACCCGGCTTGAGCTTCGCGATCGCGAAGCCCCTGCCCATCCAGAGGTTCCGCGGTTCGCCACAATACTTGATGTGGCCCGCCTTGAACTTCTCCGTGCGGTGCCTCTGGCCCGTGAGCTTGCCCGCGATGATCACGAGGCACCCCTTGCCGCCCGCTTCCATGATGCGACGAACGGTGCTGTGGCCGGCCCGGCGGAAGTGCCAGCCGCGCTCAAGCGCATTGGCCAACTTCTCCGCCATGATCTGGGCGTTCAGGGAGGGATTCGCGACCTCCTGGACCTCGATCTGCGGGTTGTCGAACTTGAACTGGCGCTCGACCGCGTCCGTGAGGCTCTTGATCGCGCCTCCCTTGCGGCCGATGACGAGCCCCGGGCGCTCGGACTGGAGCGTGACGCGGGTGCCCATGGGCGTCCGCTGGATGTCGAGTCCGCCGAAGCCTGCGCGACGCGTCTCCTTCATGAGGTACTCCTTGAGCAGGACGCGGCGCATGTTCTCGACGATGATGCGCTTGTCCTTGCGTCGCTCGCTGACCGCGCCGGGCACTCAGCTCTCCTCCATTGCCTCGAGGACGATCTCGAGGTTGACCGTGTCCTGGTTCCAGGGCCCGCTGCGGCCGTGCGCCCGCGGGCGGTAGGCCTTCTGGATCGAGCCCTTGTGCGCGTTGATTACCGCGACCCGCATCTGATCCGGGTCGTCCTTCCCGGTGAACTCTGCGTTCGCGACCGCGGACTCGAGGATCCGGAGGAAGGCCTTCGCCGCCTTGACCGGGTAGCGGGCGGGGCCCACCCCGGACTTGTGGGCGATCCACCGCTTGTAGCGCCGCATGGGCACGGGTTGCTTGAGGGCCGCGACGTTCTCGAGGTACTCGCGGGCCTGCTCGACCGTCTTCCCGCGGATCGCGCGGGCGAGCTCCACGCTCTTCTTCCAGGGAATCTGGAGCTCCTTGCCGTAGGCTCGCGCCATGGTCTCGATCTTGTATTCCACCGTGTACCCGAGGTGCGTCATGGTCCACCTACTTCAGCGGCATGAACTTGGACGAGCGCGTCGCGCCGACGCCCGGGCCGCTGTGCGTGACCAGCGTCTTCCGCGTCATCGCGAACTCGCCGATGTAATGCCCGATCATCTCCGGCTTGATGTCGACGGTCACGAACTCCTTCCCGTTGTGGACGGCGACCTTCTTCCCGACGAAGTCCGGGAGGATGGGCACGTCGCGGCAATGCGTCCGGACGGCGTCCTCCGTGCCGTTCGCGCGGAGCTTGTCCACGAACCGCGTTCGCTCCTCGTCGAGGCCGCGCACGAACGAGCGGCGGGCGCGGGCGGGCAGGAGCTCGACGATCTCCTCCAGGGTCATCGCCTTCATCTCCTCGAGGGTGTACCCGCGGTAGGTGAACTCCTTCTTCCTCCGGGTCTCCACGAGGCCCGCGCGCTTCCGCAGCTTCCTGCGTGCCGCCTTGGCCAGCCCACCCATCTTGCGCGCCATGTGTTCTACCTCCGCTGCTTGCGTTCACGGATCCGCTTCGGCTTCGGGGACAACCGGCCGACCTTTTGGCCGGGAGGAGCGTCATAGCCGACGGTCGACGGCCGCCCCACGTGCTGGTGGGAGCCGCCTCCGTGCGGGTGGTCCACGGGGTTCTTCGCCACGCCGCGGACGTCGAAGTAGGCCTTGCTGAAGGAGCGGAACGCGTGGAACTTCTTGCCCGCCTTCGTGAACGGCTTCTCGCCGCGGCCCGCTCCGGCGACCGCGCCGATCGTCGCGCGGCACTCCCGGTGGAATCCGTAGAACTTGCCGGACGGGAGCTGGACGACCGTGCGGTCGCCCTGGCTGACGACGATCGCCTGGGCGCCCGCAGCGCGGACGAAGCGCCCGCCGTCGCCGGGGATCTTCTCGAGGTTGTAGACGAGGGTGCCCTCGGGGATCTGGCCGAGCGGGAGGGTGTTTCCGCGGTCCACGTTCGCGGCGCCGATCGTCACGGGCTGGCCAACCGCGAGGCCGTCGCACGCGATCATGAGGACCTCTTGGTTTCCATAGCGGACGCGGGCCAGGGGCGCCGTGTGGCCCGGGGCCTGGAAGATGTCGGTCACGATGCCGCTCCCCCGCAGGTGCGGGTACTCGACGGGGCCGGGGTGGCGGTGGCTCGGCGACCGATACGTCGGCGACGTGCCGCGCCCGCGTCGCTGGTTGGGAAGGTTCTTTCCCATCAGAACACCCCGATCCGCATCCCGATCTCCTCCGCGGAGAACTCGGGCTTGAGCTTGATGATCGCATGCTTCCCATCCTTGCGGATGAACGTGTTCACGCTCGCGACCTTCACCTCGAAGACCTCCTCGAAGGCCTTCTTGACGTCCAGCTTGGTCGCGCGGCGGTCCACGACGAACTCCAGGCGGTTGCCGTCCTTCAGGTTCTGGGCCGGAGTGCCCTGGAGCATGTTGAGCGTCTTCTCTGTGACGTACGGGTGCAGGAGGATGTCGTGGGCTCTCATGGTTGCCAGCTCCGGATGAGTTCGATGGCCCCCTCGCTGAACAACGCGAGCCGGCCGGGGTCGCCGCCGGGCGCGAGGATCTCCGCGTTCAGGCCGGCGGGGCTCGTGACCTCGACGCCGGGCAGGTTGCCGAACAGGCGCCGGACCTTGGCGGGCTCCTTCACGACGACGAGGAGGCTGCGCGGTTGTCTCAGGCGGCGGCCGCGGAGCTTGCCGCGTCCCGCGCGCACGTGCCGACCGTCCTTCGCGCGGACGATGTCGTCCTGGAGACCGAGCCGCTCAAGGATCGCGAGCCCTTCGCGGGTCGCGCCCTCCTCCGGCTCGAAGGACTCGATCGCGTCCTCGAGGACGACCGGAAGGCTGAGCCGCACGTCGAAGCGGTGACCGCGCGCGGACACGATCGCGGGGTCCCGGAGGGCCGCGAGCGCGGCGTTCCGAGCGAGCCCTCGCTCGTGGGAGTTCATCTTCTTCTCCCAGATCGTGTCGGGACGTGGCGGGTGGGCACGTCGCCCTCCGACCGTGCCGGGGGCCTGGGCGCCCGTCATGCCTCCGCGCAGCCGGGGCACGCGGGAGACCCCGTGGCCCTTCCCGGACCACCGGACGGAGTGCTTCATCCCCGACCGCGAGTTCGGTCCGTAGGGTTGGCGGCGGTTCGCCTGGAATGCGGTGACGGCGCGGCGGATCAGATCCTGCCGCACCTCGGATCGGAACACCGCGGGGAGGTCGATCGTCTTCACGGGCTCTCCCTCCATGGAGTAGACGCGGACCTGGCCGGGCCGCAGGGCGGGGCCTTTCTCCGCGGGCGCGGCCGCCTTGGGCTTCGCGGCCTTCGGCGCGGCGCGTCGTGCGCGGCGCGTCCTCGGCGCGGGCGCCTCCTCGGCGGGCGTCTCCTCCGGGGCCTCCTTCTTCGGGCTCTCGTCCTCGGCCATCGAGCTCAGGCCCCCTGCTTGGATTCCCGCGAGATGAACGTGACCTCGGGCGGCTTCTCGAGCTTCACGAAGCCTCCGCGGCTCGCGTCCCGCAACCGGATGAGCCGCTTCGCAGGACCCGGGATCGAGCCGTGCAGGATGACGTAGGAGTTGCGGATGTTCCCGTAGTTCAGGAAGCCGCCGTCGGGCGTGATCTCGTCCCCCTTCTCCCCGACCTTCAGGATCCGCTTGTTGTACTCGGTCCGCTGATGGTATCCGAACTGCCCTCCCTGGGGGACGGTCGGCCGGACGAATCCGGGGTTGAAGTTGCCGAGCGTGCCGATGTTCCGGCGGTGCTTCGAGTTCTTGTGGCTGAGGAGGCGGGTGCCCCACCGGGTGTGGTGGCCCTGCCACCCCTTGCCCTTCGTGATCGCGGCGACGTCGACCATGGAGCCCTCGCGGCAGAACTCGGTGACGGGGATCTCCTTGCCGAGGTGCTCCCGCGCGTACTTGAGGCGGTCCGCGACCGCGCCGCCCCCGATCCGGTTCTCCATGAGATCGGGCTTCTTCTTCGGGACTCCGGAGACGAGGGTGGGCTGGGTGTACGTCAGGAGGCGAATGTCGTCGACCTGAAGGGCATCGACCTTCTTCCAGGCCTCGTCGACGTCGTAATCCTTCGGGATCGGGAAGACGCGGCTCAGCTCCTTGTCGAGGCGGGGCGCCCAGACCTCGCCGACGGTCTTGAGGCCCTCGTGGGTCTGTTGGTACATCCGGATGCCGGCGACCTTCATCGGCGGCACCTCGACGACCGTGACGGGGACTTGGACCTCCTGGCCCGAAGTAGTCGACGTCGGCCGGTAGTCGACGATCGTGGCGTGGGTCATGCCGGCCTTGTAGCCTGCGAATCCCTGGACGCGGGGCGCTCCGTCGATGTCGGGCCAGCTGGAGAAATGCGGGATCGGGCTTTCGCTGCGCTTGCGGGGCGAGAAGCCCATCGAGCCATGGCGGGGGCGATGTTCCTTGGGCATAGGGACTCCTCCGGAGAGCGTCGTCTCTCCTCGCGTGCGATCACGCGGAGTCGATTGGGCGCGACACCGTGACGCTGCCTGCAGTCCCAGAAGAGTGGGCCCGCATTCCCGGGATCCGCGAAGGATTGCCCGGAGGGCGTCTGGTTGACGCGACGGCCGCTCCCTATGGACGGGGTCTATTTAACGGTTTGGAGGGCTTCGCCCTCCCGGTCGAGTCGACTCGGTTCCCGCGATGCCGACGCGGCTCAGCGCGGCAGCGCGCGCGCCTTTCGGCTCGTCGACTGGACGACCTCGGCGGCGGGCCTCACGAGCGCCTCGCCGAGAGGGCTCCGTTCTTCCTCGACGTCGGAGGACGCCTCTTGCATCGCGAGCCGTCGCCAGAGCTCCCGCATCCGCTCGTCATCGTATTCGTCGCACATCGCTTCCCTCACCAGAATCCACGGCGCCCGGACGTATCAGGATTCCGCGTTCCGGGGCGGGCCGGCGGGCCGCTCGACGCCCGGAAATGAGCGCGGACGTATCGTGATTGATAACTCGCCCACAACGGTTAAATGAGCACCCTCAGTACTCTGTGATTGCAAGCGGGACCCCCATGGAAGTCAAGCGAATGAAGGTGAAAGTCTGCCTGGTCGGCGAAGCGGCGGTCGGAAAGACCTCGCTCATCCGGCGGTTCGTGCTCGAGAACTTCGACGACAAGTACATCCAGACCCTCGGGACCAAGGTCTCCAAGAAGGAGATGTCCGCACCCAACGTCGATCCCTCCGGCGAGATGAAGATCGACATGACGATCTGGGACATCATGGGCCAGAAGGGTTTCCGGGAGCTCCTCAAAGAGGCCTACTTCTACGGCGCGAAGGGCATCCTGGCCGTGTGCGACTCGACGCGCAAGAAGACCCTCGAGGATATCGATGACTGGATCGAGGGCGTGTACAGCGTCACCGGGAAGATTCCGATCGAATTCCTCGCCAACAAGGTCGACCTGAAGGACGAGACCCAGGTCACCGAGGATGACATGGTCCAGGCGGCGAAGGCCTACGACAGCCCGTTCCACTTCACCTCGGCCAAGACGGGCGTCAACGTCGAGCTCGCCTTCCAGTCCCTCGCGGAACGGATCGCCAAGGAGCGGTTCGCACGCAAACTCATTCCCGACGAGTGAGAGAATTATCAGCCCCGGTAACGCGGGCGCACCCTACTTTAAGCCGGAGCCGATTGCCGAGACGATGTCGATGACCGAAGCCGCGGCGCAGAAGCACGTGAAGGCGAAGGTCTGCCTCGTCGGCGACGTCGCCGTCGGGAAGACCTCCCTAATCAAGCGGTTCGTCCTCGAGTCCTTCGACGACCGGTACGTGGCCACGGTGGGCACGAAGGTCACGAAGAAGACCGTGAACACGGACTGGAAGGGCGTACCTGCGACGATCGATATCATGGTCTGGGACATCATGGGGGAGAAGGGCTTCCGGTCCCTCCTGCGGGACGCGTACTTCGAGGGCGCGCACGGCGTCCTGGCCGTGTGCGATCTCACCCGCAAAGACACGTTCTACGATCTGAACAACTGGGTCCAGATGGTCCGAAAG
Organism: uncultured Thermoplasmata archaeon; assembly: GCA_963768855.1. Taxonomy (GTDB): domain Archaea; phylum Thermoplasmatota; class Thermoplasmata; order RBG-16-68-12; family RBG-16-68-12; genus RBG-16-68-12. Next base: position 107,408 of record CAVYJM010000007.1, read on the forward strand.
CAGGTGGGCGACGTCCCGATCGTCTTCCTTGGGAACAAGGCGGACCTGACCGAGCGCGTGGTCGTGAGCCCGGAGGAGCTGGCGCGGATGGGGGCCATCCTGAACGCGAAGTACTTCCTCACCTCGGCCAAGACCGGCAAGAACGTGAACGAGGCGTTCCAGGTCCTGGCGGATGCGATCGGCCACCGCGGCGACTGAGCCTCCGTCCAAAGGGGAGCAGACCCTCCCGTTATCCATGCAGATAACGGCGTGGGAATTCCTTTATAATCTAAGACTTGTGCGCGGCGTTGAGAACAGCTCGGTGTACGCCATGGACCCGGATCGGATGAAGGTCAAGATCTGCCTCGTCGGCGAGGGTGCGGTGGGGAAGACCTGCCTGATCCGGCGGTTCATCCACGACCAGTTCGATGACCGATACATTTCGACCCTCGGCGCGAAGGTCTCCAAGAAAGAACTCGTCGTGGAGATGGACGGCACCCGGGTCGACGTCGACATGACGATCTGGGACATCATGGGCGAGAAGGGCTTCCGCGAGCTGCTCAAGGAAGCGTACTTCCACGGCGCCCAGGGCGTCCTCGCCGTCTGCGACGTGACGCGGATCGAAACCCTGACGGACCTGGACGAGTGGGTCGCGGCGGTCGTGAAGGTGACCGGCAAGATCCCCGTCGAGTTCCTCGCGAACAAGGCCGACCTGACGGACCAGCGGGTCGTGACGCCCGCGGACCTCGAGTCCGCAGCGAAGACCCACGAGGCCCCGTTCATGTTCACCTCGGCGAAGACCGGGGAGAACGTCGAGCACGCGTTCGCGGAGCTCGCGAAGTTGATCACGGCACGGGCTCACGCGCAGTGACCGCGTCGCGTCGCTTCGAGATGCGTTCCTATCTGGAAAATGCTCTCCATGTGATTTCTCAGGTCAAAGATTTTAAGTACGAGCGTCGTGTATTCAAACGCAAGTTGCCTCACCTCCGGGTGAGGATGGTCGTACAATGCCGGACACACCGGGGGAAACCGCGGAGGAGTTGCCCCCTGTTGACACGTGGATCAACAAGCTCGACTTCAAAAGCACGGCCGAGGTCAAGATCCCGGACCGGCTCGTCGACCAGGTCATCGGCCAGGAACGCGCGGTCGAGGTCGTCCGGAAGGCCGCCGAGCAGAAGCGGCACGTGATGCTCATCGGCGACCCCGGCACGGGGAAGTCCATGCTCGCCCGCTCCATGACGGAGCTGCTGCCGCGCGACGAACTCCAGGACCTGATCGTCTACCATAACCCCGAGGATCCGAACGAGCCCAAGATCCGCGTCGTACCCGCGGGCAAGGGGCGCGAGATCGTCAACGCCCAGAAGGCGGAGGCCATGCAGCGCCGCGAGCAGAAGGCGTCCATGGTCATGACGATCGTCTTCTTCATCATCGGCCTCTCGGTCATCCTCTCGTGGGATTGGGGCGCCGGCACGTTCCGTCCGGACGCGGCGACGACGATCCTGTTCGGGATCCTGGTGGCTGCGATCATCTACATCGCCACCCGCTACACGGGCCACCGCCAGGAGAACCTGATGGTCCCGAAGCTCCTCGTGACGCACAGCCCGGACGACATGCCCCCGTTCATCGACGCCACGGGCAGCCACGCGGGCGCCCTCCTCGGGGACGTCAAGCACGATCCCTTCCAGAGCGGCGGCCTCGAGACCCCCGCGCATGAGCGCGTCGAGTCCGGGGCGATCCACAAGGCCAACAAGGGCGTCCTGTTCGTCGACGAGATCAACGTGCTCCGCATGGAGAGCCAGCAGAGCCTGCTCACCGCGATGCAGGAGAAGAAGTTCTCCATCGTCGGCCAGAGCGAGCGATCGAGCGGCGCCATGGTCAAGACGGAGCCCGTTCCGTGCGACTTCGTCCTGGTCGCTGCGGGGAACCTGGACGCGGTCCAGGGCATGCACCCCGCGCTCCGGTCGAGGATCCGCGGATACGGGTACGAGATTTACATGAAGAGCACGATGGCGGACACGGAGGAGAACCGTCTCAAGCTCGTGCGCTTCGTCGCCCAGGAAGTGTCCAAGGACAAGAAGATCCCCCACTTCGACAAGCCGGCCGTGGCCGAGATCCTCCGAGAGGCGCAGCGGCGGGCCGGGCGGCGGGGGCAACTGACCCTGCGTCTGCGTGAGCTCGGCGGCCTTATCCGGGTCGCGGGGGACATCGCCCAGGAGTCGGCCGCGCCCCTCGTCACGAACAAGCACGTCCTCGATGCGAAGCGGATCGCACGCTCCCTCGAACAGCAGGTCGCGGACCGGATGATCGAGCGGGGCAAGGAGTACCAGATGGTCGTCACCCGCGGGACCGGCGTGGGCATGGTGAACGGCCTCGCCGTGCTGATCGGCGACAACAGCCTGGCGGAGTTCAGCGGCATCGTCCTCCCGATCGCGGCCGAGGTGACCCCTGCCCAGACCCGCCAGGGCGGGCGCATCATCGCGACCGGGCGGCTCGGGGACATCGCCAAGGAAGCGGTCGAGAACGTCGCCGCCCTGATCAAGAAGTACACGGGCGAGGACATCTCGAACCACGACATCCACGTCCAGTTCGTCGGCTCGCGGGAAGGCACGGAAGGCGACAGCGCGTCCATCTCCGTGGCCACCGCCGTGATCAGCGCGCTCGAGGAGGTCCCCGTGGACCAGAGCGTCGCCATGACGGGCTCCCTGAGCGTCCGCGGGCAGGTCCTGCCCGTCGGCGGCGTGACGGCCAAGATCGAGGCCGCCGCGGAGGCGGGGGCGCGCAAGGTCCTCATCCCGCGGGCGAACATGCGTGATGTGCTGCTCGAGGACAAGTACATCGGGAAGATCGAGGTCACCCCCGTGGACACGCTGAGCGACGTGCTCGACCAGGCCCTCGTCGGGCCCAAGAAGTCGGGCCTCATCCAGCGCCTCTCGTCCCTCGTGCCCAAGATCACCTCGGACAAGCCTGGACCCGCCGTGGTCCCCCACTGATCGCAAGGGGGCCTCGGGTGGGACGGATCGGCAATTCTCCATGCACCTTGGGGCTCTGGCCCCTCCCGGAGGCGGCGAGATGACGCGGACCCTGTTCATCGGCCGGTTCCAGCCGTTCCACAACGGGCATCTTGCGATGGTCCAGCGGATCCTCCAGGACAACGACGAGGTCATCATCGGCATCGGGTCCGCGCAATACAGCCACACCGGCGAGAACCCCTTCACCGCGGGGGAGCGCTTCGAGATGATCAAACGCGCGCTGGACGCGGTGGGCATCCACGACTACCACATCGTCCCGATCCCCGACACCCATGTCCACAGCGTGTGGGTGAGCCACGTCAAATCCATCGTGCCCCCGTTCGATGCGGTCGTCACGAACTCGGACCTCGTCGTCCGCCTGTTCCGCGAACACGGCCTGAAGGTCCTCTCCCCGAACATGGTGAGCCGGGAGAAGTACTCCGGGACGGAGGTCCGCCGCCGGATGCAGAAGGGCGGCGACTGGCAGTCCCTCGTCCCTCCCGTCGTGGCCGCCTACATCGAGGAGATCGACGGGATCGAGCGCATCCGGGAGACGTACAAGTACTCCACGCCCTACGGGACTCGAGAAAACAATCACGACGAAGAATAATGAAAAGGACCCGTTCCGCAAGCGCGCGTGGGGAACGGGCTCTTTGGTAGGCATCCCCCCAAACGAGGACTCGCATCCCCTTGGATTCCTACCGCCACCATGACACGTCCCCGAGTACTTAAGCCCATGTTACCACCTTGTTACCACCTCGGACGTGCCGATCCGGGGGCGTGGCGACTACCACCCGATCTCGTAGCCGCAGTACGGATCGCCCTTCAGGATGCAGGCGACCTTCCGCACCCGAACGTGCCTGAAGCCGTAGTCGGCGAGAATCCCCTCGTAGGTCCCCATCCAAGCCGCGCAACGCGCGGGGCTGCTAATCCAGTCGTAGTTCTTCGCGAGGGCGCGGCGGCCGTGGACCTCAATCTCGAGGCGACCGTGGTTGAACTCTCGGGCGTAGATCGCCGGTGCGAGTTCGAGGAAGTACTTGAACGGGATGATGATGCCCACGTACCGTTTCACCGACGCGAAGTTCATTGATTCCTCGCGGAGCATCGTCCGAACGGTCTCCCCCGAACCGTCGCCAAACGTCTTCTCAATCGAGTCCAAGACCGTGACGACGGTCCGCAGGGGGTACCATCCGGTCGCGTCGATCGTCTTGGTGGAGATGTCGTGCTCGAGGAAGAAGTCGTCCGCGACCTTCTTGCCGTACTTCTTGCTGATCCAGTGATAGTAGTTCCGGAAGTGGCTTCCCCGAGCGAGGGGGGCCACGAGGCGGTCCCCGCGGGTGCTCGTGAGCTCGTCGAACACGATCTTCCCCAGGGGCGTCGTCGAGTAGATCTTGCCGCGCGACCCGTTGCTCAGCGGGGTCACGAGCCCTTCGTGGGCGAGCTGCGCGAGCGCCCGGCTCACGTGCGGCAGGTGGAGGCCCGTCTCCTTCGCGATCTGGGCGGGCGTCCGCGTGCCCGGGATCACGGCCCCGAGGACCTTCTCCCGCTGGCTGCTCGAGAGGACGTAGGAGAGTTTCTCGAGGGCTTCGGGGGACGCGCTGGGGAGATTGGCCATCCGGTTCCTTGCGGGGTTTGATGCGGGATGGGGCTAGAAAAACCTTCCCACCGTTCCGTCACGCACCGTACGAACCGATCAGGACGGGCAGCAGGAGCGCTGCCATGAGCTGGATCCGCCGCACCCCGATCCGGACGGGCACCGCACCGGCGAGGCACGCGAGCCCGGCCACGCCGAGGCCGATCCAACCCGTCGCCAGCAGGATCAGGACGCCGAGGGCGAGGAGGGTCACCGCGGACAGGAGGCGCGGGTCCCACCTCGCGAACCGGGGGGCCAGCGCCGTGGCCAGGCGGGACGCGACGGGCGCCGCAACGACGGCAGCGAGGACCGAGGCGAGCACGATCCAGAGGACCGCGGAGGGGAGCGCGAAGGGAGAGGGCCAAGTCCCGGGACCGCCGAGGAGCTCTCGGACGGCTGCCGCGACGCCGCTCCGCGCTCTCCCGATCATGAAGAGCACGGAGACGCTGAGGACCGCGGTCGAGGTCGACACCGCGCCGAGGATGACCATGAACCCGGAGGGCGGGAGCTTCCGCGACGTGCCGAGGGCGGCCAGGGTCGCGGCGGCGCCCCCGCTGAGTCCCGGGAGCCAGGAGACGGCCGCGCCCGCGAGGGAACCGCGGACGGCCTGACCGGCCTCGGAGCGAGTGAGCGGCTCGAGCGGCACCGTCCTCTGCTCCGGGACCTGACCCGGGCGTGTCCAGAGCGCGACGACCAGGTTGGGCAGGCCGAAGAGACCTGAGAAGAGCGGGAAGAGGGCCGCGTTCGAGTCGAGACTGGAGGGCCCGCGGAGGACGGCGAGCCCGAGGAGGCCCGCCAGGATCTGGACCTGGATCGCCCGGGCCATGCGGCGGAGGCGCTTGCGGGGGAACCTCGCCTCGGTCGCGACCAGGGCGACGAGCATCCCCGCGAGGAAGATCGGCGTCCAGGGGCGGAAGGCCTCCGCGAGGCCCACCGGGTCGCCCAAGAGCAACCGGAGCGGGACGAGCGCCGCGGCGGACAGGGCCACGCCGAGGACCGCGCCCCGCGCCGCGAGGGCCACAGCCCGTGCACCTTCTCCGTCGAGGAGCATCCGGTGTCCCGGGAGGATCGAGAGGGCCGTCTCCTCCGTGGGCGCTCCCAGGAAGACGGACGGGACGAAGTCGAAGATCCCGTGGCTCACCGCCGTGGCCACGAGGTAGCACGACAGGAGGAGACCCAGGGTGGCGGGATCCTCTCCGGACCACGGGCCCAGGAGGAACGCGACCCACGAGGCCCGCGTGGCGAGGAGGACCGCTGCGACGTTGTTCACGTGCAGGCCCGGGGAGAGGCCGGTGACCGCGCCGGTCCCGAACCCAAGGAGGACGAGGCTGAGGAACGCGAGGCCGAAGCCCGGAGCGTCCACGGGTGGGGCACGGCCGCGCGGGAGGTCGAGTCCGCGTCTGCAGGTAGCGTACCGTTAGCCGGTGCGCTCGGACCGGCCCCAGCCCCCGGCTCCGGGGGTCTCGATGACGAGGAGGTCTCCGCGTCGCACATCGACCGTCACCTTGGCGCGGAGCAAGCGCTCCTCCCCCCCACGGAGGAGTCGGTTCCGCCCCGGCCTCCCGTCGCCGCCGCCCGCGATCCCCTTCGGGGCGTGGCGCCGCCGCTCCGAGATCACCGAGGCGACCCCGGAAGGGGCCAGGACGCGGAGGCTCCGGCGTACGCCGTCTCCGCCCCGGTTCCGTCCCGGGCCGCCGGACCCGGGGATGAGCCGGTACTCCTCGACGCGGAGCGGGTAGGCGAGCTCGAGGGCCTCGACGGGCGTGTTCCGCGTGTTCGTCATGTGCGTGTGGACCCCGTCCATGCCCGCCCGGTACGGCAGGGCGCCCTCCCCGCCCGCGACGGTCTCGTAGTAGGAGAAGCGGCGGCCCCGGACCGCCCCGACCGTCACGTTGTTCATCGTGCCCTGGCTCTGCGCCGGGACGCGGTCCTGGAGCGGCTCCGCAAGCGCGAGGAACAGGACGTCCACGATGCGCTGGGACGTCTCGACGTTGCCGGCCGCGACCGCGGCGGGCGACCGTGCCCGGACAAGCGTCCCCTCCGGGGCGACCACCCGGATCGCCCGGTACGCGCCGGCGTTCGGCGGGGCGGCGGGGTCCGTCAGGCAACGCAGCACGTAGTATGCCGCGCTGAGCGTGACCGCGAACGGCGCGTTGAGGTTCCCCTGGACCTGCCGGTCGGTCCCCTCGAAGTTCACCGCAATGCCCGACCCGCCGATCGTGACCTCGACACGGATCCGGAGGTCCCGGCCCTCGTCCTCCCCCGCGCCCTCCAGGACGTCTTCCGCGGTCCAGGTCCCGCGGGGCAGGGGCTGGATGGCAGCCCGCACCCGGCGCTCGCTGTAGTCCATGACCTCTTGCGCGAAGGAGCGGAGTCTCGTGACCCCGTGGCGGTCCGCGAGCTCTCGGAACCGTCGCGCGCCGAGCTCGTTCGCAGCGACCTGCGCGCGCAGGTCGCCCAGCCGCTCCGCGGGCTCCCGCATCTCGGCCCGCACGCGGTCGAGGACCTCCCGCCGCTCCTTCCCGCGGTCCAGGAACTTCTGGGGCTCCAGGACGACGCCCTCCTCCTCGAGCCGGGTCGCGGATGCGGGCATCGAGCCGGGGGAAATGCCGCCCACGTCCGCGTGGTGCGCGCGGTTGACCGCGAAGCCGAGGAGCCCACCGCGGAGGAAGACGGGCCGGATCAGGGTGATGTCCGGAAGGTGCGTCCCGCCGCGGTATGGGTCGTTCAGGATCACCTGGTCCCCCTCCCGGAGCGTGCCGGGAAAGTCGCGCTGGACCGCCTCGACGGCGAGAGGCATCGAGCCCAGGTGGACGGGGATGTGCTCCGCCTGTGCGATCATCCGTCCGTCCGGATCGAATAGGGCGCAGCTCGCGTCCATCCGCTCCTTGATGTTCGGCGAGTACGCCGTGCGACGGAGGGAGACGCCCATCTCCTCGGGGATGAACGTGAACGCGGTCCGGAGGATCTCGAGCTCGATCGGGTTCAAGCTCCCACCTCGATGTCCAGAAGTCCGAGCGGGTCCACCCGGAGGCGACACCCGGGAGGAACGAGGGTCGTCGCCTGGTCCTCCTCGACGACGAGCGGGCCGTCCGCCTCGAACCCGACCGGCAGCGTGGGGCGGGGGAGGACGTGCGCCTCCTCCCAGCCGCCTTCGAAGAGGACGGCTCGCGTGTCCGCACGGGGCGTGACCGCGTGCGGGGGCGCGGGGAGCTGACGCGGCCGGGGGAGGCTCGCGACGAGCCGTACGGTTACCGCTTCGATGGGCTCCGTCGTCGAGGCATAGCCGTAGCGGCGGCGGTGCGCGCGACGGAAGGCAGCGGCGAGGTCGCCCTTCACGGGAACGTTGATCTCGTAGCTCTGTCCGCGGAAGCGGAGGTCCACGGAGGCCTCGAGGACCGCGCGACGGGATTCGAGCCCCTGGGCGTCGAGGTCGCGGCGGGCCGCGGCGCGGAAATCGGCGATCGCCTCCCGGATCGCGCGGTTCGCCTTCTCCAGGGGGCGCACGATGCTGCGGCTGTATTCCAGCCGGACAGCGGAGATCAGGATCCCGAACGCGGAGAAGGAACCCGGGAGGAACGGCACGAGGACGCGGGGCAGGCCGAGTTCGCGGGCCAGGGCGCATGCATGCATGGGGCCGGCGCCGCCGAACGCGAGCAGGCTGAACTCTCTCGGATCCAGCCCGCCCTTCGCCAGGATGAGTCGCATCGCCTTCGACATCGTCGCCCGGACGACCCGCTGGACCCCGAGGACCGCCTCGTCGAACGGGAGTCGGAGCTCCCCTGCGAGCGTTTCGAGGCCCTTCCTCGAGAGGGAGACGTCCAGAGGCAGGCGTCCGCCCAAGAGGGCCGGACCGAGCACGCCGGCCACCAAGTCGGCGTCCGTGACGGTGGGCCGGTCTCCTCCCCGCCCGTACGCCATCGGACCGGGGCGAGCCCCCGCGCTCTCGGGGCCCACGCGCAGCGCGCCGCCGCGGTCGATCGACGCGAGGCTGCCCCCGCCCGCGCCGACGGACTCGATGTCGACCACGGGGAGGGCGAGCGGGAACGTCTCCACGAAGGCCTCCGTCGTCCACTGTGGACGGCCGCCCACGATTGTCGAGAAGTCGGCGCTCGTGCCGCCCATGTCGAACGTGACCAGGTTCCGCTGCTTTGATGCACGGGACAGGGCCACCGCGGCCGCGACGCCGCCGGCGGGGCCGCTGAGGACCAGGTCCACCGGCCTCCGCAGCACCTCGCGCTGGGATGCGACGCCGCCTCCGGACTTCATGACGAAGAAGTCACGGGCAATCGCCTCACGCAGCTCGCCCAGATAGCGGGACACGAGCGGCTTCACGTACGCGTCGAGTACGGTCGTCGAGGCGCGCTCGAACTCGCGGAACTCGGCGAGCACTTCGTGGCTGGTCGAGACCGGGACGCCGGGCAGGGCGTCTTTGAGCAGGCGCTCGTGGCGCGGCTTCAGGAAGGAGAAGAGGAGACAGATTGCCACGGACTCCGCCCCGCGAATCCGGATCTCCTTCACGAGACGCCGCACTTCGCGGTCCGAAAGAGCGCGCAGGGTGCGTCCGCGGGCGTCGATTCGTTCGCGGACGCCCAGACAGAGGTCTCGCGGAACAGTGGGCGGCGGGCGCGCGACATGGAAATCGTAGAGGCTCGGGCGGTTCTGCCGCCCGATCGTCAGGAGGTCCTCGAACCCCGCGGTGGTGACGAACACCGTGCGGGCGCCCTTCCGCTCCAGGATCGCGTTCGTCGCCACGGTCGTCCCGTGGGCCATGCCCTCGGCGTCGAGCTCGCGTATCCCCGCGAGGACCGCCGTTGCCGGGTTCGCCGTGGATGGCAGCTTCGTGGACACGACTTCGCGCCCTCGGAACCCCACGAAATCCGTGAAGGTCCCGCCCACATCAACGCCGACGTCCACGGCCGTGGATAGCGGGTGGCCTTCATGGCCTTTGTCGGCCGATGCGCGCCGACTCTTCGAGGCTGTTCAAGGCTGGCCGTTGTCGCCGTTATGCCCGTTGTTCCCGAGGTTCCCGGCCAGGTACTGCGCGTAGCCCTCCATGTCGAGGAGTCCGTGGCCGCTGTAGTTGAACGCGATGACGCGCTCCTCGTCCTCCCGCTTCGCTTCGAGGGCCAGGTCGATCGCCCCGCGGATCGCGTGCGCGGTCTCCGGTGCGGGAATGAGGCCTTCCGTCTTCGCGAAGATCTCCGCGGCCTGGAATGTCGTGAGCTGCTCGACCGCGCGCGGCTCGACGATCCCTGCGTCCAGGAGCACGCTGAGGGTCGGCGCGGTCCCATGATAGCGCAGGCCGCCCGCGTGGATCGGGGGGGGCATGAAGTCGTGGCCCAGGGTGTACATCTTGATCAGGGGCGTCATCCCGGCCGTGTCGCCGAAGTCGTACTCGTATTTGCCCTGCGTCATGGAGGGCACGGACTCCGGCTCGACCGCGATGAAGCGCGTCTCGGACCGCCCATGAAGCCGCTCCCCGATCATCGGGTACGTGAAGCCGCCGAAGTTGGACCCGCCACCCACGGAGCCGACCATGTAGTCCGGCTCCACGTCCGCGAGCTCGAACTGCTTGAGGGTTTCCAGGCCGATCACGGTCTGGTGCATGAGCACGTGGTTCAGCACCGACCCGATCGAGTACTTCGTGTTCGGCGTCGTCACGGTGGTCTCGAGCGCTTCGGAGATCGCGATCCCCAGCGACCCCGGGTTCTCGGGGTTCATCTCGAGCAGCTTCCTCCCGTAGCTCGTCTGGTCGCTCGGGCTCGGGAAGACCTCGGCCCCGAACATCCGCATGAGGTGCTTGCGATAGGGCTTCTGGTCGTACGAGACGCGGACCATGAACACCTTCGCGGTCATCCCGAAGTAGTTCGTCGCGAGGGCGACCGCGGAGCCCCACTGGCCCGCGCCCGTCTCCGTCGCGCACGCCTCGACGCCCTCCTTGCGCGCGAAGTACGCCTGCGCGATCGCGGTGTTCGGCTTGTGCGATCCGACCGGCGACAGATCCTCGCGCTTGTAGTAGATGCGCGCGGGCGTTTTCAGGAACGCCTCGAGCCGCTTCGCGCGGTACATCGGGGTCGGGCGCCCGAGGCGGAAGTACGCTTCTCGCAGCTCGTCCGGGATCGGCTCCGTCGCGTTCCCGCTCATCTCCTGGCGGATGATCTCCTTCGGGAAGATCGGGGCGAACGCCTCCGGGCCGACAGGTTCCTTCGTGCCCGGATGCAGCGGCGGCGGCAGCGGCGCGGGCAGGTCCGGGAGGATGTTGTACCATGCCCTCGGGACGTCTTCCATGTCGAGGAGGATCTTCACCGCGTCTCCGCCCGAGGTCTCGTCCCGCATCGTCTGCATCTCCGCACCTTCGCAGGAGGGAAAGGACAACTTGGACGCTATATAACGTTTCTGTGTACTGATGCACCTTTACGTACTACATAAAGGCAAAGGATTAACCTTCTATGTACTCTTGCGCACATCGAGGATTTCCCGATGTGGGCCCGCTTCCGCACGTACTTCAAGGGCTTCCCCGCGCAGGAAAAAGTCGCACAGATCATGGTGCTCTACGGACTCCGCGTCCACGAGGGCCACGTGTTCTGCGGCGACATCAAGGTCTCCGACACGGCCATGGCCCGTGCCACGGGCGTCGACCGGCGCGTCGTGACGGCCACGGTCGCCACGATCGAGAAGACGCCGGACCTCAAGGCGTTCTTCGACAAGCTTCATCCCGTCTGCCACCTGCGCGACGTCGCCCCGCTGATGAACTGGGGCGCGATCGAGATTATCGCGACGAGCGCCTCGAAGCCGGGCATCCTGGCCGGGGTCGCGGCGATCATCGCCGAGGCAGGGATCAGCATTCGCCAGGTCGTCATGGACGATCCGGACCTGTTCGACGAGCCGAAGGGCTTCATCGTGACGGAGTCGCCGGTCCCGGAGCGGCTCCTGCCGCGGATCAAGCAGGTCGACGGGGTCAAGTCCGTCGTCCTGGTCTGAAGCGGCACGCTTTTCCCGCGAGCCACCCTTTCGCGGCCCGTGACGTGGCGGGCGCTCCTGCGGCTCGTCGACTTCCAGGGACTCCTCACCTCGCAGGCGACGCTCGCCGAGGCCCTCCAGCAATCGATCGAGGCGCACGGCGCAGACGGCGAGGCGACACGCACCCTCCGCGAGGGCTTCAACCTCCTCGCGAAGGTCCTCTTCACCCAGCGGGCGACGATCCGAGACCTGCATGACCTGACGTGGCTCGATCACCTCGTCGTCGCGAAGGGGCTCGGGCCGGCCAAGACCTGGCACACGGAGCGCGTCCGAGAGGCGCTGGATCATCTCGCGGGCGGCCGCGGCCGGCTCGGGCAGCTGATGCCGGGCCGCCACCCGAGCTGGGTGGACGTACCCCTTGCCGGGGTCGCGGGGCTCGGGACGCTCAAGCTGGAATGCGGGACGACGGGATCGCTGAGGTCCGGCGCCGTGGCCCAGGAGGGCCTCCTGGAGCTCGTGTCCGAGCTCGGTCCGGCCGGGCCACGGACGGGCGAGGCGACCGCAGTCCTCGAGGATGTGCAACGGCTCGCCCTCGCCGGACGGCATGTGGGCAGCGAGAGCGTCGCCCTTGTGCTGACCTCGTCCGCCTTCGCCTAGGACGGGCGGACGAGCGCTCGGTGCGCGACCATCATGCAGGCGTTCTGGACGACGATCTTCCCCGCGGCCTCCGCCTTCTTCGCCGCCGCGTCGTTCTCGATCCCGAGTTGCATCCAGATGACCTTCGCGGGTCCCTGGATCGCCTCGTCCACGATCGGAGGGACGTCCTCCGAGGGCCGGAAAATGTCGACCACGTCATAGGGCTCCTTGACGTCGGAGAGGGACTTGTACGCGCGCTCGCCCAGGATGACGTCCGCGGTCGGGTTCACCGGGATGATCCGATACCCGCGCTCCTGGAGATACTTCGGAATCTTGTGTGCGTCCTTCTCCGGATTCTTGGATGCACCGACCACCGCGATCGTCTTCGCCTCGGTGAGAATCCTGTACAGAGTTGCGTTGTCCACCATGCCGATGCCCGGTTCGAACTAGGCGGGCGTGCGGCTTAAACGTTCTTCGCGAGGACCTCCCGGATCGTCTTCTTCAGGTGGGGCTGGAGCCTCAGCTTGGCCGCCTCGCCGGCGGTGCACCAGCGGATCTCGGAGTGCTCCTCGTTCGCGATCCGCGGTTCGCCCTGCCAGCCCGTAACCAAGTAGAGGTGATGATGGTACGTCTCCTTGGAAGTCGGGTCCTTGTCCTCATACTCGTGGAGGAACCTCGCGGCGGTCACGCGGATGGCCAGCTCCTCGAAGAGCTCGCGCACGAGGGTGTGCGCGGGCGTCTCGCCCTCCTCGCGGTGACCGCCGAACGCATCCCACATCCCCGCGAACCGCACGCGGCTCGTCCGCTTCCCCAGGAGGACGCGGCCGTCGCGGACGATCAGCGCCGTAGATGTGTAATGGACCATCGGATCCCCCATCCCGCCCAGCCAGAAGAGGCCTACGCTCCCCCCCGTGCGCCAAGACAAGATCCGGCGGGCGGGGTTCCACTCGGCGCGCAGGTACTCCACCGAGGTCGCCACCGGGCCCGGGGAGAGATGAAAGCCAAGGCCCTCCTCTTGTTATCGTTGCTTAACGATAACACGCGAGGGGAGGGGGCTCGCCCTGCTGGCGCCGCGTCTACCGCCCTCCCCAAAGCTTCATGGCGTGTCGCTCGCTAGATGGAGAGCGATGGAGGCAGTCGCCCAGGACATCGCCCAGCGCCTTCGGGCCGCGGCCTTCGTGAAGATCGTCACGCACATCGACACGGATGGGATCACGGGCGGCGCCATCGCCTCCGAGGCGCTTGCCCGCGCGGGCATCGAGCATGAGGTCGCCTTCGCGAAGAAGCTCGACGAGGCCGGGCTGACCGCGATCAAGCGAGAGGGTCATCCGCTCGTCTGGTTCGTGGACCTCGGCGCCGGCATGCTCCATGCGATGCACGGTCTCGACGCCGTCGTCACGGACCATCACGTCCCGACCGAGCGGGAGGTGCCGAAGGCCCTGCGCAGCGACCTGCTGCGGTTCACGGAGTCGCTGGACCGGGTCCTCATGCTGAACCCCCACCTCGAGGGCGAAGGCTCCGACGTGGCGAGCGGCGCGGGCTGCGCGTACGCAGTCGCCAAGGCGCTCGACGCGAAGAACACGGACCTCGCCGCGGTCGCGATCGTCGGTGCGGTCGGCGACATGCAGGAAGCAGAGTTCCGGCGCCTCGAGGGATACAACCGCACGATCCTCGCGGACGCCGAATCAGCCGGCGTCGTCAAGGCCGACATGGACCTCCGCCTCTTCGGGCGGGAGACCCGCCCCGTCTACAAGATGCTCCAGTACGCCTCCGATCCCTGGATCCCGCGGCTCAGCGGGAATGAGGAGGCGTGCATCGCGTTCCTCCTGGAGCAGGGGATCGATCTCAAGGCGGGTGACCACTGGCGCTCCTGGTCCGACCTGGATCATGGAGAGAAGCAGCGGGTCGTCTCCGCACTCGTCTCCCACATGCTCGAGCGCGGCTGTGGCGTGAAGTCCGTCGAGCGCCTCGTCGGCGAAGCGTACACCCTCGTCAAGGAGCCCGTCGGGAGCCCGACCCGCGACGCGAAGGAGTTCGGCACGCTCATGAACGCCTGCGGCCGCTACGACGAGCCAGAGGTCGGATACCGCGTGTGCCGCGGGGACCGCGAGGAGTACCTCGCGAAGGCCCTTCGCCTCCTGCGGGGCCACCGCGAGTACCTCGTCGAGTCCATGGACGCGATTCTCGAAGCGGGCATCCACGAGATGGACGCGATCCAGTACTTCCACGCGCACGACACGATTCGCGACACGGTCGTTGGAATCGCGGCAAGCATGGCCCTCAACCAGAACGGCACGTCGAGGAACTTGCCCATCATCGCCTTCGCGAACGCGGAGGACGGGATCAAGGTCTCCGGGCGCGGGACGCGAGAGTTGGTCGCGAAGGGACTCGATCTCGCCGCCATCATGCAGGCCGCCTCGAAGGCCGTCGGCGGCCAGGGAGGCGGACACCACGTGGCCGCGGGAGCGACGATTCCTCCGGGAACCGAAGACGCGTTCCTCGAGATTGCGAACCGGATGGTTCGAGAGCAGCTGCACCGCAATGACGACCCCTCGCCCCGGGGGAGACCCGAGGACGGCTGAGCGGCCGGCGCGGCCCTTCAGCCCTCGAGCGACATCACCATGCGCCGGAGGATCTCCCGCTCAAGAATCGTGCCGACGAGCTTGCCCTCCTCATCCACGACCGCGACGATGGGAATGTTCGTCTCCTTGAAGAGGTTCGCGAGCGGCAGGGCGGATTCGTTCCGGCGAACCTTGAGAGCCATCGCGAGATCCGTATCCCTCACCCGGAGGGTCGACATCTGCCGCGGGCCCAGCGCCATCGCGTCGTGCAGGATCAAGGTCCCCATGGGCTTGCCCTTCGCATTCACGACGCAGGCCGCACGTGCGTCAAGTTCGATGCACTTCCGAACCGCGTCGCGAACAGGATCCGTGTCGTGCACGGCGACGGTCGGAAGGGTCTTGGAGATCTCATCTGCGGTCAGGGCATTCAGCTCTTGGCGGACAATCTTCCGCACCCCGGATTCCTGATCGAGGGGCACGGGAGGCGCGCGCAGGCGGAAGAGCAGCGGGGCCGATAGGGAGAGGAGCGCGATCCCGATGGCCGTGGCGGAGTACGCATAGCCACTCACGAGCGCGACGCTCGCGGTAAGCGCAGTGACCAGCAACGCAGCGTCCACGCCCCCGTTGACGCACGTGCCGAACGCGTTCTTCCAGACCTCCACGCCGAAGAAGCGGGCACTGACGGCGCCCATGATCGCGTCGAGGGCGAGGGCCATCACGAAGATCGCGATGCCGAGCAGGAGGAGGCCGGTCGTCACCTGCACGAAGTAGAGGCCGAGCCCCACGAAGAACAGCGGCTCGAAGAAACCGTAGGTGAAGGCGTGGAACTTCTCCGTGAGGACGGGACGCGCGGCGAAGAAGTCTTGGAGCAGCAGTCCCAGGAAGAGCGCCACGATTGCCGAGTTGAACCCCGTGACCTGGCCCGCGAACCCGGTCACGAGGACGAGGGCGACGGTGATCGCGAACACGGGCTCCCGGCTCTGGAAATGGGATTCGACCTTCTCCAGGAGGGGCACGAGGACGAAGCGCCCGAACAAGATAATCCCCCCGACCGTCGCCGCGACCTCGACCCCCACCGTGGCTACGGAGGCGAGGGTGACTGCGGTCCCCGCGAGGTCGTACACGAAGGAGAAGAGGACGACCGCGGCGATCTCGATGACCACCACTTGCGAGAAGATCGCCGTGCCCTCGTGCGTCCGGGCGAGGCCCGTGTCGGTCAGGAGCCGCGAAAGCGGACCTGCGCTGCTCATCCCCGCGACGATGCCCACGACAACGGCCGGGAGCAGCTCCTGGAACAGAAAGTAGGCGAGGACCGTGATCCCCACGAAACGGACCCCGAACTCGACGAGAGAGATGACCAGGGTCTTCCGGTTGCGCAACATCGACCGAAGGCGCGTGGCTTCGAACTCGTGGGCCCCGCTCACGAAGAGGAGGAAGTTGATCCCCAGCCCGACGAAGAGGGAGATCGTCGGTTCCACGCTGACCCAGTTCAGCACGCCGGGGCCAATCAGGATCCCCATGAGGATCGCGCCCACGAACGGGATGAGGCCGAGGTACCGGAACGCCTCCTCTCCCAGCTTCGCGCCGATGAGGAGGAAACCGAGGACCGCGAGCGCGAGGACCGATTCGGGGACGTTGATCAAGATCGCCATGCAACACCAAACGTTCAAGGGCGCGACGCGCGACCGGCCACCCTATCGACGCCGGCTCATTAACGTGCGGGGTTCCCCGCGCGGGCTCTGCATCCGGAACCGTGCGAATCGTCGGGGCACGTCGCAAACCTTTTATAACTCCCCCTGGTTCGACGCCTGCTCTTCTTACGGAGAGCCTGTGACTCATGAAGTCCCCGCGTCGAGCGGGGATGGAAGGAGGTCTCCAACATGGCCAAGCCAATGTACGTTCGTTTCGAGATGCCGAAGGAGCTCGTGGACAAGACCTACCAGGCCATCGAGCTCGCGAAGGAGAGCGGCAAGGTCCGCAAGGGCACGAACGAGGTCACCAAGCTCGTCGAGCGGGGCGACGCCCAGTTCGTCGTCATGGCGGAGGACGTGCAACCGGAGGAGATCCTCGCGCACATGCCCATCCTCTGCGAGGAGAAGGGCATCCCCTACGCCTACGTGCCGAGCAAGCAGGAGCTCGGCGTGAGCGTGGGACTGGGGAAGGCCACCGCCTCGATCGCAATCCTCGATGCGGGCAAGGCGAAGCCGGTCATAGACGACCTCTCAGCGAAGCTTCGCGCGATGAAGAAGTGAAGGTCCCCGGAAGGTCACGACGATGGCAGATGAGGAAAGCATCCCCGCAGAGGTCGTTGAGGTCGTCGGCCGGACCGGGATGACGGGCGAGGCGACCCAGGTCAAAGTCCGCGTCAACGAAGGGCGGGACAAGGGCCGCATCATCACGCGCAACGTGAAGGGGTCCGTCCAGGTCGGAGACATCCTCATGCTCCGCGAGACGGCGCGCGAGGCGCGCAAGCTCAGCGTGCGGTGATCCCATGCCCGTGCGACGATCCTGCTCCTTCTGCGGGAATGAAATCGAGCCCGGGACGGGCAAGATGTTCATCAAGAAGGACGGCACCGTCTTCGTGTTCTGCTCGAGCAAATGCCAGCTCAACATGCTGAAGCTCGGGCGCGTCCCCCGGTGGACGCCGTGGACGCAGGCCTTCCGCCGAGCAAGCGGGGCGGCCGTCGAGGAGCGAGTCGAGGCTCCCGCGGCCGAGGAAGAAACGGCACCCGCAGCCGAGGCCGCGGCGGTCGAGGTCACGATCGACGCGCCGAAGGGGAAGGACATCCCCGCCGACCTCACCGACCTCGTCGACAAGCGGCTCGGCCCGGACCTCTCCCGCGGAGACCTGGAGAAGTACTACGCCGACTTCCTCCGGGACCCTGCATTCAAGCACTCGATCGTGAACGCCGCGCGCAAGGCGCACCCCGGGAAGACGATCACGCACATCGAGAAGAGCGAGTTCCTCGCGTGGAAGGACACCTCCGACGGGCGGCACGTCTTCAAGGCCTGGCTCGACGGCCAGTGGCAGAAGGTCAAGGGCCGGAAGGAAGAGCCAGAGGAAGAGGCCGAGCCGCCGAAGGCCGCGAAGAAGGCGAAGAAGGGGGCCTGAGCCCCTGGTCGAGCGCACGTTCGCGCTCCTCAAGCCCGACGCGGTCCAGCGCGGCCTCGCGGGACAAGTCCTCGCCCGCTTCGAGCGGCGCGGACTCAAGATTGTGGCCCTCAAGCTCATGCGGGTCTCCCGAGCGCTCGCGGAATCCTATTACGCGGAACACAAAGGCAAGCCCTTCTACGAACCGCTGATGTCCTACATCACCTCGGGACCCGTCGTCGCGATGGTCCTGGAGGGGGACGGCGCCGTGGCGATCGTCCGCAAGATGATGGGGAAGACGAACTCCGCGGAGGCAGAGCCCGGGACGATCCGGGGCGACTTCGCCCTCACGATCGGACGCAACGTCATCCATGGCTCCGATTCGGCCGAGAGCGCGAAGCGGGAGATCGGATTCTTCTTCAAGCCCGAGGAACTCCAGGTATACAAGCGCATCGACGAGGCGTGGATCCGCGAGTAGTCCGCCGGAGGGGCGCCCCTTGCGCGGAGTCACCGACCCGGTTTCATGCCTGGCGCGGCACGCGTGTAGATCGCACGCATGTGACGGCGGACATCCCAGACGATGTACACCGAGAAGAAGACCACGAAGATCCAGAAGAACGGGTCCACCCCGGCGGAGCTGGTAAACGCAATCAAGCCGTAGATGATGAGAAGCGTGACGGAGGCCAGCCCGAGCGCGATCATGGCTCCCTCGGCGGTCGCTCGCGACATGCCGAGATTACATGGGCTGCAGAGAGCATATTCCTTTCTGCAGCGGTTTGCCGGGGACGCGCATTCCCGGTGCGCAAGCTAAGTTACTAATAGCGTCTGCGGGTTCGTCGCGTGGCCATGGCCGCCATCCGGCAGCCCATCGTGTCCGTCCTCGGGCACGTGGACCACGGCAAGACCACCCTGCTCGACCGCATCCGGGGCACGGGCGTCGCGGGGCGGGAAGCCGGCGGCATCACGCAGCACATCGGCGCCACGGAGGTGCCGATGGCCGCGATCCTCGAAACGTGCGGCGACCTGGTCAAGGGCAAGTCCTTCAAGGTCCCCGGCCTCCTGTTCATCGACACGCCGGGCCACGTCGCCTTCTCCACGATGCGCGCGAGGGGCGGCGCCCTCGCCGACCTGGCGGTCCTCGTGATCGACCTGAACGAGGGGTTCCGGCCGCAGACGATCGAGAGCCTGAACATCCTGAAGCGGTACAAGACGCCGTTCGTGGTCGCGGCGAACAAGATCGACCTTGTCCCCGGTTGGCGGCACCACGAGAACCGCGCCTTCCTGGCCTCGTACGGAGACCAGCCGGAGACCGCGCGGGAGGAGTTCGACAAGCGCCTGTACGAGCTCGTGGGACGTCTCTACGAGCACGGGTTCTCCGCGGACCGCTACGATCACGTGGCCGACTTCACCTCGAACATCGCTGTCGTCCCGCTCAGCGCGAAGTTCGGCGAGGGCATCCCCGACCTGCTCCTCATGCTCATCGGGCTCGCGCAGCGGTTCCTGGAGAAGGAGCTGACCACGGAGGAGGGACCCGGGGAAGGCACGATCCTCGAGGTCAAGGAGGAGAAGGGGCTCGGCACGACGCTCGACGCGATCGTCTACAAGGGCACCCTCGCCAAGGGCGACACGATCGTCTTCGGCACGCCGTCGAAACCAGGGGTCTCGAAGGTCAAGGCGCTTCTGAAGCCGAAGCCCATGGACGAAATCCGCGACCCGCAGGACCGCTTCGACTCCGTGAAGAGCGTGACGGCCGCCGCGGGCGTCAAGATCGTCGCCGCGGGCGTCGAGGGGGCCGTGTCCGGCGCTCCGGTTCGGGTCGCGAGAGGGGACGTGAAGGCACTCGTGGAGGAGATCGCGAAGGAGTCCCAGCCCCACGTCGAGGTCCAGGACGACGGCGTCCTCCTGAAGGCGGACGCGATCGGCTCGCTCGAGGGACTCGCGTACGAGTGCAAGCAAGCGGATATCCCGATCCGCTACGCCCGCCTCGGGGCGATCTCGCGACGCGACGTGATCGACGTGGCGACCGCGAAGGATCCGCTCCATCAGGCGATCCTTGCCTTCAACGCGGAACTCCTGCCCGACGCGCAGGTCGCCCTCGTGGACCACCCGGACGTCAAACTGCTCCAGAGCGACATCATCTACCGCCTCATCGAGGAGTACAGCATCTGGAGGGACGAACGGAAACGGCAGCTCGAGGAGGCCAGCCGCAAGGAGATCACGTACCCGGCCAAGCTCCTCTTCCTGGCGGACTACGTGTTCCGCACGTCCCACCCCGCGATCTTCGGAGTGCGCATCCTGAACGGGCGAATCCGCGCGGGATGCGCGGTCATGCGCGAGGACGGCCGCAGCCTGGGCCGCCTCAAGTCGATCCGAAGCGGGGAAAAGAGCCTCGAGGAAGCACGGCAGGGACAGGAGGTCGCGATCGCCCTCGACGGCGTCACGGTCGGCCGACAGGTCAACGGCGGGGACGTGCTCTATGTCGAGCTGACCGAGGAGGAGGCGCGCACCCTGCGCAGGCACAAGGAGCTCACGATGGACGAGGTCGAGACCCTCGACCAGATCTGCGCGATCAAACGGAAGGAGGACCCGTTTTGGGGGATGTGACTCTCGGGCCCGCTCCGAGACCTTCAGCCCCTGAGCTTCTTGATCCGCGCGTTCTGTCGTTCTTCCTCTTGCGCGCGCTTCTTCGCGATCGCATCGAGCTATTGTGAGGCGCCGGCGGGGAGGTCAGAACCCCGGAAGTGTCTTCTAGCGTCGGTGGCATTATCGCCCCGTGCCCGACAGACGGCTCCCGAGATGGACTTTTGATTCTTACGGTTCTGAGAAAGCGAGGGACCGCTGCGAGCCGTGGATGCGGGAGCACATCGACCCGATCATAGAGGATGTCCCAGGAGTCGAACGCTGCGAACGGGCAATACACCTCTTCGGCTCATCCCGCGTCTACGTTAAGTTCGACGACGCAGGCCAGCCCATCGGCTACTACCATGTGTCGGAGAGCATACTTCGCGCGGGGGAGAAGGAACCCACGATCTTCCGCATGAAGCTCTTCGAGAAGGAACTGCGCCGTCTGATCGTCGCCCATTAGACCGGATCACAACCGAGATGCAACAGCCCGCGGATCGTCACGCTTTCGACGAACGCTTGTCCGGCGACGCTCGGCTCGTGACACGACAGATCTTCTCCCACAAGTTGCCCAGAGTGCCCAGGGCTAGCGAGTCTGCTCGATGGTCCTTCGAAACGCACGCTGTCCTGCGACAACTGCCGAGCTGCCCTCGACTGTGAACTCGCGAAGACCTTGCGCAAGACCGCCGAGGAGGGCGAGGCGTTCGAGTTCCGGGAAATCGACGGATTCCGCTCGCGGGTTGCCTCGTGGTTCCTCGGGCTTCGGGGGCTCCCATATTCACGATTCGCGAGTGATCGGGAGCGCCCTCGCTCCCTCTTGTGTGGCTTTACGTTGCAGCCATCGGATTAGGTCTCGCGCCTCTCGTCAATAGCCTTAAGAGACGACGTCCGCTGTTGACTCAGCGATGACCGGAAAGGGCAGGAAGGGCTCCAGAACCCTCCAGCGCGGCCAACAGAAGAGCAGAAAATGGAAGCGCAGACAGCAGCGTCGGGATCGAGCCGTGTCCGCCGAACACCGCTCGCGGTGAGACGGCTGCTCGCCTCCCTGGGAGGGGGCGAGGTCCCCCGGATACGTCGCCTCGGAGCGGCCGGAAGGGCTATGCCGGGACGGACGATTGCGCGGCTGACCCAACTATATATGGCCCTACTCGACTCCCGTCCAAGCCGACTGTGCCGGGAACGACGCGTCCGGTCCTCGGCGGTGCTCCCTTGGCGAAGATCAAGATCGAGAACGTCGTCGCTTCGACCTCCCTCGGGGAGGAGCTGGACCTCCAGGCCATCGCCCTTGCCCTAGGCGGAGCGGAGTACGATCCCGAGCAGTTCCCCGGCCTCATTTACCGCCTCAAGGAACCGAAGACCGCGGTCCTCCTCTTCCGCAGCGGCAAGGTCGTGTGCACGGGCGCGAAGAGCCTCGAGAACGTGAAGAAGGCCATCGGCCTCGTCGGGCAACAAATCGAGGCCGCGGGCATCCCGGTCAACAAGAATCCGGAGATCGTGGTCCAGAACATCGTCGCGACGTCGGACCTCGGTGCGCAAATCGACCTGAACGCCACCGCGATTACCCTGGGCCTGGGGAAGGTCGAGTACGAGCCGGAGCAGTTCCCGGGCTTGGTGTACCGTATCGACGAGCCGAAGGTGGTCGCCCTGCTGTTCGGCAGCGGCAAGCTCGTGTGCACGGGCGCCCGCAAGCCCTCCGACGTCGAGCAGGCCGTCGAGAAGATTACGGCCGAGCTGAAAGCCGCCGGACTCTTGCACTGATTCGTAATGCGGGCGTGGGGACGCAGGGAGCCCACGCGTCTGCCCCCTCTTCTCGGCTATCGGGAGACGAGACCGTGGCAACTGAAAACCCCGCGATGTTCCATTTGTGGCTTCATGCCCTAGGTTCAGATCCAAGATCATGACCCGCCACCTTGGAGCCGAGAGCCGCAGGACTCGCAGGATGGTCTGCATGGGGCACGTGGAGTACTTGTATAGCCGAAGCGGGATACGTTCCCGCGTAGTGACTTGCGGGGCACAGCCGCAAGAGGGAAGTCCACATGCAGAGCCGAAAGATACAGAAAGTCGGCGCAGCCACATTGACCATCTCCCTTCCGAAGGCGTGGGTCATCCAGCGGAACTTGAAGAAGGGGGACCAGGTCTTCATCGTCGAGGAGGGCGACTCCCTCCGCATCCTGCCGGGTCCCGCGATGGAGGAGCGCAGGCGGAAGTCGGAGACCTATGTCATCGACGCGGACCTGTGCGACGAGCTCGGCCTGCTCGAGCGGATCATCGTCGGGAACTACGTGCTCGGCCGGCAGAAGATCATCGTCCGCTCGGCGACGCGGCTGCGGAGCGAGCACATCGAGGAGGTCCGGAAGACCTCGAAGAAGCTCATGGGCCTCGGGATCATCGAGGAGACGAGCAACCGGATCACTCTGCAATGCTCCATCGACCCGGCCAACTACCCGCTGGACGCGCTCGTGAAGCGCCTGTACAACCTCGGCGCGACGATGCTCGAGGAGGCGATCGAGGCCCTCGTGACGGGCGACCGCCGCCTCGCGGAGGACGCGATCAAGCGCGAGGACGACGCGGACATGATGTACTGGCTCATCCTGCGCCTCGTCCTGAGCGCCCAGGTCGACGAGGCGCTCGTCGAGCTGCTCGGGATGCGCTCGCGCCTCGAGATCATCCAGTACCGTCTCATCGACCGGGATCTGGAAGCCGTCGCAGACTGGGGTGAAACCATCGCTCGATCGGTCCTCACACTCTTGGACATGAAACTTGACATCAGCCCTTCTCTTGCGAAGGGACTCAAGGAGCTCTCCGAGGCGGTCACCCAGATCTACACGAAGGCGATCGGCGGCCTGCTCTCGCGGGACATCAAGCAGGCGAACGACGCAATCCTGCACCAGGAGGCTATCATGAACCGGGAGCGCGAAATCATGCGGATGATCCTGAAGGACTACGACGACCCGAAGGTGATCATCCCCCTGCGGACGATCCTCGATGGAATCCTCGAGATGTTCGAGTACGGCCACTCGATCGCGGTCGTCGCATTCAACCGGTACCTCGAGAAGCCCACGAACCTGAGCCGCCCCGCGCCTCCCGCATGACGCGGCCATCACGTGAAGTAGGCAGGATTGCCGCTTCCTGGTTGGACTTCGTGGATGCCCTGCTCGTGGGATGAAAGACCTCGAAGAGGTCAGGAAGAACATAGCCGCCATGACGGCATGAGTGTAGGGAGCCTAACCGGTCGCCTCTTCCCCGGTCAACGGGTAAGAACGGCGTACCCGCCCCCTCCCGCCTCGTCATGCCGCGAGCGGCCGGAAGGACCTCCCAACTCTGCACCGAATTCGGGTTCCTTCCCCGGTGATCCTCAGCTCTCGATGCGGACCTCTAGGTCCGGCATTATTCCAGCCTTCTCGAAGAGCACGCCCACAGGGCATTCGTGCAACGTGAGACGCAGCGTGGTCTCAACCTCCTCCCGGCTCGCATTGGTCCGGACGATGAAGCGGCCGCGAATCCGGTCAACGGTCGGTGCGCTCGGAGACTGCTCGGCGTCCATTTCGACTTTCATCGCTTGGAACTCCCACTTGCGCCTCCTGGCCATAGTTCTGAAAATCGTGGTCACGCACCCGGCGAGGGCCATCACCGACAGTTCTAGGGCCGTGGGTCCCTTGTCGGTTCCTTCCTTTGAGGGAGGTAGGTCAACCACGACCCGGTGACCGCGCCCGTTGTCCGTCTCGCTCACGTCGCCCGCAATCCACTCCGAGGTGACTTACATCGGAGCCACCGGGGGAAGAGGCGGCGGGATGTGCATGAAACGACTGCAATTACCGGCACGGCCGAGGACCGATGGAATTCACCCCGATGCCCGCCCCGTCGCCGCCGAACGCGTTCGGGTTCTCGAGGCCGTCCACCGCCGCGAATCAGTTGCGCTCGCGGAGGCGACACCACTCACGACACGATGTGATGTCCTTCCAGCTTGTCAAAGCCCTACGACCAATGGAGGCGCATGTAACATCGCAGGCAGATGAGGTCCTTGGGTCCGACCTGTTCAATCTTCTGCTTCGATACATCCGGCCGGGCCCATTCGAACTCTGTCTCCGCTCCGCATTCAGCGCATGCGCCCATGGCTCACCCGTCACGGCATAGGTCGATGGGGCTTCTCGAGGAGGAGATGGACGGACCTGGTCGCCTCCGTTTCAGGCTTTCACCGGTCGCTGGCAAAGCATCACCCGCCCCCGAGAGAGTCACAGGTGGTCATAAAGGAAAGGTGCCCGCCCACAAGGGCGGGCGTTAGGGGAAATGCACCACGGACTGGTGAAGGCCTGGATCAAGCGTTTCGCCATTGTGCCGCAAAGGGTGCGTCCCGTCCCTTCCCGATGCGGATAGCGAAGCCCGACCGGGGCGCTTCACTCAGGTCAGGAGGCGGCGCAGAAGACCACCGGTGTGCACCTCTCACGAAGCTCCTCAAGATAGATGTAATGATCACGCGAGTTGAGTTCTGGTTCAGAACTGTGAAGCGAACTCGAGTTCGACGGGCTCGGCAGGAAAAGGGGCATGCGAAGATCCGTCGCGACAGGCGGGGGGAAAGAATAAGTCCGTTTCCCGAAAATGGAGACCCTCCTCGACACTCAGTCCCAGCAAGACCGCAACACAGAGATTATGAGGAGTCAGGTCGCTATGGGAAGGCTGGGGGCGGCTTGATTGCCAATCA
>CAVYJM010000008.1:0-72663 GCA_963768855.1 uncultured Thermoplasmata archaeon
AGTCCAGCCGCAACACGAGACGGTGGTATCGGGCGTCGCCTTCAACCCAATAGCGGGGGTCGACTCGATAGTCCCTAAAGCCTCGGGCCCGGTGAGAGCGCCAGGACTCTGCATAGGGTTGCCGAAGTGAAGCTGTCGGCGATACGTGGACACGGTAAGAACGTGGAAACCCTCCCCGCGCCTCAGCCTCGAAGTGAGGGCCGGAGGCACAGAGGTACCAACGCCGGCGTGCTGCAGATCCTCCGCAACCCCAATGCAGGAGAGCTCCGCCATGTCTCGTCGACGGGGGTCCACGTCACGAAGCCCAAGAAGTTGGCTCTCGCGAGTTGCAACGTACCCTTGGTGAGATTCGAGATCGCGAGCGATTTGGGCAAGGCCGACGGAACCAAACCACTTCTCGAGACTGAGCGAGCGCCAGGGTTGCGGTGGCGTCGCCTCGTTCGGTCTGACGGATAACGAATGGCGGCTTCGTCCTGATTACCACGACATACCTGGCGAGGCGAGGCATAACCTTTCTGGGTCTGGAATGAGGGCCGCGAGCACCTTTTCTCTTTTTCGTTTCGCTACGGAGGACGACCTCGAAACCGATGTTCGTCGGGACTCTGTTGCGCGCGCATGCTCGGAGCCGAGAACCTTCGTGATGGCCTCGACCACATCGGTCGGGCGCGCGACCGCTCCGCAATACTGGCACTTGGCGAGGGCATCCGGAGACGTCGTTCCCGTGATCGTGGAAGGACTACGACAAACGGGGCAAGTGTAGCTTGCCGAGACGCCCATGGCCCTGAGCTGCTGTAGCAAGTCGTTCACATTGACATGGACCTGGGTAATGTACTGTTGACGTCCCCGGTTTCTCAAGTCCCCCGCTTCCTTCCACATGCCCAGTTTCTCGTAGAGCACCGCGGCGTCCTCGTACCGGCCAGCTACCACGAGGTGCTCCACATGAATCCGGTTCGCCCGCCACGCGGCCTCGGGGCTGAGAATCCTTCCCAGGAACGTGTAGCCACCGCCCCACTGCGTGATCATCTGACCTCGTGATAGATGGTACTGGGCGGCGTGTTCGTAACAGGCCCACGTGCATGAGTACGCGGGCGTCTGGCGGCCTTCCTGGTCCGGGAAGCTCATGCCCACGGGTACCGCTACGCACCTTTCGCAGCCCTGGCGGCCGCACGTGGAACACGTTATGAAAGTGAGGCCGAAACGCTTGTTCCCACACGACGGGCAAACCGCCACGCAGCACCCTTCCAGCCGGGTCAGGCGCCCGGGAGGATTGGAAGGTTTCGGTCCTATTCGCGGCGCAAGTAACCTCTGGAGTATCTCGCAAGGTTCAGCCTTACAGAGCGGGCTCGACGTCCGACCAGGGCATCCTGCTTGGGGGAGGCTTTGTGGAGGCGCCTGTCGGCGTCAGGCGCGGACCCAAAGAAGGGCATCGAGGATCGCCCTGAGGCGGGGCACGTCCGGGGGTGGGGGCAACCAGTACGCGTAAACCGTGGCTGCCTTCGTCCGGGGACGGATCTCGGCCTCGGCCCGCTCGATCGCGACGCGCAGCTCCGCGATGGCCTTGTCGATCTCCACGGCGGTCTTCATGGACCCTGCTCATGGGAGACGGGTCTAATCAACCCGCCGCCGCCGGACGTAGACGGTCCAGACCCCGAACGCGCCATTCCTACAATGCGCGCTAGAAGGAGCCGCACCGTGCGTGCATTGCAGGGGTTCGCGGGACTGTGGCGGGTTCGCAAGGCTCGGTGGTCCTGACGCGCGAATCGGGACGGACATCACGCGTACGCCATCGTGAGCCCTCGGCGATCCACCAACCTGCGGAACTCCTCGTCCACAACGTGCCGTTTCCTCTCGAGGGAGGAATCCAGAAACTTAAGCGAGGTGGAGGCGCTGTGTACGGGGCCCTGCATGGGGATGCGGATGCCGGCGCGCACGTCCACCTCGGGCAGGGGGATTCCCCCGGACGTTTCCTCGAGGACCTTCCGGAGCCTCGCAAGGCTAACCTCCACAATCGCGAAGATGCCCGCCTGCTGTTTGAGGGATCTGGGAAGGTCTTTGGGGACGGAAGAAGCGAGGTGCGCACCGACGCCCGCGGCCTCAAACGGATTGACCTGATATTCCTTCAGCTCGTAGACCCCAACTCTAGGGTGGAAGATGTAGTAATCTCGGGCGAAAAGCCGAGGGTCTTGCCGCACGGCAGCCTTCCATCCGTAGGGATGCTCTTCAGCCCGTGCGATGAGTTCGCAGAGGATCTCTTCTCGGGTCTTCACGTCCACGGTTAGTTACGAGGGGGCCCAGGGATATATGTCCTTCCTCGCCCGAGCCTCGTGCCGGTCGTGGACGTGAGGACGGGGCGCACTCGCCGCATCGCACGGGCCATCACGTACGAGCGGAGACCGCCAAGTCTTCAGCCATACCCCACCCACGTCGTCCTCTTGGGCATGGCCAGAACCTCTTCGACCTTCAGCCTCTTCTCGGGGTCGGGACCCACGGCATCTTCGTAGTGGCTGGCTTTGAGTACAACCGCTGAGTCCGCGCCCTCGCCTGTTCCGGCCACGGTGATGACCCTCTTACCGACCTCGACCGATCCGGCGTCAACAGCCATGAAGACGACCTCGATCGCCGTCCGGAACCCGTGTCCGCCTACCAGGATGAGGCTCATCCAGAACAGGTCGGCCTCCGGCCTCTTCACCCGTACCGTCTCCTTCTCCCACTAGTTGCGGGAGGTCAACGGCCGGAACGGTTCCTCGACATCGTCAACAATGGAGACTCCCAAACCATCGAGCATCTTCCGGTCTTCCTCGGCGACGAGCGGAAACCTGTATCCGGGGCGTACTTCTCCCACGACGGTGGACCCGTGACACACACGACGGGCACCTTGACTCCTGCCTCCCGCAGATTCTCGGTGACTCGGATGGCCGTTCGACCGGAAACCGACGCCACGACCACAGCGTCGATGCCGCCTTCGCGGGTCCTCTCCTGAACCGCTTGCACGACCTCCTCCGTGTTCT
This sequence comes from uncultured Thermoplasmata archaeon, assembly GCA_963768855.1. Classification (GTDB taxonomy): domain Archaea; phylum Thermoplasmatota; class Thermoplasmata; order RBG-16-68-12; family RBG-16-68-12; genus RBG-16-68-12. The sequence goes on from CAVYJM010000008.1 coordinate 3,009, forward strand.
TCGGTCCCGGTTCCTCGAAGAAGCGCACTGACCGCGCACCCATGCTCACACCTCTTGCTGCGCCCAATCCCGGGTAGTGGCTACAAAGGACGGTACTTATGAGAGGCGAGGAGCTACGGGCGGGGGCCCCTTCACTCCAACATCCAATCTCCAACGGTGTCCTCATACGCCAATTTGAATAGCCGCTGCGCCCACGTGTCCCGGAAGGCCACGTGCTGCTTCTTCAGAGCGGGGGTCAGAACGGGGTCTTCGCACCACGCTTTGGCGTCCTCCACGCGCATCTTCAAATGGTTGACATCCTTCATGGCGTACGCGATGCGGAACTCGACGTCGGCGGCCTTGAGGTGAGCCTCCGCGATGGCCAACGGATTCTTCACAATCACTTCCTTCGTCATCCTCAAGCCCATGCGCTTGACCTCCTTGATTTCCACGAGTTCGTGGACAACGAAGAACAGATTGTGAACGACTTGGTCCACGGTTGGGTTGAGGTATGCGGTGTCGGTGTGAAGCCAACGGACGAACTCCTTCGCGGAGACCCGACATGTGCGTCCGTGGTCTCGGAGAACCTTGCGTCCGCGTCGCAACGAGGCGAAGACTTCCGTATCGGTCGTCATGGACGCACTCGTAAATCCGCAGCATCCTGCGGGCACTTGAGGATTCGGTAGTTGTTGCACTGCAGCTAGTACGGGTGCAATGAACAAGCCTGGGGTCCTCAAGTCTGCCATAACACCCTGCGCCTCGAATACCGCTCTGGCCGCGTGCCTGAAACACGTCTATTTGCACACGCTCTGGCCCAGGGGGCTTGTCTCGATGCAGTTCGCCCTTCACGCCTGGCATTTGGTACCCGTGCCCATTGGAGGCCTTCGGAGCGCTACCTGGGGACGTTGTACCATTCCCGCGCGGTGATTGGACACACGAAGCGTCCAGCTCGCTTGCTAATCCTGTTCCGCCACTGAAGGGGACGGAGGTTCCATAGGTCGTTGGCACCCCCTTCGAACTCTGGGACAATGAGGTCGATTTCCCACCCGAATTGGGAATTCAGGTTCTCGAAGAAGTTCCGTCGAATCCAGGCTCCGCATTCGTCCTTGCGCCAGATTTCGGGGTCGGCTTTCTCCGTGATCCCGCCCTTCTCCCAGACCATCCGGACCATGTCTTCGTCGAAGGCCATTCCGGCGTCGCTTCCTCTCGGTTGACGGAATCGATGTCGGCGCCCATAAGGGTTCGCCCCGAGGTGCATCGTCACGCGGGTGGCCGCTGCGGCCACTCCTCGAAGGCCGAGGACTGCGGCCTCGCGACCGTACGAGGGCAAGGTTGGCCAAGTGAAAGTCCTCGCAAATCTAGGCGTTTCATGACGAGGGCCTGCGGCTCTCGCTATCCGTCTGGCTCCCGGCTACGGGCGTGTTGCTCACCCGGCCTGCGAAGCCGCAATATTCGCACGAAATCCAAATGCGGGTCGCGAGGTAGTACCACTTTCGGGTGAGCTTGCCACATCGGGGACACCGTTCCGGATGCGACGGATTGTCGTGGACCACGTTGGCCGGTTCACTCGGTCCCGGCAAGGTCCCACCCGGTTCGGAACGAAAACATCGTAGCCTAGCTGACGCGCCGGCAGGCTTAGGCCTTTGGGATGTGCAACACAGAGATTAAGAGGAGTCGACGCGCTGTGAGAACCTGGGGGCGTTCTGATTGCCAATCGGCAGGGACGAGTTCGACGAAGGGGCCAAACTCAGTGATTGGGCCAAGGAAGTCCATACCTTCTTGGAAACTCGATCCGGAGAGGCGTTCACGAAGATGGAAATCTTCCATGGGCTGGGACATGAGATACCCCAGGAAGAGCGGCCGCTTGTGGAACTCCTTGACTTCACGGCTGCGCTCGCCGTTCTCAACTCGGCGCTTGGAGAGCTCATGAAAGCACGGAAGGTCGAGCGTCGCAAGGTCGGGAAGGAAGAGTACTACGCCTGCGCAAGGCGCAAATAGCTAGGATTGGGAAGGTGGCCGCCCAGTTCCGATGCAACAGCCGTGAAGAGCGGCAGGAGAGGAAGCGGTGAGGCGACGGTCTCCTGGATGACGACCCGGCGGGGTCCCTATCTCGCACGCGGGGACCGACTACGCGCGCTCGAGGACATAGAGGGTGTAGTCCTTGCGGCTCGAGGTTGGGTACATGTTGTGCTCGAGGCACACGGGAATCCAGTTGTCCGGGAGCTCGAGCAGCTCTTCCTCGTCGCATTGGACCTGGCGGAGCTTGACCTTCATGTGAATCCGGCAGGTCTATTCCCCGGAGACGAGACAAAGCTTTCGCAACGTTTCTCGCGAGATCTCCAACCAATGGCGGCTCATGCCGAAACCCCCATCCCTCCGTTCCGGCAAAGCCCTTCCGGCGAACCACTTGGTTCTGGAGCGGAGGGCTAGTGGAGGGCGCGCCACAGCGGGCCTCGAAGCCTGCCGATGAACCAGTAACTCGAGAAGCAACAGAACGCGAGGACGCCGCTCACCACGATGACGACCGGCCAGTTAGATGCGAACTCCGAGGGATTGCGCCACCAGATCAGGATGAAGAAGGCAAGCGTGGCTCCCGCCCATGGAATGAGGAAGTACGTGGGAAAGTCGCCAGAAAGCTTCCTCGAAGCGCCACCGGATTCGAATCGGGAGGTTCCCATGCCGAAACCGGTATTCCCTCGTCCCGGCATAGCCCTTGCGGCCGCTCGGGGGCGACGGGGCGGGGCAGCCTTTCTATTCATGACCACCTGTGGCTCTCTCGGGGGCGGGCGATGATTTGCCAGCGACGGATGAATGCCAAGAAACGGAGACGATCAAATCCGTCCAGCTCCTCTTCGACAAGCCCCATCGACCTATATGGTGACGGGTGAGCCATGGGCGCATGCGCTGAGTGTGGAGCGGAAACACAGTTCGAGTGGGTCCGGCCGGATGTATCGAAGCAGAAGATTGAACAGGTCGGACCCAAGGACCTCATCTGCCTGCACTGTTACATACGCCTCTACGGGTCGTTGGGCTAATGGCGTGAGTGGTATCGCCTCCGCGAGTGCAAGTGACTCGCGGCGGAGGACCGCCTCAAAACCGAAGCGCGGGCGCGGGCATTACTCCCGTTCGCGGCCATCGAGGTCAGCGTTCTCTGGTTATTCGATATGCGCATGGACAAACGAGTTTGTGCTTTCGGCCTGCTGAAGGAATGTTAGGAGCCGCCTAAGTCGCTGCTTCAGAGGCGAAGTCAAGACGGCTCCAACCTCGGAACCTTCGGTGACCAAGTACTCGATGTATCGCACCAACGCCGGGATTTCATCCGGCGAGAAGGACTCATCGGAGCAGGCTGGCGCAGGTCCTAATCGGCGGAGTTGTCGCAACTCGCGCGTGAGTCTTCCAATGAGTTTCCATAGTTCGTCTTCGACGTGGTCGTCCAGAGAAATGGCCTTCGGTGCTCGGTAGGCGTCCTCGGCGGTCCGCCCCGAACTTATCGAAATCGGCATTGGTCCCTCTAGAAGTGTCAGCGTCCTCCTTGAACCCTTTGTAAGGGCATGGCCCTTCCGACCGCTCGGGAGCGACGGGACGGGGCGGGGCACCAACCGTTTCTATATGCTTGGATGCGGTCTGGATTGAGAGGTTATGGTACCGGGGAATGTGACACGCCTGTATCTGGACGACAACGTGCTTGACCGTGTCGTAGGTGAGGCACGGGACCTAGTCCTCGCAATCGCGGGAAGAGGTGCGGCCGTGTTCTACTCCAGTCACACCACGGAAGATGAACTCGGGGCCATGCCAGCCGGGGAAGCCGAGAGGCAGCGGGCACTGCTCGCCGATGTCAAACGGTTCACTCAGGACGTTCAACCCATTCCGACGGTGAGGGGTCATGGAAGGTTTGACAAGACTTTGTTCGGCGATGACATCTCAATTCGGATATACAAAGCACTGACTGGCAAGCATGGGCCGCGCGACGCTATCCACGTCGCCACGGCGAACTACGTCGGATGCGACTACTTTGTGACCGAAGACAAGGGCCTCAGGCAGGATGTCGAGCGTTGGGGACTCACGATGAAACCCATCGGCTTCGACGGCATGATGATTCTACTGAGAAGCCTCTGAGTCCGGCCGCTCGGGGGCGACGAGCGGGGGCTTGCTGCGGTCGGACTAGCAGACGCAGAGGCTCGGCTGGGCTCGGGGCTGCGAGGCAAGAGCCGCATGAGCCATGATCGCCACCCCTTTCCCATCTTCTTGACGCTCCTTGCCGTCGAGAGCGTTTCAGCACTCATAGAGGTCGTCACGTCGTTTGGTCGGCTGACCCTCTTCTCATCACAAACGCATCGGTCCGATGCCTGTGCCCCTAGAAAACGATTGCCGCGACGGGCGGCGTACCGGTCTCATCGAATTAAACTCGTAGCGCAAGCTATTTGACGTGCGAATCGCGTCCCGCGCGCGATGGAAGTCCCCCCGGGACGAGTGGAACGCATCGCCGACGGCGGGGCTGAGGCCGTCCGGACCATCCTGGCGGACCTCCGCGCCTCCAAGTTCAACGGCATCCTGAAGACGTCCGTCTTCCGCGGAGACGTGCCTTCCCAGGGTCTCCTGGTCTTCCGGGACGGGGACGGCGTGCTAGCCCAGCACCGCTCCCGGGAGGACGTCGAAGGCGCCCCCGCCATCCCCGAGATCCTGCGGGACGCGTCGAGCGAGCGGGCCCAGATCGAGGTCCGCACGTACGACTACGGGCACTCCTCGATCAGCGTCGACCAGATCCAGAAGAGCTACCCGAGCGCCGCGATCGCGGGCCTCGGGGAGCCGGACCCGCTCCTCGCCCAGATCGTCGCGGAGGCCACCCAGGAGAAGGAGGCGTACCTGCGCGACCTCACCGCGCGCCGCGAGCAGGAGAAGCGCCTGATCGACAAGGAAGAGGAGCTCTACCGTCGCAAGTGGGACCTGGAGCAGGAGTACCAGCGGTCTTCCGTGCGCCAGCGCGAACTGGAGCAGCTCCGCACCGAGCTCGCCGCGGTCAAGGAGGCCAGCGGCATGCTCATGAGCCGCCTGGAGGAGCGCCGCACCCAGGCCGACGTCGAGATCGAGTCGCAGAAGAAGCTCCTGGGCATCGAGGCGGAAAGGTCGCGGGCCGAGGCGGAGGCCCAGCGCAAGTCCCTGTCGGAACACGAGGCGAAGCTCGCCGAGCGGGAGCGGGAGATCACGGCGCGGGAGAACCTCCTCTCGGACCGGCTCGCCGCGCTCGAGGGCCGCGCGACCTCCTTCGAAGGGGAGCGCAAGCAACTCAACGACATGTACACGGACCTCCAGAAGGAGCTGGACAAGATCGCTGGGGCCCGCAGGGCGTTCGACGAGCGCGTCGCGGAGGCCGAGAAGCGCGAGCGGGAGCTCACCCTGCGGGAGCAGTCCACGCGGGATTGGGAGACGGAGATGAAGGACCACGACGCCTCCCTCGGGGAGCGCGAGGCGACCCTCGCGGAACGCGACAAGGAGGTCACGGAGAAGCTCAAGGACCTCGCGGAGCGGGAGTCGCGGCAGGCGGAGCGGGCCACCGAGCTGGAGCGGAAAGCCGCCGAGATCGAGACCCGCGACGAGACGCTCGAGGACCGCCGGGAGGAACTCGGCCGGGCCACGAAGAAGCTGGAGAAGCTCACCCGAGACCTTGCCGCGAAGGACAAGAAGATCGCCGAGGAGGACCGCGAGGCGCGGGAGCGCCAGGTCGACCTCCGGCGGGCCCAGCGAGAGGTGGCCACCCGGGCCAAGGACCTCGAACGCCGTGAGCGCGGGGTCGCCACCCTCGAGGAGGAGCTCGAGATCCAGCGGTCTCGGATGAAGGACCAGGCCCTCAAGCTCCTGCGCGCCGAGAAGGCCGCCCAGGAGCGCCTGGCCGACCTCGAGACGATCGAGCGGGAGCAGGCGCGGCGCGAGACGGCCGTGACCCGGCGAGAGTCCGCCGCGGAGAAGCGCGAGAAGGGGTCCGAGGCCGACGGCGCCCGGCTCCTCGAACGCGCGGACGCCCTCGAGGTCGCCGAAGAGGATCTGAAGAACCGCTCCGCCGCGGCGCAGGAGGAGGTCCGCGGGCAGCGGGTCGAGCTCGACCGCCGCGAACGTGAGGTCGCCGCGAAGGAGAAGGAGCTGACCTCCGAGGCGGAGACCCTCGAGTCGATGAAGGTCACGCTGGACGAACAGGAGTCCGCCTTCCTCAGCGACCTCCGGGACATCGAGGTCCGCAAGGCCTCCCTGGAGAAGGCGGAGGCGGACCTCGCGAAGGCCCAGGAGAAGCTCGCGAAGCGCGAGGCCTCGTCCGAATCATCCCAGACCCGCGCGAAGAACCAGGCGGACCGGCGGGCCTCCGCCCTCGAGGAACGCGAAGGAGAGCTCGACGGACGCGAGACGGGCCTCCTGGAGCGGGAGAAGGCTGTGGCCGTGCGGACCGCGGACCTCGACGCTCGCGAGGGCGCGGTCGCCGCGCGGGAAAGCCGGATCGAGACGGACCTGAAGCGGCGGCAAGAGACGCTGGATGCCCGACGCAAGTCCCTCGAGGACCGCGCGACCAAGCTCTCGACCCTCCGCGATCGCCTCTCCGCGGAGCGCACGACGGTCCAGGAGTCGCGGGCCGAGGTCCGGGCACGGGAGGCGAAGGTCAAGGAGCGCGAGGCACGGCTCGAGAAGGCCGAGGCCGACCTGGAGCGAAAGAAGCAGGAGCTCGCGCGCATCAAGGCAGGCCTCCGGCGTCTCCGGTAGGCGCTGGAGGAATCCAGTCCCATCGGATGGGGAGGGGAGAACGTGCCCGACATCTACACCCTGACGACGGACTTCGGGCCGGGCGAGTATGTCGGCGCGATGAAGGGCGCCCTGCTCTCCATCGACCCCGACGCGACGATCGTGGACCTCGACCACGCGATTCGGCCTCAGGACATCCGTCACGGGGCGTACGTGCTCCTCACCGCCGTTCCGCACTTCCCCTTCGCCGTGCACATCGGCGTGGTCGACCCCGGGGTCGGCACGACGCGCCGCGCAATCGTCATCGTGGCCGAGGGCGCCCTGTTGGTCGGGCCAGACAACGGCCTCCTTCTCCCTGCAGCAAGGCGCCTCGGGCTGAAGGAGGTCCGGGAGATCACGAACCGCAGGCTGTTCGCCAAGGAGGTGTCCCCGACCTTCCACGGGCGCGACCTCTTCGCACCGGTCGCGGCCCACCTCATGACGGGCACGAAGGTCAAGGACGTCGGACCGGCGATCAAGGACTTCGTCGATCTGGATTTCGGGACGCCCCGCGCGACGCCGAACGGGTTGCAGGGCGTCGTCCTCACGACGGACCGCTTCGGGAACATCATCACGAACCTGCCGCAGGCGACCGCGGCGAAGCGCTGGAAGGTCGGAGGCAGGGTGCACGTGAGCCTGGGGGGCTACGAGGCGACCCTCCCGCTCGTCTCGACGTACGGGGAGGTGGAGCGGGGGGACTTCCTCGCGACGTTCTCCTCCGGAGGGTTCCTCGAGATCGCACGCCGCGAGGGGAATGCCGCCTTCCAGCTGCACATCAGCCCGGGCCTCGAGGTCCTCATCCGGGACCCGTGAGCCGAGGCGGAGGCCAAAAGCTATTTTAGGTGCCGCGCTACCCGCGGCACACCCATGGACCGACGGAAGATTCTCCTCATCATCTTCGATGGGCTGGGTGACCGGCCCATCACGGAGCTGGGGCACAAGACGCCGCTCGAGGCGACCCCGAAGCCGAACCTGGATTGGTTCGCCGCGAACGGGATGAACGGCCTCCTCGACCCGATCGGACCGGGCGTCCGGCCCGGGAGCGACACGAGCCACCTCGCGCTCTTCGGATACGACCCCCATGAGGTCTACACAGGCCGCGGGCCCTTCGAGGCCGCGGGCGTGGGGATCGAGCTGCAGAAGGGCGACGTGGCCTTCCGCTGCAACTTCGCCTCCGTCGACGAGAACCTCGTCCTGACGGATCGCCGGGCCGGGCGAATCAAGGAGGGGACGGCCGATCTGGCCGCGTCCCTGAACGGCATGAAGCTCGGGCGCCACCACGCGCTGTTCAAGGAGGGCACGGAGCATCGCGCCGTCCTCGTCCTCAGAGGAAAGGGCCTATCCGCCGAGGTCACGGACACGGACCCGCACGAGGAAGGCCAGACGATTCCGGAGGCGAGGCCGCTCACGGGGAAGGCGAAGGGGACCGCCAAGCTCCTGAACACGTTCACGCGCAATGCGTACAAGATCCTGAAGGACCACCCCGTGAACCAGGAGCGCGTGAAGAACGGCCTCCCACCTGCGAACATGATCGTGTGCCGCGGCGGCGGCATCGCGCCGGACATCCAGCCTGTGACGGAGAAGTACGGGCTCAAGGCCGCCGGCATCGCCGGCGTCGCCCTGATCAAAGGGATGTTCCGCACGACGGGGATGGACGTCCTCGAGGTGAAGGGCGCGACGGGAGGGCTCGACACGGACATGGTCGCGAAGGCCGAGGCGGCCCTCATGGCCCTGACGACGTACGACCTCGTCGTGGTCAACGTGAAGGCGGCCGATCTGTGCGGCCACGACGGCAAGGCCTCCGAGAAGATCAAGGTCATCGAGCGCATGGATCAGATGATGGGGCACCTGAGGGCGCACCTGCCGCCCGATGTCATCGTGGCGGTCACGGCGGACCACTCGACCCCGTGCTCGATCAAGGACCACTCCGGCGATCCGGTCCCAGTGACGATCTTCGGGGAAGGGATCCGCGTCGACGAGGTCCCCCACTTCGACGAGCGCAGCGTCGCGAAGGGCTCCCTCGGTCGGATCGAGGGCAAGGACCTGATGCCCATCCTGCTGGACCAGGCGAACCGCACGGAGAAGTACGGAGCCTGAGGCCGCGCGCCCCGTGGAAAGCCTATATACCTTGAGGAGCTTGCCGCGGGCTAATCGGACTCGGGTGGGTTGCATGCCACAAATGGACCTGAGCTACGTCATCCTGATTGCGATCCTGGCCGGCCTGGGCTCCGCGGGGCTCCTGACGCGGGACGTCCTCCGCCGGGACCAGGGCAGCGAGAAGATGCAGGAGATCGCGGCGGCGATCCGGCAAGGCGCCCGGGCGTTCCTGCGCCGGCAGTATCGGACGATCGCGATGATCGCGGCAATCCTGGCCGTCGTCTTCGCCCTCGCGCTGGGCTACCGCCAGGGACTCGAGTACGGTCTGCGCACGGCCCTCGCTTTCGCCCTGGGCGCCACGTTCTCGGCCCTCTCCGGGTTCATCGGGATGCAGATTTCGATTCGATCGAACGTCCGCTCCGCCGCAGGCTCGTTGAAGTCCTTCAACGACGCGCTCGTCACGGCCCTCCGGGGCGGGGCGGTGTCCGGGCTCTCTATCGTGAGCATGTCCCTCGCGGGGATCGCGATCCTCTTCTACGGCTACGGCGGCGGGTCCGCCACAACCCAGGGTGGCGTGGACCTCGTCATCCTCGAACTTGTAGGCTTCGGATTCGGCGCGAGTCTCGTGGCCCTCTTCGCTCAACTGGGCGGCGGAATCTACACGAAAGCTGCCGACGTCGGGGCCGACCTCGTGGGGAAGGTCGAGGCGGGCATCCCGGAGGACGACCCCCGCAACCCCGCGGTCATCGCCGACCTGGTCGGCGACAACGTCGGCGACTGCGCAGGTCGTGGCGCCGACCTCTTCGAATCGACTGCGGCGGAGAACATTGGGGCCATGGTCCTGGGCGTCGTCCTGTTCCCATACTTCGGATTCGCAGGCGTCCTCTTCCCGCTGGTGGCCCGCGGCTTCGGAATCCTCGCGAGCATCGTCGGCATCTTCATCGTGCATGCCGGGGAGGATGAGGCGCCGATGAGCGCTCTGAACCGCGGGTACCTGGTGACCACGGTCATCGCGGCCGCCCTCTTCGGCTTCGCCGCGTGGGCCATGCTCGAACCCAACAGCGTGGCGGGCTCACCGGCGGCCAACCCGAACACCTGGATCTTCTACTGGCTCTGCGGCATCGCCGGGATGATCACGGCCTTCCTGTACGTCTGGATCACCCAGTACTACACGGAATCCCGCTTCCGGAACGTGCAGAGCATCGCAAAGGCCTCGGAGACGGGTCCCGCGACGAACATCATTGCAGGGTTCGCCACGGGCCTCGAGGCGACCGCGCTCCCCGCGGTGACCGTGGCGATCGCCCTCCTGGTGTCCTACTGGCTCGGTTCCATCACGAACATCCCGAACGGTGGAATCTACGGGACGGCGATCGCGACGATGGGCATGCTCTCGACCGCTGCGTACATCCTCGCGATGGATACGTTCGGACCCATCGTAGACAACGGAGCAGGGATCGCCGAGATGTCCGGCGTCTCAGAGTCCGTGCGGAAGAACATGGACAAGCTCGATGCCGCAGGCAACACGACCAAGGCCCTCACGAAAGGGTACGCCGTCGGCAGTGCCGCGCTCGCGGCTTTCCTCCTGTTCAACGCTTTCCTCACGGAGGCCAAGGTGACTTCGGTGGACCTCGCGCACCCGGAGACGTTCGTCGGTGCACTCATGGGCGCGACGCTCGTGTTCCTCTTCAGCGCGTTCGCGATCCGCGCGGTCGGACGGGCCGCGTGGACGATCATCAAGGATGTCCGCGAGCAGTTCAAAGAGCACCCGGGGATCATGGCGGGGACCGAGAAGCCTGACTACGGCCGGACCGTGGACATCTGCACTCGCGGGGCCCTGCGGGAGATGGTGGTCCCGGGGCTCCTCGCCGTCATCACGCCGGTGGCGATCGGGGTCATCTTCAAGTTCGTCCACATCACCTACATCAACGGCCAGCCCCTCCCCGCCGGCGAGCCCGTCGGCGGGACGCTGATGGTGGGGACGATCGCGGGAATCCTCATGGCCCTCGTCCTGAACACGGGCGGCGGTGCATGGGACAACGCCAAGAAGTACATCGAGGCAGGAAACCTCGGGGGCAAGGGGAGCGCGACGCACAAGGCGGCCGTCGTCGGGGACACCGTCGGCGACCCATTCAAGGACACGGCGGGGCCGTCCCTGCATGTCCTCGTCAAGTTGCTCTCGACGATTACACTGGTCATGGCGCCGCTGCTCCTGTGACACCTACGACCTTCGTCGGATAGCGACCGCTTTCGTTCAGTCGAATACCGTCGCCAACGGTAATAAGCATCCGTGAAATGCAGCCCGCGGAGGAGGACTATTGTAGGCGTCACAGAGTCCTGAGAGCAGTGCGCCCGGTGCGGTGCAAGCTGGGTGGGGAAGGGACCCACGCACGGTGCGACTCCTGGCGTCGTGGTCATCGTGATCGTGGCGATCTCGGGGGTGGCGACGTACTACGTGCTCACGGCCCCCTCCGCGTGCAACTTCCAGTCCACGAATCCGCTCGTCTTCGATCAGCCGGAACGGCCGGATACGCTCGATCCCCATGTGACGTTCTCGACCCCGGGCTGGGGGATCGTTCAGCAGGTGTACCAGAGCATGGTGAACTACAACGGGACGGGGTACACGGAGTTCCTGCCGGTCCTGGCCGAGCAGCTGGAGCGTCTTCCGCGGACGGGTTCAACTGGATGTTCGTCCTCCGGCAGGACGTCCAGTTCTCCAACGGCGACGCGTTCAACGCCTACGTGATGTGGTTCAGCCTCTACCGCGCCCTCGTGATGAACCAGGTGGTAGCTTCATCCTTCAGGAGAACTTCTGGTACCCTGGCCTGAACTACTACTCGGACTCGGACCTCAGCCAGCGACTCGATCCTGTGGATTGACAACGCCCTGAACACGTTCAACTTCGCGAGCCCGACCTCGGCGCGGCTTGCCGTCATGGAGGCGACGAACCAGTCGTTCCAGGTGATCGACCAATACACGATCCAGCTCAACCTGGGGGCCGGATACCTGGGCGTCGTTCCCTACCCGTACCTGCTCGCGTCGATCGCAGGTCCCATCGCAAGCGCGGTCGACCCGGCCGTGGTGCAGGCGAACGGCCTCGTGCCCATCAGCGACGTCAACACGTACATGGTCACCCACATGGTGGGAACGGGCCCCTACGTCCTGACGGGCGGCTTCCTGGACCTAGGGAGCGCCACGAAGTACACCCTCAACCCGAACCCGAGCTACTGGGCGACCAACGACTCGAAGGCGGAGCCGTGGAACAACATCATCCAGCCCGCCAAGTCGTCGATCGAGGTCGACTTCCAGGGTGACCCGGCCATCGCGGTCAACGACATGAAGACCGGGCGTGTGATTAGCTCGTCCTTCGCGTACATCGGTCCGTCGACGGTCAACAGCCTGAAAGGTGTCGCGTGCATCAACGTGAACGCCCTCGACGACGTGTACGGCTCAACTGCGGGCGGGTGGTGGATCTACATGAACCAGAACACCGAGCCGTTCAACAACCTCTCCGTCCGCAAGGCCGTCGTGCATGCGATCAACTACGACCGCATCATCCAAGTCGCGTTCGGCGGCTACGGGAAGCGGTGGGTCGGCCCGGTCCCGCTCGGATACCCGGACTCCAACCCGGACAACCTCACGCCGTACCAATACGACGTGGTCCAAGCGCGTCAGTACATGAACGAATCGCCCTGGCCGAACGGCTTCCCTAACCAGATCAACTACGAGTACGTGAACTTGGGCGACTGGGCGACGGTGGCCTCCCTGCTGAAGGATGACCTGGCACAGATCGGACTGAACATCAACCCCGTGGCCATCCCGAACATCGACGCGCTCTACGGGCTGCAGGGGACCGACTCGAACGGGAACTGCATCGCCCAGACAAGCGCGAACGGCGGACCCTTCCCGATCGGGCAGGAGTTCTACACGTCGGACTACATCTCCCCGGATGACTGGACGCAGAACAATGCGATCAGCTACGGCAGCGCGAACGTGTGCATGGGGGCCTACAACGACCCGAACGTGGACAACCTGGTCATCGACGCCGCGACGAACACGAGCGCAGCTGGGCGGACCGAGGACTACCGCCAGATCGCCCGGATCATGTACGACAACTACACGGACGCCTGGCTTGTGATCCCGACCCAGTTCCAGGTCGTGAACTCGCATCTCCAGGGATTCGTGGCGAACCCGATGGGAGCGGCCCTGCCGTTCGTCGTCGTGCAGAACACCGAGTACGCGACCCGCGCCTGAACACGGATGAGCCGGCGCGTGCGCCGGCTCCCTTTCCCTTTTCATTTCTCAACGAGACGAGCCCTAGGCTGCCGGGGCCGATTCGACGCCGGAGTCATTCACGGTCGCGATGAGCTGAGCGGGGGGCACGTCCCCGATCGCCTCGGCCCGGTGGCATGCGACCAAGCGCCCGGGATACTGCGCGACCTCCCGCAAGGGAGGCGACTCCTTTCGACAGATGTCCTCCGCGAACGGGCAACGGGCGGCGAAGCGGCAGCCCGGCGGCGGATGGACAAGGGTGGGGATCTCCCCGGAGATCCGGTACCGCGCCCGCCGACGCCGTGGGTCGGGCTGCGGGAGCGCCGCAAGCAAGGCCTTCGTGTATGGATGCACGGGATGCTCCAGGACGTCCCGCACCGGACCCACCTCGGCGATCAGGCCCAGGTACATGACCGCCACGCGGTCCGCGACGTAGCGGACCGCGGAGACGTTGTGGGTGATCAACAGGTAGGAGAGGCCAAGCTCCTCCTGGAGGCTCACGAGGCGGTTGAGGACCTGCGCCTGGACCGCCACGTCGAGGGCGCTCGTGGGCTCGTCCAGGACGATGAGCTTCGGTCGGACGCTCAAGGCCCGTGCGAGGGACAGGCGCTGCCGGCCGCCGCCGGAAAACTCGTGCGGATACTGGTCCAAGGAGCCGGCTGGAAGCCCGACCAGGGGGAGCAGCTCCGAGACCTTGTCGCGCAATTCGGCCTTCGTGAGATGGCCCTGGGCCTGGAGCGGCTCGCCGACGATCTGCCATACGCGGAGGCGCGGGTCCAAGGAGCCGACAGGGTCCTGGAAGACGACTTGGATGTTTCGCCGCCATGCGAGCAGCTCGCTGCGGGACAGATGCGTGATGTCTCGACCGTTGAACAGGATCTCCCCGGACGTGACCGTGTGCAGTTTCGCAACCAACCAGCCCAGCGTGGTCTTCCCCGATCCGGATTCGCCGATGAGGCCGAGCGTTTCGCCCTGGGCCACGCCAAGGGAGACCCCATCAACGGCGTGAACGACCTCCCCCGGCCTGCGACGGATGGAGTCCATCAGCGACTTGGGCAGGGGGAAGTGCTTCGTCAGGTTCCTCATCTCGATGAGGGGCGGCGTCATGCGAGGGTCGGCACCTCCTCACTGAAGAAGCATGCGCTGCGGTGGTCGGGGCTCGCGCTCCCCTTGGCCGTCGCGAGCGGCGGTCCCGGCTCCTCGGAGCAGACCGGCCGGGCCATGGGGCAACGAGGGTGGAAGGCACACCCCGACGGGACTCGCGCCAGGCTGGGCACGCTCCCGGGAAGGGACGGCAGCCGCCCCTCCGTCTTGTAGCGGTTGGGGATCGCTCGCATGAGCATCTTCGTGTACGGGTGCCTCGGGTTGTTGTAGACCTCCGCGACAGGGCCGTACTCGACGACGTGGCCTGCGTACATCACGCCGACGTCGTCCGCCATCTCCGCGATCACGCCGAGGTCGTGGCTGATGAACAGGATCGAGGTCTGGACCTCGGTCGATGAGCTCCTTCATGAGCGTGAGGACCTGCGCCTGAATCGTGATGTCAAGGGCGCTTGTCGGCTCGTCGGCGATGAGGAGGGACGGCCTTTCGAGCTTAGGGCCATGGCAATCATGATGCGCTGCCGCATGCCGCCGGACAACTCATGGGGATACAGCTCGAGGATCGTCTCGGGATCGTTGATGCGCACGAGCCGGAGGTACTCGAGGACGTCGCTCCGGAGACTCGGCCGGCCCGACTGGTCTGAGCTTCGGAAGTCCGTGGCCAGGGGATGAGGACGGCTTCGGAGGTGTCGACCGGCTTTGCGCGTCGAGTAGTCGAAGCCTTTCGTGGCCGGGAAGAGGACCTCCGACTTGCCCGCCTCTCGCAACTTTCGGACCTGGACGGCTTCCGCGACCTGGTCGAGGATCCGGAACGCGGGGTTCAGGGAGTTGATCGGCTCTTGGAAGATCATGCCGATCCCGGTCCCCCGGACCAGGGGAAGCTTCCACTTCGGGAGGGCGAGGATGTCGATGCCGCGGAAGACGATCCGGCCGGAGACGATCTTCGCGGGCGGCTCCGGGAGGAGGCGCGGGATCGCGTGCCCGAGCGTGCTCTTGCCGGAACCGGTCTCCCCGACGATGCCGACGACGCGGCCGGGGGTGAGCGTGAGGGAGACGTCTTTCACTGCGTGGAAGGTGCCGGCACCCACCTCGAAGTCGACGCTGAGGTCCTCCACCTCCAAGAGCGGCTCGACCACGGCCTCACCCTCCGGGGGGCCGCGCGGATCCCGACGCCGCGGCAGCCTGGGCCAGGGCACGGCGGCTCCGGGGATCCAAGATGTCGCGGAGGCCGTCGCCCAGCAGGCTGAAGGCCAGGACGGTCACGAAGATCGCGAGTCCTGGGAACACGACCATCCATGGGTAGAGGAGCAAGTAGTCCCCGTAGGCGGAGATCATGTTGCCCCACTCCGGGACATCAGGCGGCACGCCGATCCCGATGTAGGAAATCGTAGAGAAGACCACCAAGACGGTCCCCACGTCCATCGTGAAGTAGACCACCAGAGGCTCGAGGATGTTCCGGAAGATGTGGCGGAATAGAATCCGCACCTCCGACACACCCGCGGCCCGCGCCGCCACGACGTAGGGCTGATGCTTGACCGCAAGGACCTCGCCGCGCGTGAGGCGGATGTAGTACGGCCACCACGTGAGGAGGATGGCCAGGATGCACGGAACGGTCCCACGACCCAGGGTCGCTGCAATCGCGAGGGCGAGGACCAGGGGGGGGAAGGCGAGGAACACATCGGTCACTCGCATGATGACCATCGAGATCGCGGCCCCGATCGTCCCGGGCCGGTCCCAGAAACCCGCGACGAGTCCGAGTCCCCCGCCGACGAGGAGGGAGAAGCCCGCGATGAGGAAGCCGATGGCGAGGTCAAGCGGAAGCGCCGCGAGAACCCGGGAGAACACGTCTCTCCCTGCGCGGTCCGTCCCGAACCAGTGATCCGCGGACGGAGCCTGCGCGCAGAAGGTCCTGTTGCCCACGACCGGGCAAGGGAGGAGATCGTTGGGGGCGTAGGGCGTCATCATCACGGGATGGCCGAGGGCTTGGCTGATCGGGGGCACCGTCGCAACGAGGAGGGCCGTGAGCGAGATGAAGATGACAAGGATGAATCCGACCAGGGTCAGCGGGTTCGCCCGCATGACCTTGTAGAAGTTGCGGCTGCCCGCGCGCAGCCAGCTTCCGAGCTGCCTCGCTTGGTTGAGGTACGAGGCGGCCGCGAGGGCCTGACTCGGCGGCTTCTCCGTCTCGGTCAACGCCACTCCACCCGCGGATCCAGGAGTCCGTACAGGACGTCCGCAATGAGGTTCGCGACGACGACCCCGATCGCGAAGAAGATGACAGCACCAATCGTGCCGTTGAAGTTGTACTTCGTAATCGCCTCGTACGCGTAACTGCCGAGGCCCGGCCACAGGAAGATCTCCTCAATGACCACGAGCGTCGACAGGATACCTCCCATCGTCGTCCCGATAACCGTCACGGTCGAGATGAGCGAGTTCCTCAGCGCATGCTTGTAGAGCACCTTGAAGTTGGAGAGCCCCTTCATGCGGGCGGTCTTCACGTAGTCCATCGGTAGGACCTCAAGCATCGAGCCCCGCGTCATCCGGGTTGCGATCCCAAGGTTCACGAACGCCAAGGCCGTCGCGGGGAGGATCAAATGCGCGATTGCATCGGCGACGCCCGCGAAGTTGAGGGCGACGAGCGCGTCGAGGACGGACATGTGGAAGGGCTGAGGGAAGGGCGGGACGGGGGACGTGAATGCGCCGTTACGCGGCAATCCAAGGACGGGTCCGATCGCGACGGAGAGGACGGCCGCGGCCAGATACGTCGGAGTCGCCCACCCGCTCAGATAGAAGGTGCGCACGAGATGGTCCGGCCAGCGACCCGTGTTGCTCGCGGCGATCACCCCGAGCGGGATTCCGATGGCCACCATGAGGAACAGCGAGGCAAGGACCAGCTCCAAGGTCTCAGGGAACTTGGCGAGGATATCGGGGAGGATGAGAGGGCCCCGCGGGCTCGCACCCCAGTCGCCAACGACGAGCTTTCCCAGGTAACTCGCGTACTGGTTGAAGACGGGCTTGTCCAGATCGTTGTTGACAATGCACTGCTGGATCGTCGCCTGGGTGGCCCGCGGCCCGGACCAGACGTTGCAGGGATTTGGGACCGCGAGGTGGGTGAAGATGAAAGTAATCGTTACGACCCCGAAGAGGACGGGGATGAGCGTCAGGAGGCGCTTGCCGATGAAGATGACGAGGTCCCCTCGACTCCTCCCCACCTAGGATCCAGCTCCCCGAGCGTCGCGAGGTCTCCCGACGGCGGGGAGTCCCTGGCGCGGATTCGGACGGCCGCAACAAAGGGCCGCCGTCTCGCTCAACGGGCGGGGAACTCCCCCCTCGGAGATAAAGCTAAGGTCGGGGCGCACGGGAGAGGCTGCCGAGCCACCTGAGGCTAAAGTCCTAAATAGATGGACCTATCTCGCCACCCAGCCGGTTCTCATGTACCAACGGGTTCAGCGAGAGGACGTCGTCCGCATCCCGCCCGAGCGCCTGGGCGAGGGCATCGACAAGGTCGCGAAGGAGCTCACCCGGACGACCCTCGAGGGGAAGGTCGGGGCGGACAAGACCCTGACCTTGATCGCGAGCAACATCGAGGCGGTCGGCGAGGGGCGCATCGTCCACGGCGACGGTGCGGTCTACCAGCGCGTGAGGTACGACGCCCTCGTGTTCGCGCCCCAGCTCCAGGAGGTCGTCGAGGGCACCGTGGTCGAGATCCTCAAGTTCGGCGCCTTCGTGCGGTTCGGTCCTCTGGACGGGCTGCTGCACATCTCCCAGGTCATGGACGACCGCGTCGACGTGGACGAGGAAGGCCAGCGGCTGATCGGGAAGGATTCGAAGCGCGACCTGCGCGTGGGCGACCGCGTCCGGGTGCGGATCGTCGCGGTCTCCCTGAACGAGCGCGCGCCGCGGGAGTCGAAGATCGGCCTCACGATGCGCCAGCCCGCGCTTGGCAAGCTGGATTGGATCGAGGAGGACCGCGCCCGCGCCGAGGGCCGGAGCAAGAAGGGGAAGCGGGGAGGCTGACCGCATGGTCGTCAAGATCCCGAAGGCCTGCAAGAACTGCTCCGCGATCACGGACGATGACAAGTGCCCCCTGTGCGGCGGCGTGACTTCGAAGGACTGGCAGGGCTACGTGATCATCGTCGACCACCCGCGCTCGGAGATCGCGAAGAAGATGGGGCTGCATGTCAACGGGAAGTTCGCCCTCCGCGTTCGCTGAGTTCGCGAACGTCACGCTCAAACTCCCTGAGTCACTCCGAGAGAACCTGAAGTGGCCGATGGGGCCGCTCGTGCACGGTCTGGACGTCCTCCCGACGGTCGGCACCGCGAGCCCCGTGGTCACGGTGGGCGACTTCTGCACGCTCGACCTGATCGCCCGCGGCCGCACGCCGGACCTCTGCCTCGTCGACTTCAAGACGAAGCGCCAGGAGGATCCGGAGCTGCGGGACGCGTTCGGACGGATCCACGCGCGCGTCGTGCGACTGAAGAACCCTGCGGGGACGGTCGCCGCGGACGCGTGGTCCGTCTTGTCCGAAGCCTTTAAATCAGAGGAGCGGGTACGCGTCGAAGTCCAGGGAGAAGAGGACC
This sequence comes from uncultured Thermoplasmata archaeon, assembly GCA_963768855.1. Classification (GTDB taxonomy): domain Archaea; phylum Thermoplasmatota; class Thermoplasmata; order RBG-16-68-12; family RBG-16-68-12; genus RBG-16-68-12. The sequence goes on from CAVYJM010000008.1 coordinate 21,798, forward strand.
TCTTGGCCCTGGTCTGTATCGCCCTCGCGCCCGAGACCGCGGCCGTGCTCTACGGCATGCCGGGTCAGGGCGTCGTCGTGGTGCGTGCGGACCACGCCGCGAAGTCGCGCGTCCTGGACATCCTGCGACGCATGGAACGGTAGAAGCTCATGGAAGTCCAAGTCCTCACGAAGAAGGAGAACCCGCTCCTGAAGCGGGTCGAGATCACGTTCAAGGCCGTCCACAAGGCCGAGGCCACGCCGACGCGGGACGCCCTCCGCTCCGAGCTCGCGAAGCAACTCAAGGTCGCGAAGGACGCGGTCGTCGTGGACCATTCAAATTCCTCGTTCGGGCGGTACGAGACCCTCGGCTACGCGAAGGTCTACAAGTCCAAGGAGGAAGCCCTCTCGATCGAGCGCTCCCACATCCTCGTCCGGAACAAGCTGAAGGAGGCCGAGGTGAAGGAGAAGAAGGAGGCCGAGAAGGCCCCGAAGCCTCCGAGGGCGGAGAGGCCCGCCCCGAAGGCGGAAGCGAAGGCGGAGGCGCCGAAGGCCGAGGCGAAGCCCGAGCACAAGCCCGAGGCCAAGGCGGAACACAAAGGGGAGAAGCCCGCCGCGAAGGAAGAGAAGAAGCCGACCGAGAAGCACGAGGAGAAGAAGGAAGCGAAGCCTGAGGCGAAGAAGGCGGAGCCCAAGAAGAAGGAGGGCAAGTGATGGCGGAGACCAAGAAGGCCGCGAAGGGCACCGCCGGCCTCAAGCATGGGTTCTACAAGATCGAGGGGGAGCGGCTCGAACGGACCCGCCAGAACTGCCCCAAGTGCGGCCCCGGCACGTTCCTCGCGGTGCACGAGGGCCGCGTCTCCTGCGGCCGCTGCGGCTACACCGAGTTCGCGAAGAAGTAGCCCCCCGGGGTCATTTCGCATTTTGACGAGCGTCCCAATGCCTTAGAGACCCACCAGATTGTCCCGGGGACCATGCGACGTGCCGTCCTCGGGCTGGCCTTTGCGCTTGCCCTTTCCATCGCCGCGCTTGCGATCGTGTCTGCCCCGCAGACGCCCACCCCGTCCAGCCCGGTCCACGCGGCGGCGCTGAACCTGAACCTGAACTACAGCGACCCCGCGAGCGATGTCTTCAAGCTCTGGACCTCGAACAACAGCCACGTCACGGATGTGAGCGGGTTCTGGATCATGAGCCCGTCACCCGGGGAAGTGAACCTGATTCGCGTGTCCTCGACGGACGCAGGGACCAACGTGAACCTCTACCTCCGCGTCCAGACGACAATCGCGTCGCGCGCGAACACCTCCTATGAAATCCGGTTGTACTCCCGAGCCGACAACCGCACCCACTACCTGGTGGACTACTCGAACGGCGTTACGTATCTCAAGCAGAACACGACCGCCGCGAGCACCTCCAACCTCACCGCGAACACGACGATCTCGCCAGCGAGCACGCTCAACGTGGTCGTGCGCAAGGCTCTCCTCGGCGGCTCCACGAACATCACAGCCTGGAACATCGATGCGACATCCAAGCAGGACGCGGGCAACTACACGTACGAGGACTTCGTCTGGCAGCAACCAGGAAACCCGGGATCCGCCCCCGCGTTCCTCCAGGGCCGCGTCACGGATGCGGCGAACGGAGCGGGCCTAGCGAACGTGAACGTGTCCACCAACGCAGGCGGATACTTCACGACGACGAACGCGACGGGTTACTATAGCCTTCCCGCGTCGCCGGGGAACTACACTCTGACCTTCACCCTGACCGGCTACGACAGCCTGTCGAAGCCCGTGTCGGTCCAGTACCAGCAGACGCAGACGGTGAACGCCGCGCTGACGAAAACCTCGGACCTCACGTTGCTCCTCTGGGTTGTCCTGCTGGTCCTCATTGTGGTCGGCGTCGCCGCGGTCGTGTTCATCGTGATGCGTCGGAGGAGACCGAGCGCGCCGAAGTGATTCCCTCCGGTTCCCTGGGCGGAAAGCCTTAAAGCGACGACCCCTTACGGCGGGCCGCGGGCCTGTAGTCTAGCTTGGACAGGACAGAGGCCTCCGGAGCCTTTAACCGGGGTTCGAATCCCCGCAGGCCCGTACCATTCCCTTAGAACCGAGGTCAATCACGGGGAATTGACCCGCACGGGAGTCCCACAAAAGCGCTCGAGATCGTCCCAGGCGCGCTCGGTGCGAATGCGGGCGTAGAACCACTCCGTCGTCGCGGTCGAGCTATGCCGGAGGGCCTCGCCCCCGGCCTCCTGGGAGTGCCTCCTAGCCGCCGGAAGGGCTCGGCTGGGACGGGCAAACGGTCTCGCTAGGGAGGGACGAGCCAGCCAGGGACAAGGAGGATGAGCGACGTGACGACACTCAAGACGAGGAAGAGAATGACGTGCTTCATGTCCTTCGAGATTCGCGCCATTACATCGTCCCCCCTTTAGCGTACACGGACAAGGACTCAAGCTCGAAATGAATACCGTTGCCGACGGCGAATTCGGCCCAGGTTAGGACGCATTCCACAATCCCCGTCAATCAGCAGAGAGGTTTGCGATACGTGCTTGTCATGAGGACGAGCGGTATCGTCGGTTCAACCGGGCGAGCTTCCGGGATCTCGCGGAGCAACAGAGGCTGCGCCGCGTTCTCTAGTGAGAGATTCCCCCCGCTACCTTAGACCAATCGACGCACTAACAAAGGCTGATGCACGGTGTAGAAAAGTGCCGCCCAGCCTTTCTCTCGGTCTTCGGCGCCGGGGCCTCGCGCCCGTTGGGGATTCCGACCAACAGAGATATGCACGAAACCTTCCTCGATTGAAAGGATCCGCACCACACTACCCTCGGTGGGTTTCCGCCCGAGCTCTACGAAAACGCAAGAAAGGGACTGTCTTCGGCAGAAGTTGCTCCAGTCAATCTCGAATCGTTGATGTCCACGCCTACCTCATTCGATTCGCCACGGTCGGTCGAGAACTTGCGGTGGACTGGCAAACCCAGCGCAGCAGCTGCCTGTAGATGTGAGGAGAAAGAGCTTAGACTGAAGGATGATGGCCCTCTGGCGAGAGAGCCGCGATGATGCTGCCTAGGCCTCTCAAACGGCACATCACAGAGGACCGATGATGGTGGGCAGGAACCAGCCTACGAATATAGCAACAATCCACACGATCACCGCAGTCAGGAGTGCCTTGAGCCAGCCAATCTCGTACAGACTCCCGAGCGCCAGCAGCCAAACGAACCCACCGATCAAGCCCGCCCAGAGCCCCTGACCCAGGAAGAAGTACGCCAAGGCGTAAATGATGGCCCCGACGAGGGCGGCCAGCAAGGCCGTCCCGATCCCTTCCTTCTCCCCGAGCAGCGTCGTGATCACGTAGATGATGATGGTCGAAACGATCCATCCGATAACGAAGAAGAGCACGGCCGTGAGAAGCGACCCTGGCACCGTGTATCCGCCGATTGTTATGGACATGTCTTCCACCCGGGTGCGGCAATGACGGGCAGGTATTTTGGCCTTGCGCAAATGTACGCTGTAAGCCGGAACCGGTGGCATCGTCGGAGCACCCGACTCGACGGAAGAGATGTGGTCCCGATATGGGTCCGCTCCTGACACGTAACAGCGTCTCGGACAGCCTTTCACGCAAGGAACGTCGCCTAAGCCGCGTGTGCCCCGTTACCCTCGGCGAAAACCGATGATGATTCTCCGCAGAAGACATCGTCCTGCGGGCCTCGTTCAGGGGAAGCTGGTTCCAGTACCACTAACCGCCAGTGCGGCGGTGGCGACCGAGGCGAGAGGGGCGGGCATGGTGGGGAACGAGGGTGATCTCGAACGACATTTGCTGCGCCTGAACAGCTCAATCCGAACAGAAGGGAGCATACGTCTGGGATCTCAGGTTTGCCCGACCGCCGCTGCCGAGACAAGCGATGTCGTGAACACGCACAACCGGGTTTCGGCGATCCGTCGGCCGCCGACCCAAGCTTCGTCCTTCGCAGTCTCCTCCTTGATCTAGGCGGAGGTGTACTTCCCGCTCGCCCTTTCTTCGGACGTGAGAGGGCGGTTCAGTTCCTCCTTGCCGCAGGCCTTCATCTGGGCGTCGGACATCCGGGCGGCGCGCTTCAGGATTTGCGTCCCCATCCGCTCCTCGATTCCGAGACCTCGCTGTCGGGTCCTTCAGATCGACGTACGGGTGCTCTGGTGCAGGTCACAGAGTCACCGCGAAATCGTTTATTACCTCCGGAGGGCATGCCCGGCTTGGCGACTGCCATGGTTCCGTCCACGGTTCCGTCCTCCGGCGAGCACAAGGGTGAGCAGACACTCATGGCGATGAAGCCGACACGATACATCGCCCTCACCTACTACGTGCTCTTCATCGTCTTCCTGTTCCTGGCACCCCTCGTCTACCTCCACCCCTGGTTCTTCGACGCGATCCCGCGGGCCCCGGTCGGTCCGATCGACACGACCCGTTATCCTCCTGGCCGTCCTCCTGATCCTTGCGCTGTACTGCTTGGTCCGGGCCGAGCTCAGGCGGGCGACGACGTCCTACGTAATCACGGACAACAAGATCGTCCGCAAGGACGGGATCCTGACCAAGAACACCCAGATGATCCCTTACACGCAGCTCAACCGAATCGACCTGAAACAGACGCTCGGCCAGCGGATGCTGCACATCGGGACCGTCGTCGTGGACACGGGGGACGACACTCTGAAGATCGACCACATCGCCCACCCGGAGAAAGTGCAGCAGCTCCTGAGCGAGCGACTCGGCCGCAAGTCATACTCCGCGCAGAAGTGAGCCGCTCAGCAATCCTGAGTACGCAAGAGCGTGCCCGCTCTCAGAGGGCCGGGTCTTGGTTGGGCAGAGCAGATAACCCCCGCTGTCGTTGCGGCCTCCATGAAGCTGAAGACCCCTCGGAGGAAAATGAAGAGTATCAAGCGCAATCTCGACCGGGATATGAAGAAGACCTTGAAACGGGTCAAGAGAGTTATCCGTTGAAGACCTCAAGCGTGCTCGCTCAGGGGGGTGACGGTCGAGGAGGTCTCTTCTCCATCGGTTCCACCGTTCGGGAGCGGGAGCTACAAGGACCGTTCCATGCAGGGCTCGTCCCGACGGTGGCTGTCCTGCCATTTCCGGATCCTGAACCTCAAACGGATTCTTGTGGACGCCCGAACCACCGCACGTCGCCCGCGAGCCGGCAGGAAGACAGGAAGGGCCGGTGCGCGGATCTTTCGAGCCATTTGGAGGAATCTGCGCGGAGGTACCGTGCTACCGACCCGGCGAGGGGGAGACGTCTTGGCTGCAACCTTGCGGCTCTCCGCTCGGAGTCCTCTGCACGGACAGGCCCGCCTTGCGAACTGGGGGCAGCGTGCAAGCACATCGGATCGAATACGTCCACCTCCGCGAGAGCGCGGGAGCGGGTCCCCATTCGTCGCTAGCAACTACGTTTTGCGAGCCCGCTCCTCCTGCCGCGAAACCGTTATCGCGCGCTCGAGGCGCAGCCAGGGCATGGAGGTGAAGACCGATTGTATCCGCACACGAGGACCGCCAAGAAGTCAGCGAGCCGCAGCTGCGATCCGCCACAGTAGCCGGAGCGGGGCTTGATGACGAAGACTCGAATTCCCGCCTCGCCCCAGGTCTTCCGGAAGATCGCGCGCACCCGTCTTGCGTGCCATTGTTGGGCAACCGTCGATGGTGCTGGTCCCCCTCTTCGCCTGGAGTACCCGAAGCGCGAACTTCGCGTTCTCGATGGTGTTCCGGCTCTTGGTCTCGAAGCAGGAGGTCGCTTCGGGGACTGACGGTCCTCTACGACGAGATCCAGGCTGCGGCTTCAATCGGCAACTCCGTGTTACACCTACTCAGCGACGTTCACTCTGATAAGTAGGACTGCAGCTTGCCTTCCGCGGCGGTAAAGCTCGACGACTTCGTCGGTGACGGCACGTCGAGCGGGAGAGGCGTGGGCCAGGTCTCAATACGTCCGCCCCAACGCCGATGGATTACATCTGCCGGTTCGACGGAGATCGTCGTCCTCCGTCTCGAACGACCGTCCAACAAGCGACCAGAAGCCGCTCACGATGTGGCGAAATCAGCGGCATGGATAAAACGGAGGGGGCCCGCCCCTGGCGGAGCGGGCGTTAGCGGAAAGGTGCCACAGGTCCGAAATTCAATCCGGCCTCATTGAGGGCCGTTCTGGAGGAACCGTTCGCATCCTCGCAGGTCCGTACTCGTCGATGGAAAGCCGAACCACGATCTCGCAACGTCAGCGAGCACGTCGCTTCCTGCGGAGGGCGCCGAACCTCGCAGCGGCTCGCGATCGTGCACGCGCTGTTTCCGCTTCGCGGCTTCGAGGGGCGGCACTGGTCACCAACGAATGCAGCAAGACCCGAGCCGTCGCAGTCACTTCTTCGACCGCGCGATCGAACGCCGCCTCGTTGGCTGACGAGGGTTTGTTGAAACCCGAGATCTTCCTCACGAACTGGAGCGAGGCTCCCCTGATTTCATCGTCGGTAGCGGGCGGGTCGAAGTTGAACAGGACCTTGATGTTCCGGCACATGCGCTTCCCTCCCAGGTGGGCGACGGAAGCCGCCTCCGGGGTTTAACCATATCCTCATGTGACTTCGAGATCGCTAGGTCACCCGGCACCCTCGGCCCCGAGGTACTCCGGGCACACGCAGACGAGCGCGAAGTTGCAGGGACCGGTTCCGTCCCGATGCTCCTTTCGCGCGTGCGAGCAGGAGGGCCGGCGACAATAGTCCCCTTCGGTGGCCTTCGCCTGATCGGACTGGACCTTCTGATGGAGGAAGAGCTGCTCAGGGGTTCCCAGATTCATAGCATGCTCCAGATTTACGGCCGGCCGAACCACAAGCCGCGACGAGGCACGTCCCCGTCCACCTGGAGCCGAAGGACGAGGAGATTGAAGCGTTTTGCTCCCGTCGGCGCCGTGACGGACATTCGGTCCGCGGCGGATACGGATGCGAAGTCTTTATGCCGAGACGCATTGCAGGGGATGGTGGTCCTCCACGGCTCCCGACCCGCAGCCCGACCCGCTCACGTGGCCCGCCGGCTGGGTCCGGTGCGCGTGGTGCAAGAAGATCGCCTTGTACGGCTCGCCGGATATCATCCAAGTGAAGAGGAAGCGGGGCACGGTCTTCATGCACGCAAGGTGCGCCCACGAGGCCGAGCTCCACGACTGGGGCAACGCGCCGCCCATGCATGGAGCCGATTGAGACGCATCGGGCTTAGGCAGGGAGATCGCCGGGTGGCGGGCGGTAGTTCGCGTACTGCTCGCGCAGAGTGAGCTTGGAGAACTTGCCCGTCGCGGTTCGCGCGATCTCCTTCGTGAACACAATCGCGTCGGGGAGCCACCACTTCGCGAAGTTCGGTTCCAGGTATGCGCGCAGTTCGTCCGCGGAGACCTGCGCCCCCTCCTTCGCCACGATGACCGCGAGGGGGCGTTCGCCCCACTTCTCGTTCGCCATGGCGATGACCGCGGCCTCCTTGACGGCAGGGTGGCCCATCAACGCGTTCTCCAGGTCCACGGAGCTGATCCACTCGCCGCCGGACTTGATCAGGTCCTTCGTGCGGTCCACGATCTTCACGTAGCCTTCCGAATCAATCGTCACGACGTCCCCGGTCCGGAACCAACCGTCCTCCGTCCAGCGATCTTGGGCTTCGGGCATGCGGTAGTATCTCGCCGCGACCCACGGGCCCCGGATCTGGAGTTCGCCGAGCGCCTTTCCGTCCCACGGAGCGGGACCCGACTCGCCGATCGCGCGGATCTCGACGAACGGGGCGGGGAAGCCCTGCTTCGCGCGGATCTCGTACCGCTCCCTCTCCGGGAGGTCCTCGAGGTGGTGCTTCAGCGCGCTCACCGTGCCGAGGGGCGTCGTCTCCGTCATCCCCCAGGCGTGGACGACCTTGAGGCCCAGCTTGTCGAACCCGCGAATCATCGCTTCCGGAGCGGCGGAGCCGCCCACGAGCATCCGCATGCCGGGGGTGAGCCGCCAGCGGTTCGGGTTCTTGTTCAGGGCGTCCAAGATCCCCATCCAGATCGTCGGGACGCCGGCGGTCACCGTGACCCGCTCCCGCTCGAAGAGGTCGAGGAGGCTCTCCGGGTCGAGGTGTGGACCTGGGTACACCTGTTTCGCCCCAATCATCGTGGAGATGAACGGGATGCCCCAGGCGTTCACGTGGAACATGGGGACGACCGCGAGGACCGAGTCGGTCTCGGCGATCCCGATGCCACCCGGCAACGCCCCGACGAGCGAGTGCAGCACGAGGGCGCGGTGTGAATAGAGGACGCCCTTCGGCCTCCCCGTGGTGCCCGAGGTGTAGCAGAGGCCCGCTGCGTCGTCCTCCGCGAGGGCCGGGGCGGTGAATCGTCCGGTCGCGGTCTTCAGGAAGCCCTCGTAGCTCTCGAGCCCCTCCGGCACCGGCTTCCCGGTGAGGGGTGCAACGAAGACGCGCTCGAACTTCACACGGTCCTTCACCCGATCGAGGATCGGGAGGAGCGTGTCGTCGATAATCAGGAAGCGGTCCTCCGCATGATTCAGGATGTAGGCCAGATCGTTCGGATGCAGGCGGAGATTCACCGTGTGCAGGACGCCGCCCGCGGCGGGCACGCCGAAGTAGGCCTCCAGGTGCACATAGTGGTTCCACATCAGCGTGGCGACGCGGTCACCCGGTTGGAGGCCCGCTTTCTGGAGGGCCTCCGCGAGCGCCCGGGCGCGGCGGTAGAAGTCCGCATAGGTGTAGCGGTGGAGGGATTTGTCCGGGAGCCTCGAGACGATCTCGGAGCGCCCGAATAGGGCGCCTGCGTGATCGAGGATGTGCGGGAGCGTGAGCGGGAAATCCATCATCGTGCCCTTCATCGCACCGCCTCCTGCCCGCCTTGGGGCGATGCGCGACGAGTCCACCCGCTAGCCTGCCCTGGCCTTCCCCGAGAGCCCACGGCTCTTCCCCTCGCCCGCCGCTATCGAAACGGCGGTATAAACGGGTTGTTCCAGACGATCCCGCGGTCCAGCAGCCGGAAGCCGACCCCGATCACCCTTCGCGCCCATTATCAGCGGCGGAATTCATGCCAGCGGGTTCATGGGCGCGGGGCGCGACGCGGGGAATGGAGCCGCCATGGACTACGGATACCTCTCCGGCGCCATCCTCGGCACGGCCGCAGGGGGCTTCCTCGGCGTTGTGCTGTTCTACATCTACGTCCAGATTCGACGGACCCCGATGGAACTTTTGCAGCTCCGCGTATTCCAGAGTGTGAAAATCCTGGAACGAGCCCTGCTCTGTCTGGGCATCGGCCTGGTCGGCGGAGTGTTCCTGCTCCTCCCGGTGCTCCTGCAGATCCCGATCCCCCAGCTGGTCTATGTGGTAGCGGGTCTGCCTTTCTTCGCCCTATTCGTCTACGGCCTGGCGATGCTCGTCCGGACGTTCCGTTTCCCGACACGACCTCTCCCGTGACCGAACCCCCCGCACGCAGACGCGTGGGCTTAAGGTCGAGACGGGCTTCTGCGGGATACATGCAATTCGATCGGTTCGACCTCCTCGCCCGCGTGCTCGAGGGGCATGACCACGCCCGGTATGACCTCTCCAGCAGCGACATGCCCGGCTGCCGCCTCTCCGAGGTTGGCGGCCTCGGTGACTGCTCCCTCGCGGAGAACCACGTCGGCGGCGGAGAGCCGCTGCGGGCCGAGCTCGCCCGTATCTACGGCGGCCATGTCGAGGACTACATCGTGACGGCGGGCGCAAGCGAGGCGAACTTCGCCGTGTGCGCGGCCCTCGTGAGCCCGGGAGATCGCGTCCTCGTCGAGCGGCCCACCTACCAACCGCTGGAGACCATCCCGCGCGGACTGGGAGCCGCGGTCACCCGGCTTCCGCGGAAGGAGGCGGATGGCTATCGGCTGACCTGTGACGATGTGCGCTCGGTTCTTCCAGAGGGTCTGCGGCTCCTCATCCTGACGAACCTGAACAACCCGACGGGGGTCGCCCTCGACCCGAAGGATGTGCAAGGGATCGCGGATCTCGCGGCCGAGCGGGGATTCTACGTGCTCGTGGACGAGATCTTCCGCGAGCTCGCGTTCGGTGCAGAGACCCCCACGATGGGAGGCCTCAACGAACACACAATCGTGACCTCCAGCGTGTCCAAGTTCTATGGCGCGGGCGGCCTGAAGATTGGCTGGATCCGGGCGGCCGCGCCGGTACGCGCCAGGATCCAGTCCGTCCTCGATTATCTGTCCGGAACCCCCGCGGGGCCTTCGGAGAGGATCGCGCTCGCGCTCCTCCGGGACCGGGCGAAGACCGTGGATCGGAACCGACGCCTGATCGAAGACGGGCGGAAGGCTGCGCGCGAGTGGGCATCCTCGGAACCGGACCTCGCGTGGCAGGAACCGGTCGCGCATCTCACGTTCCCAGGGGTGGGAGGCGACACCGCGCGGCTGGCCGAGATCCTGCTTCGCGAGTACGACACGTTCATCGCGCCAGGGGAGAGCTTCGAGCTGCCCGGGCACTTCCGCCTCAACATCGGCACCGGCGCGGAGCCACTCCGAGAGGGACTGGCCCGGTTCTCGAAGGCGCGCGCGGCTCTGAAGCAGAGATAGCGCGCCCATCCGAGCGGAATCTCCTCGGCCCGTTCGCGCACGGGTGTTGGCATTGCTTCGGTGCGCTCACGCCACGGCGGTCGGAATCGGTGAACCAGGCGCCTGGGTGTGGGCTTTCGCGGGACGGACCCGCCCGTGGAGGGTCGGGCGTGACCGCGCGGCGACTTGCGGGAGCGGGCGGAGCATGCGACGGACGGCGAAGTAGGCGGGCGCCACGATTGCGCCGCCCACGGCCGAGAAGCCCGAGTTGGAGCCGAGCGAGCGGGTCACGAGGACGACTCCACGGAGGGCCGGCGTAAGGCCGATCGTCGACGTGAACGTGGAGAGGGATTGGAGCAGCCATAGCGGGAGCACGCCGCGGACCGTCACGAGCACCTGGAGGACGGACGTTTGGACGATGGAGCTCTGCTCGAGGCTGAGGACGCGATCTCGAAGGCCGAGGGTGTAGTACGCAAAGAACAGGGCGGTCGTCTCTGCGCCGATGACCAGCGCGGCGAGCACTCGGCCTCGGGGCACGCTCCTCCGCATGGGACCCGGAAGAACCACCTCGCTGGCGTTAATGCTCCTTTCGACCGCAGCGGGCGCTCAGCGGACAGAAGGGTTCAGTGAGTCTCGAACCGGGGCAGGATGACCGTGAAGGTCGATCCTTTGCCGACTTCCGACACCGCCTCGATCTTGCCGCCATGGGCCACGACGATGCTTCGGCTGGTCGCGAGCCCAATCGGCCCGCTGTCGGTGTGCGGCGCTGCGCCATAAAGGGGGTGGAAGAGCTGTTGGAGGACCTCGGGCGACATCCCGGTCCCCGTGTCCTCGACGGACGCGAAGAGGAAGCCGGGCAATTCGGTGAGGCGGACCGTCACACTCCCTCGGGCCGTCGCCTGCAGGGCGTTCCGGAGGAGGTTGACAAAGACGTCCCGCATCTGGACCGTGTCGATGTTCGCGAACGCGGCGTGGTCTCCGGTCTCGACGCGGAGCGATACCTCGGGCTTCCGGAGGGGGCCGACCTGCTCGACCGCCGCGGCGATGACGGCCCGGATGTCCTCCGGAACGCGCCGGAGGGAGGGCTGCCTCGGGACGTCCACGAGGTCCGTGATGATCGCGGTGGCCTTCCTGCGCTGTTCGCCGATCGCCTCGAGCTTCTGGAGGATCTCCGGGTCCTTCTCGCGGCGGGCAATGTTCGCGGCGAGCAGGGAGATGTTCGTGAGGGGCGTGTTCACCTCGTGGGCCACGTAGGCGGCGAGCTGACCCATCGAGGCGAGCCGATCGTTCTCCACGAGGACTTTCTCGATCCGGTTGCGCTCGACCGCACTCGCGACCACGTTCGCAATCGCGGTGCAGAAGCTGATGTCGTCCGGGGAGAACGCCCGCGGGTTGGTGGAATGGGCGCTCAGGATGCCGAACGGGCCCATGGAGCCGGAGATGACGATTGTGATCCCGCTCGAAAGGTTCCGGTCGGTGAAGAGCGCTGGGACCTTGAATCGCGTCTCGGTGGACGCGTTCTCCATGATCACCGGGGCTGCTCTGGTGAGCGTGTACGCGGCAAGGCTCTCTCCGGGGTCGTTCGCGATCCGCGTGCCCAGGGGCAGGTCCCAACCCACCTTCGCCCGGATTCCGAACGCGGTGCGGTCCGCGTTGAGCTCGAGGATGGACGCGTACTCGACCCCGAGCGTGCGGGTCAGGGTCGTGAGCGTCTCGTTCATGAGGGTCGTGAGCCGCGGCTCCGCGAGGGCTTTCTGTCCCAGGGCGGCGACCGCGGCCTGCTGGCGGGCGCGGGCTTCGAGATCGTGCCGAGCCTGGACCCGATCCGTAACATCGGCGGTCACCCCGACGAACCCGATGATCGCGTCCGTACTGTCTCGGATGGCCGTGACCGCCACGGAGGCCGAAAAGCGGGTTCCGTCCTTGCGAGCCATTCTCCTCTCTCCTTCCCAATGACCCGCCTCGCGTATGAGCCGGGCAGCGCCTTCGAAATCTTCCCGCGCTTCCGGCGAGATGATGAACTCGCTGAGCGACTTGCCTCGGACCTCCGGGAACTTCCAACCGTACATCGTCGTCGCGTAGTCGTTCCAGTACATGATGCGGAAGTCCGCGTCCGTGGCGATGACCCCGTTCCTCACCTGATTCAGGAGGGACGCCTGGAACCGAATCTGCTCGAGCGCCTCGTTGCGCTCCGTGATGTCTCGATAGTTGAATACGACCGCGTGAAGATCCGGATCTTCGAGCAGGTTGGTCCCGACGATCTCGGTCCACCTCCACGAGCCGTCCGCGTGACGAATCCGGACCTCGGCCACGACGCTCTTCGACGGTGAGGCCATGAGGTCGGCAAATCCCACCGCAATTTGGGCGAAATCATCCGGATGAACGAACTTGAGGCCGGAGTTCCCCACGACCTCTTCAGATGCATGACCGAACATGCGGAGCGCCGACGGGCTCTGCCAGGTGACCATCCCGTCGGGGCCGACGAGGCTGATCCCGTCGCTGATCTTCGAGATGAGAGTTTGGAACCTCCGCGCATCCGCCTCGCGCGCCTCGAGCGCCTCCTTCTCCTGGGTCACATCTTCAATCATCGCGAGCGCTGCGTCCGGCTGCGTGCCGCGCGTGCTGAGCACGGTGACCGTGACGCGGCCCCAGAAGATTCGGCCGTCTTTCCGGACATAACGCCTCATGACCTGGTAACGCGTGCGAGCCCCGTGGGCGACTTCCTCGAACAAGCCCAGGGTCGGCTTGACATCGTCCGGGTGCGTCACCTGGGTGATGTGCATGCCTCGGAGCTCGTCCGGACCGTACCCCAACATGCGCTGGAATTCAGGGTTCGTTTCGCGGAAGTGTCCGTCGAGGTCTTCAAGCGCCACGCCGACCGGCGCGTCGAGGAACACGGTCCGGAAGCGCATCTCCGCGTTCCGTAGAGCTTCGTCCGCCCGCTTGCGGTCAATGGCCAGTGCGACCTGGGCCGAGACCATCGACAGGATCTCTTTCTCGGCCTCTGTGTAGCGCGTCGTGTCCGTGTAACTCTGCACCGCGAGTACGCCGAAGGGCCGACCCCCGACGGTCAATGGGACTCCGAGCCAGTCCACCCCCTCCACGCCGACCTTTTCGACTTCCCCCTTCTCCGTGAGCCCCACAAGGGACTCGGGCGTCACGAGCAGGGGATTGCCCGAGCGCAGCACGTACTCCGTCAGCCCTCGGCCCGCCTTGTACGGGGCGGGGGGACTCTCCTTCGCATCGATGAAGTAGGGGAAGGTCAGGGTGTCGGTGGCCGGATCATGGAGTGCGATGTAGAGGTTCTCCGCGGGCATCAGGCTCGCGACCGTTCGATGGATCAGACGGAAGAGCTCCGGAAGGCCCTGGGCCATGGACGTGGCCTCCGAGATCTCGTACATGGCCGCCCGCAGCCGTTCCGTCCGGCGCTCCTTCGTGACGTCCCGGAGAATCGTGAGCAGGCACGGTTCGCCCTCGATATCGACGGACTCGACCGAGGCGACGCCAATCCGGACGTCGCCCGACTTAGTCCGGAACGGGACCTCGAGATCCCGGATCGACCCCTTCTGGCGCACCTCGCGCTCGATCCACTCCGAGGTCGTCGGATCAATCAGGACCGGGACCTCTACCGACGTCCGCCCGATGAGCTCCTCGCGGGCGTACCCGACCAGATTCAGGTACGCGTCGTTCGCTTCGATGAACCGTCCCTCGCCCCGCGTGACAAGGCTGAACCCGACCGGGCTCGCGCGGAAGGCCTTGCGGAACCGTTCCTCGCTCTCACCGAGCGCTTTCTTCTGCTCCTTCAGGCTGCGCCGCGCCCGCGCGGCCCGTATCTGGGCCTCGACCTCCGACGGGAGGAGCTCGTTGTACCGCGCCGTCTTGACGAGGTACCCGGCGGCACCCGAGGCGAGGGCGCGGACCGCGGTCTGCTCCTGGCCAACCGCCACGACGAGGATCTTCGGGACCTCGGGAATGCGCTCCGCGAGGACGGAGAGGACCTCGAGGGCCGGCATGTCCTTGACCTTGAAATCGAGGACGATCGCCGCGAAGGGCTGAGACAGCGCGGCCCGCAAGCCCTCGCGGGCCGTCCCCGTGATCGTGACCCGGTATCCCTTGCGCCCCAGGGCCATCGTGCTGAGCGCCTGATGTTCCTCGTTCGGGTCGATGACGAGGACCGCGGGCTCCTTGGTCGAGGGCGACTCCTTCGCGTCCTTCGAGGTGACGAGGGCCATACTCTGACATCCTTTCCGCCGGCTGAGGCGCGGATTCGAGGCTCCCGGAGCGCCTTAAAGGCTATGTCATGGGAAATGGACCGTTTCCGTGTCACGCTCTATCACGGGACAGGGAGTGGCCGAACTTCGCCCCCTAGTGGAGCGGGTTCAAAGGAAGGGCAAAGCGGATCCGAGATCGGGGTCCGTCCACGCTGATCCGTGCGCGGTCGGTGGTCAACTCTTCGAGCAACGGATGGACGCCCTCGGATTCGAGCAGCGCGAGGAAGGCTTGGAGCCGGTCGGGCTTCCCCTTCTCGCAGACCTTCTCGAAGCGCAGCCAGGCCGCCGTGACATGGAATCGGCGGCCCGCGCGAGTCTCACGGATCCGGATCGCGCCGATCTTCCGAAGGCGGGCTAGGGATCTCTCGAGGATGCCCGAATCGGGGACGACCTGCCGGCCCAGGGTCGAACGGAGGAGTCCCGGGTGGTCGCGGATGATCTCCAGGACGCGTCGATCGAGCGGGTCCTGCCAGACCGCCAGGAAGGGCTCGGCCGCGGCGGGGAACGCGCCCGGGAGGAAGAGGAGGACCCGGTTCCCGAGCCGCCGCGTCCGCAGCAACCCATGGCCCGCGAGCCGCTGGACATGGAAGCGGAGCGAGGGAAGCGGCGAGAGCAGGAGGCGGGAGGCGGACCGAAGGTGGACCCCGGGGTAGGCAGCGGCCGTCAGGACGATCTCCAGACGGCGGGGGTTCAGCAGCCAGGACGGCCCAGGCCGGCGGCTGGGCTGCTCGAGCTTGACGGCTTCGAGTCCCAGGGCCCGCTGGAGTCCTCGCGCAAACCCGGAGGGCGTCGCCACGAGGGGGGAATACCTCCGTCCCTCAAGAGGCTTTGAGTCACCACCCGTGGGGGAACGCGGGCTCGACCCGCAGCCCGAGCGCCTCCCCGAGGCGCATCAGCTTGGCCTCCGCGCCTTCGAAGTATCGAGGATCCTCGTGGGACGCGAGGAACGCGTCCTCGAGCCCGGTCGCGAGGGCCTCGGGGGCCACACGCTCCGCGACGCCAGGCCGGTACCGGAGGCGGTCGAACATCACATGGCGCGTCCCGGTGGCCGCGATCGAACGCAGGAGCGGCTCCGCGGTCGCCTCGGTCGTGGAGGGCAGAATCGGGCCGACAAAGGCCCAGGTCCGGATTCCGGCGTCGTTCAGCCGGCGAAGCGTCTCGATGCGCCGCTCGGACGGGCTCGCGAGGGGTTCAAACCGCCGTCGAAGCACGTCGTCCAGGGTGGTGACCGTCACACCGACCTCGACATCCGCCAGGCGGTTCAGCACATCCAGGTCCTTCAGCACGAGGCTCGACTTCGTCTGGATGCTGACCGGGAACGCGAAGCGCGCGAGCTGTTCCAGGCAGTACCGCGTGAGGCGGTACCGCGCCTCCAGCGGCTGGTACCCGTCCGTCACCGTGCCGATCCCGACGACGCCCCTCGGCTTACGCTTCAGCTCCCGTGCCAAGACCGCCGGGATATTCCGCTTCACGTCGACGAATCGGCCCCACGGCCGGACCTCGCGAAGGACCGCGGGGGAGTAGCAGTAGACGCACCCGATCGAACAGCCCCGGTACGGATTGAGCGCATAGTCGAGCCCGGGCAGCGAGGAAGGCGAGAGCGCCGTCGAGCAGGAGACCTCGCGGACCTTCATGGAAACCTCAGCCGCATCACGCGTTCCAGGGATTCCCGCGCGTCCGGCACGACCTCGTACTCGCCGAGCTCCTTCAGCGGGAGGAACCGCGCGTTCTCCGCATCGCTCGCGGGGAAGGGCTCGCCAGAGACGTAGTCACAGAGGACCCCGAACAGGACGTAGTGCCACCGCACCCGCCCCGCGACGTCCCGGACGATCACGTCCCGGATGTCCACCACGCAGCGCGGCCGCACGACCACCCCGGTCTCCTCGAGGGTCTCCCGAGCGGCGGCCTGCTCCACGGTCTCCCCGAGCTCCAGGGATCCTCCCGGCGGGCTCCACAGGCCCTTGCTCGGCTCGTCGTTCCGCTTCACGAGGAGGACGGCATCGTCGCGGAACACAATCGCGTCGACCGCCGGGACGGGCCGCTCGGGGAACTCGTTGGGCGAAACCATCGTCTCCCCCGGACCCTCGCGAGGCCGATTTTAGCTTTGCGACGGGATTGGAGAACGCGGCGGGGCGAGGTCGACCAGGGACACGAAGTCGTCGAACGTTCGCTGGTGGAGGACGTACTTCAGGACCTCGCTGATCCGGACGTACCGGGCCATGGGGATGTCGAGGCGCGTCGGCAGGTAGGCCAGCGTCTCCGCCAGGGTCGCGAAGGCCCGCGAAGGCCGGCGCAGCGCGTCGCGGACATGCTCCCGCACGTTCCAGACGCCGACGGGCATGATGTACCCGGGGTGGGTCTCCCGCAGGATGACCGTCGCGGCCTGGCGCCGCTCCCGGAGCAGGGCCTCGGCCACCGCGAGGCGAGCGGCGTAGTAGCAGCC
The DNA here is from genome assembly GCA_963768855.1 of uncultured Thermoplasmata archaeon. Classification (GTDB taxonomy): domain Archaea; phylum Thermoplasmatota; class Thermoplasmata; order RBG-16-68-12; family RBG-16-68-12; genus RBG-16-68-12. Next base: position 39,028 of record CAVYJM010000008.1, read on the forward strand.
GCCGATGCTCGCGTACGTCGTGCGGCCTTCGTAGCCCTCGTGGTCCCCGAAGATGACGACCTCACGCCCCAGCGGGTTCCACAGCGTGCTCGGGTACCACGCCTCGATCAGCTCGTACCGCCACGGTCGCGGCATCTGGATGACGAGGAACCGGTCGTCGAAGCCCACCGCCTCGAAGACGCGGATCGTGTCGACGAGCGGGAGCTCCTTGACCTTCTCCCGGAGGACCTTGCCGATCGTGTCGTCCACGGCCGTAATCGACCACCGCGTCGGCACGAACTTGCGGTTCTTGCTGATCCCGAAGGCTCCCACGCTGAAGGCGCGCTGGATCTTCGAGACGGGGACCTGTCCGCGGTACAGCTCGACGACCGCCTCGCGGGCCAGGAGGTCCCCGTCCGAATAGGCGCGGTCCAGCCGCGGGTCGACCTTGATCGTGCCGACATCCACGTCGCGCAAGGGTGCGGAGGGGCCGAAGGGCTGCACGTTGTCGTCGAGGACCATCCGCCCGTGCGGCTTCTTCGTGAAGGAGACCTCCATCTCCGCGGAGGCCACGGAGAGCGCGAGCTCGCGGGTCAGGTCGACGACCCGGCCCCCCGTCTCGACGTCCATCACGTGGACTCGGTGCATCCCGCGGACGAGCTGGGACCGGAACGAGACGATGTCCTCCATGGACTTTCCGATCCAGGACTCCGGGGTGTCGAGCACCTCCGTGTCTCCGTGGACGGGCGGGACGAGCGGCCCGACGAACACCTTGGGATATCCGAACCGCCCGACGAACACGCCGGGAGGTGAGGCGCCCTCGAGGTCCAAGCGGTCGATCGCGGGCGCCGTGCGCATCATGAAGTCCCACCGTACGAGGATGGGGCAGCGCGCCTTGCCGCAGAGCAGCTTCGCCCCGCGGCAGGAGATGCAGAGGCCGCCCGCGATGGCCCTCTGCGTGTCCGCGTCGAACAGGTTGTTGAAGTCCGGCGTCGCCTGCACGGCCGGAAGCGGGATCATCGCAGGCGCCCCAGTTCCCGCGGGCTTTATGAAGGTGGTGGAGGGGGTGCCGAAACGGGCGACGGGAACCCTTATGGCCCCCTTGCGGCGTTGCCGGGGCGTGCCCGAGCCGCTCCTCGCGCTGAACACGGAGGACCGCATCCTCCTCTATCTCACCGACTTCCGGCACATGGAAGAGCGCTTCGTCCTGCCGCAGGCCCTTACCCAGAAGGCGATCGCCTACGCCGCGGGCATCCAGCGGAAGCATCTCTCGCGCTACCTCGACGAGATGGCCAAGGCCGGGTACCTGGTCGAGGCAAAGGGGCACGTCGAAGGTGAGAAGCAGCGGATGCTCGCGTACTACCTGGCCCCGCGCGGCTGGGAGCGGGCCCTCGCGATCAAGCAGCGGCTCGCCGCGATCCGCGTTCCCGTGAAGCTGAAGGACGAGACGAAGCCGATGACGCTGGAGGAGATCGACAAGGCCACCTCCGCCCACCTGACCTTCGCCGACATCGTGCGCGAGGCGATGAACGTCGACACCCTCGACCTGGAGTACCTGAGCGGGATTGACGAGCGCCGCAAGCGCGAGATGGACGAACGGGTGAAGGACCTGGAGGACTACACGCGGGCCGTCATGACGGCATGGAAGGACGGTCGCGTCACCGCGACGGAACGGCTCCTGATCGAGCAGCTCCGTGAGCACCTCGGCATCTCGAGGGAGGAGCGCGACCGTATCGAGACGCAGGTTGTGGAGGAGGTCCTGGCGAACCGCGAGGGGATCTACCGCGCCGTCGCGGTCGAGGCGGTCGAGCAGGGGCCGATCGCTCCGACCACCCGCGAGCTGCTCGAAGCGCTCCGGAAGAAGCTTGGCCTCTCGGACCAGGACTGCGCCCGGATCGAGGCCTCCCTGGCGAAGGCCTGACCCAGGCCGGGTTCACGACTTCCCGCGAATCAGCGGCAGCAAGATCAGGCCGAGGCACACCACGTTGACCACGAAGAGCGGGATCCACCACCACTCGAACGTGAGCGGCGTGGCGGACCACCACAGGTCTAGGCCGATGACCATGAGCACGAGAAGCCAGAATCCCTGACGCCGGAGAGTCAGCCGAGCTCCCTCCCGCATCCTCCTCCGGCTAACGCGCGACGAACAAGCGGTACTTCTGGGTCGGGTCCGAGATCTCCATCTCGATCCGCTTCGCGATCAGCTTCTCCGGATGGTGGACGCTCGGCACCCGCTTGTCGAAGTCCGCGAAGTCCTTGAAGGGGCCCTTCTTGCGCTCCTCGAGGATCGCCCACATCGTCTTCTTGCCGAGCCCGGGCAGGAGCTCGAGCATGTGGAAGCGCGTCGTGATCGCCTGGGCCTTGTTGAAGAAATCGATGAACCGCGGCTCCTTCTCCTTGACGATCTCCGCGACGACGAACGGGAGCTCCTTCTGCGCGCCGACGGTGAGCTCCCCGTAGGCCACGCGCCGCTTCACGTGGAGGATGTCCTTCCGGAGGTCGATCTCCTTGCCGATGTACACCCGCGCGCTGACGGGCAGGTCCGCGCCCTCCTTGGGCACGAGCTCGAAGAGCTTGAACTCGTCCTCGCCCAACGCGTAGGCGAGGGGCTCGCGGTGGTACTTGGACTGGTCGGGATGACCTTGCGGTAAGTAGTCGAGGATGCGGGCGTAGTCTTCCACGGAAATCGCCTCGGTCAACGGTACTTGTTGACGATCTCCAGGACCTTCTCGGCATCCTCTTTGGAGAGGGCGAACCGTTCCTTGGCAAAGATTGCGCGCACGTCGTCGAGGTGCGTCGGGAGGACGTCCGCGATCTTCGCGGCGTTGGCCTGGGACATCATGGGGACCTCCATGAGTTCCTTGACCATCGCGGGGACCTTCTCCGGCGCGATCCGGGCGAATGCGGCGGCGTGGGACAGGGCGTACTGCTGCTCCGAGGTCAGGTCGCCCCGGGCCGCCTTCTCCCGCTCCAGGATGATCTTGAGTTCCGAAAGGGACACGTATTCCTCTTCCACTGGCAACCCCCTAGGCACGACGCAGGTGCTCCGGGAGGACCACGCCCTGCTTGATGCGCGATCCGAAGCGGACGTCCACCAGGTACGCCCGCCCCCGCTTCCCGACGACGGTGCCGGTCATGCCGTGGAACCGGTTGTGGGGCCACCCCTTCTGAATGCTCGAGTCGATGAGGATCGTGACCTTGTCCCCGACCTCGAAGCTCTGGAACGAACGGGTGATCGGGGAGAGCCCGCGCTCGCGGGGGCTGCGGCGGTACTTCTGCCGCGTCTTCTCCATGATGCCCTTGGAGGCCTTTACCATGCTCCGTCACCTCTCGTCGTGGATCTCCACGACGTCCAGTTCGAGGACCTCGCACGCGACCCCGAGTTGGTCCGCGAGGGACGGTTTCGTTCTCCCCTGGTCCCCGTGGACCAGCTCCTTGATGTAGGAGCCGGCCTCCGCGGTGACCCGGAGTTCCGCCACGGTCCCGTCCGTCGAGAGGAGTTCCGCTCTCTTGATGGACCGATGCCGCGTCGTGTCCGCCCGCCGATGGACCACCCTGGTCGGGGTGCGCTGCGCGATCGGCTGCGCCTCCAAGATGGTCATCTCCTTTTTAAGTTTTGCCTCGTCCACCGGGGAGGCGAAGCGGACCAGGACCCGATACGTCTTGTCCGCGCGGTCCGACTTCACCGCGACGACGTCGGCACGGGTCGCGCTCAGGAAGGCGTCCACCTCCACCTGTCCCGAGGCGTTCACACGGTCGCGGGCCCCGGCCAAGTCGAGATGCCGCTTCCGGGGTTCCTTGATCTCGAGGACGAACGGGCGGCCCGAGCCCAGCATCCGGGCGTCGATGTCCTCCCGTCCCATGCCGTGGAGGGCGTGGCCGGTGCCGCCGGACTCCCGCATGATCTCCGTTGCGAGGACCTCCTCGACGCTCGTGGGGTACATCTTGCCCGTGCCGCCGCACTTCGCGCAGCCCTTCCCGCGACAGCGGTTGCAGGGCCACCGAGTCTGCGGGATTCCTCGGACCAGCTTGCGGTACCGTGCGCGGAGGAAGAGGGGGTTCACGTGCAGGTCCACATGGTCGAACGACGTGTCCACGATCGCGAGGATGTCCGGGTTCGCGAGGGACGGTTCCTTCTTCACGAGGTCGCAGACCCGCTTGCCCACCTCGCGGTTGATCTCCGACTTCAACGCCTCCTGGTTCGCCAGGGCGAGGTCGGACCAGAGGGATTCCTCGCGGCCCTGGACCTCCGGGTCGACCTTGGATCCGATGAGGAACGTGTCGAACTCCCAGAGCTCGAGCTTCTTCGCAACGAGCCGGGCGAGCGCGTCGTAGCGGGAGGTGAGACCGGAGCAGACCCAGCAGGGCCCCGTCCGGAGACGTGCCGCGGCGCGGACGGGTGCGCCGCGCTCCTCGTTCGTGTGGCCGTGGCCCAGCTTGCCGAACAGCCGGCCGAGACAGGCATCGCAGAGCGTCCGCTCCCCGAGCTTCGACCAGTCGACCGCCCGAGCCGCGGCGAGGACCTCGTCCACGTCGTCCGCAAGGGGAGGACGGGCTTAAGCTTCACCCCACGCCGAAGACGGGACTGAGGATGACGCCGAGTTTGAGATTCGGCAACATCCCGCCCCCGATCTCGAGGAAGGAGCCAGCAATCCCAGCGACGGGCGCCCGGACCGAGAGGACGAGCAACGCCACGAGGATGTCCATGCATCGCGACGAGGGCAAGGCACGAATGCGTTTGCGGCGGATCGATGCCGCAGAGAGCTCCGGCGCGAGCCCGCGTCCAAGGAACAAGGTTTATTCGGGGCCGGCTGCTCAGCGCGTCCGAGGCGGCCCGGGTGCGTTCCATCTTCCACATCCTTCTCAGCAGCCCGAGCCCCCCCTCGGCGCCGCCGCAAGTCCCACCGACGGATCTGGAGATTGGCCTCGCGGCCGAAGAGGTTGCGCGCCGACTCCAAACGTTCGGCGCCAATGAGGTCCCGGAACGGAAGCAGAGCACCATCCTGCGATTCCTTCGCAAGTTCTGGGGTCTGACACCCTGGATGCTCGAGCTTACCGCCCTCCTGACCTTGTTCCTGAGGAACCTCGGAGACACGTACATCGTTCTCGGCCTCCTGATCCTGAACGCCGTCCTCGGGTTCTACCAGGAGGAACGGGCCAGCGCGGCCATCACCTATCTGCGTCGCCAGCTCCAGGTCAACGCACGGGTGAAGCGTGACGGCAAATGGTCCCTCGTCCCCGCGCGCGAGCTCGTGCCCGGCGACCTGGTGCGGATCCGAACCGGCGACTTCGTCCCGGCCGACCTGAAGATCCACGTGGGCTCCGTGGAGGTCGACCAGTCCGCGGTGACGGGCGAGTCCCTCGCCGTCGAGAAAGGCGTCGGAGGGCTCGTCGTCTCCGGCTCGACCATCGCCCACGGCGAGGCGACCGGCGTCGTCGTCGCCACGGGGACCAAGACGTATTTCGGGAAGACCGTCGAGCTCGTGCAGATCGCGAAGCCAAAACTCCACATGGAGGAAGTGACCTCGAAGGTCGTCCAGTGGCTCCTCGTCATGGTGGGCAGCCTGCTCGCGGTCGCGATCGCGTATACGGCGATCATCGGCCAGGACGTGTTCGCGATCCTCCCTCTCGCGGTCGTCCTGCTCGTGTCCGCGATTCCCGTCGCCCTGCCGACGATGTTCACGATCTCCATGGCCCTCGGATCCCTGGAGCTCGCGAAGAAGGGCGTGCTCATCACACGGCTCAGCGCTGGAGAGGACGCTGCCACGATGGACGTGCTGTGCGCGGACAAGACCGGGACGATCACGCTCAACCGGCTCCGCGTCGTCGAGGCCGTGCCGCTGAACGGGTACTCGGCCGAGGACGTAATCCGCTATGGGGCGCTCGCCTCCCACGAGGCGAACCGCGACCCGATTGACCTGGCGGTCCTCGAGGCGGCAGACTCCAGCGGCGTGGAGGGCCAGGGCTGGGTGCAGCGGGCCTTCGTCCCCTTCGATCCGGCCACCCGCCGAACCGCCGCCGCGATCGAGAAGGACGGCGCGAAGCTGTTCGTCCTGAAAGGGGCGATCCACGCGGTCGTGGCGCCCGGGTCGTCGAAGGAGGACCTGGCCCGGGTGGTCAAGGAGGTCGAGCGGCTCTCCGCGAAGGGATATCGTTCGCTCGCGGTCAGCATCGGCCCGGCGCTCGACCAGACCACGCCGGTCGGCATCCTCGCCCTCGCGGACCCGCCGCGCGAGGACTCCGCACGCTACCTCCAGGAGCTCCGTGGGCTCGGCATCTCGGTCAAGATGCTCACGGGGGACGCCCTCCCCATCGCCCGCGAACTGGCATCGGAGGTCGGGCTCGGAGACCAGATCACGCGCATGGCCGACGTGAAGGCGAGCCTTGGCACCGGCCGGGACTTCGGCGCGATCGAAAGGTCGGCGGGGTTCGCAGAGATCTACCCGGAGGACAAGTACCTCGTGGTGAAGGCCCTCCAGGAGCACCGCCACGTCGTCGGCATGACGGGCGACGGGGTGAACGACGCCCCCGCCCTGAAGCAGGCCGAGGTCGGCATCGCGGTCAGCAACGCCACGGACGTGGCCAAGAAGTCGGCGAGCGTCGTCCTGACCCACGAAGGGCTCTCCGGCACAATCGACCTCGTGAAGTCCGGGCGCATGATCTACCAGCGCATCATCACGTGGATCCTGAACAAGGTCGTGAAGACGTTCCAGATCGTCGTGTTCGTCGTCCTCGCGTTCCTCCTCACCGGAGAGTACGTCGTCTCCGTATTCAGCATGATCCTCTTCCTCTTCGTCACGGACTTTGTCACGCTGTCCCTGGCCACCGACACGGTCCGCTACTCGGAGACGCCCGACACCTGGGACATCCTGGGGCTCGTCAAGGTGGCGGTGGCCCTCGGGGTCCTCATCGTCGCGGAGTCGTTCGGGCTCCTGCTCCTCGGGGACCGCCTGTTCGGCCTCGCCGCAGACGTGCCCGCGCTCCAGACCTTCGTCTTCGACTTCCTTGTGTTCCTGGGCGTCCTACATGTCCTGATCCTTCGCGAACGTCGCCACTTCTGGGAGAGCCGGCCGAGCGTCCCCCTGCTCCTCGCGGTACTCCTCGACATCCTGCTGGTCGCAGCGATCTCGGCGCTGGGCTTCTTCCAGCTACATGCCATCGGACCGCTGGAGATCCTGACCGTGCTGGGGTACTCGGCGGCGGCCGCGTTCCTGGTCAACGACCTTGTGAAGGCCGCGCTCGTGCGGAGGTTCTGGCCGTGGGCCTGAGACGTTCGCCGGTCGGTTCAGAATGATCTCGATGCTGCTCACGCTGGCCGTCTTGCCGTCGTCCCCCGTCAGCCTCTCCGTGGCGATGCGGACGTCGCGGACCTTGGAGCCCGGGACGAAGCGGTTGCGTACGATCTCGGCCACGTCCACGGCCCGAGCGATGGATCGGCCACGGGCTCTGACGATGACCTCCGCGCTGCCGGTGTTGAACTGCGTCACGACCGCGAGCACGTAGTTCATCGTGGGCTTCTTGCCGATGTAGACTGTGTTGGGCTCGGGCATGGAGGAGGCTCCGGTCCGTCGCCCTGTTAGGAGGAGGTGCGATATTAAGTCATTTCCCAGGAGACCTGGGGCTAGCCAGGATGCCAGGGGCCACCCCCAACGGAGGCGTTTCCGGTCGGAGAGACTCCGACGCTATGGCCAGAACCTTCAAATACACAATAGTTGTATTCTGCAACTATGGAAGCAACCTCCCCCAAGGCGTGCGCGGGAGAAGTCCTGGACACCGTCCCCCTGATCATGCAATTCATTCGCGTCGAGATGCGCCGCAGCCGTGGGCCCGGCGTATCCGTCCCCCAGTTCCGCGTCCTGACCTATCTGAACCGCACGGAAGGTGCGTCCCTGTCGGCCGTGGCCGACCGCGTGGGACTCAGCCTCCCCGCGATGTCGCGCCTCGTCGACGGGCTTGTGAGGCGCGAACTCGTTCGCCGCGAGGAGTCGGCGGAGGACCGGCGCCGGGTGACGCTGCGCCTGACGAACCTGGGCAAGGAACTCGTCCGCACGTCCCGAGTCGGGGCGCAGGCCCACCTGGCCGAGGCCCTGACGGCGCTCGCGCCCTCGGATCGTGCCGAGGTCGCCGAGGCGATGCGGCGACTCCGCCCCGTGTTCCTTCCCAAGCCTCGGTCACCCGACGGAACGGAGGGATGACTCACGCCGATCCTGGAGACCGAAAACCTCACCCGGCGCTTCGGTGAGCTCACGGCGGTGGATCGTTTCACCCTGAGCGTCGAAGCCGGCGAGACCTTCGGGCTGCTCGGTCCGAACGGCGCGGGGAAGACCACCGTGATTCGGATGCTGACGACCCTGCTCCCGCTTACCTCCGGTAGCGCGAGAATCGCGGGCTACGACGTCGTGCACCGGGCGACCGATGTACGCCGGTCGATCGGCTACGTGTCCCAGATCCTCTCCGCCGACGGCAGCCTCACGGGGTGCGAGAACCTCCTCGTGTTCGCGCGCCTCTACGACCTCCCGCGCGACCAGATCCGAGCCCGCGTGGAGGAAGCCCTCCAGATCATGGGCCTCTCCATTTACGGCCTCCCGTTGGACCTCGGCGTCCTCGGAGCCTTCGCGGTCGCCCTCGTGCTCATCGGGGGCCACTACTACGCGAAGCTCGTACTCTGAAGAGGGTGCGCGGGAAACGTTTTAATAGCCCCCCGGGCATGGATTGACCGAGTCTCATGCCGAAGAAACGCGACTCCGGATTCCAGTCCGCGGCGGGCCTCATCCGCTACTTCGACCAGGAGGACGAGAAGGCCATCAAGGTCAATCCCTGGCTCGTCGTCGCGATGTGCGTCGCCATGTCTGCGATCGTCCTGGTCGCCGAGTTCGCGTGGCCGTTCTAGGCCCCGCGGAAGGCTTTTCACCTGTGCCGCGTTCCCCGCCCCGTGGTTCGGCGAGGGGTGCCCGATGAAGCGTCGAGGCTGTACCTGCGCCTCGCCTACTCTCTGGATCGCCGATCCCGCAAGAAGGACGGCACCCGCCTCGTCCCCTGGGACCTGGATCCGGTGCGGCTGCCGCCGCTGAGGACGTGGCCGGACGTCGACGAGGCGCACCGCCGCTTGGTTTCGCTGACCCGGCGCATGCCGAACGGGTTCCGACGGGAGTGGCTCCAGGACCACCTGCCGACGCTCCGGGCGCTGATTGCGATGGTCCAGGGGCACGTCCCGGACCTCCCCCACCAGGTGCGCGAGTTCTACTCGCTCCCGGCCCGCCCCGCCAAGGAGGAGGAGCTCGAGAGCCTGCGGGTCCGCGTGCGGCGCGTGCTCCACGTGTCCCGGGACGACGAGGTGCGCGCGGCCGTGGAGGCCTGGGAGAAGGACCACCGAGTCCCCTCCGATGCGGTCCTCCTCACCATGGACAAATACCTGCGCCAAGCGCGCCAGGGGTCGCGGCGGCTCTTCGAACTTCCGCGGACGGAGCGCGTCCGGCTCGTGCCCATGCGCCGCAGCCGGAACAGCGGGTACTGCCTGTACACCCCGGAATACCAGAGCCAGGTCAAGCTGAACACGACGCTGCCCTGGACCTGGCCGGCCCTCCGCGACATGGCGACCCACGAGGCCTACCCGGGCCACCATGTACACCAGACCACGCGGGAGTTCGAGTACCTCCAGGGAGACTTCCCCCGCGAGGCCGCGGTCAGCATGGCCGCGGACCCGATGGGCCCCGTCGAGGAGGGCCTCGCGGAGAACGGGCTCGTCTTCATCCACTGGGACCGGACGAAGGAGGACCGGCTCACGCTGCTGCTGAACCGGCTGCGCTGGGGGACGGAGGTCAACTTGGCCTGGATGGTCCACCGCGAGGAGCCGCGGCGAGAGCTCCTCCACTATGCGATGCACTCCGGTCTCGTGGACTGGCAGCAGGCCGTGCGCGACGTGAAGTACGCCGGGAACCGGGCGTGGGCCTCCTACGCGTTCTGCTATTGGTACGGGACCGCGATGATCCGCCGGAAGTACGAAAGCATGGACGGCGATCCGACCTTCTTCGACGTGCTCTACTGGAAACCGTACACCGTCCGCCTCCTCGAGAAGGCGTTCCGCCGCATCTGAGGCCGATTCAGGCGGGCGGCCCCTCGTCGCGGAATCCATGGGCCAGCTCGGCGACGTAGTCCTTGGCCGGGACGAACCCGTACGTGCAGATCCCGACGACCACCCCGCTCGTTGGCGCCGCGACCGCCTCAAGCTCCCTCCCCAGGAGGTCCGTGACCTGGCCGAGGGTCGCGCCGCTTCGGACCGAGGCGGCGGGCTCGACCTCGCGACGCCACAATCCCTCGCGGCGGTTCCGGATGATCGTGAATCCCTCGAACACCTGGTACGACGGGAGGAGACGGGGCGACCCGGCGACGACGCCGACATGGGCCAGCGCGCCGCGGACGGCGGCCGCCATGGAATCGATCCACGTGGGCTCGGCCTTCCCTTCTCCCGCCATCTCGATGAGGACGGCCGGTTTGCCCTTCCGCGCCGCGGCCGTGATCAGAGCGCCCTCCAGGATCGATCCCTGATGCGCCCAGATGTATCGGAGGCCACAGGCCTTGGCCAAGTCCGAGGACGCATCGTCCACGGGCTGGCCCGTCCGCGGGTACGCCGTAAATGGCTCCTGCATGAAGCGGTTCCCGCCGCTGTGAAGGTCGACGACGAACTGGCTCCGGCCAAGCAGTTCGATCGCCGCCCACGAGGTCAGGTGTGAGGCCGCGGTTCCCTCGGAGTCGGGCTCCCAGATGCGGTTGAGGTCGGCGGGCCGGTCCGGATCCTCCCGCTGCATCGCCCGGATTCCACCGGGGTTCAGCGCAGGAGTCAGGATCAGGCGCCCCCGGACGGCGGCCGGGTCCAGCTCCCGGAGCAGCCGGACGACCGTGGCGGGACCGAGGTACTCGTCCCCGTGGAGCGCCGCATTGACCCAGACCGTGGGCCCGGAAGTGGCGCCCTGCAAGACCGCAAGGGGGATCGCGAGCCGCGGTCCGCTCGACTCGCGAGGCAATTCGACACTCCCGAGTCGCTTGCCGACGCCGCCGTCGAGGATGTCGTCGGAATCCACAGGTCTCCCGCCCACGTTCCGGTTCGCGCGGGGAACGGGCGTGGCGGCATGAAGGTTGCCGCGATGCGGCCGTCCATGGAGGGAATGGCCTGGAACCACACTACGGCCGAGGATGTCAAATTGTGACGCATCCGTGCGGCCGCGAAACACACTTCGTGACAACCGTTTACAAAGGACTATAGCCTTGCGCCGCATTCCGTCAAGTACAAGCATCCCTCCACAACGAGGCGCCCGGGCTTGTCGGCGAGCAATCGCCGCCGGGCTGCCTCCTTTATTATTGACCCAGGGCCCGGCGCAAGCCTTCCCCGGCGGCAATCCACCGAAACCTTTCAATCCTCCGAGGCCGGTCCTTGTCGGAACGAGGACATCCATGGCGGTCTGCCCGAACTGCGGCCACAGCAAGTTCCTGCTCGCACCGCTGAGCTGCGACGGATGCCGCAAAGTCGGCTGCGAGCGCTGCCTGGGCGTCTACGCTCACACCTACCCCGTTGCTGGCCGTCCCCCGATCGCGCACCGCATCTGCTCTTGGGAGTGCTTCGACCGCCTCGCCTCCTACAACATCGGCCGCGGGCTGACGATGGCCTCCTCGGGCGGCGCGTGGTACATCGGCAGCTATCAGCTCGTCCCGCGGGCGGCGCAGCGCGCGGTGCGCATCCGGGCCCAGAACTACGTCCTCGCGGAACGCCACGAGGACGCTGCGCGCCTCTACGAGAGCGTCGGCATGTGGAAGGAAGCGGGCGACACGCGGCGCCTCAAGGCCCGTCAGGTCGTCACCCAGATCCACGTGAACGTGAACGACCTCGTGAGCCAGCTGAGGGCCATGGGCGTGACCGCGACGTACACGTGCCCGGCATGTCACAGCCCCATCGAGATCACGCCCGACACGAAGCCCGACGCGCTCGCGAAGTGCGCGTACTGCGGCGCGGTCATTCTGCCGACGGACCTGATCCAGGCCATCTCCAAGGTCGTCGGCTTGCGCTGAGGGCCGCAGCCCACCGGCCCGGGCTCTACCACAGGGAGAACGCGGGGCGCTCCCCGTTGATGACCTGTCCCGTGGAGCCGTCGATCAGGATGAACATCTGCTTCCCCTTGTGGGCATACTGCATGAACCAGACGGGGATGTGCACGAGCTCGCCGTCGAAGCTCGTGGGATTCACGTTGATCGACTGCAGGTTGTCCACGCGGGAACGGGCCTGTTTCTCCGCGAGCTGGTGGGCGAAGGAGCCGGCCTGACCCTTGGCCTCCGCCTCGGAGACATCACCGCTCTGGACCTCGACGCCGCCGGTCTGGCGCTTGTCGAAGTTCGCCTTGCCCTGGAGCTGGAACTGGAATCCCTCCTTGGGCTGGTACTGGTTGTACCCGCGGACTGCGACGACCGGGATGTTCTGCTGGAACTGGATTCGGTCGTGAACGGGCACCTGCTCCGTGATCGTTGTCCACTGTCCGTTCCGCTGGACCGACTTCGACACGTTCTTCGTCCCCGAGAACTCCGCCACGACGGACGTGGGCACGATCCAGTACGGGACATACTTCAGGACGACCTGGCCCAGCTCGGACCGTTCCGCCACCTTGCGCCGGAAGAGGCCCTTGTTCAGCCACTGTCCTCCGGCGTTCATCGCGCTCTCGTTGTTGAGCTTGTTGTCGAGCATGTAATGCTTCTGGAACACCTCGGCCGTACCGCTGGCGGCCATGGCGGTTACCGCTCCGCAGTACTCGCATACCACGAGGGCGGTCCCTGCGGAGGGCTGCAACGAGCCGCCGCACGAGTTGCACTTCAGGCTCTGGGGCAGGGGCGGAGGCGCGGCGGGCGCCTGAACCGGAGCGACGGATTGCGGGGCCGGGTAGCCCGGAACGCCGGGGGCCATGGGCACGCCCGGTGCGGGTGCCGGCGCCGGGACGACGCCTTGCCGCCCGCCACACAGGTTGCAGAATACCGATCCGTCCGCGATCCGGCCGCCACACTGATTGCAGAACATGAATACGCCTCGAGTTCAAGCCTCGTCAGCCGCGGAGGTTGGCTTAATCATGTTCAGGTGGTTATCCGGGCCCGGATCGACGCTGCCGCCATGCTCCTCCTTTCCACGGGAGCGCCCAGGGCAGGATTCGTTCTTATGGAGGGTCCGGTACAGATTTCGGGCGTTTCGCGAAACCGTGACCGCGATTGGACTCTCGGCTCCCGTCCCAGCATGCCGGGTCTCGTAAGACCCGGCCCTTTCCCCTTTTCCCGGCGGTTCGCCGTCGTGCGGAGTTGCTCTATACCTGTCAAATCCGCGTCAATGGACGGGTAGTTGCCAGAACTCAAGACCGACGCCTACCGATGTCCTGTCCCCGCATGAGCCGGGAGACCCCCGGCTCCCTTTCCTCTCTTCCCCCAATGTTTCGCCTTCGCGCGGTTTCGCCCTACATCATCGGAACCCTGGTCAACGAACAAGGAAATGGCCGGCAGTGACTAGGTGCTGATGCCACGCTTGCCGATGTCCTGTCCTAGCATGAGCCAGGTGCGTCCCGGCTCCCTTTCTCATGTTGTCATCCGTCAAAGCTCACTCAGCCTGGCGCGGCCCAGATCCGCAGGCACTTGGACCCAATCCATAGAAATCGAGGCTCGATCAACTGGAATTTAGGATTCGCGGCTCGACGACTCGAGATCGCGTGCGGCGGCATTTTAGCGATGCGTGGGAAGCTTCGACGCCGGCCTGTTCCCTGCTGCCGGGTCACGAGACCCGCCCCCCTTCCCCATCTTCGTGAACCGGAACGCGCCTCTATGACACTCCTGCCCCTCGCAGGGTCACCGCCTAAGCTTCTTTGGAGCAGTCGTTCAGGAGGAGTCACACGCGGGGAGGGTCGAAATGCTGCCACGGTCAAAGGATACACCGGAATCGGCCTTCCCGGCAGAGGTGCGGACTCAGCCTGCGAGACATCCGGGCGAAAGAGCGGAGCGGGATTCCCGCCGCCTCCCAACGTACCCTCCGGGGGATGCGAAACCCCTTGGCATGAATCCCTCTGAGGGCCGGATGGGTGTTGAACCTGGCGGGTCGAATCGTCCTTCGCACTCATGGCCCGGAGGAAGTCGGGATCATCCTCTACAACGGGGTCGGGAGTTGTCGGCGGCTGAACCTCTAGAATCTCAGTAGGCGTGTGGTAGAAGCCCGAATCGACGACACTATCCGATAGCTGCCAGGGCGGGAGCGAGGCTCCCTGCTGAAACTGGCGCATTGCTGTACCAGACAGCATCAGTGACCCGCGGCGGGCATCGCTACCAAGACTACGAACCTTCCGACTATGGGCCCCAGTCCCCCATCCCCAGTTGTGCTGCAAATGAAATCCCGGAAGCGCAACACGCCGGTCTGCCGACGTTCATCGCCCCATGATGCCAAGGCTTCCCTCAGGCTTTCTTGGGTGGCGAAGCTGGCTTTGGCATGGTGGAACGTAGGGTCTTCCGCAGCTCGCGCATGCGCCCAAGAAATCGTTCAAACTCAGCTTCTGATGCGGTCATAAGGTACGTGTACTCGAGCAGTTCCTGCTTGACGAACGGGCCAACGTCCGTGAGCGCGTCAATTCGCTCCGCCCACGAGGAAGCGCTCTCGGGCCCTTTCATGGTCTGCATTATCTGCACCACTCGCGTGACCACTGACGGCTCTATGCTTCCTCCGATTCCAAGCCTTCCCAAAGCGCCCAACGCTTCGCTGACCTGTTGCTTCAGGATTTTTCCGCCCCCGGATTTCCCATGGGTGAGGTTGAACACCTCGGCGGTCGCGCGGTAGTACGTCTCGATGAGGTGGTCCACCCGCTTCTCCCGCGCAATCTCTACCATGTCAATGTCCTTCAGCTTGCGGATGTGGTGGTAGATGGCTTGAGGCGTCAGCTTCAACTGCTCCGCGATCTGGGCGACGGTCATCTCCTTCGCCCGGAGGAGATAGATGATTCGTCTGCGCGTTTCGTCCGCGAGGAGCTGGAAGGCCTCGGGGTCCGTAATCACCTTGAAAGACCGCACGCTGCCCTCAAGTTGAATGATATGGTAGGCCGGCATAAAGCAGTTTCCCTCGCCAGCAGAGAGTCTGCCCAAGCCATTTGCCTCGAGACGCGTTCAACCTCGGTCAGGACAGAGCCTGGGCAGGAGCGCCGAGAAACATCAACCCGCCGATCCAGCACTGCGCTGCAAGTTAGAGGCGTAGCATCGAAAGCGTTGGCAACGGGATTCCGTCCGCCCAAATCTTCCGCATCTCGCGAGGCTCTCCCGGCTAGACTCCATCAGGAACTCGTGAGACTTCCTGATAAGACCAGTCGGACAGGTTTCCAGAGCACCGGTGAGCAACCGGAGAGCGGAAAGCACGGATCTTCTGCTCTTGGCCATAATCATGCTCGCCCTGGCACACTGCGAAACTTGGGCCACGGCTTCGAGTCGCATGGGAACCGTCGGAGTAGCGGGCGACTTGCAGGGGCACCTTAGAACTTTGGATGGGGCGGCCATTGCCTGCGAGGAGAGCTGTGGGCATAGCGCGGTGGTCGCAAACATAAGGCCGACGGCAATTCTCGCCCGCCTGTTCGGGGCCTCTGGCGAGCAGTAGGACTTCGTCTTCACTTCGGGTTCGGTCTGTACTGGCCTAATCGAACCGAAGATCCCCAATATCCTGGATGAGGAGAGGTGCCGCGCTGGGGGGGCATTCCCCCCGCGACTACGGCACTGGCGGAGCCGAGGCGAGCCACGCTCGACCGCCTCAAGTGGTCCACAATTGTCCAACGGCGAATCGCCACAGGCGCATGACCGCTGAAGCTTCCCAACGGCAAGGGGTGTGCAAGCCATCGGCGGGGCCAGGGGCCATGAGGATTGTCCTCGGAGACAATCCCGCTCCAGACACCGGTCTCGTTGGAATTACGGAGCGCTTAAGTAGCCCCATGGAGGTTCTCATTGGGGGGGCCGGACGTGACACACTGGGCCCGAATCGCGATAGAGCATAAGGATTGCTGGGGAGCCAACCTCGTTTCAGATCCCCGCGTCCGCGATGTGAGGTTTTGGTCGGGGTTGAAGGTTGACCCGCATCGGGTGCTGGGGAGTATGACTGTGCGGACGAATCGGAAGCTGGACCTGCTGGATTTCAATCCGTACAAGCTAGAGTACTGCAGAGCGCGCGAAGCTCAGCTTGATGGCAAAACCTGGCAATACTACGTCGAGTTCATGTTGTATGAGAAGGCGGACGAGACAACCGCCGACATGCTCTTCCAGGCAGGTTGCCTCTTCCAGCCGCCTGCTATCGTCAGAGGCCGATACGAGCTCCAGACGATGCTTGCTCCGTCTTCAGACAACATTCGCCGTTTGTTCCGTCTGCTCAAGCGAAATAAGCGTGACTACAAGACGTTAGGCATTCGCGAGGTCGAACCGGGTCCTCGGATGCTGTTCACCGTTGAGGAGAGCGGAATCCTTACCCCCAAACAGCTCGACGCGATTCGGATAGCTTTCAAGCGAGGCTTCTATAGCTACCCTCGGAAGATCCGAATCTCGGACCTGGCAAAGGAAGCAGGATCTGCGCGCTCCACCTTCCAAGAACATCTCCGGCTTGCTGAAATAAGGCTGATCACCCACACGTTCCAAACGGAAGATCCATTTAGCGTCTCACCCGTGCCGGAGGAGCTCGATCGGAAACCTCGACCTAACTCTCGGCGTGCGCACACTTCCAGCAAGCCGACAGAATCGCACTGAAGCACCCGGCCATGGCCGGCCATAGCGGTAAGAAGGGAGGCAGGATTCGAGTGATGACTTCCATCATTGTGGACCGGATGGTTCAGGGGTGAGACTGGCTTGATCTCTAGCTTCCTGAGATTCGCGATCAGGAGAATCATCCTAGTAATCCCTGTGTTGTTCGGAATCAGCGTAATCATTTTCATCCTGACAAGATCCATCGGGAATCCAGTCTCTGTCTACATTACGAATCCGCAAGGACTGACCCCAGCGGCAATTCAAGAGTTAATCAAGATCCACCATCTTGATCAACCCCTCTACATTCAGTATTTCTACTGGCTCAGCGACGCATTCCATGGCGATCTCGGATACTCTGTGTCGGCAGGACTGCCGGTAACCGCTGCAATCCTGGCTTTCTTTCCAAACACAATCGAGCTGACGTCGGTATCACTTGTACTCGCGGTACTCTTTGGAATCGCCTCGGGGAAGTACTCAGCGGTCCACCGGAATCGCCCCGGCGACCATGCACTTCGTGTCGTTGCGCTGTACGGTGTGTCAACACCGGTTTTCTGGCTTGGCATCCTCTTGCTATATTTCTTCTTCGGCACGCTCGGAATTGCCGCTTTCTCGCCGGGCCCATACACTCAATCCCTGTTTATCAACCATGATATCAAACTCTACACCCGCTTTCTCATCATCGATGCAATCCTCAATGGTGATCCTGCGTTCCTCCTTGACGTGCTCACTCACCTGCTTCTGCCCGCGCTGGCTCTTTCGTATGCCTCAATGGCCATAATCATGCGAATGATGCGCTCCTCGATGCTGGAAGTGCTCGGCCAGCAGTATGTTCAGGTCGCCCGGGCCAAAGGGTTGACGTCGAAACAGGTGATCCAACGTCATGTGATGCGCAACGCCATGCTCCCCACCACCACAGTCATCGGGTTATCCGCAGGGTTTCTGCTAGGTGGTTCGGTTCTTGTTGAGACCGTCTTCAGTTACCCCGGGCTTGGCTTCTGGGCAGCAGCGGCGATCCTTCGACTCGATCACGCAGCAGTCGTGGGTCTGGCCCTGTTGGCAGGTATCGTGTACGTTACGATTAACCTCGTGGTGGACATCGCCTACGCCTACTTGGATCCGCGCGTTTCTCTCGGTTGATTGCCCATGAACCAACGCCTCGCCTCATATGCTAAAGCCCTCCGAGCACGAGCGAAAGGAATGCAGGACATGCTGAAGCTGCTACGCAAGAATCCGCTTGCAATGATTGGGATAACTATCGCCGTCGTGTTGCTGGCAGTCGCAATCCTCGCGCCCATCCTGGCACCACCCGGGCCTGGAGACCCATACCAAAGGCCTCGAACATGGCTGCAGCCTCAGCCACCAGGAACGCCCGGGCACATCCTCGGAACAGGCGTAAACGGTGCCGACATCTACTATGGGCTGGTCTGGGGGACCCGCGTTTCTCTGCAAATCTCCTTGTACGTCGTCGGGGCGGCCTTGCTCATTGGCCTCTTGCTGGGGGGCATCGCTGGCTACTTTGGTCGGTGGATTGACGAGGCCATCATGCGCACTACGGACCTCTTCATCGCGATTCCGGGGTTAATTCTCGCCATGGCGGTCGCGAGTGCCCTGGGCAGGAGCATTCAGAATATCATGATTGCGTTGATAGTCGTCTGGTGGCCAGCCTATGTCCGAATCTTCAGGAGTCAAGTCCTGGTGACGAAGCAAAGCCAGTATATCGAAGCTGCAAGATGCTCGGGGGCTTCGTCGTGGCGGATTATTCTCCGCCACATCATTCCGAATTCGGTCGCGCCACTGATGGTACAGGCCTCACTTGACCTTGGTGTAGCTATCTTGGTGGCCGCCGGGCTTAGCTTTATCGGCTTCGGTGCGTCGCCAGGCTACTCGGAGTGGGGACTCATGATCGCAGAGGGGAGGGACTACATCTCGCAAGGATTCTGGTGGATGGTAGTCTTCCCTGGTCTGGCGATTAGCATCTTCGTGCTCGGATTCAACTTGCTCGGCGACGGACTTCGGGATATACTTGACCCGAAGTTGAGGAGTCTGATGTATGGGGAGATTGCTGCTTAAGGTGGAGAATCTCACTTTGACTTTCCCAACGATTCGTGGCAAGGCCAGAGTGCTGGAGGACGTCGCCTTCGAGATGCATGAAGGCGAAACCCTCGGTCTCGTCGGCGAGACTGGTTGTGGCAAGAGCGTGACAGCCAAGACCATACTGGGTTTAGTGGACCGACCCCCGGCAGAACTGCACAGGGGACGCGTCTGGTACTACTCCCGAGCCGACGACACGGCTCAGCTGCTCCGAACCAACCTGCTCGCGCTTCCTGAGCCGGAGCTGGTCAAGATCCGAGGGAACGTGATTTCGATGGTCTTTCAAGATCCTATGACCTCTCTCGACCCGGTTCTGAAAGTCGCAGACCAGATTGCTGAGTCCTTCATGATACACAGGAGGGGGGACCTGCTTCAAGCGGTCATGAATCGGGCAGCAAACACAATCAAGTTGCTAGACGCGAAGGACGCCCCTCAGCGCAATTGGAATGAAGATGGATGGGAGTGTTCTCGTTGCAGGAAGCCCGTCCGTCGAGAAGCCAGCTTCTGTAGGGAGTGCAACTCCTACTTCCGCAATCGGCACTCATCATGGTTGTTCAGACTCAGACTCAGTTACCTGCGGGGAATCTGCCGCAGGACTCTCGCTCGAGACAACTGGGCTGCTCGGTTGTTGCAGCGCATGCCTTCTGTGGACTACCTCGGTCGGCTGGAGGATGAAGCAAGAGAGCGCAGCATTGAACTGATTCATAGCGTTCGGATGCCGGACGCCGACAAAGTGGCAGATTCCTACCCCTTCGAGTTGAGTGGGGGAATGCAGCAACGTGTGGCGATAGCCATGGCTCTTGCCTGCCGTCCCTCACTTCTCATCGCAGATGAGCCAACGACTGCACTCGACGTGACCATCCAGGCGCAAATACTGAAGCTAATCTCTGATTTGAAGCAAGCGCTCGGCATGTCCGTCCTCCTGATAACCCACAATCTCGGCATCGTTGCTGAGCAATGTGATCGCGTTGCGGTAATGTACGCCGGCTCGATAGCCGAAATCGCAGACGTGCAGTCAATATTCAAGAGCCCACTACACCCATACACCAAGGGCCTCATTCAATCCATACCGATTCCCGGTCAACGTAAGGAAGAACTAGTCGTCATCCCGGGAAGGCTGCCGGACCCTGTCAACCCGCCGAGCGGGTGCAGGTTCCGCACCCGCTGCGCCCATGCCTTTGAAAAGTGTGCAAGTGAGGTCCCAAGACTGACTCAGCTGGAGCCGGGGCACTACATCGCTTGCCATCTGTATGAATCAGGGGAGCCAACATGAGTCGGGACGTACTGGCGACTCGACGACTAGTCAAGCACTTCATGAGGCGACGAGGCTTTGGTAAAGGGGCCGTCCGGAGCATACATGCGGTCGATGATGTCTCTCTCGAGATTGAGTCGGGCTCCACCTTGGGACTTGTTGGTGAAAGTGGGAGTGGGAAGACTACGGTAGGCAGGCTGCTGCTTCATCTAGTGGAGCCGACTTCTGGGGAGATTTACTTCGACATTCCTGCAGACGAGTTGGCTGAGATTGACCGGTCATCAACAACCCGGGGATCAGAAACCCGTCTTCGGGAATTGCAGACGAAGTACGGGGTGGGAAAATCGTCAGCGGCTCTAAAACGATTGAGACGCAAGGCCCAGATGGTTTTCCAGGACCCATTCTCGTCCTTGGATCCGCGAATGCTTGTCCGTGACATTGTGGCCGAGCCCCTGGTGGCACTGAACCTGGCACGTGGCTCCGAGCTGGAGGACAGGGTGGGCGGAGTCCTGGACAAGGTGGGGCTTTCGCAAGATGATCTCTTCCGCTTCCCCCACGAATTCAGCGGTGGACAGAGGCAGCGAATCGGGCTTGCGAGAGCACTCGTCCCGGATCCGACGTTCATTGTGCTCGACGAGCCGACCAGCGCCCTGGACGTATCCGTGCAAGCCCAAATCCTCAACCTTCTTCGTCGGCTGCAGAAATCCGCTGGGCTCTCTTACTTGTTCATCTCACATGACTTGAGCGTTGTCGACCACATGGCCGATCGCGTTGCTGTGATGTACGCTGGTGAAATCGTAGAGATTGCTGACAAGGAGCCATTCTTCGCCAAACCCCTCCATCCTTACAGTGAACTCCTACTAGCCGCCGTGCCACGGCCGGACCCAGAACGAAAAACCGCCCGAGCCGTGGCGTCGGGTGATGTACCGAGCGCCGAAAATCCGCCGCCCGGCTGCCGATTTCATCCGCGTTGTCCGTACGCAGTTGAAATCTGTCGCCGCTTGAAGCCGCCCCTCGAGGACAAGGGAAATCGACACCTGGTGGCTTGTCACCTCCGTTGATCAGAGAGCCTTCGGTCCGTTCACCCCTTGGATAGGCTGTAGAACAGCGGCGCCGCACGGAGCGGCTGGTAGTAGTAACCATGGACCCACGGTGCAGCTGCGTCTAGAGCCAGCGTGTAGTCAACCCATACATACCAAGCCAGCTGGTAGAGCCGGTATTGGATGTCCCCATAGAGTTTCGATTGGACGGCTGGGTTCGTCGCGTTGAGTGCTTGGTCGAGCAACGGGTCAAGGGTGTTTGGTACACCCATGAACTTCGCGATGAACGCCTGGGAATACGACTCCTCTCCCAACCACGTGTACGCGTCAGCGTATTCCGGGTACATGGTCGTCGACATCACGGCATAACCCCAGCTCGTCCACTTGCTGAAGAAGGCGGAAAGAGCCAGCTCCTGGACATTGATGTGGATTCCGGGGTTAATCGATTCAAGGTTGTCCTTCAGGTTGAGCAAGATCGACGTGTAAGCCGGAAAGCCCTGGAGATCGATCGCGGTCAGGGTGAATCCCTTATCCCACCACGAGGTGCCACCGGGCGCTATCGCTAGCTTGAGCTCTTGTTCGGCCTTCGCCAAATCGAGATCGTAGGTCGGGACAGATGCGTTGTAACCGAACACAATCGGAGGCAATGGTCCCACGGATTCAATGGCCTGACCTGCTCTCGCGCTCTGAATGACGGCCGTCCTATTGAGCGCGTAGTTGAACGCTAGCCTTACGTGGATGTCCTGGAAGAAGTTCGAGGGCACGTTATCGGTTGCGGGTACCTCCGCGAGGTTGATGTTCTGGTTCAGCTGTATCTTCGCGGTCTCTGAAAGGGACGGGTTCCCCGAGATCACTGTATATCCAGAGCTACGCAGGGCACGGACAGTCGCATATTGAGCGAGATCTTGCCGGAAATAGCTCGAATCGGCCGTTCCACCTTGGAGAGCTAGAAGACGTGTGTTGAATTCACTCGCGAGGGCTAGGACAACAGTCTTGATTGACGCGGGCTTTCGCCAGTAGCCATCGAATCGTACAAGTGTGATGGATTGACCATGCTGCCACGCGCTGAATTGGTATGGGCCGGTCCCGCACATGTGGGAGTCCATGAACGGATCGTCCCGTCCCCCCCAGCCCGTTGCGTTCGCCCCGTTGTCGTAGGAGAGGTTGCTCCCCGGAACACGGGGATCCCATCCGCCGTTCCCAGTAACATATGCCTCGCTCAGGACGCCGAAGCCTCCGAAGGTGAGCAGTTTTAGGAAGGGCGCAAACGTCCGCGTCAGATGGAATACGACGGTGTATTGATCGACAACCTCAATGCTCTTATTGTTCATAACTTGCAGAAGCTCCCAAGCTGGCCCGTCGGGGAGGTTCATAGTTGTGGAGCGATCGAAACTGTACTTGACGTCGTTGGCGGTGAGCTGGCCACCGCATTGGAACTGCACGCCCTGCCTGATGTGGAACGTGTAGTTCCTGCCGTCCGGGCTAATTCCACCATTGGCAATCGTGGGGACCCCTGTGGCCAAGACGGGGACGAGCGTGTTCACGTCATCGCGGTCATAGGTGATGAGATGTTCATAGACGTTGTCGAACAAGTTGTTGAAGGTCGGCCATGAATAATCATGTGCAGGGTCCAGATATGAGGGCTCGTTTGGCAGGTCCATGGTGTAGAGGTCTGGGTTCGGGACCGTTCCGGTGTATGCAGGTTCAGGCTCCAGAATCCTGATGGTGTTGATGGCGGTGTCCGTCAGCCCGGTTGTTGAGCTCGTCACTTTCAGTTTGACAGGATAGTTTCCCGGTTGGGTGAAATTCCATGTGGGGTTTGGCGATGAGGAATCGCTGGTCGAGCCCCCGGTGAAGCTCCAGCTGTACGACAAGGCCGGCACGTTGAGGCCCACTAGATTCCCGGCCACACTGGTCCACTGCCATGAGGACGTCGCGTCGAAGGACACAGTCGTCCCCACAGGCCGCGCGTTACCATCGGAGTAAATCACCGCAACCGGTGGGCTGGTAGTAGCCTGTGGCGGATCGACCGAGAGGATCTCGATGTACGACAGGTATACATCGTTGTTTGCCGTCGCCCCAAGGTTGTCCGTTAGGTGAAGTGTCACCACGTAATGGCCGTGGAGCGAGTAGCTGTGCGTCGTCGTGGCTCCAGTCCCCTGGGTACCATCTCCGAAGTCCCAGGCATATGTGGTGATACTTCCGTCGAGGTCCCAGGACCTCGTGGCGTCGAATTGTATCGGAGTATTCGGATAGGTGGTTGTCGCTGAGGCAGACGCGACGGTAATCGGAGGAGTCCCCGTTCCCGCCTTGGGCAGATTCAAGTAGTACCATGTGCCCGCGACCACCAGGACAAGGGCTATCACAACAACGGCCACCATGATCCAGCGTCGGCTGCCTTTCTTAGGCGGGGTAGGCTGGACCTCTTTCGCTTCTTCTGTCACTACCTCTGTACGCCCCGATGGAACCGGTTCCATAGTGGGTTCTCCTCCGAACCGCGCGGACCGCTTGCGTATAGCCGAGCTCCTGATAAGAACAATGAGGCGGCATTGGCCGGCTGGCATTCGCCGACCAAAACGTCTAGTCAACCTCAGAAGATCGGGTATGCGATGGCCATCGGCCACGCCGCAGCTGGCTCGCCAATTTCTCGCAGAGCGAGTTCGCTCGCAGATTCTATGATCCGAGAAATGACCGAGCTTTGCGACCAATGTGGAGGCATCAATTTGGCAAGGGGGTACCCCGATGAACCCACTCCCACGGCGCTTCGGAGGGCAGCGACTGACGCCATTCGTGACGGTTCCAACCAGTACTCGCCATCGGGTGGCCTGCCGGAGCTCCAAGATGCATTGGCCCAAAAGCTTGATTGTTTCAATCACGTAGACGTGGACCCACGGACGGGACTCGTCATCACCTGTGGCGCCACCGAGGCTCTTGCTTGCGCCATTCTTGCAGTCGTAGATCCGGCCAAAGAAGTAGTCGTGTTCGAACCGTCCTACGAGGATTTTGTCCCATGTGTTCTCATGGCGGGCGGGATTCCCGCCTGTATTCCACAGCGGGACAACTGGTGGTTGCCCGAGGAATCCATCAAAGAGGCAATTGGGCCCCGAACGAAAGCCATCATCATCAACTCACCACAAAATCCAAATGGCAAGGTGTACAGACTCGACGAATTACGACTCCTTGCCGACCTGTGCATTGACTATGATCTGACAGCGATTTCTGACGAAACCTATGAGTGCTTCACGTATGATGGAACCAGCCACCTGAGTCTAGGCTCGGTTGAGGAAATGGGTAGAAGAACCCTAACAATCGGCTCATTCTCCAAGACTTACTCTGCAACAGGATGGCGCGTCGGCTATGTGGCTGGCCCCGACGAAATCGTGAAGGGTGTTCGGAGGATACACGACTACCTCACTTTGGCGGCCCCGACCCCATTTCAGTGGGCCATTGCCTGCGCACTTCGCGATCAAGAGGCACGGTGTGAGCGCGTCGCGAGAACATACGCTGTCAAACGCCGAATACTCTGTGACGCACTTCGCGCATGCGGATTCAAATTCCACAATCCTGAAGGGGCCTTCTATGTACTGGCCGATTTTTCAGACATCGCAGCTTGCGATGACAAGGACTTTGCGCTGAGACTCCTCGATTCCGTCGGAATCGCGACGGTGCCTGGGCGGTCTTTCTATTCGAATCCACGGCGAGGTCGCAATAAGGTCCGCTTCTCATTTTGTAAGAGCGGGGTTACGCTGCGCGAATGTGCCCGAAGACTCGGGGGTTTCCACTCAAATTCACGTCCCAGGGGGAAGAGCCTGAAGTATGGTCAGACCGGGTGATACCGTGCAAACTATGAACGTTTCGGACCTCAGATGCGTCTTTGTCGGAGGAAGAGTCCTGGCTTGTGGTGGCGGCGGCGAGATCGAGTGGGCCGAGCCTTTCTTGAAAGAAATCGAGCGCAGAAACCTCGTCGTCCGGGTGGCTTCCTTGAAGGACCTCCGACCACGCGACAAGGTATGCGTCCCAGGTGGAATCGGAGCTGGTAGCACCCCGGAGGCACGAGAACGGCTCAAGCGTGTACCCCAGATTGCACCTCCCACGAAGCTCTTGCCTGCAATGGCTCGAGGAGCGTTTGACGCGTTCGAGCAGCGCACTCACACTCGATTCGACAAGCTGCTCGCGGTAAACCTCGGACCGGTTCTTTGGGGACTTCCGCTCTACCTGTCCGCCGTGCGAAACCGTGTGTGCCTGGATGGCGATTGCGCCGGACGGGCAATTCCGGAATGGACGACTACCACCCTCAACGTCAAGCGTCTGAAGCTCGCGCCCGCTGTAATACTGTCCGCATACGGCGACCAGGTGGCGGTGGATTCCACCCAGAGTAATGAACGTACCGAGCAAGTGGGCCGAGCAGTGGCTGTCGAGTGTGGCGGGTGGAGCGTCATGGTGACTTGCCCGACAACTGGAGCGAAGGTCCGAGGCGCATTCGTACCCGGAACGATGACCAGGGCGCTGAAGGTTGGCCAGGCCATCGCCGGTGCTCGAGAGGAAGGAAGGGATCCGGTGCCTCCATGCATTGATGCTGCAGGTGGAATCAAGATTTTCGAAGGACGTGTAACCTCGTACGACCGAAATGAGCGAGGGGGTTTCATGTTCGGAGAGATTTTGCTGGAAGGCATGGGTCCCGACGCGGGTAAAGTCTGTCGAATCTTCCAGAAGACGGAATACAATCTCGCGTGGGTGGACTCGAAGGTCGTTGTGACAAGCCCCGACTCGATTTGCGTAATCGACCGAGCTACCGCAGATGGCCTGACCTCTTTTCCCGACATGGACGTCGGGCCTTACCGTCGGGTTAGAGATGTGGATTTCCGACCGGGACGGGAAGTCGTGGTCTTTGGCATCAAAGCGCACGACATATGGCGGACAAAGCGCGGTGTTGCGCTGTTCGGCCCCAAACACTTCGGATTTGATGTCCCGTACGTGTCGGTTGACCGGCGGGTCCGGGGAAGCTAATTCGATGACGCCAGGCGCACGCAACCACGGGTTTCAGTCGATTAGCACCGCGCGGCGCAATAAACGACCCCCGTTGCGTCTTGCAGTGGATGCCCTATTGAGAAGAGCGCATTATCGGGGGTGAACCAAGACTGGAGATTGCTCCCTGGGATCATCTGGTACCGAACCATCGAGGGCTAGGGCGCCGCGTTCGGTGCGGATTGCACCGTGCTGTCAAACACAACACGACTGTCGGTCAACTTCGGTGTCAACTGTCGCAGTCGGCCCCTCCGGAAATGCGGACGTGGAAGACCACCCGAGCAGCACAAGATGCCAGCCGGCCAATGCCGCCTCATTGTTCTCATCAGGAGCTCGGCTATACGCAAGCGGTCCGCGCGGTTCGGAGGAGAACCCACTATGGAACCGGAGACCCGCGAGATTCGCGCTGTCAGTGAGGACCGACCGTGTCGTACCGTATCGCCGTAGACATTGGCGGCACCTTCACCGATCTCGTGGGTGTGGAGGAAGCGACCGGCGACTTGAGTCTTGCCAAGGACTCCACAACTCCGTCTGACTTCGCTAACGGCGTTCTGAATGTCCTGAGCAAGAGCGGCATCAACCTGCTCGATGTGCGTCGGTTCGTCCACGGATCGACCGTCATCATCAACGCCCTCACGGAACGGAAAGGCAGCCCAACCGCACTCCTGACGACGAAGGGGTTTCGTGATGTTCTCGAAATAGGTCGGGCCAACCGACCGGACCTCTACAGCTATCATTACACAAAGCCGAGGCCTTTCATCGCACGCCGCTATCGATTCGAGGTCGATGAACGACTTGACTGCGAAGGCTGCGTCGTTCGGGCCCTCGACGAAGAGGGTGTCCGACGAGCAACGAAGCAGTGCAAGCATGAGGGGATTGCTTCGATTGCGGTCTGCTATCTACACAGCTATCTAAACCCTCTGCACGAGAAACGCACAGAGGAGATTATTAGAGAAGAGTACCCCGAGGCGTCTGTGACACTCAGCCACGCGCTGACCAGGGAGTGGCGCGAATTTGAGCGAACAAGCACTGCAGTCCTGAACGCATACGTGCAACCGATTGCAGCCAAGTATCTCAGCTCCCTCGAGCGTGCACTTACACTGCGAGGGCTGCACGCAGTTGAACATGCAATGCAGTCCAATGGGGGAGTCACGACTTTTGAAAGTGCCAAACGCGGTCCGGTGCACCTGGTCGAATCGGGGCCGGTCGGTGGAGTCATTGGCGCGGCCTTTGTCGGCAGGGCAATCGGTTGTCTGAATGTCATTTCCCTGGACATTGGTGGAACTACCGCGAAGGCATCCTTGATCGAAGGTGGAGAAGTCAGGATCAAGACCGACTACCGCATCGAAGCGGGGCCATACAGCGCCGGTTACCCGATCAAGATTCCAGTCGTGGATATCGTGGAAATAGGGGCGGGCGGAGGGAGCATTGCATGGATCGATTCAGGTGGTGCACTCAAGGTGGGCCCAGTGAGTGCTGGGGCGGACCCAGGACCGGCCTGCTACTCGAAGGGGGGCACCGAGCCAACTTTGACCGACGCGCAAGTCTTGGCCGGCCGGATCAACCCCGACTACTTTCTTGGCGGAGAGATTAAACTCGACCCACAGGAGTCAAGCCGGGCTTTGGGCAAGCTCGCGAACCAGCTGGGCCTCACCGTCCGCGAGACAGCACTGGGAGTAATTCGAATCGCAAATAGTAGCATGGTGAATGCCCTCCGGATGGTCTCTGTCCAGAGAGGGCATGACCCACGCGAATTCGTAATGATAGCGATGGGGGGCGCCGGTGGTCTCCACGCGGGGTATCTCGCGACCCAACTTGGGGTGAAGACTGTTCTAATCCCGAAGGCTCCAGCACACTTCTCAGCATGGGGGATGCTGATGACCGACCTCCGGCATGATTACGTCAATACCCGGCTGCTTGACCTGTCACCTCGGAATCTGGACACGCTGAATGCAACCTTCCGTCAAATGGAACAAGAAGCGTTGGACCAGTTATCGACGGAGGAAATCGGAAAAGAAATGACTGTCTTTCGCCGGTTTGTTGACGTACGATATGAAGGCCAGGAGCATACGGTACAGGTGCCCGTGTCCCCAGGGTTGCTGGGCGAGTGCGACGTGAAGAACATCAGGAATCGTTTCGATGAGCTGCACGAGATGTACTACAGTTTTCATCTTGGGGACGAGGCAGAAGTGGTTAACATTCGACTTGTCGCCTTCGGGAGTGTGCGAAAGCCCCTGATGAAGCTCCACGACGGCGCAAACCGGAGTCTCAAGACGGCTGTCAAGGGAACCCGTGATGTGGATTTTGATGACTTCGGTGTTCACACAAGCACCGTGTATGAACGGGACAAGTTGCCAACCCGCGCGAGAGCGAAAGGACCCGCAATTGTTGAAGAGCCAGCTTCGACCACTGTCGTTTATCCGGGCCAGGAATTTGAGTTGGACGAATACGGGAATCTCAGAATCAACACCCCCGGTGGAGGTTGAACACATCAAGAGCGACGTGTTTACCCGTGAAATCGTAAAGGAAGGGCTTCTAGCGGCGGCTGAAGAATGCTTCGTCGCTCTGGGCCGAACGAGTAAGTCCTCTATCATCTACGAGGTCCTCGACTATGCTTGTGGGCTAACCACTCCGAAAGCTGAGCTTGTTGCCCTCTCCCACGGGGTACCTGGTTTTATTGGATTGCTGTCCTTCAACGTCGCGGAGGCCTTGGCACGGAGCGCAACTGATCCGCTTGGAGATGGCGACACGTTCCTCACGAACATACCGTACACAAGCGGCACCCACCTGTCTGATGTCTCGATGTGTATGCCGATCTTCTTCGAAGGGGAGCTCGTTGCCTTTTCGTCGAACAAGGCGCATTGGACGGAAGTAGGAGGCAAGAGTCCAGGGAGTTGGACAACGGATGCGACGGAAGTCTACCAAGAAGGCTTGCAGTTCCCTTCCATCAAGCTTTACGATGCCGGGAACCTGAATACTGCACTCATCGAACTCATACGTGCGAATGTCAGAATGCCTGAAATGACCCTCGGTGACCTGTATGCACAGGCAGCGTCCCTCAGGGTCGCAGCCCGTCGCGTGGCGGAACTATGTCGCAAACACGGCGTCGCGGTTGTGCGAGATGCAATGACATGGTACCTCGACTATGGCGAGCGACTTGCTCGGCAGGAGATGATCAGGCTGCCCAAAGGGGTCTTCGAGGCGGAGGACTGGATCGATAGCGACGGATTGACGGACGATCCGATCCACGTTAGGGTAAAGGTGACGATCACCGATGGCGAATTTGTGGTCGACTACTCAGGCAGTGACCGACAGACTAGGGGGCCCGTGAACTGCACGCTGCCCGCAACGACTTGTTCTGCGAGAAAAGTCTTTCTCGGCGTCACCAATCCACACTCGGCGATGAATGACGGCTACTTCCGGCCGCTGAGAGTTATCGCCCCACAAGGCTCCATCTTCAACGCCACACGCCCAGCTCCAACGTCCATATACTGGGATAGCATGATTTTCGCGGAAGACCTGGTATGGAAGGCGCTCGCGCCCTACGTTCCGAACAGACTAAGTGCTGGACACTTCCTGAGCACGTGCGGCATCATCTTGGCCGGAGAACAAGACGATAGTCGAAAGCAGTTCATTCTGGTAGAGCCACAAGCTGGTGGTTGGGGCGCCAGACACGACCGAGATGGTGAGCGCGGCCTTGTAGCAAGCAGCGACGGGGACACTTTCATAATCCCCGTTGAGGTGTGCGAGCAACGGTATCCGGTCCTGGTTGAACAGTACAGCTACAATCTGGAGGAAGGCGGACACGGCAAGTTCCGCGGAGGCAACGGGCTCGTTCGCGATTATAGAATCAGAAGCCTAGGAGCCACCCTCACTGGAACATTCGGTCGGTTCAAGTACCCCCCTTGGGGTGTTCAGGGTGGCCTTCCAGGTACCCGCAACCGGGCCGAGCTCTTCCTCCGACGGGGACCGCATGAGATTCGCGGGAAAGTTGCGCGCTTCCCCCTGGAGAAAGGGGATCTTGTACGACTTGTGACCGCCACCGGAGGCGGTTGGGGCCCTCCACTCAGCAGGGATCCTGCTCTAGTGCTCGATGACGTCCTAGACGGGTTTCTAACAGAGACCCAGGCGAGGGAGACATATGGGGTTGTCGTTGACCCTGCCCAGAGACGCGTGGATGTCGATGGAACGTCACTGCTTCGAGCCCGCCTGACACAGAAACCGTGAGCGAACGATGCCCCTGGAGGTCACATTCAAATCATGGGCCGGCCTGGGAGAGAGTGCAACCCGTGAATGCACGATTCGTGGAAGCCTCGTATCCACGGAGATGGATGAACGGAGGACTCAGGCGCGCCTTGTCCCCCGGCGCGGGGCGGGCTTGCGACCTTTCTCCTTGGATTCCCAGTGGACTCCGCGATCTACGAACACGCGTCCTTCCTTCATCACCATTGCGATGTTCTCACGGTCCAGCATTGAGCGCAAGTTGTGAAGAGGGTTCTCCCGGACGAGCAAGAGGTCTGCGTATTTCCCGACTTCGACTGTCCCTATCTTCCCCTCCATGTCGACCCCCTTTGATGCTACCTTCGTGGTGGCCAGAATGGCCTGCATGGGCGTCATCCCTGCTTCCGCCATGGCGACAATCTCTTTCGCATTCGTACCCTGTTCCACCATCGTGCAGCCCATGAAGTCGCTTCCGTGCGCAATCTGGATCCCCGCCTTGAGGCATTCTTTGAAGTTGTCGAGCTGTACCTCGCGGGCTTCCCTGGCCTTGCGGGTCGCGTAATCGGTAATCCCTATCTTCTCGCCATACTCGGCCATGAAACCGACAATGGCCAGCGTGGGGTTGAAAACGATGTCGTTGTCGATGAACATCCTGCGAATCTTGCCATCTTGCCAGTATCCGTGGAATACCACGTCAACGCCGCCTTCGATTGCATTTTCAACTCCCTTCCAGGCCGACGAATGGGAACAGACGATGCGACCGGTCTTGTGTGCTTCTTCGGTAACCGCCTCGATTTCTTCTATCGTGTAGTGCCAATGTGTGGACTCGTCCTTCTCGGAGAGCATACCGCCGGTGGTGCAAATCTTGAGCAAGTCCGCACCATCGCGAATCTGGCGTCTCGCAGCCCACCGGCATTGGTCCGGTCCGTCAGCGACACAGCCAATGCCGATGTCATTCGCGATTTCGGCAGGCAAGAACATGAACATGTCCCCGTGACCCGCGGTCTGGCTGATGAGTCGACCTGCGGCTCGGATGCGGGGGCCGACAATGCTTCCCTCCCTCACCGCATCTCTTAGCGTAATCGCCGCTCGGCTACCAACATCTTGAATAGTAGTGTACCCAGCATCCAGATAGGATTTGACATCCGTTACAGCACGGACCATCCCAAGATTCGAGGAGAAGTCGACCATCCAGCTCATTGGATTCCAGCTTCGCACCCCCATGAGGTGGGTATGGACGTCAATCAGACCGGGCATTAGGACCTGCTCGCTGCCGTCAATCCATCGAACATTCTTTGGCAGGTCGACCGCGGACTCGTCTCCGACGGCCACGATTCGGCCTCCACTGACCAGCACCACTTGATCGTTTCTCGGTTGAGAACCTGTGCAGTCCAGAAGGGTTCCACAGCGAATCGCAATCGGCTCTTGTCCAGAACGGTCGGCCATTACGGACCCCCCGCATAGACCACGCGACGCGTGGCCCACATAGGGAATCGGACGTCCTTACTTCAACTCTCCTCCGGCCAATGCCGACAAAAGGCTTGAATCCGTGATGACCATCCAGTGCTCATGAGGATTCTTCGACGAGATGACGTGAAGGATCTCTTGACACCCAGCGATGCGCGTAAACTCATGCGCACTGCATTCGAGGCGCTAGCCCACAAAGCCGTGTCGATGCCGCCAAGGACCTTCGTCAAGGCTGATCGATTCCGAGGGTCAGTGGCCTTCATGCCGGCGTATGTGGAAACTATGGATGCCTTGGGAATGAAGGCAATCGCCTTGTTCGCGGATAACCCTGCGAAATTCTCCCTACCAACGATTCTCGGATCAATGCTGCTCTTTGAAGCAACCACGGGCCGGACCCTCGCGCTCATGGACGCGGGCCCGCTAACGACAACGAGGACGGCGGCAGTTAGCGCCATCGCGACGGAATACCTCGCCCGAAGGAACGCGAAAGTGGCGGGATTTATCGGCGCGGGGGCCCAGGGAAGGGCGCATGTCGCTGCCATTCGCGAGGTTCGATCGATAGAGGGAATCCTAGTATATGATAAGGTTGCGGGAGCGGCAAAGGAGCTGGTAAGTTGGGCCGCAACGGAATATGACCTGAAAGCCGAAGTCAGGCCAGATGCTAAAGATGTTGTGAAAGACTCAGACATAGTGACCATCGCAACTGGATCTCGCACCCCGGTCATAGAAGGCTCCTGGATTCAAGAGGGAGCCCATCTCAATGTCATCGGTTCGGGGCCAGCTGCCGAGATTGATGCCACGACGCACAACAGGGCGAACAAGATTGTCGTCGACAACATGGAATCCATCCTCGCGGAGGCCCAGGATTTCCTCGCCTCGATTAAGATAGGCGCTTTGACAACCGACAGGATCTACGCCGAACTGAGCGAGCTCATCACGGGACTCAAACCTGGAAGGCAGGCAGCGGAGGAAATCACTCTCTTCCGCTCCCTCGGACTCGCAATCGAAGACGTTGCGGCGGCAAAGCACATCTATGATGCAGCAATCCGCACAGGTCGGGGCGAGGAGGTTCCATTTCCTTGACCCGACAGCAGCACCATGGCGGCATTCGGGATAACCGTCTGAATGAGAGCGTGGACACCAAGACGCAGGAATCCCATGGCTCGAGTCTGTCACTCCTCAAGTCTTTCGTGGCAATCCCTAGCATCGCCCGAGACCGAGCTGCGACAGAGGCAGCAGCGAAGTGGCTTTCCCAGCTGCTATCGGAGAAAGGATTCAATGGCCAAATCCTGCAGACTCCTGGTCTTCCGGCCGTGTATGGTCAGTCACCGGTCAAGCACGAT
Source organism: uncultured Thermoplasmata archaeon (assembly GCA_963768855.1). Classification (GTDB taxonomy): domain Archaea; phylum Thermoplasmatota; class Thermoplasmata; order RBG-16-68-12; family RBG-16-68-12; genus RBG-16-68-12. The sequence goes on from CAVYJM010000008.1 coordinate 72,216, forward strand.
TGTCCTACGGTGCTATTCCACGGCCACTACGACGTCCAGCCGGCTGATCCTGTCGCTGACTGGACATCGCCGCCCTTCGAGCTGACCTTGCAGGATGGGAGAATCTATGGGAGAGGCTGCGCAGATGACAAGGGCCAACTTCTCGGGATGATCCTCGGCGCTGCCTTGGCCTACGATGTCCGCAATGATCTCCCCCTAAACGTCAAGTATCTCTTCGAAGGAGAAGAGGAGATTGGGAGCCCAAACCTGGCCTCAATCCTGAAAGACAAAAAGTCGTTGCTGAAGGCAGATCTCATGGTTGCCTCTGACGGCACCCTTCACCATTCAGGCAGAACAACGCTAATCTTGGGGTTCAAGGGCGTCTTGTGCGTGGAGATGGAGTGTCGCAAGCCGTTCGCAGACCTTCATTCAAGCCTAGCGCCCTGCTATCCGAGTGCCGCATGGGAAC